>NZ_JHWH01000073.1 GCF_000622145.1 Paracoccus yeei ATCC BAA-599 | reverse complement strand
CCCTGGCACAGCGAAGCCGTCGGGGGGGGCGGTCACATCATCAGAGCCCCTGCTATGGGATCGAAATACTCAACCACAGCGACCCCAGGCGGATTATATCCAAAAACTGCGCCGGGTGCGTATATATGAAACGTTAATTTACTCAGTGCTGCCGAAGGGTATTTATAACTGTAAAATACGGGGCTACCTTCAGCCTTGCTCTCAGCTCCGTCATTTATTATGTTGCTTGCCATATTTCACATCCTGTGCATGGTTATGTATATTGAAACAATTGCGCCGATAGTTGCTGTAATATACAGAAGAATTCGAGCAAACATATTTTCAGCAGATTTAGGCCTTAAAAATCCAAGTATTATTCTGAATATAGAGTTCACTTGCGCCTTCTCCTAGCAATTGTTCTTTAATTACGAATTTCCGCATTGTTGTCTGAACCGCAATGCGTAGGTTCGCTTGTGTGGAACCTATTTTGTCCATAATTTATTTTTTTGGAATTTTTTAACCGTTAACGAAAAAACTGTCATATGTATAAAACCCAAGAACCTCAATATCCGGGATTATCATGTCCAATTATATATTTTGGCTATTGCCGGGCCAACAAATCCCATTATTCGCTTTCCTCGACTGTAAATTACCTGATATGTTCGCCGTTTTGTAGCAATTTGAGCCCGAAAAACCGGCTTTTAGCAACGTTATCTCCTTTCTCTCTTCATGTAGCGCACACCAAATTCAATGGATTCTACGGGTTCACTTGACGTGTTCAAAACAAGGCAAATTATTAATTTCAAATTTGCGCGCTTGACGCGGCAGGAAAGAGCATTCAGTAATTTCGACATCATGCTTCAGAGGTTTAAGTCGGCTATAGGTCAAGCCATATCGATCTGGCTCATAGGTTCTGTTGTTGCTAGTCGGAAGGCAGCTGGTGAATAGTCCGGGCACTTCGTCTGTCAACGCTGGCGCAGAGACTGCAACAACGCAGGAAATTAGTTAGGTGGCACGCAACGTTTGCTCCGAGAATCTTTGGCAGAACTCTTCAGTTTTCTTTAACTGTTCGGTTTCGGCCTTTCAATATCTGAAATTGTTATCTTGGGGCCGGGCTCATTGAGTAGGCTCGGAATGCTCAGCTCCCGCGTCCCTAGAGTCAGGACCTATAAATTTCCCTGAGCGCCGGCGGGCGGCATGATTCAAACT
>NZ_JHWH01000072.1 GCF_000622145.1 Paracoccus yeei ATCC BAA-599 | reverse complement strand
CCCGGCAGGCCCTGCCGTGCCGCAGGCCGACTTCGCCCGGCTGCTGGCCGCGGTGCCGCAGGGCGCGCTGGTCGTCTTCGACGAGGCTTACCGCGAATACCTGTCCGACGATCTGGCCTTCGACGCCCTCGAAATGCTGCGCGAGGCGGGACACCCATGGGTGTCGCTGCGCACGCTGTCCAAGGCCTATGGCCTAGCCGGGGCGCGGGTCGGCTATGGCATCTGCTCGGACGCCGACCTGGTGCGGGCGCTGCGCAAGACCCGCAACCCGTTCGCCATCAACGCGCTGGCCGGCGCGGCGGCACTGGCCGCGCTGCAGGATACCGGCCATCTGGCCCGCGTGGTCGCGCTCACCGCATCCGAACGCGCCCGCGTGGCCGAGAGCCTGCGCGCCAGGGGTTACGAGGTCGCGCCCAGCCACGGCAACTTCCTGTTCTTCCGCACAGCCGGCCCCGCCGCCGACTTCGCCGAGGCGCTGCGCCGTCATGGTGTCCTGATCAAGGCATGGCAGGAGAAGCCTTTCCTGGACTGGGCGCGCGTCACCATCGCCAATCCCGAGGAAAACGATGCCTTCCTGGCCGTAGTCCCAGCCGCCCAAGGCGCCACAGGCCGATAACTAATGTGTATATGCCGAGAGGGGGTCGCTGGGGCACGACGCTCGCCGCCATGACGATCAACAATTTGTGGCCTTCGTCGACCATCAGCTGCATGGCACTCTCTCTCAGCAGAACCAACTCCTTAAGCGTATGATCGCATCGCCAGCGCGGAACGCCGTCAGGCTTGCCAAGTGATCTTGTCATCCAGCGGATATGTCGGCCGCGCCAGCTTCCGGAAGGCGAAGAGATCATAGTTCGAGCTTGTAACGCCCGAGCTTGCGCATTCGACCACTGTTTTCGCCAAGGGCTCGAACACGGGGCGACAGTACATGCGCGATTTCAGGTGCAGGAAGCGCGCCGACAGTTCCCTGATCCCCAGGCAGGTGAACACGCCCATATCCAGCGGCTCGTGCGGCTGCTCGCAGACCACGATCCGCGCGGCGCCCGTATCCAGCAGCGCCGCCCGTCCCATTGAAAGGACCTGCCCGTGATAGATCGGGCCGGTCACACGATAGCGGCCATCCGACAGGGCCAGAACCCGCCCGCGCAGCGCTAGGGGCGAATGCGGCAGAGGCAGGTCCTTGGCCGGGG
>NZ_JHWH01000071.1 GCF_000622145.1 Paracoccus yeei ATCC BAA-599 | reverse complement strand
TGCCCGGCCGTGACCAGATCGCCCACCGACACCGCCGAAACCGAGGGCAGGCCGTCCAGCGGGCTGGTGATCGTGGTCCAGGACAGCTGCGCCTCGGCCGTGCGCAGGGCGGCCTCGGCCGCCATTTCGGCCGCCTGGGCCTGTTCCAGCGTCGCCAGCGCCTCTTCGAGCGAGGATTGGGTCGCGGCAGAGCCCTGCAGCCGCCGGGTCCGGTCATAGGCCGCCTGGGCCTGCGGCACGGCCGCCCTGGCCGAGGCGAGATTGGCGCGGGCCTGTTCGACCGAGGCCTGATAGGTGGTGCGGTCGATCTGGAACATGGGCGCGCCCGCCTTGATGGGCTGGCCGGGGCTGTACAGGATGTCCGTCACGAAGCCGTCGACGCGGGGACGGATGCTGACCGCGTCGCGCGCCACCGCGCGCCCCGGGATGGTGCTGATCAGCGGCACCGATTCGGATTGCAGGACGATCGTCCCCACTGCCCTGGCCCCCTGCGCCGGCGGCTGCTGGGCCTGGCCGGGCGACGCCCAGAGTGCGGCCAGGATGCTGCCTGTCCGGGCAAGGCAAAGAAGATGACGGCGGTTCATGTCCGGCTTTCCTGTCGATTGCGCGGCGGGTCTGGCCCGCCGCCTTTCGTCCCATAGGACGGTGGTCCTGCGGGATGTGCAACGGCCTGCGCAATGACTATCCCGTGTCAGGGCGGTTTGCCCCCAATGCAAAAGGCAGCCCGAAGGCTGCCCTGCATCCGTGCCGGCATCAGTGCCGCGATCACTCGGCCGCGAAGGCGGCGGTGTATTGCCCGCACCAGTCGCTGGACTTGACCACCGGCCAGTATCCACGGCTTTCCGGGTCCTTCTGCGTCACCGGCGGATTGGCCCGGCAAAGACCTGAATCCGACAGCGTGCTGGCAGAGTTCGCGACGTGATCCTCATAGAATGCGCAGGCATTGCATGCGGAATGGGTCATCTGTTTTCTCCTGTCTGGCTGACTGTCCGAATGGGCGGCTGGCTGGCGTGGCGCTGGCTGGCTTACCCGGACCCGCAGATAAATCCTCATTCCGGCAGTGTCAACAAAGATTCAATAAAAACAAATAGTTGATTTATTTTCTTGGGCTTTGATGCCTGATATTTTTTCTGGGAATTCCGCAGGAATATTCACACGAAAGTAGTCGGCTTT
>NZ_JHWH01000070.1 GCF_000622145.1 Paracoccus yeei ATCC BAA-599 | reverse complement strand
GCGGACCGGGGGTTTGAAGGGGGCGGCACGCCCCCTCATCAGCGCGAGTGGTCAGGGCAAGGCGAAGCCTTGTCGTGGCCACGAGAGTATGCTGGCGAAGAGATTACAAGCAAGGGGATCGTGGTACTGTCAGGAAGGCTGCAGGTCCAGTTGGAGGGATGGCCAAGTGGTGCTACGTCTCATCATTATTCCCAAGCGCTTGGGTTTTTGCTAAGGTGCGCCATGCCGACTGTTCTTCGCCTCGATGGCTTGCGGGTGGTGATCTACCCTGCCGATCACCGCCCTGCTCATGTCCACGTTATCGGGGCCAAGGGAGAGGCCGTGTTCGTGCTGAACTGTCCTGATGGTCCACCAAGCCTGCGGGAAAGCTATGGCTTCTCGCGCCGCGAAGAACTGCGCATCCAGAAGGATCTGGCCGCGCACCTGTCCACCCTCTGCCCGCAATGGAGCGCCATCCATGGAGATTTCTGAGCAAGAGTTTCAGTCTGCCGTTCGCCAAGGCGAGGAGCTGCGCCGCAACGGCTATGCCGTCAGTGCCGAATATGACGCCCGCCAGAACTGCCTCGTGGTGGGCCTGAGCAGCGGCGTCACCATCATGGTCCCGGTGCATCTTGTGGAAGACCTGGCCGGGGCCGATCCGGACGATCTGGCCGAGATCGAGATCACCCCGTCGGGCCTTGGGCTGCATTGGCCCCGCCTGGACGCGGACGTCTACGTTCCTGGCTTCATGAAGGGCATCTATGGAACGCGCCGCTGGATGGCCGCGCTGCTTGGCGCGGAAGGGGGCAAGTCGTCCTCCCCTGCCAAGGCCGCGGCCGCACGGACGAATGGCGCCAAGGGCGGCAGGCCCCGCAAGCAGGCGTGAGAGCGCCACAGCGCGCTTCTAGGGTTCCTTCTAAGCCTTGGGCCTTGGTCTGCCCTTACAGGACGCCAGCGGCGTTCTCTCTGGCCCTCTGGCGCAGCCGTTTCACTTTCTTTTTCCCCAGCATGTCCCGACCGTGCAGCGCAACCAAACGGCCAATCTGCGCGTGCCGGTGCATCTAAGACTCTTAGGATATATGGATACGCTGGTGCATTTTGGCGGTTTCGGCCTTGCTGGGCTGAGAAAAACAGAAATTGACAGTTGTCCACCAGACAACTTAAGTTGTCCACCAGACAACTATCGAGGCGAGGGATGGGCAGGATTTCACTTCACGAACTACGGCGGATGGGGGTGTCTGCCGAAGACATCGAAACGGCCAAAGTCACGCAACTGGCGCAGCGTCGGACAGGCTCGCCTGTCCAGTCTATCGGCGTCATTGT
>NZ_JHWH01000069.1 GCF_000622145.1 Paracoccus yeei ATCC BAA-599 | reverse complement strand
CCTGCCCTCGACGGAAGAAGCTGAATGAGGCCGTTCCGCGTTCCGGTCAGAACGGCTAAAATGGTGCACCACAGAACGATGGGCGTTCCATGTCATTGCTGACCCTTTCTCAAGCTGCGAAGGCCATCTCAAAGAGCAAGTCAACGCTCAACAGGGCCATAAAATCAGGTCGCTTAAGCGCGGTCAGAAATGAGGATGGCACATTCTCGATTGACCCCTCCGAACTGGCCAGAGCGTTCCCCCAAAACGGACCGGAACGCGCACCAATGGTGCACCATGAACCGGCCTTGGAACGCCCCGGAACGGAAGATTCCAGCAAGGTCGCCATGTTGGAGCAGCTTCTTGAAAAGGAACGGGAAGCCCTTGCTCGTGAGCGGGAGGTGTCGGCGGACCTGAAAGAGGATCGGGACCGCTGGCGTGCCCAGGCAACCGGCTTGCTATCCGATCTTCGGACAGCACAGGAAAAGGCTGCGCCTGCGGCTTCCCCGGAAGCTTTGCCTGGCCCACAGTCCAAGGGATTTTGGAAGCGTCTTTTTGGCTGAAAACGTCTTGGTGATCTCAATGCGCTCTTGCTCAGAAGGTGGACGTGGTGGAGGCCCATGGCGGGGAATGCGCTTCCCATGTTCAGCAGTCGGGGCGCATGTGGAAAAGGGGGGCTGGATCAGATAAGGTGCGCTTGCAGAGCCTTTGGTTGGAGCCTTTCTCTGCAAGCGCGGTAGCAGTCCGCCATGCCCAGCCTTCTTAGGCTGGGCTTTCTTTTTGACGGCCTTAGATGGGCGGAAGGCACCTAAGGCCGGCTACTCTTCTCCTGGTCATCGTAACCTCCATGATTATTCCGACGCCGCCTCTGCGCCGGCTGAAGCAGCCACGGCATCAGAGGAAGTGCTTGAGGGCGAAGACGCTGTTGCTGCTGCAGCGGCCTGCTCTGTCCAAAATTCTCGTATTCCTACAATATCCCCGTAGGCCCCCACCTCGGCCAAACGGTCGATGAAGCGCCCATAGACTTCGTCTTGAACCTTTCCATGAGTCTTCATCCACTCAACGGCGGTGTTAGGGTTGAGTAGAAGAACGTAGTGAAACTCTCCTGAGGGTCCTGGCTTCGTCGCGATCATCCCCAAGTCTCGAAGGCTCTTCATCCGCCGGCGCCAGGTATCTACCTTCCTCTCACCTTGGTAGCCCGCCTCGGCCGCAAAGGTCGTGGGGTTCTCGACTACGACAAGAGGGTTGTCGGGAGACCGCGCCCACAGTGAGAAAAGAACGTGTCCGGCAGGTTGGCCATTACAAGCCATGTCAATCGCCTGCATGACGATCGGCAAGG
>NZ_JHWH01000068.1 GCF_000622145.1 Paracoccus yeei ATCC BAA-599 | reverse complement strand
CCCCCGCCGTTATCATGCCGACGGTGAATCATGTTCTCAAACCACTGTCGAGGCAGGACTATTTCAGCGGCCTGTTAAGGCAGGGGCGCATCTCGCGGCACGGGGACAAGCTCCTACGCTCCTACTCTACGAGGCGGCCGCGCAAGCTCGACCCCGGCCAGCGCACCCGCCACAACATGTGCAGATCACACGACCAGCCTGCGACAAACACCTGTTTGTCGCAAATCCGTCCGGCCGACGGGCGCGCGGGCCCCTGAGCGCCCGTCCGTCTTACGATAAAATCGCAGTAATCTGTTTCCGATAACAGATTGCGGTCATATGTTTGTCGCACATCAGGATGCAGTAAAGGGGGGGCGGACGATGGCTCTCGTCGGCTACGCCCGTATCTCGACATCAGAGGGTGGTCAGATCATGGACCGCCAGCTCGATGCGCTCGCTGCCGCAGGCTGCGAGCGGGTGTTCGAGGACCGTGCATCGGGGGCAACGGGGGCCAAGGACCGGCCCGGCCTCAAGGCCTGCCTGGACTGGCTGCGGGCCGGAGATGTTCTCGTCGTACTCGATCTCGATCGCCTGGGCCGGCTCGCCAGCGAACTGGTGCAGCTGATCGATACTCTTGCCGCGCGACAGATCGGGTTTCGGGCGCTCAATTCACCGATGGACACCACCACGCCGCAGGGGCGTGCGTTCCTTCAGATCCAGGCGGCGTTTGCCGAAATGGAGCGTAACGTGATCCGCCAGAGAGTCAGGGAGGGCCTCGCCGCGGCCCGCGCTCGGGGGCGGAAGGGTGGCCGGCCACGGGTCATGACGGCCGACAAGCTACGCTATGCCCGGCACCTGATGGCTGATCGCGAGCGGTCGATTCCCTCGATCTGCGCGGAGCTCGGCGGGATCAGACCTTCGACCCTCTATCACTACCTTCATGCCGACGGCGCATTGAAGCGTCCGGGGCAGGAACTGCTGGGCAATGAGCAGACGACGGGTGATCTGGATGGAGAAGCCGCAAAGGGCGCTTGACCTGCGAGGCGCGACTAGACAACCCGGTCCCCTGCAGGAACCATAGGTGCGGGGGTACGGCCCTCGAGGGCAGTCTTTGCAGCCGCTGCCACCTGCATCATAGATCCGCCCCCAGGCGTGCAGGTGTTCCAGCTGCACCCGCACTGCTGCGCGTCGAGGCTGCGGCCTGCGCTGCAGTACGCAGCCGGCCGACTTGCGCCGTGGAGTCCTCCGGATGACGGTCCCCAGGGCTGAGACCATGTGCCCAGGAGGAGCGTAAGATTGAACTGATGCGGTGGATGCCCCCACCCAACGACATCTCTTATGCCATGATGGTTTCATCGGAACCGAAGGGAGGGCACATCGATGACGACACCG
>NZ_JHWH01000067.1 GCF_000622145.1 Paracoccus yeei ATCC BAA-599 | reverse complement strand
CCCTCGCCCCTGAGGACGCGCCCGATTGGGTGCAGGACCGGGCGGCGCTGTGGAACGCGGTGGAGGCGACCGAGACGCGCAAGAACAGCCAGGTCGCCCGCGAGATCCGCGTGGCGCTGCCGCATGAGCTGGACCATGCGCAGCGCGTCGAGCTCGTCCGCGAGTTCTGCCAGCGCGAATTCGTGAACCGTGGCATGGTGGCGGATATCGCCCTGCACGCGCCCGGCCGTGAGGGCGACGAGCGCAACCACCATGCCCATATCCTGCTGACCACCCGCGAGATCGGCCCGGAGGGGTTCACCACCAAGAACCGCGACTGGAACGCCAAGGAGCTCTTGGAGGGCTGGCGGGAGGCCTGGGCGCAGGACACCAACCGCGCCCTTGAGCGTTGCGGTGCCCATGAGCGCGTGGATCACCGGACGCTGGAGGCGCAGCGCATCGAGGCCCAGGAGTGCGCCCTGGAGGCCCGTGAGCGCGGCGACGAGGCCGAGGCCCTGCGCGAGACAGTCCGGGCCGTCTCGCTGGACCGTCAGCCCCTGCCGCAGCTTTCCGCCGGGGCGTGGCAGATGAAGGAGCGCGGCATCGAGGTCGCGGCGGTGCAGGTCTGGCGCGAGGTGAAGGCACAAGCCGCCGAGGTGGCCCGCGTGGCGCAGGAGCTGGCCGATAAAGCACGTTCCTGGCTGGAACGGGCTGCGGAACGCCTTGCACCGGAGCGGGGGCTGTCCCATGCCGGGGGTATAGCCTCAGGCGACAGTGCCAATGAGCGACAGGACCTTGCGGCCCGGTTGCGCGCGGCATGGGAGGCCCGCCAAGGTCAGCGCGAGTACCAGCCTGAGCGGGGTCAAACCTTGAATCCTGCTCGCAGCCTTGCCGAGCGGATGCGGGAGGCGGCGCAGGGGATCGATCGTGATGCGCTGGCGGGGCGCGCTACCGGGCTGCAGCAGGATCGTCAGGCCGAGGAGCGCCAGCAGGTTCAGGAGGCCGAACGTCTCAAGGAACAGGAACGGTTGCGGGAGCGGGAAGAGCGTGACCATGACCGGGACAGCGGGCTTTCCCACTAATCCGGCCAGCATCCAGGCCGTGCAATTCTCCGCTGCCGCTGTGGCCTTCGATACCTTTGAGGCGGCCAAGGACATGGTGCTGCGCACCAGGTGCAGTGTCTGCGGCCGAGGGCTGCCACCCCCCTTTTGCAATTCCCCAGGAGAACGGTGAAGACGCAGAGCACGTAAGCACACAAGCACGGGAGCACCGCAGGAGCGCGAATAGAACTGATATAAAACGGAAAAGTTCGAACCTAATGCGCTATATAGCGAGATTTAGCTCAGCTAACGACGTATAAATCTCCGAACTTAGATATTGCGAATTGGCCTATTGGATGATTTCAATGCCGCTAAGTCGGCTGTAGCACGGTTTGCTTGGCAGGCGCTTTATCTTCATGTTGAGGCTACGAAGACGGCAGGGCTAACGATGGCAAACGGACGACAAGCAACTAACAAGCGCCTCAAGATGTCAGAGCGTGCTCAGCAGCAGATGGACCTTCATTTCCCAGGGGTTGATCCACGCATTCTTTGGCGCCGGAAGAACAATGATGGCTACACAACTGTCCCGCGC
>NZ_JHWH01000066.1 GCF_000622145.1 Paracoccus yeei ATCC BAA-599 | reverse complement strand
ATCATAATACCTTAGTAATCCGCATTATGTCACCACCATGACCGGGGCGGAGGCTCAAGCGCGCGGCCGTCATCCCAGACGATCTGTCGGGCGGTCGCCCGGCACCCGCGCCGTCCCGCTTTCATCCTTCAGCGCGACGCCCGTGGCGCCGATGCGCTGCGCGGCGGCCACCAGCCAGGACAGGCGGTCGGCGGCTTCCTCGTGCGACAGCCCGCCGCGCAGGTGGATGTTCGACACGCAGTTGCGCGCGCTGTCGCGCAGGCCGGGGCGCGGCGCCAGCGTCAGATAGGCGCCCAGGCTGTCGGCGACCGACAGGCCCGGACGCTCTCCGATCAGGACCAGCACCATGCGCGCCCCCAGCGCCAGGCCGATGGGATCGCCGATGGCGACGCGGCCGCCGCGTACCAGCACCACCGGCTGCGCGGCCAGCTCGGGCAGGTGCCGCGACAGCGCCGCGACCAGGCCCGGCGCCTGCGCCGCCACCGCCGGCGCCGACAACCCGTCGCAGATGACCAGCGCCAGCGCGCAGTCCAGGCGCGGCAGGTCGGTGCCCGGCGCCAGCTGCCGGCCCAGGTCGGGGCGGCGCAGATAGGTGGCGCGCTCGGTGGCGCGGCTGTCCACGCACAGGCAGGGGCTCGGCGCCAGCGCATCCGCCAGCGCCGCGCGGTCCAGAGGTGCGTGGATGGCGTCGCGGGCGGCGGCGTGGTCCTCTTGAAAGGCCAGCAGCGCCGGCAGGGACAGCGGGCGCACGGCCGCGTCCAGCCGCACCCGCGCGGGCGTCAGGCGGCGCAGGCGGGCGAAATCGGGCGCGCTCATGCCGGCAGCCCCAGGCGCCGGGCCAGGGCGGCCGCGTCCGGCAGCATGGCCGCCCCCTGCCCCGCCAGCCCGTACTCGGCCAGCCAGCGCGCGAATTCGGGCGCAGGCCGCAGGCCGGTCACCTCGCGCAGATAGGCGATGTCCTCGAAGGCAAGGCTCTGATAGCCCAGCATCACGTCGTCTGCGCCCGGCACGGTGATGACGAAGCTGACGCCGGCCTGCGCCAGCAGCGTCGCCAGGTTGTCCATGTCGTCCTGGTCGGCCTCGACATGGTTGGTATAGCAGACATCGACCCCCATCGGCAGGCCAAGAAGCTTGCCGCAGAAATGATCCTCGAGCCCGGCGCGCGTGATCTGCTTGCCGTCATACAGGTATTCCGGCCCGATGAAGCCCACGACCGTGTTGACCAGCAGCGGCTGGAAGGCGCGGGCGACGGCATAGGCCCGCACCTCGATCGTCTGCTGGTCGACGCCGTGATGGGCCTCGGCCGACAGGGCCGCGCCCTGCCCGGTTTCGAAATACAGGCAGTTCTGCCCCACGGTGCCGCGCGCCGCCGCCAGCCCCGCCTGATGCGCCTCGGCCAGGACCGAGAGCGAGACGCCGAAACCCGCGTTCGCGGCCTCGGTGCCGGCGACGGACTGAAAGATCAGGTCCACCGGCGCGCCGCGCTCCAGCAGCGCCAGAGCATTCGTCACATGCGTCAGCACGCAGCTTTGCGTCGGGATGGCAAAGGCCTGCCGCATCTCGTCCAGCGCCACCAGAAGCGCCTGGCAGTTCGCCAGATTGTCCGAAGCCGGGTTGATGCCGATCACCGCATCGCCCGCGCCGTGC
>NZ_JHWH01000065.1 GCF_000622145.1 Paracoccus yeei ATCC BAA-599 | reverse complement strand
GTATGGAGTGGTGACCGATTATCTCGATCTGCACTTTGGGGCATGGCACCCCTTTGTGTTCAATCTTGCAGATGTATGGATCACGGCCGGGGCTATCTCATTGTTCTTCTGCCAATTCAGCCAAAAACAAAGTAGGGTTGCCTTGAGGGGCTAACTTAAAGCTCGTGATCGTGGCCCCTGTCGCGCTCCCGCCTTGCGGCCCGCTCCAACTCCCATTCGTGCGCTTTGCGCTCCTGGACTAATGTCAGCGTTCTTTCAGCAACGCGTTCACCTGCTGCACCAAGTGCGTGGTTGAGGCGGTCTGCTTGGCTAAGGCCGCGTTCAAGTTCTCCAAGCCCGCGCTCAAGCGCTGCTGTGTGGCCTCGATCTGCGACAAGCGGGCCTCGATCGCTGATTGTCGCTGCGAGATGCGCTGCGACCATGCGCCCACCTTCTTCGAATATTCCTCGGACGCGCTCTCCGATTGATCGAACTCGTTCGCCAAGAGCCTGAACTGTTCGAGCAAGGCGCGCTCCAATGCCGTGAGCTGGTCCATGGCTCAGTCCCCATTCTTCATATGCAGGCAAATCGCTTTCCGCCCCGAGGGCGTGGTGCATTGCAGCGGGGTCGCGTTCTCGGGCACCACCAGGTAGCTCTGCCCCTCGCTCTGGAACGTCTCCAAGGGCATGTCCTCCACCACCCTCAAGGGCTGGCTCGAGCGCCAAAGCAAGAAGCCGGTCAGCATCAAGCTCACGATCAGCGCGCCCCAGGTCAGCCCCAAGATCCATTTCAGCTGTGGCAGCGCGCTCCTGATCCCATGCGTGGCTCGGGCGATAGCGATCTCGATTTCGGTCAGCTCGGTGCTCACGCTCGCGCTCACACGCTGCGAGAGCTTCTGCAGCTCGCTCTCGGTCAAGGCCGCGATCTCGGCCGTCTGGCTCTCCAACCTCTCGTGCAGCCGCTCGGCCAAGCTCCGCGTCATCGTTCCAGTCCTTCTCGTAGATGCGGCCCCTGAGCCGCAGGCGCTCGTCGGTGTCGGGATCGCGCACCGTCACGTAGTCCTTGCCTGCCCGCGTGACCTCCAGCCCGGCCTCGGTCAGCGCATCGACCAGGCTGACACGGTCATGCACCGCCCCCCGCTCGATCAGGGCCGCCACGTAGCCGTGGACGGCCTCCTTGCCCTCTTTCAGGTGGAATCCGTGCTGCGCCCAAGGCGGCGACAGCTCGAAGGCCACTTCCCGCGCCCGCGCCGGATCATCCGGGCGCGCCCAGCCATGCTCCAGGTTCAGTGCGTCCCGCAGGGTGGAAAAGCTCCGCTCCCAGCCGGGCGGCGCGATGTTGAGCGCCCGCCCGGAGGCCAGCTCCATGCGCGGGGTCACGAAGTGCAGCTCCACCCGCCCACCCTCGGTGTGCTGGTGCCGCACCCAGGAGATGTCGAACTGATCGACATCGAGGCCGGCGAAGGCAAAGGCTTCGAAGGCGTCCATCGCGGCCTCCTGCTCGATCACAGTGGGCGCATCCTCGGGCGCGAAGGACAACACTCCGTGCGTGTAGGTCCACTGCCGCCCGATGCTGTCGATCAGCTCCTGCGTCCGCGCCAAGTCGCCCCGCACCACCTCCGGCGGGCAATGCTCCCGGCCTTGGCGTTCCGCATCGACCAGGTAGCTGCAC
>NZ_JHWH01000064.1 GCF_000622145.1 Paracoccus yeei ATCC BAA-599 | reverse complement strand
GGCCTTTGCCAAGGCCCCCGTGCAGCGCGGCCGGCCAAGATCCGAGAGCCCGAAGATCAGCACGACGATCCGGCTCAGCCCGGAGGTTTTGGACCATTTCCGGGCCGGTGGCCCCGGCTGGCAGACCCGGATCGACGAGACGCTGCGCAAGGCCGCCGGCCTCGATCGCTGACCAGTCACGGGCCTACAGGGCGAAAGATCACGTCGGGATTGCGACTTTGCCATCCTTAAGCCGGCTGTTTGGCGTCTACGATCTGTAACGCTTGCCAAACAGCCCATTCGGCCAGCCTAGGCTGGCTCAAGTCCCGCATTTGGCAGTGTAACGATGCCAAATGGCATTTCCTGCTACAGTTCCGTCCCCTCAGTAGCTGGTTGGCAAACTGGCAGGCTGGCCGGACGGGCTAGTGGCCGTCATCCCAGGCGTCGTCCTTGGGCTTGATCCGGTGCTCGATCCCGGGTTCGTCTCTGACCTGCTCCTGGACTATCGGCTTTGCCTTCGGGGCGTGCTCGATCGTGGGCTTGAGCTGTATTCTGGTCCTGGCGGGAGCCTTGGCCTTGACGGCGGGCTGTGCCGCCGGGGCATCGAGCGCTTCCAGGGCCTCCTTGGCCGCTGTTTGCAGGCGGGTCATGAAGGCTTTCTCATCCAGGCCGTTTTCCCGGGCAAAGGCGCGGCCGCCTGCCACCATGCCGTCCTGGATCGCGCCCAGGCGGCGGTTCTGCTGGGCAATCAGCTCGGCCCGGGTCTCGGTAGCTTTCAGCTCCCGCTGCAGCCTGCGGTTCTCGTACTGAAGCTTGCTCAGCTCCGTCTGCATCTTCGGCGGGCCGGTGATCTGCTGCTTGAGGGCGAAGACCTCGGCCGCATGATCGCGGTTCTCCCGATGCCGAGCCGCTTGAACGCCCCTGAGAGCGTCTGAGGCGGCCTCTGAGGCTCGTTGGCGCCATTCTGCCTCCGTCTCACCGCCTATGCCCAGAATGGCCCCCTTGCGGCGCTCTGGGAGGCTCACAGCGGCATCCGGGTCGCTGATGTGGGCATAGGCCCTCTGGACCCGCTCATGGCGCGTCGGAGAGCCCTGCAGGCCGCGTTCCAGCCCATGGGCCTTGCCGACCCTTTCCGCGAAGTCGGTCTGCATGGCCGAGAGCTGTTCCCGGCTGCCGACGATGGCGCGGGCGTTCAGCTTGCCACGCTCGTCGAGGGGAATGGTCATCACCGTCATGTGGGGTGTGGTCTCGTCCCGGTGGATTACTGCGGAAAGGACGTTCTCGGGCCCGTGGCGGGCCTTGAGCCAGTCCAGAGCATCGGCGAAGTAGGCATCCTGCTCCTGCCGGCTCATGGCCTTCAGGGCTTCGGGAGAGCCGCCGACGAAGTATTCCAGCCCGTGAACAGCATTGCTGCGGATCTTCTCGGGGGCGCGGTCCTTCCAGGCATCGAGGACAGCCTGGCTGTTGTCGCCGCCGACCAGGACGGTGTTGTCGGGGGTACGCCGGGTATCGGCATTGGGCGTGTCGCGTTCCCGGAAGATGTGCTGAAGAGAGGCGCCCATGTTGCCCAAGGTCTTGATCTTGGCGCAGCGGAGGATCGCGAAGCTGCGCGAGGCGCCGAGATGAGGCATCCTGCCCCCGACGCGGCGGTCGAAGCGCAACTGTTCCTCATCGTCTCGCGCGCCCATGAACCGCCCCTCTGAAGGAAGGTTTATGTGTACTCACTAGACAATTTGGCACAAGGCCAAATTATCTGCTCGCCCTGCAACGCAGGGAGGAACACATAAACCTTCTTTCAGAGGGTCTCGCGTTGCGCCCAAGGGAGAAGAGAAGCCGCCTGAAGCGGCTCGATCCCC
>NZ_JHWH01000063.1 GCF_000622145.1 Paracoccus yeei ATCC BAA-599 | reverse complement strand
CCCCGCCGATCACTTGGCCGCGCTGGACGCCTGGGCTGACATGATCCGCTCTGGCCGTGTCTATGCCCTGAAGGAAACCGCCCTGCATGGGAAATTCGCGGCAAAGATCATCGAAGGTGTTCTGGAGCGGCACGGTGTGGCACGCAGTTGTGCGATCCTTCCCGACGAATAAGCTCCTCGAGGATGCGCAGCTTCTCGTGGGCTGGCCAGTAGCGGCGGCGCGCGACGCCGGTGATTACCTCGATCCGGCGGATATCGTCGTTGGACATGAGCATGTCCTCAAGCACAGGCTTGAGCCTCTCATGGTCATGCTGGACTGTCCGGTCGAAAGGGGGGGCAGTTCAGTATGGCCATCAAACGATTTTCCCAGCAAGGCTTCTCTGGGACAACTCCATCTATATAGTTACCGAAAACAAATCCCAAGCAGAAGCCCAATGCTCAACCGCCACAGCTTTTTGACAACCTGTCTCTTGTCGCGACTTAACTCTATCTCGCGCACGCCGCCCATGGGTTTAGATCCCGAATGCATCGCGGGGGAGCGGGCCAGAGCGCCCGGGCTTTCCACGCGCGAGGTGATCTGGGGGGCAGACTACGACGCCGTCCTTATAGCAGCTGCGCCGCCACTGCCTACGATTCTCGTGCCCTGCGAAGGCGGGCCGTCGCACAACCCGGCCGAAGCTACAGTGCCGAAGGAATGTTCCGCCGAGGCGCAGGTGCTGCTGGAGGCCGTGCTGGACTACCACCGGCGCAGGGCCGAGCGCCGCGAGGAAGTCGCCGCATGAGCAAGCGCCTGGTCCTTGCCCGCCTGAACCACGAGACGAACACGTTTTCGCCCGTTCCGACGCCACTGGTCTCGTTCAATCCGCTATTGGGGGACGAGGCGTTGGCGGCGGCGGAGGGTTCGCCCACGGCTCTGGGCGCCTTTCATGCCTTTGCCCGCCACATCGGGGTTCGGATCGACGTGCCGCTGATCGCCCATGCCATGCCTTCAGGCCCTGTCGAGGACGACGCATTTGAGGCAATGGCACAGGCAATCCTCGGGTCCGTTGAGCAAGGATGCGACGGCATCCTTCTGGATCTGCATGGTGCCATGGCGACCCGCAGCCATGACGATGGCGAGGGTGAACTTCTGGCACGGGTGCGAGCTGCCGCGCCTGCTGTTCCGATCGGCGTGGCACTCGATTTGCACGGGAACATCACGCAGACCATGCTGGACAACAGCGACGTGATCGTGGGCTTCAAGACCTATCCTCACGTCGATATGGTCGAGACAGGTGAGCATGTCGCGCGCCTGTTCGCGCCGCTTCTCGACGGCGGTCCGCGCCCTGAGATGGCGCTGTGCCATCCGCCCATGCTGGCCGCGACCCTTTGCATGAACACGACGACCGACTGCGCCATGACGGACCTTGTCGCCATGGCACGTCAGGCCGAGACGCGGCCCGGCGTTCAGGCCGTGACCGTCTTCGGTGGTTTCCCCATTGCGGACCTCGCGGAAACGGGCCTTTCCATCGTCACCGTCGCCGATACCCCTGAACTGGCGACCGAGGTTGCGCGGGAACTCGGCCGGGAGGCATGGCGTCGCCGCGAAGAATATGTCTATCACGAGGAGCCGCTGGCGCAGTCCATCGACCGCGCGATCACGCTGGCCGACGGTTCGGCCCCCGTCCTGCTGCTGGACCATGGAGACAACTGCATGTCCGGAGGCAGCTGCGACGTGATGGACGTACTGGAGGAGCTGCTGGCGGCCGGCCAGGACGGCATCCTCGTCGGGCCCATCGCTGATGCCGGGACGGTCGCGCAGATGTTCGCCGCAGGCGAAAGCGCAGAGGTCGAGGTGAGGCTGGGCAACAAG
>NZ_JHWH01000062.1 GCF_000622145.1 Paracoccus yeei ATCC BAA-599 | reverse complement strand
CCCCGCCCGCCACCAGCAGGACCGGGCGGGTGCTGTCCTCGTCTAGGTGGAAGGCGCCGCGGGGGGCGGCGATCTCGATCTCGTCGCCTTCCGCCACGCGGTCGTGCAGCCAGACGGAACCCAGCGACTCGCGCTTGACGGTGATGCGGTGAAAGTCGGGCGCATCCACCGCGCAGGACAGCGAATAGGTCCGCAGCACCGTCCCGCCCTCGGCCGGGACGCGCAGGGTCAGGTATTGCCCCGGCCGCGCCTCCCACAGCGGCCCGCCGTCGGCAGGCGCCAGGTGGAACGAGGTGATAACGCTGCTTTCCGGCACCTTGCGGACCACCCGGAAACGGCGGAAGGCCTCGGCCATCGTCAGGCTCTCATCTTTTCATCGACCATCTGCTCTTCGGCGATCATCGCCTCGAGCTGGCGGCGGAAGCGCAGCTGGCCCGCGTCGATCGACAGGTCGATATGGGGCGAAGTCTTGTGGGTCATGCCGACCTGGACTTCCTCCAGCACGGCCTTGTCCTCGGAAAAGGCGTTGCGGACGTCGTGGGCCATCATCTTCGACAATTCGGCGTCCTGCGGGCGGACGTTGCGCAGCTGGAACCAGTAATAGCGCGTCTCGCGCTCGTTCACGGGGGTCATGAAGTTGTAGCTGTCCATGACGAAGGTCCGCTCGTCCAGCGTGCCGTCCGGCCCGCCGGTGCCCGCGGGGGTGAAGACCGCGCGGATCAGCGCGTGGGCCGGATAGCGCACCTCGTAATGCTGCAGGCGGTCGCAGTTGCCGTCGAACTCGACGATCTTCTTGTAGAAGGGGGCCGGCTCGACGTTCATCATCCAGCGGTGGACGATGACGCCATTGTCCGTGCGCGTCACCTTCAGCGGCGTGTCCTTGGTCGCGGCTTGAGCAAAGCTGCCTTCATGGACCCAAGCGACGTGGGTGGGGTCCAGAAGGTTGTCGCACATCAGAAGGTAGTTGCAGGCCAGCTCCATCGCGTCGCCCGAGTTGATGCCCCAGTCGGGGCTGTCGAAGTTGGGGATGTCGATGATGTCGTCGGCATCGGCGATGGCCGCGTTGCCCATCCAGATCCAGACCAGGCCGTATTTTTCGTGGATCGGAT
Organism: Paracoccus yeei ATCC BAA-599; assembly: GCF_000622145.1. GTDB lineage: Bacteria > Pseudomonadota > Alphaproteobacteria > Rhodobacterales > Rhodobacteraceae > Paracoccus > Paracoccus yeei. The sequence continues at coordinate 1,114 of NZ_JHWH01000062.1, read as the reverse complement.
AGGGGCGGACCTTGGCGGCGGAAGGAATGCGGCCCCCGCCGGGCGCCCAGACACATTGCCCCGCGCAGTCGAAGGTCAGTCCGTGATAGCCGCATTCCACGTTGTCGCCCTTGATGCGGCCCTTGGACAGCGGCAGCTTGCGATGGGGGCAGGCGTCCTCCAGCGCGATCACCTCGCCCTGACTGTTGCGGAAGACGCAGATCTTTTCGCCCAGCAGGACAACCTGCTTGAGGCTGGCGTCGATCTCGTGGCTCCAGGCGGCGACATACCAGGCGTTCTTCAGAAACACGGCGGCACCCTTTCGTGGCTGAGTTGCTGCTTATGTATAGCCAAAACCACGCCGCAACAGCGCAGAAGAAGCGCCTGATTGTTTAGCTGGACTTAACGTTTTCACCCCGCAGGGCCTTGGTCTCAAGCATCATCCAGTCCAAGAACTTGCGCGCGGGCACCCGGCCCAGGGTCATCGGACCCCAGCAGATCACGTAAGGATCGGGCATCTGCAGCCTTCTGTCCGAAAGCCGCAGCAGCCGGCCCGATTGCAGGTCCGAGGCGACGAAGGAAGCCTGCGCCAGAACCGCCCCCTGCCCGGCTGCCGCCGCCTCCAGCGCAAGGCCGGACAGCGAATGGACGGCGACAGGGCGGACCGGGCCTGGAGAGACGCCCTCGGCGGCGAACCAGTTGCCCCATCGTGGCACCGCCGAATAGGCAAGGCCCCAGTCGATATCGATCAGCGGCAGGCGAGCCAGCGAGGCGGGGTCGCGGGCCTCGGGATGGCGCTCCAGATATTCGGGCGAGCAGACCGGAAAGCAGTGGTCGGTGAACAGCACGCGGGAATGCGCGTAAGGCTGGGCCGCTTTCCCATAGGTCAGGCGAAAGCTCTGTTCCAGCGTTCGGGGGTCGGATTCCTGATGGGTCGCCACGATACGAATCGGGACTTCGCCCGCTGCCGCCCGGAACCTGTGAAGGATCGGGCTGAGCCATTTCTGCAGCAGCGTCGGCAGGCCTGATATCGTCAGCTCGCCGTTCAGCCGGTGACTGGCAATATAGTCCTGCGCCAGAAGCAGGCGGTCGAACCCTTGCGATATCAGGTCGTGATAGGACCGCGCCGCCGGGG
>NZ_JHWH01000061.1 GCF_000622145.1 Paracoccus yeei ATCC BAA-599 | reverse complement strand
CTAGCAGGCTGCTGAAATAGTCGTTTCTCGACGCGGTTTGCAGAACATGATTCATCACTGGCAGGAAGACAGTGGGAGTGATCATGCGCGGAGCGGACGAGACGAGCGGGTCGCTGTTCAGCTATGTCGATCTTGAGGACCGCATCCCTGCGCAGCACCCGCTGCGGAAGATCCGGCAAGTTGTGAATGACGCACTGGCCAGTCTGGATGCGGAGTTTGAAGCGCGTTACACCGCCTTTGGCCGCCCCTCGATCGCACCGGAGCGGCTGATCCGGGCCAGCCTGCTCCAGATCCTGTTCTCGATCAGGTCCGAGCGGCAACTGATTGAGCAGATGCAGTATAACCTGCTGTTCCGCTGGTTCGTGGGCCTCGGGATCGACGACCTGGTCTGGGGTGAAGGGCGCCCGGAAATCCGTCCGGGGGACGGATTTCAGCCCTGAGCGGGCGAAGCCCCGGGCCAAAGGCCGACGGTGTTCACGAAGAACCGCGACCGGCTGCTGACGACCAAGATGTCGCGCAAGGTCATGGCGGCGATCCTGGCCCATCGCGAAGTCGCGCCGCTTTTGTCGGATGATCACTTCTCGGTCGACGGCACGCTGATCAAGGCTTGGGCATCGATGAAAAGCTTCAAGCCCAAGGCAGCGGGCACGCCACCGGACGACGAGGGACCGAGCGATCCGCCCTCCGCGGATGAGGCCCCTGCTTTGAGCCTCGACACGCCAACCGCCGAGACCCACCCCGAGATTGCCCCAATGTCCCGCCCCAGCCATCGCAGCCGCAATGCCGAGGTCGACTTCAGGGGCGAGAAGCGTTCCAACGCAACCCATGTCTCCACGACCGACCCAGAAGCGCGGCTTTACAAGAAAGCCCCCGGCATGGGTGCAATGCTCTGCTTCATGGGACATGCGTTGATGGAGAACCGGAATGGATTGATCGTTCAGAGTGACCTGACCCTGGCCGATGGTCATGCCGAGCGAAAGGCCGCGCTCGATATGCTGCATCGTCACTCCCCAGGCTCGACCCGGAAGCTGACGCTGGGCGCGGACAAGGCCTATGATGCCGCTGGCTTCGTGGCCGATCTGCGCGGGGCCTGCGTCACTCCCCGCATGTCGCCCAAAAAGCGCGGCATTCGGCAATCGATGGACGCACCACACGGCACAAGGGCTATGCCTTGTCCATCAAGCATCGGAAGCGGATCGAGGAGCCCTTCGGCTGGGCCAAGACCGTGGGCGGCATGGCCCAGACCGTCTATCGAGGCGTCGAGCGGGTCCGTTCTCGCTTCATCCTGACAATGGCCGCCAGCAACCTGGCCCGGCTGCCCAGGCTGCTGCGGGCATGACCACCGGACTGAGCATCAGGCAACTATGCCCTCCGTGCCGAAGCGCAAGGCCATGATCCCCATCAGTCGCCAAGACGGGAAACCATTCCGGCTCATCGACTATTTCAGCGGTCTTAGGAGCAAACGCACCAAATTGCCGACTGGATCGGGGGCATGACGTTTGTTCCAATGTCGGCATGTCCGAACCTTTGGTGATCCAGACGTTGACGCAGAAGCGCGCCGAGATGCTCGGCCGGATCAGGGCCCATGAGGCGCAAATCGCCCAGGCCAGACACGACCTGGCGCATGTGAACGCGACGATCGAACTGTTCGCCGCTCCAGAGCGGCAGCGGGTGCGGTATATGGTCAGCCATGGCTTCTTCAAGAAGGGCGAGATCGCCGACATCTGCGTCCGCCATCTCGACGTCGACGGGGAGATGACCACGCGCGAGCTCGCCGAGCGCGTCATGGCCGAACGGGATCTCGAGATCTCGGATACCGCCCTGAGGAACTCTGTGGTGTTCAAGGTGGTTCAGGCGTTGCGCCATGCCAAGCGCCGAAAGCTCGTCCGTATGGTGGAGAAGCGCAAGGGGATGTGCTTGTGGGCTGCAGGCGACGCTGTCACGCTGCGCGTCGTTGCCAGTATCCCTTCCACGCCCGGCTGACCGGCACGGCAAGCGCCCCGCCGATCAGGCGATCTGCCAGACATCCGTTGCTTTCGTCCCGGTGATCCTCGAGCCAGGCGGCATGGGTTGCGTAGGCATCGAGATACCGCCCTTCAACCCTCAGATGCTGGCCGCCGATCATCCGTCTCAGCCGCGAGAAGTAGCTCTCGGCGCCATTTGTGCGAGCGCCATTCAGACTGTAAGCCTCTGAATGATTGATTCTTTGCATGTCGAAATCGGGCTCCAGAAGATCCCGGTGCGTGCCCTCGTCGGCCGAAACGACGGTGCCGGAGGCGGTCTGCTCCCTGACGAAGTCGACACCCTGGGCCTCGCGCAGAAAGGTCCGTGTGACTGTTCGGCCGCCGCGTTGGCGCAGCACGACCACCACGCGGCGTTTGCCGCTGCGGTTGCCGAGCAGCCGCCGGTCGACACGCTCCTCCCGCAGGTTGGCGGGCCGGACATGACCACCAAAGGCAGCTCCGTCCACCTCCACCTCGCTCGTCAGGCGCATATCCCGGGTCTCAGCCG
>NZ_JHWH01000060.1 GCF_000622145.1 Paracoccus yeei ATCC BAA-599 | reverse complement strand
GTGTCGTCATCGATGTGCCCTCCCTTCGGTTCCGATGAAACCATCATGGCATAAGAGATGTCGTTGGGTGGGGGCATCCACCGCATCAGTTCACTGGCCGCTGTCGCCATCACCCGGTTGTCACGTCCCTGGGCCTGATGAGTGAGGTCGCAGATCAGATCCCTCTCTCCCTGGTCTGTGGCGGTGTCATGACGGCCGGGCTGATCTCCGATCGTCCCCAACTGATCCGAACGGGCGCGCGGATGATGGCCGCCCATGTTCTGGCAAACAGCATCAAGAGGGCGATCAAGAACCGGTTTCGACGAACCAGACCAGGTGTGATGCTGGAGGGTGAGGACTATGTCTGCGAACCTGGGGAAACCGAGGGCGGTCACGATACATCCTTCCCCTCGGGCCATACAGCCGGTGCTGTTGCTGTCGCAGCGATCATAGCCTCCGATATCCCAAAGACGGCCGTTCCGGCTTTCCTGACAGCCAGCCTGATTACAGGTGTTCAGGTGCCGCGTGCCAAGCACTACCCGATCGACATTGCTGCGGGGACCCTTCTTGCCCCAGTCTGCTGTAAGCCTCTCTGTTAATGATTGCGCCCCACGGGATCAAATTTTGCGGAACGCAATTCCTGTCTGTCCGTTGATCATTGCTGACGACGGGGACGAGAATGGCTGACGAAACTGAGCGCGATTTCATTCCCGTTGTTGAAGAAACAGCCACTGTCTCGACCCGGCGGGTTGTCAGCGGTCGTGTCAGGATCGCCACTCAAACCGAGGAGATAAACCACCTCCTGCCAACTGACCTTGCGAGCGTTGAGGTTGATGTGGTCCGGGTGCCAATTGACCGTCGGATCGACACAATCCCGGACGTCGTGACGGAAGGCGAAGTGACCATCATCCCTGTGGTCGAAGAGCGCCTGGTCGTCACGCGCGAACTCTATCTTCGTGAAGAAATCCATGTTCGCCGTATCGAACATAAAGAGACAATTGACGTGCCCGCGACAACCCGTCGCCAAACCGTCCAGATCGAGCGCTTGCCCGCCGATCTGGAACAGCCATACCAAAAGGACGATCAAGATGACCTATGAGAATGAACTCGGTGCTTCCGGCACGCTGTCCGTTTCTGCCATGTTCGATAGCCAGGCCGAGGCGCAGCGCGCGGTCGAGCGGCTGAATCAGGCCGGGATAACCTCGGAGCGCATCCGGCAGGTAGCGGGGGGGAGTGACACTGCTTCTCGCACGGATGCCGTTGAAGATCGCAACAAAGGTTTTTGGGATAGTCTCGAGGACTTCTTTTTTCCCGATGAAGATCGGTATTCCTATACCGAAGGGCTGTCGCGCGGCGGCTACCTGGTGACCGTGACAGGGTTGTCCGGGGCCGATTACGAGACCGCTCTGGATATCCTCGACGACGAAGGCAGCATCAATCTTGAAGAGCGTGAAGAAAGCTGGCGCTCAGAGGGCTGGAGCGATTACCAGTCCAGCAGCTATGCCTCGGGCAGCACGGCATCCGCCTATGGCGCCCGTGCGGGTGCAACGGGTGATCTGGACAGTCCCTATGTTGACGAGGACAGCACGGGCGCTGATACGTCCTTGCGGCAAGGTCGGGATCTGCGCGGAGACGAGACGATCCCCATCGTGGAGGAACGTCTTCGCGTCGGCAAGCGCGAAACCGGCCATGGCCGTGTCCGGGTTCGCGCCTATACCGTCGAAGAGCCCGTCAGCGAAAGCGTCGACCTGCGCGAGGAGCGAGTTGAGGTCGAGCGCCGGCCTGTCGACCGTCCCCTGACAAACGCGGATACTGCTTTCCAGGACCGCACGATCGAAGCTGAAGAATCCCGCGAAGAAGCGGTCGTTCAAAAGGAAGCCCGCGTGGTCGAGGAGATCGAACTCCGCAAGACCAGCGAAACCCACCGCGAAACAGTCTCGGACACCGTCCGACGCACCGAAGTCGAGATCGACGACGATCGTGATGGGCCGAACCGCCAAGGTCTGGACCCCGAAGTGGGAAGCCGGGATTATGACAATCGCAAGCCCTGAGGCTTGATTTGATCACATGATTTGGCCCCGCAAGTGCGGGGCCTCTTCTTTAGTCGAGAGCTTTGATCAGCGCTCTAAAAAAAACCATCCTTATGGATTAAGGATCAGAGGGGCCTCCGAAAGGATTTCACGCAATACGCTACAGGCAGTGATTAGCGGCGTGCGGTCGCAAGACCGAGAACAAGGCCGATGCCCATTGCCATGCTCAGGGCAGCAATCGGTCTTTGCCGAACATAGTCGATTGCTTCTTCATAGCCCAACTCAGTATAAAAGGCAGCCTCTTCAGCTTTCCTTTTGCCTATATCCAATGCTTTTCCGGCGTAGTCTTGTCCGGCTGCCCTGACCTCTTGAACAGACCCTCGCAAACCCTCCACAGCATCGCTTGCCAGCGTGGATGCCTTCTCAACAAAGCTCATGGTGTCGTCCCGCAGGTCTGGCGTTCCTTCGCTTGGAGATGCGGCATCCTCATTCTTTTCCGGGAAACCTGATCTTTGCGTCATTGCGTCTATCCTCTTGGTGATTGGCTGAAAGCAATAACAAGATGGACAGCTTGGCGGGCCGACAGCCGCTGGCCGGGACCCATGCCACGGATATCGGCCTCGATCCGGTAAAGCTCGGCGATCCGGCGCAAACCCTCAGCCGCG
>NZ_JHWH01000059.1 GCF_000622145.1 Paracoccus yeei ATCC BAA-599 | reverse complement strand
CCCCCGCCACAATGAAAGAGGCAGCAATGCGCTCCAAGCCCTGCGATCTAAAAGCCCATAGCGCAAAACTCGCTGTCAATGCGGCCGTGGCGAGCAGCAGCACAAGCCGCGCAGTCTCACCCTCGAATGAGAACAGGCTGAACGAAACCCCCTGATTGAAGGTCAGACGCAGCGCGACAAAGGGCAGAAAGTCGGTTGCCGCGCCGTAGGGTTCGAGAGAGGTGCGCGCCCATAGCTTTGCAGCAAGATCGAGCGCGGCTCCAAAGGCGATGATGAGTGCAGGCCTAGCCGTTTTCATGCACGGCCAGCCTGTTTGAGATCGGAGCGCGCATCCCGGATGATCGACCACGCCGATTGCAGGAACAGGCCCGCGACGGCGAAGGCCACCAGAAGGTCAGGCCAGGACGAGCTAAGCGCCCAGACGAGGACAGCCGCGACGACCACGGCAAGGTTGCCAATCGCGTCGTTGCGCGAGAACAGCCAGACTGCACGCATATTGGCATCGCCCTTGCGGTGGGGCAGCAGCACAAGGGCAGCGGCCACATTGACGATGAAGGCCACGACCGCGAAGCCACCCATCAGGAGGGTTTCCGGCTCATGCTCGACAAAGACGCGGTAGAGCGTCGAGCCAATCACGCCAAGGCCGAGCAGGCCCAGAAACACGCCTTGCAGCAGCGCCGCCTTGGCGCGGGCCGCGAGGCCCCAGCCCACCGCAATGAGGCCGAGGAAGGAAATCAGGCCATCGCCCACGAAATCGAGCGCGTCCGCCTGTAGCGCCTGCGAACCCGACAGAAAGCTGCCGAAAATCTCGATCACGCCATAGCCGACATTGAGAAGGACAACGATCCAGAGTGCGCGCTTGTAGGCTGGGGTGACGTGCGACAGGTCAGGGATCTTGTCGTCATCCTCATCGGTTTCCGCCCCGGCCACCTTGGGCTGGCCTATGCGATCAAGCTGATAACCCAGGCTTGTCACTGCCTGCTCAATAGCAGGAAGCCGCGTCTGCGGATCATCGACATTGAGCGTCATGATCTGCGAGGCAATCGACACCTTCACCTCGTCCACGCCTTCAACCTTGCGGGCCGCGCCCTCGATCTTGGCGGCGCAGGACGCGCAGTCCATGCCCGTAACGTGATAGCGGATTGTGTCGGTTGCAGCGGCCATTCGTCGATCCTCGAAACTTTAGCCTTGCCCTGCTACAACCTGTAGCGACTACAGGAGCAAGGCAAAAGATGCAGATCGGCGATTTATCCCGGCAGACGGGCGTGAACATCGAGACGATCCGTTACTATGAGCGCATTGGGGTTTTGCCCAAGCCTGCCCGCCAGCCGAACGGACGGCGCACCTACAGCCCCGCCGATGCCGAGCGCCTGGGCTTTATCCGCCATGCTCGCGAGCTTGGTTTCGATCTGCCAAGCATCCGCATCCTGCTCGCCTTGCAAGAACGGCCGGAAGCATCATGCGAGGATGCGAGCCGCATTGCCCAAGAGCAGCTTGAGGCAGTCGAAAGCCGGATTGCCCGCCTGCTTCTCTTGCAGGATGAACTGGCCCGAATGGTCAGCGAATGTAGACGAGGTAGGGTATCCGAATGCCGAGTGATCGAGGCTCTAGCCCCCGCCCGCCCTACAGCCCGCTCTGATCCGAGCGGGCGGGCGGGGACTACTGCACCCTAGTCCTAAACAGCGCCAAGCTAACTTATCGGCCGAGGATGCGCTGAAGGAGGCTGCGCGGTTCCTTGGGCCGCTTGTCTTCCAGGAGCGCCTGCTGACGCTCGGCCAATGCGCGCCAATGGTCGGCATTGGCTTCGGCCTTGCCCAGCATCTCGCGCAACAACTCGACTTCTCGTTTTAGGCCTTGGTCGGTCAGGGTGGTCTGGTGGTTCTCATGGGTGGTCGGTTGCGGTTCCGGGAACCGGTCGGCCGACCGGTCAGGAGCTTGGAAGGAAAACGCACGGTGCAACTCTGCCGGGTCGATGGCGTAGCGACCCCGATCATCCTTGGGCGCGCTCATGCGCCCACTATTGATGGCATTCAGAAGGGTAGACTTGGAGCGGCCGCAGGTCTTGGCAGCCTGGTTCAGCGTCAGCGGCACGGTGGTTCCTTGGGTGGTCGGGGCCGGTCGGCAGGGTGGTCGGTATCGGTTTCCGGAACCGGTAGCCGACCGGTCGGCTACTCGGGGGTCTGGTCGGACTTACCGCCCTCAATCACGTCCAGCTTGTAGCGTTCAACAGCTTGCGCGTGGCTGTTCACGTTGCCCCGGAACGCCCCTTCCGGCGTCACGGTGATGATCTTCACCCGTCCGCGCTTCATCCGTCTAATAGCTCCCACCTGCTCCAAAAGGTCCAAGGCGCGAGCCATCTGGGCCTTGTCGGTTCGCATTACTTCACACAGGTCGGCAGCGGTCTTGGTGCATTCGTAGGACTGCCAACCGAGGTTGCGGGTGATCTGCCAGAGCACCGCCTGCGCGTGGAAGGCCTGTGCCGTAGTCTTCGCCGCCGTAAACAGACGTTCGGTCACGGCGTCCTGATACTGGAATGCAATGGACACGTTGCCTCCTCCAAAGAAGTCAAACTCAATCTGATTGCTGACGGATAGTTCCTTGGCCGCCAGAGCGGCCTCCCGCGCCATTGCGGCTCGTTCGGGGCTGCTTTCCCGTAGGGCCTGCTGATCGAGCAAGAGCGCCGCCTGGTCGTAAGCACCGCGCTTGCGCATTGCGCGGGCGGTCAGATCGGCAGGCGG
>NZ_JHWH01000058.1 GCF_000622145.1 Paracoccus yeei ATCC BAA-599 | reverse complement strand
CCCTGGCACAGCGAAGCCGTCGGGGGGGGCGGTCACATCATCAGAGCCGTTTCCGTGTATTGCTGCGCCTGCCATGCTGCTGTGCCGTCAGACGGCTTTCCGCCCTTATCGTCGATCTAAATACAAGACGCTGCACAGCAGACGAACACGCGGCAGTATGAATCGACCTACCTGCATACTCGTCGAGTGAGCAGTATTATTCCATTATGATTCAATCATTTGTGGAAATGCCAGCCTCTTCAAGAGGCAACTTCCGTGATCAAAAAGGCAGAACTATCTGCCTCTTATCACCACATATGAAATTTCCTGAAGTCTTGCTTTGTTCTCCATCCGAATCTTGAACGAATCCAGTGGGTTTGGCTAGCGCGTTTTTCGTCGATTGCCTATTGTTTCACTTAACGCCTGCTGGCCGACATCCATCCGACCATGCAAGAGGTGGGTAGTTTCTAGTCGGCTTCCATCTACTAGACGCGCTCAGGGTTAACCCGCCAAGGCGCGCTGCACCGCACCGGGCTCTTTCTCGATCACCCGCAGCAGCGTGGCAGCAGGACCAGAGACGCGACGCTGACACTGTTCCCACTTTCGATACCCCGAAAGGCTCATCCCCATCAACGGGGCCATTTGCGCCTGTGTCAGCTTCGCCCGCATTCTGACCTCGCGCGGATCGACCGGCTCGTGCAGAACTGCGGGGCCTTCTCCCTTGGCATGGGCCAGTGCCTCGCCCATGGCATGGATCAGATCATCGCCAAACGTGCTCATTTCCTTTCCTTCCATGCAGCCCTCAGCGCCGTGGCCAGCGCGGCCACCGTGCGCTTTTTATCCGAGGTCATGTCGCTTCTCGCGTTCTTGGCATAGGCCAGCAAGCGTAAAGCGTGCATGGTTTCATCCAGATAGTAGTAGAGATCACCCGAGCACCGCCCTGTTTGCCTCGACCTGAGGCCGCGAACCGGACCTTGCGCACCCCACCCGTGCCAAGGATCTCATCACCGACCATGGGGTTCTCGGCCAGAAAAGCGATCAGTTCCCGCTTCTCGTCTTCATTGAACAGCTTTTTGGTCTGTCGGGTGAAGGTAGGGGTTCCGCTACTGTCTGCATGCCTGCATGTAGCCCAGCAATCGACGGACGCACCACCCGGCACAACAAGGGCTATGCCCTGTCCCTCAGGCATCGCAAACGGATCGAGGAGGCTTTCGGCTGGGCCAAAACCATCGGAGGGGGTGCTCAAACCGCCGTTCGAGGCATCGAGCGCGCACGTGCCCACTTCATCATGACCCTGGCCGCAGGAAATCTCGCCAGACTGCCGAAGCTGCTTGCTGCATGAACAGAAGATGACGCTGCCAGCAGACTGAACCCGCCAGCCAGGCCAGATGAACAAGCAGATGTCCTATCAGAGCAAAGAACAACGTTCGTAGCGGGGAACTAAATCAGCACCTTGCTAGCGGCTAACCAGCACCACCTCTCCGGCGCCGGCGCCCATCGCGATCTGTAACGCTGCCCATTCCTTGGCAGCCTCGTTTCGGGCTGAAGCGGCGGAGAGCCGTGCGCTCGCCGTCGAGCGGTCGGAATCCAGCAAGTCCAGAAGCGCCAGCCCGCCCTCGGCAAAGCTCGTCCGGGCCAATTGGTAGGCGCGATTATAGGCAGAAGCCGCGCGTTCCAAGGCGGAGGTCTGCTCACGATAGCGGCGCAGGTTCGACTGCGCTACCTGCACGTCCTCAACCGCCTCTGATACGCTGGCCCGCCAAGCAATCTCGGCCTCGCGCGCTTCGGCGACGCGGCGCGCGCGGGTGGCTTGCAGCGCGCCCTGGCTCAGTACTGGAAAGGAGATCGCCGGCCCAAAGCCCCAGGACTTCGCCCCGCCGCTTTCGCTGACCGAGCCCGTCAGCGTCAGCGAGGGCAGCAGATCGGCCGTTGCCACCCCAACCGCCGCCAATGCGGCGGCCAGATCATATTCGGCCGAGCGCACATCAGGACGGTTGCGCAGCAGATCGGCCGGCACGCCGGCACGGGCGCTGCCCGGAATACGTGGTTGCCCCGCTCCGCGCCGCATCTGTGCCTGCACCGAGGAAGCAGGCTCGTTAAGCAAGGTCGCGATGCTAAACACCTGCGCATTGAACTGTGCCTCATAGCCCGGCAGCTCGGCCCGCGCAGCAGCAAGGAGCGCTTCAGCCTGGGCCATATCGAACTCGCTGACAACGCCGAATTCCCGCTGCTCGCGGGTGATGCGGACGGTCTCCTCGCGGCTCGAAACCGTCTGTCGCGTAAGCGTCAATGCCTGCTGGTAGTAGCGCGCGTCGCTGTAGGCGTCGATCAGCTCCGCGATCCAGGCTAACCGCGCCGTCCCGAGATCTGCTTTGGCTGCCTCAAGGCTAGCCTTTGCACCTTGTCGCTCGCGCCGGGCGCCGCCGAACAGGTCGAAGACGAAATTCGCGCTGAGGCTTGAGGTGCCGACGTCCTGCACCGCCGCGCCTGCGGTCGAACCGCGCTCGCGCGAGGTCTCGGCTGTGCCTGACATCTGAGTTGCCAGCACTCCAGTGCCGCGCAGATCGGCGGCGGCAGCGCGGATGCGCTCGCGGGCGGCGGCCTCGTCCAGGTTCTGTTTCAGCCCGCGCGCGATCAGCTCGTTCAACACCGAGTCGCGATATTCGGCCCAGAAAGCGCGGTTAGCAACCTTGCCCGCGGGTGTCGTCTCGCCTGCGGCAAATGTGGCGGGCAGGGGGATTGCGGGGCGGTCGTCGGGATCGGGCCCGACGGCTGTGCAGCCCGCCGCCAGAAGCAGCAGCGCCGGGCCGAGGAAGCGGGAGGGGAAAATCACGTCTTGGCTCTCTTTCTGGTAAGAAGCTTCACGGTCCTGAGGACCACGACATAGAACACGGCGACCAGGAAGATGCCGATGACAGCCGATGTCGCGATGCCGCCCAGAACCCCGATGCCGATGGATTTCTGCGC
>NZ_JHWH01000057.1 GCF_000622145.1 Paracoccus yeei ATCC BAA-599 | reverse complement strand
GTTCCTCAAGCACACCGGCGCCGCCCGCAAGGGCCAGGAGGCCGATCCCGATGTCCGCCACGCCATCGCCTATCTGCTCGGCGCGGTGGTGCTGAAGCTCAAGGACGCCGGCGGCCCCAAGGTCCCGACGCCGCGCGCTACCCTTCCGATCCACATCTCGGGCGAGGCCTGGCTGGTCAGCCGGACCTGCGCTGCCCTGCCCTTCCAGCACCGTTATGCCTCGGGTGTGATCGCCTTCGACACGGGCGACATCGACATCGCGGCCTGGACCCGGGGCGATCCGGGCTTGCGCGGCATGACCGAGGCGCTGATGCGCGATTTCGAGGACCTGGCCTTTGCCGGCATCCCCGAGGCGCATCGCCCCGAAGTGCTCTGGGTCGCCCATACCGACAAGCAGCGGCTGGAGCTGAATTTCCTGTTCGCCCGCGCGGTGATGGACAGCCGGGGCCGGCTCAGGGCGATCAACCCCAAGCCGCCGGACAAGATCGGCATCGCGATGTGGGAGGCGTTCCGCGACAGCTGGAACCACCGCCATGGCTGGGCCGATCCGCAGGCCCCCGAACGCCACCGCGACCTCAAGCTGCCCGGCTCGGTGATCAGCACCCCGGCGCGCGATATCGAGGGCAACCCGACATTCGACATCCGCCAGGAGCTGGCCATCGAGATCGGCAACCAGATCGATCTGGGCGGCATCGCCAGCCGCGACGATGTGCTGACCTGGCTGGAGGGACAAGGCCACCGCATCAAGCGCAAAGGCCGTGATTACATCTCGGTCGAATGCCGGCTGTTCCGCGACTGCAGCGAACCGCCGGACGCCCCCGCCCGATACGCCAGGGCGATCCGGCTGCGCGGCGATCTCTTCGACCAGCGCTTCACCTCGCCGGCCTGGCTGGACGACTGCGGCTGGACTGCCGGCGGGTTGGCGCCCGAGCGGCGCGACATGCGCGGCGCGGCCGATGCGCTCGCGCGGCTGCGCGCGCTCCGCGCCGCGCATCATCGCGACCGGCTTGGCTGGCCGGAGCAGGCTCCGGATCCGGAGCCCGAAGCGCCAGATGACATCGAGGGGCTGACCTGCGCCTGGGCGCCGCCCGCGCCGGACAGTCCGACTGGCATCCGCGCCAAGGCCCGGCGTCCGAGTTTTGACGAGACCCGCCTGCCCGAGGACCTGATCGCCAAGCTGCGCTTTGTCGATTATCGCACGGGCCGGATGTGGCTGCAGGACGGCTCCTCGATCGAGGATCAGGAGCTCCGGCTGAAGGCCCACAGCCGCAGTCACGACACCATTCGCCTGATCATCGCCCAGGCGCGGCTGAAACGGTGGTCCGGCATCTCGGCGCGCGGCGACGCGGCCTTCCTGCGCGAGGTGACGCGCGTGGCCTTCGCGGAAGGTCTCGAGATTGCCGGCCGGGATGCAGGGATGGACAGGATCGTGCAGGATGAACTCGCGCGGCTGCGCGCCGCGCGGGATCAGACAGAGGTCCCACACAGCACTGCCGGAACACCCAAAGCTCCGGAATGCGCACAAACTCCGGATGCTCGCGATACCGTACCCGGCAGAAAGGGCAATCCGGCAACCCCGTGGTTCGAGGAACCCATGGACCACGACACGCTCCTGTTGAGGACGTTGGCCATGTTATCCGGCAGACACGATGCCGATGCCGAGGCCGAGGCCGAGGCCGAGGCCGAGGATCATCCCGACCCGGACGACCTGGAGGCCAGCATGTCGGGGCCATGAGGATCGGAGGGGGCGTTCTGGGGTGATGTCCGGTTATGCGGCCAGCCGCGTTACGGCCCAGTTCCCCGCATGCCCTTGGTGCAGCCAGGCCGCGACCAGTTGAAAGCCGCTCTGTGGCCAATCCTTGGGGGTCTCGAGCTTCACCAGCTCGACGATGCCGAACCCCGCCTCGTCGAGATCGCGCAGCCGTGCCTTGGTGGTCAGGTTCGTCAGCGGCGCAAGCCCAGACGATGTTTGGCGCGATGCGCATCGCATGGCGGGTGAACTCCCGCAGCCGCGACCAGGGCGGGTTGGTCATCACCCGATCCACCGGCTGCTGCCAGTCGAAGAAGTCCCGGCCCTCGCCGATCTCGCACCAGTGCCGATCGAGATGGGTCGGGAAGCCATCATGGAACGCCCCCTGCCCCCGCGCTGGATCAAGCACCCTGCCCGCCATCCGGTCGGAGAAATGCCCGATGACCGCCGCCGCAAGCTCCGGCGGCGTCATGACCAGGTCCTGCGCCGGCGCGTTCTTGGCCGGCACCAAGCCGCCCCGCCCGGACGGGGCAGCGCGCACCACCGACCCCATCCCAAGCAGCCGCGCGACCTTCAGCACGGTCGCGACTGTCGCGCCCAGATCTCGCTCGAGCGCGATGACCGTCGGCCGGCTGACCCCGATGCGGACGGCAAGCTCCGCCTGGCTGAGGCCCTTGGCGCGGCGCTGCGCGGCCAGCATCGCCGCCGCTTGCGTGCGTTCGGGCGCCCAGCCCCAGCGCAAGCCCAGCACCGCCATCACCGCGACAAGGGCGTGGACACCCCCTTCTCCCCGCTCGAGCGACCGCAGCGTCGGCAGGCTGATCTGCGCCATGGAGGCGACATCGGCCTGCGTCAGGCTGCGGGCACGGCGCGTGGCGCTGAGAAGATGCATGTCAAGAATCGTTGCTATTCTTTAGGATAAAAAAGAAAGGATACTTGACATCATCTGCGATAGATCGAGTAGAGGCACCAGACAAGAAATGTCGAGAAGGGCGGAGAGCGGTCTGTAGGCGGTGCAGCATGGCGCCCGCGGCGAGCTTGGGATAGCGGTCATTCATGCACCACGCAGCGTAAATCGCTCCCCTCCCCCCATCACGGGCGGAAAGCGGTCTGACGGCAGTGCGGCCTGGCAACCGCAGAAGTCTTGCCGAAACAGCTGCTCGAGCCGCCCGCAGCGACATCGCCGTAGGATTAGCCCGGAGCGTGGCTGATTGCATCGCAGCAGGCAACCCCAGCAAAATCGATAAAGTAGTCACCTAGCAGGCCGCGGACACGTAGCCGCTCATAGCGACGATCATCAGAGGCATCGATTTCCTTAATTAGAATATCATCAAGGTAATCATAAGGAATCTGGACGTTTGAACTGCTCATTAAGGTTGCGCAATTTTTTGTGGCGGCGCAATAACCTATCCCAACTCAGATAAAATCTATGAATTCGGATAGCAGGCGGCGCGCAGAAATAGCGGACAGTAGGCTACAGTACTTATGGTCCCGGAAGAACCTGCCACCAAGGTCGCGCTCCGCGTAGCGCGCAATGACGGGGTCGAGAACATCACGCCAGCCATCGGCGCTGTGGACGTTGCCA
>NZ_JHWH01000056.1 GCF_000622145.1 Paracoccus yeei ATCC BAA-599 | reverse complement strand
TCATTCTTAAGTAATTCCGCTATTATGTATTTGCGTAATCACGCATTTGCGCGCTTAAGGTATTCCGCAAGCGCAGCTTCCAGAATGTCCTGGTGTGTCTGGTCAGTTTCGGCAGCATGTAGCCGCAGGCGGCGATAGGTTTCGCCATCCAGCGCCAGCGTCAGCCGCTTTTCGCCCTCCCGTTTCTTAGGCGCAGGTCTTGCCCCTGTAGTTAACGGCGCAGCTCCGCGTTGCGGTATCCCGGTATCCGCCGGGCGACTTTGAGTGTTTAGCAGGCCATCGAGGGCGACAGGCTTCTTAGCCATTCAGAATCCCCTTCACATAATTCCAGACGGCGGCAATTTCGGCCCCGGCCTTGTCGTCAGTTGTTTCGGTGACGCCCTGCCCCGTAGCCCCGGTTTCCGCATAGCTGACCCGTTGCGCGATGTTGACCGGCGCGACACGGCCATGTTGCGCCAGGACGCGGGCGGCTTCATCGGTGATCTTGGCGCGAGGGGTTTGTGACAGGGCAAAGGCAAAGGGGACGCGGGCAGCGTTCACGGCGGCAATCGTCGCCCCTACGGCCCGCAGATCATCAGGCGAGGGGCGAACGGGAATCAGCACCAGATCGGCGGCCCCTAGCGCCTCTGCCAGCCATTCCGGCGCAGCGGGTGGGGTGTCGATGATGCACAGATCGAATTGCGCCTGTGCCGCGTTCAGGGCGGCCCTGAGAACATCCGGCGCGGGGTCACGGTCCAGCATTGAAGGCGCGTCAGCATCCCGACCTTCCCACCAGGCGCGAAGTGAGCCTTGCGGATCGAGATCGAGACAAAGAACGTCGCGGCCATCCTGAGAGGCAACAACGGCAAGGTTGCGGGCGAGGGTGGTTTTTCCGGCCCCGCCTTTTTGGGCGGCTATGACTATCGTTTTCATGGGCAGACGCTACCGCAGTTCCGCAGAGTCGCAAATACATAAGAGCGCACATCCGCGCTTGCGGAAATACGTAAATGCGCATAGGTGTATAAAGACACAACGGACGTAGGGTGATTATACACCCCGAGATCACCCCAGTTTAGGAAGGACCGGCCATGCACTACGTCACCTATCTGCGGGTCAGCACGGATCGCCAAGGCAAGAGCGGCCTTGGCCTGGACGCGCAGCGCAAGGCGGTGGCGGATCACGTCGCGGGCAAGGGTGAGATCGCAGCGGAATACGTCGAGATTGAAAGTGGCAAGAAGAACGACCGCCCGCAGCTCGCCCGCGCCTTGGCAGAGGCCAAGCGGATCGGTGCTGTTCTTCTGATCGCCAAACTGGACCGCCTCGCCCGCAATGTGGCCTTCATCGCCAATCTGCTAGAAGCCGGGGTCGAGATTGCAGCGGCAGATATGCCAGAGGCAAACCGCTTCCTGTTGCACGTCATGGCGGCAGTCGCAGAGCATGAGGCGCAAGCCATTTCAGACCGCACTCGCGCGGCGCTGGCAGCGGCTAAGGCCCGTGGTGTGGCCTTGGGCTGGTCCATGCCGGGAAGGGCAGGGGAACAGCGCCACGCGGCCCGCAAAGGGGCAGAGCGGAACGCAAGAAAGGCCGATCAGCATGCGGCGAATGTCTTGCCGGTCATTCGTCAGATCGCGGCCCGTGGCGCATCCCTGCGCCAAATCGCGGACGAGCTGAACACGCGGGGCATAAAGACGGCGCGGGGCGGCCTGTGGTATGCCGCGACGGTGCGCAATGTCATGGCGCGGGATAACGAGATCGAGGCCCAAGCGGCATGAGCAAGAACCGCCAGCTTGACCTGTTTGTCGCCCTGATCGGGGACGTGCCATTCCGGGACGAGCGGGAAGCCATGAGCGCCCCCCTCGTCGCCCTGTCCAAGAACAAGCGCACCCGGATCGAATGGGACGGCCCCAGCGGACAACGGGTGCTTGTGACTGCCCCAGACGAATATGGGGTTGCGACGATCTGGGACTATGACGTCCTTCTGTGGGCAATCTCGCAAATCAACGAGGCGGTGAACGCTGGCCTTCTTGTGTCGCCCCGCGTCCAGTTCCACCCCTACAATCTGCTAAGCGCGGTCGGACGAGACACGGGCGGCAAAGGCTATGCAGAGCTGAAAGCGGCCTTGCATCGCCTGCGGGCAACGGGTGTCGCCTATGAAAGTCCGGCCCTGGAAGGGAAGCGGCGTAAGCTCGGAGCGTTCAACCTACTATCGGCCTTCCAGATCGAGGAAAGCGACGATGGCAAGGCCAAGGGTGCATGGCTGGAGCTTCCGGCATGGCTGTTCGAAGCTGTGACCAAGGACCGGGACGTCCTGGCGATTTCGCCCAAGTATTTTGACCTGACAAGCGGCCTTGATCGCTTCCTGTATCGCCTCGCCCGTCGCCATGTAGGCAAGCAGGCAGGGTGGATATTCACCTTCCGCGACCTGCACGGGCGCAGCGGATCATCCCAGAGCTACGGCGATTTTGCACGTGATCTGCGGAAAGCCATCACGCGCAACGCCCTACCCGAATATTCCATGCAAGAGATCGAGGGCGCGAACGGCCCTTCGCTGTCGATCAACCGTGACCCTGAAAAGATCGAATGGCGACAGGATCGGCGCTACAAGCTCTGATCCTGTGGATAAGTCCGTTTTTGACTCGGGGTATCACCCGTTCAGGGACTCGGGGTATCACCCGTTATAACTCGGGGTATCACCCGCCCACCATGCCCGAATGGAGACGCAATATCATGAAAATACATAACATTCCAAAGCGACGGCTTCGCGTAACTGTTTAACTATCTCTTTCAGAGATATTCTTTAACGCCCATTGGCATCTTGCTTTGTTCGCCCTTCCAGCATGCCCCCTGCTGCGGTATAATCGCACCCACAAGATATGGTGTAGGAACACAGGGAGTTGCGGAACATGGCGCAGCAAGCACAAGATCAGCTAATGACAGTGACGGACGTGATCTCGACAATGGGGATCAGCCGAAGCACCTGGCAAAAGCTCGTCGCCCGGAAGCAAACGCCCCCCATTGTTCGGATCGGCGCGGTGCAACGGATCAGGCGGGACGCTTTCGAGACATGGCTAGGCCAGCATGAAAACGCGGCGGCAGAGAATACCTGAGAAAAACGCCTGTGATTGATCTGACGACGAGATATTCCGACGAGATTACAAAAATCCCTACTATTCAACGGGGGCTGCGGCCAACGGCAGCGCCCGGTCTTATAGTAGGCAGAGAAGAACCAGCCGCCTGCCCGCCTCCTGTCTGCACAGCTCCTAATCCTCCCAGCCCGCTTTCCGTCAGCCCCGCCGTTACCGCCAAGCCTGAACGGATCGCCGAAGGCGGCCCGGTGAAGGCGCGGCAGCGTGCCCCCTCCCGACATGAGCGGCGCGTAGAACGGGATAGGTTGGCGCGTTTCCGCGACGCGGCGTTGTTCGCCTATGCGATGGACTGGCCCCTGAATGTTGGCCTCACAATCACCTGGACAGCCCTGCAAGTAGCGGGTGAGCGCAACGAAGGTCATTGTCTCGGACGTGGTGAATGGGCGCGGGAAAAATATAC
>NZ_JHWH01000055.1 GCF_000622145.1 Paracoccus yeei ATCC BAA-599 | reverse complement strand
TGCTAGGCGAGGAAAAGATCAGGATGCGCGCGGGCTGCGCCAGCGCCGCGATCAGCGCATCGGCCGGAAAACGCCAGTCGGGCGGAAAGGACACCTTGTCCACCACCGCGCCGCAGGACCGGGCCCCGAATTCATGCAGGCCGAAGCTGGGGCAGATCGTAACCACCCGGTCGCCCGGCCGCAGGACCGCGCGATAGATGGCGCCGATCAGGTCCTCGGAGCCGTTGCCCAGGATCACGGTGTTGGGGTCCACGCCATTCGCCTGCCCGATCCCCTGACGCAGCGCCTCGTCGCTGGCATCGGGATAGCGGCCAACGCCGGCCGCGGCGTCGCGGATCGCCTGCACCGCCGCGGGCGACGGCCCCAGCGGGCTTTCGTTGCTGTCGAGTTTGGCCACCGCGTCGATACCATAGACACTGCGGAACCGGTCCAGCGCGAGGCCCGCGTTATAGTCGGGCAGTCCCGCGACTTCGGGCCGGATCAGGGGTTGGGATGACATTGTGGGGCCTCGTGCGTCAAAGGTCGAATATCTTGCCGGGGTTCATGATGCCGCGTGGGTCCACGGCGCGCTTGAGCCGCCGCATCAGGTCCAGCGCGGGACCATGCTCGGCTTCCATATAGGCTTTCTTGCCCAGGCCCACGCCGTGCTCTCCGGTTGAGGTGCCACCCATCGACAGCGCCAGTTCCACCAGCCGCCGGTTGATGGCGCGGGCGGTCTCGGTTTCCTGCGGGTCCGCGGGATCGAACAGCAGGACCAAGTGGAAATTCCCGTCCCCGACATGGCCGATCAGCGGCGCGACAAAGCCTGTTGCTGCGATCTCGGTCTTGATGGCGGCGATGCAGTCCGGCAGGCGTGACAGCGGCACGCAGACGTCGGTCGAGATGCCCTTGATGCCCGGCCGCAGCGCGCGGGTGGCATAAAGCGCCTCGTGCCGGATGCGCCACAGCCGCGTGGCATCTTCAGCTGTCGCGGCGGGTTCGATCCGGGTCGCGCCCGCATCGCTGGCCAGGTCCTGGAACAGCGCCACGTCATGCGCCACGGAGGGGCCCGATCCGGTGATCTCGACCCATAGCGTCGCGGTTTCCGGGAGGGCGGCGGCGCACCACGAGTTGATCGCCGCCATCTGCAGGTCGTCGGCCAGTTCGATCCGGGTCAGTCCCAGACTGCACTGCTGGGCGGCGACGACGCAGGCGGTGGCGGCGTCCAGATCGGGAAAGCTGCACAGCAGCGACTGCGCCGCCTCGGGCTTGCCGAACAGCCGCAGCGTCAGCTCCGTGATAACCCCCAACGTGCCTTCCGCGCCCACGAACAGATGGGTCAGGTCGTAACCGGCCGCGGACTTGCGCGCCCGTCCGCCGGTGCGGATCACCTGACCGTCGGGCAGCACCACCGTCAGCCCCAGCACCAGTTCCCGCATGGAGCCATAGCGCACGGTGGTCGTCCCCGAAGCACGGGTGGAGGCCATTCCCCCTAGGGTGGCCTGCGCCCCCAGATCAACCGGGAAGAACAGCCCGGTGGCCCGCAGTTCCTCGTTCAGGCGCTGGCGAGTGACGCCGCACTGGACCACGCAGTCCATGTCCTCGGCATGGATGGCAAGGATGCGGTCCATGCCCGACACGTCCAGGCTGATGCCGCCCTTGGGCGCCAGCACCTGCCCCTCGATCGAGGACCCTGCGCCGAAGGGGATCACCGGGACGCCATGGTTGTGGCAGACCGCCAGCACGCGCGCGACCTCCTCGGTCGATTGCGCCATCACCACGGCGTCGGGGGCTGCTGCGGGCAGCCAGCTTTCGGCGGCGCCGTGCTGGTCGCGCACGGCGGCCGAGGTCAGCAGCCGGTCGCCGAAACAGGGCGCAAGGGCGGCCAGCGCGGCGCTTGTCGCGGGAGTGGTCGAGGTCATGGAGGGATCGTTCCGTGCAAGAGAGGGTGCGGCGATCCCTGCCGCCGCGCCCGGGGGAAGCTACTCCTTGAACCACCAGCGTTCGGAGGCGCGGGCGCCGTCCAGTTCCCAGTCGTTGCCCAGCTCGCCATGCGCGACCTTGTCCGAGGTCGCGTCCAGGAAGTCGGCCCAGACCGGGGCGACCATGCCGCCATCCTCGGCGATCAGGCGCTGGCATTCCCAGTAAAGCTGCTTGCGCTTTTCCTCGTCCTTCTCGCCGCGGGCGGCGACCAGGGCCTTATTGAAGGCCTCGTTGTCCCAACTGGTTTCGTTCCAGCTGCCGATACCTTCGCGCGAGTAGGCCAGCGACAGCATCACGTCCTCGTTCGGACGACCTGACCATTTGGTCGCGAACATCGGGCGCTTGCCCCAGATGCCGGACCAATAGCCATCGTCCGGCTCGCGCTTGACGTCGATGGTGATGCCGGCCGCCGCCGCCTGTTCGGCGTAGAGCTGGGCCATGTTCGTGGCCCCCACAAAGGGCGCCTCGGCCACGTGCAGCGGCACCGTCAGCCCCTCGGCCCCCGCCTTCTGCAGCAGCGCCCGCGCCTTCTCGGGGTCATAGACATGCTGTACCAGGTTCGGATTGTGATACTGATAGGCTTCCGAGATCGGCTGGTCGTTGGCGATCGAGCCATAGCCGGAGAGGATCTTGTCCAGCATCTCCTGGCGGTTGATGGCCAGCTTCATCGCCATGCGCACGTCCGGATTGGCGAACAGCGAATCGGTGCAGTTCATGCTGAAGGCGTAGTGCTGCTTGCCACTGGTCTGGATCAGGTTGATTCCGGGCATCGACTTCAGCAGGTCCGCGGTCGTGGTGTCCACGAAGGCGATGGCATCCACCTGGCCGGTCTGCAGCGCGGTCATGCGGGCGTTCACATCTGCGATGCACTTGACTTCGATCTCGTCGAAATGGGCGCGGCCCTCCTTCCAGTAATTCGGGAAGCGCTTCACGCGGCTGCCGACGCCCGGCTCGTAGCTTTCCAGCGTGTAGCCGCCGGTGCCGATGCCCTTGTCGAAGTCACGGTCCTCGGCGGGCACGATCAGCATCGTCACCATGCTCAACAGCGACGGAAAGCCCGAATTCGGCGCGGCCAGCGTGATACGGACCTCGTTCGGGCCGGTCGCTTGGATGTCGGTGACGGGCTCGAACAGGGCCTTGGTCTCAGAGACCGTGTCGGGGCCGCGGTGCAGGTTCAGCGACCAGACCACGTCATCGGCGGCCATGGTCTTGCCGCTGTGGAACTCGACCCCGTCGCGCAGCTTGAAGGTCCATTCGGTCAGGTCGTCGTTGCTGCCCCATTCGGTTGCAAGCTCGGGAACCAGCTTGCCGCCCGGCCCGACCTCGATCAGGCAGTTGCGCATCTGGTATTGCAGCTGCATCATGAAGCGGCTTTCGTTGAGCTGAGGGTCCAGGGTCTCGGCGGTATTGAAATCGGCGACCGCCAGGCGGAAGGTGCCGCCCTTGCGGGGGGGTGCGTTCTGCGCCAGGGCGCGGCCGGGCCGCAGCCCCAGCACGGCGGCGGTGGACATCGCCCCCGCCCCAAGCAGAAGCGAACGTCGGGTGGTCAGCAATGCCATCGTGTTTCGTGCTCCCTGTGGTGAAGACGCCCGGGCCGGCAAGGCGGTGGCGGCATTTTATGTCTAGACTTAAGAACTACGGCCATATGATGGACCCCACAAATCAGTTTGGTTGGCCTATCTGTCAGATATGCTAAACTGTGCGCCGGAACAGAGGAGAACGGATCACGTGAATACGGCGCTTCCGCCGCTGCGCGCGCTACAGGCGTTCGAGGCTTTCGGCAGGCTGGGCTCGGTCAACAGCGCCGCGCGGGCACTGGGGGTCACCCCGGGCGCGATCAGCCAGCAACTCAAGCTGCTGGAGTCGCACGTGGGTCTGCCGCTGTTCGTCAAGGACGGCCGCCGGGCCATGCTG
>NZ_JHWH01000054.1 GCF_000622145.1 Paracoccus yeei ATCC BAA-599 | reverse complement strand
GAGGAGATCGACCCCATTCTCAGCATAACCACGAAAGCCGCCTGATCATGCCCTCAGGCTATCCGGGAATTTACACCAGCTTGACGGACGTGACCCCGCGGATCCGAGTTCGTCGACTGGCCGCACCTGCAGGCCGAGGTCGGCACGCAAACATGGTTCTGCGAGGCGCAATCGCCTTGGCAGAAAGGTGCGGTTGAGAACGCCAACAAGCGATTGCGACGTTGGCTTTGTCGCGACACCGATCCGAACTCGCTTTCTCAGGAGGAACTTCGTCAGCTCTGTGCCGGCCTCAATGCCACGCCGCGCAAGTGCCTCGGCTTCCGCACGCCTGCCGAGGTGTTCAAGGCCAACCTGCTCGGCCGCGGCCACAGACGCGAGAAACTTTCCCGGCAACCATTGTCGCATTTGGGCTAGCGCGTCCACCCGCTCGATCTGGATGCTGTGGTTCAGTCATCACCGAAGTCGTAGACATACTGGATCGTCCTGGTGCCGGTGACAGAAAGGCTCAGTGGAGAACATGAACAAGTGCATACGCCGTTAGGGGTCTGCCCAGACGCTACAGTGCGAACGGCGCCTGCTCGGGTTCAGAATCATTCTGGCTCGGGCCAAGGCCACAGGGTTTCATATGGGTGCCACGCGAGCGTCCAGAAGCAGCAGACAACTGAGTACATCTGGCTACAGGTAACCCGATCTTAAAGGTCTTGTCCTATCACTTGCAAGCCGCACGGTTGCAAGGATCACCGGATGACAGACCAGACACCGCTTTCGACAGTCTCGAAAGAACTGAGGCTTTACGGTGTGATCGACCTTCTGCGCAGCGATCGCGTTGGCGGCTGGGTCATCGACCGCACCGACCCCCGCCGCACCGCGATGGTCGATGTGCTGCGCGAGGGGCGGGTGGTCGGCCGCGTAACCGCCGACCGGCCACGCAAGGATCTGGAACGACAGGCGGTCGGGACCGGAAATTACGGCTTTTCCTTCACCCTAGACCCTCCGCTTGAAGAGGGGATGGAGTTCACCATCACGGTCATCGCCAGGTCACATGATGGGGTCGAATTGCCGTTACACCCTGCCGCAAGAGCCGCGGGAGCGGTTTCGCCCGAGAAAAGGGCGCTTGGCCGCATTCTTGCGGAATTGTCTGCGCTGCGGGCGGACCTGCACAGTCTGAAGCAGGACATGGCGGCGTCCGAAAACGACCGCAGCCGCTTCCAGGAACGAATTGAAATCGTTCAGCTGCGCCTTGAAAGCGGGATTGCGGGTCTGGATGCACCTCGAGGCGGCGCGTCCGGCTGGTTGACCGGCGTTGCGATTGCGGGCGCCCTTCTGGCAGTGGGATCGCTGGCACTCGGGCTGTTCTCTCTTCTGACGCCATAATACGCCTCTATTTTCGCTGGACTGATAATGTATTGTGAGCAGCCCGAAAATTCTTCTCGGTGGCGGCACCCTCCTCTGGACATCCGCCTGGATTGGTCCGGATCAGGTGAAGCTCCGGTTATGCGGTCTGCCCAGCCGGACCTCAGACATCGCTCGGCCTGGTCGCACAGCCCGGGGTTACGCACCAGCTTGCGTTGTCCGTGTCCGCCGTCCATCCGAGCAGCTTTGCGCAACGACACAGCAGTCGCCATGGAGCTTCGGAATGTCGCTGTCATGGAAATGATTGCGGCTGAGTTCGCGAAAGATCGTCGAGCGATGCCGGCCCATCCGTCGCGCCATCTCCGTCAAGGCTCTCTGGGCGAGAGCTTCAAGGAGATGGTCACGGGCGAACGCGCGCTGACGGCGGACGAGCATGCCAACACCATGAACCAGTTTGCCGCCGGACAGGGGCCGACGGATTCGGCAAATCCCGGCCCTCCTGCGCGGCCAAGCCCAGGTCGTGCAGCGAGGCGATCACGCAGCGCCCCTGAGCTGCAAGGCGGGCAAAGACCTGCATCACCCGGATCATCGCAGCGGGATCCAGGCCCGCGACCGGCTCGTCCGCGACCAGCAGCGGGGTTTCCTGCGCCAACATCCGCGCGATCAGGGCGCGAGCCTGCTCGCCGCCCGAAAGCTCGGTCGCGGGCCGGTGGCGCAGGGGACCGAGGTCCAGCGCCGCGATGGCGCGCTCGACTGCCGAGCCGTTGGCCGGGCTGCAGCCATGCGGCGTGCGGCCAAGCGCCACCAGCCGCTCGACCGGCAGCGGCCAGGCGATCTCGCGCCCCTGCGGCATGAAGGCGGCGCGGCGCGCGCGCTGGCTCGCTGTCAGCGCGTCCAGCCACGAGCGGCCGCCATGCGGCAAGAGCCCCAGCGCGGCGCGCAGAAGCGTCGTCTTGCCAGCGCCGTTCGGACCCAGCAGACCGACAAGCTCGCCCGCGCCGACACGCAGGTCGATGCCTTGCAGAACCGGGCGGCCATGACGGTGGACGGTCAGGTTTTCCAGGCCGAGCAAGGTCATGCGCCCTCGGCTCGCGTGCGCCAGATCAGGTGCAGGAAGAAGGGCGCGCCGACCAGCGCGGTCAGCACCCCCAGCTTCAGGTCGCGGCCGGGCGGAGTCACCCGTACCGCGAGTCTGCGGCCAGGATCACCGCCGCGCCGCCTAGCGCAGAGGCCGGCAGCAGCCGCGCGGGGCTGGAGCCCACGGCGTAGCGCGGGAGATGCGGCACCACCAACCCGACGAAGCCGACCGCGCCCGCCACCGCCGTCGAGGACCCGACCAGCGCCGCAACCCCGATGACCAGCGCCATCCGCATCCGCCCGAGCCGCAGCCCCATCGAGGCCGCGGCGCATCGAGGTCGCGTCCGGCCGCCAGCAGCAGCACCGTTCCGACCGCGAAGAACGGCAGCACGGTCCAGACATGCAGCATCGAGTGGTCGGCCAGAGATCCCATCATCCAGACGACCTCTCATTGCCCCAGCCTCTAGTGCGGGCAGAACGATCCATACCAAGCCTACAACCCAGAAACCGGAATGGTCTATGTCCCCGCCTACGACAATGTCTGCAACAAGTGGTCGGGTTTCCTGTCGTGGGCACTGACATGGCCAAATCCTCAACGGCTTCATGGCCGAATGCCGGGACCCCGTTCCTGGCCAGGCGCCTGTCACTTCACGGCGGCATTGCCCCCATCGGCGAACAACGCTGACCCGGTGACGAAGCTGGCCATGGAGCTGGCAAGAAAAAGAGCAGCAGAGGCAAGCTCCTCGGGTCGAGCGATCCGCTTCATGGCATGAAGCCCAGCCGCCCAATCCTTCTGGCTCTGGTCGCCCGCCATCTCGGTGTCGACACCGCCCGGCAGCAGAGCGTTCGCCCGGATGCCTTGCGCCGCATAATCGGCGGCGATCCCCTTCACCAGGCCCATCAATCCGGCCTTCGATGCGCCGTAAGCGGCCATGCCGGGAATGCCGACGCTGGTTCCGACGAAGCTGGACGTGAAGACGATAGAGCCGCCGCCACGCGCAAGCATGGCGGGTATCTGGCTGCGCGCGCCCAGATAGGCCGCCGTCAGGTTGGTGGTCAGCGTCTGCTGCCAGTCTTCCGGCGCGATTTCGGCAAGCGGTTTTGCCACGCCCACGGTGCCGGCATTGTTGATCGCGATGTCGAGGCCCCCGAATTCGCGTATCGCCTCCGCGACAAGGCGCGCATGGGTTTCCGGAAGGCCAATGTCCCCGGCGGACGCATGGGCCCGTCCTCCCTTGCCGCGGATTTCGTCTGCCACCTCATCCAGCCGCGCTTTGCGTCGCGCGACCAGGACGACCGCCGCGCCCTGTTCGGCAAACATCAGCGCCACGGCGCGTCCGATGCCGGAGGATGCGCCGGTGACGATGGCAACCTTGCCTTCAAGTAAAGTCATATCTCGCATGCCTTTTCTGCCTGGTTCTCGGCAGGGATATCGCCGAGCGAGACCCCTCGGCACTCCGCTTCCTGCTTTCAAAGTAATCGTTTTCAGAATTGCGCGCGGGGCTGCTTGCGGTGGGGCATGGGTGCTTATCCCGGCCTGCCACCTTCACCCCACCCGGCCAGCCGGGCGACGCGCTATCCGCTTTTCGGAAAGCGAGGCCGGGTCAGCGCTCATGCCGCGGGGGCGTGCCGCTTTCAGCACCTGTCGCCACCGGCCGGAGCGCTGCTAGATCGCCGAGGAGCGGGGATCGACATAGAAGATGTGGTCGCCCACCAGACGGACGCGGACCATGCTCGACGCCCAGTCGGGGGTGA
>NZ_JHWH01000053.1 GCF_000622145.1 Paracoccus yeei ATCC BAA-599 | reverse complement strand
GGAGCGGTCGCACGAAACGAAGCCTTACGGGCGTCGAAGTATCTCGGTCGGGCGCTCTGGCGAAACTGGAGCGGTTATCACCGCCGAAGCCGCGTCGAAACGAAGATGCACTGTGTGAAACTGCTGGGGCAGCGCCTCATGGCCCGGGACTTCGACCGTCAGGTCGCTGAACTCCAGATCCGCATAGCCGTCCTGAATGGCTACACCGCGCTCGGCATACCTGTCACTGAGGTCGTGCGATAAGTCTGTCCGGGGATAGGGGAACCTCGACCGTCAGCCGAATTGCGCAACAGAGTCCCTCGCGCATCGAGCCGCTGCCGATTCGATACCTTACCTCTTCCACCTCGTCCGGGGTCAATTCGATGATCATGGCATCTCCATCACAGGGTCGCCACCTGACCTGCCACTGGTCTTTCACCCAGCCGCGACCGGAGCCGATAGCTGATTTGATGCCTTTCGGCGCGGGTTGTTCAATCGCCCGGCACGCGAAACCCCCATCGCGTGCAGCGGGTCGGGCGATTGCGGTGGTCAGATGCGGGGCAAAGCCTGCAGGGGTCTGGTAACCGAGGGCGAGTGGGGCCGCGCGGTGTTGTACAACACCCGCCACCCGCATTAGGCGCTTGCCATGCGGACGCCTGCCGGAGCATTCAGATTAGCGGCTTAGACTGAGCAGATTCAGCCGGGTCATTACATTGTCGCCGTCAACAAGAAATACTTACATAAGTATAATTATCCAACTTCAATCTGTAAGCGCAAAGTAGAACTGTCGCACCTGAGCAAAGTTAGAATGTTGCCCTGTCCTTCTGGCATGAGGAGTCGGCGGCATGGGATGGGTGCTGATGAGCGAACGCGAAGTTCACCGGGTTGAAGTGTTGTCCGGCGTGGTGGCTGGTCGAATGTCGTCAGCTGAGGCTGCGTCAGTCTTGTGCTTGAGTGACCGACAGGTTCAGCGCCTGCTGAAGACGTTCCGCGACGATGGCGCGGTCGCCTTGCGGCACAAGGCGCGCGGCAGGCCGTCGAACAATCGCAAGCTTGAAGGCTTGCGCGATCTGACCCTGGCGCTGGTGCGTGAGCGCTATGCTGATTTCGGCCCGACCTTGGCGGCCGAGAAGCTGGCCGAGCGCGATGGCGTGAAGATCTCGCGCGAAACCCTGCGCAAGTGGATGGTCGAGGACGGGCTCTGGCTCTCGCGCAACCAGCGGCGGGTGTTTCACCGCCCGCGGCTGCGGCGGGAATGCTATGGCGAGCTGATCCAGATCGACGGCTCGGACCATCGCTGGTTCGAGGATCGCGACGCGCCTTGCACGCTGATCGTGGCGGTGGACGATGCGACGGGCGCAATCCAGGAGATGCGCTTCGTGCCCTCGGAAAGCACCTTTGCCTATTTCGAGATGCTGGCCGGTTATCTGCGCAGTCATGGCAAGCCGGTCGCCTTCTATTCTGACAAGCATTCGGTGTTCCGGGTGGCAAAGTCCGAGGCGAAGACCGGCCACGGCGCCACGCAGTTCGGACGGGCGCTTCTTGAACTCAACATCGAGATTCTCTGCGCAAATTCCAGCCAGGCGAAGGGTCGGGTCGAACGGAAGAACCGCACCCTGCAGGATCGTCTGGTCAAGGAGATGCGGCTCGACGGCGTGACCGGCAGGACGGCAGGCAATGACTGGCTGCCGGGCTACATCCTGCGCCACAATCAGCAGTTTGCCCGCACCCCTGCCCGCCCCGACAACCTGCACCGCGCCGTGACCGAAAGCCCGGACCGCTTGAACGACATCCTGTGCTGGCGGGATGAGCGCTATGTCGGCCAGCAGCTGACGTTTTCCTATGATCGCAAGCGCATCATGCTGGACGAGACCGAGGTGTCACGCGGCTTGGTGGGCAAGTATGTCGACACCTACGCCTGGCCGGACGGGCGGTTCGAGGTGCGCTGGAAAGGATTTTCCCTGCCCTACCAGGTCTTCATCCGACGCACCCTATCCACAGCCCAGGGGGGGCACTTCGCGCGTTCACGCGGTTGCAGCTTGCCGGTCAGTTTAACCTTTCCGGGTCGCTTATAGGTGTTGTTGAGCGATCAAGGGCAGAGCCGTGAGACGCGGCCTGGTGCTGATGGCTGTGGTTGCGTTACAGTTTGCCACGCCGGTAATTGCCGGTCATGTCGCCGGGCGGGCCAGCGTGATCGACGGCGACACAATCGAGATCCGTTTCCAGAGGATAAGGATTTCTGGCGTCGATGCCCCTGAAGCCGGGCAGGTCTGCTACAGCCCTTCCGGCCGACAATGGCGCTGCGGCCAGAGAGCTGCCCTCATGCTTGCGGATCATCTTGGAGCTGGACCAGTATCGTGCAGGACCGAGGGCCAAGATCGGTATGGGCGCTGGCTGGCAAGATGCACAGCACACGGCCGAGACCTGGGCGAATGGCTCGTGCGCAACGGGTGGGCGGTTCCGTATTTCGACCGCAACCACGCATATGCCGAAGCACAACGCGCCGCCATGGCGAGCAAATCGGGACTCTGGGCAGGCCAGTTTATATTGCCTAAAGACTGGCGGAAATTGCAGCGTAACTAAGACACAAATGCGCTTGTTTGCGCCATAGAATGTATATACATGAAATGTCGTAACAGGAGGCACGTTTCAATGACAACGCCTATTTTACCCATAAGAATGCCGATCCCGTTGAGACGGGGCTTGGAGCGTGAGGCGGAACGTAGCGGAAGATCGCTCACTGAAATAATCATCGAAGCTGTTCAGAAATCCGGTATTGAGCCGGTCATTCATGAAGACGAGATCGCGCCTAAAGCTGTCCGGGTTCCGCCTGCATTCTATGACTTCCAAGCGCAACATGGTGGCGCGCCGGCGCCGCAGGCGAGGACCAGCAAGCACATCAGCCTGCGTCTAGACGATCCGGCGCTGCCATCCTTTGTCGAGGCGGCACGCCGGTGCGTTGCGGACGAAAGCCACAGCCTTGGGTTACGAAAGTCCGCGCGAGCTACAATCAATATGATCGAACGGGCCGATCAGGAAAGATAACCTGACAATGCGTAGATGGAAAAAATTCAAGCTGATGATGCGCCGGGCGAAAAAATACGAGCCGTTCGAAGAATTGAACGAAGTTACGCCACTCCTACTTTTTGCACGCGCGAGGCTCGAAAAAATCGGTTCCCCTGCTGCGCTTCGGTGGAGCGAGGAAATCGCCACCATCGAAGACCAGATTTTTTCTAAATTGCAGGAATGGAAAGACGATCCTGCCGCTGTCGATCCAAGGGTGTCCGCTCAATCTGATGAAGTCACCCAAGCCAAACCCCTTATCAACCTCGCAAATCAGTTTGCAGAAATGAAAATTGCAGCGGAGCTTTTGCTAAAAAGCAAGGGCATCAAAATCGAGTAGGCAACTGCGGGAGGGGCGTGCCAGACGTGCCTGTCGGCGGGAAGCTGACGCACGCACGACACAACAGCGCCCTTGACCCTGACCACGTGCGGCCCATAGCTGGACCTACTTGTCTTCTAGCGACGACAAGCAAACTGCCGCGCCCTAGGGCGCGGCCCTTTTCATTCGGCTATCTAGCCCCCGCGGATCAAAGCAGGAAGTCGTTTCCAGTGAGGCTGGTGACGCCGCGAAGGAGCACTTCGAAATCCGCCCCCGTGTTGCCGTTGATATCCGCACGCACGACGATCCCGTCTGCTGTGGCCGCATACCAGACGGCATTGGCCCTGGCCGTGGTTCCACTGAAGAGGAAGCCCTGAGCTCCCGCAACTGCTGCGTTCGCGTCGATGTCGGCGAGGTCAAGGCGGTCGATCCCCGAGACGAAGTTCTCGATGATATCCCTGGCAGCTCCAACGGCACTGTCGGTGTGGGCGTAGAAGACGAAGGTATCGCGCAACCCGTCGCCAGCACCGCCCCGCATCAGATCGGTTCCCGCTTCTCCTGCGATGAAGTCAGCTCCGCCTCCTCCGGAAATGGTGTCATTTCCGGCGCCCCCGTTCAGGGCGTTGGCGCTGCTGTCACCGACCAGGGCATCGTTCCCGGCCCCCGTAAGGACAACGCCGATGTTGGTCAGCGTATCGCTGCCCTGCCCGCCGGAGGCCGTCCCATTCAAGAGATTCACGGCCACGGCGGCTGCGCCTGTATAGATAACGGTGTTCAGACCCGCGCCACCATTCAAGGTATCGTTCCCAGCGCCACCGATAAGGGTGTCGTCTCCTCCGCCCCCCGACAAGACATTGTTCGAGGCGTTGCCGGTAAGGCGGTTGCCAAGATTGTTTCCAACTCCGTTAATTGCGGTTCCTGTCAGGACCAAGTTTTCAAGGTTGGCTGCAAGGGTATACCCGCCTGCGCTCTGGACCACGTCCACGCCAGCCCCTGCCGCCTCGGTGATGGTATCGAATCCATCGGTGACATAGGTATCATTTCCTGCCCCACCGATCAGCGTGTCAGCGCCAGCGCCTCCATTGAGGACATTGGCGGCGGCATTTCCGGTGATCGAGTTGGCAAGCGCATTGCCGGTGCCGTTGATCGCTGCTGCGCCGGTCAGCACCAGGTTCTCCAGGTTGGCACCGAGGACATGATTTGCCGAACTTTGCACGCGGTCAGTGCCAGCGTTGGCGGCTTCGGTGATCGTGTCGCCCCCATCGGTGACATAGACATCATTTCCTGCCCCGCCAATCAGCGTGTCAGCACCTGCGCCGCCGTTCAGGACGTTGGCTGCCCCATTTCCGGTGATCCGATTGGCGAGTGCGTTGCCTGTCCCATTGATTGCGGCAGTGCCGGTCAGGGTCAGGTTTTCGACATTGGCTGTCAGCGCATAGCTGGCCGAGCTGTTGACCTGATCGGTCCCGGCATTGGCCGCCTCGGTAATCGTGTCGCCGCCGTCGATGGTGTAGGTGTCGTTCCCGCCACCGCCGACCAGCGTGTCGGTTCCGGTGCCCGCGTTCAGGGCGTCGTTCCCTGCCTCACCGACGATCGAGTCATTGCCCGCATTGCCCCACAGGATGTTGTTTCCAGCATTGCCCCGGATCGTGTCGTTGCGTAGGTCGAGCCATAGAGGTTCTCGATGCCGACGAACCGATCCCCCGCAGCCTCCCCGGTGTTCGTGCCGGGCGCGGTCAGATCGACCCGGATACCGGCTGTAGCGGTATCGTATTGTGCCCAGTCCGAAGTGCCTGCACCGCCATCGAGATAGTCCGCACCTGCACCGCCGATCAGGTAATCGTTGTCAATGCCACCATAGAGGCTGTCATTTCCGGCCCCGCCTAAAAGCTGATCGTTTCCGGCTCCGCCGTAGAGGCGGTCGTTTCCGCCAAGGCCAAACAAGGTGTCGTTTCCACCCAAGCCGTCCATCTGGTTGGCGGCAGCGGTACCCGACAGATTGTCGTCCCCGGCGGGGCTCTGTTGCGCAAATCCCTGCAGGGATTCCTCTCGTGAATCCAGTATGGTAGCTGGGCGTCATGATCAGACCCACACCCCCGACCTACCAGACCATGAACTGGCCGGCCTACAATGAAGCGCTCAAGCGCCGGGGCTCGCTGACGATCTGGCTTGACCCTGAGATGACCTGGGATGCCGCGCCGACAGGCCGTCGTGGTCGCCAGCAAACCTACAGTGACGCCGCCATCCAGACGTGCCTTTCAATGAAGGTCTTGTTCGGCATGGCGCTTCGGCAGACGACCGGGTTTGTCGAGAGCCTGCTGAAGCTGATCGGCTTGGACTGGGCAGTGCCCG
>NZ_JHWH01000052.1 GCF_000622145.1 Paracoccus yeei ATCC BAA-599 | reverse complement strand
CCCCCGCCGTTATCATGCCGACGGTGAATCATGTTCTCAAACCACTGTCGAGGCAGGACTATTTCAGCGGCCTGCTAATGGTCCCGTCGCACCAGGCGGGGCCGAAAGATCGCCTCCTCGGGCGCGGGCATGGCCGTTGGCTCGGGCAGCACCGAGCCGCCGAAGACGTGGCGCATGTCGATCAGGCCGCCGCTGTCCTCGGGCCGGGCAAAGACCATGCTGAGCGTCCTTGCCCCTTGCGGATCGCAGACCGCGAAGACCTTGGCATCCACCCGGTACCGCCGCCCCGAGCGCGTCATGTGCGCGAGTTCCGGAATATGCGCCTCGCCGCCCTCGGCCAGGTCCAGAAGCGCGCCGAGCCGGCCGGCGCAGCGTTCGCCCAGGTCCAGCAGCACCCAGACCGGGCGGCCGATCAGCGCGTCGCGGGAAAATCCGGTCAGGCGCCGATAGAATTCGTTGATCGCCACGATCCGGCCGACCGAATCCAGCGCCAGGACGGCCCGGTGCGTCCGCAGGGACTGCATCGCGCGGTCAAGTCCCCGGGCCAGGTTCAGGAAATCAGACATGGGCAAACTCCGCTTGGATTTCCCAAGCCTTACCCGCCCATCCCCTAAGATTTCGTTAGCACGGGCGGTTTTTCCGACCCGGCCTCGGTCGGCGGGCCGAAACGGTCGATCAGCCGGTCGCGGATCTGGTCGCGGATCTGGCGGTAAAGCGCCAGCCGCGCCTCGCGCCCCTCGGCCAGGCCCGTCGGGTCCATGATCGGCCAGTATTCCACGTCCAGATGCGAAACCCGCGTCAGTTCAAGCGCCTGGCGCTGGCTGGCCGGGGACAGGGCCACCACCAGATCGAAGCTGCCCAGGTCGTCCCCCCATTCCTTCATCTCTTCGAACGAACGCGAGCGGTGGGTCGAGATCTCGACCCCGATCTCCTTGCAGACGGCGATGGCGAAGCCGTCCACCTCCATGTCGTTCCTGACGCCGGCCGATTGCACATAGGCGGCGCGGCCGTAGAACTTCTTCATCATCCCTTCGGCCATGGGCGAGCGGATGGCGTTGTGATCGCAGCAGAACAGCACCGAAGGGGGAATCGGTCCGGCCACGAATCACTCCGGGATCAGGGCACAGATCAGGGTGAACAGGCGGCGGGCGGTGTCGATGTCTATGGCGGCCTTGCCCTCGAGCCGCTCTTGCAGGGTGCGGGCGCCTTCGTTGTGGATGCCGCGCCGGGCCATGTCGATCGCCTCGATCTGGGCGGGCGGCAGGCGCTTCACGGCATCGAAGTAGCTGGCGCAGATCTGGAAATAGTCCTTGACCGTCTGCCGAAAGGGACCCATCGACAGATGGAATTCCGCCACCGCCTCATTGCCTTCGGTGGCGATGGAAAACACCAGCCGCTTGTCGCGCATGGCCAGCGACAGGGCATAGGGCCCGGGCGGCACAGGCTGGCCCTCGCGGCCCGGCAGGCGAAAGCTGTTGTCCTCGAGCAGGTCGAAGACGGCGACGCGGCGGTCCTGCTCCATCTCGGGCGTGGGTGGCGGCATGGCGCTGTCGTCGATGTCGATCCGGCACAGCCGGTCGGTCGCCTGGGTCATCGCTCGTCTCCGTTCAGCGTCCTGAGCCGGGCCGAGACGGACAGGCCATGGGCCGAAAGCCCCTCGGAGGCGGCCAGCCGCACCGCTGCCGGCCCG
Organism: Paracoccus yeei ATCC BAA-599; assembly: GCF_000622145.1. Taxonomy (GTDB): domain Bacteria; phylum Pseudomonadota; class Alphaproteobacteria; order Rhodobacterales; family Rhodobacteraceae; genus Paracoccus; species Paracoccus yeei. The sequence continues at coordinate 4,242 of NZ_JHWH01000052.1, read as the reverse complement.
ATGGTCCCCAGCGCCGCCGGCGAAAGCTTCGCCAGCGTCGTGCGCTTGAGAAAATCCATCACCGACAGGCCCGAGGAAAACCGCGCCGAGCGCGCCGTCGGCAGGACGTGGTTCGGGCCGCTGACGTAATCGCCCACAGCCTCGGGCGTCCAACCGCCCAGAAAGATCGCCCCCGCGTGCCGCGTCTTGCGGGCCAGCGCATCGGGATCGTCCACGCAAAGCTCCAGGTGCTCGGGCGCAAGCCGGTCCGACAGCGCCGCCGCCTCGTCCAGGTCGCGGGTCAGGATGACCGTGCCATAGTCGCGCCAGCTGGCCCCCGCCACGGCCGCACGCGGCAGGCTGGGCAGCAGCCGCTCGACCTCGGCCACCACGGCCTGGGCCAGAGCCTTGTCGGGGGTGATCAGGATCGACTGCGCATCGGCATCGTGCTCGGCCTGAGCCAGCAGGTCGAGCGCCAGCCATTCGGGGTCCTGCTCGCCGGCCGCGATGATCAGCACCTCGGAGGGACCGGCAATCATGTCGATGCCCACGCGGCCAAAGACCTGGCGCTTGGCCGCGGCGACATAGGCGTTGCCGGGCCCGGTGATCTTGTCCACGGGCCGGATCGTTTCGGTGCCATAGGCCAGGGCCGCAATGGCCTGGGCGCCGCCGATGCGATAGATCTCATCGACGCCCGCCAGTTCGGCGGCCAGCAGCACCAGCGGATTGACCGCGCCATCGGGCGTCGGAACGCAGATCACCAGCCGCTCGACCCCGGCCACCCGCGCCGGAATCGCGTTCATCAGGACCGAGGAGGGATAGCTCGCCTGCCCTCCCGGAACGTAAAGCCCCGCCGCCGAAACCGGCGTCCAGCGCCACCCCAGGCTCGCGCCTTCGGGGTCGGTCCAGAGCATGTCCTCGGGCATCTGGCGGGCGTGGTAGGCACGGATGCGGCTGGCCGCCGTGACCAGCGCCGCGCGGTCCTCGGCCGAGACACGGGCCGTCTGGTCCGCGATTTCCCCGGCGGTGAAGGCCAGCCCCACCGCCGTCAGGTCCAGCCGGTCGAAACGCCCCGTCAACTCGACCAGGGCGGCATCCCCCCGTGCCCGGACATCGGCGATGATCGCGGCCACCGCCTCGTTCACATCCGCCGCATCCTCGCGCTTCATCGATAAAAGATCGGCAAAGCGCTGCTCGAAATCGGGCTGGGCGGTCGAAAGATGGATCGGCATGGTCACGCTCACAATGTCGCAACCTTGTTAGCGGCTGCACGCAGGGGGCTCAAGCGGCGATGCGGGACGGCAGGCAAGCGGTCGCTCCCGGCCCGCCCTGCCGGATTTGGGTATTTGGGAAACGGTGAAAGCAGGAGAGGCCCCACCCGGCTTTCACCGTTTTTCAAATACCCATGCGACAGTGCCGCCAGCACGGCGGCCGCATGAGGGGATCAGCGTTCGGGGTGTTCGGGCGCGCGGCGCGAGGGGGCGATATAGGGCCGGGTCACGTCGCGGAGTTCCACGTTCAGGCATTCCGCATCCACGGCCACCGTGCCGTCGCCCGCGAAATCCAGCAGCAGCCGTCCCGTCCCGTCCTCGCCCGCCTCCCAGCGCAGGGCGAGAAGCTCGAGCACCAGATCGTTGTCGGCCCGGTCTATTCCGTCGCTTTGCACCTTCTGCACGTCCGAGACGAGCAGAACGGCGCGCACCCGTTCATAGGGCCGTTCCTCGCGCCGGGCGCTTTCCGCATCCTCCCAGCGGAAGCGGTTCAGCAGCAGCGCCAGCTGGCGGTGGCGCATGTCATAGGTGATCTCGGTCACCGGCAGGACGGCGTCCTGGACCAGGGCCGAGATGACGGTCAGATCCTCGACATCCTGGGCGACGAGGGCAAGCGGCGCAGGGTCTGCATCCGCGAAACGGGCATCATTCATGGGGCTCGCTCTCCTTGATGCGTTCGATCTGGGCACCGACGCCGCGCAGCTTGCGCACGACCTTTTCGTAGCCGCGATCCAGGTGATAGACCCGGCTGACGATGGTTTCGCCCTCGGCGGCCAGCCCCGCCAGGATCAGGCTGACCGAGGCGCGCAGGTCGGTCGCCATCACAGGCGCGCCGCGCAGGTTGGCAACGCCCGTGACGGTGGCATGGCCGCCATGGACCTCGATCCGGGCGCCCATGCGGGTCAGTTCGGGCGCGTGCATGAAGCGGTTCTCGAAGATCCTCTCCTCCAGCACCGAGGTGCCTTCGGCGGTGCAAAGCAGCGCCATCATCTGCGCCTGCAAATCGGTCGGGAAACCTGGGAAGGGCTCCGTCACCACGTCCACCGCCCGCACCCGACCGTTCTTGCGCGAGACCTTGAGCCCGCGTTCGGTTTCGGTCACGTCGATGCCGGCGGCATCCAGCTTTTCGCAGAAGGCGGCAACCAGGTCGATGCGGCCGCCCAGGCACTCGACCTCGCCGCCGCAGATGGCGGGGGCCAGCATGTAGGTTCCAAGCTCGATCCGGTCGGTGACGACCGGATGGGTGGCTCCGCCCAGGCTGCGGACGCCCTCGACGGTGATGGTCGCGGTGCCCTCGCCCTCGATCTGCGCGCCCATGCGGCGCAGGCATTGCGCGAGATCCACGATCTCGGGTTCGCGCGCGGCATTGTTGATCACGGTCGTGCCGCGCGCCAGCGTCGCCGCCATCAGCGCGTTTTCCGTGGCCCCGACCGAGACGATGGGAAAGTCGATCACGGCGCCCTTCAGCCCCCCCGCCGGCGCCTTGGCGTGGACGTAGCCCTCGCGCAGGTCGAGCTCAGCCCCCATCGCCTCGAGCGCCTTCATGTGCAGGTCCACCGGCCGCGCGCCGATGGCGCAGCCCCCCGGCAGCGAGACCACGGCATGGCCGTCGCGCGCCAGCATCGGCCCCAGCACCAGGATCGAGGCGCGCATCTTGCGCACGATGTCGTAATCGGCGGTGTGATTGTCCAGATCGTGGCTGGACAGCGCCAGCACCTGCCCGTCCTGCAGGCTGGCCACCTCGGCCCCGAGCGATTGCAGCAGCGCCGTCATGGTACGGATGTCCGAGAGCCGCGGCGCGTTGGTCAGCGTCAGCGGCTGGTCGGTCAGCAGCGTCGCCGGCATCAGGGTCAGGCAGGCGTTCTTGGCCCCGGCGATCGGGATCTCGCCCTTGAGCGGCCCGTTCCCCCTTACGATGATCTGGTCCATCTAGTCCTCGTTCCCGGGCGCGCCCTGACGCGGCGTCTTTGGCCCATGCTGCTGCTCATCCTCGGATGGGTCCCCGCCGACCGCGCGGGCACGGCCCTGCGCCTTGCGCCGCGCCAGATTCGCGCGCAGAGCCGCCTTGAGGCGCGCTTCGCGATCGTTCGATGCATCCGGCTTGCGGGGTTCCCTGGTCATGGCTCCCTGTTAACCGCATCGCGGGATTGCGTCCATGCCGCCGCCGGGGTCGGGCATGCAAAAGGCAATTTTTTGCGCCAGCCCCCTTGCGTGGCCGGCGCGCTCGGTCTAAAGCCCCCGGCACGATGCTGTGGTAGCTCAGTGGTAGAGCACACCCTTGGTAAGGGTGAGGTCGAGAGTTCAATCCTCTCTCACAGCACCATTTTTTCTTGTCACATCCCAAGAAGATACGCTGTATCAGAGACTTGGCTCGACCCTACTTACACACAGGGGTCGCACACAATGGTCTTGAAGATGCCTCGTCCGACTCAGCGCCAGCCCGGCTCCCCGTTCTACTTTCGTGCCCGCGTTCCTGCCGATGTGCGCAACGCGGTCGGCAAGGATGTGCTGTCCTATTCTCTCGGGACAACTGACGAGGTGGAGGCCAAACGACTGTTCGCGGCGGAGTATGCGAAGCACATGGCCCGCTGGGAGGCGATCCGTAAGGGCCCCCAGACGATCCCCCTCAAGACGGCTCTGATGATGTGACCGCCCCCCCGACGGCTTCGCTGTGCCAGGGTGGGTCTGGGACGATCCACAGAGGGGAGAGGTCATGTCGGAGATTACCACGATCGGGCTCGATCTTGCGAAGCATGTGTTTCAGCTTCACGGGGCCGACGCTTCTGGGCGAGCGGTGCTGCGCAAGAAGCTTCGGCGGGACCAGGTGCTGGCGTTCTTCAGCCAGCTACCATCCTGCGTCGTCGTGATGGAGGCGTGCGGTGGCGCCCATTTCTGGGGTCGTGAGATCGGGAAGCTGGGCCATGAGGTGCGGCTCATCCCGCCGGCCTATGTGAAGCCCTTTGTGAAGCGCCAGAAGAACGATGTCGCCGAT
>NZ_JHWH01000051.1 GCF_000622145.1 Paracoccus yeei ATCC BAA-599 | reverse complement strand
CCTATGCCGACTTGGCCGAGATGTCGGGCCGGATCGCGGCGGCAGCCGCGCAGACGGGCATCGGCCTGACGCTGCTGCCGGTGCTGTATCAATGGGGCGGGCTCGACCGCCGGGCGCTGGTGTCCGGGCAGGACCGCTTCGGCAATACGCCCGAGCGCTTCGCCCGCCTTGTCGAGGGCGCGCAGGGCCATGTGGCGCGGCTCGGGGCGGACAGCCGCATCGGCATCGCCCCCCACAGCCTGCGCGCGGTGGACGGGGACGGGCTTGCGGCCGCGCAGGCGCTGGCGGGGGACGGCCCGATTCACATGCACCTGGCCGAGCAGACCGCCGAGGTGGACGAGGTTCTGGCCACCACCGGCCGCCGTCCGGTCGAATGGCTGCTGGAAAACCTGGCCGTCGATCAACGCTGGTGCCTGATCCACGCGACCCAGATGACGCCCGGTGAAACCGTGGCCCTTGCCCGCAGCGGCGCGGTGGCGGGGCTGTGCCCGATCACCGAAAGCAGCCTGGGCGACGGTATCTTCGAGGGCGTGCGCTGGACGGATGCGGGCGGCGCCTTCGGCATCGGGTCCGACAGCAACATCCGCATCTCGCTGTCCGAGGAACTGCGGACGCTCGACTATTCGCAGCGGCTGCGCGACCGTTCGCGCGCCGCGCTGGCCAGTGCCGACCGTTCAACCGGTCGCGTGGTGTTCGAGGGCGCGGCCAGGGGCGGCGCGCAGGCGGCAGGGCGCGGGGCGGGCGCCATCGAACCGGGCCTCTGGGCCGATCTCATGGCGCTTGGCGACCTTGGCCCCGACGGCGTCGGCCGCGAGGACGACACCCTGCTGGACACCTGGATCTTCGCCAGGGACGATCGCGACGTGACCGACACCTGGTCGGCAGGGCGCCACCTCGTCGCGGAGGGTCGACACATCCGCCGCGCGCCGATCACCGCGGCCTACGCCCGCACCCTGCAGCGGCTGAGGCAGGCGATATAGCCCGGACCCCGGCAGGCGGTTCAATAGCGCGTCGTCATCCTGTAGCCGCGGTGGTAAAGCAGCCGGACAAAGGTGACGGACTGTCCCTGCCAGAAGGTCTGCCTTTCGATCTGGAACAGCGAATCGCCCGGGGCGCAGCCCAGATGCTGGGCCTGTTCCGGGGTGGCCGAGTTAGCTGAAAAGCTGACCTCGACATTGGAAAAGGGCACCTGCCGGACCAGCCATTCGTTCGGTCCGGTCGCCCCGAAGTCAGCGATGCGCGCGCCGGGCGTCGCCTTGAGATTGATCCAGCGGTCCTCGAACTGGTAAGGCTGGCCGTCGGCAAAATGGACGCAGGTCACATGGCGCAGCTGCGTGTCGGCATCAAGGTTCAGCCGCGCGCGCAGCCAGTCATGCGCCTTCAGGATATCCGAGCGCACCAGCGCATAGCGGTATTCCGCGCCCTGTTCCTCGATCTCGTTGCGCACCAGCGGGATGTCCAGGCGCATCTGCCGCAACGGCAGCAGGCGTACCCGGGAGCCCGCCTTCCGCTTGCGCTCGACAAGGCCATCCTCGACCAGTTCGCGCATGGCGCGGTTGATTGTGGCCCGGGCCGAGCCGTATTCCTGCGCCAGGTGCGTCTCGTTCGGCAACAGGCTGCCGGGCGGCCATTCGCCCCCGGTGATGCGGCGCAGCATGTCGGCCTTGATCTCGCGATAGCTTCTGGTCGCAACCATGGAACTCCCTTTCCAGCGTCTTGCCGCCAAAGCCGCGTCCAGCATCGACTTTTGGGCCTCCTGAAATCGGCACTGGACGCGGGGTGTATTGATCGTGATTATAGCTATGCATAACGAGTCGAAGTCCAGACATATGGCAGCCAAGATGTCCTCCATATCCAAGCTCATCCTGCGGCGGCTGGCGATCGGGGCAGTGACGCTGCTGATCGTATCGGCCATCATCTTCTGGGCAATCGAGCTTTTGCCCGGCGATATCGCGACCGAGGTCCTGGGTCAGTCCGCAACCCCGGAAACGCTGGCCGCCTTTCGCGAGCGATTCGGCCTGAACGATCCCGCCTTTGTTCGCTACATCCACTGGCTGGGCGGGGCGCTGACCGGGGACTTGGGGCTATCGATGGCGAACCAGCGCCCCATCTCGCAACTGCTGGGCGACCGGGCCTTCAACACCTTCTTCCTGGCCGGCTATGCCGCGCTGATCGCCATTCCGCTGGCGGTGGGGCTGGGGATCGTGGCGGCACTTTACCGCGGAGCCTGGCTGGACCGCTTCATCTCCTCCTCGACGCTGGCGGCGATCTCGTTCCCCGAATATTTCGTGGCCTATATCCTGATCCTGATCTTCGCAGTCCAACTGCAGTGGTTTCCGAGCCTGGCCGCGGTCACGCCCGGCATGGACCTGACAGAGCGGCTGTATGTGACCTTCCTGCCCGCGCTGACGATGGTGCTGATCGTCATGGCGCACATGATGCGGATGACGCGGGCGGCGATTGTTAACCTGCTGGCGCTTTCTTATGTCGAGATGGCCCATCTGAAGGGGATCAGGCGCCGCCGGGTGATCGCGGTCCATGCCCTGCCCAATGCCGTCGCTCCGATCGCCACCGTGATCGCGCTGAACCTTGCCTATCTGATTGTGGGCGTGGTGCTGGTCGAGGTGGTGTTCGTCTACCCGGGCCTGGGCCAGCTTCTGGTGGACAGCGTTGCCAAGCGCGACATCACCGTCGTGCAGGCCGCCTGCCTCATCTTTGCCGCAACCTATATCCTGCTGAACCTGGCGGCGGACATCATCGGCATGGTTTCCAACCCGCGCCTGCTGCATCCGAGGTAAGCCCGTGACGCGTTATCTGTCCCTTCTGCGCACCGCACCCTTTTCGGCCAAGCTCGCGATGGCGCTGATTGCAGTCTATGCCGTCACCGCCCTGTTCGCCCCTTGGCTTGCGCCCTATCCCGAAGCCCAAATCGTCGGCCCGAAATACCTGCCTTGGGCCACGCCGCACTGGCTGGGGACCGATGCCCTGGGGCGGGACGTGCTGTCGCGGCTGATCTACGGGGCGCGCAACACCGTGGGCGTCGCGCTGGTGACGACGATGCTGGCCTTCCTGCTGGGCACGACGACAGGGCTTCTGGCCGCCACGGTGGGGGGCTGGTTCGACACCATCAACTCGCGCGTGGTGGACGTGCTGATGGCAATTCCTTCGCTGATCTTCGCGCTGCTGATCCTGACGATCACCGGCACATCGGTTGTCGCGCTGGTGCTGGTCATCGCGGTGCTGGACAGCACCCGCGTGTTCCGGCTGTCACGGGCGGTGGCGCAGGGCATCCTGACCATGGACTACATCGAGGTCGCGCGGATGCGGGGCGAGGGCTTGGGCTGGATCATCCGGCGCGAGGTGTTTCCCAACGCGGCCGCTCCCCTGATCGCTGAGTTCGGGCTGCGCTTCTGCTTCGTCTTCCTGTTCATCTCGGCGCTGAGCTTCCTCGGTCTCGGATTGCAGCCGCCGACGGCAGACTGGGGCTCGATGGTGCGCGAAAGCGCCAAGCTGATCTCGTTTGCCAATTTCTCAAGCTGGCAGGCGGCGACATTCGGGCTGGCGCCGCTACTGCCGGCCGGGGCCATTGCCCTACTTACAGTGGCAGTGAACATGGTAGTGGATTGGGTGCTGCATGTTTCCAGCGGGTTGAAGGACTAAGACCATGGACGGACTTCTGAAGATCCGGGACCTGAGGATCGAGGGGCGCGCCCAGGACGGCTGGAGCGAGATCGTCAAGGGCGTGGACCTGACCATTGCCAAGGGGGAAGTCGTGGGCCTGATCGGCGAAAGCGGCGCCGGCAAGTCGACGCTGGGGCTGGCTGCCATGGGCTATGTCAAGCCGGGCCTGCGGATCGCGGGCGGCTCGATCCGCTTCGATGGGCAGGAACTGGTGGGCGCCCCGGAATCGGCTCTGCGCAGGTTGCGCGGGCGGCGCATCGCGTATGTCGCGCAGTCCTCGGCCGCCGCCTTCAACCCGGCCTGGCGGCTGATCGATCAGCATTGCGAAGCGCCGGTGCAGCATCGCGTCATGCCGCGCGCGCAGGCGCAGGCCGAGGCGGTCAGGCTTTACCGTGAGATGCGCCTGCCCGAGCCCGAGCTGATCGGCTTCCGCTATCCGCACCAGGTCTCGGGCGGGCAGTTGCAGCGGGCGATGACGGCGATGGCGATGGCCTGCCGGCCCGACCTCATCATCTTCGACGAACCGACCACCGCGCTGGACGTGACCACCCAGATCGAGGTGCTCGCTGCCATCCGCGACGCGGTGCGCGATCACGACACCGCCGCGATCTACATCACCCACGATCTGGCCGTGGTCGCGCAGATGGCCGACCGGGTGAAGGTGCTGCTGAAGGGGACCGAGGTCGAAGAGGCCCCAACGCGCGAGATGCTGGCCCATCCGCGCGAGAACTATACCCGCTCACTCTGGGCCGTGCGCGAGTTCCGCCCGAGCCCGCGCCCGCTGTCCACGGATCCCGAGCCGATACTGAGGGTCGAGAATGTCTCGGCAAGCTATGGCGAGTTGCAGGTGCTGCAGGACGTGTCATTCAGCGTGCCGCGCGGGCGGACCGTCGCGGTGGTGGGCGAAAGCGGCTCGGGCAAATCGACAACTGCGCGGGTCATCATGGGGCTGCTTGCGCCGACCGAGGGCCGCGTCGTCTTTGAGGGCCAGCCCTTGGTCACGAAAAGCCGCCAACGCCCGCGCGACCTGCAGCGGCGAGTGCAGATGATCCACCAGATGGCCGATACCGCGCTGAATCCGTGGCACCGGGTCCGCGACGTGATTGGGCGTCCGCTGGAATTCTTCCTGGGCATGCGGGGCGCCAAGAAGGAGGCGCGCATCCGGGAGTTGTTGGAGGAAATCGAGCTTGAGCCGGCGCAGTTCATCGACCGGCTGCCGGGCGAGCTTTCGGGTGGGCAGAAGCAGCGCCTGTGCATCGCCCGCGCGCTGGCGGCCAACCCCGACTTCATCATCTGCGACGAGGTGACGAGCGCGCTGGACCAGATCGTCGCCGAAGGCATCCTGCGCCTCTTGGACCGGTTGCAGCGCGACAAGGGGCTGAGCTATCTGTTCATCACCCACGACCTTGCGACCGTCCGGTCCATCGCCGACGAGGTGGTGGTGATGCAGAAGGGCAAGGTGGTCGAACAGGGCCCCAAGGACCGGATGTTCGCCCCGCCCCACCATCCCTATACCGAGCTGCTGCTGTCCTCGGTGCCGGAAATGGACCCGGACTGGCTGACCCGGCTGCTGGAACAACGGCGCCACAGTGCAGCCGGCGGAAGCGAGGGCGAAGGCGCAAGGGGGAACGCCGCATGATCCGATACGACACCGTTGCCTGCGCGCTGGACCTGGACGCGCCGGGCAAGTCCTGGGACTGGGTGGAACTGGACCATTCCGATAACGACCGGGATTATTCCGCGATCCGCAGCCCCCTGGGCGTGATCCGTGGCGGTGCCGGCCCCGTCGCACTGATCACGGGCGGCAACCATGGCGACGAATACGAGGGGCAGATCATCGCCCGGCGCCTGTTCGAGATGCTGGAACTCGCCGATGTCCCCGGCGGCCTGATCCTGATGCCTGCGCTGAACATGCCGGCGGTCTTGGCCGCGCGGCGGGTTTCACCGCTGGACCAGGGCAACATGAACCGTTCCTTTCCGGGCGCGACGGGGGCGGGACCGACGCGGGCGCTGGCGGGCTTCGTCACCGCCCATCTGATGCCGCGCGCGGAGCTGGTGATCGACCTCCATTCGGGGGGAACGAACGCCGATTACATCGACTGCGCCTATCTGACACTGACCGGCGACGCAGAGACGGACCGCCGCAACCGGACGCTGGCCGAAACCTTCGGCCTGCCCTGGACGGTCGTGGTCCCGCCCGGCAACACCGGAGGGGATCTCGATTCCGCCGCCCAGGCGGCCGGTTGCGCGATGTTTTCCTGTGAACTCGGGGGCGGGGGGCGGGTGTCGCGCGCCTCGCTGGACGCGGGCTGGCAAGGGGTGCTGCGGCTGCTGGCGGCCCAGGGCGTGATCGGCGCCGAGGCCGCGCGCAGGCTGGGCGCCGGAACAGCGCCGCCGACGCGCTTTGCCGATCTGGGCGCAGGCAGTGGCCATGTGACGGTGATGCGCCACGCGCTGGCCGAGCCGCTGGTCGCTCTGGGGGACCGGGTCGTGGATGGACAGCCGCTGGCGATCCTGCGCGACCTTTTCGACCTGGACCTGCCGCCGCAGGAACTGGCCGCCCCGGTCGCGGGCGTGATCCTGGTCGCGCGGCGCAACGCGCTGGTCCGGCCGGGAGACCACCTGTTCACCGTCGGGCCGGAACTGGACGCGGCGGCGGTCGAACGGATGCCGGGCTGACGGATCGGCCCGGCTCCCTTCTCATATTTCCAGCACCACCCGGCCGACGGGGCGCGAACAGCAGATCAGCACCTGCCCTGCGGGCGGCGGGTCCAGGGGTTCGCTGGTGTATTCCACCGCGCCCTCGCGGATCGTGCAGCGGCAGGTGTTGCAGATCCCCTCGCGGCAACTGAACTCGGGGGTCAGTCCTGCGGCCTCGGCCAGTTCGAGGATGGACCCCGCGGCGGCGTCCCATGCGGCGGTGACACCCGCGCGGGCAAAGACCACCTGATCGCCCTCGACTGCTGCGGCTGGGACGGCAGCCTGCGGGGCCGAGGACAGGCGCGGCGGCGCTTCGGGAACGGCGCGGGCGTCGGGGTCGGTCAGGAACTCCAGCCTCGCCAGCGATTTCGGCGCATGGGCGGGGACATGGGTAGCGGGCCTGACGCGCAGCGCCTCGGGTTCGGCCGCCAGCACCGCCAGCGAGCCACCCTTGCCGAAGAACTCATAGGCGATGCGCTCGGGCGCGATACCCAGGCCCGTCAGCAGCCGCCACATCGCCACCATGAAGGGCGTCGGCCCGCACAGATAGACCTGATAGTCGTCCAGCGGCAGCAGAGACTGCAGCAAGGCCCGGTCCACCACGCCTTCGGCGTCGAACCGGCCGGTGGCGCGGTCCGCGTCCGTGGGAGTGCGATAGACGTGGCGCACCGTGATGCGCCCCTCGGAAGCCGCCGCGAGCGCCGCGACCTCGTCCCGCATCGCATGGACGTCGCCGTTCTCGGAGGCGTGGACGAAGAAGGCGCGCCGGTCGGTCGCCGCCAGCCGGTGCAGCATCGACAGCAGCGGCGTC
>NZ_JHWH01000050.1 GCF_000622145.1 Paracoccus yeei ATCC BAA-599 | reverse complement strand
GGAGGCCTCCAGAGCCATCATGTTCACATGATGTTCTCAAAAGCCCACTGCGTCAACGCTATGGTGCGTTTGCTCCTAAGACCGCGCTTCTGAACGAGGAGATCTTCGATACCCTGGACGACGCCCGTCGCAAGTTGGCGCTCTGGCGCTACGATTACAACACCGTCAGGCCGCATTCATCGCTCGGCAACCAGACGCCGCTCGAGGCGCGCCGGACGCTTGAGCAATTTGAGAGCTCCGCGCCCGGCGCGCTTGCCCAGAACCACCGGCCCGACTACCAATCTCAAACCCGTAGACCCTCGTTGTGAACGAGGAACCACCCGGGGGGCAGGTCAAAGACCAATAAGCCCCTTTTGGTCCCGCTGACCAATCGCTTGGCTGCCTTATCTGAGCACGGTCACGAAAGAGGGGCTGACGATTGTCTGCGGCCGCGATGGCCGGCCTGCGGATTACCGCACGGTGGCCGAGGAGATGCGTAAGATCAAGGCCGCAATGAAGCATCCCGAGGCGCAGCGCTACGTCACCCACGGGCTACGGAAGAACGCGACGATCGAGCTTTATCAGGCCGGTTGTGATGACGAGATGGTGAAGGCCATGACCGGTCATTCAGGCGTGGAGATGCTGAAGAAATACGGCGGCCGGGTCCGCCAGCGCGAACTGGCGCGGCGTGCGCAGGACGCCCGCAACCGCGCAGAACAGAACAAGAGCGGAACGTTAATGTTTCAACGCTCGTTTCACGTCGAGGCCGATATGACCGCGAAAGTTTCGCAAGCTATTGAAAAGATTGGAGGCGGGTACCGGAATCGAACCGGTCTTCACGGATTTGCAATCCTGCCCCGGTTGCTGAAAGCAAAGGCAATCCCTGTAAACGTATCTGCTTTGTTCACGGCCATGAATCAACGGCTTACGCTTTGACCGTAAACGGCCCGGCCGATGCAGCTGGCCGCAACCTTGTCTGTGATGGGGTGTCGGTATGAGCCACGAAGCGACGATCTGGGTGATCAGGGGCGCCACAATTGATGACGCAGGTGTCCCGCAGTTCCGAGCCTTGCGTGTGCAAAAGAAAACCGTCGGAGGAGCTGGCACTCCATCCGACGGCACTGTCAAAGGTCTTCTGTCCAAAGATTATGTCACAGCTTCCCGCCGCGCAACCCCGTGGGGAGGTGCAGCATGAGCTGGAAGGTTGCGAATCTTTGCGCCGGGCGGCGCTTCGGCAGTCCGGTCCGAAAGCAGATCATCATGTTTCTGGCCGACAAGGCCAGCGATGACGGGTCGGGCATCTGGTGCTCCAAGGGGACGATCCAGCGGCACACTGAGCTTGGCGAAACCACCGTCAAGCGCACGATCAACGAATTCCTGAACGAAGGCGTCCTGATCGAGACAGGCCGCCGCGCCTGCAAGAACGGTTTTACCGTCGTCTATCGCATTTCCCTTGCCGCTGTCCGCACCCTGGAGGGTATTGCCGAACCCGATGATGAGACGGGGTCCACAGAGGACGGGGTCTGCCGTGAACCCGGAACGGGGTCCGCTGCGGACCCGGTACCCCGTCCACAGCGGACCCCAAACCATCCTGAAACCATCCATAAACCACCTTCGCGCGCATGCGCACGCGAGGCGGCGACGGAATCTGTGAAGATATTGAAGGCCTATCCAACCGACCGATGTCGCAATGAAGCGGCCTGCCTGCACCACATCGAGGCAGCCATGCAGGAGGTCGGGCGTGAAAAGCTTCTCTCGGCTGTAAAGCACTATGCACTGGAGACCGCAGGCTATACGCGCTCAAAGGTCTGCTTTTCGGATAACTGGTTCAGGACGGGCCGCTGGCGCGATTACATCGAGGATGAGCCGGGATCACCTCCTGACCCGACCCCGGCGCATGCGGCAAAAACTGCCGACTGGATCAAATCCTGTCATCCCCTGTGCCGGACCCTGAGCGTCAGGCAGGTCCGCATGGCGCTGGATCTGGAGCTGGTTTCCCGCAGCGAAGTGCGTGCCGCAGGCTTCAGCGAGGGATTGCGTTATGTCTGACCGCTTTGGGAAGTCGATCTTTGCGCACAAGCAGACCTATTCGCGCAAGGGCAACAGCAAGAGCCGGTCGGTCCGAGAGATCGCAGACGAGGCGGAGCGGTTGGAAGGGGCCTGCCCGCATGTCGAAGATCCGCAGCCGCCCACCATCCTCGAAGGCATCCGGCCCTCGGAGGTGGTTGCGTTGATCGATCACGGCTGGTCCGGCTCGCCGTCGCGCAGCTACAAGCAGGCGATGCGCGGCTGGCAGGACCGCTATCATGCCGAGGTCGGCGCGAAGCATGGGCAGGCCCGGACGGGGCCGCGCCGCCGCCGTCTGGACCGGGCAGCGTGGAAGGCCGAACAGGAGCGGCTGAAGGCACAGAAGGACGCAGAGATTGCCGTGGAACGTGCCGAAGAGGCTCGTCGCCTTGCCGACGAGGAAGAGCGCCGCCGCGACCTGGTCATGCAGGACACGGTCGCCAGCCGGCTTCAGGAGGCCGAGACGGTGCATGCCATCGCGACCGGCGGGGTGATCGCCGCCATCCAGCAGATCGATCCCGACCCGGTGCTGCTGGAGCGGCTGGAGACCCCCGGACAGATGGGCAGCTGGACGAACCACGACGCGGATCGCAACCGTGAAATGCACAACGCGCTGGCGCCGGTTCTCAGCGACGGGCTGGAAGCCCTGCGCCAGCCACGGGGAGGTCCGGGGTTGCTCGGCGGTCTGTCCGGCTTCCTGCGCGGGGTTGCGGGTTGGGTCAATCGCCTCGCCGATGCCAGTCCGCGCTGGCTGAAATGGCCGGAAACCGTGGCCTATGTGGCGCAAAGGGCGACGCAGGCGTTCGGCACGACTTACACGGCCTCGACCCTGGCCGGGGTCATCGAGGCCTCTCCGGCATGGCAATCCTTCACCGGCGAGGCCAGGGCGCGGCTGGATCAGGCGCGGGCGGTGCAGGCGCTGACGAATCCGCACGACTCTCGGCCAGACGCTTCATCGCAGAGGGGGATATGACAGCATGCGCTTATGCCAATATGCACATCCGGCGGCGGAGAGCCGGCAATTGCAGCTGATACGATTTCTTGGTAATATCCGGTATCGACACACAGGAGGCCCGCATGTCCCGCAACACATCGGTTTCGCTCGGCGATCACTTCGTCAGTTTCATCGACGCGCAGGTGAAGGGCGGTCGCTATGGCTCGGCCAGCGACGTGGTGCGGGCGGGGCTGCGGCTTCTGGAGGAGCACGAGACCAGGGTAAAGGCCCTTCAGGACGCCCTGATCGCCGGAGAGGACTCCGGCCGGGCGGAGGGCTTCGACCTCGACCAGTTCATTGCCCGCAAGATGGCCGGCCGCAGCGCATGAAGGCGCTTGCCTTCACCATCGCGGCAACGGTCGATCTGGAGAGATCTGCAATTATACGGAAGGCGAATGGTGGCAGCTGGCCTCGGGGCTGAGGTCGCGCACGGCATCTGTGACGGGACATGTGCCGATGAGCGGATTGCAATATTGGCATATACGCTTGTGAGCATGGAGAGCCTGGAGATGACTTATCTGCTCAGCGATTATCCGGTCCTGGCGCGGCTCGCGGCCGGCAGGACCAGGGCGACAAGTCTCGATGTCCGCGCTTGTCGCCGGTTTTACACGCTGGCGGCGGTCGCTGACCTGCGTGCGATGGGGCAGGATGAGCGCCGGTTCTACGACAGGCTGGCTCTGACCGACGTCGGCGGGCCAATTGCAGCGCTTCAGGCGCGGGTCAGGGCTGCTGGATTCCGCCGTATGCCTGACGAACAGCCCTTTCTGGACGACCTGTCAGGCGGCATCTGATCGCTGCAAGTCCTGCGCCGGCTGTAGACCATGGCCCAGAGTGGCCTACTTTTCGCGATTTCGCCAAATATTAGTGACCGACTATTATTTTGCGGGGCCCGGTGCAAAGCACCACCCGCAAAATGTCGGACCGGACGCTGCGCCCCGGTACCCAGCTTTCCCCGCCCATGAAGAAGATCGATCCCGCGACGCCGCCCGATGGGCGCCCGCATTGCTTACGGATGAAGCGCCAGCAGATCCTGCCCGAACTGATGCAGCGACATCACCTCGATGCCATTCGGCAGCGGGAAAACCTCGTCCCCCGGATAGACCAAGATCCGCCGCGCGGGCTGCAGGTCTTCGCAGGCCGAGTGAAAGCCGCGCTCCACCTTCGGCGCAAGGTTGCGCTTGACCTCGACGGCCCAGACCGCGCCGCCCGGCAGGGTCAGCACCAGATCGACCTCGGCCCCCGCCCCGCTGCGATAGAACTGGGCCTGCGTCCCTTCCGGCATCAGGGCATGGGCGGTCTCGATGATCAGTCCTTCCCAACTTGCCCCCGCAACGGGATGGCCGAGAACGTCGTCCAGCGTCGTCAGCCCCAGAAGGGCGTGCAGGATGCCGGTGTCGCGCACATAGATGCGTGGGGACTTGGCCAGCCGCTTGCCGATATTCGCGTGCCAGGGCTCCAGGCGGCGCACCAGCATCAGATCGACCAGCAGGTCGAGATAGGAGGCGACGGTCTTGGCATCGACCCCGAGCGCGCGGGCCAGCTCGGCGGCGTTCGACAGGCCGGATTGCCGATGCGCCAGCATGGTCCAGAAGCGTCGAAGCGTCTCGGCCGCGATGCGCGGACCGAGGGCGGGAATGTCGCGCTCCAGATAGGTGCGGATGAAGTCGCGCCGCCAGCGCAGGCTGGCCTGATCGTCGCGGGCGAGGAAGCTGTCGGGAAAGCCGCCGCGCAGCCAGAGCCGGTCCAGATCGGCGGTGGGAACCTCGAGCGCATCGAGGGGAGCGAGTTCGGCATAGGCGATCCGGCCCGCCAGCGTCTCACCCGACTGGCGCAGCAGGTCTATGGAAGCCGAGCCGAGCAGCAGGAACCGACCCGCCCGCAGCCCCTTGCGCCGCCCCCGGTCGATGAGGCCGCGCAGGTTCTGGAACAGGTCCGGCACCCGCTGGACCTCATCGAGGATAACCAGCTTGTCCTCATGTGCCGAAAGGTAGAGTTCCGGGTCGGAGAGCTTGGCCCGGTCGGCGCTGGATTCGAGATCGAGGTAGAGCGACGGTCGCTCTTCCCCCAGCTCCTGTGCCAGCGTGGTCTTGCCCACTTGGCGCGGCCCTAGCAGGGCAACGGCGGGGCTGTCGTCCAGCAGGGACTTTAGAGTGTTGGTTATGCGGCGCTCAATCAACATCCTTGCAATTATGGAGTTTAATTCCCGATTTGCAAGGTTATTTTGAGGGCTGCTATTTCTATCCGCTGCCGAGTTGACTTCAAGGAGCCCAACTGAGGCCCGCTACATATCTCCGGGTTTGTGCATGGCAACCAACAGTGCAGCGCAAGCACGGTCAAAGCGCGATGGAGATGTAGGGTATCTTGACCGGCGACAGCGTTAAGGAGTGCCGCCCGATGGGCGGCCGCAAACCCCATTCCGCCCCAGTCTCGTGGGGGCGGTCGGAATGCGGTTTGCGCGCAGCCTGACCCCGGCCCGCTCGCATCACGACGGGCCGTAGGGACGGGGTCAGGCGAATTCGTTTTCCCAGCAGGCCATCATCCAGCGCTCATCGCTGTCGGGCAGGTCGATGCCGTAGAATTCCAGCACCTGGGTGAGGTCGTAGATGCGCTCTTCCTGCTCCGGCTCGGTCAGCGCGGCCCACCAGTTGCGCGCCTTGACCTCATCTGGCTGGAAGATCGAGGCGGGCAGTTCGCCTTTGAACGGTTGCGGGGTCATCAGTTGTTTCCTGTCATCCATGGCCGGATCGCATCCAGCGCAGCCGCCGATCCGGCGAGGCTGAAGCGGTAACGCTTGCCGCCGAAGCCGATCTCGACCCATTCCGCCCGCCGCACATTATGGACGAAGTGGTAGGTCGCGCCCATGCCGGTCGTGTCGAAATTGCTCAGCAGGATATCGCCGCCGGCAGCCACGAAATCCAGCTTCTCGCCATTCGAGAACCGGATGCTGACCCGTTCACCTGCCTCGGCGCCGCGGCCGTCCAGCGTCACGCTGACGCGGCAATTGTTGAAGTCGCAGGTGCCGTTGGCGTCAAGTTCGTTCATCTGGTCGGTGCGGGTGATCCAGATCTCGTTGCCGCGCACCCGCCGCGGGCTGACCTCGCCGGTCTCGTTGGTGAAGGTCCAGTATTCGGCGCCGCCCTCGACGGAGGCCTCGAAATACCAGCCGGCGGCAAGGGCCGGGCTGGCGAGGGCGATCAGCGCGGCGGTGAACAGGTGCTGCATGATTCCATATCCTCCGGGGGAATGTCGATGCCGGCATCGGCCAGCGCCTGCGCGATCAGTTGGCTCATGGTGATGTCGCGGCGCAGCGCCTCGATCCGCAGGGGTTTGTGGGCCTCGGCGCTGAGACAGATTGTGCGCTTCGGGCCGGCAGTCGGTTTCCGCTTCGCGGCTCTCATCAATACCAGCCCTCCTGCATCCGGGGGATCACATAGCGCAGGAACAGGCCGACACCGCCGGCGAACAGCATGAAGGGCGAAAGGAACAGGAAGGCGATCAATCCGTCGAACCAGGTCGTCGAGTAATCCGACGCCACCCAAGTGCCGAAAGCTATGCCGGCCAGGACAAAGAATGCGGCCACGCCGAGCATGAAGGTCGATGCCTGGCGCCAGCTTTCGACCGAGCGGCCCCACACGCCGCGGATCGCTCCACAGGCAGGACAGGTGTAAGCGGCGGCTGCGCCCCACTTGCATTCAGCTTGACGGCTTGAAGTTCCAGGGCAGCAGGTCATCGATCCGGGCCTGCGGGTGACTGGCGGCGACGGCTTCCAAGGTTGCCTTGAGGTAGGCGAAGGGTTCGATGCCATTGACCTTTGCGGTGGCGATCAGGGATGCAATGCGGGCCCAGGATCGCCCGCCCTCGTCATGGCCGGCGAAGAGCGCATTCTTGCGGGTCAGCGCGATCGGCCGGATCAGGTTCTCGACGCTGTTGGAGTCGATCTCGACCCGACCATCGTGCAGGAAGGTCTGCAGCCCGTCCCAGTGGCGGTGGATGTAGGTCAGCTTCTCGCCGAGGCGAGACTTGGCAGAGATGCGCCGACACTGCAGCTGCAGCCATTCGCCAAAGGCTGCTACGAGTGGCGCACTGCGCACTTGGCGGGCCGACAGCCGCTGGCCGGGACCCATGCCACGGATATCGGCCTCGATCCGGTAAAGCTCGGCGATCCGGCGCAAACCCTCAGCCGCGATCTCGGAGCCGTCGCGATCGAAGATCTCCTTCAGCTTGCGCCGCGCATGTGCCCAGCAATGGGCGACGATGATCGGCGCGCCACCTGTCCGGGACGGGCGCGTCAGGCGGTTGTAGCCGGGATAGCCATCCAGCTGCAGGATGCCATCAAAGCCCTGCAGGATGCGCTCTGCATTCTCGCCTGCGCGGTCGGGCGCATAGGTGAAGACCACACCGGGCGGGTCTGCCCCGCCCCATGACCGGTCATC
>NZ_JHWH01000049.1 GCF_000622145.1 Paracoccus yeei ATCC BAA-599 | reverse complement strand
GCCGCATCTCGTCCAGCGCCACCAGAAGCGCCTGGCAGTTCGCCAGATTGTCCGAAGCCGGGTTGATGCCGATCACCGCATCGCCCGCGCCGTGCAACAGCCCGTCCAGCACCGAGACCGCGATGCCGCGCGGATCATCGGCGGGATGGTTGGGTTGCAGCCGCGTGGCCAGCGTGCCCTGCCTGCCGATGGTGTTGCGGAAGGCGGTGACGACCTCGGCCTTGCGCGCGACCCGGATCAGGTCCTGGTTGCGCATCAGCTTGCTGACGGCCGCGACCATCTCGGGCGTCAGCCCCGGCGCGAGCGCCGCCAGCGCGGCGGCATCGGCCGCCGGCGACAAGAGCCAGTCGCGCAGATCGCCCACCGTCATCGCGGCGACAGGCGCGAAGGCCGCCGCGTCGTGGCTGTCCAGGATCAGCCGCGTGACCTCGTCATCCTCGTAGGGGACCAGCGCCTGGTTCAGGAACACCGTCAGCGGCAGGTCCATCAGCACCCGGCGCGCGGCGACCCTTTGCAGCGCGCTTTCGGCCGCGATGCCGGCCAGTTGATCGCCCGACCGCTCGGGCGAGGCGGCCGCCATGACCGCCTTCAGATCCGCAAAGCGAAAGCTCTCGCCCCGGGCAGACGCGCGGTAGGCCATCACAAGGACCTCAGCTGCGCCGGCCAGTCGGGATGGCCGGTGATCTGGCGAAAGCGCATCAGCTTCCACATGCCGTATTTGTGGAAATCGAACTCCAGCCGCGACACGCGCAGCTGCACCATCGACCACAAGGCCCATTTCACGTCGGCCAGCGCCTTGTGAACGGTCACGCGGGCCACAAGGTCGCGGGGGGCATGGCCGAAATATTCCTCGATCAGTTCCATTTCCTGCGCCGGGGTAAAGAACATCTCGCCGAACCAGATGCCCAGGTCGTAGCAGCGGTCGTTCATCGAACTGTATTCATGGTCGATCAGCATGATCGACCCGTCCGGCCCGATCATGAAATTGCCGGGCATCGGATCGTTGAAGCAGGGAACCAGATCCATGCCAGCCGCCATCAGCGCCTCGCGCGCCATCGCCTCGTTCAGCATGACCCAATCATGATGGCGAAAACGCGGCGCGTCCAGCGTCCTGCATTGCGCGGCATGTTCGTCGATCATGTCGAAGACGGTCTTGGTCAGTCCCAGAGCCGGCAGCGCGTGCATCCGCCGGTATGCGGCGATCGCCGCCACGCGCTTGTCGCGGCAGGCAAAGTCGCTGTGGGTCGAGGGGCGGTGGTCGGGCAGGGCATCCTGCAGGCTGTACTGGGTCGCCGTGCGCCAGCCCAAGGTCAGCCCCTGCATGGCGATGGTGCCGCTTGCGGCATCGGCGTGGATGACGCGCGGCCCGACCCCGGCCTCGCCCGCCTGCGCGGCAAGCCGCATGGCAGGTCGAAGCCGTCGCGCATTTCTGGGTGCATCCGCTTCAGAAAGACCGGCCCTTCCGGCGCATCGATGCGGGCGCGGATGAAGGACTCGATCTCGCGGTCCGCGATCGTGACCGGGCTGTCGTCGCCCTTGTGCTCGATGCCCAGAGGCTGGCGGAAATAGCGGGCTGCAATCTCGCGCGCGCCATCCGCCGCAAGGTTTGCGAAACGCAGCGCATCGTCCAGGTTGACCATCGGGCGGCCCTTCGTGGATTTGTGTGGAACCTGAGGACAGACAAATCCACTATCGCAACAAAATCCACATAAATTTTACCCTATCAGCACAAAATCGTAATTCTGGCGCAATTTCGGGCGGGATTGCCCGTAATTTTCGCTGCGGAACCTCTGGCGCTTGGCAGAATATGCATATAAATCCACATATCGCAGTTGCAAATGTGGCATTCCGGCGGCCTGTGCTAAGCCGAAGGCCACAAGAAGGAGATCCCCATGTGGTCGCATGAGCGTCAGGGCAAGATTCTGGAAATTCTGGTCCGCGACGGCAAGGTGATGACGAATCAGCTGGCGGATCTGTTCAGCGTCTCGCGCGAGACGGTGCGCCGCGACCTTCTGGAGATGGAGGAGACCGGCAGCCTGACGCGCGTGCATGGCGGCGCGCTTCTTTCGGGCGCCGAGATCGCGCCCGAGCCCGCCTTCGACGTCCGCCGCAGCGCCGATGCCAGCGCCAAGGACGCCATCGGCGAGGCCGCCTGCGCCCTGATCGAGCCGGGCATGACCCTGATGATCGACACCGGCACCACCACGCTGGCCTTTGCCCGCGCGCTGCTGCGGCGCGGCGCCCTGCGCATCATCACCAATTCCATCGAGATCGCCCGGCTGACCGCCGCGAGCGATTGCGAGACGCTGCTTCTGGGCGGTCGTTCCCACCGCGACGTGCCCGGCACCTTCGGCGAAATGACACTGTCGCAGCTTGATCGCTTTCTGGCCGACATGGCCGTGATCTCTCCCGTAGGGTTGCACCCGCATCGCGGTGCGACGGACTACGAACTGCACGAGGCAGAGCTGGCGCGCGCCATGATGCGGCGGGCGAAGTCGCGGGTGATCCTGTGCCACTCGGCCAAGATCGGGGTCGAAAGCCGCGTGTCCATCTGCGGCCTCGACGAGATCGACCATGTCGTGACCGATGCCCGCCCGGGCGAGGTCTTTACGCTGCCCCGCGGCCAGATGCATTTCGCCCAAGCGCGCGCGTCCGACCAATGGCACCTGCCGCAGGCCGACGGCGTCAGGACGTGACCCGCGACTCTGGCCCCGGCGTGGGATAAGCTCGCGGCCATGGCGCTTGCCTCTGCTGTGCCGACAGGAATGGAAGACGCAGGATGAATGGTTTTTCCTTTGATACCCCGGGTTCGACCCTGGTGGAATGGGGCGGCGCGGCGCGCCTGGGCGCATTGCTGTCGGGCTGGTTTCCGGCGCGCAAGCTGCTGATCGTGACCGACGGATTCCTGCACCGGGCAGGCCTGCTGGATGCGGCAAAGGCCTCGCTGGCCGCGCATGGCTTTTCGGTCTCGGTCTTTGACGATGTGGTCGCCGACCCGCCCGAGGCGGTGCTGATGGCATGCGTGGCGCAGGGCCGGGCGGCGGGCGCCGATGTCGTGATGGGGCTGGGCGGCGGCTCCTCGATGGATGTCGCCAAGCTGGTCGCGGTGATGCTGGTCGGCGAACAGCCCCTGGCCGAACTTTACGGCATCGGCAAGGTCACCGGCCGGCGCCTGCCGCTGGTGCAGGTGCCCACGACCGCCGGCACCGGGTCCGAGGCGACGAACATCACCATCCTGACCACCGGCGAGACGACCAAGATGGGCATCGTCTCGCATCAGCTTTACGCCGACCGGGTGCTGCTGGATGCGGCGCTGACCACCGGCCTGCCCCCGGTGCAGACCGCCGCGACCGGCATCGACGCGATGGTCCATGCGATCGAAGCCTATACCAGCCGCCACAGGAAGAACCCGCTGTCCGATCTCTTCGCGCGCGAGGCCTTGCGCCTTCTGTCCCGCCACCTGGTCGCGGCCTGCCGGGACGGCCAGGACCGCGCCGCGCGCGAAGGGATGCTGCTGGGCGCGAATTTCGCGGGGCAGGCGTTTTCGAACAGCCCGGTCGGCGCCGTCCATGCGCTGGCCTATCCGCTGGGCGGCCATTTCCACCTGCCGCATGGCCTGACCAATGCGCTGATGCTTGGCCCGGTGCTGCGCCACACCATGCCCGCCGCCGCGCCGCTTTATGCCGAACTGGCGGATGTGGTCATCGGCCCGTCCGGGGACAGGGTGCAGGCCCGCGCGGCGGCGTTCGTGGCCTTCATGGAGGAGTTGATGGACCGCTCGGGCGCGCCTCGGCGCCTGCGCGATGTCGATGTTCCCGAGGAGAGCCTGCCCAGGCTCGCCCGGGATGCGATGCTGCAGACACGGCTTTTGCAGAACAATCCCGTCGCCGTGGACGAGGCGGCCGCCCTGGCGCTTTACCGGCAGGCGTTCTGACAGGCGTGGCCCGGCCGGCGCCGCATCGGCGCCTTCACAATGCACCGATCAGCTGGCGTTCGATCCGCTGCCGGCCGCGCCGGGTTCGGATCTGTTCCGCGTAAAGGGTCTTCGGCCTCAGGATCAGGCGGTCGTCCAGATGGCGGATGTCGAAGACTCGCCGCGCCGCGACGATGCCCGATGCCGCTGCCGTGATCGCCGCGACGGTGATCTCGATGCGGGTCGGGTCAGTGTCGCCCCGGCGGCCCGGCAGCCTGCCGGCAACGCGGTTCAGCAGGGTGTCGAGCGTGCCGATCTCGACATAGTCGGCGCTTTTCAGCGGGCGTTGCAGGGTCGCGCGCTCGATGCTGGTTCGCTCGGCGGGGTCGATTTCGGTCCGGTCGGCCACCGACAGGGTGCTGCTGCCCGACGCCGTGTGGCAGGTCAGCAGGATGTCGAGGATATAGATCGGCTCCAATCCCAGGTTGCTGACCAGGATGCGCGCGCCCAGGTCCCGGTCGCCCCCCAGGGTGATCAGGATCTCGCTGCGGCGCTGACGCCGCATGCTTTCCACGAAGACATTGAGATAGGTGATCCAGACCACGGCCGTGACCAGTCCGACGATCGCCTGCACGACGGCGGCGTGCTCCAAGATCCAGTTCCACATACGCCCGAACGAAGCCCGCCGGGGATTGGTTGCGTCTTGCGGGGCGGTTCGTCCTGGACGCGGACAGCAGCGCTTCCCATGTCGGCCGCTCTCACCTGAACCGCCAGACCGATAGGCGGCCATCGACGCGGACCTGTCGCCCTCGACCCGGCTCAGCGGCAAGCCGCGCGGCAGCATGTGGGGCAAGCTGCCCGCGATCTTTACCAACGGCGCGCGACCGATTTCCCGCGCGGCCTTTCGACCGCGCCGGATTGGGCCTACTGGTCCAGCAAGCAGGGCGAGGGGCGCGAGGCGACGCCGACCCTGTCCCGCGCCTTCTGATCCGCCACGGCGTGCGGGGGCTCGCGTCCTCGCACACGCTGTTGGCGGGGGGCGTCGGGCAAGATCGCCTCGCCGGCGGCGCGTGCGGCTAGGCGGCGCTGCCCAGACGCTCGAACCGGCCGCCGCAGAACAGAAGCGGCTGCGCCTCGGGGCGACGTTCAAGATGGGTGACGCGGCCGATGAACAGGATGTGGTCCCCGGCCTCGACCTCCTGCTCGACGCGCGTCAGGAAGACGGCAACGGCTCCGGGCACCACGGGCAGGTCGTCCTGCCGGTCGAAGATCGTGGCCAGCGCGGGGTCGTGGCGGCCGGCGAAATGCAGCGCCACATGCTCCATGTCGCCCGCCAGCACGTTCACCGCATAGCGCCCCGAGGACCGGATCCGGTCCAGCATCCGGCTTTTGCGGTCGAGCGAGATCGAGATCAGCGGCGGGTCCAGCGACACCGACATGAAGGCGTTGGCGGTCATGCCGTGGTCGCCCTCGGGCGTCGAGGTGCTGATGACCGTCACGCCGGTCGCAAAGCTGCCGCAGGCGTCGCGCATGGCGCGGGCATCGAAAACGGTGTCAGGTCCAGCCATCGTTATCCTCCATCTGCCGGATGTCATGGGTCGAAAGCGCGCCGCCAAGCGTGGCAAGCGGCAGGGGCGCGGCCAGAAGCGAGGCCGCCTCCTCTGCCCGCCCCTCGGCCGTCAGCAGGCGGATGCGCGAGGACGAGATCGTCTGCCCGCCCGCGCAGCAGACGGGGCGGGCCAGCGCCAGGTCGAAATGCCGGGCCAGCAGGGCGACATCGCCCGACTGCCGCGCGCCAAAGCGGAAATCGGCGCCGACATGGATGCGGCGCGGCGCGATCCGTCCCAGGTCGGCCAGGAAGGCCTCGGCCGAGCGCCGGGCATAGGCGGCATGGAACGGGGCGACCACGATCCAGTCGGGCCCCAGCAGGCCGATCCGCGCCAGCTTCTGATCCAGCGCCACAAGCTGCCACGCCCGGCCGAAGAACACCTTGGGCGGCGGATCGAAGGTCCAGACGACCGAAGGGACGCCCCGGGCCCGCGCGTCGCGGATGGCGGCGCGGATCAGATGCTGGTGGCCCCGGTGCACGCCGTCGAAGGCCCCGATGGCCGCGACCGAGGCAGGCAGGGCGATCTGGCGGTCGGTGACGACGCGCGTGCCGGTTCCGCTGAAATCCATTCTCCCCCCCCCCTCCCCTTTTGCCGAAAACAGGGGGGCGGCGGCCCGCCCGGCGTCGCGTCAGCCCTGGAATCCGGCTTTCAGCCGGTTCACGTCCCAGGGGTTGATCAGGTCGGGCGCGGTCCAGCCGCCCAGGTCGTATTCCGACATGTAGTCGCGCACGATCTGGTGCAGCGCCTCCATCTCGCCGGTGGCCTGGGCGGTCAGCATCGTCTCGACGCGGATATTTTCGTAGTTGCCGGCATAGTTCGTCTCGTAAAGCTCGTGCCGGCCGCCGAATTCGGACCCCATCGCGTCCCATAGCAGCTTCAGCAGCTTGACCCGGTCCAGCGCCACGATCCCGTTCGAGCCGCGCACGAACCTGTCCAGATAGGGCCGCACGGCATCGGATTCGAAATCCAGCGCCGAGGACGGCAGATAGATCAGCCCCGAGGCGACGTGACGCTCGATCAGCTCCTTGATCCGGCCATAGGCCATCGGCGCGAAGATGCGGGACGCGAGGCCGTAGTTCATGTTCGGCAGCACATAGCCGTCGGTGCCCTGCCACGGCACCGGGCTTTTCACCATCGCATCCGACAGCGCCCAGAACAGGTTGCGCCAGCCCAGCACCTCGCCCACGGCGGTCTGCGGACCGCGGAAGGCGCGCGATCCGGTTGCCTCGAGCGCCATCGAGAACAGGCCCGAGATGAAGTCCAGCTTGACCGCCAGCCGCGTGGCCCCGTGCAGGGTAAAGCGCGGCACGAAGCCCGAGGCGGGGAAGAACGCGTTGATCTTTTCGATGTCGCCATAGACGAAGATGTTTTCCCACGGCACCAGCACCTTGTCGAAGACGAGGATGGCGTCGTTTTCGTCCAGCCGGCTGGACAGCGGATAGTCGAAGGGCGTGCCCATGACCGCCGCGTTCAGTTCATAGGAGGCGCGCGAGATCAACTTGACGCCCTCGCTCGCCATGGGCGCGGTGAAGATCAGGGCGAATTTCTTTTCCTTGATGGGGATGCCGTAATGGGCGATGAAATTGTAATGCGTCAGGGCCGAGCCGGTGGCGACCACCTTGGCGCCCGACACGATCAGCCCGGCATCGGTTTCCTTCTCGACCTGCATGAAGACATTGCCGGTCTCCTCGATCGGCAGGTGGCGGTCGATGGGCGGGTTGACGATGGCGTGGTTCCAGTAATCAAGCCGCTGCTGGGACCGGGCGTACCAGGCCTTCGCGTTCCCGGCGTAATCGCCGTAGAAGGCGGAATTCGCGCCCAGCGTGCCCAGGAACGCCGCCTTGTAATCGGGCGAGCGGCCCATCCAGCCGTTCGCCACCTTCTGGGTCGCGGCGATGGCGTCGCGCCCGGCGACCAGTTCCTCGGCGGTTTTCGGCCCCTTGAAGAACGGGTGCGTCCAGCCGCCTGCCCCCAGATCCGTCGGCCGGCCCAGCACGTCCTTTTCCGCCCACAGCCGGTCGTACCAGCGCGCGACCATGCGCGCCGAATTGCGAAAGGCGGGATGGCTGGTCACGTCCCTGACGCGTTCGCCATGGACATAGATCTCGCGTCCGTCGCGGATGCTGTCGAGAAAATCGCTGCCGGTATAGGGCGTCAGCGCGGCGTGGTTCTGGTCTTTCATCGGGGTCCTCCCTCGGCTTGGCTTGGCCGTCCTGGCGTGAAACCTGCCTGCAAAGGCGCCCTGTCGGAAAGGTATGGGATGATACCGCGCATTTTTCCGGCAATGCCGGAAACTGGCGCCGTCACAGGTCACGACGGAGCCCATGGAATGAAGACGATCCGCAAGATTGGCGATGTGCTGCGGCTTTTTTCCGCGACGCAGCCGGAACACAGCCTCAGCGACCTGGCGCGGGCGCTGGGATATTCGACCAGCGGGACGCACGACCTGGTCGAGGGCCTGACCGCCATCGGCATGCTGCGCAAGATCGAGCGCGGCCGCTATCGGCTTGGACCGCTGGTCGCCACGCTGTATCGCGCGCTCGAGGACAGCTCGGCCCTGCTCGAAGCGGCGCGGCCGGTGATGGCGAAGCTCGCCGCCGATCACGGCGAGACGCTGCACCTGACCCAGCACGACCACGGCGGGCTGCTGCTGGTCGAGGCGCTGGAGGGCGACCGCCCGCTGCGGGTCGCGCGCACGGTGATCGGCCCGCATCTGGGCCTGCACCAATGTCCCCCCGGCCTGCTGCATCTGGCCGCCTTCAGCCATGCC
>NZ_JHWH01000048.1 GCF_000622145.1 Paracoccus yeei ATCC BAA-599 | reverse complement strand
CCCTGCCATATCGGCGGCGAACGACACTGGTTCCTCTGCCCTGCCCGTGGGTGCGGCCAGCGTGTCGCGGTGATCTATGGCGGGGGCATCTTCGCTTGCCGCAAATGCCACCAGCTCGCCTATCCTTCGCAGCGCGAGGATATAGCAGATCGGGCAGGACGGCGGGCGGATCGTATCCGCAGCCGCTTGGGGTGGCCAGCGGGCGTTCTGAACGGGTCTGACTTTGGCAAACCAAAAGGCATGCACTGGCACACCTATGAGAGGCTTTGCCGCGAACACGATGTTTTTTCAGATCGCACTCTGAAAGCCATCGCGGATCAACTGAACCTTTGGCCGCATCGCACTAAAATAGGCTGAAATAGAGTCACCGGCTTATCGTTTCCTACCCTGCGGCCCGGTCGATCACCTCTGCGGCCCATTGGTTCAGGCTCTTGCCTGACAGCTCGGCGGCCAACGCGGCCTTGCGGTGAACCTCGGGACTGACCCGGAACATGACCTGCCCCGAATAGGACTTCTGCGGTTCCTTGCCGATCCTGGCGCAAGTGTCGATGTAGTCTTCGACCGCCTCATGGAAGGCTTCGCGCAGCCCTTCCACGGTATCGGCGTGAAAGCCTACCCCATCGCGGATGCCGGCAATCCGGCCCGTGAAAATGCCGTCTTCGTCGTCATACTCGATCCGGGCGGCATAGCCCTTGTAGGTCATGGTGTTGGTCATGGTCTAACCCCGATCCGTTCCAGGAAGTCGCGGGCATCGCGCACCTGGTATCGCTTTGCTTCCTTCGCGGGATGCGGGCGGTGGAACGTCGCAACCTCGCCGTCTTTCTCGAACCGCACCCGTGATCCGCGCCCTTCGATCAGCCGCGCCCCTGCCGCCAGCAGCAGGCTTTCGACTGCCGCCCATTCGATGGTGCCGGACACCGGATCATTGAAGACGGCGGCAAGGGTCTTGCGGTGCTTGCTGTTCATCATGGCAACATAGGAAACGCTAGCAGATCATGCAAGCAATAGACGAAAGGAACCCGCCAGCCTGACACGCAAAGGAAAGACGTTCTGACATGGCAGGAAATGCAGGATGTTTACAAAGCCCGTGACGAGCGGCAGCGAAACCGGAAAAGCAGGTATCACACCACGCTTTCCAGCAGCGCGATTTCGTCGGGGGTCAGGTCGAACAGGCCATAGACGATGCTGTCGATCTGGGCTTCGGCCTTGGCAATCTCGGCGGACAGGCGGGCGATCTCGGCGCGGTCGCGGGTGATCCAGTCTTCCCAGGCGGAACGCTCGGCCAGGGGAATATCGGCCTTGAACACCTTCTTCACCTCGGCCCGGAAGGCGGCGAAGTCGGGCAGGGTCCACCATTCCTGAAGCCGGGTTGTCAGCTTGGGGTCACGGCCAGGCGGGCAGAGATCAGGAATGCGGCGCGATAGATCGCCTCGCTCACGCAGCGTGAGCCGTGTCCCTGCTGCGGCGGTGTCATGCGCATCATCGAGATCTTCAGGCGGGGACAGACACCGATGTCGCGCGCCCCACCGAGGGAGCAGGCCGCATGACATGTCGCCCGTCGTCCGTCACGAAACAACACCGGCTACAGACAGTTGGCCAGGTCCCAACAATGTGCGCTTGTTTGTTTATTGCCAGCGCGCCAAGCAGCGGTAAAAACTCAAAACCGCACAGTCTTGTCGAGATCATTGGCCAAGTTTGCGATCGCATCAGGCCAATGGCACGCCATCAGCGCATTCCGGATGAAGCTGTCGTCCCGTCCCCAGCTCGTCGGCAAGGCAGACCGGAAGACGGCGTGGGAGCTCCTCGAACACCTTCTGACGATCGTGCCCTACCGCATCCACACGATCCTGACCGATAACGGCATCCAATTCGCCGACCAGCCGCGCAATCGGAACACGCCTTGGTCACGGCAGATGCGCTTCGACATGATCTGCGAGGCCAACGGGATCGCGCACAGGCTGACGAAGCCGAACCATCCCTGGAACAATGGTCAGGTCGAGCGGATGAACCGCACGATCAAGGAAGCGACCGTCAAGCGCTTCCACTACGATGATCACGACCAGCTGCGCGCGCACCTGGCCGACTTCATGGCTGCCTACAACTTTGCGCGTCGGCTCAAGACGCTGAAGGGCTCACCCCCTACGAATACATCTGCAAGCTCTGGACCTCAGAACCGGACAGATTCATCCTCCACCCGATCCACCAGATGCCGGGACTGAATACCTAGGGGCTTCCCTCTTGATTCCAGCATGCAGCAATGGACTGAGGGTTGAGCTTCTTTCTTCGAAGCAAGGACGATCGCGAGCAGATAGCCATGCGTCACCTCTGTAGCGGCGATGGCAGGAAAAAGAATGCAGTCCCCAAGACCAAGGATCGCCCCTGTGATTCCCGCTTTCCTTCGTGCCACAAGGGCTACGGTCTGTGGCGGCAGGCTATCGCCGGGCGAAAGCTCGACTATCTGGTGCGAGAAGGCCCCGCGCCGAGTCATTATGTTGAGGTCCAGGACCGGACCTGCGTCCAGCCTGGCATGGACCGGTATCTCGCCCGGGAAGGACAGGGGCGGGCCGTCCGCCGTTACGGCGACCTCAGCCCCGCCAAATGATAGGCGCATCGGCCCGCCCTCCAGCACGGCCAAGGTGCGGTCGATGCCGGGGAAGGCCGAGAAGGGACCGTCCGCCGCCACCTCGGCCATCGACAGCCGCGCGTCGAAGCCGGACAGGTCCGCGCCGTCCGGCCAGACGGCCAGTTCGTGCGTGACGCCGCCGCCGTTCTTCCAGCGGCTGGCCCTGCCCTCGCCCCGGCGCACGAGCCTCACTTGAGGATGCCCGGCAGGTTCAGCCCGTGTTCGCGCGCGCAGTCCAGCGCAATGTCATAGCCCGCGTCGGCATGGCGCATGACGCCCGTGGCCGGATCGTTCCACAGCACGCGCTCGATCCGCCGGTCGGCGTCTTCGGTCCCGTCGCAGCAGATCACCATGCCCGAGTGCTGGGAAAAGCCCATCCCCACGCCGCCGCCGTGGTGCAGCGACACCCAGGTCGCGCCCGAGGCGGTGTTCAGCAGCGCGTTCAGCAGCGGCCAGTCCGACACGGCGTCCGAGCCGTCCTTCATCGCCTCGGTCTCGCGATTGGGCGAGGCCACCGAGCCCGAATCTAGGTGGTCGCGGCCGATCACGACCGGCGCCTTCAACTCGCCGTTCCGCACCATCTCGTTGATGGCCAGCCCCGCGCGGTGACGGTCGCCGAGGCCGATCCACATGATGCGGGCGGGCAGGCCCTGGAAGGCGATGCGCTCGCGCGCCATGTCCAGCCAGCGGTGCAGGTGCTCGTTCTCGGGGAAGAGCTCCTTCATCTTTGCGTCGGTCTTGTAGATGTCCTCGGGGTCGCCCGACAGCGCCGCCCAGCGGAAGGGACCGACGCCGCGGCAGAAGAGCGGGCGGATATAGGCGGGCACGAAGCCGGGGAAGGCGAAGGCGTTCTCCAGCCCTTCCTCCAGCGCGACCTGGCGGATGTTGTTGCCATAGTCGAGCGTCGGCACCCCCGCGTTCCAGAAATCGACCATGGCCGCGACGTGGTCCTTCATGGACGCGCGGGCGGCGGCCTCGACCGCCTTGGGGTCGGTTTCCTGCCGGGCGCGCCATTCGGCGACCGTCCAGCCTTTCGGCAGATAGCCGTGCAAGGGATCATGGGCCGAGGTCTGGTCGGTCACGATGTCGGGGCGCGGGCCGCCCGCCTTCATGCGGCGCACGAGTTCCGGGAAGACCTCGGCGGCGTTGCCGATCAGGGCCACGGACTTGGCCTCGCCCTTCGCGGTCCAGTCCGCGATCATGGCCAGCGCCTCGTCCAGCGAATGGGCCTTGGCGTCGCAATAGCGGGTGCGGATGCGGAAGTCGGCGCGGGTTTCGTCGCATTCGACGGCAAGGCAGCAGGCCCCCGCCATCACCGCGGCCAAGGGCTGCGCGCCGCCCATGCCGCCCAGACCGGCGGTGAGAATCCACTTGCCCTTGAGGCTGCCGCCGTAATGCTGGCGGCCGGCCTCGGCAAAGGTCTCGTAGGTGCCCTGAACGATGCCCTGCGTGCCGATATAGATCCAGGACCCGGCGGTCATCTGGCCGTACATGGCCAGGCCCTTGCGGTCCAGTTCGTTGAAATGGTCCCAGGTGGCCCAGTGCGGCACCAGGTTCGAGTTGGCGATCAGCACGCGCGGCGCGTCCTTGTGGGTGCGGAACACGCCCACGGGCTTGCCCGACTGGACCAGCAGCGTCTCGTCCTCGTTCAGCTTGCGCAAGGATTCGACGATCCCGTCGAAGTCGTCCCAGGTCCGCGCCGCCCGGCCGATGCCGCCATAGACGACCAGCTCGTGCGGGTTCTCAGCCACATCCGGGTGCAGGTTGTTCATCAGCATCCGCAAGGGCGCCTCGGTCAGCCAGCTTTTCGCCGTGATCTCGGTCCCGGTCGGGGGGAAGACGTCGCGGATGTTGTGACGGGGGTTGTTCATGTCCGGTCCTTTCAGGAAAGCAGCTGGCCCGCGATGATGTTGCGCTGGATCTCGAACGAGCCCTCGCACATGCGCGACCTTTTAGGCATCTTCATGGCGCAAGCTCCGGCGCCAGCGCCTCGAGTCGGGCGAGGATCTCGCCCAAAGTCTTGCGCATGGCTCCTGCCTTGGCGAGGTCGAGCTCGAAGGGCGGGGCCTCGGCCGCCAGATGGGTGGACTGCGCCAGTTCCATCTGGATCGCGTGGACGCCGGTTTCCGGGCGGCCATAATGGCGCGTCGTCCATCCGCCCCGGAAGCGGCCGTTCACCACCCAAGGGCGGCCGGTCGCGGCTGCGACCTCCTGCGTGGCGGCCTCAATGGCCGCGGCGCAGGACGTGCCGTTCGCAGTGCCGATGTTGAAGTCGGGCAGCACGCCCGCGAACAGGAAGGGGATCACCGAGCGGATCGAGTGGCAATCGTAAAGGATGGCGACGCCGTGCTTCGCCCGCACCCGCTCGATCTCGGCCGACAGCGCCGCGTGATAGGGCGCGTGGAAGCGCGCC
The DNA here is from genome assembly GCF_000622145.1 of Paracoccus yeei ATCC BAA-599. Taxonomy (GTDB): domain Bacteria; phylum Pseudomonadota; class Alphaproteobacteria; order Rhodobacterales; family Rhodobacteraceae; genus Paracoccus; species Paracoccus yeei. The sequence goes on along the minus strand of NZ_JHWH01000048.1, from coordinate 3,535 downwards.
AGCCGGTCGGCCACGTCCTCGGGCGTGGGCTTCTCGGTCCAGATCGGCTGGCCGTCGAAATCGGTGACGGGCACCAGCCCGGTGGTGTTCTGGCCCGGGTAAAGGCTTTCGTCCTCAGGGCCCCGGTTCGCGTCGATGACATAGCGGTGGAAGGTCGCCCGCACCGTCGTCGCCCCGGGCAGAAGCCCGGCGTAAAGCTGGTGGATGTGCCAGTCGGTGTCGGCCAAGGTCCGGCCACGCTCGTTCAGCCGGGCAAGGATGTCGTCCGGCAGCCATGTCCCGGTGTGGGGCAGGCCCAGGATGACGGGGCTGTCGCCCCGGACCATCTCGACAGGCTCGGGTCCAAGGCTCATGCGGCGATCTCCACGCCTGCCGCGGCGGCCAGGGTGCCGTCCTCGACCAGTTTTTGCGCGGCCAGCAGGTCGGGGGCGAGATAGCGGTCCTCGCCCATCGCGGGCACGCGGGCGCGGAGGGCCGCCATCACGCGCGACAGGGCTGCCGAGGTGGCCAGCGGCGCGCGGAACTCGATCCCTTGCGCGGCGCAGATCGCCTCGACCCCGAGGATCACGGCGAGGTTGCGCGTCATCAGCCCCAGCCGGCGCGCGCCATGGGCGGCCATGCTGACGTGGTCCTCTTGGTTGGCGGACGTGGGCGTCGAGTCCACCGAGCATGGGTTGGCGAGATGCTTGTTCTCGCTCATCAGGGCGGCGGTGGTGACCTCAGCGATCATCAGCCCGCTGTTCAGCCCCGGCGCGGGCGTCAGGAACGGCGGCAGGTTGAAGTTCAGCGCGGGGTCCACCATCAGCGCGATCCGGCGCTGCGCGATCGATCCGATCTCGGCCACGGCCAGCGCGATCTGGTCGGCGGCAAAGGCGACCGGCTCGGCATGGAAGTTGCCGCCCGAGACGATCGAGCCGTCCGACAGCACCAAGGGGTTGTCGGTGACGGCATTCGCCTCGATCAGCAGCGTGCGGGCGGCAAAGCGCAGCACGTCCAGCGCCGCGCCCGTCACCTGCGGCTGGCAGCGGATGCAGTAGGGGTCCTGCACGCGCGTGTCGCCCTCGCGGTGGCTTTCGCGGATGGCGCTGCCCTCCAGCAGGGCGCGGATGGCGGCGGCGACCTCGATCTGGCCCTGGTGGCCGCGCAGAGTGTGGATCTCGGCCCGCGTCGGCGCGGTCGAGCCCATGATGGCGTCGGTGGACATCGCGGCCGTCACGACCGCCGCCCGCGCGCAGGCCATCGCGCGGAACAGCCCGATCAGCCCCAGCGCGGTCGAGAACTGGGTGCCGTTGATCAGCGCCAGCCCTTCCTTGGCGCCCAGTGTCACGGGGGCCAGCCCCGCCCGCGCCAGCGCCTCGGCGCCGGGCAGGCGCTCATCGCCGACGAAGGCCTCGCCATGGCCGATCATCACGGCGGCCATATGCGCCAGCGGCGCAAGGTCGCCCGAGGCGCCGACGCTGCCCTGTTCGGGGATCACCGGGGTCACGCCGCGGGCCAGCATCGCCTCGATCAGTTCGACGATGACGGGCCGGACGCCCGAAGCGCCGCGTCCCAGCGACAGAAGCTTCAACGCCATCATCAGCCGGACCGCCGCTTGGTCCAGCGGGTCGCCCACGCCGCAGCAATGCGACAGGATCAGGTTGCGCTGCAGCGTCGCGGTGTCCTCGGGCGCGATGCGGACCGAGGCGAGCTTGCCGAAGCCGGTGTTGACGCCATAGACCGCCGCGCCCCCTGCAGCCGCCGCCTCGATACGGGCGGCCGAAGCTTCGATGGCGGGCCGCGCGGCGGCGTCCAGACGCACCGCCAGCCCCTCGCGCCAGATGGTTTCCAATTGCGCCAGCGTGGCGGCGCCGGGGGTCAGGGTCAGCATGGTTTGCCCTCGAAATAGCGGCGGTGAAGCGGGTTGAAGCCGATCCGGTAGGTCAGTTCGGCCGGATGGGCGACGTTCCAGACGGCAAGGTCGGCGCGCAGGCCGGGCTCAAGCCGCCCTCGGTCGGCAAGCCCCAGGGCGCGGGCGGCGTTGGCGGTGACGCCGCGCAAGGCTTCCTCGGGCGTCAGGCGGAACAGCGTTGCGCCCATGTTCATCGCCAGCAGCAGCGAGGTCAGCGGCGAGGTGCCCGGATTGCAGTCGGTCGCCAGGGCAAGGATGGTGCCCGCCTGGCGGAAGGCGGCCATCGGCGGCATCTGTGTCTCGCGCAGCGCATAGAAGGCGCCGGGCAGCAGGGTCGCCACGGTTCCGGCCTGCGCCAGGGCGGTGGCGTCCTCGGCATCGGCATATTCGACGTGATCGGCGGACAGCCCGCCCCGCCCGGCCACCAGCCTGCTGCCGCCCAGATGCGACAGCTGCTCGGCATGCAGCTTGACGGGCAGGCCCAGTTCGGCGGCCACGTCGAACAGCCGCGCCATCTGCGCGACGGAAAAGGCGATGCCCTCGCAGAAGCCGTCCACGGCATCGACCAGCCCCTCGGCATGGGCCTGCCGCAGGCCGGGGATGGCGACCTCGTCCAGGTAGGCGTCGGGGCGGTCCTTGTATTCCGGCGGCACGGCATGGGCGGCAAGCCAGCTTGTGACGATCCGCACGGGGCGCTCGGCCGCAAGGCGGCGGGCGGCGCGCAGCATCTTCAATTCGTCCGCGATGGTCAGCCCGTAGCCCGACTTGACCTCGACGGTGGCCGCGCCCTCGGCCAGCAGCGCGTCCAGGCGCGGCAGCGCCGATGCGACCAGCTCATCCTCGGTCGCCGCGCGGGTTGCCGTGACGGTGGACAGGATGCCGCCCCCTGCCCGCGCGATCTCCTCGTAGCTGGCGCCCTGCAGGCGCATCTCGAACTCGCGCGCGCGGTCGCCGCCGAAGACCAGGTGCGTGTGGCAGTCGATCAGCGCGGGCGTGACCAGGCGGCCGCCCATGTCCTCGCCCTCCGCCTCGCCCTCGCCCAGGGCGGCGATGCGGCCGTCCTCGATCCGCAGCCACCCGCGCTCGATCAAGCCGTAACCCTCGCCTGTCAGCGTCACGAGGCGGGCGTTGGCAAGGGTGAGGGCGGAGGGAGGGGGGGCCGACATGAGACCTCGCGATTCGGGCTTGCGTTGGCTTGTTTATGTCTGCACATAATGCCGCCTGTCAACGGGGCGCATCAACAGGCGGGAACGGGCAATGCCGGCGATATGGGCAAGACGGGCGCTGCTGCCCGCGGGATGGGAAACGCAGGTCGCGGTCTTCGTCGGAGAGGACGGGCGCATCGCCGCGGTCGAGCGCGGCACGGCCCCGCCCCCCGGCGCCACCGTGGTCGAGACCCTGCTGCCCGCGCCCGCCAACCTTCACAGCCATGCCTTTCAGCGGGCGATGGCGGGGCTGACCGAACGGCGCGGTCCCGATCCGAAGGACAGCTTCTGGACCTGGCGGCGGCTGATGTATCGCTTCCTCGACCAACTGACCCCCGAGGATATCGAAGCCATCGCCGCCTTCGTGCAGATGGAGATGCTGGAGGCGGGCTATGCCACCAGCGTCGAATTCCACTACCTGCACCACGACAGCGGCGGG
>NZ_JHWH01000047.1 GCF_000622145.1 Paracoccus yeei ATCC BAA-599 | reverse complement strand
GTTTTGCCTGATGGTGAAGGTGCTCTTTGGCCTGCCGCTTCGGCACACGACAGGCATGGTTTCAGCTTGTAGAACGTCGCCGGGCTGAGACCATGCCTGCGGCACACCTCAGCCGTCGGCATGCCCGCCTCCTGCTCCTGGAGCATCCCGATTATCTGTTCATCGGGGCTTACGCGGCCCCACTGGGGCCACGGTCCCCTCTTCATCGGTGAAACGGCTCTTTCGCATTCGTCTGCTCCTTCAGGGTTGAGCAGACTCTACATCATGGTGCGGGACTTCGTGGGGGGCAGGTCACCAGGCGTCCGTCAGAAAAGGGGCTGCAGACGGCACGAATTCCGATGCCGGCTTGTCGTATTCAAATTGTTCAATACGAACGGAAATCTGGTGCGGGCGGCGGGACTTGAACCCGCACGGGCTTGCGCCCCAGGGAGTTTAAGTCCCATGCGTCTACCATTCCGCCACGCCCGCGCCGTGGCTTCGCTAGCGGGCGCGGGCGGGCTTTGCAAGCCTTAGAAGCTGCGGGTCGGGCGGTCGAAGACCTTGCGCCCCATCATCGAGCCGACCAGATCGACCATCAGCCGCGCGGTCTTGCCCCGATCGTCAAGAAAGGGGTTCAGCTCGACCAGGTCCAGCGAGGTGACCAGCCCCGATTCGTGCAGCAGTTCGCAGACCAGATGCGCCTCGCGGAAGGTGGTGCCGCCGGGCACGGTGGTGCCCACTGCTGGCGCGACCGAGGGATCCAGGAAGTCCACGTCCAGGCTGACGTGCAGCAGGCCGTTCTCGGCCTGGACCCGGTCCAGGAAGGCGCGCAGGGGGGCCGCGATGCCCTGTTCGTCCAGCACCCGCATGTCGCTGACGGTGATCTCGGTCGCCTCGAGCATGGCGTGTTCCGCCGGATCGACCGAGCGGATGCCGAACAGGCAGATGTTTTCCCCGGGCACCGGCGCCGGAAAGGGCGGGAACGGATCGAACCCCATCCGCCCCGCCGCATAGGCCATCGGTGTGCCGTGCAGGTTGCCCGAACTGGTCGTCTCGACGGTGTGGAAATCGCTGTGCGCATCCAGCCACAGCACGAACAGCGGCCTGCCCGCCGCCATCGCGTGCGAGGCGACGCCCGCCACGGTGCCGAGCGACAGCGAATGATCGCCCCCCATGAAGATCGGCAGCCCGTCGGACATGGCGGTCGCGGCGACGGCCGACAGAGCCTCGGTCCAGGCGACGACCTCGGGCAGGTGGTGGACGGCGGGGTTCGCGCAGGTCAGCTCGCGCGGGGTGGTCGGCGCGACATCGCCGCGATCCTCGACCGTGTGGCCGAGATCCGACAGGGTGCGCGCGAGGCCCGCGACGCGGTAGGCGGCGGGGCCCATCAGGCAGCCGGGGCGGCGCTGGCCTTCGTCGACGGGGGCGCCGACCAGGATGCAATGGGTCATCGGTTCTCCTGCGGTGGGGGCCGCGGGACGCGGCCGGTCTAGCTCCGGATGCCCTTGAAACGCTCTTGCCATTCGTCGCGTTGCTCGTCGGTGATCTTGGCGAACAGGACCTCGGGGACCGTGAAGGCGTGGCCGGGCGGCAGGACCCGCAGCGCTGCGGACACGTCGTCGGGCCAGTCGCGGTTGCCGCTGCGCATCGCGTCCAGCATCGCATCGCTGGCGAAGGGGATGAAAGGCATTGAAAGAACGGCATAAAGCCGGATCAGGTTCAGGCCCAGCCGGACCTGCATCGCGGCCTTTTCGGGGTCGGTCTTGACCCTGGACCAGGGCGCGGCGGATTGCAGGTATTCGTTGCCCAGGACCCAGATCGCGCGCAGTTCGGCGGCGGACTTGCGGACCTCCATATGGTCCATGAAGGTTTCATAGGCGCGGATGCGGGCGGTCAGCGCCTCGATCAGGGCCTGTTCCTCGGGGCCGTAGCTGCCGCCTTCGGGGACGGTCTCGCCGAACTTGCTGCGGCAGAACTTGGTGATGCGGCTGACGAAATTGCCCAGAACGTCGGCCAGATCCTTGTTCACGGATTGCTGGAAGTTGTCCCAGGTGAATTCGCTGTCGCCGGATTCCGGGGCGTGCGACAGCAGCCACCAGCGCCAGTAATCGGCCGGCAGGATCGACAGCGCCTGGTCCATGAACACGCCGCGGCCCTGCGAGGTGCTGAACTGGCCACCGTCATAAGTGAGGTAATTGAAGGACTTGATATAGTCCACGAGCTTCCACGGTTCGCCCGAGCCGATGATCGTGGCCGGGAAGCTGAGGGTGTGGAAGGGCACGTTGTCCTTGCCCATGAACTGGGTGTAGGTCACGTCCTGCGCCCCCTCGTCCAGGCGCCACCAGCGGCGCCAGGCGCTGTCGGGCTCGCCCCGCTTGTCGGTGCCCTCGGCGGTGGCGGCGATGTATTCGATGGGGGCGTCGAACCAGACGTAGAAGACCTTGCCCTCCATCCCCGGCCAGGGCTGATCGCCCTTCTTGACCGGGATGCCCCAGTCGAGGTCGCGGGTGATGCCGCGGTCCTGCAAGCCGTCGCCGTCGTTGAGCCATTTCCGCGCGATCGAGGTGGTCAGGATCGGCCAGTCGGTCTTGCTGTCAAGCCATTGGGAAATCTGATCTTTCAGCGCGCGCTGGCGCAGGTAGAGATGCTTGGTCCGGCGCACTTCGAGATTGGTCGAGCCCGAGATGGCGCTGCGCGGCTCGATCAGGTCGGTGGGGTCGAGCTGCTTGGTGCAGTTCTCGCACTGGTCGCCGCGGGCCTTGTCGTAGCCGCAGTTCGGGCAGGTGCCCTCGATATAGCGGTCGGGCAGGAAGCGGCCGTCGTCGATGGAATAGATCTGGCTTTCCTCGACCTCGGAGATCCAGCCGTTTTCGTCGAGCTTGCCGGCGAAATGCTGGGTCAGGACGTGGTTGCGTTCCGAGGAGGAGCGGCCGAAATGGTCGAAGGACAGGCCGAAGTTCCGGGCGATTTCCGCCTGGATTTCATGCATTTCCGCGCAATAGACCGCGACCGGCTTGCCCGCCTTCTTGGCCGCCAGTTCGGCCGGAGTGCCGTGTTCGTCGGTGGCGCAGATGAACATGACCTCGTGCCCGCGCGCGCGCAGGTAGCGGGCCGAGAGGTCCGCCGGAAGCTGCGAGCCGACCAGGTTGCCGAGGTGCTTGATCCCGTTGATGTAGGGGATCGCCGAGGTGATGAGATGCCGGGCCATGCGTTGCGTCCTAAGGGGTCGGCGCCCTGTCTAGCCGCGATGGGGCGGCTTGGAAAGTCCTGCGGGCGTTGCAGGGCCTGGCCGCGCAACGGGGCGCGGGCAAAGGGGCCGAAAGCCCGGGAAAACATGGGGTTTCGGGGGGTGACCCGCGTGCACCGCGCGTACACGGTGCGTACACCGGGTGTCGGACGGGATGGCATCGGGGGCGGTAGAGGGGGCTCTGCCCCCACGCGCCCGCCGGGCGCGTCCCCCCGGGATATTTGGGCAAGAAAGAATATCAGGGGCGGCGGGCCAGCGCGCGGTCGAGCGTGGCGAGGACCCGGGCGCTGAGCGGCAGGCGGCCGGCGCGCAGGTCGGCCAGCGGGACCCAGGCGGCGTCGAGCGCGTCGTCGGCGGCGAGCGGGGCGCGGTCCGGGCCCAGGGGTTCGCAAAGCACCGCCGCGAGCAGGAAATGGAAGCGCAGCGCGCCATCCGCGCCGCGTTCGATCACATCGATATTGTCGATGTAGCACAGGGGGCGGGCCGTCAGGCCGGTTTCCTCATGGAGTTCGCGGGCGGCGGCGGCCAGCGCCGTCTCGCCCGGTTCGACATGGCCGCCCGGAAAGCCCCAGAGCCCGGCGTCGGGCGGGTTGCGGCGCTGGACCAGGAGGACGCGCGGCCCATGATCGGGATCGTGGTCGATGAGGACGGCCAGCGCCGCCAGCACCGGGCGGGCGGCGGCGTCCCTTGGTCTGGCGTCCTGTGGTCCGGCGGTCACGCCCGGGTCAGCGCCGGCGGTCGCGCCGCGAGCTCATCGGCTGGAAGGCCACGCCGACATGCGCCTCGCAATAGGGCTTGCCGGGGGCCGAGGGCAGGCCGCAGAACCAGAACTTGTCCGTCGCCGGGTCGCCGATCGGCCATTTGCAGGTCCGTTCGGTCAGCTCCATCAGCGTGAGCTTGCGGGCGCGCTTTTCGACCTCGCGCACCGAGGCCAGCGCCTCGGGGCTGATCTCGTTGGCCGAGGGCTGCGGCGGCAGCGGCTGGCCGGCGGGCACGATGGTGCGGCGGTTGAAGCCGGCCGGCTGGGTGGCTGCGGGCTCGGCCGGGGCGGCGGGTTGCGCCTCATCCTCGGGTTCGGCCTCGGGTTCGGGGTCGGGCTGAGGCGCGGGGGCCGCCGCAGCGGCGGGCTGGGGCGCGGCCTTGGGTTCGGGGCGGGGCTGGGCCGATGCCGCCGTCGGGGCGGGGGCCACGGGGGCAGCGGGCGCCGCCTCGGCCGGGGCGGCCTCGTCCTCGGCCCGGTTCGACAGGCCCAGGCGGTGGACCTTGCCGATCACCGCGTTGCGGGTCACGCCGCCCAGTTCCTTGGCGATCTGGCTGGCGGATTGACCTTCGGCCCACATGCGTTTCAGCGTCTCGACGCGCTCGTCGGTCCAGGACATGGCTTGCCTTTCCTGCACCGCGACGGTCGCCGGTGCACATCTGTTCGTGTCTTCAATTCCGCGGGACCCCGCCTTAGAACCGGGGTCCGGGAATGGGGATAGCCAGATTTACCCGCACGAACCCGCAAATTCAAGGAGCGCCGATGCAACCCGACCCGACGATTCCAGGATTTCGCCAGATGGGCGTGCGCCGGTTCGGCCGCGTGAACTGGCTGGGGCTTCATACCCTGGCGCGGCGCGAGATCATGCGCTTCATGAACGTCTGGCAGCAGACCATCTTTGCGCCGCTGATGACCTCGGCGCTGTTCGTGGTGGTCTTTGCCCTGGCGTTGGGCCAGAACCGGGGCGAGGTCATGGGCCTGCCCTATCTGGCCTTCCTGGGGCCGGGCATCCTGATGATGACGGTGATCCAGAACGCCTTCGCCAACACCTCGTCGAGCATCATCTCGGCCAAGATGCAGGGGAATATCGTCGACACGCTGATGCCGCCCCTGTCGGCGGGCGAGATCCTGGCCGGCTATCTGGCGGGGGCGCTGGTGCGCGCGCTGATCGTGGCGGGGGCCATCGGCCTGGGCATGGCGCTGGTCATCGGCCAGGGGATCGCGCATCCGGCCTGGGCGCTGGCCTTCGTCGTGCTGGGGGCGCTTCTGATGGGGGGGCTGGGCCTGCTGGGCGGGATCGTCGCGCAGAAGTTCGACCACATGGCCGCGATCACCAATTTCATCGTGACGCCGCTGTCCTTCCTGTCGGGCACCTTCTATTCGGTGCAGGCCCTGCCCGAGCCGTTCCGCACGCTGGCGCACTGGAACCCGATCTTCTATCTGATCGACGGGGCGCGCTACGGCTTTGCGGGCGTGTCGGACGCGCCGGCGCTGCGCGGGCTTCTGGTCTGCGGGCTTGCCGTGGCGCTGGTCCTGGCGCTGGCCTGGCGCTGGCTGGACCGCGGCTATCGCATGAAGGCCTGAAACCTTGCGCCGGGGGCGGTTTCGCGCTATCTGGCGGCCATGATCGTTCGGACCGCCCAGATTGCCCGTCCCCGACGTTGACCCGTTCGACGTCCGATCCTGCCTGCCCTTCTTCCTGTCAACCTGCGCCGCCTTGCCGCGGCATTCCGCGAGGACAATCCCATGATTTCGCACGTCCTGCCGACCTACAACCGCGCGCCCATCGCCTTTGAGCGCGGCGAGGGTGCCTGGGCCATCGCCACGGACGGCACGCGATACCTGGACCTGGGCGCGGGCATCGCGGTCAATGCGCTGGGCCATGCGAACCCCGCCCTGGTCGCCGCGCTGACCGAACAGGCGGGGCGGATCTGGCATGTCTCGAACCTGTACCAGATCCCCGAGCAGGAGCGGCTGGCCGACCTGCTGGTCGCCCATACCTTCGCCGACACCGTCTTCGTCACCAATTCCGGCACCGAGGCCGCGGAGCTGGCGATCAAGATGGCGCGCAAGTACTGGTCCGAGAAGGGTGAGGACCGCAGCGAGATCCTGACCTTCGAGGGGGCGTTCCACGGCCGTTCGACCGGGGCCATCGCCGCCTCGGGCGGGGAGAAGATGGTCAAGGGGTTCGGGCCGCTGATGCCGGGCTTTGTCCACCTGCCCTGGGGCGACATGGATGCGCTGGAGGCGGCGATCGGCCCGCGCACCGCCGCCGTCATGCTGGAGCCGGTGCAGGGCGAGGGCGGCATCCGGCCGCTGCCCGACGCCGACCTGCGGCGGGTGCGCGCGTTGTGCGACCGGACCGGGGCGCTGCTGATCCTGGACGAGGTGCAGTCCGGCATGGGCCGGACGGGCAAGCTGTTCGCGCATGAATGGGCGGGTGTCACCCCCGACATCATGATGGTGGCCAAGGGCATCGGCGGCGGCTTTCCGCTGGGCGCGGTGCTGGCGACCGAGGCCGCGGCCGCGGGCATGGCGGCGGGCACGCATGGCTCGACCTATGGCGGCAACCCGCTGGCCTGCGCGGTGGGCGCGCGCGTGATGGAGATCGTCGCCGACCCGGCCTTCCTGTCCGAGGTGAACCGCAAGGCGGGGCTGCTGCGCCAGAAGCTGGAGGCGCTGGTCGCAGCCCATCCCGAGGTCTTCGAGTCAGTGCGCGGCCAGGGGCTGATGCTGGGGCTGAAGTGCAAGGTGGCGCCGGCCGACCTGGTCAAGGCGGGCTATGCCGAGCACATCCTGACGGTGCCGGCGGGCGACGGCGTGCTGCGCCTGCTGCCGCCCCTGACCATCACCGACGCGGAGATCGCCGAGGCCGTCCAGCGGCTGGACCGGGCCGCCGGCCGGCTGGAATAGCGGCTTTCCGGGGCGGAAAGGCCGGCGCGGGGCCTTGACCTTGCGCCGGCGACGCGGCTTGCTGGCCGCAAGCATCGAAAGACAGTGACAATGAACAGTTTCCTTGACATCCATCTGACCGACAAGGCCGCCTTGCGGGGCATGATCGACAGCGCCCGCCGGATGAAGGACGCCCGCGCGGGCCAGCCCCGGGGCGCGCTGGACGCGGACCTGGCGCTGAAGAACCGGATGGTGGCGCTGATCTTCGAGAAGCCCTCGACGCGGACGCGGGTCAGCTTCGACCTGGGGGTGCGGCAGATGGGCGGCTCGACCATGGTGCTGTCGGGCAAGGAGATGCAGCTGGGCCATGGCGAGACCATCGCCGACACCGCCCGGGTGCTGTCGCGCTATGTCGACCTGATCATGATCCGCACCTTCGAGGAGGCGACGCTGCTGGAGATGGCGGAATACGCCAGCGTGCCGGTCATCAACGGGCTGACGAACCGCACCCATCCCTGCCAGATCATGGCCGACGTGATGACCTTCGAGGAGCATCGCGGCCCGATCGCGGGCCGCAAGGTGGTGTGGTCGGGGGACGGCAACAACGTCTGCGCCTCGATGATCCATGCGGCGGGGCAGTTCGGCTATGACTTCACCTTCACCGGACCTTCGACCCTGGACCCCGAGCCCGAGGCCGTGGCCTTTGCCCGGGCGCAGGGCGTGACCGTCGCCATCGAGCGCGATCCGATGAAGGCGGTCGAGGGGGCGGACCTGGTGGTCACCGACACCTGGGTGTCGATGCACGACCCGCAGTCGGCGCGCGAGCGGCGCCACAACCAGCTGCGCGGCTATCAGGTCAACGAGGCGCTGATGGCGCGGGCCAAGCCCGATGCGCTGTTCATGCACTGCCTGCCCGCGCATCGCGACGACGAGGTGACGAGCGCGGTAATGGATGGGCCGAATTCGGTCATCTTCGACGAGGCCGAGAACCGGCTGCACGCGCAGAAGGCCGTCATGCGCTGGTGCCTGGGGGTCTGAGGGCGGCCGTCGGGCCGGGACCGCTTGCGCTGGTGCCTGCCCGTGTGGCAGGCGGCCGAGGGTGGCGGGGGCTCTGCCCCCACGCGCCCGGCGGGCGCGTTCCCCCGGGATATTTCGACAAGAAAGAAGCCTGGGGCGGATCGAACGTCGCCCGCCGTCAGTTTTCCCGGAAGGCGCGGGTGAAGTAGTCGCTGAGCGGCTTCATCAGATAGGCCAGCGGGCTGCGTTCGCCGGTCTGGACATAGACCTCGACCGGCATGCCGGGCACCAGGTCGAGGCCCTTGAGCTTGGCGATCTGTTCGGGCGGGATCGTCACCTCGGCCCGGTAATAGGGCACATGGGTCGCCTGGTCGACGAGCGTGTCGGCCGAGACGCGGCTGAGCACGCCGTCGATTTCCGGCGTCGTGCGCGACGAGAAGGACGAGAACCGCAGCACCACCTGCTGGCCCGGATGCACCTCGTCGATGTTGATCGTGGCGATGCGGGCGGCCACCACCAGCGGGCGGTCCTGCGGGATGATGTAAAGGATCGGGTCCGCCGCCCGGATCACCGAACGCGGCGTCGTGACCTGGGATTCCTGCACCACGCCCGCGACCGGGGCGCGGATTTCCAGCCGGGCCACCTGTTCGGTCAGCGCGCGGCGGCGTTCGGCCAGTTCCAGTTCGCGGTAGCCGAGGTCACGCAGCTCGGTTTCGGCCTGTTCGCGATAGGCGGCTGATTTTTCCAGCCGCGACAGGTCGATCTCGGCAAGCTGCGTTTCCGCCTGGGCACGGCTGGCGGTGGTTTCGCCCAGGAGCCCGTCGAGGCGCGCCGCCTCGCGTTCCAGGGCCAGGACGCGGGGCGCCTGGGCCAGGCCCTTGTCGAGCAGCGTGCGCTGGTCGCGCAGTTCCTGGGCGATGAAGTCGCGCTGCTTTTGCAGGGCGTCGTTCTGGGCGTCGATGCCCTTGATCTGCGAGCCGATCTGTTCGGCCTGCTTGGCGAGCTGGCCGAGCGACTGGTTCAGCGTGTCCATGCGGGCGCGGAACAGGTCCTGCTGGCCCGCCATCAGCGCCCGATAGTCGGGATGGGTGCGGGAGGCGGCGACCAGCTCCTCGGGGAAGACGATTTCGGTGCGGTCGGAGCGCTCGGCCTCGAGCCGGCCGCGGCGGGCGAGGATCTCGAAATACTGGCCCTCGACGATGGCGAGTTCGGTGCCCAGAAGCGCCCCGTCCAGCCGGATCAGCGGCTGTCCGGCGGCGACGGTCTCGCCCTCGTGCACGAGGATTTCGGCGACCACGCCGCCGTCGGGATGCTGGACGATCTGGCGGCGCTGTTCGACCTCGACCTGGCCCGAGGCGACCACGGCGCCGCTGATGCGGGCGGCGACGGACCAGAGGCCGAAGCCGCCGACCAGCAGGGCCAGCGACAGGAGCCCCAGCAGGATGGCGCCCCGGGCCGACCATTCCGGCCGCGCCGGCGGCGGGGCGGCGGGGGGCGCCGGCTGCGGCGCCGGACGGGCCGCGGCCGGGTCGTGGGGCAGCTTTTCGACGGCGGCGCGCGCGAGTTTGAGGTCGGTCATGTCACCCCTCCGCCCTGGCCCTTGGACCGCGCGATCTGTTCGGCGTTGCGCACCACGGACTGCAGCACCTCGTCGCGCGGGCCGAAGGCGCGGCGCACGCCCTGTTCCATCACCAGAAGCAGTTCGCATTCGCTGATCGCGGCGGGGCGGTGGGCCATGATGATGACCGCGCCGCCGCGCGCCTTGATGGTGCGGATCGCCAGGTTCAGCGCCGCCGAGCCTTCGTTGTCGAGGTTTGAGTTCGGCTCGTCCAGGACAA
>NZ_JHWH01000046.1 GCF_000622145.1 Paracoccus yeei ATCC BAA-599 | reverse complement strand
CCTTTGCCCGGTGCCCAGGAGGCCCACGTTGCCGATGGTGAACCCGTCCACGTCCTTGGCGGGGTCGATGGCGTTGATCACCGCCTCGGCGTCCATGTGCCCGGGCAGCGGCAGCTGCACCAGGATGCCGTGCACCGCCGGGTCATGGTTCAGCGTCTCGATCAGCGCCAGCAGATCCGCCTGCGCCGTCTCGGCCGGCAGCCTGTGCTCCCACGAGGCCATGCCCGCCTCGCGCGTCTGGACGCCCTTGTTCCTGACATAGACCGCCGAAGCCGGGTCCTCGCCCACCAGCACCACCGCCAACCCCGGCACGATCCCCCGCGCCGCAAGCCCCGAAACCACATCGGCAACCCGACCCCGCAAACCCAACGCAAAGGACTTCCCGTCGATCAGCGATGCCGCCATGTTCCATTCCCTCGCTTCGTCCATCCGAACCCCATCCGCTGGCGGCGCCCGCCGCATCGCGCCACGGGCTGCCGGTTTCCTGTTTCCCCCGCCGGGACCGACCCGGCCATTAGCGGCAAGGTCCACCCTCCCGCCTGGAGGTTTTGCGACATGCCGATGCCGCTTTCGGACCGGGTCGCGAATATTCCATCTCCGCGTCGCGCGGCCTGGCCGGTCTATAGCGGGGTGGGCGAAAGGCGAACAGCGGGAAGGATCACTTTCTTTTCGCACCGTGCCTTAGCGCGCGCCAAGGCATCAGGAGGCGGCGCTCAGGGCCGCCACCAGATCCCCGATGCCGGGCGTCACGGGATTGCCGCGCATCGAGGAACTCGTCAGCGCCGCCTCGGCCACGGCCTGGTGGCGGGCGGGGTCCAGCCCCAGGGCGGCAAGCCCGGGCAGACCCTGGGCGCGGGCCCAGTCCGCCAAGGCCACGGGCACCGCGTCGGGCGGGCAGGCCAGCGCCGGGGCCAGATCCGCCCGCAGCCGGGCAAGACGCGGCATGTCGCCGGTCAGCCGCCGGTTCATGTCCAGCACCGGGCCCAGCAGCGCGCCGCAGATCGCGCCATGCGCCGCGCCGGTCAGTCCGCCGATGACGCCCGCGAGCCCGTGGACCGCGCCAAGCCCGCCATTCGCCAGCGCGATGCCGCCGCACAGGCTGGTCCAGGCCATGCGGTCGCGCGCCTCGGGGTCCTCGGCCTGCATCAGCCGCATCAGCGCCTGAAGCCCCGGCAGGATCGCGGGACCCGCCAGCGCGTCGGTCAGCGGCGTCGCCTTGCAGGACAGCCATGGCTCGATCACCTGCGCCAGCGCATCCAGCCCCGAGGCCAGCGTCACCCAGCGCGGGCATCCATCGGTCAGCGCGGGGTCCACGATGGCCAGGCGCGGCAGCATGCCCTCGTCCCGGATCGAGACCTTGCGGCCGTGATCCGGCAGCCCGATCACCGCATTGCGCGTGGCTTCGGCCCCGGTTCCGGCGGTGGTCGGGATGGCGACGCAGGGCAAGGGCGGCACGCGCAGCGGCAGGCCGCGGCCCACGACCTCCAGATGGTCCATGATGCCGCCCGGCGCCGGGATCAGCGTGGCCAGAGCCTTGGCCATATCCAGCGCGGACCCGCCGCCCAGCCCGCAGACCCAGTCGGCCCCCTGCGAGCGGGCACGGTCAAGCGCGTCCCGCAGCATCGGCAGGCTCGGCTCGGCCCCGCAGGATACCGCCAGGACGGCCGCGCCCTGCGCCCGCAAGCCGTCCACCAGCCAGGCCGCGCGGGATGCGTCCGCCCCATGGACCAGCACGCCCCGGTTGCCCAGGGCGCGGATCAGGCCGGGCGCGCGGCCCGCCTCGCTCCGGCCGAAGATCACCCGGCCAGGCAGGGAAAAGCCAAAGGGCGTCATTGCGGCCCAGGGGATTTGCGGCATCTGGGGGCGGGTTGCATGGGGGCTCCTTTCGCCGCCTCACGCTGGCAGAAAGCCCGCCGGTCAGGCAAGCCCGCAAACGAAAGGGGCGCCGAAGCGCCCCCGAAGCCTGGTTTCCAAGGCCGTGTCACTCGCGCCAGGCGAGGCCACCCCAGACCCGGCCGTCGTCGCGGTCGCGTCCGCCCCGGACCGCTGCCATATAGGCCGCAGCAGCCGCGATCAGCGACGACGCCGCCAGCAGGAAGGCCGACAGGATGCCGGTGATGCGCGCAGTTTCGGCAGCCTCGGCCGCCTTGTCGCGGGCCTCGTCCAGACGGGCCTGCGCCTCGGTCTTCAGGCGCTCGGCCTCGGCACGGACCTCGTTCAGGCGCTGCTCGGCCTCGGCGCGGATCGCCTGGGCGCGCTCGACGGCCTGGTTGACGCGGGTATCGACCTCGGTTTCCGAAAGGCCGGTGCGCAGGGCGACCTGCTGGCGTAGCCAATCGCGGTCCTCGTCCGGGATCTCGCCCGTGCGGACGACATTGGCCAGTATGCCCACAAGCTGGCGCTGGTCGGCCGACATCTGCGCCTCGGCGTCCTGCTGCAGGGTCTGGCCGGGGCTTTGCCCGTCGGGCCGCAGCAGCGTGTCGGTGATGTAGTCCAGCGGATTGCCCATGCCGTCGGGCATCATGTCCTGAAGCGCCGGGGCCGCCGCCTGACCGGCACCCTGCGCCGCGCCGCCGATGGCCTGACCCGCGCCCGAGACGACACCGCCCGCAAGCTGGCCGGCGCCCTGCGCCACGCCACCGATGGCCGAGCCGGTCGCCTCGACCGCCGTCTGGACCGCGCCGCCGGCAGCCCTGACGCCGCCTCCGATGATCGAACCCGCCATGACCGCAGAGACGACCATGCCCAGCCCCCAGACGGTCAGGCCGTTGATGCCGTCGCGGACCGTGACCTCATCGCGCCCGCCCGAGCCGATGGGGCGGCGCATCCGGCCGGCGATATAGCCGCCCAAGGCATGGGCCGCGATCATCGAAACCAGCACGAACAGCGCCGTCACGACCAGCCAGGTCCAGCTGACGCCGCCGTCCTCGTCCACGGAAACCGCACCAAGGCCAAGCGCGGCGGCAAAGGTCGTCATCACCACCGCCACGCCGACCGCCACCACGGTACCGGCAAAGACCGCCGCCCAGTCCACATAGGGGCGATCCGAACCCTCGATTTCCCGAATGGCCATCAGCGCAACCCCAGCATGGAGAGGATGAACAGAACGACGACCACAAGACCGACCAGATAAATGATCGAATTCATTCGCTATTCTCCTTATGACAGATGCTGCGCCGCGCAGGGGGACAACGGACGGCAAAGCGGGAAAGTTTCGGATGCGGGAATTTAATTTGTTCCTGCGCCCCAAGGTCACGGGGCTGTCACGAAGCTTTGCGAATTGACAGGCCCCTGCCCGGTCGGACAACCTTGCCCGGCCGGATGGGGGGATCCGGCCCTTGGCCCCGTCTGCCGGGCCCTGCGGGTCGCGATCCGCCGAACACAGCAAACGGAGGGATTTCCATGAAAACCGCAGCCATCTTGACCCTGGGGCTGGCCACCCTGCCGCTGACGGCCGAGGCTAGGACGGAAATCTCGTGGTGGCATGCCATGTCGGGCGCCAATGCCGAGGTGGTGGCCAAGATCGCCGGCGACTTCAACGCCAGCCAGTCGGAATACGAGGTGAAGCCCGTCTTCAAGGGCACCTATCCCGAAACCCTGAACGCCGGCATCGCCGCCTTCCGCGCGGGCCAGGCCCCCGACATCATCCAGGTGTTCGACGTGGGCACCGGCGTCATGATGGGCGCGCAGGGTGCCATCAAGCCGGTGGCCGAGGTGCTGCAAGAGGGCGGCTTCACCTTTGACAAAGGCCAGTATCTGGCCGGGATCGTCGGCTATTACTCGACCCCCGAGGGCGAGATGCTGTCGTTCCCCTACAACTCCTCGTCGCCGATCCTGTATTACAACAAGGACATCTTCCAGAAGGCGGGCCTTGACCCCGAGAACCCGCCCAAGACCTGGGCCGAGGTCTGGGCCGCCGCCCGCAAGATCAAGGAATCGGGCGCCGCGACCTGCGGCTATACCTCGACTTGGCTGACCTGGATCCATACCGAGAATTTCGCCGCCTGGAACAACGTCAGCTGGGCCACGAACGAAAACGGCCTGGCCGGCACGCCCGAGCTGAAGATCGACGGGCCGCTGTTCGTCAAGCATTTCCAGGAACTGGCGGATCTCGCGAAAGAGGGCGTCTTCGTCTATGGCGGCCGCACCAGCGAGGCCAAGCAGAACTTCACCTCGGGCGAATGCGGCATCCTGACGGAAAGCTCGGGCGGCCTGGGCGATATCGTCAAGTCGGGGATGAACTACGGCATCGGCCAGCTGCCCTATGACGAGACCGCCGAAGGCGCGCCGCAGAACACCACGCCGGGCGGGGCCTCGCTGTGGGTGATGGGCGGCAAGTCGGAAGAGACCTACAACGGGGTCGCTGCCTTCTTCGACTACCTGTCGCAAACCCCGGTGCAGCAGTATCTGCACGAACAGTCGGGCTATCTGCCGGTGACGATGGCCGCCTATGAGGCGACCAAGGCCTCGGGCTTTTACGACAAGAACCCGGCGCGCGAGGTACCGATCCTGCAGATGTCCGGCAAGCCCCCGACCGAGAACTCCAAGGGCGTGCGCGCGCCGAACCTGCCGCAGCTGCGCGACATCCAGAACGAGGAATATGAAAAGATGCTGTCGGGCCAGCAGGACGCAGCCACCGCGCTGAAGAACGCGGCCGAGCGCGGCAATGCCGCCATCAAGGAAGCCGTGGGCGGCTGAGGCCGGCGGCGGGCGCGCGCCTGCGCCGCGCCCGCCATCGCGACAGGGGGACGGATGCGACGGACGGTCTTTCCGCATAGGCTGCTGCCTTGGCTTTTGCTGGCGCCGCAGCTGGCGATCACGCTGATCTTTTTCTACTGGCCGGCGGCGCAGGCGTTCCGCCAGTCCATGCTGCGAGAAGATGCCTTCGGGCTGAAGACGACCTTCGTGGGACTGGCGAATTTTCGCAAGGTGCTGGGCGATCCGGCCTATCTGAACGCCTTGCAGGTGACGGCGGTGTTTTCGTCGCTGGTCGCCCTGCTGGCCATGGCGATCGCGCTGTTCCTGGCGGTGCAGGCCGAAAAGATCGTGCGCGGCAAGGGGTTCTACCGCACGCTGCTGATCTGGCCCTATGCGGTTGCCCCGGCCATCGCGGGGATGCTGTGGCTGTTCATGTTCAACCCCAGCTTCGGCACGCTGGCCTGGCCGCTGCGGCAGATGGGCATCAACTGGAACCCGCTGCTGAACGCCAATCACGCCATGACGCTGGTGGTGGCGGCAGCGGTGTGGAAACAGATCAGCTACAACTTCCTGTTCTTCGTCGCCGGCCTGCAGGCCATCCCGCGCCCGCTGCTCGAGGCGGCGGCCATCGACGGGGCCACGCGCCGGCATGCCTTCTGGACCATCGTCTTTCCGCTGCTGGCGCCGACGACGTTTTTCCTGCTGGTCGTCAACACCGTCTATGCGCTGTTCGACACCTTCGGCATCATCCATGCGGTGACCGGCGGGGGACCGGGACGGGCCACCGAAACGCTGGTCTACAAGGTCTATAACGACGGGTTCGTGAACCTCATCATGGGCGACAGCGCCGCGCAATCGGTGATCCTGATGCTGATCGTGATCGCGCTGACCGCCTTCCAGTTCCGCTTCATCGAGCGGCGGGTGCATTATGGCTGAGCCCTCGCCCCTTGCGCCCAAGGGAGCCGGACGGGCCCTGGCCCATCTGTGGATGATCCTGGGCGTGATCGTGGTGGCCTTTCCGGTCTATTACGTCCTGATCGCCTCGACCCACAGCACCCAGACCATCCTGCGCCCGCCGCTGCCGCTGCTGCCCGGGGCGCAGGCGGCGGCGAACTATCACGACGCCTTCACCGGCGGCATATCCAAGATCGGCGGCGTCAGCCTGTGGCGGCTGCTGGCGAACACCACCATCGTGGCGATGGGCATCGCGCTGGGAAAGATCGCGATTTCCATGGCCTCGGCCTATGCCATCGTGTTCTTCCGCTTTCCGCTGCGCATGGCCTGTTTTTGGCTGATCTTCATCACCCTGATGCTGCCGGTCGAGGTCCGCATCCAGCCGACCTACAAGGTCATGGTCGACCTCGGCCTGATCGACACCTATCCGGGGCTGATCCTGCCCCTGATCGCCTCGGCTACCGCGACGCTGCTGTTCCGGCAGTTCTTCATGACCATCCCGGACGAACTGCTGGAGGCCGCGCGGGTCGATGGCGCCGGGCCCTGGCGGTTCTTCAAGGACATCCTGTGGCCGCTGTCGCTGACCAATGTGGCGGCGATCTTCGTCATCCAGTTCATCTATGGCTGGACGCAATACCTGTGGCCGCTGCTGGTCACGAATTCCAACGAAATGAACACCATCGTCATTGCGCTAAGGAAGATGATCTCCTTCGCCGATGCCGATACGCCCTGGAACCTGGTCATGGTCACCTCGGTGCTGGCCATCCTGCCGCCGATCCTGGTGGTGGTGCTGATGCAGCGCTGGTTCGTCAAGGGCCTGGTCGAGACGGAGAAATAGATGGCTGGCATCACCCTGACCGACGTCCGCAAAAGCTATGCCGGCACCCCGGTGATCCACGGCATCAGCGCCGAGATTGCGGACGGCGAATTCGTGGTCATCGTCGGCCCCTCGGGCTGCGGCAAGTCCACGCTGCTGCGCATGGTCGCGGGGCTCGAGGACATCACCTCGGGCACGGTCCAGATCGGCGGCCGCGTGGTCAACGACCTGGAGCCGCGCCAGCGCGACATCGCCATGGTGTTCCAGAACTATGCGCTTTATCCCCACATGTCGGTGCGCGACAACATGGCCTATGGGCTGAAGATTGCGAAGCTGTCGCGCGCGGAAATCGACCAGCGCGTCACCAGGGCCGCAAGGATGCTGGAACTGGAACCCTATCTGGACCGCAAGCCGCGCGCCCTGTCGGGCGGCCAGCGCCAGCGCGTCGCGATGGGCCGGGCGCTGGTGCGCGACCCCGCCGCCCTGCTGCTGGACGAGCCGCTGTCGAACCTGGACGCGAAACTGCGCGTGCAGATGCGGCTGGAAATCAAGGACATGCACCTGCGCACCGGGCAGACCACGCTGTATGTGACCCATGACCAGGTCGAGGCGATGACCCTGGCCGACCGGCTGATCGTGATGAACAGGGGCGTCGCGGAACAGATCGCCACCCCGCTTGAGGTCTATGAGCGTCCCGCGACCGAGTTCGTCGCGGGCTTCATCGGCTCGCCTGCCATGAACATCATGACGGCCGAAGCGGGCACGGGCGGCGTGACCCTGCCCGGCGGTCATGTCTTGGCCTTGGACCTGCCGCCAGGCCCGCTGCGGCTGGGCATCCGCCCCGAGCATCTGCACGAGGCGGATGGCGGCATCCCGGTCGACCTGCGCTCGGTCGAGCGGCTGGGCGCGGATGCCTTCGGCTATGGCACCATCGCCGGCAGCGACGTGGCGATCACGCTGCGTCTGCCCGGCACGACCCGCGCGCAACGCGGCGACCGGGTTGCGGTGATGCCCGACCCTGCCCATCTGCATCGTTTCGACCCGGAAAGCGGCCAGCGCCTTCGGGACGCAGGCCTTGACGAAAGGAAACACGATGCGCAGCGCCACCCATGACAGCTTTGGCGACCCCGCCGCCGTTCTGAAACTTGCCGACGGCCCGACGCCCGAACCCGGTCCGGGCCAGGTCCGCATCCACGTGATCCTGTCGCCGATCCACAACCACGACCTTTGGACCGTGCGCGGCAGCTATGGCTACAAGCCCACCCTGCCCGCCATCGGCGGATCCGAGGCCGTGGGCGTCGTCGACGCCCTGGGCGATGGCGTCGCCGGGCTTCGCCTGGGCCAGCGCGTCGCGGTGGCCGGACTGCGCGGGTCCTGGGCCGAATACGCCCTGGCCCCGGCCGCCGGGCTGGTGCCACTGCCCGACGCCATCACCGACGAACAGGGCGCGCAACTGATCGCCATGCCCTTCAGCGCCATCACCCTGCTGGGGCTCCTGGGCGTGGGCCCGGGCGACTGGTTCGTGCAGAACGCGGCCAATGGCGCGGTGGGCAAGGCTGTCGCGATGCTGGCCCGCGCGCGCGGCATCCATGCCCTGAACCTGGTCCGGCGCGACGCCGCCGTGGCCGAGATGCAGGACCTGGGCCTGGACGCCCTGTCGACCGAAGGAGCCGACTGGCCGGACCGGGTGCGGGCCGCGACCGGGGGCGCGCCCATCCGGGCGGCGGTCGATTCCATCGGCGGCAAGGCTGCCGGCGCGCTGCTGTCGCTGCTGGCGGATGAGGGGCTGCTGGTGTCCTTCGGCTCGATGACCGGGGGCGCGATGGAGATTTCCTCGGGCGATCTGATCTTCAAGCAGGCGGTGGTGCGCGGCTTCTGGGGCGCCAAGGTCAGCGCCGCGATGCCCCCCGAGGAGCGCGCCCGGCTGATGGGCGAGCTGATCGGCCTGGTCGCGGACGGCGCGCTGATCCTGCCGGTCGGCGGCATCTTCGGGCTGGACCGGATCGGGGACGCGGTGCGTGCCTCGCTGGCGCCGGGCAAGGCGGGCAAGATCCTGCTGCGCCCCTGACCCACGGCCCCGCTGTTCCGCCGCCGCAAAGATGCTAAAGACCCCTGCGACCAACAGGGGGATCGGCATGGCAGAACCGGGGGGCATCCGCATCGAGAGCGTCAGCCACGCCATCGCCGGGCGCGCCGTCCTGTCCGGCATCGACCTCGGGCTGGACGCGGCCCGGGTCGGCATCATTGGCCGCAACGGCTCGGGGAAAAGCACGCTGGCGCGGGTGCTGGGCGGGCTGATCCGGCCCGACCAGGGCCGCGTCACCATCGCGGGGGTCGATGTCTGGCAGGACCGCCGGGCGGCCATCGCGACCGTCGGCATCCTGTTCCAGAACCCCGAACACCAGATCATCTTTCCCACCGTGATCGAGGAAATGGCCTTTGGCCTGCGCCAGCTGGGCCAGGGCCGGGCCGAGGCGCGGGCGGGCGCGCTGGAGACCCTGAACCGCTTCGGCAAGGCGCATTGGCAGGACGCCACGACCGAGGCGCTGTCGCAGGGCCAAAAGCACCTGCTGTGCATGATGGCGGTGCTGGCCATGCGGCCGCGCTGGCTGATCCTGGACGAGCCCTTCGCGGGCCTCGACATCCCGACCCGGATGCAGCTGGTGCGCCACCTGGATGCATCGGGCGCCCGCATCCTGCATATCTCGCACGAGCCGCGCGACCTGGCCGGCTATGGCGACATCTGCTGGCTGGACCGTGGCCGCATCCGCGCCCGAGGCGGCCCCGCGCTGCTGGCCGAGTTCGAGGCCCGCATGATCGAGGAGGGCGCGTCCGATGATCTCGCTGACCTCGCCGGTTAGGACGCGGGCGCAGGACTGGCCGGCCGGCGCCAAGCTGGCCGCGCTGGCCGTGGCGACCACGGGCCTGTTCCTGTTGCCGGGGGTCTGGCCGCAACTCGCCGCGCTGGCGGGGGTCGTCCTGCTTTACGCCCTGCCCGGCCGCATATTCCTGCGCCACGGGCTGCGGCAGCTGCGCCCCCTCTGGCCGCTGGCCCTGGTGCTGCTGGCTTGGCACGGGCTGACCGGGGACTGGGCCGGCGGGTCCGCCCTTGCGCTGCGCGTCCTCTCGGCCGTGGCGCTGGCCAACCTGGTGACGATGACCACCAGCCTCGAGGCGCTGCGCGAGGTGATCCACCGCCTGCTCGCGCCTCTGCGCCGTATCGGCCTGCCCGTCGCCATCCTCGAGGCCGCGATCCCCCTGGTGATCCGCTTTACTCCGGCCCTGATCGGCAAGGCGCGCCAGCTTGCCCTGGCCTGGCGCGCGCGCTCGCCGCGCCGCCCGGGCTGGCGGGTCGTCCTGCCGCTGACCCTGGGCGCGCTTGACGACGCCGACCGCGTGGCCGAAGCCCTGCGCGCCCGCGGCGGCCTGTTGCTGCCCGAGGATAGATAGGCTCCAAACAAGGCCAGGCGGGCGCGGATGGGGGGTGAATCATGTTCCCCAAATCAGGTCGAGAGTTGACTCTTTCAAAGTTCCGCTAGAGTCAGGGCTCACAACCCATAGATGACTGTTGCGGCGAGAGCGCAGGCTGAGAGGAACAGGATCGGGCAGCGGTCGTATCGG
>NZ_JHWH01000045.1 GCF_000622145.1 Paracoccus yeei ATCC BAA-599 | reverse complement strand
GTCAGGATCTTCGAGGATGGCGCATTGATCGCCAGCCACCCGGTGCTGGAAGGCAAGAACCAGCGCCGGGTCGATCCCAGCCATCGCAAGCCGGTCCTGACCGCGCAGCGCGCCCTGCGACTGCCATCCGTGACCGAGGCTGCGGTCGCCCGCCGACCCTTGGCCTTCTACGAGGCAGTCGGACAGCGTTTGGCAGGCGCGCCGGAGCATCGCCCATGATCCCGGTCATCGAGAGGATCCGCCAGAGCCTGGTCTGCCTTCACATGGCCCGCGCCCTCGAGACGCTGGATCAGATCCTCAGCCGGCTGGAGAAGGGCGAGATCAGCGCCATCGAGGCCATCGACGAACTCCTGGCCGAGGAACTGAGCCTGCGCGAAGGTCGCCGCATCGGCGTTGCCCTGCGCACCGCCCGCCTGATGCCGATCAAGACGATGGAAAGCTTCGACTTCTCCTTCCAGCCGTCGCTTGACCGGAACCGCATCATGGCACTCGCTCAGCTCGAGTTCATCCGCCGTGCGGAGGTCCTGCACTTCCTCGGTCCGCCTGGGACGGGGAAATCCCACCTTGCCACAGCCACCGGCGTTGCCGCCGTGAAGACCGGGCGAAGCGTCTATCGCTGCACCCTCGCAGAGCTGATCGAGGCCTTGGCCAAGGCCGAGCGAGAGGGACGTCTCCCCGAAAAAATCCGCTTCCATGCCCGGGCCTCCCTGCTGATCGTCGACGAGATCGGCTACCTGCCCATCACCACGGGCGGGGCCAACCTGTTCTTCCAACTCGTCAATGCCCGCTATGAAAAGGGTGCCATGATCCTGACCTCCAATCGCGGCTTTGCCGAATGGGGCGAGATCTTCGGGGATCCCGTGGTCGCGACCGCACTTCTGGATCGGCTGCTGCATCACGCTGTCGTCATCCAGATCGAAGGGGCCAGCTACCGCCTGCGGGCGCATGCCGATCTGATCCCGGAACACACCCGCTCACATGCCGCAATCACTCCGCCGCCGCCGCCAAAGCGCCGTGGTCGGCCGCCCAGAAATGGAGGCGCCCATCACCTGCAAGGCTGATCGCCAAACCCGTAAAGTGGGGAATTTTGCGCCAGCACTTCTGGGGAATTGTGATCCAGCATTTACAATCTTGCCCGCCGAGCCGGTATATTGGCGCGCGACCCCACAGGAGGCATGGCCCTGTTTCAGAAAGCCGGTTTCATCGATGACCAGAACGGCATCGGGTTCGGCCAAGGTCTCCAGCGCATAGTCGCGCACGATATCGCGCAAGGCATCGGCATCCCAGGGCACCCGACCGAGGATCGCCTGCTGCCGCCAAGGACCCTTGTCGCCTGCGGCTTCCGCCCGCATCCAGCCGGTCTTGCGCCGTTCGTTTCCCAGCAGGCCATTCAGAAACTGACCGGCCGATGCCGCAACCCGTTCCTGTGTGAACAGAACCCGCATCCGCGACTTCACATCCCGAAGCGACGAGGCCCAAAGCTCCAACGTTGCCTCGACAGCCAATCCCGACATCCATGACCTCATCTAAATCATGGTAACTCAGTGATTCAGGGATCAGATGAGAACGCAAATGTAAGGCTAGGGCGTTTCCCCGATGATCTTCGTGCACAGTATCCGCCTGGCTCGCGTCCGCGAGATGCTGAAAGCAGGCGTATCCCACACAACCGTCACATCGGTCAGCTATCTTTGCAGCTTTTCCAAGCGGGCCAGTTCGCTTCGGCGAACTGCCGTCGCAGGCCCCGCGCAAAGGCGCCTGACGATCAATTCTTGCAGGCCCGCAGCGCCAGGCACCCAGATCAGGGCAGCCACGGGTCGGGGCAAGCCACATCCATCCTGCCGGTGAGGCCAACCTTGCCCAAGGCGGCGAAAAACCCGGTTCTCAGGCGGTCACGCGGGCGGGTTGCCATGCGCGGGGCCGGGGACGTTCGCGTCCTCGATCAGGTGGCGGTGGCGGCGGACCTCGGACAGGACATCCTCGAACCGGTCCAGGCCCTTGGCCTTCAGGGCGGCGGACAGGCGCAGATAGGCCTCGGCGGTGGCGCGGGTGTCGCCCATCGCGGTGTGGCGCTCCTCGGGCGGGATGGCGATGCCCAGCCGGGCGGTCAGCGCGTCCAGCGTATGCGGCGCCGACTGGCCCCAGACCATCGCCGACAACAGGATCGTGTCCAGCACGCGATTGTCGAAATAGACCCCGGTTTCCAGCGCGGCGCGGCGCAGCATCCCCATGTCGAAGGGCGCGTTATGGGCGACCAGCACGGCGTCCTCGGCAAAGTGGTGGAAGGCCGTCAGCGCGCCGGTCATGTCGGGGGCGCCTGCCACCATCGCATCGGTGATGCCGTGGATCGCGGTGGATGCCGCCGGGATCGGGCGGCCGGGATTGACCAGCGTCTCGAACCGCTCGCCGGTCAGGCGGCCGCGCGCGATGCGCAGCCCGGCGATCTGCACGATCCGGTCGGTCGCGGGATCAAGGCCCGTCGTCTCGGTGTCGAAGACCACGCAAGTCAGGTCCGACAGCCGGGTGGATCCGGCGCTGCGCCCCGACAGGGCGAAGTCATAGGTCAGCCCGGCCTCGTCGCCGCGCATGGGCGCAAGGGGCAAGGGCAGCACCAGCCGGGCCTCGTCCCCGTCCGCCTCGGGCCAGAGGCCGGTGACATGGGCGGCCAGGATCTCGTGCCCGGTCAGTTCGGGCTGCATCGGGTCGGGCGGTTCCGACAGCCAGGCTTCCAGACGGCCGATCGGCACCGGCGGGCCGGTCCAGACCAGCGACAGGCGCGCCTCGGCCCCCTCGGCTTCGGCACGCACATGGGGCGCGATGCCCTGGGCGCGCAGGTGCCGGTCCAGATGGCGCAGCAGTCCGTTCAGCGCCGCCGCATCGGCCAGCAGCGCCAGCGGCGGCTGGCCGGGCGACAGGTCCAGCCCTGCGGCAAGCTCGTTCAGGCCCGCCCGGCCCTGCGGCGCGTCGCCGGTCATCCGGTCGGTCAGTTCGCGCACCGAGGCGGCGAGCCCCTGCCCTTCGGACCGGATCGCCTGGGCGAGCGCGGGCGGGATCGGGCCGTCCAGCGCCTCCAGCATCGGCACCAGCGTCGCGGCATGGCGGCGCAGGCGCTCCAGCGCCTCGCGCGGGGCGGGACGTTCGGCGGGGCGGTCGCGCAGCATCAGAAGCGTGCCGCCCTCGACCCCGCGCATCCGGCCCCACAACCGCTGCCCGGCCGATGTCAGGCAGGTCAGGTCGGTCGAGGCCGCCCCCGCCGCCAGCCGCGCCGCCGCGGATTCCAGCGCGCCCCCCGCAAGATGGCGCGCAAGCGGCCGGTCCAGCGCGATGCCGGGCAGCAGCCGCGCGGCGGCGGCATTGTAGAAGACCACGCGGCCGCCCGCATCGGTCATCACCGCGCCCGCGCCGATATCGGCGAGGATGGATTCCAGCGTCTGCTTTTCGCGTTGCAGGTCGGCGGCATGTTCGGCGATGGCGTCCGACAGAGCCTCGGCGGTGCGGGCGCGGGCCTCGGCCGCGTCGCGGGCGGCGGGGCCGAGGTCGGCCAGATAACGCGCCTCGGGGATCTCGGGCGTCTGGCCGGTGCGCAGGCCCCCCGCCAGCAGCTCGATGGGCCGGGCGACGTTGCGGTCGAACAGGAACCAGACCCCGGCGATGATCGCCGCCGCCCCGCCGCCCGCGATCAGCACGCCTTGCAGCAGCCCGCCTGCCGCGTCGCCGGACTGCCCGGCGCGGGCGGCAAGCCACAGGCCCAGGGCCAGCAGCGCCACCACGCCCGCCGCGAGGCCCGCGAAGATCAGCAGGACGCGGACCCGCAGCGGCAGCCCGGTCAGCATGGCCCGGCCAGCAGCCGCGCCAGTTCGGCGCGCAGTTCCGACAGCTCGAACGGCTTGGCGATGAAGCCGTCGGCGCCAAGCGCCAGCCCCTTGCGGCGCTCCACCGCCGATCCGCGCGCGGTCATCATCAGCACCCGCACATCCTTCAGCGCCGGATCGGCGCGCACGTCCTGCACGATCTGATAGCCCGAGACATCGGGCAGCATCACGTCCAGCAGCACCAGATCGGGATGGCTGGCGCGGATTTCATCGACCGCGCCCGATCCGGTGGCCATGCGCCGGTGGCTGTGGCCTTCCCGCGACAGCAGGAAGTCCAGCGCGATGGCGATATTGTCCTCGTCCTCGACCACAAGAATGTCTGCCATCGGCGTCCCCTCCTTCAGACGACGGACCGGCTGCCCGGTCGTGACCTTCATCCCATCAAGCCCTTGCCATGGCCAAGCGCCGATTGCGCGCCCCGCACCACCACGAAGGCGTCGCGCAGATGGCTGCGGTCCAGGTTCGGCAGATCGGCCGGCGCCAGGTGGTTGCCCGGCCTTTCGCCCGCCCGGATCTGCGCGGCCTGGTTTTCCAGCCGCGCGGTCTGGATCAGGTCATAGGCCGCGATCAGGTCGGCCGCGCCACGCCCGCCGATGATGCCCGCCGCCTGCGCCTCGACCAGGCGGGCGCGGGTGTTGACCGGGGTCAGCCGCCCCTGCAACGCATAGACCCGCGCCAGGTCGATCACCGGCACGACGCCGTTGTGCTTCATGTCGATGCGGTTGCGGTACTGCCCCGAACGCGGCGTGGCGATGGTGCCGATCAGGCCCAGGGGCGGGCGGTGCTTCAGCGAATTCTCGATCATGTTGTACAGAAAGATCGGCTTCTCGGCCGCCAGCGCAAGGGTGTTGTGCTGCAAGCCCGCCAGCAGCGCCGCATCCCCGCCGATGGCGCGCAGGTCGAACATGACCGAGGCCAGCATCTGCGCCTCGGGGTTCGGGTGGTCGATCCAGTCGCGGAAATAGCCCCGCCAGACCGCGCGCGGCTGGCGCCAGCGCGGGTTGGTCGCCATCATGTCGCCGGGGCAATGGACATAGCCGCAGGCGTTCAGCCCGTCGCTGACGAAGCGCGCAAGATCGGCGAACCATGGATGGTCCGGGTCGCAATCGTCGCCGAGGATCAGGCAGTTGTCCTGGTCCGACAACCCGGTCTGTTCCTGCCGCCCCTGGCTGCCACAGGCCGCCCAGAGCCAAGGGCCGGGGGCGGGGCCCAGGTCCGCCTCGGCCAGGGCCAGAAGGCGGCGCGTCACCGCGTCGGCGATGTCGGTGATGGCCCGCGTGATCGCCTCGTGCCGGTAATTGGCGCCGACCATCTGCACCAGCAGGCCGGGGATGCGCGCGGTCGCCGCCGCCATGCCCGCCACATCGGCGGCCTGCGCGATGTCGCGGATCACGGCGGATGCCGACAGCGCCTGCACCCGCGTCAGGTCGGTCTGGCTGACCATGCCGACGAAGCGGCCCTGTTCCACCACCGGCAGGTGGCTGATGCGGCGTTCCAGCATGATGTTCAGTACGTCATAGCCCAGTTCGGACGGCGACAGCGTGATCGGACCCGGCGTCATCACCTGGGCGATGGGGATCTGCGGGTCGCGCCCCTCGGCCAGGACGCGGTTCGACATGTCGCGGATCGTGGCGATCCCGACCAGCCGCCCGCCCTCGACCACGCCGATGCTGCCCGCGCCCGCGTCGCGCATGGCGCGGGCGGCCTCGACGGCCGGGGTGTCGGGCGGGCAGCTGAGCGGCGGCTTGGCGCCGATCAGGTCGCCCACCTTCAGCACCGCCAGGTCGCTGGGCCGCGCCCCGCCCCGGTCGAAGAAGCGCGCGACCGCAGGCTGGCTGTCGATCAGCCGCATCAGTTCGTCGCGGGGCAGCATCAGGACGGTCGCGTCCGTGGTCACCGTGGCGGTGGTGACGGCCAGGCCGTCGCGCAGCAGGCCCCGTTCGCCAAAGGAATTGCGGGGGCCCAGTTCCGACACGCAGTCGCCGCTGGCGTCCAGGATGCGCACCGCGCCGCTTTCGATCAGATAGATGCCCGGCAGCGCCTCGCCCTGGCGATAGATCACGCTGCCTGCGGGCCAGTGCCTGCGGCCGAAGGAACGGGCGACCCGCGCCCGTTCGTCCTGCGGCAGGCTGTCATAGGGATGGATCGTGGCGATGAAGTCGTCGATCCGGGACATGCCGGGCCTTTCTGCGGGAAAAAGGCCGCGCCCCCGGCCAGGGGGCGCGGCAGGGTTTCAGTGGGACGAGGCCTCGGCCGCGCCGATGCCGGTCTCGGACCGCACCTGCTGGGCCAGGAAGCCCGCGCGGTCGATGCGCGCGCGACGGCCATTGTCCAGCTTCGACACGATCCAGATCGTCAGGAACGCCGCCGTCATGGAAAACAGCGCCGGCGAGGTATAGGGGAACGGTGCCGATCCGACCGGATTGCCCATCGTCGCCTCCCAGACCGAGGGCGAGACCACGGTCAGCCCGACCGACAGCGCCAGACCGACGAAGCCGCCGATCACCGCGCCCCAAGTGGTGCAGTCCTTCCACAGGACCGACATGAACAGCACCGGGAAGTTGGCCGATGCGGCGACCGCGAAGGCCAGCGACACCATGAAGGCGATGTTCTGGTTCTGGAAGGCGATCCCCAGGATCACCGCCAGCGCGCCCAGGCACAGCGTCGTGATGCGCGACACCCGCAGTTCGGATGCGCTGTCGGCAGCGCCCTTCTTGAAGACTGTGGAATACAGGTCGTGGCTGACCGCCGAGGCGCCCGACAGCGTCAGGCCCGCGACGACCGCCAGGATGGTCGCGAAGGCCACGGCCGAGATGAAGCCCAGGAAGATGTTGCCGCCGACCGCATGGGCCAGATGGACCGCCGCCATGTTGTTGCCGCCGACCAGCTTGCCCTCGGCATCCAGGAAGTCCGGGTTGGTCAGCACCAGGGTGATGGCGCCGAAGCCGATGACGAAGGTCAGCAGGTAGAAATAGCCGATCCAGCCGGTCGCCCACATCACCGACTTGCGCGCTTCCTTGGCACTGGGGACGGTGAAGAAGCGCATCAGGATATGCGGCAGGCCCGCCGTGCCGAACATCAGCGCCATGCCGAAGCTGATGGCCGAGATCGGATCCTTGATGAAGGTGCCCGGCCCCATGATCGCCTGCCCTGCGGCGGCTGCGGATTCCGGCGTGGCGTCGGGGGCGGCGGCGGCCAGGTCGGTCTTGACGCGCACCGCGTCGGCGAACATCGCCTCGGGCGAGAAGCCGTATTTCCACAGAACCATGAAGGACATGAAGGACGCGCCCGCCAGCAGCAGGCAAGCCTTGATGATCTGCACCCAGGTCGTCGCGGTCATGCCGCCGAAC
The DNA here is from genome assembly GCF_000622145.1 of Paracoccus yeei ATCC BAA-599. Taxonomy (GTDB): domain Bacteria; phylum Pseudomonadota; class Alphaproteobacteria; order Rhodobacterales; family Rhodobacteraceae; genus Paracoccus; species Paracoccus yeei. Next base: position 3,020 of record NZ_JHWH01000045.1, on the reverse strand, counting down.
AGCACATAGACCATCATCAGGACGCCGACGATGACCACCGCGATCCAGTAGTCCAGCCCGAACAGCAGCTGGATCAGCGACCCCGCGCCGACCATCTGCGCGATCAGGTAAAAGGCCACCACCACCAGCGTGCCCGACGCGGCAAAGACCCGCACCGGCGTCTGGGCGAACCGGAAGGCCGCCACGTCGGCAAAGGTAAACTTGCCCAGGTTGCGCAGCCGCTCGGCCATCAGGAAGGTCAGGATCGGCCAGCCGACCAGGAAGCCGATGGAATAGATCAGCCCGTCATAGCCCGAGACCATGACCGCAGCCGAAATCCCCAGGAAGGACGCCGCCGACATATAGTCCCCGGCGATGGCCAGCCCGTTCTGGAAGCCGGTGATGCCGCCGCCGGCGGTATAGAAATCGGCGGCCGACTTGGTCTTCGAGGCCGCCCATTTGGTGATGTAAAGCGTGCCGGCCACGAAGACGGCGAACATGGCGATGGCGGTCCAGTTCGTCGCCTGCTTGGCGCCCCCCTGGATCACGTCGGCGGCCAGGGACGCACCCGGCGCCAGCATCAGCATCGCAAGGGCGCCTGCGCCCGAAAGTGTACGGTTCATCATCAGCGCCCCTGCTTGATCTGGTCGCTCAGCGCGTCGAATTCGCTGTTCGCGCGGCGAACATAGATGGCGGTCACGACGATGGTGAAGATGATCACGCCAAAGCCGATCGGGATCCCCCAGGTCATCACGCCGCTGCCGATCCGGGCCGACAGCAGGTCCTTGTTGAAGGCGATCAGCAGGATATAGCCGTAATAGACCACCAGCATGGAGATGGTCAGGGTCCAGCCAAAGCGCGACCGGGTCGTTTTCAATCTTTGATAGCTTGGACTTGCGGCGATCCGTTCCGCCAAATTCTGTTCCATGGGCTGGCACCTCCTCTGCCAATCATGTCGGTCCGTCCGCCGGCTCAGGGCATCGGTGGACGAGGTCTGCGCGCGTAGGACGGTCGCGGCCGGCCCATCGCAGGCAAGCCGGACCCGGCCTGCGGGCAAGGCTGCGCCCGCAGGGATGGTTCTTTCGGAATGGGACGGGCTGGCTGCCCTACCCCCTGTTCATCCTGTTTTCGATGAGTTCGTCGACGACGGCGGGTTCGGCGAGGGTGGATGTGTCGCCCAGTGCGCCGTAGTCGTTCTCGGCGATCTTGCGCAGGATGCGGCGCATGATCTTGCCCGAGCGGGTCTTGGGCAGGCCCGGGGCCCACTGGATCAGGTCCGGCTTGGCGATCGGGCCGATCTCGGTCCTGACCCATTTCTCAAGCTCGGCGCGCAGCGCGTCGCTGGGCTCGATGCCGTTCATCAGCGTGACATAGGCATAGATGCCCTGCCCCTTCAGCGGATGCGGATAGCCGACCACGGCGGCCTCGGCGACCTTCTCATGCGCGACCAGCGCCGATTCGACCTCGGCCGTGCCCATGCGGTGGCCCGAGACGTTGATCACGTCGTCGACCCGGCCGGTGATCCAGTAATAGCCGTCCTCGTCGCGCCGGCAGCCGTCGCCGGTGAAGTAGTAGCCCGGATATTGCTGGAAATAGGCCTCCTCGAAGCGCTGGTGGTCGCCCCACAGCGTCCGCATCTGGCCGGGCCAGCTGTCAGCGATGCACAAGACGCCCTCGGCCGGGTTGCCCTCCTGCACCGCGCCGGTCTGGGCGTCCAGCACCGCGGGACGCACGCCGAAGAAGGGCAGCGTCGCAGCACCCGGCTTCGTCTCGATCGCGCCGGGGATCGAGGTGATCATGTGCCCGCCGGTCTCGGTCTGCCAGAACGTGTCCACGATCGGGCAGCGGCCCTGGCCCACGTGCCGGTCGTACCAGTTCCAGGCCTCGGGGTTGATCGGCTCGCCGACCGAGCCGAGGACGCGCAGGCTGGAGAGGTCGTATTTCTCGACCCATTCCGGCCCCTGCCCCATCAGCGAGCGGATCGCGGTCGGCGCGGTGTAGAACTGCGTCACCTTGTGCTTTTCGCAGACCGCCCAGAACCGGCCCGGGTCGGGAAAGTTCGGCACGCCCTCGAACATCACGGTGGTCGCGCCGTTGGCCAGGGGCCCATAGACGATATAGCTGTGGCCGGTGACCCAGCCCACGTCGGCCGTGCACCAGAAGACGTCGCCGTCCTTGTAGTCGAAGACGTATTGATGCGTCATCGCGGCATAGACCAGATAGCCGCCGGTCGTGTGCACCACCCCCTTGGGACGGCCGGTCGAGCCCGAGGTGTAAAGGATGAACAGCGGATCCTCGGCCCCCATCGGGCGGGGCGGGCAGTCCGGGCTGACCTCCTCCATCAGGCGCAGCACGTCCACGTCGCGGCCCTCGATCCAGGTGGTCTGGTCGCCGGTGTGCTTGACGACCAGGCAGCGCACCTTGTCCGAACAGTGCAGCAAGGCCGCATCGGTGTTCGACTTCAGCGCGGTCCGCCGGCCGCCGCGCGGCGCGGTGTCGGCGGTGATGACCAGTTTCGCGCCGCAATCGTTGATGCGGTTGGCCAGCGCGTCGGGCGAGAAGCCCGCGAAGACGATGGAATGGATCGCCCCGATCCGCGCGCAGGCCAGCATGGCATAGGCCGCCTCGGGGATCATCGGCATGTAGATCACCACCCGGTCGCCGCGCATGACGCCCTGGCTGAGCAGCACGTTGGCGAAACGGTTCACCTTGTCGGACAGCTCGGCATAGGTGATGTGGCGCGCGGGCGTGGCCGGGTCGTCGGGTTCCCAGATGATCGCGGTCTGGCCCGCGCGTTTGGGCAGGTGGCGGTCGATGCAGTTGACCGAGGCGTTCAGCACCCCGTCCTCGAACCACTTGATCGAGACCTGGCCCAGGGTGAAATCGGTGTTCTTGACCTTGGCATAGGGCTCGATCCAGTCGATCCGCCGGCCCTCGCGCCCCCAGAACCCCTCCGGGTCCGAAATCGATTCGTCATAAAGCCGCGCATAGTCGGAAGGACCCACATGCGCACCCTCAAATCCAGGCGGAATCGGATGTTT
>NZ_JHWH01000044.1 GCF_000622145.1 Paracoccus yeei ATCC BAA-599 | reverse complement strand
ACATACACCGCCGGCACCAGACGCACCTCATGACCATGGGATTCCGCCATCCGGCCCCAGTAGTGTGACGTGGCGCAGGCCTCCATCGCCACGATACAGGATTTCTGCTCAGCCAGCAGCGACACCAGCCGGGTGCGCGACAGAACACGGTTATATAGAACCGCCCCATCCAATCCTATTGCGCATACCTGAAAACTGCCCTTCGCCAAGTCGATTGCCAGCATGTTGATCGGTGTCGTCATCGATGTGCCCTCCCTTCGGTTCCGATGAAACCATCATGGCATAAGAGATGTCGTTGGGTGGGGGCATCCACCGCATCAGTTCACTTGACCATCCCCACGGCGCCGCTGCCATGTTCCGCTTCGCGGCCGATCATGCAGAATACATCACGGGAACGGAGGCGGGTCCGTGGCGGATGCAGATCCCGCTGGGCAGCTTTGAGGCGCGGTGGGACGGTGAGGCGCTTCTCGTTGAGGCAAGAGGCGTCAACCCCATCGGCCTCAGCTACATGAAGCTGATCTTCGTGGATCATATCCGAGAGTATCTCGCAGAGGAGGTAGAGTTGCACTGGGAGGGCGACGGGCAGTCCCATGGCGTTCCGCCGTTCTTCCGCGAGGTCCGCGTCACGGCATCGCGCCGCCTGACCCCCACCATGCAAAGGGTCACCTTCTCTGTTCCGGATCTGGAGGACCTGCCGCTGGATGAGCTTCACGTCCGTCTGCTCCTGCCTCCGGAGGATCGGCCAGCGAACCTGCCGCCTGTGTGGCCGATGCTGACGGCAAGTGGTGCGCTGAGCTTCCCCGCTGGATCTGATACCTTGCTGGTGCGCGTCTACACCATCCGCCATCTCGATCTGGCGCGGGGTGAGGTGGATATAGACTTCGTACTCCATCCGACTGCCGAGAGATCGGCTGGGGGTTGGGCTGCGACATGCCGCCCGGGCGATGTGGCGGGTCTGCTGGGACCGGGCGGCGGAGCGATTCCCCAGGCGCCACGGGTGCTTCTGCTGGGCGACGCGACGGCGCTGCCAGCCATCGCCCGGATGCTGGAGGCTGCGTCGCCGGACAGCAGGTGCGAGGCGATCATCGAGGTGGACGGTCCCGAGGACGAACAGGTTCTGACCGGCGGCCCGGTGAAGTGGCTGCATCGGCGTGGCGCCGCGCCCGGCACGACGCGGCTGCTGGTCGAGGCGCTTGCCCGGCGGCAGCCGTCCGGCGATCTTTATGTCTGGGCCGGATGCGAGTTCGACGCATTCCGCGACATCCGCCGTCACGTCCGTTCGATCTGGAAGATGCCGCGCGACCGGCACATGGTTGCAGCCTATTGGCGGCGCGGCATGGCTGGGGAAATGGCGGAGGAGCCGCATCACAGTTCGGCCGCATGAACTCGGCCGGCCGCGTCGTTCCTAGGCGCTTGTTGCCTGGGCCGTCCTGATCGCCAGACGCCTCAGCATCAGGACAGCCAGGACGGGCAGAATGGCGCTGAGGCCGAAGAAGACGCCGTAACCCGCATGTTGCGCCACAACCCCGGCCACAAGGCCGAGGGCCATGCTGAGCGCACCATCCAGGCATTGGAACAGGGTAAAGTCCACCCCGCCCTGCCTCGGGTCCGACCACCGCATGAACTGCGCATAAAGCGCGGTGAAGCCGATGGCCGACAGCGCCGATCCCGACAGCAGCGCGGCCGCGACCGGCAAGGCGGGGGGCAGGATGACCCCGGCGCCGCTCAGGGCCAGGCACAGCATCAGGATGGCCTGGGAGATCAGGGCGCCCCCCATGGTCGTCCGCACACCCCACCGCTGGACCGCCGCCCCGCCAAGCAGCGCACCCAACAGCCCAAGGACCAGACTGCCAAAGCCGTTGAGCAGCCCCACCGTCGCAAGGGAAATGCCCCTGTCGATCAGGAGCGGCCCCAGCATGCCCAGAGACAGCTTCTGGGCAATCACGAAGATCGCCGTCAGCATCAGGCCCTGCCGGATGTCGCGCCGGGCCAGCGCGCGGCGCAGACTGGGGCGCGGGCCCGCGGCCGGTGATGACGCGGACCCGCGCGCCGTCAGGGCGAACCAGATGAGCAGGACAGCCACCAGTCCGGCCATGAACCAGACCGCCCCTGTCCAGCCGATCCGCGCGACCATGACAAGAAGAAGCCCCGCGCCGATCGCCGATCCCACATAGGCGCCTCCGACCTGCGCGGCATTGCCCCAGCCGTGCCCGCTGCGCGCGAGGGCGCCAACCGCGTGGCCGTCAACGACGATATCAGCGGTTGCCGTGGCGAAGGCCACCACCATCAGGCAGGCCAGTGCCGGCAGCAGCGGCACCAGACCGACGACCCCGGTGGCCAGCAGACCCAGAACGGCGACCAGGCCGAACAGCAGAACCAGCATGGCGCTGCGGGGCGGTTGGCCCCAGGGCAACCGCCACCGTTCGATCACCGGCGACCACAGAACCTTCAGCGCCCAGGGCGCGATCAGCAGGGACAGAAGGCCGATCCGGTCAAGCGGCAGGCCCTGGTCGCGCAGCACGGCGGGCAGCCCGCCCCAGGTCAGGCCGCCGATCACGCTTTGCGCGACATAGGCGGCCCACAGGCCGGACAGGATCGCAGCCTGTCCGGGCTGCCTCGCGCCCCGCGCCATCAGAAGCGGCGGCTCAGGCTTGCCGTCCAGGTGCGGCCCTCGTCACGATAGCAGTATCCGGCGGTGCAGGTCTGCTTCTGCTGGTCGAACAGGTTCTTGATGTTCACCTGCATCTCGACCCCCGGCAGTTGCGCCGGCTGGTAGCTGACCCCCAGATCCACGAAGACCCGATCGTCGTTGGTGATGGCATTGGCATCATCGCCATAGCTTTCGCCGACATAGCGCAGGCCCGCCGCCAGCCCGAGACCCGTCGCCGGACCCGACTGGATGTCATACTTGCCCCAGAGCGAGAGCGTATCGTTCGGAACGCCCGACAGTTCGTTGCCCACGGTTCCCGCCGCGCCCTTCTCGATCCTGACGCGCTGGTGGGCATAGCTGGCGATCACGCCCCAGCCATTGTCCCAGTTCGCCTGCGCCTCCAGCTCGACGCCGCGGCTGTTCAGGTCCAGCTGGCGCTGCCGGTTCTCGCCGGTCGAGACATCCAGCACGGTGCCATCGCGCTGATCGATGTCGAAGACGGCTGCGGACAGCAGCAGGTTCGTGCCTGCGGGCGCGTATTTCAGACCGATCTCGCGCTGCGTGGACTGCGTGGGGCGGGCCGCACGCTGCGTGGCCTCATCGGCCGGGTCGTCATAAACGAAGCCGATATTGGGCGCGAAAGAGGTCGAGACGCTGCCATAGACCATGACGCCGTTGCTCCAGTCATAGCTCAGCGCCAGGCGCCCGGAACGGCCGGTATCCTCCTGAGTGCCCGTCGAACGGTCGGCAGCCGTGGTGGTCGTCTCGACACTGTCCCAGCGGGCGCTGGCGAAGGCCTGCCAGTTGCCCCATTGCATCTGGTCATGCAGGTAGATGCCCATCTGGCGCTGCTCCTGCGCGCCGGTGAAGGGCACCGCAGCCGCGGCGGTATCGGCAGCCGAGACATAGCCCAAGATGCTGTAGGTCTCATAATCGGCGCGGGTCATGTCGATGCCGGCCAGGATGTCGTGGGACACTGCCCCGGTATTCCCGCTCCAGCGCAACCCGTTGTCGAGCACCAGCGTGTCGATGTTTTCCTTGTAGTGGCCCCAGTAGCGGGCCAGGTCGGCGCCCACGGGATAATGGCCGCTGTATTCCAGGTCGATGTCGACGCGGGCCGCACGGAAGCTTTGGCGCAGCGTCACGCTGTCGTTCAGGTCATGCTCGATCTCATAGCCGAGACGCCACTGGTCCTGATCGAAGTCGTTGTAGTCGGGATCGCCCTCGTAGAGGTCAGACACCTCGCCATAGGCCGGGTTGTAGAAGGCGGCGGTTCCGCCCGTCACCGAACTGGAAACCTCGGCCAGCAGGGTCGCGCGGGTCACGCCATTGTCCCAGGACAAGGCCGGGGCGAAATAGGTCTTGTCGTCCGCGTAGCCGGGAAGATCGCTGTTTGCCTTGCGGGCCAGACCCGTCAGACGATAGCTGAACTCGCTGCCTTCCGACAGCGGACCGGAGAAATCGCCCGCGATCTGGGCGCGGTCATTGGCGCCGGTGGTCAGTTCGATCTCGCGATAGCGGTCGTCCTTTGGGCGCTTGGTGATCAGGTTGACGATGCCGCCCGGCCCGCTGACACCGTACAGGGACGAGTTCGGCCCCTTCAGCACCGCGACCCCTTCCAGCCCGTAGGGCTCGGACTTGAACCAGGCGGTCGGCGCGTTGTATTGGCGCAGCCCGTCGCGGAAATAGCCGTTGTAATAGGCCGGAAGCCCGCGCAGGAAAAAGGCGTCGAACCGGGTGTCAAAGCCGTAGTTGTTCGGGTTCGCGGCGGCCGTATAGCCCAGGGCTTCGTTCAGGGTGCGCGGCGCCTGATCCTCGATCTGGTCCTGCGTGACGATGGTGACGGCCTGGGGGATCCTGCCGACAGGCGTATCCAGCTTGGTGGCCGTTCGGCTGGTGCCGGGAACATAGCCGTCCTGGACCAGCGTGGTGTCGCTTTCCGCTTCCAGCGTGATCTCGGACAAGACGTAGGGAGCCTCCTGCGCGACAGCGGGAAGGGCCGCAACACCGGCAAGCAGGCAGGCAATCAACGGTCTGTTCATCATGGTTCCTTGGGCAGTATGGCAGAAAACGGCTCACGGTGGGGGTACAGAGATTGGTGACGCGCCTGCACATGATGAACGCGCCACATGCCAAGCTGCCATTGCCGCTACAAATTCTTATTGAAATTGTCAAGTATTGGATGTTTGCTTGTGCTGTCCGGCACGTGGGCGTTGATGAAGGTGACGGCGCCGTCACTGCCATCACGAGCCAAGTAAAAGACACGGAGGTTTTTTTGCCCTTGACCGCAGGCCAGCGTCTTCGTTGCAGAATGTAGCTTTCAGCATTAATTGGCAGGTGTCTTCGGGCGCTATGTGACACCGATCACGAGCGTGGTGCGGGACCTTCGACATTGCCGGTAGAGCGACCGACGACTAGCCCGGACGAACGCGAGACCCAGCCGGATTGCCCCCGCGCTCGGAGCTATGCTTGCCAGGGGGCTGAAGTCGAGCGTCAAGGGATAAGCGTCGGCATCGCTAGAGGAATGCGATCCTGCTCACCCAATGCAATATCGGTAGCTTAGCGGTACTGCTAAAGTAGTCGAGCGGATCAGATCCGGCTAGCCGTCACTCCTGGCCCGGCACCAGTGCAGCTGGCCCGCCGGTGTTGCCGCCGACCTCACCCGGAGGCACTTCACCCTCCCGCGGAGGCGGACCACCCTCGGGGGGTGGGGTGCCAGGCTGGCCATCGCTGCCGGACGGTGGTCCTCCCGGGCCACCTCTGCCACCTTGGCTCACCGCCTGCGGGTCCACACCGATGACCAGCGTGGCCACGTACCGGTCTCCGGTTTCACGCACACCGGCATAAGCACCTTCGCCCGCTTCCTCAGCAATCCCGTCATTGCTGTTGACGGTATCGCGGGCTGAGGCGCGGTCGTTGTAGGGCGGCACATTGTCGTAAAGGTATTGCGAAAGCGCATCGGGGAAAAAGATCTGTCCCGTGAGCACGTTCGTTTCGTCCAGAAACACCTTGTGGTGGATGTGTGTGGTCCGGCCCCGATACCAGCCGGGATAAATCGTCCGGAAGGTGACGATCCCGCGCGCGTCGGCCATTTGCGTCCCTCTCAGGAAGGTCTCGCCTAAAGTATCGAGGGTGCCGTCGCTGCCCTGGTTGGCATAGCCCGAGTAGTTGCCTTGAGCGTCACAGTGCCAGATGTCCACGCGGGCGCCCGCAAGTGGCCGGCAGGAGGCATCCACCACCTGGATCACCATGTCCATCGCAACGCCTTCCTTACCCTCCGTGATGTCCGCACGGACGAGTTCGGGGTCGATGTAATAGGGTCCTTCCGTCACTTCGGTGGCGAGCATGCAGACGTTGGATGAGATGAGCCCCGCCGTGACAGCAGCGGCTTCCTGCGCTTGTGTGGGGCGGGCGCCCAGCATCACCGCCGGAGACGCGGCAAGAGAGGCCAGAACGGCGCGGCGGGTAGGGTCATATTGGGTCATGAGGGCAACTCCAGTAGACGCATGAACCTTCAACGCAGATTTGCGTTCAGGGGTCCTCGATTCACGGACCAGTGCAACCAGTCGAGGCAGTGCATATGCACCATCTGGCACGTCCTGCGGCTATACCTTCGGCAGGGCACATGAGGGCTGTTCAGCCAGCCCCATCTCTGATTCTGGGATTCCTTGTTGAGACCGGCGGCAGGTCATCCCACCGCCGGCGCAGCCCCGGATCAGTTCCGGGGCGGCTGGAAGCCGGGCGGGGGAGGCAGCTGGCCATGTTGCGGGCCGGGCCTGGGGCCAGACTGCAGACCACGGCCATCGGATCCCGGACTACCCTGGCCGGGCCATCCTGCGCCGGGGCCGCCACTCCCTTGATCAGGTCGGCCGCGGTCCAGCTGCGGGCCGCCGTGCTTGCCCCCGCGATCCTCCATACGGTCGCCGTCATGCATGCCGCGCGGGCCGGGAGCGAACTCGGGATCGATCCGAGCAAGCTTCGCCAGCTGCTCGGGCGTCAGCGCGCCGCGCAGTCCCTGGATCGCGTCGAGCAGGGTCTGCGCCTCCTGCGCCCTGGCAACCATTTGCCGTGCCAGAAGCTCGGACATCAGCGGCGGCGTGGCGCCAGCCGCGGGCGCCACGCCGGTTTCGCGGGTTGCTCCGGACTGCTCTGCCATCCCGGCGGGTGCAGGCGGTGCCGGCGGCTCGGCCAGGGCTAGCACGGCCGAAGTATAAGCACGCCACGCGCTTTCCTGCTCGGCCGTGATCCCGAGGAAGATCTCGGCGGCCGAAAGCTTCCCGGCAAGGCGCAGCGCCATGCCGTCACGCTCGGGCGACGGTGCCTCGGTGCGGGGCGCACCGGCCGGTGCGGGGATCGTCGCAGGTGCGGGTTGCGCGCCGGGCACAAGGGCAGGTACCGCCTCCTGCGCCTGCGAGGCCAGCGGAGCGGCAAGGGCCGTCACCGCGGCCGCGGTCATCAGCAGCTTGCGGGTCATGGTCGTCATATCTTGTCCTTTCGTCCTGCGGCTGCAAAAGGCAACCGGTTCACCGCTCGGGCATTCAGTGCTGCAGGCGTCCGAGGCTGCCCACCTCCTGCACGATGCGCATCGTGGCGGGGTCGATCAGCACCACGCGTTCGTCCACGACGCGATACTCGCGGCCGCGCGGCGGCGCCGGCAGCTGGCGCTTCTCGGACGCGCGCAGCCCCCGGGCCTCGCGGAGATCCGGGGCGCGCCGCTCGTCACGGGCGGAATGCGCCCGCTCGGGTTCGGGCCGGCGGGGCTTTGCGTTGCGCTCCTCCTGACCGCGGGGTGGCTGAGATTTCTGGTCCCGTGCCTTCTGGTCACGGGGAGGCTGCGGCGCTTCGCGGCAGCTCTTCGCATTCTTCGGGCAATCGACCGCCGGCGGAGGGGCCGGCTGGGCCGATGCAGGGGCGGTCGCCGCGATCGTGCCTCCAAGGGCCATCGCGGTTGCCATCAGCAGCGCATTCAACTTCTTCATCGTCGGTCCTTTCCAGGATCATGCTGGCCCGGGCTTGTCCCGGTGGTCGATCAACCACCTTGTCAGCGCTGCGTTCGGCGGCGAACAGCGGCAGTTTGTAACTGCATGTGTCGCGCACGGGCGCAGCAACACTCAGTTACAAAAAATGTGTTTCGGCGTGCAATTTTGACCCCCTAATGGGGGTTATAGGCGCGCAATTTTGACCCCCCCTGTAGTTTCGTCACATCGTTCGCTGCGGGTCAGCGGACGGAGGGGGAGTTGAAGCAGGTGGACACGATTGCGCGGGTCCGACGGGCCTTCTACGTGCAGCGCTGGTCGATGAAGAGGATCGTGCGCGAGCTGCACGTCTCTCGGAACACCGTCCGCAAGATCCTGCGGTCGGATGAGACGGACTTCAGCTACGAGCGGACGCATCAGCCCATGCCGCGGATCGGGCCGTGGCAGGACCAGCTCGACCGGCTGCTTGCGGCGAATGCGGGCAAGCCATCCCGAGAGCGGCTGACGCTGATCCGGATCTTCGAAGAGCTGCGCGCGCTTGGCTATGAAGGGGGTTACGACGCGGTCCGTCGCTTTGCCCGCACCTGGTCGCAGAGCCGCGGGACAGCGGCGGCTGAGGCCTATGTGCCGCTTTCTTATGACCCAGGAGAGGCTTACCAGTTCGACTGGAGCCACGAGGTGGTGCTGGTCTCCGGCGTGACCATCACGGTGAAGGTGGCTCATGTCCGCCTCTGCCACAGCCGGATGATGTTCGTCCGAGCCTACCCGCGCGAGAGCCAGGAGATGGTCTTTGAGGTCGTGTCTCGGAAGTGGTGGAAATTGGCTGGCGGCGTAATCTCCGGGTGAACTGACACCCACCCAACCGGCGGCGGCAACCGCCAGGGAGAGTGAGGGCCGCAAGCCGCCACCGGTCCGAGGCGCGGCCCGAACGCCATGAAGCAGAATACCGACAGCTCATCCTTTTCGCTACTGCCCGACGCCAGCGGGTATGATCTGATCTAGGATCGCCTGCGGGCGAATGTCCGTGCCACCATTGAGGCCATGTTCGAAGAAGAACTGGCCGAGTTTCTCGGTCGCCTGCGTTACGGCCGCGGCGACGACAAGGCCAAGGGTTACCGCCACGGGCATCGCGACCGACACCTGACCGGCACTTTCGGCACCGAGACGGTGCGGGTTCCTCGTGCCCGGATCGAGGACGAGGCCGGCAAGATCACCGAATGGCGCTCGAAGGCACTGCCCCGCTACAGGCGGCTGACAAAGAAGGCCGAGGCCCTGATCGCGGCGGTCTACCTGGCCGGCACCAACACGCGCCGGGTCAAGCGGGCGCTGTTCGGACTGTTCGAGGGGGCGGTGAGCAAGGACGTGGTCAGCCGGGCCTGGCGCAAGGTGAAGGTCGATTGGGACGCGTGGTCCACCCGCGACCTGGCCGAGGAGGATATCGTGCGGCTCATCCTCGACGGCACCGTCATCAAGACCCGACTGGACCGCAAGGCCACCAACATCTCGGTGCTGGCGGCGATCGGTGTTCGGCGCGACGGACAAAAGGTGCTCCTCTCAATCAGGAACATGGGCGGCGAAAGCACGGCTGCCTGGAGCCAATTCCTCGCCGATCTGGACGCGCGGGGCCTGAGGCGGCCCGAGTTCGTAATCGTTGACGGCGCCCCCGGCCTTGAAGCCGCGCTCGTGGCGCTCTGGGGCGGGGACCTGCCCATCCAGCGCTGCACGGTTCACAAGCACCGCAACCTGCTTGGCCACGCGCCCAAGCGCCTGCACGACGAGCTGAGCGAAGACTACCGCGACATGATCTATGCCAATACGGCCGCCGAGATCGAGAAGCGTCGCAAGGCCTTCCTCCGCAAATGGAAGCTGAAGTGCCGGGCCGTGGCCGACAGCCTTGAAGAAGCAGGCGACCGGCTCTTCAGCTTCACCCGCCTTGATCCCTCGCAATGGAAGTCGGCAAGGACCACCAATGCCATCGAGCGTCTGAACGAGGAGTTCCGGCGCCGCATCAAGACCCAGACCGTCCTGCCCTGCGCCGAAACCGTGCCGATGCTGCTCTGGGCGCTCCTGGCATCAGGGCAGATCCAGATGCGCAAGGTCGATGGCTGGGAAACCCTTTCTCAGCCTCTCGTGCCGATGTCCCTTGACCTCGCGGCCTGACTGGAGCCAACGTTACATGCACGGAGCGCGCTGCTCGGCAATTTCCACCACATTCGCGACACGACCGAAAACAGTCCCCCGGACTGTTTTCAGATCCTCCTCCATCCTCCCGGTAGAGCCGATAGAGCTTCTTGTGGTTCATGATCATGCCCTTGCGCTCGAGCAGCACGCCGATCCGGCGATAGCCGAACCGGTGCCGCTTTCCGGCGATTGAGCGGGGGGAAGGTCACGGAGGTGGCCGGGATCAGGCGCTCTGGGATACGAGCTTGTCATAAAGCTGCCGGTAAGTCGTATTGTGCTTGTAGGCACTGACGGCCTTCAGGATCAGCTCCCATTCCTCGGACGTGAGATGAGGTCCCGGTGCACATGGACGAGGGGCATAAGGAATTGAACTCGGCCGAAGCGAAAGGGCGTGCATGGGGGCTTCCTGGTTCCGATGGCAGTAAAGCACTGCAAACGATTTCAGGAGCGCGAGGTTCACCGCTGCTCATCAACTTTCTTGTGCAACAACCTCAGATTGCAGTAACGCTGCGTCGAGATGGGACATTCTGTCAACGGCGGTGCAAAATCCGGCCACGTGGCGGGGCATGTTGCACAAATCGGCTGCTGATCGGACTTCCCCTTTCCCCGGACAGACTTATCCTGCGACCTCTGTGATGGGCGTGCCGAGCGCGGTGAAGCCGTTGAGCACGGCGACGCGCACCTGGAACTCCGCGACCTGACGGTCGAAGTCGCGTGCGCTGAGGCGCTGGCCGACAGCGCGACCTCGGCCGCCAGTTCCGCATTGGTGATGCGGCCGTTGCGCTGCAGCACCGCCAGGATGCGCCGGTCGGTCAGGTCAAGCTCGATCATGACGCATCCCCTGGCATGGGCTCAGGCGCGCAGGCCACGCAGCTCGTCGCGGATCTGCATCAGCAGCTCTTCCTGCGTCGGGCCTGCGGGGGCGGCCTCGGCCTCTTTCTTGCGGATGGCGGTGCTCTGGATCTTGTTCACCGCCTTGACCAGCAGGAACACCGCCCAGGCGATGATGAGGAAGTTGATGATCGCCGACAGGAACGAG
>NZ_JHWH01000043.1 GCF_000622145.1 Paracoccus yeei ATCC BAA-599 | reverse complement strand
TCAGCGATCGACGGCCGCACCACCCGGCACGAGGGTTACTCCCTGTCGATCAAACACCGCAAACGGATCGAAGAGGCATTTGGCTGGGCCAAAACCGTCGGTGGCATGGCCCAGACCGTCTATCGGGGCATCGAACGGGTGCGTTCCCGCTTCATCCTGACGATGACTGCCAACAACCTCGCGCGACTGCCTCGGCTGTTGGCCGCATGATGACGAAAAACCGCGTCAGTCACACACACGCGTTTCAGAACAAAAAGCGCGCGGCCGGGCAGCAAAGCCGGCAACCAAGGGAAACCGTTCCGGCCCGGCGACTATTTCAGCGCCCTGTTAAGCGCGGCGATGATCGGCGCGGCGTGCTCCCGCCGGGCGGCGAGGCGGTCGGCGGGAGCCTTGCCGCCCACGGTCTTTTCGATCTGATACAGCAATGCGATCTGGCGCAGCATCTCCTCGGCAATGGGCGAGCCCTCGTTCTCGAAGCGCTTCACGAAGCGGCGGCGCGCATGGGCCCAGCAATAGACCAGCTGCCACGGGCCGATGTCGCGCGCGACCTCGGCCAGCGCATTGTAGGACTGGTAGGCGTCGCATTGCGAGGCAACCGGCCGCGGTATCCGGCAACGAACTTCAGCGGATGCTGCTTCTCCCGACCGGGGACATAATGGAACAGCACGATGGATGGGCCGGCACCGCCATGGCCGCGGTCATCGGACAGGACGGCCCAGAAGTAGCCGCTCTTGGTGGCCTTCCGGCCCGGATCCAACACCGGCGCGCGGGTCTCGTCCACGAATATGCGGTCGGGATCCCGCAGATGGGCGCGCATGTGATCGATGACGGGCGTCAGGTGGGAGCAGGCGCGGCCGACCCAGTTACCGAGCGTGCCGCGATCGAGATGCAACCCCTGCCGCTCGAAGATCCCGGCCTGGCGGTAAAATGGAAGGTGGTCGCCAAACTTCGAGACGATGATCCGCGCGATCAGCCGCACCGTCGGCAGCCCGCCCGGCACGATGTGCTCGGGGGCATGCGCCTGCACCACGGCCTGTGAGCAGCGGCGACAGGCATATCTAGGGCGCCGCGTTACCAGCACCTGGAACTGCGCGGGGATCACGTCGAGCCGCTCGGAGATCTCCTCCCCGATCCGGGCCATCTCGCCGCAGCCGCAGGGGCAGAGCGTGCTGGCGGGCTCAATCACGCGTTCGACCCGGGGCTGATGCACCGGCAGATGACCACGGTTGCGCGCGGGCTTTCGAGGTTCTTCCCCGCGCGCCCGTTGTAGCGCGGCCTCTGCCTTGTCCTGTGCAGCCTCAAGCACGCCCTGGGCCAGTTCGGCGTCCTCGAGCGGCAGATTGAACTGGTCGGGCGACAGCTTCTCGGAGCATTTGCCGAACCGCTCGCACTGCGAGGAGCGCAGAATATCTTCTAGCCGACGGTTGGCCTCCTGCACCTCTGCCAGCGCCACCTCGAATTCGGCCAGGTGGGCCTTCAGATGGGCATTCTCGCGGCTGAGGGCGTCGGCATCCATGCCACGGAGTGAATCACGCTGCCCCAGACCTGACCAGTAAAAGCATGGCCTTCACGTAGGTCCGCACGCTCATCCTGCCGCCAACGGACGCGTGCCTGCTCCGGTCGCACCAGCCGCCAGTCCAATCCTTCGAACAGCGCCGCCAGTTGCGCCGAGGACATGCGCATCACCCCATCCCGTACCCGAGGCCAGACGAACTTGCCGCCTCGAGCCGCTTGTGAACGAGCACCATCCCGGTCTGGTCCCAGACCAGCAACTTGATGCGGTCCGTCCGTTTCGCCCGGAAGACGAAGACCGCCCCGCAGAACGGGTCGAGGCCGAGCATCTCCTGCACCGCCAGCGCGAGCCCGTCGATGCCCTTGCGGAGCGAGCCATGGGCGCCATTGGTTCAAGCCAATGGCGAGCCACCGGCCGCGCCGCCACGAAGATCTTCACCGGCCCACCTTGGCCGAACATCACGATGCCGCCGCCCGCGCTGCCCGGATCGCCCGTGTCAGCAGGACTTCATCGGCGCCGGTCGAGGCCCGGATCACGACATCGCCGACAACAATATCCATCCCGAGCGTGACATCCGTCGCCGGCGGCGCCTCCGCCGAAGCCTCCTCGACCACCAGTTCCGCAAACATCGACAACGCCGCCACGGACTCAGGCACCACAAGCTGCCCGGTCCGCAGCCTCCTTCGCCAGTCGTAGACCTGCCAGCGCGTCGTTCCGTGCCAACGCGCGACATCCGTCACTGAGGCCCCGGGCACCAGGCTTTCTGCCGCGATCCGCGCCCGCTCCGCCTTCGTGCGCCGTCGTCGCCCGGTCGGCCCCTCGATCACCTCCAGTGGCGAAACCCTGCCCAACATCGAGCCGTCCAAATGGACGCCCACTTCGCCGTCTCGTTCCAAGCCAACACCCCACACTCATGCGCGTGCAGAATGCCCCGGAAAGATCACAAGAGGCAGGAGGGGAATGGCGTCGCTCTTACGTTTATTGCTGCCCGGAGAGGCTCTGACCTACAGCTACACGACCGAGGAAGACGGACTGGAACTGCGCCACTACTAGACTGGCGAATGCGGCGGCTGCACGTTCAACTCGCGCTGCACAACAGCAAAAGCACGCTAGGTCAAGCGATGGACGCATCTAGATAGGAAATCCAGCAGTGTCAGGATTGCGCCGTTCGGCCGAGACAGGAACCTTCAGGTTCGAACAGAAGGCAGCAGACAGATTTGCAGAAGACCATGGAGTTCGCGGTTCTGGATCGTAATGCTTCCGCCATGGCGTTCGACAATCTCCCGGGCGATTGCAAGACCAAGCCCCGCGCCGGGAAAGGATTTGCGCCGGGCCTGATCGACGCGGAAGAAGGGCTCGAATACCTGTGTCAGCAATTCGGGCGGCACACCGGGGCCGTCGTCTTCGATCCTGATTACCGCCTTGTCTCCTTGGTGCGTCAGCCCCACGCGCGCCCCGCCACCATGAGTGGCGGCATTGGATATCAGGTTGCGCAGCGCCCGCTTCAAGGCGATGGGACCGGCGTAGACGGAGAGCGGCGGTAGCACGCCCACTTCGACCTTTTGGTCCACCAAGCGCAATTCTGAGGCGATCTGGTGCAGCAGCCTATCTAGCCGCACCGGTTCAGTCCCATCCGCACCGACCTCCTCGCGCACCAGGCGGATGGCGCTGTCGGCGATCATGTCCAGTTCCTCCAGATCTGACAGCCATTTCTCCCGCTCCATACTGTCCTCGATGAACTCCGCCCGCAGCCGCATGCGGGTCATCGGCGTGCGGAGATCGTGCCCCGCCGCCGCCACCAGCCGCATCCGGCTTTCCATCGCCCGCTTCAGCTGTGCCGAGAGCCGATTCAGCGCCCGCGCCGCCGTCCGTACCTCGCCCGTGCCGGTTTCGGGGATCTCCTCGAGGATGCCGTCCGTTCCGACCCGGTCCACCGCGTCCTCGAGCAGCTGCAGAGGGCGCGTCAATCGCCGCGCGGCATGGATCGAAATGGTGGCGCTGCCCAGGACGATCAGCACAAGCCAGACCACCAGCACCTTCCAGCGGCCCGGTGGCGGTGATAGGTCCGGGAACGGCAGCACCAACCATCCCTCTTGCGGTGATATCCGTACCGAAGCATGCAGTGGCTGCCGCTCTCCCTGTCGCGTCACCACCGCGTCGAGCGGCCTGCCAGTGCGGCGCAGCGCCTCGCGTAGAAATCCGCTCTGGTGCATGTCGATCTCGCCCGAGGCGGGCTCGGGCTGCAACTCTGCACGTCGCGATTCATCGCTGCCGCCGCCCAGCAGGGCAACGGTGAGGTGAATCTGCCTAGCGACCGGTTCCATTGTCGCCTGCGGCGCCGGCGGCTGCATCACCCGCGTCGCGGCAAAGGTTGCCAGCACGACCACGCTGACGATGGCGGCGATCAGTAGGGCCGCAATGCGGGTACGCAGAGAGCTCATTTCCGTCCATCGTCCACACTGACGGGTACCGCAATTTGGTAACCACCGTTGCGGACCGTGCGGAATATCGTCGCGTCGTGCTTCTCGCCCAGCTTACGTCGCAATCGGCTCATCAGCACGTCGATCGAGCGATCCAGTGGATCGCGGTCACGGCCTTGTGTCAGGTCGAGAAGCTGGTCGCGCGACAAGAGCCGGCCAGGTCGATCCAGAAAGACCCGCAACAGGTCGAACTCGGCACCTGTCAGTTCGACTTCGCTGCCATCCGCAGCCAGCACACACCGCTGGCCGGGATCAACTCCGAAGCCGGCGAAGCTGTAGGTGCGGGCCTCAGGCGCGGGCGCCTCGTCGCCGCCGCTGCGGCGCAGGACTGCCTTGATGCGGGCGACCAGTTCGCGCGGATTGAACGGCTTGCCCAGATAGTCGTCGGCACCAAGTTCCAGTCCAATGATGCGGTCGACGTCCTCCTTCAGAGCCGTCAGCAGGATAATGCGCAGTTCCGGCCGGTGCTCGTGCAGGCTGCGGCAGATGTCGAGCCCCGACCCGTCGGGCAGCATCACGTCCAACACGATCAGATCCGGGTTGCCGTCCGTCACCCGTGCCTCGCACTCGCGGCGGTCTGCGGCGATGGAGACGCGGAATCCCTGTCCCTCGAGATAGCGGCGCAGCAGGTTGCGGATTTCTGGATCGTCATCGACGATCAGGATGTGGTTCATCGTCATCACCTTGGCATGCGACGGTTCTAGCGGATTTCCTTTGCCGTCGCTCCGTCAAATTTGTGACGAAATATTTCCGGACCGGCCTTCCGAAACGTTCGTTTGCAAAACTTGGCCGGCGAGAAAACATTCGTTACCGGCAAGACCTAAGCCGGACAAAGGACACCTATAGCTTCGTTAGCATCGCAACCGATGAAAGGTATGTCCGATGAAGAACCTTCCGATGAAGGCGCTGGCAGTGGCTGCCCTGCTCGGCGCAACTGGCGCTCCCATTGCCGTGATGGCCCAAGAGGGCGGCGTGGCGCCGCCCGCTGCGGCAGAGCCCGCCCGACCCATGCTCGACTTTGCCGGACCCGGGCATGGCCGCCCCGATGCCTTCGGCCCTGATGCCAGTCGTCTTGGGCCTGCCGGCATGTCCCCGGAGCTTGGCCTTGCCGCCCATCTGGCGGCGGCTGAAACCTATGTAGGCATCTCCGCGGATCAGCACGAAGCCTGGCGCGGTTACAGCCAGGCGCTGATCGCGTTCTTCGAGCGCGATGCGCAGCCGACTCCAGAGGCCCGGCCGGAAGGCGGTTCGCTTCCGGCCGATCAGGTCCAACCGCTGGCCGCCGAGCGCATGGCTACGCAAGTCCTGGTCCATACCGAGAAGGCTCGTACGCTGCTGGATGCGTCGACGGCGTTGCGAGACACGCTTGAGCCAGCTCAACTGGAAAAGCTGCAACATGTCGAGCTGAGCTTTGTTCCCGGTCCGCAAAACATGCAGAAGTACCGTCCCATGGAAGCTTGCCCCTGCGGCATGCCGCATGGTGAGCCTGGCGATTTCGGTCCCCGGCCTGACGGAGCGCGCAAACCGGTATCTCAGCAACCCGCTGCAGGCCGCTGAACTCACCCGCGCCGGTATCATTGCCGGCGCGCCCCCTTCTATTGAGACAGTAGAACAAATGGGAGATGCAATGCGTCGCTTTTTCATGTTGACCGCGATCGCGGCGACGGCCCTGGCCACCGGCCAAGCAGCTATGGCCGATAACCGCCCCGATGGCCCGCGACCGGAATGCCGGCAGAACGACCGCGACTGCCCTCCTCCGCCACCCAAGGATGCTCCTCGCAAGGCCAAGCGCAACGAGGGCAAAGCACCGCCGCCTCCAGCCGAGGTCAACCGCGGCGAGCACAAGCCCCGCCCGGCCGAGGCGCCGCCCCGTAACGCGAGAGCCAAGCACACCCCCGATGGGCGCAAGCCGCTGCGTGTGGGCGACAGCATCCGTGATGGTCGTCCTTTCCAGCGTGCGTCCACCAGCCGTTTCGCTCCCCCGCCGCGGGGTCAGGAATATCGTGTCGTTCATAACCAGGTCGTGTTGGTGGACAAGAAAACCAAGCGGATCGTGCAGATCCTTGGCCCTGTCAACCATTAACAGTAGAAGGAATTTCCCATGAGAAAGATTATCATTCTGACAGGTCTGATGCTGTTTCACATCAGCACGACGCCGGCACTTGCGGATTCTTCCGCGCGTTGCGCCAAGGAAGACCGAAATTGTGCGGTGAAAATCGAGCAGGGCAAGAAATCTGAGCAGGGCAAAAAAGCAGAGCCCGGACGCAAAAGCCATACAGCGCAAAAACAATCCGCCTCGGATGTGAAACAGCAAAACAGCAGGGGCCCAAAGGTCGGCGAGGTCGCTCGCAGTGGTCGTTTTCTAAACACTTCGGAGGGCCACAAGCTGGCTAAGCCGATGGCCGGCCGCGCTTATCGGGTGGTGGATGACCGCGTCGTTCTGGTCGACTCCAACACCATGAAAGTGGTGCAGGTTCTCGGATTGGTTTCGGAAATTCTACGCTGATCATTCCACAAGTGTAAGCGGCAAGGAGACCCCGTGGGTTAGCGGCGTTGCCGGTCTGGGATAGGCTGCTGGCGTTGTTCTGACGCCGGGGTTTCATGTCTACGCCTAGTTCTACGCCTATGCCTGCGACTGGTAGCTTACAGTTGGTCGAGGCTGTGATCGAGCGTTTCGACGGAGCTCCGGTTGGGGAGCGCCGCCGGTGGTCGGATGAGTTCAAGGCCCAAGCCGTCGCGGCGGCGCTGGAGCCAGGCGTGAATGTTTCGGCGTTGGCGCGCCGCCTGGGGATTTCGCCGCCGCAGCTGTTCGGCTGGCGCAAGGCCTTCCTGAAGAAGCAGAACGCAGACGCCCCGGCGGGCACGCCAACACCCATGGTGGAGATCGTGGTGGGCGAGGTGATGATCCGCGTCGGCCCGGACCTGAGCGAGGCTGTGTTGCGCCGGATCCTGCGTGCGGTGCGTTCGGCATGATGCCGTCGGGTGTGAAGGTCTATCTGGCCAGCCAGCCGGTAGACTTCCGCAAGGGGCCTGACAGCCTGCTGTCGCTGGTGCGCGATGCCGGCAGTGACCCGTTCAGCGGGGCGCTTTACGTGTTCCGGGCTAAGCGGGCGGACCGGGTCAAGATTGTCTGGTGGGATGGCAGCGGGATCTGCCTCTTTGCCAAGCGGCTCGAGAAATCCTCGTTCTGCTGGCCGCGGATCGGGCCCGCTCGGGTGCAGCTCAACCATGCCCAGCTCATGGCGTTGCTCGACGGCCTGGATTGGAAACGGGTTCGTCCCGTAGTGGTAAAAGCGCCTGTATTTGCTGGATAACCAGACTGCGGCAAAGTGAATCACCCCGGCTCCGGACGTGGATCATCCGAGGCATGGCAAGGCGGGATGTGCTATCCTCAGCGGCATGCGCACCGACGATCTTTCCCTGCCCGATGACATGGACCTGCTCAAGGCCATGGTCCGCGCCATGGCGGAGAAGACGGCCGTGCTGGAGGACGAGAATGCGGCCCTGAAGGCCCGCAGCCTCGATGCCGACGCGCGGATCAAGCGGCTGATGCAGATCCTGAAGGCCTATGACCGGGCCCGGTTCGGGCGGCGCTCCGAGAAGCTTGGCACTGCTGGGGCTGGTGCTGACGAAGAGGCGCAGCAGGCCTTCGTCTTCGAGGAGATCGAGACCGGCATCTCGGCGCTGAGGTCGCAGACAGGTCAAGGCCGGACCTCGGGCGAGAAGCAGGCTCCGCGGCCGCGCAAGGGCTTTCCGCCCCATCTCGAGCGGGTCGAGGTGGTGATCGAACCCGAGAACCTGCCGGAACACGCGGGCCGAAAGAAAGTGCTGATCGGCGAAGACATCTCGGAGCGGCTGGATGTCATTCCGGCCAGGTTCCGTGTCATCGTGACCCGCCGCCCGAAATATGCGTTCAAGGACGCGGATGGCGTCGTCCAGGCGCTCGCCCCGGCCCACATCATCGAAAGCGGCCTGCCGACCGAGGCATTGCTGGCCCAGATCGCGGTCTCCAAATATGCCGATGGCCTGCCGCTGTTCCGGCAGGAAGGGATCTATGCCCGCGACCGGGTGGAGATCGACCGGCGTCTGATGGCGCAATGGATGGGCCGGGTCGGCTTCGAGCTGGAGATCCTCGCTGCGCATGTGCTGGGCGAAATCCTGAAGGGCCCGCGCGTCTTCGCCGATGAAACCAGCCTGCCGACCCTCGCGCCCGGCACCAGCGCGGTGAAAAAGGCCTGGCTCTGGGCCTATGCCCGCGACGACAGCACCTTCGGCGGCAGCGGGCCACCCATGGTGGCCTATCGCTTCGAGGACAGCCGATCCGGAGAATGTGTGCGCCGACATCTCGGCGGCTACGGCGGCATCCTCCAAGTGGACGGCTATGCCGCCTACAACCAGCTTGTCCGCAAGGATGGGGGCAATGATGGCCCGCGCCTCGCTGGATGTTGGGCCCATAGCCGGCGGCGGTTCTTTGAGCTCCACACCGCGGGGGACAGCCAGGTCGCCACCACCACGGTCGAGCGCATGGCCGATCTGTGGAAGCTCGAGGCCGAGGTGCGCGGCCAAAGCCCCGAGGCCCGCGCCGCCGCGCGGCAGGCCATCTCCGCGCCCATCGTCGCCGAGTTGTTCGCCCTCTGGCAGCAGACACTGCCCCGCATCTCGGGCAAATCGAAGCTGGCCGAGGCCATCCGCTATGCCATCGCCCGGCGCGACATCTTCGAGCGCTTCCTGACCGACGGCCTGATTGAACTCGACTCCAACATCGTCGAGCGGGCTATCAGGCCCCAGACGAGTGGTGAGTCATTATACCCCTCTTCTTCAAGTATCTGGAAACATTGGAAGTTGGTTCTGGTCGTCAGCGTGACGCGGGCGTCCCGTCTGTCTAAGTGCCTCGACGACACATTTGCTCTCGAGTTCTTTGGCCCGGATTTGCCAGGGCGCGCCCGGAACGACCTGCTCGGCAGGCAAAATCCCGTCCTGGATCATCCGCCGCACGACATGGCTGGTCACCCCGAGTTTTGCCGCAGCCTCGCGCATGGTGAGCCAAGCGCCGTCCTTCTCGGCCGAGCGAAAGGCGTGGATACTGCGGACCCTGCGGATGGAGGCCACCCGATGCGCCGTCCAAGTCTTGTCCTGGCCGGTGCGCACGCCCATCCGGTTCAAGGTGGCCGCGATATCGGTGTCGGAAAAGCGCGTTGCCATCCGCTCCATCACGGCCAGAGCCTGCTCGGGCGTCTGGCAACCATGTTCCCCCGTCCTCGGTTTACGCACCCGCAATTGCGAATGCTGACCACCTTGCCAGTGGATCGTCAGCACGACCTCCCGTGTCGTGTCGTCAATATCGGCGATGATGTCCGAGATCAGCGCCCGGATCAGTTGCTGGCGGCTTCGGGTCGTGACACCCGGCGCCGACCAGGCTGCGGAAAGGTCCGCCGCCAAGCTCTCGAAGTTGGGCATCGGCGCGGTCGGGTCCGGGGTATCCGTCGCGGCAAGGCGTGCCCGGCAAGCCTCGACACGGCGCAATGCGGCTTCCCAATGCTTCTCAAGCTGAGCTGCGATAAGCCGGTTCTCCGGGTCGCAGGCGGCATAGCGCCGTTCTGCCAGCGAAGCATCGTACTCTGACTGCTGCAGATCGAGTTCGGCCACGCGCCGACGCTCGGCTTCTCCTTCCCTGTGCATCCGCTCCGCCTCCAGTGCGGCCTCGATCGCCGTCGGCTCGACCACGCGCAGTATCTCCGATACGATTGCGGCGTCCACACGGGATCCGCCGAAGCTCAGACAACGTGGCAGGCCGAGCATGAGATTGGGCCGATCGCAGCGATAGGTCGGACGACCGGGAGGGGCGCCCGCATAGGCGACAGCCAGCCCGCGGCCACACCGCCCGCAGGTCAGCGTACCCGCGAGAAGGGCACGACCGCCACGCCCGGACTTCTGCCCACCTGCACGTCCATAGGCGTTGGCCGCGAGCACTATCTGGTTCCGCTCGTATTCCGCCCAATTGATATAGGCGGCATGATGATCGTGGATAAGCACGTCCCACGCTTCCGGTGGTTTGCCATGGCCGTAGGACTTGCGCGCGCGCCCGTCGACCAATTCGATCCGCTTCTCGCTCTTTCCATAAACATATGCCCCTGCGTAGAAGGGGTTCTTCAGCAGGCCGATGACATTGCGGTAGCGGATTGCTGTCCAGTCGAAGGTTGTCAGGCGCTTCCCGTCCGAAGGCCGCGGAAAGAAAACGCCCTCAGCCGTCAGCGACAGATGCGTCTGCCGCGCGCTGCCGAGTTGGCGGAACCGTTCGAAGACCAACCGGATCACTTGCTGGAGCCGGAAGTCGGGATCGAGGCCGAGCCCGATCTCGCGATGCCAGATATAGCCGATCGGCACGCTGATCCGAAGTTCGCCGCGGCGGGCCTTCGCCCGGGCGGCGTCAATCATGCGTGCTCGGATCACCCCGAGTTCAAACTCGCTGATGCTGCCCTTCATACCCAGGAGCAGGCGGTCATTGGGCAAGCAAGGATCGTAGACGCCGTCGAGGTCGATAACGCGCGCCTCGACAAGCCCGCACAGTTCGAGCAGGTGGTGCCAGTCCCTGCCGTTACGCGCCAGCCGCGAAGCGTCAAAGCAGAGCACGGCGCCGACTTCCCCGGCGCACAAGGCGGCGACAAGCTTCTCGAAGCCGGGCCGGGCCACCATGCCGCTGGCAGAGCGGCCGAGATCGTCGTCGATCACATCCACGGTCCGGAAACCGCGACGACGTGCGACCTCGACCAATTCATATTGCCGTCGTCGGCTCTCGGTGTTGAGTTCGACTTGGGCTTGGGTTGATTGACGCACATAGACTACCGCCTTGCGCTGCAGGATGGCCGGCGGAAGGAGATCACCGTCCATTATCGCTTCCCTCCGGTTCGCTTGCTCCCGCCGCTTCGGCCAGGAGGATGGCCAGGCACGTCACCACCTGCTGGCGCTCTCGTAGGCTCATCCCGCGCAACCGCTTCGAGTCGAACTGCATCTGCAGTTGCCTGGGGCATGAAGGCTTGATGGGCAGGTCTTGCATCGGTCTGTTCCTTTCCGACGATGGGATCACCGGAAGAGCTTCGCCGAAGACCGCGCCGACTCAGAAGGTCATCGAGATCTGACAGGACCACGAGTGACACGCGCGGTGTGCCGAGGTCCATGCCGGTGCAAGATGCCGGATCGAGCATCCACGCGGCCACGACCATGAATACTCCAGGCAGCACCTCGATATGGACGAACTGGCCGGACTTGCG
>NZ_JHWH01000042.1 GCF_000622145.1 Paracoccus yeei ATCC BAA-599 | reverse complement strand
GCCCGCTGCGGGTCGCGCGCACGGTGATCGGCCCGCATCTGGGCCTGCACCAATGTCCCCCCGGCCTGCTGCATCTGGCCGCCTTCAGCCATGCCCGGCTCGAGGCGTGGCTGGACCGCAACGCCTGCCCCGGCGGGCCGGTGGCGTCGCGGTCGCGCTTTCGCAGCGACCTGACCGGCTTTGCGGCCGAAGGCTTCGCCCTGGGCCCGGTCGGCGACGATCAGGACCTGACCTGCCTTGCCGCGCAGGTGCATGACCACGCCGGCCGCCCGGTCGCGGTGCTGTCGATGACGGTTCCGACCAGCCGCCACGACCGCCAGCCGCGCGCCTTCCGCAATGTCGCGGCCGAGGCGGCGCGCAGCATCTCGGCCCGTCTGGGATATGGCGGACGCGATTCCTGAACCTTTTCGGTATCGCATCATACCGCCGGGCTTATCGCCTTGGCGGCCCCGGATATGCCAGCCTGCGCCCTGTCGAACAAAGCGACCGCGCATCCCCGCAACAGGGGCCGGCAGCAGCCGGACCGCGCGTCGAGGAGGAGGAAAAGAATGCTGCGGCGGGTATGTCATGATACTGTCCGCGATCTTGTCCGGCATCCCCCGGTCTTGCGACCTGTCATAAGGCCATGACGCGCGACTAGGAGGAACTGCCCATGTCATCACCTATCATCCAACACCCTGGGCTTCATGGCGGCGCTGGCGCCGCCTTAGCCGACGACAGGCACGACATCCTGGTGGTGCTTGCCGACAGCCTCGGCTTTCCCAGCATCGGCCCATTCAGGGGGCGAGATCAGCACCCCCGATGCTGGACCCCAAGTTCGACGAGGTGCCGGTGCGGCACCGTCCCCGGTGGCGAACCTCGCCACCGCGTTTGTCCTGCGCAACCGCAACTGAAATCGTCGCCTTGTCGACATCCAGCCCGGTGAACATGTCATCCTGAATTCGGTCTCCCCCATTCTTGAGGCTCGGGGCCAGCCAATCTGGCGCAACTATCGCATGGAGAATGCCGCGGGAGAGGCCACAGACACAGTCAACTCGCATCGCCACCAGGGGGGTTAAGGGGCATTCGCGTTGAACCACGAAACCATTCCGGCAAGTTGTCCTGCACCACGGCCCACCGCCGCCGCCCGCGCATCGGCCAAAATTCTGGCCTTGCGGTTACACGCCCGCGACGATCACCACATGGGCGACGCATGCTCCATCACGCTTGTTGCGCGCCGCTTGATATTCAGGCGAGGCATAGCAAGCCCGCGCTGTCGCAAGATCGGCGAATTCGATCACCACATGACGGTCGAGCGCCGGACCTTCAAGCACCTCGGCCTCGCCACCCTGCGCCAGAAAGCGGGCGCCGTAGCGCGCGAAGGCGGCGGGCGCCAGCGCGCGATAGCCGGCATAGGCCTCCGGATCCGTGACCGTGACATGGGCAATCCAATACGCACTCACGACACGCCCTTGATCTTTGTGGCCTCTTGGCTCTCCAGCAGGCGCTTGGCGATCTGCGCCGCCTCGGTCAGGTGCTCACGGACGGCGTGTTCGGCGGCATCAGGATCGCGCGCCAGAATAGCCTCGGCAATGCACTGCATCCGCGCCTGACCCGAGACACGGCGGTCCGTGGATGCCAGCGTCAGAGCACGCAGCCGCGAGATGCGCCCATTCAGGCGGTGGACGATCTCCCAGGCAATATGGTGCCCGGCCGAGGTAAAGATCTCTTCGTAGAACCGCGTCGTCGCGTCGTAGAGCACCTGCGGATCGTCCGACTCGAACGCCTTCTGCAGCAGGTTCAGCGCCTCGGCAAGCCGCGCACGCGCCGCATTGTCCGCATTCCGCGCAAAATCGGCGGCGGCGGCGGCCTCAAGCCGCAGGCGAATGTCATAGATCTGCCGCGCCCGCTCCCAGTCCAGCGTTGCCACGACGGGCCCGCTGCGGGGCAGCACCTCGACCAGCCCTTCGGCTTCCAGATAGCGGATCGCCTCGCGTATGACCGAGCGGGAAACCCCAAGCTGGTCGACCAGATTGCGCTCGACCAGTCTGAGCCCCGACGGAAAACGCCCCGACACGATGGCTGCGCGTATCCGCTCGACGGCGATTTCGCGGAGCGTCTGAGGAACGTGGTCGATTCGAAGATCGGCGAACTTTTCGTTTTCCATACCTTCCTTTCTACCGCGCCCACGGCGGCCGCACAATAACTGATTGACATACGGTATGTTGGTATACCAACGTAGGGCATACGAATCGAGAGGGCCAGCCCATGACTGCGGAAATTCGAAAGACGCTGCTGAATGTCGAAACCACGCTGATCGAAGGTGGGCGCGCTGCCCCCACCCCGTTGAAGCTGATCACCGCAGCCGCCGTGCTGAAGAACCCCTGGGCGGGGCGCGGCTTTGTCGAAGACCTGAAACCTGAAATCCATAGTGTCGGCCCGATCCTGGGCGAGTTGCTGACCAGGATGATCATCGACGAGGCCGGCTCGGGCGACGTGGTCGAGGCCTACGGCAAGGCTGCCGTTGTCGGCCTGAACGGCGAGATCGAGCATGCCTCGGCGCTGATCCATACCCTGCGCTTCGGCAATCACTACCGCACCGCCGTTGGCGCAAAATCCTATCTGGCCTTTACCAACACGCGCGGCCCGGCGAATTGCCCGATCATGATTCCGCTGATGGACAAGAACGACGAAGGCCGCCGTTCGCATTACCTGACGATCCAGTTCGCGATTCCCGACGCCCCCGCCGCCGACGAAATCGTCGTGGCGCTGGGGGCGTCGATCGGCGGACGGCCGCATCACCGCATCGGCGACCGCTATCAGGATCTGAAGGATCTGGGCCATGATGTCTCGAACCCTGCGGCTGTCTGACGGCGCCGCCGTCCGCCTGCTTGAGGCCGGCCCCCGCGAACCGGGGCGTCGCGACGCGGTGCTGCTGATCCACGGCGTCGGCATGCGGGCCGAGGCTTGGGCGCCACAGATCGACACCCTGTCCCAGCATTTCCGCGTAATCGCCGTGGACATGCCCGGCCATGGCAACAGCGACCGCCTGCCGGCCGATGCCCGGCTGCCCGATTTCGTCGCCTGGGCCGCCCGTGTCGTTGAGGCGCTGGACTTGGGTCCGGTGAATCTTGCCGGTCATTCCATGGGCGCGCTGGTCGCGGCGGGGCTTGCGGTCGAGCACCCCGACCTTGTGCGGCGGCTGGCACTTCTGAACGCCGTCCATTTCCGCGCACCGGCGGCACGACAGGCGGTGCTGGCCCGGACCGAGCAGATCGCCAGGGGCGACCTGAACTCCGATGGCCCGCTGTCGCGCTGGTTCGGGCCCAACGACATCGCCGTGCGCAACAAGGTGGCGGGCTGGCTGGACCGGGTCGATCCGCAAGGGTATGCGACCGCCTATCGCGCCTTTGCCGAAGGCGATGCGATCTATGCCGACCGGCTGGCGCAAATCGGTTGCCCGACGCTGGTGCTGACCGGGGAAGGCGACCTGAACTCCAGTCCCGAAATGAGCCGCGAGATCGCGGCGCTGATCCCGCAGGGCTATCCGCTGATCGTCGCCGGCCACCGCCACATGGCAAACCTGACCGCGCCCTATATCGTGACCGACGCGCTCAAGGACTGGCTGCGCCGCAGCACGACCCAAGGAGAGGCGATGCCCCCGATCGATCCCCGCGCGCTGCGCGACGCCTTTGGTTGCTTCATGACCGGGGTCACGGTGGTCACGACCTTCGACCGAGACGGCAAGCCGCTGGGCTTTACCGCCAACAGCTTCAGCTCGGTTTCGCTCGATCCGCCGCTGCTGCTGGTGTCCATCGCCAAGACCTCGCGCAACTTCGCGCATTTCCAATCAGCCTCCGGGTTCGCCATCAATGTCCTGGCGGAAGATCAGAAGGACATCTCGGCCACCTTCGCCCGCCCGGTCGAGGATCGCTTTGCCGATCTGGGCTGGGCGCCGGGGCCCTTGGGCTCGCCTGTGATCGAGGGCGTCTCGGCCTGGTTCGACTGCGCGCTGTACCAGATCGTCGATGCCGGCGACCACGCCGTCCTGATCGGCCGGATCGAGGCCTTTGCCGCTTCGCAGGAACCGGGCCTGGGCTATTACCGCGGCGCCTATGTCACCCCGGCCGCCACGGCGGCGCAGATGCCGGCGGGACCGGATGTGCTGATCTCGGCGATCATTGAAAGCCAGGGTCAGGTCCTGCTGCTCGACGACACCCAGGGCGGTCTGGCGCTGCCGGAAACGCGGGTTGGTCGCCAGGGCATCCAGCCTGCGCTGCAAGCCCTGCTGGACAGCACCACCCCCGGCGCCGCGCCGGGCGAGATCTATGCGGTTTACGAAGGCGAGACCGAGGGCCGCCAGCACATCGCATTTCGCTGTCCGACGACCACGACGTCGACGCTTCTGGGTCGTTTCGTTCCGCTGTCGGACGACGCCCTGCAAGCCGTCACCGATCCGGCCGGCCGCGCCATGCTGACGCGGCTGGCCCAGGAATCCCAGCTTGGCAACTATGGCGTCTATTTCGGATCGCACAAACAGGGCCAGGTCACGCACAAACAGGGGAACATGGAATGAAATTCTCTCTCTTCATTCATATGGAGCGCGTTTCGGCGGCGGACGACCAGAAGAAGCTTTACGATGAAATGATCGAGTTGTGCCGCATCGCCGACGAGGGCGGGATGCACGCCATCTGGACGGGCGAGCATCACGGCATGAACTTCACCATCGCGCCCAATCCGTTCCTGAACCTGATCGACATCGCGCGACGCACGAAAAACGTGCGCCTGGGCACCGGCACGGTGATCGCTCCGTTCTGGCACCCGATCCGGCTGGCGGGCGAAGCTGCGATGACCGATCTGATCACGGACGGCCGCCTGGACCTGGGCATCGCGCGCGGCGCCTACAGCTTCGAATATGAACGCATGGTGCCGGGGTTGGACGCCTGGGGCGCGGGCCAGCGCATGCGCGAACTGATCCCGGCGATCCAGAAGCTGTGGCAGGGCGATTACGAACACCAGGGCGAATACTGGCAGTTCCCCAGGACCACCTCCTCGCCCATGCCGGTGCAGCAGCCGCACCCGCCGATCTGGATCGCGGCGCGCGATCCCAACAGCCATGAATTCGCGGTGGCGAACGGTTGCAACGTGCAGGTCACGCCCCTGCACCTGGGCGATGAGGAAGTCGTCAACCTGATGGGCCATTTCAACGCAGCCTGCGAGAAGAACCCCGACCGTCCGCGCCCGCAGATCATGGTCCTGCGCCACACCTATGTCGCCGACAGCGAAGAGGACGCCCGGCGCGGTGCCGAAGAACTGAACATGTTCTACAACTATTTCGGCGCGTGGTTCAAAAACGAAAAGCCCATCAGCATGGGCCTGATCGAGGAAATCACCCCGGAACAGGCGGCCAAACACCCGTTCTATTCACCCGAAGCGATGCGAAAGAACCAGATCGTCGGCGAAGCCCCCGAGGTTATCGAGCGCATCAAGTCCTATGAGGCGTTGGGTTACGACCAGTTCAGCTTCTGGATCGACAGCGGCATGAGCTTTGAACGCAAGCGCGCCTCGCTGGAACGCTTCATCCGCGACGTGATGCCGGCGTTTGCCTGATGGAACGCTTGCAGCATTACATCGACGGCCGGTTCGAGGATGGGGCAGAACGCTTTGACAGCCTTGATCCCGCGACCGGCGACCCTTGGGCGCGCGTTCCCGACGCCAGCGCGGCGGATGTGGATCGCGCGGTGCGCGCCGCCGACCGCGCCTTTCGCGCCCCGCAATGGGCCGGGCTGACGGCCAGCGCACGCGGCAGGCTGATCGCGCGCCTTGCCGACCTGGTGGCCGAGGCCGCGCCCCGCCTGGCGCGGCTGGAAACCCGCGACACCGGCAAGATCATCCGCGAAACCGGCAGCCAGATCGCCTATGTCGCCGACTACTATCGCTATTACGCCGGGCTGGCCGACAAGATCGAGGGCGCGCACCTGCCCATCGACAAGCCCGACATGGAGGTCTGGCTGCGGCGCGAACCCGTGGGCGTCGTCGCCGCCATCGTGCCCTGGAACAGCCAGCTGTTCCTGTCGGCGGTCAAGATCGGCCCGGCGCTCGCGGCGGGCTGCACCCTGGTCGTCAAGGCCAGCGAGGACGGCCCCGCCGCCATGCTGGAATTCGCAAAGCTTGTCGATCAGGCCGGCTTCCCGCCGGGCGTCGTCAATATCCTGACCGGCGGGCCGCAGGCCGGAAAGGCGCTGACCACCCATCCGCTGGTTGCGCATATCGCCTTTACCGGCGGGCCCGAAACGGCGCGCCACATCGTGCGCGCCTCGGCCGAGAACCTGTCCAAGACCTCGCTGGAGCTGGGCGGCAAGTCGCCCTTCATCGTCTTTGACGACGCGGACCTGGACAGCGCGACGAATGCCCAGGTCGCGGGCATCTTCGCGGCGACGGGGCAAAGCTGCGTCGCGGGCTCGCGCCTGCTGGTGCAGCGCAGCATCAAGGACAACATGCTGGCCCGCCTCAAGGCCAAGGCCGAGGCGGTCCGCATCGGCGCCCCCGACGACATGGCGACCGAGGTCGGCCCGCTGTGCACCGCCCGCCAGCGCGACCGGATCGAGCGCATCGTGGCCGAAAGCCTGGCGGCCAGGGCACGGCTGGTCACCGGCGGCAAGACGCCCGATGGCGCGGGCTTTTACTATCCGCCGACCATCCTGGACTGCACCGACGCCCCCGATGCCCCCTGCCTGACCGAGGAACTGTTCGGCCCAGTCCTGTCTGTCATGGCCTTCGAGGACGAGGCCGAGGCGCTGCGCCTTGCCAACGACACGCAATACGGGCTGGCCTCGGGCGTGTTCACCCGCAGCCTGACGCGGGCGCACCGCATGATCCGCGGCATCCGCGCGGGCATCGTCTGGGTGAACACCTACCGCGCCGTCTCGCCCATCGCGCCGTTCGGCGGACACGGGCTTTCGGGCCATGGCCGAGAAGGCGGGCTGGCGGCGGCGCTGGATTATACGACCGTCAAGACGGTCTGGCTGCGCACGTCGGATGACCCGATCCCGGATCCCTTTGTCATGCGCTGAACATGACCCGGCACGAGGGCGCCCGACCGCCCCCGGCGAACGACACAACAACAAACGACAAACAGCGGAGAAGAAAATGCAGATGAACGCCTTTGCCCTGGCCACCCTGCTGGCCCTGTCTTCGGGTGCAGCCCAAGCCCAGCAGATGGTCT
Organism: Paracoccus yeei ATCC BAA-599; assembly: GCF_000622145.1. Classification (GTDB taxonomy): domain Bacteria; phylum Pseudomonadota; class Alphaproteobacteria; order Rhodobacterales; family Rhodobacteraceae; genus Paracoccus; species Paracoccus yeei. Next base: position 5,500 of record NZ_JHWH01000042.1, on the reverse strand, counting down.
TCACCTCATGGGGCGGGACCACGCAGGATGCGCAAACCGAGTTCTGGGCCACGCCCTATAGCGAAAGGACTGGCACCGCCGTCGTCCAGGACGGCCCGACCGACTATGGCAAGATCAAGGCCATGGTCGAGGCCGGCGCGACGAACTGGGATGTCGTCGATGTCGAATTCGACTGGGCTTTGCAGGCCGGACAAAAGGGCCTGCTGGAGCCGCTGGATTTCACGGTGATCGACAAGGCCGCCCTGGATCCCAGGTTCGTGTCGGATTATGCCGTCGGCTCGTTCTACTATTCCTTCGTGATGGGCTGGAACGAGGCGAACTTTCGGGGCGACAAGCCCGCCACGCTGGCCGACCTGTTCGACACGCAGAAATTCCCCGGCAAGCGCACCTTCTACAAATGGTCGGCCCCTGGCGTGATCGAGGCCGCGCTTCTGGCCGACGGCGTGGCGCCGGACAAGCTTTATCCGCTGGATCTCGACCGCGCGTTCAAGAAGCTCGATACCATCAAGGCCGACATCATCTGGTGGGAAGGCGGCGCGCAAAGCCAGCAGCTTCTGGCGTCGGGCGAGGCGCCGATCGGCTTTTTCTGGAACGGCCGCCTGGCAGCGCTGGCGGCCGACGGGATGCCGGTCGGGGTTGCCTGGGACAACAACATCACCGCCGCCGATGCCCTGGTCGTGCCCAAGGGTGCGCCGAACAAGGCCGCCGCCATGGCCTTCATCGCCGAGGCGACCAGTGCCAAGGCTCAGGCCGATTTCGCGGCCAAGACGGGTTACGCGCCGATCAACATTGGCTCGGCCGAGCTGATGGACGCAGAGATCCGCAAGACCCTGCCCGACACCCAGACCGCGACACAGATCAACGCCGACATGGCCTATTGGGCCCAGCACCGCGACGAGATCGGAACGCGCTGGTACGCCTGGCAGGCCGAGTAAGGCCAAAGACGCGACCGGCGGCCTCCCGGACGGGCCGCCGCCCCCATCCGCGAAAGGTGATCCCCATGTTGTCCTATCTGTCGCCTGCGCGACGTGGCTCGGGGCTGGGCACGGCATTGCCGGCATTGCTTCTGCTTCTCGCTTTCTTCGTCATCCCCGTTGCCGCCCTGCTGAGCCGGTCCGTGACCGAGCCGGAGTTGGGCTTGCACAATTACAAGACGCTGCTGGGGTCGGCGACCTATCTGCAGATCTTCCTCAACACCTTCATGGTGTCGGCGGTGGTGACGCTGGTCACGGTGCTGATCGCCTTTCCGGTTTCCTGGGCACTGGCGATCATGCCGCCGCGCCTGTCCAGCACGATCTTTGCCATCATCCTTTTGTCGATGTGGACCAACCTGCTGGCCCGGACCTACGCCTGGATGGTGCTGTTGCAGCAGACGGGCCTGGTGAACCGGATCCTGATGAGCATCGGCGTGACCGAGCGGCCGTTGCAGCTGACCAACAACCTGGTTGGGGTGACGATCGGCATGGTCTATATCATGCTGCCTTTCATGATCCTGCCGCTCTATGGGGTGATCCGCAAGATCGAACCGGCGGTCCTGCAAGCCGCCGCCCTGTGCGGTGCAAGCAAGACCCAGGCCTTGTGCCGGATCCTGCTGCCGCTGGCCGCGCCCGGCATCGCATCCGGCGCGCTGATGGTCTTTGTCATGTCGCTTGGCTATTTCGTCACGCCCGCGCTGCTGGGCGGCACGTCGAACATGATGGTGGCCGAACTGATCGTGCAGCAGGTCCAAAGCCTTGTGAACTGGGGCATGGGTGGGGCCGCGGCCTTTGTCCTGCTGGTCATCACCCTTGCGATCTATGCGCTGCAACTGCGCCTGTTCGAGCGGGAGGCCCGCTGATGCTGCTGGACTTCGACAAGTTGGGCGCCTGGAAATGGATCCTGTCCGCAATCTGCGCACTGATGGCCCTGTTCCTGCTGCTGCCGATCCTGTTCATCGTCGCCCTGTCCTTCGGCGATTCCCGCTGGCTGATCTTTCCGCCGCCGAACTGGACGCTGAAATGGTATCATGAGCTTTTCGCCGATCCGCGCTGGCTGGCGGCAGCGTGGACCTCGGCCAGGATCGCGCTGATCGTGATGGTGCTGTCCGTGGCCCTGGGCCTGCTGGCCTCGCTTGCGTTGACCCGCGGCACATTCAAGGGCCGGGCCGTCCTGCGGGCCTTCTTCCTGACGCCGATGGTCCTGCCGGTGGTCATCATCGCCGTGGCGCTTTACGCGGCGTTCCTGCGGCTGGGGCTGAACGGCACGCTGGTGGGCTTCGTCATCGCGCATCTGATCGTGGCGCTGCCCTTCTCGATCATCACCATATCCGGGGCGCTGGAGACCTTCGATCCGTCGATCGAGGACGCGGCGATCCTGTGCGGCGCCAGTCCGTGGGAGGCGCGCTTCCGCGTCACCCTGCCCGCCATCAGCCACGGCCTGTTCTCGGCCGCGATCTTCTCGTTCCTGATCTCCTGGGACGAGGTCGTGCTGGCGATCTTCATGGCCTCGCCCACGCTGCAAACCCTGCCGGTCAAGGTCTGGGCCACATTGCGCCAGGACCTGACCCCGGTGATCGCCGCCGCCTCAACCCTTCTCGTGGGCCTGACCGTGATCCTGATGATCGTGGCCGCCCTGATCCGCAAAGGCAAATCCAGATGAGCAGCCCCTATCTGCATATCAACGGCATCCGCAAAATCTTCGGCGATGTGGTCGCGACCGACCATGTCGAACTGGAAATCGCCGAAGGGGAATTCATGACCTTCCTTGGTCCCTCGGGCTCGGGCAAATCCACGACGCTCTATATCCTTGCGGGTTTCCAGGATCCGACCGCGGGCGACATCAGCCTGCGCGGGCAGTCGATCCTGCAGACGCCGTCCCACAAGCGCAACATCGGCATGGTGTTCCAGCGCTATACCCTGTTCCCCCACCTGTCGGTGGGCGAGAACGTGGCCTTTCCGCTGCGCGTACGTCGTGCGCCGCAGGCCGAGATCGCAGCCAAGGTCAGGCGCGCCTTGTCTTTGGTTCGCCTGGACGGGTTCGAGGACCGGATGCCCGCCAAGATGTCAGGGGGCCAGCAGCAGCGCGTCGCACTGGCCCGCGCGTTGGTCTATGATCCGCCGGTTCTTCTGATGGACGAGCCGCTCTCGGCGCTGGACAAGAAGCTTCGCGAGGAGATCCAGCACGAGATCCGGCGCATCCACCAGGAAACTGGCGTCACCATCCTTTACGTCACCCACGACCAGGAAGAGGCTCTGCGCCTGTCGGACCGGATCGCGGTGTTCAACAGGGGCAAGATCGAACAGGTCGGCACCGGCCCGGAACTCTATGCCAGTCCGGCCACGCATTTCGTGGCCGACTTCATCGGCGACAGCGCCTTCCTGGCCGGCGAACTGGCCGCGGTGCGCGCAGGACAGGCCAGCCTGCGCTTTGCGGACGGCACTGTCCTGGCCGATGTCCCGATGCACGGAACCGGCGCGGCAGGGACCAAGGCGGAACTGATGCTGCGCCCCGAGCGGATCGAGCTGACCGCCCGGCCCGGACCGCAGGGCGCGTCGCTGCCCGTGACCGTCGAGGATGTGACCTTCCTTGGCAACAACAGCACGGTTTCGGCCCGAACCGGCTGGGGCGAGGTGCTGTCGGTCCGGATGAATTTCGGCCACCCGATGATGGGCCAGGTGCAACGCGGAGACGCGCTGCATGTTCGCTGGCAACCGCAGGACGCGCATGTGTTCGCCAAAGCCTGAACCCTCTGCCCGAGAACCCCTGAAAGGGACCACCATGCTGACCTTGAACGACTCTTCCCTGCTGACCGACAGCTGCCTGCTGGACGGCGCATGGGTCAAGGCCCGCTCGGGCGCCACGATCGCGGTGGCGAATCCGGCGGACGGGTCCGAGGTCGGCCGGGTTCCGTCCTTGTCCCCCGAGGAGATCAGCGAGGCCATCACCGCCGCTGACCGCGCCTTCCAGGGGTGGCGACTGCTGGCCGCCAAGGACCGCAGCATCATCCTGCGCCGCTGGTTCGACCTGATGATCGCCAATTCAGACGACCTGGCGGCGATCATGACGGCCGAGCAGGGCAAGCCGCTGGCCGAAGCGCGGGGCGAGATCGCCTATGCCGCCAGTTTCGTGGAGTGGTTCGCCGAAGAGGCCAAGCGGGTCTATGGGGACACCATCCCGGGGCCCCAAGCCGACAAGCGCCTGACCGTCCTTCGCCAGCCGGTCGGCGTGACGGCGGCAATCACGCCGTGGAATTTCCCGGCGGCGATGATCACCCGCAAGGCCGCACCGGCCCTGGCCGCGGGTTGCACCATGATCGTGCGGCCCGCCGACCTGACGCCCTTGACCGCGCTGGCGCTTGGCAAGCTGGCCGAGCGTGCGGGCGTTCCAGCGGGCGTCTTGCAGATTGTCACGGGCGAGGCGCGCAGCATCGGCAAGGTGCTGACCGATTCCGATACGGTGCGCAAGCTGTCCTTCACCGGCTCGACCGAGGTGGGGCGCATTCTGATGGCGCAATGCGCGCCTTCGATCAAACGCCTGTCGCTGGAACTCGGCGGCAATGCCCCCTTCATCGTCTTCGATGATGCCGACCTCGATGCGGCGGTCGAGGGCGCGATGACCGCCAAGTTCCGCAATGCCGGCCAGACCTGCGTCTGCGCCAACCGCTTCCTGGTGCAGCGCGGCGTCTATGACGCCTTTGCCGGCAAGCTGGCTGAACGCGTCGCTGCCCTGAAGGTCGGGCCAGGCACCGAAGCTGGCGTCGCCATCGGCCCGATGATCGAGGAGAAAGGCGCCGCCAAGGTCGAGGCCCATATTGCAGACGCGCTCGCCAAGGGCGCAAGCCTGATCACCGGCGGCAAGCGTCTGGGGGGGCTGATGCTGGAGCCTGGCGTCCTGACCGGCGTCACGACCGCCATGGCCGTGGCGCAGGAGGAAACCTTCGGCCCCCTCGCCCCGCTTTTCGCCTTTGACACTGAGCAGGAAGCGATCGCCATGGCGAACGATACGATCTTCGGACTGGCGGCCTATTTCTATACCCGCGACTACGCCCGCGTGGTTCGCGTCTCCGAAGGCCTTGAATACGGCATGGTTGGTCATAACACCGGTCTGATTTCAAACGAAATGGCGCCGTTCGGGGGAGTCAAGCAGTCGGGCCTGGGTCGCGAGGGATCGAAATACGGGATCGAGGAATATCTCGAGATCAAATATGTTTGCTCGGCCTTGTGACCTCTGATGGCGGACTGCGTTCTTAGGTGACTTGGAGGGCCTTTTCGATCATCTACGAGTCGCTCAAAGCTGGCCCCGGAAATCTGAACAGCGCGATAGGTGGATTTTCTGCTCACAGAGGCGATGATGATCGCTGTAGAAGGAGCGGCTTCATGGCAAGACGACCCTGGCCGCGCCCACTCGCCGTGGACTTGCCCGGAAAATGTGGAGAGCACCAACTGAGGAACCAGGAGGTGTTCTATGAGAAACGGGAACAGACCGACGCCGGAATTTCGGCGTGAAGCGGTGCGGCTGGCGC
>NZ_JHWH01000041.1 GCF_000622145.1 Paracoccus yeei ATCC BAA-599 | reverse complement strand
GACAAAGATCCGCGAGGCGCTGGCCTTGGTGCGTGCCACCGCGCCGGGGCTGGAAATCGACGGCGAGATGCAGTTCGACGCCGCCCTCGACGACGCGATCCGTTCCAAAAAGGCGCCAAACAGCGCCCTGACGGGACGCCCCAACGTCTTCGTCTTCCCAGACCTCGCCTCGGGCAACATCGGCTACAAGATCGCACAACGCCTGGGCGGCCTGACCGCCATCGGCCCCATCCTGCAAGGCCTCGCCAAACCCGCAAACGACCTCTCGCGAGGATGCTCGGTCGAGGATATTGTCAACGCCTCGGCGGTGACGGCGGTGCAGGCGGGGCATTAGCCGCCGGCCAAGCCCCACAGGCCGCGAATTGCCGCTAGGACGGCGGTCACCACCAGCATTGCGATTGCGGCCTTCTGGTATCCGCCGTCGTCCAGCCTGCGGAACACCCAACCGCCCAAATGCGTGCCCGCGATCAGCAGCGGCAGCGAGGCCACCGCAGCCAACACGGTTGGCCATCCCACGACGCCCTGCACCAACAGGCCGGGCAGCGCCAGAAGTGAGGTGACGAAGAAAAAGATCATCAGCGTCGCGCGGGCTTCGGCGGCGGGCGTCGCCGTTCCCAGCAGATAGGCAACGGCAGGCGGGCCGGGCATCGCCGCAAAGCCTGAGAACATCCCGGCCAGAACGCCGGCGCCTATGGCCTGGCGTGGTCCCGGCACAAGGCGGACCTTGCGGACCAGGCTAACCAATGCCCCCAGAACGATGATGGCGATCACCACGCGCATCGCATTGGCGGATAACAGCTGCAACGTCATCAGGCCCACTGGTGTGCCGATCACCGCCCCGGCCGACATCATCGTCAGCGTCCTGATGTCGATCATGCGGCGGACCGAAACAAGGTCGCCCAACCCGATCATGCATTGCAGCAAGATGGCTATCGCCGCGCCCTGCACCGGCGCCAGCACGAGGCTGATCAGCGGAACCGCGGCCAGGGCAAAGCCGAAGCCCGTGATGCCGCGCAGGACGGCCGCGGCGAAAACCGCACTACCAATCAGCAGGGCATCGGTTGCTGACCACATTATGGCTAGAATTCCGGGCAGTATGCTTCTGGGTTCCGTCTGTTGCGGGATCCGCATGGAGCGGTCTTCCTTGCCAGGGAAAGCCTGTAAAAAGGTGCCATGCCGCCCGTTGTTCCGGCAGGCCGGACGCTTGTCATCTGTAGTTTCGACATATTATCACTGGCATCTGGCGAACACCACCAAATCGCATGCGACAACGCATTACGACAACGTGCAAGATTTATCGGCGAACCGTTTGGGAAGCATCTGCCGACGAGTGCGCCAGGCATTACCCTGCTGTCCTTCCGATCCTCGAACTCACGTCGGACGCGGTCGGCGAGGTCCTGTACCAGCCTTGACGCCGGCCGCAGCGCCGGCGTCAGCATGTCATAGGTAAAGAGCTGCTCGGGCGTGATCGGCCGGATTGCAACCATCCCGAGCGCCGCGCATTGCCGTGCTGTTACCGGCTCAGTGATCGACACGCCGGCGCCGCCCGCCACCATCGAACAGATGGCAGAAGGATAAGCTGCACTCTGGCCCCGCGTCGGCAGGGCACGCCCACCACGAGATCCTTTTGTGTTCGTCACGCAGGCCTTGCCCGCCCCCCTGGGGCGGAACTGCCCACAGCACTCGCTTAAGATCCTTCCCTATTGATGCCGCGTCTCGTTGTGAGCCCACGGCGGGGACCGCGGTCAACTGCTCTTCTCGGAAACTCTCAAAACACGAGGGATTTGCAATGGAGAGAGCGGATGAAATAGCACCATATGCCGGAGCCGCGCCCGGGTAGGCAACTGAGCCTGCAGTTCGAGCCTTGCAATGTGGATGGAATGAAGGACGTGGAGCGAGGGGCGGCGCAACCCATCATCAGAACCGTTGAAAAGTTTTTGACCGCGACAGGATGATCCTGCTCACCTCTCGCGCTCCCGCTCTTCGCCTCCCGCTTCTCGCCCGTTGAAGCGCGCCTTCACCTGCCGGGCCTGCTGCAGGGACATGCCGATGCTCTCATGGCGCTCGGCGGCCGCCGCGATGGCGCGCACCGTTGCCTGGCGGTCTTGTGGATCGGGGATGTCCAGCGCCAGCGCCCGGTCATCCCCCTCAGCCAGCCGCGCCATCAGATCCGCGCCGTAGCGGTCCTTCAGGTCGCGGGCGAAGCGCGCGGCATGCTCGTCGCTTTGGAACGCGACCTTGCCATGGGCGTACAGGCTCTCGGCCATCGCGCCAAGCGCCCAGGTCAGGCGGTCGCTCTCGGGCCGGTGCTCCAAGCTGCGATCGACGAGCCGGGCCGTGCTGGCGTAGAAGCCGCCGACCAGACCGGCGGCCGTCCGGCGCCCGGGCTCGCTGTCCAGATCCAGGCGCTGGTGCGACGCCACCGCCAGGATGTCCTGCCTGGTCCAGTCGCGCTCTTGCCAGGCGTTCGCCGCGCCCTGCGTCATGCGCTCGGTGACGGCGGCCGGATCGAGGCCGATCCGCCCCGCCTCATCGGCGATCTGCTCGCGCAGCGCGGCGACACGCTCGGGGGCCAACGGTTGCGCCAGCCCGGCCCGGACAATGGACCGCGCGCCGATCTGCGTGCCGTGCACCGGCTCGCGCGCCGGCTGCTGCATCAGCGCCGCGCCGCGATCATCGCCCAGCTCGCGCGAGACATGGGCCGCAGCCTCGTAGAGTTCGCGCCGCAGCTCGGCACGTTCAGCCTCGGGCAGGCGGGCGACGCCGCGCTCGGCTTTGTCCAGCCAGCGGTCGTAATAGGCGGCGAGATCGCCACGCGTGCGAACGGCTTCCGCGTCCATCGGTTTCTCCTGGAGGGGGGTGATGATGCCGCCGCGCGACAGCACGGCCTCGGCCTCGGCAATCTTCTCCGCCAGTTCCGCGTCCGACCCCTGCCGGGCCAGCGAGGAGAACAGCCGCAGCGTGGCGATATTCGCGCCGATCTGGATCATCGCCTCGCGGATGGCGCGGCCCTCCAGCGGCTTTTCCCGCACCGCGCGACCCTCGCGCAGCGCGTTTTCCAGCTCGGCGCGGGACGGGCCATAGGTCAGCTTGCCGCGGTCGATGCGCGAGGAACTGTCGAGAAACAGCCCCTCCTCGGCGGCAATCTCGACCATCCGCTCCTTCATCGCCTGGATCTCGAAGGCGTGGCCCCTGGCCATGTAGAACCACGTGTCGTTTTCAAGCCCGCGGTTGTTCACCACGATATGGACATGCGGATGCGCGCGGTCGGTGTGCAGCGCCGCGACATAGGCCCATTCGTCGGGGACATGGGCGCCGCTCTGGAACATCTCGGCCGCCCAGGCCTCGGCCACGCGCAGCGCGCGCCGCGGCGCGACATCGGCGGGGAAGGACAGCAGCAGATGCGTGGTGTGGCCGTTTTTCGGATCGCGGATCCAGCCGTCCTCCCAGGCCGCGGCGATGGCCTTGCGCTGCCCGGGCGTCAGGGTGCAGCGGTCGGGGTCGTGCTCGACCATATTGCCGAAGATGGCGCTGGCCTTGGAGAAGAGATAGTCGAACTGCGCGCCGAGCTGCTGGCGGGTGTGGGTGCCGCCGTTGTGGATCCGCTTCAGGACCGCCGCATTCGAGCCCTGCGCCGCGCGCCACAGATTGTTGGCCCGGGCCGAGAACCGGCCGCCGCCGCCGCGCAGCCGGCGCAGGCGGATCTCGTCGAGGACGGCCTCAGCCCCGTTCGCCACGCTCGGCCTCCAGGAAGGCCCGAAACAGGCGGATGCCGCGCCGGCGGCTTTCGTCGACCACCGCGCCGAGCCAGCTCCGCAGCCCCGGCAGCGCCTGGCGCAGCTCGGTGATCGCCGTCCAGTCCTGGCGCGCCAGGTCGATGCGGCCCCGGTTCGCGGCGAGCGCGATCTGGTTCACGTTGACGCCGATCTTGTGCAGCTCGGCCTTGATCTCGGCCAGGCGTGCGGCGTCCTCGGCGGGCAGTTCCAGCATGCCGGTGCTGGAGCGGACCAGCGCGCGCAGCGCGTCCGAGCGGCTGGTGGCGCCGATCCGGGTCTGGAGCGCATCGAGGGCGGCGACCTCCGCCGGTGCAAGGCGCACCGCGACGGCCTTGCCGGCAGTAGTCGTCGCCTCGCTCTCGCGCGGTTTCGTCGGGCGGGGGCGCTTTGCGGCGGCGGGAGCCTCGGACACGGCCGCGACGCCCGTCTTGAGGCGTCGGATCGCCTCAGCCTTCTGTGCTTTGGTCAGGGTCCTTGGTGCCAACTTCCGCTTTCCGTGTTCCGCAATCCGCGAGGGAGGCGCGATGTTGTAAACATTTTGCATTTCCCGCCATAGTCTTCTTCTCCCCATCCCTCCGAGAATGTCAACCGCCCGCAGCTTGCGATAGGGGTGGCAAGACAGTTTCGAGCACTGTTGCGCGGGCGCGGCAAGGGCCTGCACGATGCGCCCGCGCAACAGTGCTCGCGCCGCGAGATGCCGCTGGGCTGGGAGCCCAAGGGACGACCTGCTCTTGGGCGAACCAGACCGGGCGCAGGCCGAGATGCCTCAATTCATGGGGCGGAGACCCGCAGGGGAGAGAGCGCAAATGGGAGCGAACTCCACCGACCGTTCCAAGGCTCTTCCGCGGGCTCCGGCTTGCGGTCTGCGGTTTGCTGAGTGCGGTTTCCGTCCTGCGTTGTGCGGATTGCGGTATGCGGAAATTTTTTTGCGGATTTCGGATTGCGGAACTTGCAATGCGGCGCTACGCCCGGACCAAAGCAGGTTAAGGACCATCCAGATGAAAAACGGCATCCGCGTCATCACCGCGATGAACCGCAAAGGCGGCTGCGGGAAATCGACGCTAATCCGGGGCCTCGCCTCGGCCGCCGCCGACCGGGGTGAGACCGTCACCATCTTCGACACCGACGGCAGCCGCGGCCTGTGGAAATGGATGGAGCGCGCCAGGGCCGCCAAAGCCTGGTCCGACGATGTCGAGGTCATCGCGACGCTCGACGCCGCGCAGATCGAGCGCCTGGTCGAGGCGATCTTCGAAGAGCCCGACCAGGAGCATCTGGTCCTGATCGACACCTTCGGCGGCGGCGCCGATCCGGCGGCGCAGGACCTGCTGGCCGATCTCTCGGACCTGATCGTCTCGCCCTGCATGCTCTCGTCAGAGGACCTGGAGGAGACACGGGAAACCGCGCTCTGGTATGCCCGCCTAAAGCATCGGGTGTCCGATCCGGCCACGCTGCCGCCCTACCGGGTGATCGCCAGCCGGGTTCCGGCCGTCCTGCGCGAGCCGGACAAGGCGGTGCTGCAGACCCTCGCCCAGACCCTGCCGCTGCTCGACCAGTTCGTCGCGAACCGCTCGGTCTATTCGCGCATGGGGAGCGGCTTGCTCGGCCCGGTCCGGGACAATCTGCTGAACCGGGGCGTGGCGAGCCATGTCCAGGACGGGCTCGACGAGATGACCGAGGCGCTCGATGCCCTGGACGGCATCATCCGGCAGGCCGCCTGATGGCCCGCGAGCGCAAGCGCAGCGCCTTCACCGCCCGCGACCCGGGCTTCGCGGCCAGGCTGGAAATGGCGCCGGCGGAGGCCTCGGAGAAGGCGACGGCGCCTGCCGAGCCGGAGGCCCGTGTGCGGGTCGAGACCGGCGCCGAAGGCCTGCCGCCGGCGCCAGCGCCGCAGAGCCCGGTTGCAGGGGCGTCCCAGGGGAACAGCACGGCGGCCACAGCCGCGCTGCAGCCGGACAGGCAGCCGGCACCGGCGCCTCCGACCAAGGACGGCGTCCCGCTGCGGATCAACTTCTCCTGGCCGGCCGGGATCGTGGAGCGTGCCGCCGCGATGGCGCGGGACTCGCGCTGTCCGGTCCGTACGGTGCTGCGCCACATCTGGTTCGAGGCCCGCGCCGGCCTCGTCGATGCGCTGGAGGCCGGAATCCCGCACACGGCCGTGCCCGCCGCGCGGGCGGTCGGCGCCGGCGAGCGCTTCGACTCCCGCCTGGTCATTTCGCACGACGCGCATGCACGGCTCGCGGCCGAGATCGACCCCAAGGGCATCGCGGGCCTGTCCTCGCCCCTGTCGCGGTGGGCGCGGGAGCAAATGACAGGCTTTGCCGCCGCCTATCTCGACAGGGCCGGATACTAAGACCTGGCCGCGCTGCGCGCGGCCTCGGGTTGGAGGGGCGGCCGCGCCGGCGATCCAGCCCGCGATTTTTTCTCTGGCCCGCCGGGCAGAGGGCGGCATCGGGCAAGGCGAAGGGCGGGCCGCTTGGCGCGGCCCGCCTTCGATCACCCTCGTTTCAACTCGGCCATCCGTTCGGTCAGCAGCCACAGCGCCCGGTTCAGGCTGCGGTTCTGGTCGATGCCGGCCACCGCGCGCGTGCTGCGCCGCTGCAACCAGCCCTCGGCATTGCGCACCAACCCGGTCTGGCCGCCCTTGATGACATTTTCCTGCACCACGTTCATCGCCGTCCACAGATCCGGCGCCCGGTCGGCGCTGCGGCGCGGGCGCAGCAGGGCGGCAGCCTCGATCGGCGCCGGCGGCCCGCCCGCCTCGCCGGCCTTGGGAAAGCGCAGCACATGCGCGGCCGCGGCCAGGGCTTCACGCTCGGCGTCCTGCAAGGGGATCGCCTTCCAGGCGCTGACTTGCGCGGCCACCTGCGGGACATCCTCCAGCACCCGATAGGCGCCTTCGATCACCGCGCCGATGGCATCGCCGGAATGCCGGACCTTGACCTCGCCGAAGGTCTCGCCGGCCATCAGCCCGTTTTCGCAGATGAAGCGGAAAAAGCCGGGCATCATCTGATAGGCGCTCGTGCCGTCATTGGCATTGACCAGCACGATCTCGAAACTGTCGCCGTCAGTGTTCCTCAGAGACCCATGCCGCAGCCGGACCATGTGCTTGGTGAATGCGGCCTTGCCCTCGACGCGAGTGCGGGCCTGCACGGCGCTGTAGGGCTCGAACCCCTCGGCGCGCAGCCCGTCCAGCACGGTGACGGTCGGCACCGGTGAGAAGCGGCGGCTCCGGCTCTCATGCGCCTCGGTGGCAAAGATCGACGGCACGGCGGCGCGCAGCATGTCGTTGCTCAGGGGCTCATCGCGCGCGCGAACCGGGTTGGATGGCACGGGTGTAGCGGCTGAAATTGTAACCCATCGGGCGTCTCCTTTGTGGTGATGCGGTTGGGGTCTCGCGCCCCTGTCCGCGTTGGGCGGCGCCTTTCCGTTCTGTTCTCTGGAAAGCACCGCGTGATTTCCGGAGGGCAGAACGGGAAGGGCAAAGCCCTGCCCGTGGCCGATGGCCGGGCGGTCATGGGTCGGCAGGCCGGGGTGGTGCGGCCCGCAGGCGCCCCGCGCCGAGGACACGGCCCGGCTGGACGACGACGCGCGCCCCGCGCGGCGCTGGCCCATTGATCCGACCGGGCAGCGGATGCGAGGCGGACCACCAGGATCAGAAAAGCCGTCGGCGACGGGGTGAGCCGGGCAACGCCCGGTCGAGCCCCGGCGACGGCTTCAACTCAGTTCGATCCGCGCGGGCGCGGATCTCCGAAATCTCTTTTGCAGGAGCTTTCCAGCCCCGAGCCCTGGGCCGGGGCCGCACATGGCGGCGAGCGGGACGCGCCATCACAGAGCGAAGGATGGCGAGCCACCTTGTGGGAAGCTCCTGCAGAAGCCCGGCCGAGGCCGGATTGACCACAGCCCCTCACGTCCTTGCGCTACCTGACGGCGCGTTCCGTTCGGGGCTGCAAGGCCGGGCCGATGGCCCGGCTGGACAATCCGGCTGCACAACCTGCGCCACCGATCCGCAGCAGAGAGGCCCCGCAAACGGCCCCCGTCAGGGATCGTTCACCCGGCAGGGCCGAGACAAGCGAGGCAGAGCGACCAGGACCGGCGGACGCCCGAGGATCTCGGAACGAGACAGCCGAGCGCACGCCGCAGCCGGGAGCATCGCCCCGAGCGGCTTGGGTCCGGACGTCAGGCCGGACTAGAGCCCGGTGCCCGCCACAAGGCGGGCAGACTCCCAGTGTCGATTTGATCGCGCCCATTCTCCAGTGTCATCAGCGCCAGCTCCGTCGCGCCAACTGCGCCCGTCAGCCACCCACCCAGCCGTGCCCTCTGCCGTAGAGATTCTGGGTGCAGCAGCATAGGGCGCACACGACAATCGAACATGGCGGAGATGCCGAAGCGCCGCATGGTCTTGTACAGGCCGAGGGCGTTATCAGGCAGGGCGAGTATGTTATCCTGCTGGCGGCAGCGTTCAGACGATCCGACAAGGAGCAGATAGCTGGTCTGCCTCGTATAAACAATGTTGCTACATGGCAGCGGAACAGTTAGTATCGACATTGTATCAATGGAGGTCGCCATGAGAGCAGTGGTGAAAATGTGGGGAAACAGCGCGTCGGTCAGGATTCCTGCTGCGATCCTCGGTGAATCTGGCCTGCGGGTCGATCAGACAGTGAATGTTCGCTCGGAGCATGGTCGGGTCATCATCGAGCCGTATCACGAGATCGAGGCCGATCTTTCGGATTTGATCGCGGGCATGACCCCTGACAACATTCATGAAGAGGTCGATTTCGGCGGATCGCGCGGACAGGAAGCGTTCTGACGTGGCAGAGCATATCCCGGATGCAGGCGACATCGTCTGGCTGGAATTCTCGCCGCAAGCAGGGCATGAGCAGACCGGTCATCGGCCCGCCGTGGTGCTGTCGCCTGCGGCCTACAATCGCTTTGGACTCATGCTGTGTTGCCCTCTCACGACGAAGCGAAAGGGGTATCCGTTCGAGGTTCCGATCAACGATGATCGACAAAGCGCGGTGCTGGCCGATCAGGTCAAGTCTCTGGACTGGCGGGCGCGCAACGCGAAGGCAAAAGGCAGAATAAGTGAAACGGAACTGGCGGCTGTCCGTGCCAAGGCAAAAGCCCTGATAGGGCGGTAGGCCAGTCCACATAATGAGACGAAGGTGGCTTTCATCACCTTTCTGCCAGAATAATGAACCGGTCTGGTCCCATTGCCGAGGACGCACCACTCAGCCGCGCAGCGGCGGCCCGAGCGCCGCCCGTCATTCTGGCGTCGGGCACCGGCGCCCGAATGACGGGAACTGTCACGCTCTGAAGATGGAATGAAAAACGACCGCCCTAATGACCAACCGACGTTACTTGAGGATATGTAAACCAACGACCACGAACAGTCTGAGGAAAACGGTCTCGGCGACAATCAATGCGATGGCGCCAAAGCCAACCTCGACCATGCGGGCGAGTGAAGTCTTGATGCCGACTGCGGCAATGGCGACCAGCAGCGCCCAACGGCTGAGCGCGCCAGAAAGGTCTGAGACGACCTGCGGGATTGCCCCAAACGAGTTCAGCGTGGCGAGCACCAGGAAGCCGACAACGAAGCCGGGCAGCAACGGGGGCCGCTCTCCATCGGAAACATCGGCAAGACCCATCTGCCGGATCGCGAGAGAAAAGCACAGCACCACGGGTGCCAGCATCGAAACGCGGATCAGCTTGACCAGCGTCGCCGTTTCGCCGGTTTCGGGTCCGATGGAGAAGCCTGCTCCCACCACTTGGGCCACATCATGGATGGTGCCGCCGAGGAAAACCCCCGAGTCTCGGGCATCGAAATGGAACAGTTGGGCAAGCATCGGATAGACGACCATGGCGATGGTCGACAACACCGTCACCGACAGCACCGTGAAGACCAGATCCCGCTCCGATTTCTCATGCCGAGGCAGAACCGCGGCGATGGCCATGGCAGCCGATGCGCCGCAGATCGCCACCGATCCTCCGGTCAACAACGCAAAACGCCAACCACGACCGACGCAACGGGCTATCAGAAGGGCAAAGGCGATGGTCAGTATGACGCCCGCGACCACCAGCGCAATTGCGGCCGCCCCCAGGCCTGCCAGCATGTCGACACTGATTCTTGCGCCTAGGAGCGCTACGCCGATCCGCAACACGGAACGGCTGGTGAAAGCGATGCCCGGTGCGGTCCGCGTGCCATCATCCGCCAGAAAGCTCAGGGCCAACCCCAAGAGCAATGCCAGCAGCATTGCCGGAGTGCCGTAATGTTCGGAGAGGAATTGGACAGTTACGGCGACCAGGAAGGAAACCGCAAAGCCTGGAAAGAACGATCGTGCGGCATCAAAGCCAAGAAGGCGCGAGGTCAGGAACGGCATGTCATATTTTGCGGTGCCCTCACAGCGCCGCCTCCGGGGATACTGGCATTGGGTCACTCAGAAAATCGTCCAGCAATAGATTGAAGATCTCGGGTTTTTCCTGATGCACGTTGTGAGCGCTGCCAGGGATCACGGCCAACGCGGCTGCAGGGATGACGCGCCAAAGCATCTCCGGCTGCCGCCAACCATAGGAACGGTCCTGATCGCCCCAGAGCACAAGCGTAGGCGCCTTTATCCGAGCAAGTTGTTCACGCCCGTCCCAATTTTCCATTGCGGAAAGAGCGGCCAGCGCGGCCGGAGCTTTGACGCGCACCGCAAGATCGACGCAGGAATTATAGGCGGGGGCGCTCGCACCTGCCAGAAACCAACTGGCAACGATGGGGCGAATGGCGGGTTCCACTCCTTCGATCTCGATACGTGCCTGCGAGGTGGCGATCGGTTCGAACCGATCCGGCAGGGTGCCGAGGGGTCCGGTCCCGTAAAGCACCAGCCGGCTGACGCGATGCGCGGCCCGGATGGCCATTTCCTGTGCGATCATTCCTCCCATCGAATGCCCGACCAGCATGAAAGGCCCGACGCCGCGGTTGTCGAGATATTCCAGGACGCCCCGCGCGAAATCGACAATGCGATCCGGGGCGATCTCCTCGTGGCGGCGACCGAAGCCGGGCAGGTCCGGTGCGATTACCCGGAACCGATGCCGAAAGTGCTCGACCTGGTCTTTCCACTGAGCGGCACCGCCCAGATAGCCATGAATGAAGACGAGCGTGGGGTTCGAGCCGCCCATGGATCAACGGCCCGTTGCGACGTGCTGGTTCGCCTGACGTATCGCGGCGTATTTCTCGACCCGGATGTCGGCGGTTCGCGCATGGCCCTCCATACCCTCGAGCCGCGAGATCCGGGCCGTCGCTTCCGCCAGCGGAACCACCGATTCGGGGGCGGCACGCTGCCAGGTCACCAGTTTCATGTATTTATGCACCGACAGGCCGCCGGTATAGCGCGCCGCCCCCGAGGTAGGCAGGACATGGTTCGTGCCCGACGCCTTGTCGCCGAAAGCCACCGTGGTTTCCTCGCCAAGGAATAAGGAGCCGTAGCAGGACAGCCGTCCCAGCCACCAGTCGAGGTCCCGCGCCTGGACGTGCAGGTGCTCCGGCGCGATCCGGTCGGACAGCGCCGCCATCTCCTCGCGATTGTCACAAAGGAAAACCTCGGCATAGTCGCGCCATGCGGCGGCGGCGTTCCGGCCATTCATCTCGGGCAGCGAGGCGATCAGCGCCGGCAGCCGGGCCATGACCCTTTCGGCCAGCCCGCGGTCGTCGGTAATCAGCCAGACCGGGGAGTTGTAGCCATGCTCGGCCTGGCCGACCAAGTCCCAGGCGACGAATTCAGGATCGGCGCTGTCATCGGCCAGGATCATGCTGTCGGTGGGACCGGCGAACATGTCGATGCCGACCTGACCGAAAAGCAGCCGCTTGGCCTCGGCGACGAACTGGTTGCCGGGGCCGACAAGGATATCCGCCCTGGGTAAGCCGAAGAGCCCATTGGCCATGGCTGCCACGCCCTGCACGCCGCCCATCGCCAGAATGGTGTCGGCGCCGCAAAGATCGGCGGTATAGACGATGGCCGGATGCACACCCTGGCCCTTTTGCGGCGGCGAGCAGGCGACAATGTGCCGGCATCCGGCAACCTTCGCGGTCGTCACCGTCATCATCGCCGACGCGATATGCGCATAGCGTCCGCCCGGCACATAGCAGCCGGCCGCGTTGCAAGGGATGGCGCGCTGGCCTGCGAACAGGCCCGGCCGCACCTCGATCTCGAAATCTCCGATGGTCGCTTTCTGGGCCTCAGCGAACTTGCGGATGTTCTCGTAGGCATAGCGGATGTCATCCTTGAGCTGCGGGCTGACCTGCTCGCCGGCCGCGTCGATCTCGTCGCGGGTCAGGATCAGGTTGCCATCGTAGCCGTCAAACTTGTTGGCATAGCGACGCGCGGCATCCTCGCCCCCATCTTCGATATCGGTGAGGATAGAGCGGACCGTCTGTTCGATATCGCCGGCATCCGTGCTTGCGCTGCGCGCTGCGGTCTTGAGCTGAGTTACAGCCATTATGTGCTTCCTTCCGGTCGTTCTGTTCGTCTGATTGTCCGATTGCGCTACATCTTGCCCTTCCATGGCACGAGGCGGCGCTCGAGAAAGCGCATCAGCATGTCGAAGGCATAGGCGATGGCTGCGAAGACGAAGATGCCCATGATCACCGTCGAGGTTTGCAGGAACTGCGAGGCGCTCAGGACCATGTAGCCGATGCCCTTGGTCGCGGCGACCGGCTCTTCAGCTTCACCCGCCTTGATCCCTCGCAATGGAAGTCGGCAAGGACCACCAATGCCATCGAGCGTCTGAACGAGGAGTTCCGGCGCCGCATCAAGACCCAGACCGTCCTGCCCTGCGCCGAAACCGTGCCGATGTTGCTCTGGGCGCTCTTGGCGTCAGGGCAGATCCAGATGCGAAAGGTCGACGGATGGGAAACCCTCTCTCAACCACTCGTGCCGATGTCCCTTGACCTCGCGGCCTGACTGGAGCCAACCTCACATGCCCGGAGCCCGCTGCTCGGCAATTTCCACCACATTCGCGACACGACCGCAGGTTGAGGTTCTGATGGGGCAAGGC
>NZ_JHWH01000040.1 GCF_000622145.1 Paracoccus yeei ATCC BAA-599 | reverse complement strand
CTTCACATAGGCCGGCGGGATGAGCCGCACCTCATGGCCCAGCTTCCCGATCTCACGACCCCAGAAATGGGCGCCACCGCACGCCTCCATCACGACGACGCAGGATGGTAGCTGGCTGAAGAACGCCAGCACCTGGTCCCGCCGAAGCTTCTTGCGCAGCACCGCTCGCCCAGAAGCGTCGGCCCCGTGAAGCTGAAACACATGCTTCGCAAGATCGAGCCCGATCGTGGTAATCTCCGACATGACCTCTCCCCTCTGTGGATCGTCCCAGACCCACCCTGGCACAGCGAAGCCGTCGGGGGGGCGGTCACATCATCAGAGCCCACTGGAACCAATCGCCATGAAATCGATGTTCTTGAAGTTGGAACGGAGGTTCCAACGGCAGCTCACGATGCCGATGCTGCCTCAAGGAGATGACTGGAATATATCAGGCATCTTGTCATGCCCATTGCCAGGCACTATTTCACGCACGCCAGCCACAAGCTCTTTTGCAGCCTTCAAAAGCCCTGTTTTCCTGATGCATTCCCGAAGGCCCTGCCTGTCATTATCGCATAACTCATAGCCATGACTTCGATGCGCGCCGCATTCCATCAGTCGAACCATTACCTGTGAGCGAGACTCATATTTTCGATATACGGAAAATCCGCAAGACGGGAAAATGATCAAAGCCAGATAACTTGCTACGGCCTTTCGTCCGGAAAGCGCCAAATTTATAGTTTTTAACTAAACGAGCTTGGCATTCTCTGCCCAGCATCGTCACGGTGATTTTGCAGACACAACTGCCACTCGCAAACTAGATGTCGTCGAAGCTGGCCTTAAAGTGCGCCTATTTCTCATTTCACATTCCCTGATATAATTCCTCCGCAACTAGTGCTCAGCTACGATCTCGCCGATCCTTTTTCTAGCGCGCAGCTTCCTGACTTTACATGTCTTATTTTTTACGCAGGTTGACGCTAGGGAGTTTGTCTCTGACGGTATCTTATTTGATTGGCGCAGATAAAAAACCGTATGCTCCTACACAGGATCAGGATTGCGGCAGATATCCCGCGGCCTCTTCCGGCGTGTCGCTCTCATCAGATCCCTTTGGCGAACCTGCTCATGACCGAGAGCGAGGTCGAGAAAATCCTTGCCCTCAACCCCACACCGGAGGATCTTCTGGGCGACCCGTGTGTGTGGGGCCGTTTCCGCGCTGGCCGTGTCCGGCAGGCCCCCTCACCTCACCTTCCAAGAACGAACATCACCTGCGTTCGGCCTTCTGCCCCGCCGATGGCGCAAGCGGCGCGGAGAAAGACAGGTCATCAGGGAAAGCACCTCCGGCATCGGCGGTCCTCCTGGCCGGGCAAGCGAGGGCAGCCGCCGGAATGGCCTCAGCGCCAGGCAAACCTCTGTCCGGTCCTGTCATTCTCACGCACCCCTGGCGCGGCATGTTCGATTGAAGATTTGAAGGCCTGTTCATTTCCTCATGCGCCGCTCCGACGCTTTCACCGCCAGAGCCATGCACGAGGCCTCACACCCCCAGCCGCGACACCGTCCAGCTGCCGGCGTGACCCCGGCGCAGATGCGCCGCGACCAGTTGGAACCCGCTTTGCGGCCAACCTCTCGGGGTGTCGATCTTCACCAGTTCGGCGATGCCGAAGCCGTGCGCCTCGAGATCGCGCAACCGCGCCTTGGTCGTCAGGTTGGTCAGCGGCGCCAGCCAGACGATGTCCGGCGCGATGCGCATGGCATGGAGGGTGAACTCCCGCAGCCGCGACCAGGGCGGGTTGGTCATCACCCAATCCACCGGCTGGCGCCAGTCGAAGAAGTCCCGGCCCTCGCCGATCTCGCACCAGTGCCGATCGAGATGGGCCGGAAAGCCATCGTGGAACGCCCCCTGCCCCCGCGCCGGATCGAGCACGCTGCCGCTCAGGCCCGGGGCGAAATGCCCGATTACCGCGGCTGCAAGTTCCGGCGGCGTCATCACCAGGTCCCGAGCCGGCGCGTTCTGGGCCGGCACCAGGCCGCGCCCGACCGGTGCCACGCCGCGCAGCATTGGCCGCAGCCCCAGAACCTGCAGCGCCCGCGCCAAGGTCGCGACGCTGCCCGCGAGCCTGCGCTCCAGGGCGATCAGCGTCGGTCGGCTGCAGCCGATCCGCCGTGCCAGTTCCGCCTGGCTGATTCCCCGCGCCTTGCGCCGCCCCGCCAGGGCAGCCGCCGCATCCTCGCCATGTGGAACCCATCCCCAGCGCAGGCCAAGCACCTTCATGACCGCAACCAGTGGGCCAAGCCCACCCTCGCCCCGTTCCAGCGCCCGCAACGTCGGCACGCTGATCCCCGTCGCACGCGCGACGTTGCCCTGCGTCATGCCCCGCGCGCGGCGGGCTGCCAGAAGAGTATCCATGTCAAGGATCGTTTGCATTACGGGCAGCAAAAAGCAAAGGATAGTTTACAGCGGGCGGCGGGGTTTGGATTTGCCGACCCAGTCGCCCCGGGTCGATCTGTTGAGGTCGAGCCCCTCCCGGTCGAAAGATCTGGCTCTGGCGATAGAGTGGTAGATGATCAGCATACTTGCCGACCAGCACATGGACCAAGAGACCCGGCCCTGGGCGGCCGCGCTCGATCGGGCGCGAGGGCAGCGGCGTTTGCACGAAGCGTTTGCAGCAAGAACAGGTCAGGCGCGGACAGACAATCCGGTTCACGATGAACCGCCCGGGGGCATATTCCAGTTCGTCAGTCACATTCTCAGCGATCCGGCGCGGGCGCCCGCCACAATCAGCGCAGGCATTGGCCCTGGGGGTCAGTTCGACCTCCATCCGGGGGATGTGGTCCGGGATCGGACGGCGTCTGGGTCTTTCCTTCTCCTCGATGTCCGGCAGCCGTCATCGCGGCGGCGGCGATCTCGCTGGTCAAGGGCCAACTGAAGCTGCTCCGCCGTCTCGGACGAGATCCCGAACCGGTGCGCCCGATGCCGGGACTGAACAAGTAGCAGTTTTGTTGCATTTGCCGCAGGAATTAACTACATATCCATGCTGGCAGCGGAAAGGGGGCGAGAATTGTCCAATGCTTTGCGTGTCATTCGGGGAGAGTTCGGACGCGTGTGTCTGCTCGACATGGACCGCCCGCTGGTTCGGCATGCGCACCACCATGTCCATTTTTTGGTGAAAGCCGAAGGAGCCGACACCTTTTTCGAGGTGCGCGGTGTAAATGTCGCACTAACCGATACACTGGGCGTCGTCATGAACGCATGGGAGCCTCATTCCTATGTCCACGACCCGAAGAAGCCCCCCACCATCATCCTCGCTTTCTATATCGAGCCCGCGTGGCTGGCATCTTACTGCTTCGACTGGCAATATATGCCCAACACGCAGATTTTTTCAGGAAACCATGTCCTGCTCGATCGGACGGCCCGCTCCTATGTACGGGAGCTGGCGCAACTGATGGTGTTACATCCTGTCCAGACAGCCGAACACGTGGCCTGCTTGTCACAGCTAATGAAGCATCTCGTGTGCACCCTTACTGATCAGCAGACATTGCGTCGGTCGCTGAGGGAACTTGCCCGGGGCAGCTCGCTGCTGCCCCCCGTGCGGCGTGCCCTGTCGCTGATCTCGCAAGAGCCCGCGATCTATAGCGACGTCGGCACTCTGACGCGGAAAGTAGGAGTTTCCCGCGCGCATCTTTACCGCATGTTTGAGGATAGTATCGGCATCCCACCGAAACTCTACGCCAATGCAGTGCGGATCGAGAGAGCGATTTCCATTGTTTCGCAGCCGAATGCGAAGATGCTGTCGATCAGCGACGATCTAGGCTTCTCTGCCCCCGCCCACTTCTCGCGCTTCTTCCACGATCATGCTGGCAGCTATCCGACCACTTGGCGCAGCGCGGTCGCTGAATAATAAATAATGAGACAACTGGGTAAGCCCGCGGACAGTATGATATCGTCTTGTCCGCGGGCAACTTGCATCCTTCTGAGAAGACCGAGGTTCACGCCTCGGCCAGGGGAGGAATGCAGGATTGTTACACACGACATCTCTTGTCGGTGACGCAGGAACGCTGGTCGGTCAGAGCGTCGCGCGTGTCGAGGATGCGACGCTGCTGACCGGAAACGGGCGATACCTAGATGATCTGCCGCAACGAAAAGATACCCGACACATCGCCTTTTTAAGGGCGGATCAGGCCCACGCCAAGATTATCTCCATCGACACCAAAGACGCTCGCGCGCTGCCCGGCGTCGTTGCCGTCCTGACAGGGGATGATGTCGCTGCGCTGACCCGGTCGATGACGGTGGGCGTCAAGGCGGATGTCGAGGCATGGCCGATGGCCCGCGACCGCGTCCGCTATGTCGGAGAGCCGGTCGCAATGGTGGTGGCCATAGACCGCTATGTGGCCGAAGATGCGGTCGACCTGATCCGCGTCGAATACGAGACCATGCCCGCCGTGGTCGATCCGATGGAGGCGCTCGCCCCGGGGGCTGAGGTGCTGCACCCGTCGCTGGGGGGCAATCTGATCTCGGAGCGCAGCTTCCGCTATGGCGATCCCGATGTTGCCTTTGCAGAGGCAGCGCACCGGGTGTCGATCTCGGTCACCTACCCCCGCAACTCGTGCACCCCTATGGAATGTTACGGCGTCGTTGCGGAATACCTGCCGTCCGAGGACATTTTCGACATTACCGCGAACTTCCAGGGTCCGTTCTCGATCCACACGGTAATCGCGCGTTCGCTGGGCGTGCCCGGCAACCGCCTGCGGCTGAGGACGCCTCCAGACAGCGGCGGGTCGTTCGGGGTCAAGCAGGGTGTTTTCCCCTATGTCATCCTGGCAGGTGTCGCGGCCAAGGTGGCGGGCTACCCTGTCAAGTGGATCGAGGACCGGCTGGAGCATCTGTCGGCGTCGGTGTCTGCAACCAACCGGGTCACGACGCTTTCGGCAGCGGTGGACGGGACAGGCCGAATCCAGGCGCTCGAATGGGATCAGGTCGAGGATTGCGGGGCCCATCTGCGCGCGCCGGAACCGGCGACGTTGTACCGGATGCACGGGAACATGACGGGTGCCTATGCGATCCGCAACGTGTCGATCCGCAACCGGGTCGTGCTGACGAACAAGACCCCGACCGGGCTGAACCGCGGCTTTGGTGGACCGCAGGTCTATTTCGCCCTGGAGCGGCTTGTCCATAAGATCGCGCTGGAACTGGGCATCGACCCGCTAGAACTGATCCGCCGCAACCTGGTCCCAACAGGTGACTTTCCATATCGCACCGCGACGGGCGCCTTGCTGGACTCCGGGGATTACAGCAAGGCCCTCTATACCGCCGCGCATGCAGGAAAACTGGACAAGCTTCTTGCCCTTCGGGACGCGGCGCGGGCCGAGGGGCGGCTTTACGGCGTCGGCTATTGCGTGGCGGTCGAGCCTTCGGTCTCGAACATGGGCTATATCACCACGGTCTTGACTCCCGACCAGCGGGCCAAGGCCGGCCCCAAGAACGGCGCGCAAGCGGTCGGTACGATCACCGTCGATCCGATGGGGACGGTGACTGTCAAGACGGCCTCGGTCCCGCAGGGACAGGGCCACCGGACGGTGCTTGCGCAGGTGGTGGGCGACATCCTGGGCCTGCCGATGGGCGACATCCGCGCCATCGTCGATGTCGACACCAGCCGCGACCCCTGGTCCATCGCGGCAGGCAACTATTCCAGCCGCTTTGCCGCCGCCGTCGCGGGCGCCGTCAGCCTGGCCGCGCAGCAGCTTCGCGGAAAGCTGGCTGAAATGGCCGCGCAGCAACTGGGCTGCGGCCCCGAGGCGATCACCTTCGCCGGGGGCAAGGTGTTCGACCGCGAAAATCCCGCCGCCGCGATCCCCTTCGGCCGGCTTGCGGGTACCTCGCACTGGGCGCCCGGTACCCTGCCCGAGGGCATCGGCCAGGCGATCAGCCAGACGGTCTTCTGGTCACCTCCGGAACTCACTGCGCCAAACGAGAAGGACGAGGTGAATTCCTCGCTCTGCCATGGGTTCATTTTCGACTTCTGCGGGGTAGAGATCGACCGGTTGACCGGGCAGGTCAGGATCGACCGCTATGTGTCGATGCATGACTGCGGGCGCATTCTGCATCCCGGCATGGTGGACGGTCAGATCCGCGGCGCCTTCCTGCAGGCTGTCGGCGCCGCACTTTACGAGGAATTTGTCTATGCCGAGGACGGATCCTTCGAAAGCGGGACCTTGGCCGACTATCTGATCCCGACGGTCATGGAGACCCCGGACATCCAGATCCTGCATTTCGAAACGCCCTCGCCATTCACGCCTCTGGGCGCCAAGGGCGTGGCCGAGGGCAACTGTATGTCAACCCCCGTCTGCATCGCCAATGCCGTCGCCGACGCCCTGTCGTGCGAAAACATCACACTTCCCATCACACCATCCAAGGTGCTGGCGATGATCGGAGGGGAGGAACGTCCGCCATCAAAGCCAATCGCCAAACCTGTGAAGGCCAAGGCGAAACCGGGCGAGCGGGCGCTGACAGGCGAGGGTGAGGCTGACGTCTCCTCCCCGCGTGAAGCTGTTTGGCACATGCTGCTGGAAGCCGAGACGCTGGCCGCCATCATTCCCGGCGCGCATGGTGTGCAGAAATTGTCGCCGGACCATTTTACCGCGACCGTGACGCTGGGCGTGGGTCCGGTGAAGGATAAATACGAGGCCGACGTCAGGCTGTCCGACATCGACCACCTGAATAGCGTGACACTGACGGGAGCCGTTACGGGAAGGCTGGGCTCGGGAGGGGGCACCGGGGTCATCCGGCTGTCCGACCTGCCAGGCGGCGGCACGCGGCTGCATTATTCCTATGTCGCAACGGTCGGGGGCAAGGTCGCCTCGGTGGGGGGGCGTCTTCTGGACGGCGCGGCGCGCGTCATCATCAGCCAGTTCTTCCAGAGTCTGGCGCGGCACGCAGGCGGCGGCGGGACAGTCCGCCCGTCCTTCCTGAAACGGATTTTCCTTCTTTTCCGGGGGCGCAGATGAAACCCGCACGCTTTTCCTTTGTTCGCCCGCAGTCGCGGCAGGAGATCTTGGACGCGCTGGCCGAACACGGGTCTGACGCCAGCGTGATCGCCGGGGGGCAGACGCTGGTCCCGATGCTGAATATGCGCTTGGCCAAGCCCAAGGTGCTGATCGACGCGGCGCGGCTGCCCGACCTTGCGCGGATCGAGGAGGAGAAAGGTAAACTCCGCATCGGTTGCGCCGTCCGCCAGGCACAGCTGGAGCAACTGCCGAACCTTGTCAGCAAGCAGCCCCTTTTGGCCCGCGCAATCCCTTTTATCGGCCATGTCCAGACACGCGCCCGTGGCACTGTCTGCGGGTCGATAGCCCATGCCGATCCCAGTGCCGAGCTGCCCCTGTGCCTGATCGCACTGCAAGGCAAGGTCCACCTGCGGACCCGCCGAAAGGCGCGAACGGTCCGGGCGGAGGATTTCTTCCTGGGCATGATGTCCACCGCGCGCGAACCCGACGAGCTGATCGAGGCGGTCAGCTATCCAACCGCCGCGCCGGGAACAGGCTTCGCCTTCCAGGAAATCGGTCGGCGCCACGGCGACTTTGCCATCGTGGCCGTAGCCGCCGTCGCCTCGGACGACGGGGTCAGCCTGACGGTGGGCGGGGTCGATGATGTCGCGCGGCGCTTCGACCTGGGCGCAGGTCGGGACGATGGGTTGGACGATGCGCTTAACGACATCGCCTGGTCGCTGAACGCGCGTGACGACCTGCACGCCTCGGCCGCCTATCGCCGCGAGATCACCCGGCGCCTCGGCCGCCATGTCATCCACCAAGCCAAAGCGGAAGCCGCCCGATGCCAGTCCTGAATGCCACGTCCCGCCACGAAGTCACCTTCCGCGTGAACGGCACCGAGCAGACCGTCCGAGTGGAAAACCGGATGCTGCTGTCTGACGTCCTGCGCCACGAGATCGGTCTGACCGGCACCCATGTCGGCTGCGAACACGGCGTCTGCGGGGCCTGCACCGTCCAGATCGACGGCGCCCCGGCCCGCGCCTGCCTTGTCCTGGCCGCGCAGGCCGAAGGCATGAATATTCGCACGGTCGAGGCGCTTGCCGCGGAAACGGGCCGCCTGTCGGTTCTGCAAGAGGCGTTCCGCGACCATCACGGCCTGCAATGCGGGTTCTGCACGTCCGGCATCCTGATGACCCTGGACGCGCTTCTGGCCGCTGACCCAGACGCGTCCGAAGGCGTCATCCGGGACGCGCTGTCCGGCAATCTGTGCCGCTGCACCGGCTACGAGCCGATCGTCCGCGCAGCCCTCGCCGCGCGCGACACGTTAAGAAAGGGAGGAAACTGAGAATGCTCGATCTTGGCACCAGCTTCTTGGCTGCCGTCAGCAGGGATCCGACGGCGCTGGCCATCGTCGATGGCGATGTCCGGCTGACCTACGAGGAATGGTATGGGCGGATTTCCGCGCTGGTTTCGTATCTGGACGGCCTGGGGGCAAGAAAAGGCGACCACGTCGTCACCCTGTTGCAGAACCGGTGGGAAAACGCCTCGTTGCACTGGGCAGCGCAGTTCGCCGGGCTGATCATCACCCCCGTCAACTGGCGCGCCACCGCCGAGGATCTGTCCCATGTCCTGACCGACAGCGGGGCGCAGCTGCTGATCTTCGACGACATCGCGGCGGACGCGGTCGCCGCCTGTCGCGAAGCCGCGACGGTGCAGCGCCTGACCCTCCGCGACCTCCAGGAGGCGCTGGCCCGAACTGCCCCGCCCGCCCAACCCCGCGCGGATGCGGATTGCATCTCGCTGATGCTTTATACCTCGGGCACCACGTCGAAGCCCAAGGGCGTGCCGCGCAGGCACCGCACGGAACGGGCCGCGGCGGTCGCGCATGTCGCACAGAACCTTTACGCCTACAAGGAACGGACGCTGGGCGTCATGCCGCTTTATCACACGATGGGGGTGCGGTCGCTGCTGGCCCATGCACTGATAAACGGTACCTTCGTCTGCCTGCCGCGCTTCAGCGTCAGTACCGCCCTGGCCCTGATCGAGAACGAGCGGATCACCAATCTCTACCTTGTGCCGACCCTGTATCACGACATGGTCAATAACCCCGACTTCTCGCCCGATCGGGTGCGGAGCGTGCGCAAGCTGGGCTATGCGGGCGCGCCGATGACCGACGGGTTGACCGCGCAGCTGGACAGGCTGTTCCAGCCCGACCTGTTCGTGAACCACTACGGCTCGTCCGAGGTCTATACCTTCTCGATCGACCAGTCCGCGGCGCGCAAGCCGGGATCGGCGGGCAGGGCCGGGCTGAACCAGATCATCCGCGTCATCCGCCTGGACGCCGAGGATGTCGACAGCCTGGCCGCCCCGCGCGAGGAAGGACAGATCATCGCACTGTTGCAGGGCGATGAGGCGTTCGAGGGCTACTGGCGGCGTCCCGACGCCGACCGCAAGGCGCTTCGCGACGGCTGGTACCTGACCGGCGACACCGGCTTTTTCGACGAGGAAGGCGACCTGTTCGTCACCGGCCGGGTGGACGACATGATCATCACCGGGGGTGAGAACGTCTCGCCGGTCGAGGTCGAAAGCTGCCTGTCGCTGCACCGGCTGGTGGACGAGGTTGCCGTGGTCGGCCTGCCCGACGAACGCTGGGGCAAGGTCGTCACCGCCTTCATCAGGCGGCGCGACCCATCCCTGACGCCCGAGATGCTGGACGAGCATTGCAAGCATTCGGGCCTGGCAAATTTCCGTCGTCCGCGCAGCTATGTTTTCGTCCGTGAAATCCCGCGGTCGCCTGTCGGCAAGCTGCTGCGCCGCTGTCTCGTTGCAGGTGAATACGAGCCTGAGAAGCTCCCGACCAACGCCTGAGCGATCTTTCAATCTCATGAACAGGACACCCAACATGCCCACCACCTATGACTTCAAGAACCCGCGACTGGCCACCCTGGACGGTTTCCGCGTCGAAATCGACGCTGCAAATGAACGCGCGGACATCATTCTGTCCCGTCCACCCTACAACGTCATCTCGATGGCGGCGCGTGATCAGCTGCGCCTCGTGTTCGAGGAACTGGACGAGGATGCAGCCGTGCGGGTTGTCGTGCTGCGAAGCGATGGGAAGGATTTCTCCTCGGGCGGCGATATCCGCGGTTTCCTGGAAGCCTCGCCCGAACATGTCTCGAAACTGGCATGGAACATTGCGGCGCCTGCACGCTGTTCCAAACCGGTGATCGCGGCAAACCGGGGATACGCCTTCGGGGTCGGCTTCGAAATCTCGCTGGCCTGCGATTTCCGCATCGCCTCGGAAACGACGCAATACGCACTGCCCGAACAGAAGCTGGGCCAGATCCCGGGCTCGGGTGGATCGGCCCGGCTGCAGAAGATCGTGGGTGTGACGCGGACGAAGCACATCGTAATGCGCTCCAAGCGTATTTCGGGGCGTCAGGCATATGATTGGGGCATCGCGACCGAGGTCGTCGCCGATGATCAACTCGAAGCAACTGTGGATGCCCTGGTGCAGGAGTTGCGGGAGTTTTCTCCCATCGCCCAGCGGACGGCCAAGAAGCTGCTGAACGACACCGACGACGCCCTTCTCTCCACCGCGATCGAGCTGGAAGGGCACTGCTACAGCCGCCTGCGCACATCGGACGACTTCCGCGAGGGGGTCGAGGCATTCCACGCCAAGCGCGCGCCCGCCTTCGTCGGCAGCTGACGCGAACCGGGGGCGACATGCGGGTCGCCCCCGCATTTTTTAGGGAGGAGAAAACATGGCTTTCATCGAAAAGGGGCCCGGCTTTGCCAGCGGCCTGCGCGACCTGCGAACCTGGTTCGGGGTCAAGCCGCTGTCGGCGGGCGTTGTCGCGGCGATCTTCGGCTGTTCCGGGCCCGCGCTGGTCGTGATCGGCGCCGCCGAGAGTGGCTCGCTGTCGCAGGGACAGACCGTTGCCTGGCTGTTCGGCATCTATTTCTTCGGCGGTCTGATCAGCCTGATCATGGCCCTTTACTACAAGATGCCGGTGGTTGGCGCCTATTCCATTCCCGGCGCGGCCATGCTGGCAGGGGCCATGGGAAGCTTTCCCTTCGACGAGATCGTCGGCAGCTTCATCATGGCCGGGGTCCTGGTGCTGGTCCTGGGGCTGACGGGCCTGGTCGGCCGGATCATGCGGTGGTTGCCGATGCCCATCGTCATGGCTATGATCGCAGGCGCGATGATCCGCTTCGGAACCGGCACTGTCGAGGCCGCCCTGAAGATGCCGCTGATCGTGGGCGGGGCCATCGCTGCGTTCTTCCTCTCCATGCGCTTCGTCAAGGCTGTTCCCCCGGTCCTGTCCGCGCTTGTCGCCGGCCTTTTGATCACGTGGTTGACCGGCGGCTTCGTTGCCTCCGAGTTGAACCAGGGCTTCATCGCGCCCGAACTGACGGCACCCAGCTTTACCTTGGGCGCGCTGCTGGCCGTCGCACTTCCCCTTGCCGTGCTGGTCCTGGGTGCCGAGAACGCGCAGGCGACCGGCGTCCTGATGGCCGAGGGCTACAAGCCGCCGGTCAACGCCATGACCATCATTTCGGGCATCGGCGGGATCGTCGCGGGGCTGGTCGGGGCGCATAACGCTAACATCGCCGGGCCGATGACCGCGATCTGTTCGTCCGAACAGGCGGGCGAGGACAAGGCAGGGCGCTATGCTGCAGCCGTCACAAATGGCGTGCTGTTCGGGTCGTTCGGCCTATTCGCCGCCGTGGCTGTGCCGCTTGTCCTGCGCCTGCCTTCGCCCTTGATCATGGCGGTCGCGGGGCTGGCGATGATCGGCGTGCTGGTTACTTCGCTGCAGGAAGCCTTTGGCGCCGCGCGCGGCCACCAAATCGGCGCCTTCACCGCGCTGGTGGTGGCGATGTCGAACGTGAACCTGCTGGGCATCTCGTCGCCCTTCTGGGCGCTGGTCGCGGGGGTGGTGGTGACGCTTGTCGCCGACCGGACCGGCAAGCCCGCGCCGCAGGCGGCCTGACACAGTGAGGATGCAAGCCATGCTGCAACACGATCCGGGCGTGCAGTGCGAAAACTTGCACCCCGCCCTCCACGACCCTTGGGACGCAGCGGCATCTTGGGAGGAAAATGTCGTCATCGCAGTTCTGGTAAAAGTCGACGGACCCGCCTATCGCAGCGTCGGCAGCGCCATGGCGATTTCCGCCGAAGGCCGGATCGCAGGCTCTATCACCTCGGGTTGCATCGAGGCCGACATCGTTCTGCACGCGCAAGAGGTTCTGGCGTCGGGGCGGGGGCGAACGCTAAGATACGGCAAGGGATCAACCTTCATGGACCTGACCCTGCCCTGTGGCGGCGCCGTGGAACTTCGCGTGTTCATGCTACGCGACCGCGCCGTGCTGGCCGAACTTGGCCACCTGCGGCGGGCCCGCGAGCACGTGTCGTTGCTGCTGGACCAGGCGGATCGGCTGCATCTGGGTGAGGGCCTTCCAAGCGTCCTGAGCATCGCCTTCGCCCCCTCGATTTCCTTCGCCATCTTCGGAACCGGTGCCGAGCCCGTCGTCTTCGCGCATCTGCTGAGCAGCTTCGGATATCGGCATGTGTTCTATTCTCATGACCGTGGCACAGTGGCCGCAGCATCGCGCCAAGGGATCAGAACGGTAGAACTGCGAAACCTGACCGAGGTGGAGCTCATCGACGCTCAGACCGCCGTGGCCCTGTTCTATCACGATCACGACTATGAACTGCCGATCCTGCAAGCCGCGCTGCGGACACCCGCCTTTTATATTGGTGCACAGGGCAGCCGTGCGACCCATGCTGCGCGCTGCGCACGTCTGCAGGAGGGGGGCGCCTCCATGGACCAGATCGCACGAGTCTATGGGCCAATGGGCCTGATCCCCGGGTCTCGTGACCCGAAAGCCCTAGCTATGTCGGTCATGGCCGAGATAATGGCCACCTTCGCGCAGGCTGCTCCGGCTCAATGCCCCTCGAAATCTGATGGATGATCGAAATCTGCCAGCCGTTCGGCTGGAACATAGAGTTGGGCGGGCCGGGGCAGCTCTCGACCCCATGATCGGCCCCTGATCTGACTGGGTCTGTGGCCTCTCCCGCGGCATTCTCCGTTCGAGGGTTGCGCCCGTTTGGCGGGCGCCGAGCCTCAAGAATGGGGGAGAGACCAGATGCAGGGTAGCACGTTTATCGAACTTGATGTCCACAAGGCGACGATCTCGGTTGCGATTGCGCAAGGCGAACGCGGCGGAGAGGTCCGCCACTGATCAGCCCCACCTGAGTGGTCCAAGTTAAAAGTTAGTGCATGACGGGCCTTTGGTCCATCGGGACGATGGTTTCCGGGGCCGGTGGGCGGTAGCCCAATGCGCTGTGTGGTCGTTTCGTGTTGTAATGCTTCCTCCATTGCTCGATCAGGATCTGTGCCTCGCGGAGGCTGTAGAAGACCTCCCCGTTCAGCATTTC
>NZ_JHWH01000039.1 GCF_000622145.1 Paracoccus yeei ATCC BAA-599 | reverse complement strand
AGGACCAGCTTGCCCTGCTTGGCTAGCCGTCGCCACGCCGACAATTGGTTCGGCTGCACTCCATAGCGATCCGCCACCGCGTTCACTGTGGCCCCCGGCTCAAGTGTATCGGCGACAACCCGAGCCTTCACCTCATTCGGCCACCGCCGATGACCAGAGGCATGGATCTCCACGCCCAGAGAAGTGAGAAACGAATTCTTGGCACACATTGCGAAACGCACTCCCCACCAGCCGATGGATAGGACTTCGCAGCAGCGCCTCAGCCAAGCAATGTGGGGTTCAGACGCCGCTTACAGGCAATCGCCGATCCCGGACACCCGGACCACGCTGAACTGACTGAGTGGCACAATGAGCCCTTCGACCCCTCAGTGCCAGACACCGACACGCATCAGCTCGAGCTGCTCAAGCTCGCCAAACGGTGGCAACCTCGGAAGAAGTAGGCGCCTACGCCGGACGCTTACGGAAGCGACGGCGCGCGGCTCGGTAAACCGACCCAGCGCAACGCTCGGCATGATAAAAAATTTCTGCTAAACAATTATGATGATGAGTGCGGCAGAGGTTGATGAAACAAGTCGAACGAAAACGCTTCGGCTCATTGAACGCCTTTGGCATTTTTAGCACCGGGCTCTTCGCGCCGGTCCTGATCGCGCACCAGCCAGTGGACTGCTCCGAGCGCAAGAGCCGCGCCCGCGAGGGCGGCAATCTTGGCTGGCTCCGTCTCGCCAAGGTCGAGGATGATAAATTTGCGCGCGATCGCGAGGAGCGCGATCAGCACGATCGTGCGGACCTGGAGAATGCCGAAGCTGCGTTCTGTCGCCACAAGAAGGGAGCGCTTGAACTCGAGCGCAATTACAACGGTGAAGATCATTCCGAACACCACCTGGAAGGTGGCGTAATCGAGCGTGTCGAACGCTCCCAAGACCAACCGGTTCACGACCTCGCGCATCAGCGCCCAAACCGACGCCACGACGATAACCGCAATGATGGCGCTGAGGACGAAAATGACGACCTGTTCGAACTTCTCGTAGAGCGTCATCGCCGACCATTGTTCACGGGTCAGCCCTGATGGTTTCAGGTCTTTCATCAGTACCCCTCGAAGTTCCCCCCGAATAGACAAGCTCTCCCTGGCTTCGCCGCAGACCGGGATCATTCGGGAATTCTTTACCTGCGATGGAGCCGGGAACCAATTGTTATGTGTCGAGAACCGGGACTCTGGGCCCAGACTATCGATCGTTCCTCAGTCTTCCTGCGAAAGAGCCCCGCCGCTGGTCTCGTTTGCGGCGGGGCTCCATTAGAGGTTCTCTTTTAGTTGAAGATGCGCGTTCGAAGTTCCTTGAACCGGGTCGCAATCGTTTCGAAGATCCCTCCGGTATCCTCCTGCGCCTCAATCTGACGGTCCAACTCATCCAGCGCCTCATGCAGATCCTCGAAATCGCTTTCGCGGCCGTAGCCGAGCGCTTCGGCGATTTTGAGTTCCTGGCGTGCCGCCTCAACATAGTCGGCGGCCGTCAGATCGGCATCTTCAGTAGCGGCTTTATTTTCAGTAGCGGCTTTATCTTCAGTAGCGGCTTTGTCGTTTGCCGCCTCACTGTCGTCATTGAGCAGAGCTTTGGCCTTCTCGATCATCGCTACGGCTCTGAGCGGAGGCAGGGCGACCACTGTGTCGGTCACCACCTGGGTGCTCAGTGCGGCGTTGAGTACCGTCATCGCTTCGTCGGTCTTTCCGTCATCAAGCAGTGCCGCCGCTGCAAGGATCGCGCCGGGATAGGTCGCAAGCGGAAGGCTGGTTGTCCGGATGACAACCTCGGACGCGAACCCGCTCAGCAGCGGTCTCGCTTCCTGGAACTTCCCATCGTCGACCAAGTCCTCGATCTGTTTGCCGAGTTTTCGGACGGCTTCGACGCTGCCCAGAACGTCATAGGTGAAATGATCGATCCGTACGGGCGCCAAAGCGAGATCCGGTTCACGCGCGACGACGGTCTCGAGCTTCCCCGTGGCCAACGCGAGCGCAGCAATCGCTGCATCTGTATCGCCCTTCTCGATCGCGGCGATCGCAGCGTTCGTTTCATCGAGCGCGTCGACCGCCTCCTGGATCAGGGCGGTGCGTTTATCGGCGAGCTGTGAATCGGTTTCGGCGGTCACGCTCTCTTCGACCTGCTCCCGGTTGACCGCCTGCGCTTCAGCTTCCGCTTGAGCCGTATCCTGAGACCAGGAAGGGCCGGCGCTGACAATCAGCAGGGCCAAAGCTGTTCCCGCGTAAAGATTCCTGAGTTTCATCAGTCTGTTCCTTTCGGCTGTGATTGGTTCTACGGCGGTTTTGCCGCAGAGTCGGCACGATCAATGCCCGGCTCAGGCCTCCTTGACCGCGATTTTCCTGACCTTGGCTTGGGCTTCGGGCGTTTGCGGCAGCTTGATCGTCAGTACCCCATTCTTGAAGGATGCTTGCGCCTTTTCGCCATCCACACCGGGGGGGAGCGGAATTGTCCGGTAGATCGCGCCGTAGCTGCGCTCGGAAAGATAGTATCCCTTCTTCTCCTCCTGGCGCTCGATCTTCTTCTCCCCCTTCACAGTCAACATGTCATCGTTGACCGTCACCTCGATGTCCTTCATCTCCATGCCCGGCAGCTCGATCGACACTTCGATCGCCTTGTCGGTCTCGACCATGTCGGATTTGGCTTCGCCGCTGCCCCAGGGCCATTCGAACTGACCGACCCGGTTCCAGAAGTTCTCGAACACATGGTTCATTTCGCGCTGAAGCGTCGCCATCGGGTTGTCTTCGCTGCTCTTGGCGTCTGGCGCGCCGTCCTTGCGCGCCCAGGGGATCAGGTCCTTGATCTGCATGATGGTGTCTCCTTCGGTTTTCAGGCGCCCTTGACGGCGATCCTTTTTGGCTGCGCTTCAGGGGCTCGGGGGAGCGTCAGGGTGAGGACGCCTCCGCGCATCTCGGCCTCGATCCTGTCGGGGTCGAAATCCTCGGAAAGCGTGAAGGCCCTCTCGAAATCACCCTCGCCATATTCGGCATAGGCAAGTTCCAGGTTTTCTGGCCGCATCGGCTCAACCTTGCCGCGGATCGTCAGCACGCGGTTTTCGAGTGTGATTTCGACCGCATCGGCGGCGACCCCAGGCATTTCGAGCATCATGGAGACACCCTGATCGGTCTCGACGATATCGGTCAGCGGGCGGTAGATGCGGCCGCCGCCGGCGGTCTCGGGCGCGTCGGTCGGCGTCTTTTCGATGGCTTGCGTGATGTCGGTGCTCATCGTTCCAGCTCCTCTCAGGCTGCCTTGATCTCGATTTTCTTTGGCTTTTCTGCCTCGGGCCGGGAGATGACGATCCGCAATACGCCGTTCGTCATCCTCGCCTCGACCTTGTCATCCGAGGCCGCGAATGGCAGGCGGATAGAGCGGGAAAACTTGCCATAACCGCGTTCGTTGCGGTGCCAGCGCGCACCTTCGGGAACCTCGGGCGCCTTGCGTTCGCCCGACAGCGTCAGGACGTTGTCCTTGACCGCGATCTCGATATCGCCCGGCTCAATGCCAGGGACTTCGGTAGTAACGGCGACGGCTTCCGCACCCTGCCAGACATTCACTGCTGGGAATACCGCGCGAGACGGCGACGGCCAAAAACCGCGCTCGAGATCGCGCATCATGGAGCGCATCAGCGCAATGGGATCGCTGCGGCGCAGATATGTCGGATAGAGCATTGCTGGCCTCCTGTTGCTGATCGATGCCCCCGAACCGGCGGCATGGTCCGACCGGGCAACGGTGCCGGCTGGATGTCGGTTCGGAGACCGCCCATCAAGATAGGCGGATCCATCTATTATGCAAGCATATATGATGCTTGCATTGCACTTTGGGTGGACCGCAGTCTATCCTGTTTCTCATGCAGACGGAGGAAAGATACCCTTGATCACTTCTGATCTTGCCCTGATCGGGACGACGATCCACCGGGTCGCGCAGCTCATCCAGCAGCGGATCGACAGCGAGATCGGCGACAGCGGCCTGACCCGCCTGTCCTGGATGGCGGCGGCACATGTCGAGGATTCGCCCGGGCTGACCATCGGCGATCTGGCCGGGCGGCTGGAGGTGGGCCGGGCCACTGCGGGCCAGCTCGTCGATCGCATGGTACAGGGCGGTTGGGTAGAGCGGTGGGCGTCACCCGACGACCGACGGGCGCAGATCGTCACGGCAACGCCAAAGGCCAGGGCGATGCTGGAGGAACTCGCGCCGCGGCAATCGGCGCTCGAAGATGAGATCCTGCAGGATCTGTCGGCGGACGAAAGGCGCATTCTGCTGGCGCTGCTCGAGCGAATCAGGGCGCGGCTCGGGCGCTAGGGAAAAGGAAAAGCGGTATGGAAAAGAAGACCGAATACAACATCTGGTACTGGGTGGTGGCCTTCATGGCCGTGATCTTCATCCAGGATCTGATCGCCGGCTGGCAATCCGTGGCTCCCATCAGCTACAGCCAATTCGAAACCTATCTCGAGGACGGCAGGGTCGCGTCGGTCGCGGTCGGGTCAGACACCATCACCGGCACCTTCACCGAACCCGTCGACGGCAAGAGCCAGTTCGTGACGACGGTCGTGGATCCCGCGATCCTGCAGCGGATCGACCGCTCCGGCGTCGAGATCACGGGTGTTCCTCAGAACACTTTTCTCGGCACGCTGATTTCCTGGGTGGCGCCAGCGCTTGTCTTCTTCGGAATCTGGATGCTGCTGTTCCGCAAGTTCGCCGACAAGCAGGGCTTCGGCGGGTTCATGCAGGTCGGCCGCAGCAAGGCCAAAGTTTACATGGAAAAGGAAACCGGCGTCAGCTTCGCCGACGTGGCCGGTGTGGACGAGGCCAAGGCCGAGCTCGAGGAGGTCGTGGAGTTCCTCAGGAACCCCGCCGAATACGGAAAGCTGGGCGCACATATCCCCAAAGGCATATTGCTCGTCGGGCCGCCGGGAACCGGCAAGACGCTTCTGGCGCGCGCGGTGGCAGGCGAGGCCGGCGTGACCTTCTTTTCGATCTCGGGATCAGAGTTCGTCGAGATGTTCGTGGGCGTCGGTGCCGCACGGGTGCGCGACCTGTTCGAGCAGGCCCGGAAATCGGCCCCGGCAATCATCTTCATCGACGAACTCGACGCTCTTGGGAGGGCGCGCTCCTCCGGCCAGATCGCCGGTGGCCATGATGAGCGTGAGCAGACGCTGAACCAGCTTCTGACCGAGCTCGACGGCTTCGACCCTTCAGTGGGCATCGTGCTCCTGGCCGCCACCAACCGACCCGAGATTCTCGACCCCGCGCTGCTGCGTGCGGGACGCTTCGACCGTCAGGTGCTGGTGGACCGGCCCGACAAGAAGGGACGCGTGCAGATTCTTGGCGTTCACATGAAAAAGGTGAAGCTCGCCCCAGACGTCGATGCCGAGAAGGTCGCAGCGCTTACTCCCGGCTTTTCCGGCGCGGATCTTGCCAATCTCGTCAACGAGGCAGCATTGCTCGCCACGCGCCGCAAGGCTGATGCAGTGACGATGGACGACTTCAACAATGCGGTGGAACGCATCATCGCCGGGTTGGAAAAGAAGAACCGCGTGCTCAATCCGCGCGAACGCGAGATCGTGGCGCACCACGAGATGGGGCACGCGCTGGTGGCGATGGCTCTGCCGGGGGTGGACCCGGTGCACAAGGTCTCGATCATACCGCGCGGGATTGGCGCGCTCGGCTACACCATCCAGCGCCCGACCGAGGACCGCTTCCTGATGACGCGGGAGGAACTCGAGAACAAGATCGCAGTCCTGCTTGGCGGGCGCGCGGCAGAGAAGATCATCTACGATCATGTCTCGACCGGGGCGGCGGACGATCTGGTCAAGGCGACCGACATCGCCCGCGCCATGGTCGCGCGGTACGGGATGGACGAAGACCTCGGGCAAGTCAGCTACGACACCGATCGGCCCGGCTTTCTTGGCACCGGCGACCAGGCGTCCTGGCTCAACCGCCGCTACAGCGAGGCCACGGCCGAGCGAATGGACATAAAGGTGCGCGACATCGTGGATGGCGTGTTCAAGCGCACCCTCACCCTTCTTGAATCCAATCTGGATCTTCTCGAGCAATCGGCGCAGGATCTCCTGCAACGAGAGACCCTGGACGAGCCCGATCTTGTGGCAATTGGGTCCAAGGTGAATAGAACGGAGGCGGTCGCTGCGTGACACTGTCATTGGCGCAGATGATCGGCGAACAACCCTGACTGGATAATGAAAACGGAGAAGAGAAATGGCAAATGGAACCTGCGATATCTGTGGTCGGCCGGCGACTGCGCGCGTGCGCGCCTCGGTCAATGGCCGGACACAGAACATGGAGCTTTGCGACCAGCATTACAGCGAAATGGCGCGCCGGTCGGGGCGCAGCGCCTCGCCGCTGGAGTCCCTGTTCGGACGGCGTTCCCTTCTTGACGAATTCTTCGGCGAGAGCGGTTTCGGCAGCCTCTTTGGTGACAGTCCGCTGCGAGGCGGCACGCTCGGCTCCATGGGTGATGGCGATGACGCTGTCGTCGACGCCACTTTCGGCGAGGGCGCGCCGCGGCGTGGATCGCGGCGCGGCGGCGGACGCACCATCGCCGACCGGCTGAGCGAACAGGGCAACAAGCTGCTGCAGGATGCAGCACAGAAGGCCGGGGAATTCGGGCGCAGCGAGGTCGATACCGAACATCTGCTTCTGGCATTGACCTCGTCTGACGTCGTCAAGACGATCCTGGAACAGTTCAAGGTCGATGCGGACGATCTGCGGCGCCAGATCGACAAGGAGGCGAAGCGTGGAGACGCCAAGACGGAAGGCGAAATCGGCGTCAGTCCTCGCCTGAAGGACGCGCTGAACCGGGCCTTCATCGCCTCGAACGAACTCGGCCATTCCTATGTCGGTCCCGAGCACCTGCTGATCGGCCTTGCCGAAGAGGGCGAAGGCCTCGCGGCGGCGATGCTGCGCAAGCTGGGGTTGACGCCGCAGGCGCTGCGCCAGCAGGTGACCAAGGTCGTGGGCAAGGGAGCCGAGGAAGGCCGCGTGGAGGCGCCTTCCAGCACGCCCGATCTCGACCAGTTCAGCCGTGACCTGACGAAGCTCGCCCGCGAGGGCAAGCTCGATCCCGTCATCGGCCGCGCCCGCGAGATCGAGACGACGATCGAAGTGCTGGCCCGCCGGAAAAAGAACAACCCGGTGCTGATCGGCGAGCCCGGCGTGGGCAAGACCGCCATCGTCGAGGGACTTGCACAACGGATCGTCGCGGGCGAAGTGCCCGAGGCGCTGCGCGACAAGCGGCTGGTCGAGCTCAACATCAACTCGATGGTGGCCGGGTCGAAGTATCGCGGCGAGTTCGAGGAGCGAGTCCAGAAGATCCTCAAGGAGATCACCGAAGAGAAGGACAGCCTGATCCTGTTCATCGACGAGATCCACACCATCGTCGGCGCCGGCCAGGGCGGTGGCGAAGGCGGTCTCGACATCGCCAACACCTTCAAGCCGGCGCTGGCGCGGGGCGAGCTGAACCTGATCGGCGCGACGACGCTCAACGAGTACCAGAAATACATCGAGAAGGACGCGGCGCTCGAGCGACGGTTCCAGCCGGTTTATGTCGAGGAACCCACGGTAGCTCAGGTCATCATGATCCTGCGCGGCCTGCGCGACACGCTGGAGGCGCACCACAAGGTGACGATCACCGACGAGGCCATCGTCGCGGCGGCCGAGCTTTCTGATCGCTACATCACCGGTCGCTTCATGCCCGACAAGGCGATCGACCTGATCGATCAGGCAGCCGCGCGGGTGAAGATCAGCGCCACGGCGCGCCCCGTGGAAGTCCAGGAGCTGGAAGCCGAGGTCGCGCAGATCAAGCGCGAACAGGACTATGCCGCAGCCCGCAAGCAATTCGACCGGGCAGCGGAACTGAAGAAGGAACTCGAGCAGAAGCAGAAGGAACTGGACGAGCTTCTGGAAATCTGGAAGCGCGACCAGGCTTCGGCGACCGCCGAGGTGCGCGCCGATCACGTCGCGCAGATCGTCTCGAAGATCACCGGCGTTCCGGTCACGGAGCTGACCACCGAGGAGAAGGACAAGCTCCTCAAGCTCGAGGAGAAGCTGCACGAGCGCGTCATCGGCCAGGAAGAAGCGATCCGCGCCGTGGCCGATGCGGTGCGCCTGGCGCGTGCGGGTCTGCGCGAGGGACGCGGACCTACGGCGACCTTCCTCTTCCTCGGGCCCACGGGCGTGGGCAAGACGGAACTGGCCAAGACGCTCGCCGAAGTAATCTTTGGCGATCAGGACGCAATCATCCGCATCGACATGTCCGAGTATGGCGAGCGCCACTCGGTCGCCCGGCTGGTGGGCGCGCCTCCCGGCTACGTCGGCTATGACGAGGGGGGCCAGCTGACCGAAAAGGTCCGCCGCCGGCCCTA
The DNA here is from genome assembly GCF_000622145.1 of Paracoccus yeei ATCC BAA-599. Lineage (GTDB taxonomy): Bacteria > Pseudomonadota > Alphaproteobacteria > Rhodobacterales > Rhodobacteraceae > Paracoccus > Paracoccus yeei. Next base: position 7,660 of record NZ_JHWH01000039.1, on the reverse strand, counting down.
TTCGGTGGTGCTGCTCGACGAGATTGAGAAGGCACACCCGGATGTGTACAACATCCTGCTTCAGGTGTTCGACGATGGCCGCCTGACAGATGGCAAGGGCCGCGTGGTGGACTTCACCAACACCATCATCATCGCCACATCGAACCTCGGTTCGGACATCATCCAGCGCAACCTCACGAAACGCGGCAGCAGTGAGTTCGACGAGGCCAAGCAGAAATCCGAACTGATGGAGGTGTTGCGCGGTCATTTCCGGCCAGAGTTCATCAACCGGATCGACGAGATCATCGTCTTCCATTCGCTGAATCAGTCGGAGATCCGCCAGATCGTCGAGTTGCAGCTCAACCGGGTGAAGCGGACCGCCCTTACCCAGGGCGTCGAACTCGAATTCGACGTGAGCGTCGTGGATCACTTCGGCGCGGTCGGCTTCCGCCCCGAATTCGGCGCCCGCGAGCTGCGCCGGCTGATCCGGTCGGAGTTGGAGACCGAGTTGGCCCGCGAGATGCTCTCCGGGCGGATCGAGGATGGTGACAAGGTCCGCGTCGCCTGGTCGGAAGACGAACAGAGGGTCGTGTTCGAAAAGATCGTAAAGGACACCGGTGACGACAGCCCGGACGATCAGGCCAAGGCCGGGATCGAGGAGTCCAGCGAAGTTGCCGAAGACAGGACGGACGTTCCGAAGCCCAGCGCTGGGGATGAGGTGCAGTCCAAGGACGACAAGTCCGCCGAGTGACAGCGCAAAAGACTGGTCCGGCGCGATATCGGTCGCGCCGGACCATCTCTTCGGAGAGTTATAGGAAGGTCCACGGCATGAACGTCATTAGATCATTCCGCAATCTCGACCGGCACGGCCAACAGCGCGCGCCTGAGGTCATCGAGGAAGAGGTGCGGCAACTTGAACCGCACCTTGCGCGCTTTCGCGAGGATCTGGTCCGGCTCGAAGTCGTTGCCTCGCAGACGAGGGGCAAGACGCGCATCAAAGTCAGCCTGCGCCTGCAACTGCCGTCGGGCGTGATCGCGGCGCGGGAAGAGGGATTCGAGATCGAGCCTGTCCTGCGCAAGGCCTTTGCCGACCTGCGCCACCAGGTCGATCGGCATGTGGCGCGCCTCAAGCACGAGCCTGAATACAAGCGTCCCGCCCGCCGGCGCCGGATCGGCGCCCCGCTGCCGCCCGCGCGGGATGCGGCGGAAGCGGACCGGCGCCAGCTCTTCTTCGACCTGATCGAGGATCATCTCGATACAATCTATGACACCGTCAGGCGCGAGTTGACCTATCTCGAATGCAGCGGATCGGTACCGGAGGGATATCTGAGCGTTCGCGGTCTCTTCGATGCGACGATCCTCAAGGGGCTGGCCCGCTTCGAGGATCGGCCTTCGGAGTTTTCCGTCGGCGACTGGCTGAAACGGCTGGCTTTTGAGACCATCGAGGAAGAATCCCGCGCCGCCCGCCGCGCCGTGCCTGAGGATGCCGCCTCCATCGAGGCGGAACCCGAGGCCCCGGCGGAGGATCCGACCGAGGCGGATCAGGCGATGTTCGAGTTCTACCAGCCCGACGAAGTGCTGATGCTGGAGGACCTCATCGCCGACGACGGCGGCACAGACCCCGAGACCGAAGTGGATCGTCATGATATCGCCATGGCACTGCACCGGGCTATCGCAGATCTTGCTCCGGTCGAGCGCCGCGTCCTGTATCGGATGTACCTGGAAGACGCCACGATCGCGGAGACGGCGCACCTCCTGGGTCTCACTGAGGCGGAAGTGTTGAAGATTGCAGAGAACGCGGCGGAGACACTGCGCGGCACGCTGGTCGAAGCCGGGTTGATCGGCGAGGCATCGGGGCGCGCGCCCGTGGAAAGGGAAATTGCCCGGACGCAGTGTCTGCCTCAACCGGTCGAGGACCGCCGTCGCGTGGCGGCCGCCCTGGCCGGCGCGGAGACAATCGGCACTACTGAGTTGAAACCTAAACAGGAGATGGACCAATGACGACAACCTCTGCAAACCAATCCGACACGATGCAGGACATGCTGTGCAGCCTGTCCGGGAACTGGTGGCTGTTCGTGCTGCGCGGTGTCCTGGCGCTGGTGATCGCGGTTCTCGCCTTCCTCATGCCTGCGGAGTCGCTGCTTGCTCTGACGCTGGTCTTCGGCGCTTTCGCCTTCGCCGATGGCGTGTTCGGCCTCGTCGCCGCCGTCCGCAGCATCCGCGGGGGCGATCGCTGGGGCTGGCTGATGTTCAGCGGCATTCTGGGGATCGCCACGGGGGTCGTCGTGGTCTTCTCGCCGTTCGTGGCGACGCTTGTGCTTGCGACATTCCTCTGGGCCAGCATCGCCTTCTGGTCCGTGTTCTCGGGTGCCCTCGAGATCGCGGCAGCGATCCGCCTGCGAAAGGAAATCAACGGCGAAATCTGGCTGATCCTGAGCGGCCTTCTCTCGGTCGTTCTCGGTGTCGTCGTGACCTGGATGCTGCTGACGCGCCCGGTCGAAAGCTTCCTCGCGCTCGGCTGGCTGATCGGCTTCTACGCCGCGGTCTTCGGGGTGATGATGATCCTCCTCGGGCTACGGCTTCGCAAGGCGGATCGTTCGGACGGTGCGGCCTTCGATGACGCTCCCCCATCGGCAAAGGCGTGAGGTGCCCTGTGGTGGATGACGGGCGACTTGCCGGCGAGGAGCACGATTTCACCCGATGGGACGAAACGATCTTCGACCGTTGCCTGAGCACCGGCTTCAATCCGTTCGGCAGCGGTCCGACGCCAATCTTCCTGCGGCACCGGGACGCAGAGGCGCCGGACGCCGATGCGAAGCCGTGCATGCCACCTGACACCGAAAATGCGAGGTGCTGATGTCGAACCGCCTGCCTGACTTGGCACTTGCGGCTGCGGCCGCTGCCTTGGGCATCGGCATCGTTTTCCTTTTTCGCTCGATGTATCTTGCCGAAGACACGCTGCCTTTCGCGCAGGAGATGACGCTCATCTTTCTCGGCGCTGTCGTGACGATCATTCTGACCGCGGCGCTTCTCAATCGCCAGACCGATCTCGAGCTTCGCAAGGAAGGAAGGGTCATCATCCTCCAGCAGCAATGCGACATTTACATGGCCTGCATCGAGAAGGTGGCAGAGATCGTGGAAACCGCAAGGCACGATGCGAAGCTGATCGATGAACTGCGTGTTCTCAGCCACAAGCTGGCTGTGGTCGCGAGTGCAGGGGTCGTGTCCAGCTTCGAGCAGGTACTGGAGAGCTTGCAGTCCGGTTTTGCTGACGGCACGCTCTCGGACGGGGACGGAGAGGGCGTGATGAATGCCGTCGCCGATCTCACGATAGCGATGCGGTCGGACGTCCTGCACGCTGCTGCCTTTCCTTCGCAGAACATCGAACGCGCCGTTCGCCTGAATTCGAGGCGAATGGAAAAACTCGACGATCTCGAACGTCACCTTCTCGTATCCACCGACACCCGGGAGAACTGATATGCGCGGCCATAATCGTCCACCATTCCCGCCGAAAATTCCCGGAACCGATCTGCCATCCTGGGACGTGCCGACCGCGATCATCTACCGCCCGGCGCGTTCCGCGATGACATCGGCGCCCCGGCCCAGCTACTGGGTTCTCGAGTTCGAGCCGTCCCGGCCGCCGCAGATCGAGCCGCTGATGGGATGGACGGCAAGCGGCGATCCCTATCGTTCGATCCGGCTGAAGTTTCCGGATCGCGACAGCGCCGTGGACTTCGCAGAGCGGCAGGACTGGCATTATGTCGTGCGCGAGGACGCTGGGGGGGCCCGGATGGCGAACCCGTGGGCGGGGGAGACGCGCCACCGGCTGCACAGGGGCGTCGATGCTCCGGGAGCCTTCCGGGTCCCGTTCCGCCCCGATCGCCGCCTCTCAAGAGGCGTCCAGCATGAGAGCACGGCCGACCCGTCTACCAGCGACAGGGAGAGTTTCGATCCGGTCCTCGAAGCCTCGCTCGAATCCTTCCCCGCCTCTGATCCTCCGGCGTGGACGGGTGTGACAATTGCAAGAAAGACGACGTGATGACGGCCAGCTGCATGCGCTCGGGGAAATGAGATGTTTCCATGGGCCGATACCGTTGCTCGCAGATACCCCCCCGTGGCCGTCTGGTCAGTCGTCGGGATCAGCCTTCTCGCTTTCCTCTACCAGAGCGGCCTGCCGCCGCGTGCGCTCAACCGGTTCCTGTTCGACTTCGCGCTGGTGCCGTCGCGCGTCTTCGGTCAGCTCCGTCTCATCGCCCCGTCCGATTGGACGCCGTTCCTGACCAACATCTTCCTGCACGCGGGATGGCTTCATCTCATCCTCAACATGTGGACGCTCTGGATCTTCGGCCCAGCGGTCGAAGACCGGCTAGGGCCGGTGCGGTTCGCACTGTTCTATCTGTTCTGTGGTGTGGCGGCCGGACTGGCGCATGCCCTCGCCAACCCCGACTCGGTCGTGCCTGCCCTCGGAGCATCAGGCGCGATCGCGGGGGTGATCGGGTGCTATGCCCGGATGTTCCCGGCGGCCCGGATCGTCGTGATCGTGTCGATCCTGATCATCCCGCTGTTCTTCGAGGTCAGCGCGCTGGCCTTTGCGATGATCTGGTTCGCCATGCAGGTCATCCCCGGCCTGATGTCGCTCGGCTACACGGCAAGCGGCGGGATCGCCTGGTGGGCGCATATCGGCGGCTTCGTCTCAGGATGGCTCGCTAGTCCGATTCTACGCAGGCCTGCAGTCACCTATCGGAACTACTACCGCGACGAGGGAATATACGGCTTCCTGCCGGATGGGCGAAGGAAAGGAAAAGGAAATCCATGGATTTGATGCAACTGCTCTGGCTGTTCTTCATCGTCTCCGCACTGCAGCCGGCACTGCAGAGGAAGTATCTGGAGGCGATGCGCACTCGGAAGATCGCTCAAATCGAGAGGAGGCGCGGAAGCCGGGTGATCCTGATGATCCATCGGCAGGAGACGATGAACCTCCTAGGTTTTCCCCTGGTGCGCTACATCGACGTGAACGATTCCGAGGAGGTTCTGCGCGCCATCCAGATGACGGATGCCGAGATGCCGCTCGACATCGTGCTGCACACGCCCGGAGGGCTGGTCCTGGCCGCCACGCAGATCGCCCGCGCCATCCAGGGACACAAGGGCAAGGTCACGGTTTTCGTGCCGCACTATGCCATGTCGGGGGGAACCCTGATCGCCCTGGCAGCGGACGAGATCGTGATGTGCGACCACTCCGTGCTGGGTCCGGTCGATCCGCAACTCGGCCAGATGCCGGCCGCTTCGCTCATCCGGGTCGTGGAACAGAAGCCGATTGCCGAGATCGAGGACCAGACCTTGGTCATGGCCGATGTCGGGCGCAAGGCGATCGCCCAGGTCGAGGCGGCTGTGCGGCGGCTCTTGTCCGACAAGATGGACGCGGAAAGGGCGGCGGCCGTGGCGGCGCAGCTGGCCACCGGCACCTGGACCCATGACTATCCGATCTCCGCCGACGAGGCGCGCGAGATGGGACTGCCGGTAAGAACCGACATGCCCGAGGAAATCCTCGAGCTGATGACCCTCTACCCGCAGCCCGTGCGCCGCCAGGGCGGCGGTGTCGAATACCTGCCCGGACCGCGCCACCGGGAAGCCCGCGGGGCCTCGGCCTCGCGCTGAACGGCGCCGGTCTGCGGCCCTCTCCGAAACGAAACACGAAGGAAGAACAGGATGCCCACCGTTGCTTGCCCGAAATGCAGTTCAGTGAACCGCGTCCCGCAGGAGCGCCTGACGGACATCCCCAAATGCGGCCGCTGCGGCGCCGCCCTGTTCGAGGGCCGGCCGGTCGTGCTCACCGAGGCCAGTTTCGACCGACACGCCGATGCCGATCTGCCCCTGCTCGTCGATTTCTGGGCGGAATGGTGCGGGCCATGCAAGATGATGGCACCTCAGTTCGAGGCTGCGGCGCGTTCGCTCGAACCCCAGTTCCGTCTCGGCAAGCTCGATACCGAAGCCGAACAGCAGATCACCGACCGTTACGGGATCCGCGGCATTCCCACCATGATCTTGTTCAGGGGCGGCAAGGAAATCGCGAGGACGAGCGGTGTAATGCCTGCCGCGCAGATAGCGCAGTGGGCGCGGTCGCACGTTTAGAGAATACAGGTATTGGCCTTTCCTGCGCCATGATATCAGGAGAAGAACATGCATGGCGTGACTGGATTTGTCGAAAGTGCGGCCTTGTTGGTTTGCGCCGCGTTCGTACTCGTGACGATATGTTCACGGATTGGCGTACCTAGCATCGTCGGTTACATTCTTGCCGGTATAGTCATTGGACCCGCTGGCCTCGGCCTGATTGCGGAGAGCGCTGCCCTGAGCAGTATTGGCGAAATCGGAGTCGTACTCCTGCTGTTCGCGCTTGGTCTGGAATTTTCCTTCGAGAAGCTCGTAACACTCAGGAAGCATGTCTTCGGTCTTGGGGCTGTACAGGTTTCAGTCACGACGATAACGGTTTCGTTGGTAGCGAGTTTGGTCTTCGATCTCGCATCAGTTTCCGCAATCCTCATCGGCGGGGCCGTGGCCATGTCATCCACGGCCATGTGCCTCAAGGTGCTCGCAAGCGCGAATGCTCTGGGATCGGCCCAAGGACGCCTGGCCATTGCGGTGCTTCTGTTTCAAGACTTGGCAGCTGTCGCATTCCTGCTTCTGCACGATTCGATGAGTGGAGCCGTCGAAGGGTATGGCGTGATAACGGTCGTCGCCAGTGCAACGGCATTGGTTGCAGCCCTGTTCATTGCCCGTGGCCCGTTGCAGTTGCTGGCCCGTTGGGTAGCGTCGCGTGGCGATCCGGAGCTTGCCCAACTCCTCGCACTTACCATTGCGCTTGGGTCCACGATCGTCGCGACATCTGCTGGCCTTTCTCCGGCGCTCGCCGCATTCGCGACCGGTATGATCATCGGCGAGGGCGACGCGCGCCATGCTGTCGAGAACGAGATCCGGCCCTTTCGCGACTTGTTTGTCGGGATTTTCTTTATCGGTATCGGGACTCAATTGCCACTTTGGATCCTTCCATCTCAATGGCCTGCCGTGCTGGTCTGGCTTGCAATAATACTCTGCGGAAAGACGCTGATTGTTTTCGTCGTCGCCCGACTATTCCGCGAAGCGCTTCAGACCTCATTGCGGACCGGAGTCATCCTGGCCAACGGGGGAGAATTCAGCCTGATGTTGCTATCGGTTTCCTCGACGTCGGGTACAGTGGCCGAGGAGTTCGCCGGCCCCCTCCTCCTCGCGATTGGAGTGAGCATGTTGGCTGGAAGTCTTATGATTAGATGGGCGGGGTCAGGCCTAGGACCAATCGACATTAGGTCATGTTGATGGCGTGGATGCCCCCACCTGACGGCATCGCAATGTGCCAATGTGATGCGTGTTGAAGCCATCACAGAAGGAGGGAGCATCCATGTCCGAGGTTACGATTATCGGGATCGATCTGGCAAAGCGCATTTTCCACCTGCACGGTGCCGGTCACGACGGATCCGTCGTGTTTCGCAAAAGGCTTTCGCGTGGCCAGCTACTTGCGTTCATGTCTCAGGTACCGCGGTGCGTTGTCGCCATGGAGGCGTGTGCGACGGCGCATGGCTGGGGCCGCGCTTTCGAGACGTTTGGACATGAAGTGCGCCTGATCCCGCCGGTCTACGTGAAGCCATTCGTC
>NZ_JHWH01000038.1 GCF_000622145.1 Paracoccus yeei ATCC BAA-599 | reverse complement strand
CAGTGCTCAGCCCCTCCCGCATAACCCTCGACAACAACGGAAAAATCCGGCCGCAGCCGGATCGGGAGAACGCTTTCGCGAGGGCAAGTGGCGGACGGTGAGGGATTCGAACCCTCGAGACGGTTCCCCGCCTACACACTTTCCAGGCGTGCGCCTTCGACCACTCGGCCAACCGTCCGTGCGCGCCGGTCTATCGCGAAGGATCGGCCGGCGCAAGCGGTCAGAGCCGGGAAATCCGCTTCTGCAACTCGGCCAGTTGCTTGCGGATTTCGTCCATGTCCTCCTCGCCCTTGCGGGCGCGGCGGGGGCTGGTGGCATCATCGTCCTCGGCCTCGGGGCCGCTCGAGCCGGCAGCGCCCCAACCGGCGGCCATGGCCTTCAGGAACAGCCGCTGCTGGCGCTGAAGCGCCTCGAACCCCGGCATCGAGGACATCGGGTTCGGAAAGGTCGCCAGGTTCTCCATCATCTTGGACTGGCCCTCGCGCAACATCTCGAAGCTGGCGGCAAGGAATTGCGGCACGACGGATTGGGCCTGGGTCGTATAACTGCGCACCAGGTCGGTCAACACGTCGATCGGCAGGACATTCTCGCCCCGCCCCTCGTGCTCGGCGATGATCTGCAGCAGATACTGCCGGGTCAGGTCGTCGCCGCTTTTCAGATCGACGATCTTGACCTGCCGCCCAGAGCGGATGAAGCCGGCAATATCCTCAAGCGTGACGTAATCGCTGGTCTCGGTGTTGTAGAGCCGCCGGCTGGCATAACGCTTGATCAGAAGCGGGGACTTGGGGTCGGGCTCGGCCATGGCTCCTCCGGCGATGCATTTGCAGCATGATGGAAAAACAGCCGGTGAAATGCAAAGAAAATCGCCACCGCGCGCCAGGCGCCGCGGCGATGCGGCAAAGAAAAAGGGGCGGTGACCCGCCCCTTTCGCCTTGCGGCCGATCCCGAGGATCAGACCTTGGTGGCGCTGGTCGCGGCGACCGAGGCCTTTTTCACCGCGGTCTGGGTGTCGGCAGTGGCTTTTTCAGCGACTTTCTGGGCGTCGGCAGCCAGGTCCTTGCCGGCGGTCAGCATCAGATCGACCGTGTCCATCTGCACTTTCTTGGCGACTTCGGCAAAGGCGGCCATGTGCTCGGCAGCCATTTCGGCAGCGGCGGTGGCGAAATCGCTGACGGCCTTGGCGTATTCGGCCGGCTCTTCCTTGGTCGAGGTCAGTTCGCCCATGCGGGCGATGGTGTCCTTGGCCCACTGGGCCGAGATCTCGGTCGAGCGTTCGGCGGCGGCCAGGGTGATCTTGGCCATCTTTTCGCCCAGCGCGGTCTGCGAGCGGAAGGCGTCCTGGAAGGACGAGGTGTCAACCGGGAATTTCGCCATCATGTCCTGCATGGTCTTGGTGAAGTCAGGGGTCTTGGCCATTTTCTCTCTCCTAGAGGTGGCGCGAAGTCCGGTGCGCCGAGTGATACGTCTTCTGTCCCCAATATAAATGCTGCACCGCAGCATTTCAACCATTAATGCTGCGGTGCAGAAATTTTTTTCTTATGATCTTTCATGGACATAGGTTCCGGGGGTGGGTCCGAAACCCTCCTCGGGCTGGCGGCTGTCCACCATCGGGCCCGAGCGCGCGGCCAGCCATTCGCCCCAGCGCGGCCACCAGCTGCCCTCGTGATAGACGGCCGCTTCCCGCCAGGGCTCGAAACCGTCGTCGAAGCCTTTGTCCGAGGTGTAATGGCCGTACTTCTTCTTGCTGGGCGGGTTCACGATGCCGGCGATATGACCCGACTCGGACAGGATGAACGTCTTGTCCTTCGAGGCCATCTGCGCCACCCCGCGCCAGCTGTCGCGGGCCGGGGCGATGTGGTCGGTCTCGCAGGCGATGGCGCACAGCGGCACGGTCACGTCGCGCACGTTCAGGCGGTGGCCGAGCAGGTCGTACCCCTCGCCCACAAAGGCGTTCTGCTGGCACAGCCCGCGCAGGTATTCGATCGCCATGCGGCCGGGCAGGTTGGTGCCGTCGCCGTTCCAGAACAGCAGGTCAAAGGCCGGCGGCGTCTCGCCCAGCATGTAGCTGCGGATCGCGGGCCCCCAGACCAGATCGTTGGCGCGCAGGAAGCTGAAGGTCCGCGTCATCAGCTGCGCGCTGAGAACGCCGGTCCGCGCGGCCTCCTGCTCGATCCCGGACACGAAGTCCTCCTGCAGGAAGGCGGTGAACTCGCCCTGGTCCGAAAAGTCTGTCAGCGTGGTGAAGAAGGTCGCCGCGTTCACGCGGTCGTCGCCCCGCTGCTTCAGCAGCGACAAGGTCAGCGCCAGCGTGGTGCCCGCGATGCAATAACCGACGACGTTCAGCTTTTTCTGGTCGGTCAGGTCAAGGACGCGGTCCATGATCTCGAGATAGCTCGAGACGTAGTCGTCCATGCCGGTGTCGCCATAGCTCGGGTCGGGGTTCTTCCAGGCGACGACGAACAGGGTATGGCCCTGGTCCACGATCCACTTGATCAGGCTGTTCTGCGGCTTCAGGTCCAGGATGTAGAACTTGTTGATCCAGGGCGGAAAGATCACCAGCGGGATCTCGTGCACCTGCTCGGTGGTGGGGCTGTACTGGATCAGTTCGTAAAGCCTGGTCCGCGCGACGACCCGGCCCGCCGAGGTGCCGATGTTCTCGCCCACCCGGAAAGCGTTGCGGTCGGCCAGCGACACGATCATCTCGCCGCCATGGCTTTCCACGTCGCGCACCAGGTTCTCGAGGCCGCGCACCAGGCTTTCGCCCTCGGTCGCCAGGGCCTTTTCCAGGGCATCGGGGTTGGTCGCCAGAAAGTTGGTCGGCGCCATCATGTCGATCATCTGCCGCGTGAACCATTCGATGCGGCGGCGGTCGTTCATCTCGGTCACGTCCAGGTCGCTTGCCGCCTTCAGCATGGCGTCGGCGTTGATCTGGTATTGCCGCTTGATGAAGTTGAAGAAGGGATGCGTCTGCCACAGCGGGTTGGAGAAGCGCCGGTCGGTCGGTCCCTCGTCCGGGGGGGCGGTCAGCGAGCCGCGCACCAGCTGCGCCTGCGCCTCGGCGAAATGGCGCAGGGTCTCGCCCCAGTAGCTGACCTGACGCTCCATGATGCGCTCGGGCTGTTCGGCGACCAGCTTGACCCAGGCGCTGGCGGCGGTGGCGAACAGGTCCGGGCCCGGCGCCTCGACCCCGGGGTTCTTGGGCCGGCGCTGGGACAAGGCGCTGATCAAGCGCTGGGTCAGGGATTCGATGCGCTCGATGTTCTGGACCATCTTTTCGGGCAGGCGACTGTTCGGGCCGAAGGCCGCCTCGAGGAAGGCCAGCGTGCCCGCGCCGCCCTCGTCCCCGTCGGAAACGTCACCGGCGCCGCCCTCGATGGCGCCGCCGCCGGTCGTGCGGGCGGGATGGGGGTCGGCCTCGACGATGACGGTCGTGACCTCGGCGGCGGGGATCCCGCCCTCGGCCTCGGCCTTGGCGGCCTTGCCGCGCGGAGGGCTGGGCTTGCGCCGCGTCGTGGTCCGGGTGTCGGCGCGCGCGGCCGCCCGCGCACGCTTTGCGGCGGTCCGCTTGGCCGAGGCGCTGGCGGCGGGCGCGGGGGCTGGCGTCTTGGCCGGCGCAGCGGCCTTGCCCGCGGCCCCCGCCTCGTCCGGCTTGGCAGCGGCGGCACGGGGCTTGCGCGCGCGGGTCGGCTGGGTGGCCGCAGGATCTTCGGCCTTGGGCGCAGCGGCCTTCTCGGCGGCCGGGGTCCGCGTCTTGTCGCCCGCAGCCGCGCGCGGGGCCGCGGCCTTTCGTGACCGGCTGGCCGATTTCGCCGCTGGCGCTTTGTTCGGCACGTCGCCCGGCTTGTCGTCTTCACCAGCCATAATTGACAATCCTCCCTAACCGTAAAATCATTATGCCTGTAAGGAAACGCAGGTAAAGCCGTGTCCTGCCCGGCAAGCCTTAATCAAGGATCGGTACGCGACATGACGACATACAAGGGCTTGAAGGGCATTGTTTCCTATGATGCGATGGAAACGATCCGCAACACGAACGAATGGCTGGGGGCCAGCGCCCGCGCGCTTGGGTCCTATCCGGCCTTCGCGCTGATTCCCCATCCCGCCTTCAAGCTGATGTCGGCCTGGGGCCGCGTGACCGAACGCAGCTTCTCGCGTATGGTCATCAAGCCCGACTGGGAAATTCCCCCCATCGTGTCCGAGGACGGGCAGGACCATGTCGTCTATCCCGAGCCCGTGGTCCGGCGCGATTTCGGCGACCTCGTGCATTTCCGGGTCGCCCGCCGCGATCCGATGCAACGCAAGGTGCTGCTGGTGGCGCCGATGTCGGGGCATTACGCGACTCTCCTGCGGACGACGGTCACTTCACTGCTGCCGGACTGCGACGTCTATGTGACAGATTGGCACAATGCCCGCGACATTCCCGTCAGCAAGGGCAAGTTCGACATCGAGGACTACACCCAGTACCTGGTCGACTTCATCCGCCACCTGGGGCCCGCAACCAATGTCATCGCGATCTGCCAGCCCGCGCCCCTGGCCTTGGCCGCGACCGCCCTGCTGGCCGAAGAGGACCCCGGCGCCCAGCCTCGTTCGCTGATCCTGATCGGGGGACCGATCGACCCCGACGCCCAGGCGACCGAGGTGACCGATTTCGGCAACCGCATGACCATGGGCGAACTCGACTACCTGATGATCCAGCAGGTCGGCTTCAAGTATCGCGGCGCGGGGCGCATGGTCTATCCGGGGCTCGCGCAGCTCAGCTCGTTCATCGCCATGAACGCCGGAACCCACGCAAAGGCCTTCCTCGACAAGATCTATGCCGAGGCCCGTGGCGAGGGTTCCGAGGGCGACAAGCATTACAAGTTCTACGACGAATACCTGGCCGTGATGGACATGACGGCCGAGTTCTACCTTTCGACGGTCGAGCGCATCTTCAAGGGGCTCGAAATCGCGCAGAACCGCTTTACGGTGAACGGCAGGCGGGTCGACATCGCGAAAATCACCGATGTCGCGGTGATGACGGTCGAAGGCGCCAACGACGACATCTCGGCCCCCGGCCAATGCGTCGCGGCGCTCGACCTCTGCTCGGGCATCCCGCCCGAAAAGAAGCAGCAGCACCTGGAGCCCGGCGCCGGCCATTACGGCATCTTCGCGGGCAAAAGCTGGCGGCTGAACATCCGGCCCCTGGTGCTCGACTTCATCGACGAACAGCTCAGCACGCCGGCGGCCCCGGCACGGCGCCGTCGCAGCGGGCCGAAGCCGGTCGATTGCGGCCTGACCGTGGACAACGACAGCGACGGCAAGATCGCGGTCTGACCGGACCGCCGGCCCCGAAAGAGGTCAGCGGGCCAGAACCTGCTCGACCGCCGTGCCGATCAGGTCCAGGCATTCGGCCGTTGAAAAGCGGTGGTCGGCGCCCTTGACCAGGGTCAGCCGCATGTCCGCGCCCTGGGCATGGTCCAGCAGGTCCAGCGCCCAGGCCACCGGCACGTCCTCATCCGCCGTCCCTTGCAGGAAACGCACCGGGAAAGGCAGGTGCAGGGGCCCGGCCAGGACCTGATGCCGGCGCCCATCCTCGATCAGCCGGCGGGTGATGACATAGGGCTCGCCATAGTCGCTGGGCCGCAGTACCCGGCCGTCGCGCAGCAGCGCCGCGCGCTCCGCCTCGGAAAACCCGGGCCAGAAGCCGCGCTCGGTGAAATCCGGGGCCGCGGCGACCGTCACCAGCCCCGCCATGCGCTCGGGCATGGCCCGCGCCAGCAGCAAGCCGATCCAGCCGCCCATGCTGGACCCGACCAGCACCGCCGGCCCCTCGACCAGATCCCCGATCACCGCCTGCGCGTCCTGGAACCAGTCGCCGATGCAACCGTCCTCGAACGCGCCCGAGGATTGCCCGTGCCCGGAATAATCGAAGCGCAGGAATGCCTGCCCCCGCGCCCGCGCCCAGTCCTCCAGCCAGACGGCCTTGGTGCCCTGCATGTCCGACCGGAACCCGCCCAGGAACACCACGCAAGGCCCCTGCCCTGCCACCCGATGATAGGCGATCCGCCGCCCCTGCGGCGTTTCCAGATAATCCGTCATTCTTTCTTGTCCAAATATCCTGCGGGGGAGTCGCGGAACGCGACGGGGGCGCAAAGCCCCCAGAACCCTTACCACATTGACATCCCCCCGCAATCGCGCGACACCCCCCGCAACATACCCGCAACCGGGCGTTCCGTGGGCGCCAAACCGACGAGGAGGACTTCGATGTCCCAGATCTCCCTGACCTTCCCCGATGGCAATGCGCGCGACTACCCCGCCGGCACGACCGCAGCCGAGGTCGCGGCCTCCATCGCCCCCAGCCTTGCCAAGAACGCCATCTCGGCCAGCCTCGACGGCCAGCATATCGACCTGGCCTGGCCGATCACGCAGTCGGGCAGGATCGCCATCAACACGATGAAGGACCAGGAACCCGCGCTGGAGCTGATCCGCCACGACCTCGCCCATATCATGGCCCGCGCCGTGCAAGAGCTCTGGCCCGACGTCAAGGTCACCATCGGCCCGGTCCGCGACCAGGGCTGGTTCTACGATTTCGACCGCGCCGAACCCTTCACGCCCGAGGACCTGGGCGCCATCGAGCAGCGCATGAAGCAGATCATCGCCGCCCGCGACCCGGTCCGCACCGAGGTCTGGGACCGCGCCCGCGCCCGCGCCTATTACGAAGAGCGGGGCGAGCCCTTCAAGGTGGAACTCCTCGACCGCATTCCGGGCGACGAGCCGATCCGCATGTATTGGCACGGCGACTGGCAGGACCTCTGCCGCGGCCCGCATCTGCAGAACACCGGCCAGGTGCCTGCGGACGCCTTCAAGCTGACCCACGTCGCCGGCGCCTACTGGCTGGGCGATGCCTCGCGCCCGATGCTGCAACGCATCTATGGCGTGGCCTTCCGCAACCGCGACGACCTCAAGGCCCACATGACCATGCTGGAGGAGGCTGCGAAGCGCGACCACCGCAAGCTGGGCCGCGAAATGGAGTTGTTCCACTTCCAGGAGGAAGCGCCGGGCATGGTCTTCTGGCACCCGAACGGCTGGACCATCTATCGCGAGTTGGAAGCCTATATGCGCCGCCGCCTGATCCGCGCGGACTACAAGGAAATCCGCACGCCCCAGGTCGTCGACCGCATCCTGTGGGAAAAGTCCGGCCACTGGGAGGCCTATCGCGAGAACATGTTCCTCGTCGAGGTGGACGAGGAAGGCGCCAAGGAAAAGCGCATCAACGCGCTCAAGCCGATGAACTGCCCCTGCCACGTCCAGGTCTACAACCAGGGCCTGAAGTCCTATCGCGACCTGCCCCTGCGGCTGGCGGAATTCGGCTCGTGCCACCGCTATGAAAGCTCGGGCTCGATGCACGGCCTCATGCGGGTGCGCGGCTTTGTCCAGGACGACGCGCATATCTTCTGCACCGAGGACCAGATCGAGGCCGAATGTGCGGGCTTCATCGGGCTGCTGTCCTCGGTCTATCGCGATCTCGGATTCGAGAAATTCGACATCAAGCTGTCGACCCGTCCCGATGTCCGCGTGGGCAGCGACGAGATCTGGGACAAGGCCGAGGCGGCGCTGAAAGGTGCCATCGAACATCTTGGCCTGCCCTATGAGATCAACCCCGGCGACGGCGCCTTTTATGGTCCCAAGCTGGACTTCAAGCTGACCGACGCGATTGGCCGCGAATGGCAATGCGGCACCTTCCAGTGCGACTTCAACCTGCCGCAGCGGCTCGAGGCGGAATATGTCGGCGAGGACGGCGGCAAGCACCGGCCGGTCATGCTGCACCGGGCCGTCCTGGGCAGCTTCGAGCGCTTCATCGGCATCCTGATCGAGAACTACGCCGGCAAGCTGCCCTTCTGGCTGGCGCCGCGCCAGGTCGTGGTCGCCTCGATCGTCTCGGGCGCCGACGACTATGTCCACGAGGTCGTGGCCGCGCTGCGCGAGGCGGGCATCCGTGCCGAAGCCGACACCCGCAACGAGAAGATCAACTACAAGGTCCGCGAACATTCCGTCGGCAAGGTCCCCGCGATCATGGCCATCGGCATGAAAGAGGTCGAAGAGCGCAGCGTCTCGATTCGCCGCCTTGACAAGCAGGGCAGCGAAAGCGTGAAACTGGACCAGGCGGTTCAGATGCTTCGCGCCGAGGCAACCCCGCCCGACCTGCGTTGACACGACCTAGCGCGGATCAGCGACAAATTGCCAAGCCGTCGTCTCGGGTTGACGCTGCGTCAACCTGGACGGCGCTTTCTGGCTTGCCTTTTTTAACGAATCGTTCATCCTCTCATGCGCGTGAGCACGACTTTCTACCGCCTCCCTTCACGGGGCAGCCGGACTTGACGGGAAAGGGCTGCACGGCCCGGGCGCAATCTCGCTCCCGGGAGGACTTGAAGGAGAGACGGTATAATGGCTACCGGCACCGTGAAATGGTTCAACGCCACCAAAGGCTATGGCTTCATCGCGCCCGATGACGGCGGCAAGGACGTGTTCGTCCATATCTCGGCCGTCGAGCGCGCCGGCCTGACCGGGCTGAACGACAACCAGAAGATCGCCTATGAACTGCAATCGGGCCGCGACGGCCGCAGCTCGGCCAGCGACCTGAAACTGCTCTGACCGGCAGTCCGAACGATTGAAAACGGCCCGCCCCGTCGCGGGCCGTTTTCATGTCCGGGCCCCGGTTCCTGCCGAACCCGAAGCCAAGGGACAAAGCCCCCTTCCCTGCCCTGCCGCCTGCCCTTATTGCGGGGCCAGGCAATACGGGGGGCGACGGATGAACCTGGCCGAACATGTCCTGCAAGCCGGACTTGCGCACCCGGACCGGCTGGCCCTGTCGGTCCTGGGCTTGGGGCGGGCCGACCGCTGGTCCCATGCGCGGCTGCGCCGGGCGGTGCTGGGAACCGCAACGGGGCTTTTGCAGGCGGGCATCGGTCCCGGCGACCGGCTGCTGATGCGGCTGGGAAACACGCCCGCCTTTCCCGTGACCTACCTTGGCGCCATCGCGGCGGGGATCGTGCCGGTCCCGACCGCGGCCATGCTGACGGCGGCCGAAACGACGCGCCTGGCCCGTTCCGTCCGCCCCGCCGCCATCGTGGCCGACCCGGGCGTGCCCCTGCCCGACCATCCGGCCCCGGTGATCGACGACCGCCGGCTTGCGGGCTTTGCCGATCTGCCCCCGGCCGAGTTCGCCCAAGGGTCCCCCGACCGGCTGGCCTATATCGTCTTCACCTCGGGCACGTCGGGCCAGCCGCGCGCGGTGTGCCATGCGCATCGCGCGATCCTGGCGCGGCAGATGATGTTCCAGGGCTGGTACGGCCTGACGCCCCAGGACCGGCTGCTGCATGCCGGCGCCTTCAACTGGACCTTCACGCTGGGCACCGGCTTGATGGACCCCTGGACCTTGGGCGCAACCGCGCTGATCCCGGCCCAGGGCGTCGCGCCCGAGCAGATCCCGCTGCTGGCCAGCCGCCACGGCGCCACGCTGATCGCGGCTGCGCCAGGCGTCTTTCGCCGCATGCTGCGGGCCGACTGGAAACCCTGGCCCGGGCTGCGCCACGGGCTGACGGCGGGCGAGCGGCTGGACCCCGGCCTGCGCCGCGCCTGGCACGACCGCACCGGCACCGACCTGCACGAGGCGATGGGCATGTCAGAATGTTCGACCTTCGTTTCGGGCAGCCCGGCGCGGCCCGCGCTCGCGGGCACGGTGGGCTTTCCCCAGCCCGGCCGCCGCATCGCCTTGCTGGACGAGCACGGATGCGAGGGTGCGCAGGGCCAGTTGGCCGTGCACCGCAGCGACCCGGGCCTGTTCCTGGGCTATCTGGACCAGCCGCAGGATACCGCCGCGCGGTTCCGCGGCGAGTGGTTCCTGACCGGCGACCTGGCCGAAAGGACGCCCGACGGTGCGCTCCGCACGCTCGGCCGGGCCGACGACATGATGAACGCCGGCGGCTTTCGCCTGTCCCCCGCCGAGGTCGAGGACGCGCTGGCGACCCTTTCGGGCGCGGGCGAGGTCGCGGTGACCGAGCTTGCCGTGCCCTCGGGCACGATCATCGCCGCCTTCTGGACCGGGCCCGCGACCGTGCCGCAGATGCAGGCCCATGCCGAATCCGCGCTTGCACGCTACAAGCAGCCGCGCGAATACATCCGGCTGGACGCCCTGCCCCGAACCCCGACGGGCAAGATCAACCGCCGCGCCCTGCGCGAGCGCCATCGCAAGGACCGCTGACATGACCGATCCCCTTCCCGGCCAGATCCGCCTGGACATCTTTGCCGACCCGGTCTGCCCCTGGTGCCTGATCGGCAAGGCCGAACTGGATCGCGCGCTGGAAAGCCGCCCCGAACATCCGTTCGCGATCACCTGGCACCCGTTCCGCCTGGACCCGCAGATGCCGGCAGCCGGCATGGACCATGTGGCCTACATGAAGATGAAGTTCGGCGACGAGAAAGGCATTCTCGCCGCCATGAAGCCGGTGATGGAGGCCAGCGAGCGGCTGGGCCTGTGGATCAATCCCGCGCTGATCGAACGTGTTCCGAACACGCTGAACGCCCACCGGCTGCTGTATTGGGCCGGGCTGGAAGGCGCGCAGACCCCGGTGATGTCGGGCCTGATGCGGGCGCATTGGCGCGAGGGGCGCAACATCTCGAACCCGGACGTGCTGGCCGAGATCGGCGAAAAGGCTGGCATGGACGGCGCCATGATCCGCCGCCTGCTGGCCACCGACGCGGACCGGGACGAAATCGCCTCGCGCGAGATGCATGCCCGCCAGCGCGGGATCAACTCGGTCCCGACCGTCATCGTCGCTGACAGCCATGTGGTGACCGGGGCGCAGCCCGCAAGCCTGTGGCAGGACGTGATCGACGAACTGGCGCAGCGCTGATCCAGGGCGCAGGTGCGTCGCGCCCCCGGAACGCCCGGCCGGCTCAGCCCCGCGTCTCGGCCACCAGCCGGATCAGCGTCTCGGCCCCCGCCTCGGCGCCGAAGCCCGAGACGATGCGTTCCCGCCCGGCCTGGCCCAGGCGCCGGGCCAGGTTGGGATCGCCGGCCAAGCGCAGGATCGCATCGGCCATCGCGGGCGGGTCCCTGGGGGGCACCAGAATCCCGTCCTGCCCGTCGCGGATCAGCTCGGCCACCCCGCCGGCGGCAGTGCCGATGGTCGGCACCTCGCAGGACATCGCCTCCATCAGGGCAACGCCCAAGGGCTCGTGCCAGCTTGCCAGGGCAAAGACATGGGCCTCCAGAAGGTGGCGGCGCACCTCGCCCTCGGATACGGCGCCCAGCAGGGTGACGGCGTCGTCAAGGCCCAGCTCGGCGATCCGCGCCTCGATCACGCGGCGATAGCCGGTGCCGCCGGCGTCATCCTCGCCGGCGACGACCAGCCGCGCGTCGTGGCCCGCGTCGCGCAGCATGCGGATGGCCTGCAGCAGGTCCTGATGGCCCTTGACCTGGTTCAGCCGGCCGCAGGACATGATGCGCAGCGGCTCGCCCGGGCGGGGCGGCTGCCAGGGCGTGTCGCGCGACAGGCGGCCTGTATCGACGCCCATGGCCTGGACCGCGATCCGGGGAGGCAGGTAGCCGGCCAGTTCGGTCTCGGCCTCGGCGCGCAGCTTTTCGGTGATGATGGTGGCAAAGGCCGCGTGCCGCCACTTGTAGCGCTGGCCGGGGCCGTAATCCTCAAGCGGACCGTGCAGGGTCAGCGAATAGCGCGGCCCGCCCATGCGAAAGGCCAGCGCCGCGATCAGCGCCGCACGGCCGCAGGAATGGGCATGCACATGGTCGATGCCTTCGCGCCGGGCGTGGTCCACCAGCCGCCGCGCCGCCGGGATCGACATCGCCATGTCGCGCAGGAAGGCCCGCGGCTCTCCCCGCGGGGCGGACAGCAGATCGCCCGGCGGCAGGCGCACCAGCCCGCCCAGGGCGGCGGCGGGGTCCATCCGCGCCAGATAGGTGGTGCGCGCCGCGGCCTCGGCCGACCATTCGTGCGAGATCAGGCCGGGCGGCGGCGGCCGGGTCGACAGCAGCACCGGCTGGACGCCGCGCGCCTGCAGCGCCTCAAGCTCGCGCCAGAAGAAGATATGCGTCTGTCCGGGAAATTGCGGGATCAGGTAGCCAAGGCGAAGGGGCATCGCATCCCTTTGGGTTCACAGATGTCTTGGTCCCCCGCCGTCGAACCGATCAGGGCGCCGCGGCAGTTTCGCCCGAAATCCGGCGCCTTGGCAACAGCGCGATGACCAGGTCACGCCCGCGCGGCAAGACCCAGGCGGCGCATCCTGCGGTGGATCGTGGTGCGGTCGACGCCCAGGCGGCGCGCGCATTCCGAAACATTGCCGCCCGTCTCGCGCAGCATCTGCGACAACAGCGCCGCACCGCCCTGGCCCGGCGCGGGGGCGGCCGCCATCGGCAGGGGCAGGTCGGACAGCCCCACGCGCGGCTGCGGCAGGATCGCGGCCAGCGTCTCGGCCAGGCGGGCCAGTTCGCGCAGGTTGCCCGGCCAGCGGTGGGCGGCCAGCCGCGCCGGTACCTCGGGCGCCAGCAGCACCGGCTGGCCGAAGGCGCGGGCCATGATCCGGTCGGCCAGCCAGAACAGGTCCATCCGGTCGCGTAGCGGCGGCAGGCGCAGGCTGGCCCCCGCCAGGCAATGATAGAGGTCGCGCCGAAAGCCCCCGGTCTCGACCGCCTGCGCCAGATCGCCCTGCACGGTGGCGATCAGCCGCAGCCCGGGGCTGACGGGGCGGATGGCGCCGACGGGCAGGTAGCTGCCCTCGGACGCCAGTTGCAGCAGGCGGGCCTGAAGGCGCGGCGGCAGTTCCCCCAGCTTGTCCAGGACCAGCGTGCCGCGCCCGGCCTGGTCCAGCATCCCGGGTTCATGCCGTCGGCCGTCGGTGCGGCCAAAGACCACCGCCTCGTCGGCATCCGTCAGTTCGGCGCAGCGCAGCAGGGTAAAGGCCCCGCCGCCGCCCGCCTGGTGAATCGCCCGCGCCAGCGTCAGCTTGCCGGTGCCGTCTCGCCCTCGATCAGCAAGGGCAGAGACCGCGGCGCCAGCGCCGCCGCCCGCGCCAGGACCTGGGCCATCGCGGGGTCCTCGCCCGCGAGTTCCGCCAGGGCGGGCGGCAGGCGCGGCGGCTGCGCAAGCCGTGGCGCGGGGCGGGTCGCCTGGCGGCGCGGCTCGATCGCATGGGCGAACAGGCGGTGGCCGTCGCGCGTCTCGATAAAGCGCTCGGCGGCGGGACGCTGGCGGGTCAGGTCGTCCAGCCGGTCCAGCCGGACGCCCAGGAAATCCGACACCGGCCGCCCGATCAGCGCGCCGGCGTCCCGCCAGTCGAGCCCCGTCGCCCGCGCCATCAGCCGCGCCGCGTTGTGGGTCATGCCGATCACCCGCCCCGCCCCGTCCAGCGAGATCGCGGCCTCGGGATCCACGTCCAGGAAATCGGGGCTGCCGGACAGGCGCAGCACCCATTCGCGGCGGCTTTCGGCCATGATGTTGGCCATCTCGATCCGCCGCACGGACTGCCGCACCAGGTTCAGCGCCAGGCTCTGGCTGGCCTTGGGCCGGGGCGAGGACAAGAGCGAGATGTCCAGCACGGCGGCCAGCGCCCCGCGCGAATCGTAGATCGGCGCGGCGGTGCAGCTGAGCCCGCCATGCGTCACGTCGAAATGGTCGTCTTGGTGGATCACCAGCGCCTCGCCCGTCTCGATGCAGGCGCCAAGCGCGCAGGTGCCGGCGCGCGCCTCGGACCATTCCGCGCCAAGGTAAAGGCCCGACCGGCGCAAGGCCGCCTTTTGCGCCTCGTCGCCCAGGTATTCGACCGTCACCCCGGCGCGGTCGGCCAGCATCAGCACATAGTTCTGCCCGGCGACCAGCGCATAGAGGTTCTCGATGCCCGAGCGGGCGATGGCGATCAGTTCCTCGCTGCGCTGCCGGTGCAGGCGCAGTTCGGCGGCGGGCAGGATATAGGCCTCGGACCGGGCCGAGGGGTCCAGCCGGTGCTTTTCCAGGCAGCGCAGCCAGCTTTGCACCACCGCGCTGTCGCGCGCGGCGGGACCGCCCTGCGAGACGGTCTCGATCTCGCGGATATGGCGCAGGTCGCTGTCCATCCTCTCCTCCCCAGGAACGGCGGCAGCGCAAGCCTAGCAGCACGGCCGGGGCGCTGGGAATGGGCTTGCGCCGCACCTGTGGCACGCCGATGCCACAGGTGCCACGGGCCGCGCCACAGGCGAGCCTACCAAGCCATTGATTCCATGACGGGGGCGTCGTGGCGCTTGGCCACACCCCGACCCGCGCTAGCCTGTTCCCACCGATCGGACCGGGCCCGCCCAGCCGATCCGCCGCCCTTGGGAGGGGGCGGCGCCATCCAAGCAAAGGGAGGATACCATGCTTGATTCGACCCATCCGCAGTTGGCCGCACTGGTCGGCGACCTCGAACGCGCGCTGGTCGCGCAGGACCCGGACGCGGTGGCCGACCTGTTTCTGGAAACCGGCTTCTGGCGCGACCTTGCGGCCTTCACCTGGAACCTCAAGACCTGCGAGGGCAAGGACCAGATCCGCGCCATGGCCGCCGCACAGCTGCCTGCCATCGCGCCGCAATCGCTGCGCCTGGACCCGGCCGAGACCGTCGCCGAGGCAGGCGGCGTGACCGAGGCCTGGCTGCAGCTGGAAACCGCCACGGGCCGCGGCGTCGGCTATATCCGCATGAAGGACGGGCGGATCTGGACGCTGCTGACCACGCTGCACGAACTCAAGGGCCATGAGGAGCCCCGCAAGCTGCGCCGCCCGATGGGGGCCGAGCACGGCCACGATCCGAACCGCAAGACCTGGAAGGAAAGGCGCGAGGACGAGGCCCGGCGGCTGGGCTATGAGGAGCAGCCCTATGTGCTGGTGATCGGCGGCGGCCAAGGCGGCATCGCTCTGGGGGCCCGGCTGCGCCAGCTGGGCGTGCCGACGATCATCGTCGATCGCCACGAACGCCCGGGCGACCAGTGGCGCAAGCGTTACAAGTCGCTGTGCCTGCACGACCCGGTCTGGTACGACCACCTGCCCTATATCCCCTTCCCCGACAACTGGCCGGTGTTCGCGCCCAAGGACAAGATCGGCGACTGGCTGGAGATGTACACCAAGGTCATGGAACTGAACTACTGGTCCTCGACCACCGCCAAGTCGGCGCAGTATGACGAGGCCAAGGGCGAATGGACCGTGGTCGTCGACCGCAACGGCGAGGAAGTCACCCTGCATCCCAAGCAGCTGGTGCTGGCGACCGGCATGTCGGGCAAGCCCAATATTCCGGTCATCCCCGGGCAGGACGTGTTCCGGGGCGAACAGCAGCACTCCAGCCAGCACCCCGGCCCCGACGCCTATCGCGGCAAGAAGGTGGTGGTGATCGGCTCGAACAACTCGGCCCACGACATCTGCGCGGCGCTTTGGGAACACGGGGCGGACGTGACCATGGTGCAGCGGTCCTCGACCCATATCGTCAAGTCCGACAGCCTCATGGAGGTCTGCCTGGGCGGGCTTTATTCCGAACAGGCCCTGGCGAACGGCATCACCCATGACAAGGCGGACATGATCTTTGCCTCGATCCCCTACAAGATCATGCACACCTTCCACGTCCCGCAGTATGACGAGATCAAGCGCCGCGACGCCGAGTTCTATGCCGCACTGGAAAAGGCGGGCTTCATGCTGGATTTCGGCGACGACGACTCCGGGCTGTTCATGAAATACCTGCGCCGCGGCTCGGGCTATTACATCGACGTGGGCGCCTGCGATCTGGTCATCGACGGCTCGATCAAGCTGCAATCGGGCAAGGGCATCAGCCACCTGACCGAAAATGCCGTGGTGCTGGATGACGGCACCGAACTGCCTGCCGATCTGGTGGTCTATGCGACGGGCTACGGGTCCATGAACGGCTGGGCGGCCGATCTGATCAGCCAGGAGGTCGCGGACAAGGTCGGCAAGTGCTGGGGCCTGGGTTCGGACACCACCAAGGACCCCGGCCCATGGGAGGGCGAGCAGCGCAACATGTGGAAGCCCACGATGCAGAAGGGGCTTTGGTTTCACGGGGCTCTGATGATGTGACCGCCCCCCCGACGGCTTCGCTGTGCCAGGG
>NZ_JHWH01000037.1 GCF_000622145.1 Paracoccus yeei ATCC BAA-599 | reverse complement strand
TGGCGGAGGGGATGGGCCTGACGTCCAACCTTCTCTGGAGCGAGCCCTACAGGCCATAGCCCTCATGCCTTCCGAAATCTATGGCATTCAGTAAGCAGGCTGATCGCCGTTTCAAGTCGATCTGGCGTGGGTTGGGGCGGATTGCCATGCGTTGTGGTGCCAGGGGTTAGAGTCCAGCCGCCTTCGTCCATCACAATCCGTAGCCGCATGATCTGCTTTCCGCGCGTTCTCGCATCGGCGAGTCCGCGCCCGACCGACCAATACGCATGTTGGGCCATGATCCAGTTCTCGATCAACCGGACTAGGAACTCCCTTGGTGCCAGATGTCTCCAGGTATCGGTATCCCTGCGAGCTCGGGATAGCGGCAGTCTGTCCACACTCTCAAATCGATGCGCGTCCGTAGGTGCCTCAGCCAGACTGAAGGTTAATCCTCGAAGCAAAGCAGTCGCAAGGAGCGAAGGGTCGCGCGGCCGCCTTTGCAGTTCAGTCTCGAGGTTTCGCAGGAATGCAACCGGGTTTCCAACAAGCTTGGACGCCAAGACCCATTCTTCTGCGGACTTTGGAAGATCAGTGCCAGCATTGAGTTCTTCTAGGAAGGCTCTCGCAATTTGATGCGTCGTCATCGGTCCTTTGATCAACTTGCCGACGGTCCAATGGAACAGACCTTCAAGAGTGAGACGAAACAGTTGTCTGACCTGAAGCTCCCGCCATTGGTCAGATATCTCAGGGCGAAGCTTTGGGTCGCGCCAGGCCGCAGACAGGTCCGCCATACGAGCCCGCAGCGCGTCGGCCGTCGGCTCGGTCATCGCCAAATCTTGATGCGCGGCTGCAAGCAAGGCAATACCCTTACGGCGAACCTTTGAGGCGCGGTCGCCACCCAACCGCGAAAACATTATCTCGCGCTCCGCATCAGTAACATTGTCCAACGACCACAAGGCACCCCACCGAGAGGCATCTTCTCTAGATACGGTGACTGGCCCAAACTTGTTGAACGCTTCATGCGACAACTCGGCACGAATTGCATCCTCGAATTGGTCCAGAACTGGCTCGAGGTCGGGATCAGGCTGAAATACGCCAACTGCAGCCTCGACTGGCAGGAGCCACCCAAGTGTGCGCAAACTTGGCCCGTAGTTCAGCGGCGAGATTATGCCTGTCGACTCTCGTCTCATGTCCCTGCGCGCTTCCCATGCGGCACCGCCGAAGACGTACTTCGGTGTGGTCATGAGCTCCTGCATGGCCTGCCGACCGGGAAGATCACTCTGGGGATGGTTCAAGAATTGAGACCATGCGTAGATCGCCTCGATGCGATCTACAAAGTCACGCATCTGCTCATCTTCGGCACCTTTCAGCTTCGTTGACTGCACGATCATTCTGACCCTTCGCCAAGCCCACGCCATAACGATGTAAGGGCGGATATGCCGAGCCACGTTGTTCAGATCCGGAAGTACCTGATCCATCAAGTCAAAGTTGATTTGCCGCAGACCTAAAGGGTCGACGCCGCCAATGCCAATTTTTGTGGTCGCGACAAGACGCGCTTCTGTTTGCTGGCGAGCCTCACTAAGTAATTCCTCAAGTGAGAGCATCGTCAGCAATCCTTGTTGAGGATCAGACGGCCGCAGCAGTCACAGACCGCAACTCCGTCTGACTTCAATGCAGATCTCGCCGCCGCGGGAAGTAGAATGCGCTTGCGTGGGCAGGACTCTGTGGCTTCCTCCAGGATTGTAATCTTGGCAAAATCTGCCGGGCTCTGGAGCGCGCGCAACAGTTTCGGCCAATGGCGAGATTTTTTCAGGTTCTCAAAGCCCTCGTTTGGGGCTCGACCCGCGGCTGCGTCGAGGTAGGCCTTGATTTCCTCGCCCATGGTCATGGCGCATCGCGCCTTCTGGAGTTCGCCCACCAAGTCCACATGTGGATTGAGAACCGCAACAAACGCCGGAATGCAATCGGGATCGATGTTCATCGAGCTGATATCAACACCCCTTTTCACGAAGAACCGCCGCGACTTGATTGGGCCTGAACCCGGCTGGAGCGTACTGTAATAGAGTAAAGCAGAGGCTGCGATCATGTCAGCCTCCGGACCAGACAGGTCTGACACACGATAAAGAATTCGTTGCACCCATGATTGGACTTCATGCCGTTCGGGTCGCAGGCGATCTGTAAGGTAATGGGCTAAGGACAAGGCAATCGGCACAGCCGCTCCTCTCGCCGCGGGGTCGAGGATCACGTCCAGAAGCTCCGAAAAATGCCTTCGCGACTTCTCGTTCGCTCGCCGGATGGCGGATGTCCGGTCGCTCAACGCGTCGATATCATCCTCGTCGATGTCATCGCCCCCCGAGGCTGTTTCGTGCCATTGGCCGCGAATCTCGATGAAGCTGGACCGGATCATTGACAGCGCTCTTTGCCAGGCGAATTGCGGATCGCTCTCGACACCAGAGACTTGCGCCGACGAAAGATGAGCCGCGGCAAGGTCGCTCAAGGTCACAAAGGTTGGGCCCTTGGCGCTCGTCGCCCCGGCTTGCCCGGAACCGCCGACCGGCGCAATGACGGGCAGGCGGCGGGGATCTTCTTTGAACCAGGCGAGGATTGCAGCCACATCTTCGGGGGTCTCGGTTCCGCCGAGCATGGCGAGCAGTTTCGACGCCATCGCGCCGGTTCGCCGGACCAGTTCTAGGGTGACCGAAATGGAAAGGAATCCTTCCCAAATGAGGTCATCCTTTACCAGCCGCAAAACGAGGCGGCCTGTCTTGAGAGCGTCAAGTTCGAAGCCAGTGCCTGGCAGGCTGAATTTGCCCTGTTCATCGATCTCGATCTCCCCGACCTCAGCAGATCGAAGTGGGCTTCGCAAGCTAGCCTGCATCTTGCCTTGTCCGCGAGGCTTCAATATGCGGCCGACAACCGCGTCTCCTTCCAGTTTTGCATGTAAAACGCCGACTTCGGATCTATCATCCACCACTCCTTCTTCATCGAGCGCCAAGCGAGCGGGTGGAATTCCGGGGGATGATTGCCAGTAGACTTTGGCGTCCTGCTGAACCCTAAGGACGCTGGCTTCAATGTTATTGCCAAGGAGGCCGGCGTTGGTGGCGTTGGCACTCCCCGCCAGAAGGAGCCGCCCATTCCTACAGCGAATCTCCATGGTCTTTGCGTGTAACCTTCGGTGATCCCCGCCTAGGTGCATGAGCGTGACAGGTTCCCATTTCTGTTTCGCGGCATAGGGCCAAGGCTGAGTGACACCGCCGCTTACGCTACCGGAAGGGTGTGCGTGCAAGTGGATATCGCTGCAGCGACACATCGCAGAGAGCTTTTCGATGCCAGTACCATCGAGGTCGAAGTACGGTGATGCCACAGTGATACGCGTCGCACCGCCCAGCTCATCGGCATGAAGCGCGATTTGCTCGGAAATCGAGGTTTCAAGACTGTGCAACAGACGGAACTGGCCGTTGCGGTTGCCGCGTTCCGCAGCTTTTCGAAGGTCGGCCGCGATCTCTAGGCAGGTATTCGCTTCGGTCACTGTCACGGACCTCGACGTCGCCAGCCCCTCGAAGAAGTCCGCGGTGTCATCGAAGGCGTCTGCAGCAAAACTCGGATGTAGGTGTTCGATAACCTCGAGATTCCCACCCCACCCCGAGAACGTCAAATTTCCCGAGCCAACCAAGACGTGCGTGTCAGCGTCATTCGACAAAACACTGATTTTCGGGTGAAAGACACCTGGAAGGTTACAGACAACGGGCGAGATTTCATAGTCCCGACCCACCCGGCGCGCTCCCTCTTCACTAAGCGCCGCCCGAACTCCTTCGAGGTCGGACAAGATCAACGCGCCTCGTGCCCGCCCGCGAAGCAATGCGTCGAGGATAACTGCTTCGAAAAAGGACAGGCTGAGAGCGTAGGTCGTGAAGACCACCCGCGTCCACGGAGCGGATGAAACAAGATCAATTGGGTTCAAGGCGATCTATCCAACCATATGACGCTTTTGACCACAGTACTTCATCTCTGTTGGCCAGCCACGTCCATCCCGCTTAGTCTTGATAGCCGATCAAGGTTGAAGTTGGCAAAGGGCGCGGCACAAGCTGGCAAGACGCGACTACGAGGCCCAGTTCATTGATTCGACTGCAACAACGCCCCTTGCTTGGTTTCATGATTGACCCCTTTGGGAGGTCTGTCCGTGCAATGGTGCTGGACGGGGATCACATCAGGATCACGCGACGCGGTCAGATTACGACCGTGTCACTGCAGGCGCTGACACCTTCACCATCGAACGGACCTATCCCAACTGCCTCGACCACGTCTGGGCCTGCTGGGCGCACTTGGACAAGAAGCGCGCGTGGTTCGGCGACGGCCTGCAGCAGATGGATTTTCGTCCCGGCGGCGCAGAATCGAGCGGATTTCAGGATAGCATGGGGGAGCACGCCAACGAAACGCGCTACTTCGAGATCCAGGACCGGCGACGCATCGTGTTCGCCTATTCCATGGCGCTGAGCGGCCGGATTCACACCGTGTCGCTGGCGACAGTCGTATTTGCCGAGGCTGACGGCGGAACCCGGCTGACCTACACCGAACAGATGTGTGTCATCCCCCCTAGCGATGGCGTCGAGGGCCGCGAGCACGGCTGGAATGCCTTGCTCACAGCGCTTGAAGCCTACCTCGTCGGCGATACGCGGGCGAACGCATGACGCCAAGCTTGGGCGCATAGATCTGAGTCGACTTCGGCAGCCGCAGGACGTTGTGCAACTGTGCGCCAGTGCGACTCAGGCTCTGGCCACCTGCGCAGCGTTTGCCTCTTGGGCGTCCTGAAGGGACGTCTCCTGGTGATCGCCGATTCCGTTCAGCTTCTGCGGCAACGCCCGCAAGGATAGCGGTTTTGGCTGGCGCCGAGTCCTCTCGTCTTCTGCACGAGGCAAGCCCTATTTTACCCAAGGCCATCGACCGCTCCGCCTGATCGCCCATGATCTCATGGACGAAGACGTGATCCGGCTGCGCTACACGCCCGCCTAACCTTGTCGGTACCTCAGAACTGCGGTGCCGACTGATCAGAGTTTCCAACGGATTCGCTAAACTAGGCGTGAGTGGTCGTCCATTTAGATGAGGACGCCGCCACGCTTCTGAGCGCAACCTTGGGAAAATATCCTACCCAGCAAAGGCTACTTCCGATAGCATGGATGCGGAAGATAGAAGGCGGCCCAATTGCCTGTCTCCTTGACTAGATTTAGAGGGGAATCTCCTGGATCCGGCCTGACGCATAGAAAGCAACGGTCGACAAATGCGCATCGTGGGATGTGAGTGCGCACGTTCGGGGTCAGCCCGATGCGCAGTCGAATGAACCTGTAAGAAAAAAACAGCAGTCATGACGCAGTACCACCCAGCTGACCTCGGCGCATTGAGCGATTTGCTTTCCCTGAAAGCGGCTTGCAGCCGACGGCCGCTTTCGGTTGCCATCGATGGGCGCAGCGGCACTGGCAAATCGACGCTTGCTGCAGTCCTTGCTGCGGACTTGGGCGCGACGCTGGTCGAGGGTGACGACTTCTATGCCGGAGGAACGTCCATACGTGAGGAGCCTCCCGCCTGCCTGGTTCGCAGCTGCATCGATTGGGTACGACAGCGTGCCGTGCTTGAGAGCCTGCGCGCGGGTCATCGCGCCAGCTGGCGGGCATTCGACTGGGAGACGTTTGACGGAAGACTCCTCGACGAACCCACGTGCATTGAACCGAGGCAGATCATCATCCTCGAAGGCGTATACTCGGCTCGGCCGGAACTGGCCGATCTGATCGATCTTTCGGTATTGTTGAAGGTTGACGAACCTGTCCGGCAGGCTAGGCTTCTCGCCCGCGAAGGTGAGATGGGTGCCTGGGAGTACCAGTGGCAGGCTGCTGAGGACTTCTACTTTAAGGATGTCCGACCTGAACAACAGTTCGACGTTTTATTCACGGAGTCTGGTTTCACAGGCGCTGGCAGCGCTGCGGAGCGATAGAAACAATGATTATATGGATCGATGGACCGTTCGGCGCAGGCAAAACCACACTCGCCACAAGGCTGTGCGAAAAGCGGTCCGACCTCCTCGTTTTAGACCCTGAGGAAATCGGTTACGTCGTCAAGACGGTCGTGGCGATGCCACCTAGCGGAAACTATCAGGACCTGCCTTTTTGGCGTCGGCTTACAGTTCAGGCGATTGCCGAGCTACGCGATCATTATCCTCAGGACATTGCAGTGCCGATGACCTTGCTGAACCCAGCGCATCGCGACGAGATCTTTTCCGCTGTCCGATCGATCGATTCAAATTTCATTCATTTCTATTTGAGCGTCGACCGGGAGATATTGTGCGAACGTATCGTCGGGCAGAGCATGCATCCTGACGAGTCGAGAAATGAACAGATTCGAACCTGGCGGTTAGCGCAGGTGGAGTCCTGCCTAAGTGCTAACGCGAGCCTCACGCACGAGACCCGCATTCTTGACAGCGGCCGCCACGATCCCGACACGCTCGCTGATATAGTGTTGAGGGTGATGAAGCGTCTGCAATTCGCATCGCCGAAACTGCGCGAGGACCGGAGGTGCTCTGCCCCCTGATAACAGGACCGTTTGAAAGTGGAGTTTTCAGCTAACCTTCGCCGGCTGCGAGAGGAGCTGACGACAATGAAGGCGTCGAAGTTCACCGGGGCGCAGAAGGCGTTCAGCCTGAAGCAGGGCGAGGCTTGGCGAAGACGGGCCGGAAAGCGGATCAGGAACCGACCCACTCTCCTTTCGCGATCCATTTCAGTGCCGAGATCGATGGCATGAACATGTATTCTCCGCCGCGCAGCCGGTTGAAAGTGGTCACGCCGTTCACGCGGCGGCGAGCGGGTTCGTCGGGGATCGTGAACGTGCCCGGCTCTTCGTGCAGGCCCACGATCGGGTCGAGTTCTTCCCCGAGGTCGATGAAGTTGCCGCGGTTGATCCACTCCTGCTGCAGGAACTCGATCGTGTCATAGGCGCGCGCGCTGATGAAGATGAAGAAGAGCCCGCGGGCGTCCTTGCCGTCATCCGCGGCTGTGACATCGGATGTCCATTTGGGGCCGAAGGTCGAAGGGCGGCGGATGATGCGCTTGATGTTCACATCCGTCAGGATCGTCATGCTGCTGTCGCGCGGGTTCAGTCGGCGGATATGCGAAGAATAAGGGCAGAGCAGCCCCCTTGGGTCGTCCCTGAAGGTGAAATCGTTGTTGCGTTCGGGGTCGGCACCCAAGGCTTCGTCGTCGTGGTCGGGCGACAGAATCAGGGGGGCGCCGCTGCGCCAGCGGCCGACCATCTTGGCCGCGAGCAGGTGCTGAGCCTCCTCGCTCTCGGCATGTTCGCGCAGGAAGTCGTTGAAGGCGCCGACGCGGCTGTTGTACTTGCGCAGGACGACATAGGTTCCGTTGCGCCCCAGTTCCGGCGGTTGCGGCACGCCGAGAGGCTGGCCCGTCTCGCTGTTCTCGCCCAGGATGAACTCGCCCGCGGCGATGGCCGGGCCGTCGCCCGGCAGTGGGTCCACGCCGCTGCCCGCGATGTTGGGCTGGGCGATGGCATCACGGAAGCCGAAGGGATTCTCGGCATCCTCGTCCGCGCCGAACTCATGGGTGGCGACCAGCGTGACGCCGCTGGAGCGCTCAAGTTCGGCCATGGCCTTGCCCACGGCCTTGTCGCGCGCCGCCTCGTCGGCGGCGAAGATGGTCAACGCGATGTGCAGCGTGCCAGGCTTGAAGGGCTCCTCCCATGTCTCCGGTGCGTTCTCGCCGAAGTCGCGCAGCATCTCGGCCCGCGCGGCCATCCCTTGGCGGAAGGGCAGCGGAAAGCTCGACAGCGACTCCTCGGGCAGGCCGAGCGCCTTCAACCCCTCGTGGCTGATTGCCACGCCGACCCAGGATTCCATCTCGTTGGTCCAGTCCTCGGCCGAGGGGACGTGCTCGGCCAGGCGGCCCAGCAGGTCGCGCCCGCCACTGGCATCGTCCACATGCAGCATCGCATGGATGCCTACATATGGCTCCGGGCGCGACCGCAGGATCAGGCCCTGGATGTCGTCAAGCTGCAGCTTGACCCGGTCGCGGCGGAAGCGTTTGCGGAGGCTGGAGAGCAGGGCCATCAGTAATCCACCCCCTCCGGCTGGGACATCTTGTCGAGGAAGGCTTTCAGCGCCTTCGGGCCGCTGTTGTCGAGGTCGGTTCCGGCCACCTCGTCCATCATCTCGTTCACGGCCTTTTCCATGCGCTGCAGGCGGCGCACATCCACGACCGTCACCTGCGGGTTGGCGACGAACCAGCCGGCGGCGTCGATCTGGTGCCTAGCGATGAAGTCCTTGACCGACGGGTCGGCAATGCCCGGCCAGCCCTCGACCGACTGGAAGAGCAGGTCCATCAGTTCGGGGATCTTGGTCGCGAAATCGTTGATATAGGCGTCCCAGTCGCCGTCATAGGTGGTGGCGAACAGGATCTTTGTGTCATTGTCGAAGAAGACGAAGCGCATGTCGTGCAGCGTCGAGACGCGCTGCGCCCCATCGAAGTTGCCGTTCGTCAGGTTGAAGATGCGGCGCAGCCGCTCGGCCCCGCCGGGCTTCAGCGTGGCGAAGGCGGTCAGTTCCGACACGTTGCCCGACTGTCGCCCGGCCCGCCCGGCGGTCTGCGACGTGCCCTTCAGTTCCGGATTGTGGCGGTGGACCATGGCTTCGAGCGCGATCTTGGCCAGTTGCGGCGCATCGCTCGCGACCTCCTCGATCTTGCGCCGGATTTCGGCCAACCTGCTTTCATCCTCCAGCCGCGGGTCGGGGCCGGTCTGGACCGGGCCGGCGCTCGCGCCTTCGGGCTTGTCTTTCGTCTCGTGCTTCTGGGCCATTGCACGGCTCCTTCTGGCTTGCTGGACCGGGCGCGGTCGTCAGTCGGGGATCTCGTCGAGCGTTGCCGGCTCATGCCGCTCGACAGCGTTGAGTTCGTGGCGACGCAGCGTCGATGCCGCGTAGGCGGCCCGCCGGATGCGGTTGATCGAACCCAGCGGCTGGTGCGCCTCGACGCACTGCCACGGGTTGAAGTGCAGCACGTCGTCGCCATAGACGCGCCGCGCGGGCGAAAAGGCGTCCTGCGCCTCGAAGGTCAGGCTCGCCAGTGACTGCTGGGGCGAGGACTCCTCGTCCCACTGCACGGCCGCATTCTCGATGGGCATCCTGTCGAGGTCAGTCGCAAGCTGGACGCGCAGCATGTATTCGGCGCCCTGGTCGCGGAAGAAGTCCACCACCAGGTCGCGCATGGTCGAGAAGTCCACGTCCTTGATAATCCTGCCCGTCAGCGCGCGGACATTCTTGGACGCGGGCGCGAGCGAAATCTTGCCGATGTAGTCGCCAAAACGCAGCGCGCCCTGGGTGTGATAGGTTTCGCCCAGCAGATTGGCGTTGTCGCGCGCTAGCCCCTGCAGGGTTGCCCCGGGTTCGCGGCCGAAGACTTCGACGACGTCCTCGGCTCCCCGAGCGGCGGCCGCGACCAAGCGCTGGAAGAAGTCTGGGGCGCTTGCATTCTTTTCCAACAAGCCCAGCATCTTCTTGTATTTCTGCACCGTCCCGAAAGCGAGAACGGGAAAGTTGACCATCAGGAAGTCCTGGTTCCGGCCCGGCTCCTCTCCGGCAAGGCGCGCGCCCGGGACGTCCAGGATCTTGATCGCAAAGCCACGGGGGGCGGGGACCTCGTCGCTGTGGATGTCTCCGGGCGCCGATGACAGGCGGGCGATTACGTCATAGGTGGCGGGTTCGGCAAAGATGCCCTGACGCAGATGCGCGGGCAGGTCGTCATGGACCCTCAGCCTGCCCTTCAGGAAACCGTGGCTTTTTGCATGGGCGTCCCGGATTGCGTGGCGGTGGCGGTCGAATGCAGCCAGGTTGGCCGCGCCCATCTGCGACACGATCTCGTCGGTCAGCCGCGCCTCGTCGGGTTGCAGGACCTCCAGATCCGGGGACCACCTGGCATAATCAATATCCATTGCGACTCCGTTTGCGTTCCGCTGCCGATCGGCTTGCGAGATCAAGGGCGGACCTGTCACCGTTTGGCCGCCTAACGCGACACCCATCGGAAAGTTCATATCGACGCCGCGTCACGTCCTGCCTGCTTCAAGGCCGCAGGACCTGAGTTTCCTGTTCTTGCGCTTGCCGCGATTTGCGCCCGTCCGGCCGTGACCTTCTCTGGCGCGAGGCAAGGGCTGGCCGACGACGCGACGCGCCTTCAGCAGGGGCAAGGCGCCTCTCCGGCCGCAGGGCGGCAGAGCCGGCACCTTTGCCCCGCTCCCGACGTTATGGTGGCGCGCAAGGGCGATCTCGGCCATCCATGCGGAAGCGGCGATAAACTACAAGGATCCTCATGACCTCGATCTCTTCCGACCTGCCCCCTTCGATGCCCGCCAGACGCCGGTCCCGGGTGCTGCCCTATGTTGTCCTGCTGATCCTGGCGGCCCTTGTCGCGGGGTTGGTATGGTACGCCACCCGCCCCGTCGCCATGCTGGTGCAGGGGGAGGCCGAGGCGCCACGGGTCGATGTCAGCGCCCGCGTGCCCGGGCGCGTGGTCGAACTGGGCGCCGATGTGGGCGACAGGGTCGAGCAAGGGACGCTGCTGGTGCGGCTGGAAAACGCGCAACTGACCACAAACCTGGGCGCCGCCCAGGCCGCACTGGTGGTGGCGCAGCGCAATGAGACCGCCATCGGCGCCACCCGGCCCGAAATCATCCGCGCCCGCGAGGCCGAATTGGCCGCGGCCGAGGCCGACCTGCAACTGGCGCAGGAAGCCGCGACCCGCGATCGGGCGCTGGAACAGCGCGGCGTCCGCTCGCAGGCAGTTATCGAGCAGAGCGCCCGCAACCTTGCCGCGGCCGAACGCAAGGTCGAGGCCGCGCAGGCGCAGCTGGACCTGGCCCGTGTCGGCGCCAGCCCCGAGGAGCGCGCCGTGGCCGCGGCCCAAGTCGATCAGGCGGGCGCCGCGATTGGGCAGGCCGAGGCCAATATCGAAGAACTGAACGTCACCGCCCCGCAAAGCGGCCAGGTGACCGGCCGCATGGTTGAACTGGGCGAGAACGTTGGCGCGGGCGCGCCCCTGTTCACCATCGTCGATCTGGACCGGACCTGGTTCACCTTCAACATCCGCGAGAACCTGCTGGGTGGTCTGAAGGTGGGCGACCGGCTGCGGGTGCAGGTGCCGGCGCTGGATGCGGAGGTCGATGCGACGGTGACGCTGATCAATGCGCAGGGCGATTTCGCCAGCTGGCGGGCGACCCGCGCGACGGGTGATTTCGACCTGCGCAGCTTCGAGGTCCGCGCCGCCCCCGCCACGCCGGTTCCGGGGCTCCGCCCCGGCATGTCCGCCCTGATCCGGCCGGCGGAGGCAGAGGGCGAATGAGCGGTCTCGTCACGGCGATCCGGCGCGAGTTCCGGCTGATCCGCCGCCGCCCGGCGCTGATCGGCTTGACGGTGCTGCTGCCCCTGGCTCTGTGCGTCCTGTTGGCCTTTGTCTTCCGCTCCGGGGTTGCCACCAACCTGCCAGTCGCCGTGGTCGATCTGGACCGCTCCAGCCTCTCGCGGCAGGTAGTGCGAATGCTGGACGCCACCCCTGACGTCGAGGTGTCCGCCCGGGCGGACAGCCTGCCCGAGGCGCGCTCGCTGATCCTGTCGGGCCAGGCGCGCGGCGCGCTGCTGCTGCCCGCGGGCTTCGAGCGCGACGCGCTGCGCGGCGCCCGGCCCGAGGCGGTGATCTTCTACGACAACCAGCACATGAGCGCCGGGTCGGTCGTCGCCCGCGGCGCCCGCAATGCCGTCACCGCCGCTTCGGGGAGCCTCAGCGTCAGCCTGCGCGAAGCGCAAGGGGCCGGTTCGTTGCAGGCCACGGCGGCGGCCCAGCCCGTGCCGCTGCAGACGCATGCCCTGTTCAACCCTGCCCTCGACTATGTCGACTTCCTGTTGGCGGCGCTGATGCCGGCGGTGATCCAGCTGATGGCTGCCGCCGCAACCACCTATGCGGTATCGCTGGATTTCGGCCCGGGCCGCCACGCCCGCGTCCTGCCACGGCTGGCAGGCGGGTTATTGCCCGCAATGCTGGGCAAGCTGCTGCCATATACCTTCCTGTTCATGCTGATCCTCGGCATCTCTGACGTCGGGCTTTACGGGTGGCTCGGGGTGCCGCTTCGCGGCTCGCTGCTGCTGATGGGGGTGGGGGCAGCGCTGTTCATCATTGCCTGCCAGCTGATCGGGGCGCTTTGCTTCCTTCTGACGCGCGATTTCGCCCGCGCGATCAGCTTCGTGGGCGTGATCCTGGCGCCAGCGCTGGGTTACATGGGCATCGGCTTCCCGCGCGAGGCGATGCCGCCCCTAGCGCAGGCGTGGTCCGCGCTGATCCCCGGCACTTGGTATATCCAGTTGCGCATCGACCAGTCGCTGCGCGCGACCCCCATGGATCTGTCCGTCTGGCCTGTCCTTTACCTTCTGGCGATTGCCGTCGCACTGGGATTGATCGTGCTGCTGCGCCTTGACCGGATGCGATCAGGGCTTGCTCCCGCCACGGCGCGCAGGGCGAGGAGGACGGCATGAAGGCGATCCTGCGCGCGCTGCGGGCCGAGCTTGCGGGGATTTTCGGCGATCCGCAGATCCTGTCGGTGATGATGGTGTCGCTGGCGATCTATGCGCTGATCTA
Source organism: Paracoccus yeei ATCC BAA-599 (assembly GCF_000622145.1). GTDB lineage: Bacteria > Pseudomonadota > Alphaproteobacteria > Rhodobacterales > Rhodobacteraceae > Paracoccus > Paracoccus yeei. The sequence goes on along the minus strand of NZ_JHWH01000037.1, from coordinate 5,117 downwards.
TCCCTATCCTTACCGGCCCGAACTGCTGCGCGAGGTGCCGGTGGCGGTGGTCGATCTGGATAACTCGGCCGGCTCGCGCCAGCTTGCGCGCGACATCGACGCCAGCGAAGCGGTGGCCGTCGTCGCCCGCCCGCCGACCATGGCAGAGGCCGAGCGGCTGGTCCACGAACGCCGCGCCTATGGCATCCTGCTGGTGCCGCAAGGCTTCGAGCGCGAGTTGCTGCGCGGCCGGCAAAGCCCCATCGCCATCTATGCCGACGCGAGCTACTTCCTGATGTATCAGAAGGCGCTGACCGGCATCGCCGGGCCCGCCCGCACCACCGGCGTGCAGGTGCAGGTCGCGCGCCAACTGGCCACCGGCACCAGCCGCACCGAGGCCCTGTCGGGCGCCAGCCCCATCGCACTGGTCGAAGTGCCGCTGTTCAACCCGGCCGGCGGCTATGCCACCTACATCCTGCCCGCGGCCTTCGTGCTGATCCTGCAGCAGACAATGATGATGGGCCTTGGCCTTGTCGCCACGCGCCGTGCGCCCTCGGCCGATCCGCTGCCGTGGCGGATGCTGGGCCGGGCCGGGGCGTGGCTGGGCCTCTATGCGCTGCTGCTGCCGATGTATCTGGTCGTGCTGCCTTGGGCCTATGGCCTGCCCTGGCTAGGCCATCTGCCGGCGCTGGCGATGCTGGGGGTGCCTTTCGTGCTGGCGGTCGGGTTCCTTGCGCAGGCCGTGGCCGCCGTGCTGCGGCGTGCCGAGATGGTGCAGATGGTGCTTCTGTCCTTGGGGATGCCGCTGTTTTTCCTGTCAGGCTTCTCCTGGCCCATCGAGTCGCTGCCGCTCCTGTTGCGAGCCGCCGCTCAGGCCATTCCCAGCACCGCGATGATCGAGGGCTATGTCCGCAGCGCCCAGATGGGGGCCGGACTGGCCGAACTGGCGCCCCTCATCCGCCAGCTCTGGCTTCTCGCGTTTGCCTATGCGGGACTCACCCTTCTGTTGCGCTTGGGCGCAAGCGGCTCGCGGCTTTCCGCAGCCCGGCCGGAAGTTCGGTCGCAGGAGGCGGGGGACGCCTTGTGAGGGCGTGCACGGAGGCAGGCGTCAATGGCTGGGGCACGGCCGATCCTGGCGCGGCCATGATCTCGGGACCAGCCGACGCCCAGGTCACCAGGCCCATAATTTCCATTGCAATTTGCCCCATGTCACCCTTCCCCGAAGCGGAGAGCGGAGGGGTTTTACGGTGTGATCCACATGGGACTTTTGAACATGATCCGGAAGCTGCGGCTGCGGGAGAAGCTGCCGATCCGCGAGATCGCGCGGCGCACCGGCCTGTCGCGCAATACGATCAAGAAGTATCTGAACTCAGGAACGATCGAGCCGTCCTTTGCCACGCCGGCTCGGCCAAGCAAGCTTGCGAAGTCGCCGGTTCGTCCGACGGGACGACGTTCCGGCACGCCGATTAGCGTAGTTTGATCATGCCTCCGCCAGCATCTCGAAAAACCCGCCATCCTCGCTGGGCCTTGGGTCCTCCTTGAGATCGAAGATCACCCCTCCATCCACGGCGCGCCATTCCGAGGTGATCCCTACGCTCTGCGCGGACCGCCGCACGGTGATGATGATCGGCGCCTTCGATACGAGTCTCGCCTGCATGACTGCTTCAGAGCCGCGAAGATAGCGGACATGAGCCCAGAGGGTGAAGCGGTCCTCCCATCCCTGGATCAGCATGCCGTCGGGATCGCGGATTATCACCGCCTGCTGGAAGGTGACACGCCGATCGAGCTGCCCCGCGTCCATGTTCACAGCCGGACCCTGCGATACGGCGCCAGCAGCGCCTCGATGGCGAAGGGCAAGGCGGTGCCTGTGCCCGTCACCTGCCGATGCTCGTACCATTGAGTGACCAGCAGCAGCATGGCCTGGCGGATGGCGGCCGGCACATCGGCGGGAGCACCATAGCCCGCGGTGAAGGTGATCGCGGCGGGCCGGCCGAAGCCGGAGATCGGCCGCAGCAGCGGGTGCTGATCCTGCAGGGCGAGCTCATGGATCAGCTCGCCCCCTTCCGCGTCGGTGAACACGGCGCTGCTGATCACGGTATCAGGAAACGGTAGCCGGATATGCCCGGTGACCGTGGCCAGCTCCGCGCGCCAGGTCTGGGTGACGAGGCACCGGCCGAGGATCCCGGCCGGGCCGTCGAGCCAGGCGGTAGCGGCGTCGACGTAGTGCTGGAGCAGCAGATCCTCGTCATCATGCTCAACGCGGGCCTGCGCCTTGGCCTCGCACAGCGTGATCGGCTGGGCGACAGGCGGGCTGACGAGAACCAGCCGCATCACTCGTTGCCCTTGCCGTAGACGGCGCGATCGACGCCCTGGCCGATGAAGTCGGCCTCATCGGGACGCACTCGCTTGGGGTCGTTCCAGTCGATGGCGTTCTGCACGGCCGAGGTGCCTTCGCGCGGATTGGCGTCGACGCTCTCGTGGCTCACATCAACCGCATCCGTGACCCCGGGTTCGATGATCGCGCCGGACGCTTCCTCCAGCCCCACCGCAGGTGCCGGATCGGCGACGCCGTGGGTATCGTTCTCGATCACGGTCGCATCGGCTTTCGACGCAGCTTCGTTCTTCTTCACAGCCATGGTGGGCTCCATTCGGACAAGGGTGGAGCCCGGCGCAAACGCCGGGCCGCTGGGTCAGGCTGCGGCCATCCTGAGGACCCGCAGCATCTCGGGATTGAGCAGGCCTCCGCCCACGCGCTTGGTGGTGTAGAAGTGGACATAGGGCTTGTTGGTGAAGGGATCGCGCAGCACCCGCACACCGGTGCGATCGACGATCAGGTAGCCGCGGCGGAAGTCGCCGAAGGCCAGTGGCATGGCTCCGGGTGCGACGTCCGGCATGGCCGCCATCTCGGTCACGGGATAGGCCAGCACGTTCTGCGGCTGCCCTTCGGTAAAGGAGGGCTGCCAGAGGTAGTTGCCTTGGCCGTCCTTGAGCTTGCGGATGCTTGCGAGCGTGTTGCGGTTGGCGACCAGACGGGCGTTCTGTGCCGCCTGACCGGGGAGCGAGTAGACCAGGTCGATCAGCTCGTCGGCGGTGATCGCCGTCGCACTCTCGGCGGTGATGGTCGGGATCGCCCCCCAAGGGTGGGCAGTCGCCTTCGATCCACCCTCGGCATAGGTCAGGACCCCCGAGGGCTTGTTGACGCCGTCACCGGCCACGAAGGCGATGCCCTCCTGGTAGGCGAACTCCGCCTCGATCTCGCTGGCGATCCACTGCTCGAGGTTGATCGCGGCATCATCGAGTATCTGCTGGGTGGCGCCCGGGTTGGCGTAGATCTCGCCCGGGGTGTAGTCGAGATGCCCGAAGGTCGGCGTGCTGGTCTGCGGCCGGGGAGCCGTCTCGCCGACCCAGCCCGAGCCGAAGCCCTGCGCCGAGAAGAGCTTGCGGAAGCCTGCACCGGAGATCGTCTGCACCGAGGCGATCTGGCGCATGGGCGAGACCTCGACCAGCTTGTCGGTGATGGTGCGGTCCCATTCGATCGGCGCCAGGTAGCCGCCCTCGGCATCGGCGCCCTTGTTCAGCGCGGCCGAGACCTCGCCCTTGCGGAAGTGGGCCCGGAAGGCGTCGGTGTAGGCGGCATCAACGGGACCGGGTGCGCCAGCCGTGCCGCCGATGCGCAGGGCGGCGATCTGCGCGGCCTGCGTGTCCATGGCCGCCTGCAACTCGCCCACGGCCGCATTGATGCGATCGACTTTCTCAGCCCGGACCACATCCTCCTGGCCTTTCCTGAGGGCGGCCAGCTGGTCGCTGTGTTCGGCCTTGAAAGCCTCGAAGCTCCGTTGCAGCTCGGCGAAGATCTGCTTCGGATCGCCACTGGCGTCCGCGCGCACATCGACGATCCCGCGCGTCAGCGCAGGGTGGGACATCATGGTCATGGGATTTCCTCTCAGGTGAGCGTGGAGATGAGGGACCGCGCGAGGGCGGTCCAACCCTCGTCAGCGCGCGGCGTGACGGATGCGGCAGCGCCGGGCGTGCCGCGGATCTCGGTCCGATCCGCACGGCGTTCCGACCGGGAGATGTTCTGCTTTGCGAGCAGGCTGTCGATGCGCTTGAGCGCGCTCGGACCGTTGCCGCTGGCCTCGGTCTCGACCACGTCGGCTGTAAGGAAGCCGTCCGCGAGCCCGGCGTCGATGGCCTGCGCTCCGCTGAACCAGGTCTCGGCATCCATCCAGGCGGCGGCGACATCCGGATCGACGCCGGCCTTGGCGGCGTAGACCTCGGCCATGGCCGCATCGAAGGGGATCATGGTCTCGGCCGCCGCGGCCAAGTCGTGGCGGTTGCCGATGGCGACCACCCAGGCATTGTGGAGCATCAGGAATCCGGCACGGCCGATCTGGACCTCGTCGCCGGCCATGGCGATCACCGAGGCGGCGGAGGCGGCAAGCCCGAGGATGCGGACCGTGACCTTGCGTGGGTCCTCGCGCAGCAGGTTGTAGATCGCCACGCCCTCGAAGAAGTCGCCGCCGGGGCTGTTGAGGTCGACCGTGATCTCGTCGGCGGTGATCGACCGCAGGGCCGCGGCGATGCGGTTGGCTGTCACGCCGTCGCCAGTCCATCCGTCCGCACCGATCACGTCGAGCATGCTGATGAGGTTGGTGGCACTGGGGTTGTCAGAGCGGAGACCAGCGGTCCAATGCGTCATGACTTCGCCATCGGGTTCACTCGGCGCAAGCGCGGCGGGGCGGCTTACGCTCAGCTTAGGCAGGTGGCGTAAGGTCATGGATGTTTCTTCCTCTGTTTGGGACGGGCGTGAGCAGCCGTGGCGGCCACTCCGGGTCACAAGGTCGGTCAAGGGGGGCTAGGCGCGCGCGGATGTACCCGGCTCTGATGATGTGACCGCCCCCCCGACGGCTTCGCTGTGCCAGGGTGGGTCTGGGACGATCCACAGAGGGGAGAGGTCATGTCGGAGATTACCACGATCGGGCTCGATCTTGCGAAGCATGTGTTTCAGCTTCACGGGGCCGACGCTTCTGGGCGAGCGGTGCTGCGCAAGAAGCTTCGGCGGGACCAGGTGCTGGCGTTCTTCAGCCAGCTACCATCCTGCGTCGTCGTGATGGAGGCGTGCGGTGGCGCCCATTTCT
>NZ_JHWH01000036.1 GCF_000622145.1 Paracoccus yeei ATCC BAA-599 | reverse complement strand
CGGCCTGGGGCGTCACCAGCAAAAGCGGGGTGTGGTTCCAGTAGGCGGTCTTCACCGGCGTCACGAAGCCGGTGACCCCGGGGCCGTTCTGCGCGATCATCATCGACATCTTGCCGGTCGAGCGCGTGAACCCGTCCGCCATCAGCCCGGCATTCGTCTCGTGCGCGGTGTCCCAGAACGTGATCCCGGCCTTGGGAAAGAGGTCGCTGACCGGCATCATGGCCGAGCCGATGATCCCGAACGCATGCTCGATCCCATGCATCTGCAGAACTTTGACAAACGCTTCCTCAGTCGTCATCTTCATCAAGGTCTCTCCTCGTATCCTTAGGCAGCTCTGTCATTCCAAGATGGTGATGCGGTTGGCGGGACCGATTGAGCCCGCCAACCCTGCCAGCTAGGCTACTCTTGGCCGACCACAGTGACCGCCAGTTTCGGCCTCACCTCGTCATCGTCTTCTTGGCTGTCGTTATCGTGAAACGGTCGGTCTGGCCTAATCCATAGCGCCGTGGCCGCGCCCAGTATCAGCAGGACCAGCGAGGCGGCAAAGGGGAGGTCCCAGCGCCCGGTCATGTCGATGATCAACCCGAACACGACGGGCGAGATCATACCCGCCAGTCCGAACCCGAAGTTCATGAAGCCGCTGGCTGTCCCCGAATATTGCGGCGCGATATCCATTGGCGTAGCCCAGATCGGTGCCACGATCAGTTCGGCGAAGAAGAAGGCTGCACTAAGGCTGATCGCCACCGTCACCAGATCCGTCGAGAACATCACCGGCAACATGCACACGAACGCGCCGAGAAAGCCCAGGACAATGACGCTGATACGTGCCAGCGCCACGTTTCCTGTGCGGCGCAGGATGCCGTCGCTGAGCCAGCCGCCTGCTAGGTCACCCACCACCCCGGCCAGAAACACGCCGGCCGCAAAGATAGCGGATTTCTTCAGGTCCAGTTCGTGCTGATGCAGGAAATAGGATGGAATCCAGTTCAGGAACAGCCACAACGTCCAGCCATAGCAGAAATCGGTGATCGTCACTGGCAGCATTCGCTTGAGCAGCCGGACCCAGGGCAGGGTCTTGCGCTCGCCCACGATCTTCTGGTCGGGTAGATTCTCGACTTCCTCGGGGGTGATGCCTTTATGCCTGCGCGGATCGTCGCGGAAATACCACCACCACAGCCCCACCCAGAGAAAGCTGATCAGGCCGACGATGATGAAGGCATGACGCCAGGACAGCGTGATGATCAGAAAGGCGATCAGCGGCGGCGTCAGTGCGTTCCCGAAGCGCGCGAAGGCATGGGTGATGCCCTGTGCGAAGCCGCGCTTTTCGGCCGGCATCCAGTTTGACAGGGCACGGGTGGCGGTTGGGAATGCAGAGCCTTCGCCCATGCCCAACAATACGCGTGCAACAATGAGTGATACCGCGCCCTCGACAAAGCCGATCATCACCGTCGCGGTCGACCAGACCAGACCGCAGATGATCAGCGTCTTGTGTGGCCCCAGCCGGTCGCCCAGGCGGCCGCCCAGGATCTGGAACAGTGCATAGGGATAGGCGAAAGCGGAAAATGCCAGCCCGAGCTCGAAATTCGACAGGCCCAGCTCGGCCTGCATGGCGGGGGCAGCGGTGCTGATGTTCACCCGGTCGATATAGGTGACCAGATACATCAGGCAGATGACGAACAGAACGCGGTCCGTAGTCCTGAATCGGGTAAGCCTTAGCATGTCTCCTCCCTGGATTATGCTGGAAGTGTTGGCACGTCCGTCTTCGGCCCGTCGCGCGGCCCTCTGTTGAAGTCCCGTCCTCCTCCGACGGGTCTTCGGGCGCTTTGCGCCGAGCCGTATTCTTGCGAAATGAGGCCTCCTTCCTGCCGCTTGGGCACTATTGCGTCAGCTGCGCCAGCTTCAGGCGCTGGATCTTGCCCGAGGGGCCCTTGGGCAGCTCTGCCATCAAGTGGATCACCTCGGGGGACTTGAACTCTCCCAGTCGCTGCTGGCAGATCGAGATCAGCTCAGGCGGCTGCAGGGCTGATCCGGGGCGCAGGGTGACGGCCGCCTCGACCCGCTCGCCATAGCGGGCGCATTTGCGGGCAAAGGCCGCGGCCTCGATCACGTCGGGATGGGTGTAGAGCGCCTCGTCGATCTCGCGCGGGGCGATGTTCTCTCCGCCCTTGATGATCAGTTCCTTGAGGCGGCCGGTGACAAAGACATAACCCTCCTCGTCCATGCGCCCCAGGTCGCCGGTGCGCAGCCAGCCGTCCTCGGTCAGCGTGGCTGCGGTCGCGGCCGGGTCGCCCAGATAGCCCCGCATGACATTGGCGCCGCGCACGGCGATCTCGCCCTCGGCTCCGGGCGGCAGCGGGCGCAGGTCGGGCGACAGGATCGCGACCTGGTTGCCCACCGCCCGGCCGGGCGAGCCGATCTTGCGCTGGCCCGGCGGCAGCGGGTTCGACAGGATCTGCGCCGCCGTCTCGGTCAGGCCCATGGTCTCGACGATGGGAATGCCGAAGCGGCGCTCGAATCCCGACTGCACCTCGGGCGCCAGTGCCGCCGAAGCCGAGCGGCCAAAGCGCAGCCGCCCCCTGGCCTCGGGCGACGGCTCGCCCTCGCCATGCAGCAGATGCGAGATGATCGTCGGCACCGCCGAGAACCAGCTGGCCCCATGCCGTTCGCAACTGTTCCAGAACTGGCTGGCCGAGAAGCGCTCGCACACGACCACCGAGCCGCCCGAGAGCAGCGGCGCCAGAATGGTCACGCAAAGCCCGTTGATGTGATAGACTGGCAATACGCACATGGCGCGGTCTTCCGGTCGAAGCTGGTGGGCCAGCGCCGTGGTCCAGCCGCCGGCAAGCAAGCTGGCATGGCTATGCAGCACGCCCTTGGGTCGGCCGGTGGTGCCCGAGGTATACATCAGCAGCGCATCGTGGTCGGCGTCATGCGCATGCGGCGGTGCCGGTTCGCAACCGGCAGGCCAGCGGAAGTCGTCCCCGGCCTCGATCACCATGGGGTCGGCGGGATGGGCGGTCAGAGCGTTCTCAAGCAATTCGCGCTGGCTGGGATCCAGCAACAGTGCCCGAGCATCGGAATGCGAAAGCGCGTAGCCGACGGCCTCGGCTCCGGCAACCAGATTGATCATCGTGGCGCGAAAGCCACCGTAGAGTGCCCCGAACAGCCCCAGCACCGTATTGCGACCATTGGGCATCATCAGCGCCACGCTGTCGCCACGCGACAGGCCCAGCCCGGCCAGGCGCCCGCCGATGCGGGCGGCCTCGTCGCGCAGTTCGCGCCAGGTCAGTGTCCCGCCGTCGCCGGGGAAGATATGGCTGATGGCGTCGCCCCGCTCGGCGGCGCGGAGGTCGATCCAGTCGCGGACGGTGCCTTGTGGCGGGTAGTGCGGATCCAGCCTCATTGCCCGATCTCCTGCCAATATTCGCCAAAGATCTCGTCCAGTGTCGGCTCGCGCGGCGGGATCGGGCGCACGACGCGGGTGCGCTGCATGAAGTGCCGCCAGTTCAGGTTGGCGTCGATGGAATTGCCGCCCCAACTGCCGCAGCCCATCGACAGCGAAAAGGGCAGCCCGTTGTCGAAGGCGCCGCCGGTGGCGAAGCAATGCGCCTGATTGACGATGACCCGGCAGACCGGCAACTCGCGCCCCAGCCAGATCGGGCGGTCCGTGTCGCGCGAATGCAGCCCGACCGAATGGCCGGCGCCCTGATGCAACAGGATGCGCCGCGCCAACTCGGCCGCATGGTCAAAATCGCGGGCGCGGTAAAGCGCGGCGATGCGGCTGAGCTTTTCGCCCGACAGCGGATGGTCGGGGCCGATGCCCTCGGTCTCGACCGCGATCAGCCGGGTACCGGGAGGGACTTTGCCGGTCAGCCCCAGCTTGTCGATCATCACCTCGGCATCCTTGGCGATGATCTCGCGGTTCATGTGCCCGTCCTGCCAGAGCCGGGCGACGATCCCCGGCGCCTCGGACGGCGCCAGCACCGCGCCGCCCTCGGCCGCCAGCGCCGCCAGGAAGGCGTCATAGACTGCATCGACCACGATCAGCGCGTTTTCCGACGAGCAGGAGGTGGCGTTGTCGAAGGTCTTGGAGGCGGCGATCTTGCCGGCGGCCGCCGTCAGGTCGGCGGTTTCGTCCACGATCACCGCGACATTGCCGGCGCCGACGCCGATGGCAGGGGTGCCGCTCTGATAGGCGCGGCGCACGTTGTCCTGGCTGCCGGTCACCACCACCAGGTCGGCGGTCTCCAGCAGGCGCTGGGTCTTGGCCTTGCTGCCCTGGCCCGGCAGCATCTGCACCAGGTCGCGGTCCTCGCCAATGCGGTCGAATTCGGCATGGATGAAGCCCAGCAGCATCTCGCAGCAGGCCACGCCCTTGGGCGAGGGCGACAGCAGGATGGCATTGCCGCATTTTAGCGCGTTGATGATGTTGTTCGCCGGTGTCGCCGCCGGGTTGGTCGAGGGTACCACCGCGCCGATCACGCCGATGGGCCGGGCGATCTCGGTGATGCCGGTCTCGGGGTCGTCGGACAGGATGCCATGCGTGGCCACGCCGCGGATGTCGCGCAGCAGGCCCAGGGTCTTGCGGTGGTTCTTAACGACCTTGTCGGCGACATTGCCAAGCCCCGTGCTGTGGACCGCGAGCTCGGCCAGTTGTCGGTTGCGCTCGGGCTGCATGATGGCCCAGCCGGCGGCCAAGGCTGCGCGGTCATAGCGATGCTGGCTGCCCCCTGCCTCGTATTCGGCCTGCGCCCTGCGTGCCCGCGCCATCGCTGCGTCGACCGAGAGAATATCGTTCGAGATGTTCATACCTGTCACTTACTCCGGTTCCCGGCAGGCTGCCCGCCGGGAAGGTGAATGGATCAGCGGCCCTGAAAACCGGGTCTCACCATGTCTGCAATGTTGGTCTGGCACGGTTTCCTCTTGCCGTGATCGTTGACCTTAGGTGATGAAAATACTCTTGCAAATGTTTTCATCTATTCTCATGATTGATGAAATTAGGCTTGTAAAATCTGATGATTAAGCCAGATATCGTTTTCGTCGCCAAGCTTGCAGGCGTTTCACCGGCCACTGTGTCGCGGGTGATGAATCATCCCGACCTGGTGCATCCGGCGACCCGCAAGAAGGTCGAACTGGCGGTCGAGAAATCCGGCTATATCCGCAATCGCGCCGCGCAGGCCATGCACGGCAAGCGCAGCGCAACGATCGGGCTGGTGGTGCCGACCGTCGCCAACACCATCTTTGCCGAGGTGGTGCAGGCGTTCAACGACACCGTCAGCGCACAGGGGTTCACCCTGCTGCTGGCCTCGCACGGTTACGACCTGGACAGCGAATACCGGCTGGTCCGCAAGCTGCTGGAGCATCGCGTCGATGCGCTGGCGGTGGTCGGATTGGATCACAGCCCCGGCACCTTCCGGCTGATCGAAGAGCAGCGCGTGCCCCTGCTGGCGATCTGGAACTACCTGGCGAACTCTCCGCTGCCCTGCATCGGCGTAGACAATCGCGAGGCGGGGCGGCTGGCGGCCGAGCATCTGGTGGCGCTGGGTCATCGCCGCATCGGCATGGTCTTTCCCGCCACCTTCGACAACGACAGGGCGCGGGACCGCAAGACGGCGGCGATGGCAGCGTTCCGCGCCGCCGGGATCGAATTGCAGGACCACTGGCAGGTCGAGGTGCCCTACAGCATCGCCCAGGCCAAGGCCGCCTGCCTGGATCTGCTGGCCGGCGAGAACCGGCCGAGCGCCCTGCTTTGCGCCAATGACGTGATCGCGCAGGGGGCCATCTATGCCGCGGCGCGGCTGGGAATTGCGGTCCCCGCCAGCCTGTCGGTGATCGGCATCGGCGATTTCGCCGGCTCCGCTCAGATGGAGCCGGCGCTGACGACGGTGCGCATCCCCGCGCAGGAAGTAGGAGCCACGGCTGGGAAAGAGATTCTTGCGATGCTCAGAGCATCCGACCCAAGCTACATGATCCGTAGCCGGATCGAACTGGAATTGATCATGCGCAGCAGTACGGCAATTGCGGCTGAACTGTCAGACTTGATCCCGTAATTTTAAAAATCAACGCATGATGCGTTGTGTCGAGTTAGGCCAAGGGCGGTCCGTCAGCCGTAGCTTAGTTCCGAGTATCTTCGTTGGTGAGCGTCAAGATCGGCGCGCAGTATCTCTGCTAAGGATTCGGCTAGCTTGGACAAGGGGCGATGCTGCGGCATGACGACGGCAGCGGTGAAAGGGACGACTGGCTGGAACGGGCGGAATGTCACCTTTCCGGCATCCCCGTGCGACAGCCGATAGCTTTCCGCACTGAGCGGGTCGATGATCGCACAGGCCAGTCCGGCTTCGACGAAGGAAAGCAGAGGATAAAAATATTGCGTTTCGAAGCGAGGACGGAACGGCACGTCTTGTGAAGCAAAGGCCTCGGCCGTGCGGCTATAGGTGGAATGCGCGGCAAAAAGTGCCGCGATGTCGCGCTTTCCGAGGTCCTGCGGCGTGATGACCGCGCAGGACGCCAGCGGATCGTCCTTTGGCAGCGCACACACGCATTCGTAAGTCACAGGCTCGAAACGGAGCAGGTTCGAATCTTCCGCCGCTTGGCCACTAAGATCGGCAAGGCCGAGGTCGAATTTCTGGGTGGCCACCAGATGCCGCACCTGCAGGGAGCTGCGCGTCAAAAGCGAAATGCGCACATCCGGTTTCTGCCTGAGAAAGCGCGTTACAAGCTGCGGGACCAGGATCACCGAGGGTCCGGGCATGCAAACGATCCGCAGCTCTCCCTGTTTGAGATTGCCGATACGGCTCATGTTCTGCTCGACGTTGCGCAAGCGCTCCAGAATTTCGTTTGCTTCCTCGAACAGATAATGGGCCTCGGGCACAGGGACGAGCCGGCCCGAGTGCCGCAGGAACAGCTTGTAGCCCAGCTCCGCTTCCAGGCTGGCAATCATCGCGCTGATCGCTGGCTGCGTGCGGTGCAGAGTCCGGGATGCTTCGGAAAACGAGCCGGTCCGCATGACCTCGCGAAAGACGACAAGTTGCTTGCTGTTCATCGTCACCTCCAGTGATCGCGCCCACAATATAAGAAAATATTTTACCTAGGAAGAATTTTCAAATTCGACTTTATGGATTTCTACGTCCTATCATGCGGGTAACAAGACAGGCGCAGGGATTAACCGGCGTCTCAGCGACAAGGAGGCAGCTTTGTTTCGCCGAAAGACAATCACCATGAACAGATGGACGCCCGGCCAGGCAGATCGCGGGCCGGGCGGAGGGATGCGCACGGGCTGGTCGCGGAGGCAACCATGAACCGGCGTTATGTCGATGTCGTGCTGGGCTCGGTCCTGATCGCCGCCGCCATCCTGATCCTGAGCCGCGGCGAGCTGGCCCAAGGCGGGGTCGAAACGCAGCTCGGCTCGATGTTCATGCCGCGTGTCGTGGCGGGGTTCATCCTGATCTTTTCGGCCATGATCGCGATAACGTCGTTGCGGCAGATCATCGCGCAAAGTGCCTTGGCACCGCAGGAAATGATCGCGACCGAGGGCCTGGGCGGTGTGCTGGTCTATGTGGGCATCTTCGCTGCCTACTGGTGGCTTCTGCCCACGCTGGGCTTCGTCGTCACCACCTCGGCCGCGATGTTCGCCATTGCCGTCCTGCTGGGCGGTCGATCCTGGTTTGCGATGGCGGTTGTCTCCATCATCATTCCGGTCATCACCTTCTACGGCTGCCGCGAACTGATCCGGGTCTATCTGCCCGAATGGTCGTTGTGAGATCGCCATGCTGACCAACATCATCGACGGCTTCACCGCGGTTCTGGCGCCCGCGCCGATGCTGGGCATCGCGCTTGGGGTCTGCGTCGGCATCGTCTTCGGCGCCATCCCCGGCATTTCGGGGATCATGGCCATCGCGATCATGCTGCCCGTGACCTTCTATTTCGATCCGGTGGTGGGCATCGTGACCCTGCTGGCGGTCTACAAGGCCGGGATCTATGGCGGTTCGATTTCGGCGATCCTGATCAACACGCCCGGCGCGGCGGCGTCCTTCCTGACCTCGCTCGACGGGCACGCGCTGGCGCGGGCCGGCAAGGCGGGCAAGGCGCTGTGCCTGGCGCTTTACGCCTCGGTCACCGGCGAGGTTCTGGCGACACTGGTGCTGATCTTCGTGGCCGCGCCGATCTCGCTGCTATCCCTGCAGGCGGGTCCGATCGAAAAGGTCTGGCTGCTGGTCTTTGCCTTCACGGTGGTCGGTTCGATGACCGGGGAATCGGTGCCTCGGGGGCTTTTGTCCTGCTGCCTAGGAATGCTGTTCGCGATGGTCGGCATGTCGGCGGTAACGGGGGCAGCGCGCCTGACCTTCGGAATCCCCGAGCTGCTGAGCGGCTTCACCTTTCTGCCCCTGCTGATCGGGGTCCTGGTCATGCCCGAGGTGATCGAGGGAGTCCGCCGTCGCAAGATCCCGCAGCACGAACTGGTCCTGAAGCATTCGCCCAATCCCGCCGACAACCGGCTCAGCTTTCGCGAATACCATTCGGTTTTCGGGACGATCCTGAAGTCGACGGGTATCGGCACCGTGGTCGGCGCCCTGCCGGGCTTGGGGTCGAGCGCGGCTGCGTTCCTGGCCTATGGCGAGGCCAAACGGGCGTCCAAGGAGCCGGAAAGCTTTGGCAAGGGCTCGCTGCACGGGATCGCGGCGGCGGAATCCGCGAACAACGCTGTCTGCGGGTCAAGCATGATCCCGATGCTGACGCTCAGCATTCCTGGCGACGACGTGACCGCACTGCTGATGGGGGCCTTCCTGATCCACGGAATCACCCCGGGACCGACGATCTTTTACGAGCATACCGACACCATCTACGCCATCTTTGCCGGCTTCCTGATGGTGGACCTGTTCTTGCTGGTAATCGCGCGCTTCGGCTTCCGGTTCTGGATGAAAGTGGCCTCGATCAAGACCTATTTCATCTTCCCTTGCGTCTTTGCCTTTGCCGTGATCGGCGCCTTCAGCACCAACCAAAGCCTGAACGACATCCTGATCCTGCTGGTCTTTACCGTCCTGGGCTATGGAATGCGCCTTGTCGGGCTGAACCCCGCCGCCTTCATCATCGGCTTCATCCTGATGCCGATATTCGAGCAGAACCTTGACCAGGCAGTCTCCATCGTCGGCGGCGACTACTTCCTGCTGCTGGCCTCGCCCATCGGCTGGGGGTTCATCGTCCTTGCCGCGCTGTCGGTCTGGTCGGCGATCCGCATGAACCGCAAGTCGCGTTTGCGCACGCTCGCGGCAAACCAATAGCCGGTCCGGCCAGTCGATACCTTTTCCAACAGGAGCATCAAGAATGAAAAAGCAGCTTGCCCTTCTTGCCGCCATCGGCACCGTCGCATCGGCCTTTGCGATGCCGGCCGCGGCCGAGTTTCCCGAAAAACCCATCCGGGTGATCGTACCCTGGGGCGCGGGCGGCGATTCCGACCTGACCACGCGGGTCTGGGCCGATGCGGTCGAGAAGATCCTGGGCGTGCCCGTCGCGGTGGTCAACAAGGCCGGCGGCACCGGGGTTATCGGCACGACCGAGGTCGTCAATGCCAAGCCCGACGGCTATACGCTGGTGAACGCCGGGCTGAGCAATGTGCAGGTCACGCCCAATTTCAGCCAGGTGTCCTATGACTTCGACAGCTTTACCCCGGTGGTGAAGCTGTCGGCGGTCCCGCTGGGTCTCCTTGTTGGCAAGGACAGCCCCTACAACAGCTTCGAGGAATTCGTGCAGGGCGCCAAGGACAAGCGGTTGACCCAAGGCTCCTGGGGCGCGGCCTCGTCGGGGACGATCCTTGCCAGCATCGTCGCGCGGCAGGCGGGCTATACGGTCGACTACGTGCACGCCAATACCACCGCCGAGTCGATGGTATCGCTGATCGGCGGCCACATCGATTCCGCCGTGTCCTTTCCCCCCGCCTTCGAACCGCATCTCAAGTCGGGCAGCGCCCGCCTGTTGGTGGTGAACAAGAAGTCAGACCAATTTCCCAGTGTGCCCAGCTTTGCCGATTTTGGCATCAAGGGCGATTTCGAAGGCTGGTCGGGCATCTTCGCGCCTAAGGGCGTACCGCAGGAGGTCGTGGACAAGCTGGTCGAGGCTAGCGCGCAGGCGATGCAGGATCCCCAGGTCGTCAAGGCATTCGAGAATATCGGTGCCGAGGTCGATTTCCGCCACGGCGACGAATGGGTCGCGGACATGCGCGACACCTACGGCATGATGGCCGAAGCGGCCGCCGAAATGCGGAAATGAACGGCCAATCGGGCGCGCGCCCGTCGCGCGCCCTTGGCCGGTTCCGGCAGCACTGACAATTCGGAATGGACATGACACCGGACGAACGAAGCATCGCCGTCGTCGGCGGCGGTATCATTGGCATTTGCGCGGCGCTTTACCTTCAGGAAAAGGGCTTTCGCGTCACCATCCTGGACCGGGCCGGAACCGACGACCAGCGGGCCTCATACGGCAATGCCGGAAACCTTTCACCGTGGTCCTGCGTACCGGAATCCCTGCCCGGGCTGTGGAAGTCGGTTCCCGGCTGGCTGCTGGACCCGTTGGGACCGATGGCGATCCGGCTGCCTCATCTGCCGACGGCCGCCCCTTGGCTGGCCCGCTTTCTGCATGCCGGCCGGTCGGGCAGGATCGCGGCGCAGGCCGACGCCCTGCGCAGCCTCTATGCGCCGACCGTCGACCTTTACGAAGACCTGCTGCGCGGCAGCGGGCACGAGGCGCTGGTCCGGCGCTGCGTCTATATCCAGCTTTACCGCGATGAGGCGCAGGCCGATCTGAATGCCCTCGGCCTGCGGCTTCGGCGAGAACGAGGCGCGCATATCGAGCTTGTCGGGGCCAGCGAGTTGCGGGAACTGGAACCCGATGTCTCGCCGTGCTACCGCAAGGCGGTAGTGATCCACGGGCAGGGCCACAGCGTCAATCCGCAAAGGCTTCTGCGCGTGCTTGCAGAGCGCGTGGTCCGGCAGGGCGGACAGGCGTTGCGGTGCGACGTCGCCGGGCTGCGTCCCGGCCCGGGGGGTATCGAGATCAAAACCCCGCAAGGCGCGCTTGCCTTTGCCAAGGTGGTGGTCGCGGCCGGCGCGTGGTCGGCAAGGCTGCTGCGGCCGCTTGGGCTGAGCATTCCGCTGGAAACCGAGCGGGGCTATCACCTGACCATTCCCAACCCCGGAGTGCAGGTCAACAATACGCTGATGGAGGCCGGCCGCATGGTGGTGGCCAATTCCATGGAAGGCGGCCTGCGCCTTGCAGGAACCGTGGAACTGGCGGGCCTACGCGCCGCGCCAGACCATCGTCGGGCCCGCAACCTGGCGGTTCTGGGGCGAGAGATCTTTCCGGCGCTGAATGTCGAAAACGCGGCAGAGTGGATGGGCCACCGCCCGTCCTTGCCGGATTCTTTGCCGGTAATCGGACGGATGCCAGGATGCTCCAACATCCTGCTGGCCTTTGGCCACAGCCACCTTGGTCTGTCCGGGGGCGCACCAACCGGCCGGTTGATCGCCCAACTCGCGGCGGGTGAGATGCCCTCGGTCGATCTGGCGCCCTTCCGCGCCGACCGTTTCCGCTTTCTTGGACGACAGGAGAAACCCGCATGACCGTGCAGCGCGGCGGCCGCAACATCTATGGCATTTCCATCGGTGTGCTTTCGCTGGAAAGCTATTTCCCGAAACCTCCGGGGCATATCAAGAATCCCTCCAGCCTGCCGTTCACCGCCGCCTACGAGATCCTCGACGGCATCACCGTCCCGGAACTGCTGAACCGCCCAGGCCCGGCCATGGTCGGACGGTTGATCGAGGCGGCACAAAGGCTGGAACGCCAGGGCGTCCACGCAATCACGGGCTCCTGCGGGTTCCTGGCGCTGTTCCAGCGCGAAATCGCCGAATCCGTACGCATTCCCGTCTTTCTGTCGTCACTGATCCAGGTGCCCCTGGTCTGGCAGATGACCCGCGCGCCCGTTGGCGTGCTGACGGCTTCGGCCAGCGCGTTGACAGCAAGCCATCTGGCCGGCGTCGGAGCGGACGGGGTACCGCTGGAAATACAGGGTTTGGAGGACACGCTGGAATTCGCCAGCGTCATCCTGCGCAATGAACGCAATGACATGGATCTGGACAAGGTAGAGGCAGAGATCATCGCCGCCGGACGCGCCCTTGTCACCCGCAATCCGGCGATCCGGGCAATCGTGCTGGAATGCACCGACCTTCCGCCCTTTGCCCGAAGCTTGCAGCAGGCTCTGGACCTGCCGGTGTTCGACCTGGTGACGCTATCGGGGATGATCCACGAGGCGGCGCTTCGGCAAGCATACAAGGGGTTTTCATAGCGAGACCGAATAGGAGACACGCCCCTTTCCCATTGAACTCATGCCTGGCGTTCGATTTCGGCGATGCCTTGAGCATTGTGACGTTTGATGAGTGCTACACGGAAGTGGATGTTTCTGCTTTCTGAATAACCGGGTCGCGTGATGCGATGTATCCCGGCCGCGCGCGAAGCCCTCCCTCGCAGGAGCAAACGCCTTGAGGGCCATGGCAATAACCGGTCAAACACCGGGAACCGTGCGCAGGCGTCGAGCGGTTTCGTGCTCCCGGGCATGCTCGTCGATTTGCTGTTCCAGCGTTTCGATCTCGCCAGAGGTTCGGGCGATCCTGTCCAGATACAGGGCGCCGACCTCACGCGCGATCTGCGGAAGCGCTGTTGTCATATCCTCGAGAAGCTTGATGAACGGTGTGATAGATCGGCGCCCCCCCCGGCCAGGATCACCCCTTGCTCTGCGAGATGGGCGCGCAATGCGTTCACCAGTTGGGTCTTTTGCACGAGCAGCAGTTCGCGGGTTCGGAACAGCATAGCGAGAGCCTGTTGCTCCGGCGATTTCACCGGAACGGTGCGCATCGACGGTCTCAGCGCCGCTTCGACAATGGCTTCGGCGTCATGCGCGTCGTTTTTCTGCCGCTTGACGAACGGTTTGACATAAGTCGGCTGGATCAGGCGGACGTCATGACCGAGCGCCTGCAACTCCCGCGCCCAATGATGCAATGTCGCGCAGGCTTCCACAGCCACAACGCACGGCGGAACTGCGAACATGAAGGCCAGAAAACGCGTGCGCGGCAGCCGCTTCCTGACGATAGTACGACCCTCTGCATTGGTGGCGTGGACCTGGAAAACGCTCGTGGCCAGATCAATCCCGACTATGGTAATATCTTCCATGGACACCCCTTCTATGTGGCGATTTCGACATCACCACCTTGGCACATTGCGATGCCGTCGGGCGGGGGTGTCCACCCCATCAGAATTGGATTGCTGCATTCCTGAACACGGGAGGTCGACCGTTGCAACCGGCCTTCGGCGCACGCCACACCATGTCCTTGTCCAGCCAGATCAGCAGAGACCCTCGTCGCCGCAACGCATCGTTATAGAGTTTTGAGTTCGTTGTGCGGTAGCGGGCAGGAGCGGAGCGGGTCATCACAGACCATTAAACTAATGAATGCGCCGTGTTAATCCTGCTTGGCAAGGACCTCCGCAACAACGCCCATCAGTCGCGTCAATTCCTCGGCAGCCGCCTGCAGGTCGGGCAGATACTTCAGCCCCTCGGCCAGCGTGAGCCGCTGGACCGGGGCATGGAAGGAGACCGTGGCGATCAACTGTCCCGAACTGCCCAGAACCGGCACGGCGACCGCGATCATACCTGGCACCCATTCCTCAGAGTCCGTCGCATAGCCCTGTTGGCGGATCCGGCACAGTTCCTCGCGCAGTTGGTGCCGATCAGTCATGGTCTGTGTGGTGTAGCCTTGAAGTTCGGCGCGCTTCAGGTAGCGGTCCAGCTTGTCCTGGTCGATCAGCGACAGGCACATCTTTCCGCCCGCCGTGGCGTGCAGCGGCACGCGCGAGCCGACGCGAAGCTGGATGCGCAGCGGCCAGTGCGTCTCGACCCGGTCGATGTAGAGCATCGCGTCGCCGTCGGGAATCGACAGGTTGCAGGTCTCGCCCAGGCGCTGGTTCAGGCGAATCAGAACGTCGCGCTGCGGCAGGTCCTGGTGCCAGAAGCGGATGACGCCCTGCATCATCTGCCGCAGCTTCGGTCCCGGCTGATAGCTGCGCCCGTCGATATGGCGGGTCAGGAACCCCTCGGCTTCCAGGTTGCCGACCAGCCGGTGGATTGTCGGCACAGGCAGGTTCAGCGAGGCATTGATCTCGGTCGCGGTCAGGGGGCGCCCCTCGCTGGCAAGAACCTCAAGAATCTGCAGATTCCTAAAGCTTGGCGGCAGGGAAGACTTGTCCTGAATGCTCGTCATGATCGGCTCTTCCGTCGTTTGTCAGCGCGACTCTACATGGTTGGCAGCGCCGCTCCAACCGCCCAACACCCAGTATGATTTTAGAAAAAATGATAGTTCTGCTATCGAAAAACCTTTGACACAGCTTGGCAGCATGAGGCAACGTCCGCTCACCGGCAAAAGGAGGATTTGCCGGGAACAGCTGAACAATCGAACAACGCTGCAGCATCAGGGAGGATGTCATGGCGGTAACAACCGCTGGCGCCAACATGGTTGGCGACCGGGAAAACGACGTCAAGAAGGTCGTATTCGCAAGCCTCGTGGGGTCGACCATCGAATGGTACGATTTCTTTCTTTACGGCGTCGTCGCCGGTATCGTCTTCAACAAGCTGTATTTTCCGGCGGACGATCCGACGATTTCGGTGCTGCTGGCCTATGCCACCTTCGCGGTGGGTTTCGTGGCGCGCCCGCTGGGCGGCGTCATCTTCGGGCACTTCGGCGACCGCATCGGGCGCAAGACCATGCTGGTCATCACCCTTCTCTTGATGGGGGGCGCGACGGTGCTGATCGGCCTCTTGCCGACCTATGACCAGATCGGCATCCTAGCGCCGATCCTGCTGTTGGTTCTGCGTGTGGCGCAGGGCATCGGCATCGGCGGCGAATGGGGCGGGGCCGTGCTGATGGCCTATGAATTCGCGCCCGAGAACAAACGCGGCTTTTACGCCTCGATCCCGCAGATTGGCCTGTCGCTGGGCTTGTTCATGGCTTCGGGCGTCATGGCGCTGCTGACGCTGATGCCGGACGATGCCTTCATGGCCTGGGGCTGGCGCGCGGCCTTCGTCGCCTCGATCGTCCTGGTCGTGCTGGGTACCTGGATCCGCAGCAACATCGGCGAAAGCCCCGAGTTTAAGAAGGCCAAAGCGGAATCGCGGGCCAAGGACCAGGGCTTGCCCTTCGTGGACATGCTGAAACGCTATCCCGCCAATGTCATGCTGGGTATGGGCGCGCGCTATATCGACGGCGTGTTCTTCAACGTCTTCGCGGTGTTCTCGATCCTCTACCTGACGAAATACGTCGGGCTGGAGCGGACCTTTGCGCTGTGGACGGTCTGTGGCGCCGCCATCGTCATGGTGGTCTGCATCCCGTTCTTCGGCCGGCTGTCGGACCGGATCGGGCGGCCGCGCATCTATGCCATCGGCTCGCTTCTGCTGGCGCTCAGCGTGTTCCCCGCCTTCGCGCTGATGTCCACCGGCGATCCGCTGCTGGTGATCCTGGGCATCGCCCTGCCCTTCGGCATCGTCTACCCGATGTGCTACGGCCCCGAGGCGGCGCTGTTCGCCGACCTGTTTGACCCCAGCGTGCGCTATACCGGCGTGTCCTTCGTCTATCAGTTCTCGGGCATCTTCGCCTCGGGGATCACGCCGATGATCGCGACGGCGCTGATGGCCGCGAATGACAACGACCCGTTCTGGCTTTGCGCCTATGTCGTCTTCGCCGCGCTGGTGTCTTTCGTCTGCGCCGTGCTGATCGGTCGCCGCGAGCGCGGCTAGAGCCTTGCCGGGCGGCAACCCCGCCCGGTTTTCCCTCCCGAACCATGGGCGCGAGCCCGCAAAGGATGCCAAGATGAGCCAAGCATCAGACCCAGCGGATTACGTCATCGTCGGCGCCGGATCGGCCGGCTGCGTGGTCGCGAACCATCTTTCCGCCGATCCCGCGATCCGCGTCACCCTGCTGGAAGCCGGCAACCGCGACTCGAGCCCCTGGATCCATATCCCGGTCGGCTATTTCCGCACCATGCACAACCCGGATTTCGACTGGTGCTACGAGACCGCGCCCGACCCCGGCTTGAACGGCCGCTCGCTGCACTGGCCGCGCGGCAAGGTGCTGGGCGGATCCTCGTCGCTGAACGGGCTGCTCTATGTCCGCGGCCAGCGCGAGGATTACGACCGCTGGGCGCAGATGGGCAACGATGGCTGGTCCTGGCGCGAGGTCGGCCCGCTGTTTCAGGAGCTGGAAACCTTCCAGCGCGGCGAGGGCGAGGGGCGCGGCACGCATGGTCCCCTGCAGGTTTCCGACCCACGTCTGCGCCGCCGCATCTGCGAATTGTGGATCGAGGCAGCCAAGGCCAACGGCATCCCCTACAACCCCGATTACAACGGCCCGGTACAGGACGGCGTCGGCCATTTCCAGCTGACCGTGAACAAGGGCCGGCGCTGCTCTTCGGCGGCCGCCTTCCTGAAGCCGATCCGCCATCGGCAGAACCTGGACGTGGTCACCAACGCCCAGGTGCGCCGCGTGGTGATCGAGGACGGCCGCGCCACTGGGGTCGAGATCCGGCGCCCCGACGGCAGCCATCAGGTGATCCGCGCCGCGTGCGAGGTGATCCTCTGCGCCGGCGCCATCGGCTCGCCGCAGATCCTGATGCTTTCGGGCGTGGGTGACGCCGAGCACCTGCGCAACCACGGCATCGCGGTCGTCCATGACGCGCCCGAGGTCGGCCGCAACCTGCAGGACCACCTGCAGGCCCGGCTGGTATTCAAATGCCGCGAGGCGACGCTGAACGACGAGGTGCGCAGCCTGATGAACAAGGCCAGGATCGGGCTGGAATACGCGCTGTTTCGCACCGGCCCGATGACCATGGCCGCCAGCCTGGTCTTCGGCTTCCTGCGCACCCGGCCCGGCCTCGCCACGCCCGACATCCAGTTCCACATCCAGCCCTGGTCCGCCGACAGCCCCGGCGAAGGGGTGCATCCCTTCTCGGCCTTTACGCAATCGGTCTGCCAGCTGCGGCCGGAAAGCCGCGGCACCATCACGCTGCGCTCGGCCGATCCGCTGGTCGCGCCCCTGATCGAGCCGAACTACCTGGCCACCCAGACCGACCGCGACACGCTGGTCGCCGGCATCGAGATCGCCCGCAAGTTCGCGCGTACCGAGCCGTTGAAATCCGCCATTTCCGAGGAGTTCCGGCCGACCGCCGATGTGCAGGGCTATGACGAGGTGCTGGCCTGGGCGCGGATGAACTCGACCACGATCTATCATCCGACCGGCACCTGCCGCATGGGCACGGACGCGCGCGCCGTGGTGGACCCGCGCTTGCGGGTGGGGGGCATTCGCGGCCTGCGGGTGGCCGACTGCTCAATCATGCCCGAGATCGTCTCAGGCAACACGAATGCGCCCGCAATGATGATTGGGGCCAAAGTGGCGCGCATGGTCCTTGAGGACCGTGGAGCCGAAGGGGGCGCACAATGCCGCGCCGGTGCCAGCAGAGCTGCCTAAGGATACGAGGAGAGACCTTGATGAAGATGACGACTGAGGAAGCGTTTGTCAAAGTTCTGCAGATGCATGGGATTGAGCATGCGTTCGGGATCATCGGCTCGGCCATGATGCCGGTCAGCGACCTCTTTCCCAAGGCCGGGATCACGTTCTGGGACACCGCGCACGAGACGAATGCCGGGCTGATGGCGGACGGGTTCACGCGCTCGACCGGCAAGATGTCGATGATGATCGCGCAGAACGGCCCCGGGGTGACGGGCTTTGTGACGCCGGTCAAGACCGCCTACTGGAACCACACCCCGCTTTTGCTGGTCACGCCCCAGGCCGCCAACAAGACCATCGGCCAGGGCGGCTTCCAGGAGATGGAGCAGATGCG
>NZ_JHWH01000035.1 GCF_000622145.1 Paracoccus yeei ATCC BAA-599 | reverse complement strand
ATCGTTCTTCTGGCGCTTCACAAAGGGCTTCACATAGGCCGGCGGGATGAGCCGCACCTCATGGCCCAGCTTCCCGATCTCACGACCCCAGAAATGGGCGCCACCGCACGCCTCCATCACGACGACGCAGGATGGTAGCTGGCTGAAGAACGCCAGCACCTGGTCCCGCCGAAGCTTCTTGCGCAGCACCGCTCGCCCAGAAGCGTCGGCCCCGTGAAGCTGAAACACATGCTTCGCAAGATCGAGCCCGATCGTGGTAATCTCCGACATGACCTCTCCCCTCTGTGGATCGTCCCAGACCCACCCTGGCACAGCGAAGCCGTCGGGGGGGCGGTCACATCATCAGAGCCGTTCTTCGATGGTCCCTGCCCCTCCCGGGCATGGGATTTCTGGAGACGATGGCGCTCAAACGTGACAGGATCAGCATTAAGGTCTTTGGACCTTCGACCGCGACGGAAGCGGGGGAAAGCGATCCCGCGCGCGCCGATGCCGCCATCCGGTCCCTCGCCCGGCTGATCGGTCGCCAGATCGCCCGCGAGCAGTTCGAGCGCAAGATCGCGCGCGAACGCAAGGCGCAGAAGAAGCGCCCGGCAGGCGAGGATGCGTGACATCTATGGTTTTGGGCATCGGATTTGTTCAGGATGCACCCATGCCTACTATCGATTCTGTCGTATTCCAGCGCAGTCCCGAAGAATTCCTGCATCAGGCGCAGCACGAGCCGGTGGAGATCACCCGGCACGGGCGGCGCGAGTTCGTGCTGATGCACGCCGACCACCATGACTGGCTCCGGGCTGCCGCACGGCGGCGTCACCGCACGGCGGAAGCCGTCGATGTCGTCATCGACGCGGTTGAGCGCGCGGAGATGGATGCCGGGTTCACGCCGCTGGACGCTCAGCTCAGGTAGCGATCGGAGCCCGGCAGATCGGTCATCGCCCCGCCGCGACACCCGCGCCGGGGCATTTGCATATTCTTCTTGTGACCATTTTGGTCCCATGATATAGGTGACTTATGAGGATCATTGCCCGTCGCACCTTGCGGCAGTTCGTCGACAGCCTCGCGGGGCAGAAGGACCAGCCGGCGGTCAAGGCCGCACTCGATGCCTGGTTCGACGAAGTCAGCAAGGCGGACTGGACGAGTTCGGCGGATGTGAAGCGGCTCTATGCGACGGCCAGCATCGTCAGCGCCGAGCGCATCGTCTTCAACATCAAGGGCAACGATTATCGCCTCGTGGTGGCGGTCGACTTCGAGAAGGCCATCGTCTGGATCAAGTGGATCGGCACCCACAAGGCATATGACAGGATCGACGTGACGGAGATCAGACATGGCGACTGAGCTGAAGCCCATCCGCACCGAAGCGGATTACGATGCGGCGCTTGCCGAAGTGGAACGGCTGTGGGGCGCGAAGAGCGGCACACCGGACGGCGACCGGCTAGACGTGCTGGCGACGCTGATCGAGGTCTATGAGGAGAAGCATCATCTCATGGACCCGCCCGACCCGATCGAGGCGATCCGGTTCCGCATGGAGCAGCAGGGACTGACCCGCAGGGACCTGGAGCCGATGATCGGCCCGCGCAACCGGGTTGCGGATGTGCTGAACCGCAAGCGGGGCCTGTCCATCGACATGATCCGGCAGTTGCACGACCATCTCGGCATCTCGGCCGAGGTGCTGATCCGGCCGAGCCGCTTTGACAAGGTTGCATGAAGGAGTCCGCCATGACCCGCGTTGCCCTCTACGCCCGCTATTCTTCCGACAACCAGCGCGACGCCTCGATCGAGGATCAGTTCCGCATCTGCCGCGAGCAGGCGAAGCGCGACGGCTTGAAGGTCGTCGGCACTTACAAAGACGCAGGGATTTCAGGTTCGAGCATGATCCTGCGTCCGGGCATCCAGATGCTGTTGCAGGACGCGCAGGCGGGCCAGTTCGATATGGTGCTGGCCGAGGCTCTGGACCGCATTTCGCGCGACCAGGCCGATGTGGCGACGCTGTTCAAGCATCTGAAGTTCGCCGGCGTTCCCATCGTCACGCTGGCCGAGGGCGAGATTTCCGAGCTTCATGTCGGCCTCAAGGGCACGATGAACGCGCTGTTCCTCAAGGACCTCGCGGCCAAGACCCATCGCGGGCTGCGCGGCCGGGTCGAGGACGGCAAGTCGGGCGGCGGGCTTTGCTATGGCTACAAGGTCGTGAAGCAGCTCGATGCGCGCGGCGATCCGATCCGGGGCAACCGCGAGATCGATGAGGCCGAGGCCAATGTCGTGCGTCGCATCCTCCGCGATTATGCCGAAGGCATCAGCCCGCGCGTCATCGCAAAGACGCTGAACGAGGAAGGTGTGCCCGGCCCCGAAGGACGGCTTTGGAACGATACCACCATCCACGGCCATGTGAAGCGCGGCACGGGTATCCTCAACAACGAACTCTATATCGGCCGCCTGATCTGGAACCGGCTGCGCTATCTGAAAGACCCGTCGACCGGCAAGCGCGTCTCGCGGCTGAACCCGGAATCGGAATGGATCGTCAAGGACGTGCCCGAACTGCGCATCGTCGATGAAGACCTCTGGCAGGCGGTGAAGGCGCGGCAGGCCGACAACTCGGCCAGATATGCCAAGGTCGCCGAGGGTGTCCGCGCCCACCACAAGAAGAACCGCCTGAACGGCACCCATCGGCCGAAGACGCTGCTCTCGGGCCTGATTTTCTGCGGCTGCTGCGGTGGGCCCTTCTCCATCCGTGGCTCGGATCGTTCGCCTGCTCGACGCACGTCACCAAGGGCACCTGTTCCAATAGCCGCACCATCCTGCGCGAAGATCTGGAGCGGCGTGTGCTTGCCGGCCTGAAGGACCGGATGATGGCGCCGGAAGTGGCTGCCGAGGCGATGCGGGCCTATGCCGAGGAAACCAACCGTCTCAACCGGGAACGCCGCTCGAACGGCGATTCCTGGAAGGCGGAACTGGTGAAGGTCGAGAAGCAGATCAGGGGCATCATCGAGGCGATCAAGGAGGGCATGTTCCATCCGAGCATGAAGGGCGAGATGGATGCGCTGGAAGCGCGCAAGGCCGAACTGACCGAGCAGCTTGCCGACATTCCCGAGGATACGCCGGACCTGCTGCCGAGCGCCTCGGCGATCTATGCGAAGAAGGTTTCCGCGCTGACCGCCGCCCTCGCCAAGCCCGACGAACGGCCGCAGGCAGCGGTGGCCCTGCGGATGCTGATCGAGAAGATTGTGCTGACGCCGGGGCCGGAACGAGGCGAGATTTTCGCCACACTGCACGGCGATCTGGCGAAAATCCTCGAATGGACCGAACGGCAAGCCATTGGAAAGGCTTCCAAAACGACAAAACCCGCCGTTGGTGCGGCGAGTTTGTCGGTCTCAATGGTTGCGGGGCAGGATTTACAAACTGTTTCGCAATATCCAAAGCGATCATTCCGCCCTGCCCCTCGACGGCAGCCTAAGGCTTGTCCGAGCGCGCAGCCGGAGGCTGCACAGCGCCGATCGCATCGCCGCTACTCCGATGGCTTTGACTACGCGCGCTTCTTCGAACTGGCCGATCTTCGCAGGTATCGGAGTATGAGGGATGAGCGCTCTGGGTGTCCCAGCTTATCGGCAGCGCAGTAGGCATCTGATCGTCGCGGCAGTCATTGCCATATCTCGGGGTCGACACCCCGGCCGATGTCGGGATGCTGCGACAGGTGGAAAGTCGGCATCTTTCCGGCCTTTCTTTGTGCCAGATAGTCCCGCGTCAGCTTGGCCACCGTTCCCGACAGCGCCATGATGGCGATCAGGTTGATGGTGGCCATCAGCCCCATCGAAGCATCTGCCAGGTTGAAGACGGTCGCCACGCTTTGGATCGCGCCCCAGATCACCATGAGGACCGCCGCGACACGCAGCACCGTCAGCCCCGTCTTGCTGCCGAACCCCAGATAGGAAAAGGCGTTCTCGGCATAGGCGTAATTGCCGATGATCGACGTGAAGGCAAAGAAGAAGATGGCCACCGCGACGAACACGCCTCCTGCGGCGCCGAAGTGATGGACCAGCGCATTCTGGGTCAGCACGGTGCCCGTGACGCCGCTGCCCGGCTCCATGACGCCCGACAGGATGATCATCACTGCCGTCGCCGAGCAGACAAGGATGGTGTCGATGAAGACGCCAAGCGCCTGCACGAAACCCTGGCTCGAGGGGTGATGCGGATCGGGGGTCGCTACTGCCGCGATGTTGGGGGCCGACCCCATACCCGCCTCGTTCGAGAACAGCCCGCGCTTGATGCCGTTCATCGCAGCCGCCGCGACCGACCCCGCGACGCCGCCCGCAGCCTCGGTCAGGCCAAGGGCGCCGCCCACGATCTGCCACAGCGCGCCGGGCACCGCCGGCAGGTTCATCACGATGACGATGATCGCCGCCAGCAGGTAGATACCCGCCATGAAGGGCACCACGATCTCGGCCACGCGGGCGACCTGGGGGGATGCCGCCGAAGATGATCGCAGCCGTCAGCCCCGCCGTCGCCAGGCCGACCGCCCATTTCGGCACACCGAAGGCGCCGTTCACCGCCTCGGCGATGGAGTTGGATTGCACCGAGTTGAAGACCAGGCCGAAGGCGATGATCAGCGCGATGGCAAAGATCGCCCCCAGCCAGGGCAAACCCAGCCCTCGCGAGATGTAATAGGCGGGGCCGCCACGATACATGCCGCCTTCGCCATGAACCTTGTAAAGCTGCGCCAGCGCGCTTTCCGAATAGGCGGTAGCCATGCCGACCAGCGCCACCATCCACATCCAGAACACCGCGCCGGGTCCGCCCAGATAGATCGCGACCGCCACCCCGGCGATATTGCCTGTCCCAACGCGCGAGGCCAGGCTGACGGTCAGTGCCTGCAAGGGCGTGATGCCGTTCTTGTCGACCTCGCCCGAACCGATGACGCATCGGAACAGCTCGGGAAAGTGGCGGAACTGCAGAAAGCCAAGCCGCAGGGTGAAGTAGACCCCCACTGCCAGGAGCCCGTAAATCAGCACATAGTTCCAGAAGATCAGGTTCAGGAAGTCGATCACGGCATTCATGCAGGCTTTCCTTTCAAGTCACGGAACAAATGGCGGCAGGGCCCTAGATGAACGTCAGGCCGATCGAGATGATGATGCCCGAAAGCACCAGATGCAAAGTGCAGAATCCCATGATGTCGCGGGCTCTCAGCCCGGCGATCCCCAGAATGGGCAACGCCCAGAACGGTTGCACCATATTGGTCCAGCTATCGCCCCAGGCGACCGCCATGGCCGCGCGGGCGGCGTCCACCCCCAGCGCCTCGGCCGCGGGCAGGATCACCGGCGCCTGGATCGCCCATTGCCCGCCGCCCGAGGGCACGAAGAAGTTGACCAGACCGGCGCTCATGAAAGTCCAGAAGGCAAAGCTTTTCTCGGTCGCGAACGAGGTCAGCCAGACCGAGATCGTCTCGGCCAGGCCCGAGTTCAGCATGATCGCCATGATTCCGGCATAGAACGGAAACTGGATCACGATGCCGGCGCCGCCCTTGACGCCTTCGTTCAGGCTGGCCAGCAGGCGGCGCGGCGTGCCGTGCAGGATGATGGCGACGATCAGGAACAGAAAGTTCACCACGTTCAGCGTCAGCGTGCCCGATCCCGCGAAATACTGAACCAGCCAGGCGACGCCCGCCGCGCCGATCAGCCAGCTGAGAACGCGGCTGTTTTCCATGCGCTCGGCCGGCGTGGTGCCGGGCATATCGGCGACTTCGGGCTCTGCCAGCAGCTTGGGGTCGACAAAGACCTCTTCGCCCGGACGCGGCATCATCATGCGGTTGACCAGCGGCACCGCGATGAAAAGAGCAATGACGATGAACAGGTTATAGGCGGCAAAGATGGTCCGGTCGGTAGCGATCACACCGATCGCCCCCTCGAACGGGTGGCCCGCCGTGGCGATGGCCAGCGGGACCGAGCCGGCAAGCCCGCCATGCCAGACGATGAAGCCGGAATAGGCCGAGGCGACCAGCAGCCGATAGTCGACCCGGACCTTGCGCGCGATGGCCTTGGCAAACAATGCGCCGACGACCAGGCCAAAGCCCCAGTTGATCCAGCTCGCCGCCAGCGAGACGAAGCTGACCAGCAGGATCGCGGTGCCGGGCGATCCCGCCAGGTCAGCCAGCCGCTCCAGCCCCCGCCGCACCAGCGGGGTCGAGGCCATCATGTAGCCGGTGACAAGCACCAGCAGCATCTGCATGGCAAAGGACAGCAGTTCCCAGAACCCTGCTCCCCACATGCCGACGACCGCCATCGGTCCATGCCCCTCGATCGCCATGGCCGCGATCATGACAAGCAATGTCAGGATGACCACGAAGATATAGGGATCCGGCAGCCAGCGATCGACAAGCCGGACCAATGGGCGGGAAATGACGTTCAGCATGGTTCCTCCTCGAATGTCGCCTGAGTTTGGAGGACCAATCAAAGGTTTCAACCACAAAGCGGCCGCTCCGCTTCGGTTTCATCCCGAAATCGACCGCTCCATCAAGGCTCCGAATGGCGCAAGGCGCGGCGTTGCCCGGACGGCATCGCCTTTCATGCCTGTCGCATCGACCTCGGCGGGGCGTCGTTCTTATAGCCCCTTCATTGCCGTCCCGGCCCGCCAGGCGCGCCTATCGCGACGACGCGGATCACTGTCGTTTTCGATATTCTCGCCTCTTGATCCATTCGACAGCGCCGCTATCTTGTCGGCAAGGCGTGTGCTGCGTGCGCCCAGGGACTGGCGCCCTGACTACGGAGACTGGTTGATTCCGTTTCCACAGGAGGTGTGTCTTGCAGACACCGCGGCGTAGCGATGGCTTGATTTCCCGAGCTGACATCGACGACAGGCAACCGGCGCAGGCCGCATCGGCGCCTCGGGCTTTCACAGACCAGAACCGGCATGCCGCCCACCGAGAGGCAGAACCGAAACCGGCGGGACATCGTGCGTTGATCGGAGCAATGCTGAAGGCAGGCTATGGGGTGGAGGACATTGCCGTGAAGACCGGGCTTACCGTCCGAGAGACCAGATTTGCCGTGGCCCTGTTGCGCGAAAGCGGTTCTCTCCGCACGGTCTTGCATGGAAAGCCCATGCAAAAGGCCTCCGCCGCGCGGATCGACTGAGGCACTTTGGCAGCCTCGCGCCGTTTCGACCACAACCGTCGTCGTCCGGCCGATCAGGCCGGGATCTGCCGCAGGATCAGGAACAGAAGCGCCGACAGAAGCGCCGCGGCGGGAACGGTAACGACCCAGGCCGCTCCGATGGTCAGCACATGCAGCCGGCGGACCAGCTTGCGGCGGCGACGCTCATCCGCCGGAATATTGTCCGGCCGGGGAACGGCCATGCGGGCCTGCTTCAGGCGCCGCTCGGCATCCCATTCGCGGAAAAAGCCCACGCCGAAGATCGCGCCGATCGCGATATGGGTCGAGCTGACCGGCAACCCCAACGCACTGGCAATGATGACCGTCACCGCCGCCGACAACGCGACGCAATAGGCGCGCATCGGGTTGAGCTTGGTGATCTCGTTTCCGACCATGCGGATCAGCTTGGGACCGAACAGGCTCAGCCCGAAGGAGATCCCGAAGGCGCCGATCAGCATGACCCACAAGGGAATGACCACATCGCCGTTGAAATTCCCGGTCGTCACGGTCTGCACGATGGCCGCCAGCGGGCCGACGGCATTGGCGACATCGTTCGCCCCATGGGCAAAGCTGAGCAGCGCCGCCGAGGCGACCAGGGGAATGCCGAACAGCACCTTCAGCGACTTGTTGCGGTTCTCAAGCCCCTCGGACTGGCGGCGGGTGACCGGGATCATCAGCAGCCATGAGCAGAACCCCGCCAGCAGGCCCAGCAACAGCGCCGCGCGCATCGAGATCTCGACCAGCTGCTTCAGCCCCTTCATCGCCAGATAGGCCGTGAAGGCCCCCGCCATGATGCCCACGAGGATCGGCACCCAGACCCGCGCCGCCGCGATCTTGTCCTCGCGATAGACGATGCGGCTCTTGATCAGCCACAGGAATGCGGCCGCCACGACGCCGCCCATCACCGGCGAGATGACCCAGCTTGCCGCGATCGCCAGCATCTGCTCCCAGTTGACCGCGCCGAGTCCGGCCCCGGCGATGCCCGCGCCCACGACCCCGCCGACCACGGCATGCGTGGTCGAGACCGGCGCGCCGATCCAGGTCGCAAGGTTCACCCACAGCGCCGAGGCCAGCAGCGCCGCCATCATCGCCCAGACGAAGGTGGCCGACGTATCCAGCGCCTCGGGCGCGACGATGCCCTTGGCGACGGTCGAGACCACATCCGCGCCGGCGATCAGCGCGCCCGCGCTTTCGAAGATCACGGCGATGACGATGGCCCCGCCCATGCTGAGCGCGTTCGCCCCAACCGCCGGCCCCATGTTGTTTGCCACGTCATTGGCGCCGATGTTCAGCGCCATATAGGCGCCGAACACGGCCGCGGTGACGACGACCAGCATCTCGCCGCTTTGCCCCAGCAGCATCGCCGCGGCCAGCCCGGCCAGGATGATGAAGACGAGCGCGATGCCCGGCGCCACCAGGGGCCGCGAGACATAGGCAGCCGCCGCCTCGAGATTTGCGAAGCGCCCGAGATCGCGGTCCAGCGTTTCAAGATGTCGAAGCTCGAGATCCTTGTCAGACATGGTCCGCCTTTCTGTTCCGCCGGGTGCTAAGAAGAAATCGACGGCCTGACAAGGCGGATCCGACAAAAGAACGGGCGCCGCTCCTTCCACATGCCATTGCCCTGCCCTGGCGGGCATAAGCGATCAGGGTCAGCGTTGGGGAAAAGCGGCCGATCAAGAAACACCCGTCACGGCCATCGTGCCATCAGCACCCTCTGGCCTCGATATCGAAGCATGCGCGCGACGGCTGCAAGGCGCGGCCTTTACCACCTCAGCCAACTGCATTTTCGCCGCGCCCTGCGGTTGCCTGCAGCTATGACCTTGGTTAGCCTTGTTCCATACAACACGGAGCTGCACATGAAACTCAAGGCATTCCTCGCCGCCATTGCCGTCGCCGCCTCGCTTGGGCCAGCCGCTTCGGCGCAAGAGATGTCGTTCTTCCGCATCGGCACCGGCGGCACGGCCGGCACCTATTACCCGATCGGTGGGTTGATCGCGAACGCGATTTCCAACCCACCAGGTTCGCGCGCCTGCGAAGATGGCGGTTCGTGCGGCGTGCCGGGACTGGTTTCGACGGCGGTGGCTTCGAACGGTTCCGTGGGCAATGTCAATGCGATCAACGGTGGCGCGATGGAAGCCGGCTTCAGCCAGTCCGACGTCGCCTATTGGGCGCAGACCGGCACCGGCCTGTGGGAAGGCCAGCCCGCCGTCGAGAAGCTTCGGCTGATCGCCAACCTCTACCCCGAAAGCATCCATCTGGTGGCGCGCAAGGACGCGGGCATCGCCTCGGTCGCCGATCTCAAGGGCAAGCGGGTGTCGCTGGACGAACCCGGCTCGGGCACGCTGGTCGATGCCAAGATCATCCTCGACGCATACGGCCTGTCCGAAAAGGACATCACGCCGGAATATCTCAAGCCGGACCAGGCGGCGGACAGGATGCGCGACGGGGCGATGGACGCCTTCTTCTTCGTCGGCGGCTACCCGGCAGGCGCGATCGCGGAACTCGCCAGCCAGCATGACGTGACCCTGGTGCCCATCGCCGGCCCCGAGGCCGACAAGCTGCGCGAGACCTACAGCTTTTTTGCCGCCGATACCGTTCCAGCCGGTACCTACGAGGGGCAGGACGCGGATGCCGCAACCCTTTCGGTCGGGGCGCAGCTTGTGACCAGCGCCGACCAGCCCGAAGAGCTGATCTACGGCATCACCAAGGCCATTTATAACGAAAACACCCAGAAGCTGTTCGCCGCCGGCCATGCCAAGGGCAAGCAGATCACCCTGGACAACGCGACTCTGGGCGCCGGTATCCCCTTCCACCCGGGCGCCGAGCGTTTCTACAAAGAGGCCGGCAAGCTGAAATAAGCAAGCCCGCAAGCCGACGAAGGGATGCGGCCGACCCTCGGCCGCATCCCTTGGCCTTTGAACTGCACGGCAGGAACTTCCCATGACCCAGACCACCCCCCAGCTTTCCGAGGATCAGCTTCGCGCGCTGGAAGAGGAATACGATCCCGAAGCCCGCTTTCGCACGGTGACGCGCCCCATCGCCATCCTGACCGGGGTGATCCTGTTCCTGCTGTCCTGCTATCACTTCTATACGGCGGGCTTCGGCATTCCGCGCGCGACCACGCATCGCGGGCTGCACATGGG
This sequence comes from Paracoccus yeei ATCC BAA-599, assembly GCF_000622145.1. Classification (GTDB taxonomy): domain Bacteria; phylum Pseudomonadota; class Alphaproteobacteria; order Rhodobacterales; family Rhodobacteraceae; genus Paracoccus; species Paracoccus yeei. The sequence goes on along the minus strand of NZ_JHWH01000035.1, from coordinate 7,879 downwards.
CGTGTCGCTGTTCGTCATCTTCCTCAGCTTCTCGGCCCTGGCGAAGAACCGCCACCGGACGGACGGCTTCGCCATCCTGGGCGTGCCGGTGACCGACTGGCTGCTGGCCCTGGGCGGCGCGGTCAGCGCCTTCTATGTGCCGTGGATCTATGACCAGCTGCAGTTCCGCGTGGGCAACCCCCTGCCCGTCGACATCGCCATGGGCACTGTCCTGCTGGTCGTGCTGATGGAGGCCGTGCGCCGCTCGATGGGCTGGCCGCTGCCGCTGATCGCCGGGCTGTTCATCGCCTATGCCTATTTCGGCAAGTCGATGCCCGGCATCCTGGTCCATCCCGGCGCCGACTGGTCCAACATCGTCAACCACCTCTACCTGACTTCGCAGGGCATCTACGGCACCGCGCTTGGCGTGATCGCCACCTATGTGTTCCATTTCGTGCTGTTCGGCGTCATGGCGCAGAAGATCGGGCTGGGGCAGCTTTTCATCGACCTGGCGACCGCGCTGGCGGGGCGCTTTGCCGGCGGGCCGGCCAAGGTCTCGGTCATTTCCTCGGCCATGCTGGGCACGATCTCGGGCTCGTCCATCGCCAATACGGTGACCACCGGCGCGCTGACCATCCCGGCCATGATCAAGATCGGCTTCAAGCGCCATTTCGCGGCGGCGGTTGAAGCGGCCTCCTCGACCGGCGGGCAGATCACGCCTCCGGTGATGGGCGCGGTCGCCTTCCTGATGGTCGAATACCTGGGCATCCCGCTGCGCACCATCCTGATCGCCGCCATCGTGCCGGCCTTCATGCATTTCTTCGGTGTGCTGGTGCAGGTGCATCTGGAGGCCAAGCGTCTGGGCATCCGCGGCCTGCGGCAGGAGGAACTGCCCAAGGCCTGGAAGGTCCTGCGCGAGGGCTGGCTGTCGGTGTTTCCGCTGGTGCTGCTCGTGTGGATGCTGATGTCGGGCCGCACCCCCTTCCTGTCGGCTTTCTGGGCCATCACCGCCTGCATGGCGGTCTATCTGATCCAGCGGATCATGGCGGCGGGCGTGCCGGAAGGCATCAAGGAAGCCGCGACCGGCATCTACGACGGCTTTGTCGCCGGCGCCCGGCAATCGCTGGCGGTGACGGCGGCGGCGGCGCTGGTCGGCGTGGTGATCGGCATCGTCACCCTGACCGGCGTGGGCTTCAAGATCGCCTTCATGGTCACCTCGGTCGCGGCGAACTGGGCAACATCGCTGCACGGGCTGCTGGCCCCGCTGCCGTTCGAACTGTTCAGCATCGAGACGCTGACGCTGCTGTTCACCCTGCTGATGACGGCGGTGGTCTGCGTGCTGATGGGCTGCGGCGTGCCGACGACGGCCAATTACATCATCATGGTCGCCGTGGCGGCGCCGGTGCTGGGCATGATGAATGTGGAGCCCCTGGTGGCGCATTTCTTCGTCTTCTATTTCGGCGTGCTGGCAGACGTGACGCCGCCAGTCGCGCTGGCAGCCTATGCCGGCGCGGGCATCGCCGGGGCCAATGGCTTCAAGGCCGGCAACACCGCCTTCCGGCTGTCGATGGGCAAGGCGCTGGTGCCCTTTGTCTTCGTTTTCTCGCCTTCGCTCCTGCTGGTCACGCAGTCCTTTACCCTTCCCGATTTCCTGCTGGCCTTTACCGGCGCGGTTCTGGGCATCGTGGCCCTGTCGGCAGCGATCACGAACTGGCTTTTCGGGCCACTGCTGCTGGTCGAGCGAGCGTTGCTGCCCATCGCGGCACTGATGATGATCGCGCCCGAAGTCATCTCGACCGTGATCGGTGCAGCAATCCTCGGCCTGGTTGTTCTAAGGCAATACCTCGCGAACCGCTCCGGTCCGCGACAAGCGCCAGCTGCATGACGCGCAGAGGTCAAGCAGCCGGTGCGGGCCAGGCTCGGGAAGGTTTGGCTGAACATCATTGATCAAGGCGCGACCACGATCCCACACATCCGGCCCTGAATAGCGGGCAGATCTGCGAACTGGCACACATGATGTCCATTTGACGCCGCCACCGGCAGCCACAAACCGGGCCGACCGGTGGTCGGCATGAACCCCGCGGGGTGCGGCGCCTGCGAGACTACCCACTCCTGCAGCAAACATGAATGGCCGGTATGGGAGCCGTTGGGCGCGGCCTGACCGTCCGTTTAGTACCGGCCGGCACCCCCTGCTCACGCCTTCAGCATCTTGACGGCTTGCCGTGCCGTGGCTTTGGCCGAGCTTGGATTCTGCCCTGTGACCAGCCTGCTGTCGGTGACGACATGGGGCACGAAGGGCAGCAGCGCCTTGCCATAGCGCGCGCGGCGCCGCTTCATCTCGGCTTCGGCGTCGTAGGGCATGTGCCTCGCCACGCCGGCAAGGATCTCCTCGATCCAGGAAAAGCCGGTCAGGCGGCGGCCGTCGACCAGCAGGCGGCCATCGGACAATCGCACATTCAGCAGCCCGCAATAGCCGTGGCAGACGGTCGAAACGATCGCGCCGCGTTCCCATATCCGCCGCGTGATGTCCTGCAAGCCGGCGCTGTCGGGGAAATCCCACATCACGCCATGCCCGCCGGTGAAGTAGATCGCGTCATAGGCGTCGGGATCGACCTGGTGCGGGGCGGCGGTCCGCTCCAGCAGCGCCATGCGCGCCGGGTCGTTCAGCCAGGCCCTGGACGAGGTGTCGAGCAGCGGCCATGTCAGCGCCCGCGGCTCCAGCGGAGAAGGCCCGCCAGCCGGACTGACGATGTCCTGGCGATAGCCCTGGGCCGCAAACACGTCCCAGGCATGGCCCAACTCCGAAAGCCACAGCCCGGTCTTGTGACCTGGATCGTCGTAGTGGCCGCGGTTGGTCACGACATGCAGGATGCGCCTGCTCATGCCCGATCCTCTCATGCGACGGGCCTCCCCTGCAACCAGCTGCGATAGCGGCGGCTGCGGCGCGCCGTGCGCAGGCGGTCGCGGACCAGCACCCAGGGCGCCCAGGCGTTCGGCCTGGGCCGCCGGCCAGCGCCCAGCCGACGCAGTTGCAGCTTGGTCAGCGCCATGGTGGCAAGGCCCGAGAGGGAGCGGTTCTTCCAGCGGATCGCCGGCACCTCGACCACGGCCTCGCCCGCCTGCCAGCGGTTCGGCAGGTCGGGCGCATAGGCCAGCGCCTGCGCAAGGCCCACCATCGCCACGCCGGCCCTGCCCCTCTCGGGCGCCAGCGCCGCCTCGGCGGTGGCGCGGCGGCGGATGCCGCCGGTGACCATCACCGGCATGCGCGCCTCGGCCACGATGTCGCGGGCGAAATCGACGAAATAGGCTTCGCGCGCCAAGGTGCTTTGTCGCGTCCCGGCCTGCTGCGGCCGGCCGTGCATGGCGGGGCTTTCATAGCTGCCCCCCGACAGTTCGACCAGATCCACGGGCAGGTCGTTCAGCATCCGCACCACCGCGACCGCGTCCGGCGCCTCAAACCCGCCCTTCTGGAAATCCGAGGAGTTCAGCTTGACCCCAACGCCGAAGCCCGGCGCGACACGGGCGCGGATGGCGCGGATGATCTCGACCAGGATGCGGGCGCGGTTTTCCAGAGACCCGCCCCAGCGGTCCGTCCGCCGGTTGGTCAGGGGCGACAGGAACTGGCTCAGCAGATAGCCGTGGGCTGCATGGACCTGCACGCCGTCGAACCCGGCCTCTTCGGCCAGGGCAGCGGTGTCGGCAAAGCGGCGGATCACCTCGGCGATCTCGGAATCAGACATGGCGCGGGCTTTGGCGAACAGATGCGCATAGCCCTCGATCGCCACCGGCACGGCCGAGGGCGCGATGGCCTGGCGGTTGGTCGCGGCATAGACCTGCCGGCCGGGGTGGTTGATCTGCATCCACAGCCGCGCGCCATTCGTCCGTCCCGCCTGCGCCCAGTCGCGGAACGGCTGCAGCGGCTGGCTGGCGTCCAGGATCACCCCGGCCGGGCCGGTCACAGCATCGGGGGCGACCATGACGTTGCCGGTCAGGATCAGCCCTGCCCCGCCCTCGGCCCAAGCGCGGTAAAGCTGGCGCAATTCCGCACCCGGCAGGTGCCGGTTGTCGGCCATGTTTTCTTCCATCGCCGCCTTGGCGATGCGGTTCTTGACGATCTGCCCGCCGGGCAGGTGCAGCGGCTGGAACAGCGGGGTTTCGGGGGTGCTCATGCGGCAGGATCCTTTTGCATCGTGTCGCAGGACGATATAGGGCTTGAACCTAGGTTCAAGGTCAAGGGGCGGGCATGAAGATCGGCGAGATTGCCAAGGCAGCGGGCGTGACCACCTCGCGCATCCGGTTTTACGAGCGGCGCGGCATCATCGCCCCGGCCGTCCGCGGCGAGAACGGCTATCGCGATTACCCCGAGGAGCTGGTCGCCATCCTGCGCTTCATCGAGCAGGCCCAGTCCCTGGGCTTTTCGCTGAAGGAAATCGCCGGCGTCGAGATCGCCGAAGGCGAGCACCCGATCTCCTGCGACGAGGCAATCCAGCTTCTGTCCAAAAAGCTGACCGCCGTCGATGCGATCATCGCCGAGGCCAAGGCGCGCAAGAGCCGCATCAAGGCGCTGATCGGCGAATTGCAGGAGCGAAAGGCGCAAGAATAAACGTCGGAACCGCGCGCCTAGCCGCCGGGTTGAACCCGCGAACCTGCCGCGGACCATTCCCGCTTGACCTTGAACCTAGGTTCAAGGGCTACAGTCATTCCGGCAATCGGGAATCAGGCCCCTGTCGCGTGACGGGCCGCCTTGGAGTGACGGAAGGACGCGAGAATGACGCAAGAGACGGTCGAGGTCGAATTCGCCGGCCACAAGGTCGCGGTGCCGAAAGGCGGCTACTACGACCGCTTCCGTTCGAATCCCGATCTGGACGCGGTGGCGCGCGATCCGGCGGCCGGCAATATCGACTTCTTCCGCCGCATCCCCAAGGTGCAGCTGCAGACCCGCCTCGGCCCGACCTGGAGCCCGAATTTCTATTACCGTGCCAGCACGGTGCAACTGTTGTTTCTGGCGCCGCTGACAAAGCTCGCCGCGCTGCTGCCGCCGCCGCTGGAGCCGCTGCATGCACTGCCGCGGCACGGGTTGGTGGCGCTGACGTATTTTTCCTACCATGTCTGCGACAACGATCCCTATAACGAGGTGTCGATCGCGGTGATCCTGCGTCGTCCCGGCGCGCGCCAGCCCGGACCGCTGGAACTGCTGCACTCCAGCCGCCGCCGCACCTTTCATGCCCATGTGCTGGCTCTGCCTGTGGATACTGAGATCGCGCGGCTGCGCGGCGTGATGGGCTATCAGCTGCCGAAATGGCTGGCGAAGATCGAGTTGAACCTCGACGGCGCGATCTCGGCCAGCATCCTGTCGCCCGATGGCAGCACCGATCTGGCCGTCAGCGCCCCGCTGCCCCGGCTGCGGCAGGTGCCGTCACAATCGCAGATCGGCACCACTCTCTCGATCGGGCTGCTGGATGGTGCCTGGCATCAGACCCTGGTGCAGACGAACCCGACCGAGCTGGCCGAGGTGAGCATGCCGAAGGGCATTACCATCACCCGCGGCGGCGGCACCATGAGCCGGCTGCTCGACGGGCTGGGCGTGGGCCGTATCATCCGCATGGACGTGGCCCGCGACACCCAGATGGCGCTGCACCTGCCGCGCCCGATTTCCATCCCCGACCGGGGCTGAACCCCCAAGCACAGGAGGAACGACCATGAGCTTCGTCACCACCCAGGACGGCGTCGACATCTATTACAAGGACTGGGGACCGCGCGACGCCCAGCCCATCCATTTCCACCACGGCTGGCCGCTCAGCGCCGACGACTGGGACAACCAGATGCTGTTCTTCCTGGGCGAAGGCTACCGGGTCATCGCCCATGACCGGCGCGGGCACGGCCGCTCGGCCCAGGTCAGCGAGGGCCATGACATGGACCATTACGCTGCCGACGCCTCGGCCGTGGCCGAGCATCTGGACCTGAGAAATGCCATCCATGTCGGCCATTCCACCGGCGGTGGTCAGGTCGCGCGCTATGTCGCGCAATTCGGTCAGCCGCAGGGCCGGGTGGCCAAGGCGGTGCTGATCAGTTCGGTCCCGCCGCTGATGGTCAAGACGCCGGACAATCCCGGCGGCACGCCCATCGAGGTATTTGACGATTTCCGCGCCCAGCTTGCCGCGAACCGGGCGCAGTTCTATCTGGATGTGCCCAGCGGGCCGTTCTACGGCTTCAACCGCCTGCTGACCAAATCCTCGGAGGCGGTGATCCGCAACTGGTGGCGCCAGGGCATGATGGGCAGCGCCAAGGCCCATTACGACGGCATCAAGGCCTTCTCGGAAACCGACCAGACCGAGGACCTGAAGGCGATCGACGTGCCGGTGCTGGTCATGCAGGGCGACGACGACCAGGTGGTGCCCTACAAGAACGCCGCAATCCTGCAGGACAAGCTGCTGAAGAACAGCACGCTGAAAATCTATTCCGGCTACGCGCACGGGATGCACACGGTGAATGCCGATGCGATCAACGCCGACCTGCTGGCTTTCATCAGGTCGTGAACCCCGTGAGCGCCGGGTCCGCCCCCGGCGTCCTTCCCCCTGCTGGACGGATCATGACGAACTCCGAGATTACCGATACCGCTGCGATGACCGCCGTGCTGGAACACCAGCGCTCTCGGACGCGCCGGCGCCCTCGGGCTTCATGCCCAGGACGCCCTGCCGCACCCACAGCAGCCCGGATGGCCCGGCCAGCCCCTGCCCCACCAGCCGATCGATCCAGGCCTCGGCCTCGTCCTCCTGCGCCAGGAGCCGGCCCGTGCCATCCAGCACCCGCGCGGTCGGCCGTGTCAGCCAGCGCTTTTCGATGCGGAACCGGCCCTCGGCAAGGTCCAGCTCGACCGCGACGTCGGTCGCGCCGCGGGCATGCGGTTGCAGCGTCTTGACCGCCGCCCGGGCGCTGCGATGCGGCTAACGGTGCCATGGCCCAGACCGATACGGACAGCGCCCTCCGGCGTCGCCGCCGCCATCGTCTCGGTCAGGTCGTGCCCGGGCCGGCGGTGCGTGCAGGGGGCGGGCAGCAGGCGCCTTTCACCGGTCGGTCAGTCTGCCGACCCTCGCTCGCGACTGACAAGCCGCCATACAGCACGGCGATGTTGCATGACCACCTGCCCCGCGCCTGGGTTGGGACCGCTGCGGCCTCGCCCAGTTCCACACGGCCCGCATGTGATTCCCGTAGAATCTGGCAGTTCAAGTTTCCCGGCTCAAAGACGCCCCGGACTAGAAATCAGATTCACGTAAGCCTCAGGCCCCTTAGCAAGGCTCCTCGGTGTGCCCACAAACGATGTTTGCTGCCCTCCGAACCCTTGCGAGGAGATGCTCTCCCTTCGAACCCTCTGATCCGCGCCACGGCACGGAAAGGCTGATCCGGGGGGCCCCGGCGCTGGCTGCGCTGCCGATCTGGCCGATCTCGCACAGCAACTATGTCTTGGTATTTACAGGCGATTGGCGATGCTCGGGGCGGAAGGAGACCTTCCATGACCCAAACCGATGCCAAGGATAGCAAGCGCAGGAATGCCCCCAAGGGCCAGGGCACCAGCCCGAAGTTCGGCGTGCGCCTGCCGCCTGCGACCCGCGCCATTCTGACCCAAAGGGCAAAGGCCGCAGGCCTGTCCGAGGGCGCGCTGATCCGCGCGCTGATCGAGGACGCCGCCGTCGCCACTGCCACGGACCGGGCCGCGCGCCAGCAGACCAACGCGCAGCTGGCCCGCATCGGCAACAACCTCAACCAGCTCGCCCGCCATGCCAACAGCACGCGCGGCGATCCCGATGCCGCCCGCCTGGCCGCTGCGGTGGCGGAGTTCTGCGCTGACCTGCGCCGGATCTTCGCCGCACCAGCCCGGCCGGAGGCGCGCTGATGCTGATCA
>NZ_JHWH01000034.1 GCF_000622145.1 Paracoccus yeei ATCC BAA-599 | reverse complement strand
CTGCCCGGAAAGCTGTCGTTGTGCTGGTAGTTCGAGGCCACCGGTGCATCCAGCCGCTCGGCCAGCTTGGCCAGATCCGGGATCGCACCCGACAGGACGACGCCGGCACCTGACAGAATCACCGGGAACTTGGCTTCCGATAGCAGCCGCGCGGCTTCGGTCACGGCTTCCTCGCCCCCGGCCGGGCGCTCGAAGGCCACGACCTGCGGCAGATCGACGTCGATCACCTGGGTCCACATGTCGCGCGGAATGTTCATCTGCGCCGGCGCCGAGTTGCGCCAGGCCTGCATGATGACGCGGTTCAGCACCTCGGGAATGCGCGAGGGGTCGCGGACTTCTTCCTGATAGCACACGCAATCGGCAAACAGACGCATCTGCTCCATCTCCTGGAAGCCGCCCTGGCCGATGGTCTTGTTGGCGGCCTGGGGCGTGACCAGCAAAAGCGGGGTGTGGTTCCAGTAGGCGGTCTTGACCGGCGTCACAAAGCCCGTCACCCCGGGGCCGTTCTGCGCGATCATCATCGACATCTTGCCGGTCGAGCGCGTGAACCCGTCCGCCATCAGCCCGGCATTCGTCTCGTGCGCGGTGTCCCAGAACGTGATCCCGGCCTTGGGAAAGAGGTCGCTGACCGGCATCATGGCCGAGCCGATGATCCCGAACGCATGCTCAATCCCATGCATCTGCAGAACTTTGACAAACGCTTCCTCAGTCGTCATCTTCATGGCGGATAGCTCCTTATGCCCGCTCGTCGCGGTAGTGATAGAGGTGATAGAGACCCCACTGACCGAGCCGCCGGAACGGCGTCTTCCAGCCCTCGTGGGGAAGTTCGGTGTTGAAGATCGGCAGGTCCGGGACAGCCTGTCCCGCGACAAGCTGCGCCAGCCGGCGACCCGCCATGGCCGAATACATGACGCCATTGCCGCCATATCCCAGCGAGTAGAACAGTCCCGGCGTATCCGGCAGCCCGGTGATGCGCGGCATCATGTCGTGGCTGACATCGACCCATCCCCACCAGCTGTAATCCAGGTCGATCCCGCGCAGGGCGGGGAATTTCCGGGCCATGCCTTCGCGCAAGCTGTTCAGGTGCGCCGGGTTGGCTGCATCGCGCCCGGTGATCGCCGCGCGCGAGCCGATCTGCAGCCGGTTGTCGGGCAGCAGGCGGTAATAATGACGCAGCGTACGTGTATCCGTCAGTGGAGACATGGTCCGAATGCCCACGGACTCGAGTTCTGACGGAGTCAGGACACGCGTGACGATGCTGTTCGACATGATCGGCATCAGGCGGTCGCGAAGGCGGCCATGCAGGCTACGGGTGGCATAAGCAGCCGTTGCGACCGCCACACGGCGGGCGCGCACGATGCCACCCGGCGTGCGCAGGTGATGGACGCCGCTCTTCAGCTCCCATCCCTGCACGGGACTGTCGGGATGCACGGTGGCGCCCAGTTCGCGGGCCACGCGCAGATAGCCGAAGGCCAGCTTTGCGGCGTGAATGCTGACGCCGTCGGCCTCCCACATCGCACCATGGGCTTCCTGGTCGCGCACTGCGCTGGCGAACAGCTCTTCCCGCGACAGCATTCGGGCATCATAGCCGAAGGTGTCGCGCAGCAGCTTCGCCTCGGCCTCCAGCGTCGGAATGACGCCGGCCTTGTGGGCGATATAATAGTGGCCGCCATCCTGCGGATCACACTGGATGTCGTGGTCGCGCAGCAGCCCGCGGAACAGTGCGAACGCCTCGACCATCTCGTGGTGCATGCCGCGCGCGACATCCAAGCCCCAGCGGTCGATCCATTGGCTGCGCTTGAGCCGCCCGGCGCTGATCTGCGCCTGGCCGCCGTTCCGGGTGGAACAGCCATAGGCGACCCCATTGGCCTCTAGCACGGTGGCTTTGATGCCATGTTCCTTCGCTAGGTGAATGGCCGTGGACAGACCCGTATAGCCCGAGCCGATCACGGCCACATCCACGTCCATGTCGCGTGTGACCGGACCGTCGCCGTCGGGGGCCGGGCCGGCCGTGCCAATCCAATAGGTGGGGGCATAGTCGCTGCCCGGTCCCAAGGTGCGCGCCGTCATGGGGTCATACTGAGGGTCGAACGGCACCGACCCGCGTTTGTCGATAGGCTGCATAGCGGTCACTTGGCGGGAATGTTCGGGCGTTGCTTGCGGATCGCCTGCTTTTCCACGATCCGGCCGTCACGAAAGCGGAACAGGTCGGCGCCCTGCACTTCAGTCCGGGTGCCGTCGGGGTTGGTGGCGCGGAAGGTCCATTGGCTCACGCCGCGGGTCCCATCCTCGGACACGAAATGGCTGTGGTCGGCCCATTGCACGTCCGGCATCGTGCTCCATACGCCTTCAAACGCCTTGGCGATCGCCTCGCGGCCCTCGATCTTGTTGCCGTATTCGTTGTCACCGGCGACCGTGTAGAAGACGCAATCGTCACCGAAGTGGGTCATGACGCCGTCAATGTCGTGGCGGTTGAAGGCATCGAAGGTGTCTTGCAGGTCGGCGGCGGTAAGGGTTCGGGTCATAGGAAAAGCTCCTTGGTCAGTAGCCCAGCATGGCGGGAAGCCACAGGGCGATTTGGGGAAACAGGGCGATGACGAAGATCGCTGCGGTCGAGGCCACGGCGAAGGGCAGCGCGGTCACGCTGATCCGCTCGATGCTCTCGCCCGAGATGCCCGAGGCGATGAACAGGTTCTCGCCCAGGGGTGGCGTCTGGAAGCCCACCGACAGCGTGCAGATCATCACGATGCCGAAATGGATCGGGTCGATGCCGACCATGTAGGCGACCGGCAGCATCACCGGCACCAGAATCATGATCGCGGCCAGCGTTTCCATGAACATGCCAACAATCAGCAGCATGCCAATGATCAGCGCCCAGATGGCATAGACATTGGTGGTCAGGCTCAGGATGCCGCCCGCGATGATGCCGGGGACATTGTTTTCCACCAGGATGCGCCCAAAGATCGTTGCGGCGAACAGCACCAGAAGCACTCGTCCGGCAAGCCAGGTCGTCGCCTCAAGCGCCTTGAACACCTCGGCCATGTCCAGCTCGCGATAGATGACGACGCCGACGAACAGGGTATAGAAGATGGCGACGATGGCCGCCTCGGTCGGGGTGAACAGGCCGGTGTAGATGCCGCCCAGGATGACGATCGGAGCCAGCAGCGCCCAGAACCCCTGATAGCAGGCGCAGGCGAACTTGCGCAGCGACAGCGGCTCGGACGATCCATGATAGCCGCGTCCCTTGCAGCGGACCCAGTTCATCAGCAGCAGACCGCCCGCCATCACGGCGCCGGGCAGGAAGCCCGCGATGAACATCTTCGAGATGGATACCGACTGGAACTGGCCGTGCGCCTCGACGGCGGCGAGATCGGGGGCGATCCCCATGGCCGAGATGCCGAAGATGATCATCGGGATTGAGGGCGGGATGACGATGCCCAGACCCCCCGCCGCCGCCGTGACGGATGCGGCATAGTCGCGGCTGTATCCGTTGCGGATCATGCCGGGGATCATCAGCATCCCCACCGCCGCCGTGGTCGCGGGGCCGGACCCCGAAATCGCGCCGAAGAACAGGCAGGCGACGATGGTGGCGGCGGACAGGCCGCCCGTGAAGGGACCGGCCAGGCTTTCGGCGACGGCGATCAGGCGCCGCGACAGGCCCGCGGCCTCCATCAGGGCGCCCGCCAGGATGAACGAGGGCAGTGCCATCAGCGGGAACGACCCGACGGACGACCAGGCCATCTGCACCATCTTGATCGGGTTGTCGCCCAGATACAGCATCGCGGCCAGGGCGGCGACGCCAAGCGCCACCACGATCGGCGCGCCCAGGACCATCAGCAGCGCGAAGGTGCCGAACAGGACTTCCACGACATAATCGTTCATTTCGTGTGCTCCCGCTCATAGGCGCGCTGTTCATCCTCGGCCAGTTCAAGAGCCTGCTCGACCTCGACCTTGTCGGGGTCACGCGGGTCGATCCCCTTGACCAGCTTCAGGTAGTTCACCTGCAGGATGCGGATCGTCATCAACGCAAAGGCGATGGGCAGCGCCATGTAGACCCAGCGCATTTCCCAGCCCAAGGTCTGGGCTTTCACGAACGGCTTGAGACGCCCGATGAACTGGATCGACTGCCAGATGAAGACGATGTTGAAGGCGATCCAGAACAGGTCGCCGATGGCTTCCAGGATGCGCGCGGTTCGGCGCGGCATCATGTTCAGATGGAACGTCACCCTGTTGTGCGCCGCCATCCGCGCCGCATACGAGGCGCCGAAATAGGCGAACCAGACGAACAGGATGACCGACAGTTCCTCGATCCAGGTGATCGAGAAGCCAAACACCTGCCGGGCGACGATCTGGACGAACAGCAGCGTGACGAAGACCGCCAGAAGCGTTCGGCAGATGTAGCTTTCAAGATGATCGAGATGCTTCCAGAATGCAGACATGCATTCCTCCGAAAAGGGCGGTTCAGGATGACAAGAAGGAAAAGACGGCGGGCGGTCCCGCCGCAGCGTTTCCGTTACTGCACCGGATCGCGGCCCAGCGAGGCGAGGACGCCGTTCAGAACCTCGACCCCACCGATCTGGTCATAGAACTTGGGCCAGACATTCTTGGTCGCCAGGTCCATGAACTCTTTCTCGTCGTCGGCGGGCTTGGTAATTTCCATGCCCCGTGCCACCAGGTCTTCGCGGATCTTGCTTTCCTGTTCGCGCAGGAAGGCGGCCGATGCGTGCGTCGCGGCCTCGCCGGCAGCCAGGACATGCTGCTGCTCTTCCTCGGACAGGCTTTCGAACAGCGCCTCGCTGATGATCAGCGGCTCGATCGAGAAGATGTAGCGCAGGTCGGTGATGTATTTCTGCACCTCATAGAACTTCATCGCGTTCACGGTCATGTAGGGGTTGTCCTGACCGTCCACGACCTTCTGCTGAAGGGCGGCGAATGTTTCACCCCAGGCCATCGGCGTCGGGTTGATGCCCCAGCTTTTATACGTCTCGATCATGATCTCGTTCTTGGGGACACGGATCACCAGCCCTTGCAGGTCGGCGACCGTCGAAACCGGCTTTTTGGAATTGGTAAGCACCCGGAAACCCGAATAGCCCCAGCCGATGATGCGCACGCCTGCATCCTCGATGGTTTGCTCGACCATCTGCTGGCCGACCTCGCCCTGCGTGACCTTCTCGGCATCGTCCTGGCTCAGGATGACATAGGGCAGCGTCAGCGTGCCGACGGACGGCGAGAACGGGGTGATGTTGTTGATCGCAAGGATCGAGAAATCCAGCGTCCCGGTCGCGGCGGCGGTTACGGTGTCCTGTTCATCGCCAAGCTGGCCGTTCACGAACAGCTTGCCGGTCATCGCGCCGCCGCTTTCCTTTTCCAGCGCGGCGACGAAAGCCTTGCCAAGAGCCTCCTGGGTGCCGCCCGCACCGTCGCCCACGGCGATGCGGTATTCGCCTGCAAAGGCCGCTCCGCCCAGCATCAGGCACATCGCGGTTCCGGCCAGCAGTCTGAAACTTGTGTTCATGGGTTTCCCCTCCCTTGAGCGACCCACCTTCCGCGGGTCTTTCTTCGCTGCGTAATATTGCCGCAGAGCGCGCCAAGTGATATGTCCAGTTGCAAGCAAATGTGAGTCCAGATGGCGGACACCCTTCCGGTTGAGACGATCTTTCTGCGTGACGACGCCCTGACCTTGCAGGGGCGGCTGGCGGCCGCCATCGTCCGGGCGGTTCTGGAAACGCGATCAAGGCCCGGCGTACGGCTGCCCTCCAGTCGCAAGCTGGCGCGGGCGCTCGGCATTTCGCGGATGACGGTGACGCTGGTTTACCAAAACCTCGTCAGCCAGGGCTACCTAGAGACCTTGCCGCGTTCAGGCATCGCCATTGCCGCGACGGTGCCCTTGCGCAGGGTTGAGGTGGCGGCCAGGGGCGTGTCGCGCGCGTTGGACTGGGCCGACTGGCTGTCAGACCAGACGCTGCCCAAACGGGTGATCCGTAAGCCGGAGAACTGGCGCGAGTTCCGTTACCCCTTTATCTTTGGCCAGGCCGATCCTCGGCTGTTCGACCATGGCGCATGGCGCGACTGCGCGCGCCGAGCGCTGGGAACGCGGGATTTCTCCGATCTGGCCGCCGACCGCTATGGCGCCGACGATCCGCTGCTGGTCGATTACATCTGTTCGCACACTCTGCCCCGGCGTGGCTTTCAGGCTAGCCCCGACGAGGTGCTGATCACGCTGGGAGCGCAGAACGCGCTGTTTCTGACGACCGAGCTTCTCGCACGCATCGACCGGCTGGCCGTGGCCGAGGAGCCTGGCTATCCTGATTTCGCCGAAACGTTGCGCCGCGCCCGCAGCCCGACGGCCTTTCTGCCGGTGGACGGCATGGGGCTGGATCCGGCGATGCTGCCCGACAACGCGCAAATCATCATCGTCACGCCAAGCCACCACATCCCGACGGGCGCCACGATGCCCTTGGCGCGCAGGCATGAGCTGCTGCGCCGCGCCGAACAGTTGAACGCGCTGATCATCGAGGATGACTATGATTTCGAGATGTCCTATCTGGCGCCCCCCGCGCCGGCGCTGAAATCACTCGATAGCGCGGGACGGGTGATCTATGTCGGCAGCTTTTCCAAGTCGCTGTTTCCGGGGCTGCGCATCGGCTACATGGTGGCGCCGGCGCCGCTGATCGCCCGAGCCCGTGCGCTGCGCTCGATCATGCTGCGCCACCCGCCGACGCATCTGCAGCGTATCACTTCGTACTTTCTGGCACTGGGGCATTACGACGCCCATATCGTGCGGCTGCGGCAGGCGCTGAAACAGCGCCGCAAGGTGCTGGAACAGGCGCTGTCGCAGACCGCGCTTCGGATCGAGGGCGCGGCGGCGCAGGGCGGCTCCAGCATGTGGCTGAGCGCGCCGGGAACCGACAGTGCCGATCTGACGGCCCGGCTGCACGCTGAAAGCGTGCTGATCGAGCCGGGAGCCGTGTTCTTTGAACAGCCGCCGGCGCCTTGCCCGGTGTTCCGCTTGGGCTACGGCTCGATTGCCGACGACCTGATCCCCGAAGGCGTGGCCCGCATCGATCGCATGGCGCGGGCCATGGCGCAGCAGGCGGCTAAGCCAGCCGCTTGACCGCCAACAGCCGCCCGGCCAACAGGGCCACGATCGCACTGGCAAGGCTCAGCAGCGCGCCCATCTTGGCCGCGTCCTGCACCGCACCGGCCGGGAATGCGACCGAGGCCACGAACAGCGCCACGGTAAAGCCGATGGCCGCGACACAGCCCACCACCGGCAGGTCGCGCAGCGCCATGCCGTCGGGCAGGCCCAGCCGCAGCACATTGGCGGCAAACCAGCCAAACAGCGTGATCCCCAGCGGCTTGCCGATCATCAGCCCCGCCAGCACCAGCAGCGTGGGCGTAGAAACCGCGCTGAACTCGACCCCGGCATTGACCACTCCGAAGGCGCAAAGCACCAGCTGTACCGGCAGTTTCAGCGCATGTTCGATTCTGTTCAGCAGGTCGGTGGCATGGCGTTCCTCTTCGGCAAAGATGCCGAAATCGCGCTCGGCATGGGGAATAGCCGGGATGATCGGCAACAGCCCGAGCGCCGGATGCAGCCCGGCGCGGTAGAACCCATACCAACTGAGACAGCCGGCGATCACATAGGGCCAGGCCCCTAGCACCCGCCGCGCCCAGGTCGAGTTCGGCCGGTCCTGCCGGCCCCTGTCCAGCCGGCGCGGCAGCCAGTTTGCCAGCAGCCAGACCGCGACCGCCGCCGCGACCGACAAGAGCAGCCAGGCCAGCGCCAGATCGCCCGATGGATAGAACACCGCAAGGATCGCCAGACCCGCCGCATCGTCGGCAATCGCCAGCAGCAGCAGGAAGCCGATGGCCGGATGCCGCGCACCAAACACCATGCGGCCGACCAGATAGGAAAATGCGATGTCGGTTGCCGTGGGAATCGCCCAGCCCCGGCCCATTTCGGCCAGCGACCCCAGCAGGATGGCCAGCGTCAGATAGACGGCGACCGGCCCCATCATTCCGCCCAGCGTGGCGATCAGCGGCGTCAACGCCTTCTTCCCGCGCAGCGAGCCGTCCGACAGGATCACAGCCTCCCAGACCTCTTTTGCGGCCATGGCAAAGAACAGCGCCATCAGCAGGTCGTTGATCAGAAAGTGCAGGGTCAAGACGCGGACAGCCTGCCCGTCGTGCATCTCGACCAGGCCGATCGGGGCATCGGACCAGATCGATAGGTGAACAAGCTGATGATAGCTGTCAGGCGCCAGATTGGCCCAGATCAAGGCCAGCACCGCGCCCCCTATAAGCAACAGCGAATTTTGCGCGACGAAGTTCCAGATGCGATCCAACCGTTATCCCTCCTGCCCTAGCGTCAGTCGATAGCAAAGCGTTGGACCGAAATGGAAGCGAAAGATCGACGCTCAATTCCATACAGGTCGGCTCGGCTGCCATGATCGGGCCGTGGCTTTGCCCAGTCCGGAGCCAGGTCGCAACAATGGGCGCGGCGCCGGCGGACGGCGCGCCCCATGCGCTTGCATATCCGGCCGGTGAACGGTGCCTGGCGTATCCGAAAGATCTGGACCTGTCCCGCTTTCGTTCCGGCGTCGGGAAAGCGATGCTTGTCAAGAAAAAGACCACTGATGACAGCGGCATATAGCGATGGGTTCGAAGCAGGATCTCGATATGACGCAAGCGGGGCTGAACTCACCGGCGGGCCCTGTCTGGCAAGCGGTCGTCAGGCCAGATGACAGGCGACGGCCTGTCCGGCCGCGACTTCGCGCAGGACCGGCATCCGCTGCCGGCAATCGTCGACCGCAATCGGGCAGCGCGAGGCAAACCGACAGCCTTTCGGCAGGTTCACCGGACTTGGCGGGTCGCCCTGCAGCCGCGCGCCGCCGCCCCGCCGGCGATGCTCTGGCGCAAGCGAGGGCGCGGCAGCGATCAGCGCTTGGGTGTAAGGATGGCGCGGCGCGGCAAAGATTTGTGCCGCCGGTGCGCGCTCGACGATCTGGCCCAGATACATCACTGCGATCTCGTCGCAGATGTGGCGCACAACGCCCAGGTCATGACTGATGAACAGATAGGTCAGCCCGGTTTCGCGTTGCATCCGGCGGATCAGGTTCAGCACCTGCGCCTGCACCGCCACGTCCAGCGCCGAAACCGGCTCGTCAAAGACGATCAGGTCGGGTTTGGTCGCCAGCGCGCGCGCCAGCCCGATCCGCTGCCGCTGCCCGCCCGAAAACTGGTGCGGGTAAAGGGATTTCAGTTCGGGGCGCAACCCGACTTGGGTCAGCAGTTCCTCGACGCGCGCATCGCGGTTCGCGGGCTCGCCGAGCCCCAGCAGGTCCATAGGCTGCCGGATGATCCGCCCGATGCGCTCGCGCGGGTTCAGTGACGAGAACGGGTCCTGAAATACCATCTGGAAGCGCGGCCTGGCCCGGCGCAGCTCTTCGCCCTCAATGCGGTTGACCGCAATGCCGTCCAGATCGACCTCGCCGGCGGTGATCGGCACAAGACGCATCACCGCTAGCGCGGTCGTGGTCTTGCCCGAGCCGGATTCCCCGACAATGCCCAGCGTCTCACCCCGCCGGATGTCGAAACTGACACCATCGACCGCATGGACGGTGCCGCCTTTCGCGGTCGGGAAATGCACTTTCAGGTCGCGAACGGAAAGCAGCCGGGTCATGCCGGGACCTCGCGGGGTTCAAGTTGGATGCAGGCGGCCGAATGGCCCGCAGACAGCCCGACATGGCGCGGCTGGACGGCGCGGCATGCCTCGGCCGCAAGCCGGCAGCGCGGCGCGAAAGCGCAGCCGCGACCCAGGTCGGTCAGCGCGGGCACGATGCCGGGGATCTCGGGCAGGTCGGCATCGGGGTCGGCGTCGATCCGTGGAATGCTGGCCAGCAGGCCCCGAGTATAGGGATGACCGGGATTGTCCAGAACCGCATCGGCCGGGCCGCGTTCGATCACCCGGCCGGCATACATGACCGCAACCTTGTCGGCCATTTCCGCCACCGCGCCCATGTCATGGGTGATGAGGATGATCGCCGTGCCAGTCTTTTGCCGCAGCTCGTCCAGCAGGGCAAAGATCTGCGCCTGCACGGTGACGTCCAGCGCGGTCGTCGGCTCGTCCGCGATCAGCAGCCTGGGTTCGCAGGACAGCGCCATGGCGATCATCACCCTTTGGCGCATGCCGCCCGACAGCTGATGCGGATAGGCCTGCGCGCGCAGTTGCGGTTCGGGGATCCCGACGGCGCGCAGCATGTCGACGGCGCGGGCAAAGGCGGCTCTGGGACCGACCTTCTGGTGCAGGCGCACCGCCTCGGCGATCTGCTCGCCGCAGGTGAAGACCGGGTTGAGCGAAGTCATCGGTTCCTGGAAGATCATGGCGATGTCGCCGCCGCGGATGCGACGCATCTCGGCGGGCGGCAGCCGGGTAAGGTCGTTCCCTTGAAACAGGATGCTGCCGCCGACGATTTTTCCGGGAGGTGAGGGGATCAGGCCCAGGACCGACAGCGCCGTCATGCTTTTGCCGCAACCGGATTCGCCGACGATGGCCAGCAACTCTCCGGGGGCAACGCTAAAGGACACGTCGTCCAGCACATGCGCCGTGCCGCGGCGCGTGGTGAAGTCGACCTTGAGATTGCGGATGTCCAGAACGGGTTCGGTCATGGTTCAGCGCTCGCGCATCTTGGGGTTGAACGCATCGTTCAGCCCGTCGCCGACCAGGCTGACGCCCAGCACAGTCAGGAAGATCATCGCGCCGGGCAGCGTCACCACCCACCAGGCGTCCAGCAGGTATTCCCGGCCCGAGCCGATCATCAGTCCCCAGGACATGACGTTCGGGTCGGACAGGCCAAGGAAACTGAGTCCGGCCTCGAACAGGATGGCCATGCCGATGGTCAGCGTGGCCGAGACGATCAGGGGCGGCAAGGCGTTGGGCAGGATCACGCGCCAGATGATGTTGCCGTCGCCCGCGCCGATCGCGCGCATGGCGTTGACATATTCCAGCGTGCGGATGCGGCGGAATTCGGACCGGGTCAGGCGGGCGGTCTGCGGCCAGCTGACGATGCCGATGGCCAGCGCCACATTGACCAGCGTCGGCTGGAACAGCGTCACCACCACCATGGCGAACAGAAGCGGCGGCAACACCTGGAAGAATTCGGTCACGCGCATCAGCAGGTCGTCGACCCAACCGCCATAGAAGCCGGCGTAGGCGCCGATCAGCACACCGATCAGCATGGTGATGAGGGCTGCGGCAAAGCCCACGGCCAAAGTGGCACTGCCGCCTGCGATCAGCCCGGCCAGGATGTCGCGGCCCAGGTTGTCGGTGCCCAAGGGGATAGTCGCCTCTTCGCCGGGCGGCGTCAGCGGCGCCCAGACGATCTCGAACGGATCGACGTGATAGAGATGGGGACCGGCAAAGGTTATTCCCATGACCAGCAGCAGCAGCGCCAGGCCCAGCATGGCAGAGGGGCTGCGGCGGAAGATGTCCCAGGCTTCGGCCATGGGACCGCGGGCGGCTGGAACCGAGGTTCTGGCGGGCGCGGTCATGTCTCTAGCGTCCTTTGGCAAGGCGCGGGTCCAGCAGGCGCGACACGAAGTCGGTCAGCAGGTTCGCGATGATGACGATCAGGGTGGAGAAGAACAGGATGCCCAGCACGGTCGGATAGTCGCGCGCCAGAATCGACTGGAAGGCCAGCGTGCCGAGGCCGGGCCAGCTGAACACCGTCTCGACCAGCACCGCGCCCGAGATGATGGCGCCGAACTGCATCCCGGCGACGGTTACCACCGGCAACATTGCGTTGCGGAAGGCGTGGCGGCGAAAGACGAGCTTTTCGCTGACGCCCTTGGCTCGGGCGGTGCGGATATAGTCGGCGCCAAGAACTTCCAGCATCGAGGCACGCGTCAGCCGGCTGTATTGTGCCAGATAGACCAGCCCCAGGGTCAGGCCGGGCAAGACCAGATGGTGGGCGATGTCCAGCGCCCGCATCAACGTACCGCCTTGCTTGACGACATCAATCATGCCCGCGACGGGAAACAGCGGAATCTTGGCCGCGAACAGGATCACCAGCATCAGCCCGGTCCAGAACACCGGCGCCGAATAGCCGATCAGCGACAGCACCGTGACCACCGCCGAAGCGATGCCGCGCGGGTTGCGCGAGGCAAGCATTCCCAGCCGCGTGCCCACGATCAGCGCAAAACCCAGCGCGGTCGCCACCAGCAGCATGGTCGGGCCAAGCCGCGACAGGATCAGATCGACAACCGGGCGATTGTAGTAATAGGACATGCCCAGATCGCCCTGCAGCGCCCGGCCCAGATACAGCCCGAGCTGGGTCAGAAGCGGCTTGTCAAGTCCGTATTGCTCGCGGATCGCGGCCATCACCTCGGCGCTGGCACCGCCCATCTCGCCGGCGATGACCTCGGCGGGGTCACCGGGCGCCAGCTGGATCAGCAAAAAGTTCAGGACCAGGACGGCAAGGATCAGGGCGGCCGCATAGAGCAGCTGCCGCAGGATACGTCGAAACATCGGCATTGCCTCCGCCGTTACTGCTGCAGCCAGACCTCATCCATCGGCCCCATCGTACCCCAGATCGAAATGGGCGGGTTCTGCACGGCCTGCGAATAGACCGTGTGATAGGGCACTTCGTTGATGAAATGGATCGGGATGTCGATGGTGATCTGCTTGAAGGCCTGGGCGTAAAGCTGCTTGCGCTTGGCCAGGTCCGGCTCGACGCCGGCGGCGTTCATCAGCTTGTCCACCTCTTCGTTGCAATATTGCTGGGTATTGGACCAGATGATCCCTTCGCGGATGTTCGAGCACAAATAGGTCCGGTTCACCCCGATCACCGGGTCGCCCCAGTTGAAGACCTGATCCATGGTCATGTCGAAATCATACGAGGACACGCGCTGGGACCAGGTCGGGAAGTCGGGCGAGGAACGCACGGTGACCGTGATCCCGACCTTGGCCAGCGCCGCCTTGACATATTCGGCGACGGCGCGCTGCTGTTCCTCGACATCGGGCATGTAGTCGATGCGCAGTTCCAGCGCCTTGCCGCCCTCGCCATAGCCTGCCTCGGCCAGAAGCGCCTTGGACTTGTCGAGGTCGAAGTCGTAGCGCTCGACATCCTCGGTATAAAAGGGGCTGCCCTGCACGACCGGTTCGATCGAGGGCTTGGACAGGCCCGAATGCAGCGCCTTGGTGACAAAGTCGCGGTCGATGGCATAGGCGATCGCCTGGCGGACCCGCACGTTCGACAGTGCGGGATGCTTGGTGTTGAAGGCCAGCCAGTTCAGCGGGCCTATGCCGGCATAACCCTTGTCGGTCACGGTCAGGTTGCCGGATTTCTCCAGCCGCCGGATCAGGCGGGTGCCGTCGAGCAGCGGGAACATCTGCGCCTCGCCCGATTCCAGCGCCAGCACGCCCGAGTTGGCGTCCTGGTATTGCCGGATCACGATGCGGTCCAGATAGGGCTTTCCTTGTAGGAAAAAGCCGTCATAGCGCTCCAGGATGATATGCTGGCCCGGCTCGAACGCGACCACCTTGAAAGGTCCCGAGCCGACCGGCAGGTTGTTCTTGGGGTTCGACTTGATGTCCTGGCCGTCGTCGAAGACATGCTTGGGCAGGATCGGCGTCAGAGAGGCAGACAGCACCAGCAGGATCGCGGGATGCGGCTGCGTCATGCGAATGACAACGGTCTGCGGGTCTTGTGCCTCGAATGCTTCGACCGGGGCAAGCATCGACGAGAACGGGTGGTTCTCCTTGACCACGCCCAGCGACCAGATCACGTCCTCGGCCGTGATGGGCGAGCCGTCGTGGAACGTCGCGCCCTGGCGCAGCTTCAGCGTCAGCACCTTGTTGTCGTCGCTGAAATCCCAGCTTTCGGCCAGATAGGGCTGTGGGGTGAAATCCTCGCCATAGCGCAACAGCGTGGCAAAGATCTGCGCCGCGGGCACGGCGGTCGCGACGCCCGATTGCACGGCAGAGTTCAGGTGACGCGGCTTGTGCACGGACGCCAGCACCAGTGTCCCGCCCCTTTGCGGCTCCTGGGCGGAAAGCGCGGAGGCGGTGGCCAGGGCGGTCAGCGCGACGGCTCCGGCCAGCAGGAAACGACGCGAGAAGGTGGGGGCGAGGGTCATCTGGTTCTCCGTGTTGGGCGCGCGCCGAATTCTGTGTTGACGCTGCGTCCTTATGGATCGGTCATCGGCAGGCTTTGCGGCAAATGCATTTTTGCGCCCGAATTCCTCAGAAATCCTGCGGAAGGTAGGGGCGCACAAAGGCGCGGTCGAATTCGCCGCGCATCGCCTGCATCTCGCAAGTGGCTATAATCGCTTCGCAAACCGCCGTCAGCTTGACGTCGCGCCGGGTCAGCACCCCTGCGCGGGGGGCCTCGTGCTCGCCGGCCAGCGGCAGGCGCACCAGGTCGCCGCGGGCATAGGTCTGCTTGCTCATCGGACGGATGTTGAAGATCCCGTAGCACATGCCGGCGGCGATCAGCGCCCGCATCATGTCGGTAGAGCGCGCCGAATAGACCACGTTCGGCTTCAGGCCCCGCGTCGCGAACAGGTCCATCAGGTAGCGCCGCGACAGGTCCAGGTCCAGCACCACCAGCGGCTCGGGCGCAAGCTGTTCCAGCGTGACAAAGCGTCCGCTGGCCAACGGATGCGTCGCCGGCAGCGCGGCATGGGGGTGGCCTACGAAAAGCGGCAGGAAGCGATAGACCAGCTCGTTGATGAGCCCGTAGCAAAAGGCGAAATCGGCGTCGCCGGTATCGACGGCGCGCACCACCTCTTCCCAGTTGCCTTCCATCACCTCGATCATCAGGTTCGGATAGCGCTCGCGCACTTCGGACAGGATCGTGGGCAACAGGATCGGCGCCAGCGGCGTGAAGCAGGCGATGCGCGCAGTGCCGTCGATGCGCTGTTCGAGGTCGGCAATCTTGCCGTCGAAGCGCGCCTGCGCCACCAGCAGCAAGCGGATCTCGTCGACGATCTTGCGCCCGAAGCTGGTCGCCGCGATCCCGCGCGAGGGCACGCGGGCAAAGACCGGCTGGCCCAGTTGCGCCTCGATGTGATCGATGGCGGCGGCAATGGACGAGGGCGAGACCGCCAGCGCCTCGGCCGCGGCGGTGATCGACTGGTGCCGCTCGGCCGCCTCGATATAGCGCAGGTGCTTCAGGGTATAGTGCATCCGTCCCTCAGGAAAATGGCGGAAATCCCGCGCAATTATGCATTTCACGCAGGATGTTTGTCATGGCTAATCTGCCGGCAAAGCCCGATCCGACGGAGAAAATGCATGATCCCGACCGTTTTTACAGCACGCCGCATCATCACCATGGACCCATCGCGGCCCGAGGCGACGCATGTGATGGTTTCCCATGATGGACGCATCCTTGCCGTCGGCGGACCCGAGGACATGCAGGACAGGGCCGAGCAGCACCACGACGACCATCGATTTGCCGACAAGGTGCTGATGCCCGGTTTCGTCGAGGGCCATGCCCATATGATGGAGGGCTCGGTCTGGCGCTTTACCTATCTCGGCCATTACGACCGCGTGGCCCCGGACGGCCGGCTATGGCAGGGTATCACGAGCACAAGCGCGCTGGTCGAGCGCCTGCGCGAGCGCGCTGCGGAATTGAGCGACGGACCTGTCGTCGGCTGGGGCTTCGATCCGCTTTTCGTTCCGGGTGACCGGCTGTCGCGGCTGGATCTGGACCGGGTATCGACCACGCGGCCGGTGGTGGTACTGCATTCCAACATGCATCTGCTGACCGCCAACAGCGTGGCGCTGGACCTGGCCGGCTATGACGGGAACACAGACGTCCCCGGTGTCCTCCATACCGACGACGGCGAATTGCACGGCGAGCTGCACGAGATGGGCGCCATGTTCCCGGTCATGCGCCGGGTCGGTGCCAGCTTCCGCGCCATGGGGGGCGACCCCGAGGCGATCTGGAACTTCGCGCGCTCAGCCTGCCGGGCGGGGGTTACAACCTCGACCGACCTGCTGAACGAGCTGGGCGACGAGGTGCTGGCCGATCTGTTCGCCACCACGGCCGAAGCCGGCTATCCCTTGCGGCTGGTGCCGATGCTGTCGGCGCTGGCGCTGCCGCCCGAGGCGGTGGCCGCACGGGCGAAGGAGTTGCGGACGTACTCGACCGACCGGGTGCGGCTGGGCGGGGTCAAGATCGTCACCGACGGCTCGATCCAGGGCTTCACTGCGCAACTGCTGGCGCCGGGCTATCACTGCGGGACCGACAACGGCATATGGAACATCGCCCCCGAGGCGCTGAACGCGATGGTGGACGACCTGAACCGTCAGGGTGTCCAGATGCATATCCATGTCAACGGCGACGGCGCGAGCCTTGCCGCCATTGAGGCGCTGGAAGCGGCACTGGCCGGGCATTTCCGCCCCGACCATCGTCACGTGCTGCAGCATTGCCAGATGGCCGACCGCGCCCAGTTGCGCCGCATCGCTGCGCTGCAATGCTGCGTGAACCTGTTCGCCAACCACCTGTACTATTTCGGCGACAAGCATTACGAGATCACCATCGGTCCAGAGCGCGCCTGCCGCATGAACCCTTGCGCCAGCGCGCTGGAAATGGGCATTCCGCTGGCCATCCATTCCGACGCACCGATCACGCCACTGGCGCCGCTGGTCACCGCCTGGTGCGCGGTCAATCGCCTGACCGATAGCGGCCGCCAGCTGGGCACCTCAGAACGCATCTCGCTGGACGCCGCGCTTTACGCCATCACCTTGGGCGCGGCCCATACGCTGAAGCTGGACGGCGAGATTGGCTCGATCGAGGTTGGCAAGCGCGCCGATTTCGCCGTACTTGCGGACGATCCGCACGCCCTGGGCTCCGAGCGGCTGCGCGAGGTCAGGGTCTGGGGCACCGTTTATGGCGGTACCCCGGTCGCGGCCGGGTCGTTTTGACCATGGCCGCGCCGCTGCCCGTCAATCTGCTCTGCGGCTATCTGGGAGCGGGCAAGACCACGCTGCTAAACCGGCTGCTGGACCGCCAGGGCGAGCGCATCCTGGTCATGGTCAACGATTTCGGTGACATCGCGGTCGATGCGGCGCTGATCGCGGGCCGCTCGGCCGATACGATCCAGCTCAGCAACGGCTGCATCTGCTGTTCGATGGGAGGCGGGCTGTTCGACGCATTCGAGCGAGCGCTCAGCCTGCGTAACCGGGTAGACCGGCTGGTCATCGAGGCCAGCGGCGTCGCCGAACCCCGGCGACTGGCCAGCTTCGCCTTGGCCGAGCGCGAGCTGGACTGTCGGGCGGTGGTGGCCGTGGTCGATCCGCAAAGCCTGACCGAGCGCCTGGCCGACCCCAGGATCGGGCGGGTGGCGGAAAGCCAGATCCGCGGTGCCGATGCAATATTCCTGTCACGCGCCGACATCGTCGGACGCGCGACACTGCGGCGCGCGGGGCGCCTTGCTGCCCGGCTCAACCCGCTAGCCAGCCAGCATGTGACGCCAGACAGCAGTTTCATGCGGGTATTGGCAGCGCCCCATGACGGCCGCAGTCTTGCGGCCTTGGCCGCTGAACCCGATCATGGCAGGCTGTTCGCCAGCCGCACGATCCGCCTTGCCTCGCCGCCCGATCTCAGCGAGTTCGTTGCAATCATCGATCGGCATCGGCGGTCTATCCACAGGCTCAAGGGTTATATGCGACTGCTCGGCTTGGATGGCACTCACCTGCTGCAACTAGCCGGCGGTGAGCTGGCGCTTGACCCGGCGGCTCCTCCTGACGGCATGGTCGCCGACAGGCTTGTCGCCATTTCGCCGGATGCGGATGCGCTGATGCGACTGGCCGCGGATCTTGAATCGGGCCGTCCTGCATAGCCAGGTAATGAGGTCAGACCCGCATCACGCGACGTTCGATATAAAATCCGGATCGTGCTGTCGTTCTCTTGCTCCATTGTGGTGCAAGTTAAATGTGATGCGCCCTTGTGTCACTCACCTGCATTTGAGTGATTGCGGTGGCTGCGATGATGTCGTTGACCGAGCATCCTCGCGAGAGGTCGTTTGCGGGTTTGGCGAGGCCTTGCAGGATGGGGCCGATGGCGGTCAGGCCGCCCAGGCGTTGTGCGATCTTGTAGCCGATGTTGCCCGAGGCGAGGTCTGGGAAGACGAAGACGTTGGGGCGTCCCGTCAGGGCGCTGTTTGGCGCCTTTTTGGAACGGATCGCGTCGTCGAGGGCGGCGTCGAACTGCATCTCGCCGTCGATTTCCAGCCCCGGCGCGGTGGCACGCACCAAGGCCAGCGCCTCGCGGATCTTTG
>NZ_JHWH01000033.1 GCF_000622145.1 Paracoccus yeei ATCC BAA-599 | reverse complement strand
GTTGATCCAAGTGCTGGCACTGGGTGGTGTATTCGCTCTGGGCGCCTGTGGCGACAACCGCGTCGATCCCGACCGCCGCTATCTGGTCGAACCCCGCGTCTCGGCGGCCCAGACGATGCGCCTGCATCCCAACGAGACGCCCGAACTGCGCCGGCTGATCGACAAATATGCGACCGAATACCAGGTCCCGGTCGATCTGGTCCACCGCGTCATCATCCGCGAATCGCGCCATCGTCCCGGCGCCCGCAACGGCCCGTATTACGGGCTGATGCAGATGCTGCCGGCCACCGCGCGGGGCATGGGCTACAAGGGCGGCGCCTCGGGCCTGCTGGATGCGGAAACCAACCTGAAATACGGCGTGAAATACCTGCGCGGCGCTTATCTGGTGGCTGGCGGCAATTACGACGGCGCGGTGAAATGGTATTCTCGCGGCTATTACTACGAGGCCAAGAAAAAGGGCCTGCTAGACGAAACCGGGCTGCGCTGAATGCAGCCCGACCCGACCGACCGGCCCGCCGCAAGGCGGGCTTTTTCGTTGCGGGTTGCGATGCGCGCTTCGGAACGCAACGGCTGCGGTCCCGCAGCCTGCCAGGGCTGGGTCCGCCCTATGCTAGCCGATCCACCCCTTCCGTCGTGCGCGCGCCTTGGCTGTCAGCATATCTGATGCGTTCAATCGAAGCGGCAGGCGGGCAGCGCATGCCACCTCTGCCCGGCTCACGCCGATATCGTCCAGAATCTGGTCGTCCAGGCGAAGCAAGTTCAGGAACGCGTCGCGCCTCTCCCTGTTCTGACGATAGGTTTCAAACAGTCCTCGCAGCCGCGAAAACGAGCCACGCAGGGCAGCTCCGATCCACGGGTTACGTGAGGGCGGGTTCATGGTGCATGTTTCCTTGGCCATCCTGACCTCCTTTGTTCAGGTCAAGGTCGCATGACGATATTCTTCAATACAGCGCATAGTTCTTAGTGTATCGTTCAGGGAAATTGATCGAGACGGGCCATGCAACCGCAGCAGAACAATCTTCTCGAGACCGACCTTCTGAAGACATTCGTGACCATCTCCGAGACCGGGAACTTCACGGTCGCGGCAAAACGGGTGTTCAGGACTCCCTCTGCGGTCAGCATGCAGATCAGGCGGCTTGAGGATCAGCTGGGGCGCGCCCTGTTTGTCCGGCACCCGCGCCATGTGACGCTGACCGCGGACGGCGAGGCATTTCTTGTCCATGCCAGGGACATCCTGCGCATCAATGACGAGGCTCTGTCCCGCTTTCGGGTGCCGCAGCTTGAAGGACGAGTCCGGTTCGGCGCCCCCGACGATTTCGGCGTGCGCTCTCTTCCCGCGATCCTGTCACGCTTTGCCGCGACCCATCCCCTTGTCGAGGTCGAGGTCTTTCTGTCGACCAGCGTGAACCTGGCCCGGCGGTTCGAGGCGGCAGAGATCGACATGATCCTCACCGTCTCGGCCCAATCCGATCCGGCACCGGGAGAGGTCATTCATTCGGAGCCTCTCGTCTGGGTCGGCGCCCGCGACGGCATGGCATTCTCCAGGACCCCCGTGCCGCTCGCCCTGTCCTCGCATGGATGCCCCTGGCGGGCCGCGGCCCTTGCCGCACTCGACAAGAACGGCCGCCGCTACAGGATCGCCTATACGTCGGAGGCCGCCGCCGGTCAGTTGGCGGCAGTCATGGCCGACCTGGCGATTGCGCCTTTGCCGGTCAGCCTGGTGGACGAACAGCATCGCCGGCTGACGGAAAAGGACGGCTTCGGCGCGATCGGTTCCTATCAGTTGAGGCTTCAGAAAAACCCCGATATCGGCTCGGCGGCGCAGGCTTTTGCGGATCATGTGCGCGAAAGCTTTGGCCGGCACGAATGACCGCGACGGGCCAAAGCCCTACCCCAGCCGCCGCTGATACCGGATGAAGGGCGAGCGTTGCGCCACCTTGTCGTAAAGCATCCGGCCCGCATAATTGTCCTCGGCCGTCAGCCAGTAGACGGCGGGGACACCCGCCGCATCGGCGGCGGCATAGACCGCCTCGATCAGCCCGCGCGCCACGCCCCGACCGCGCGCCTGCGGGTCGGTGAACAGGTCCTGCAGATAGCACACGCCCTCGTCCCGCCACAGGTTCGGGTGAAAGACGTAATGCACCAGCCCCAGCAGCCCCGTTCCGTCGTCAAAGACCAGCCCGCGGAAATCCCGCGCATCCCGCGCCATCAGCCGGGCGAAGGCCTTGTCATAGAAACCCCGGGGCCGGTCGGGAAAGCCGTAGAACGCCTGATAACCCTCGTAAAGCCGCTGCCAGGCCGCGCGGTCGTCGGGGCGCAAGTCGCGGATCATCGCTGCCGCCGCGCCAGAAAGGCCAGCCGCTCGAACAGGGCCACATCCTGTTCGTTCTTCAGCAGCGCGCCGTGCAGCTTGGGCAGCACCTCGCCCGCCGGGCGCTTCAGGTCCTCGGGGGCCAGGTCCTCGGCCAAGATCAGCTTCAGCCAGTCCAGCAGTTCGCTGGTCGACGGCTTCTTCTTCAGCCCCTGCACCGCGCGCAGTTCAAGGAACTGGGTCAGCGCCTCGTCCAGCAGGCGGGGTTTCAGCCGGGGGAAATGCACCTCGACGATCTTCTGCAGCGTCTCGGCATCGGGAAAGCGGATGTAGTGAAAGAAGCAGCGGCGCAGGAACGCGTCCGGCAGTTCCTTTTCGTTGTTCGAGGTGATGACGACCACCGGCCGGTGCCGGGCGCGAATCGTCTCTCCGGTCTCGTAGACGTGAAACTCCATCCGGTCGAGTTCCTGCAGCAGGTCGTTCGGAAACTCGATATCGGCCTTGTCGATCTCGTCGATCAGCAGGACGACCTTGCCCGGCGCCTCGAAGGCCTGCCACAGCTTGCCCTTGCGGATGTAATTGGCGATGTCGTGGACGCGCCCGTCCCCCAGCTGGCTGTCGCGCAGCCGCGACACGGCGTCGTATTCGTAAAGCCCCTGCTGCGCCCGGGTCGTTGATTTCACGTTCCATTCGATGATCGGCAGACCCAGGCTGGTTGCCACCTGGCGCGCCAGTTCGGTCTTGCCGGTGCCCGGTTCGCCCTTGACCAGCAGCGGCCGTTCCAGCGTGATCGCGGCGTTGACCGCCACCGCCAGGTCGGGCGGCACCACATAATCCGGGGTCGAAGAAAACTGCATCCGCCTGTCCCTTGTGCAACGCCGGCAGCCTAGAAGCCTCGCCCGGGCTTCGCAAGCGCAGGCGGCCCGACCTGCCGGAAAGGCATAGTGACATTCCGCCGGGCTTCCTTTAAGGGGGCCGCAAGGAGCTGGCACAGAGCCCCGGCTCCCGGAGGAACGATGAAAGCCCAGACCTTTCTGCCCGAAGATTATCGCCCCGCCGAAGACGAACCTTTCATGAATGAGCGGCAGCTCGAGTATTTTCGCCGCAAGCTGGTCGCCTGGAAGCAGGAGCTTCTGGACCAGTCCGCCGAAACGCTGGAAGGCTTGCAGGACAGCGCCCGCAATGTGCCAGACCTGGCCGACCGGGCGTCCGAAGAAACGGACCGCTCGCTGGAACTGCGCACCCGCGACCGCCAGCGCAAGCTGGTCAGCAAGATCGACGCAGCCCTGCGGCGGATCGAGACCGGCGAATACGGCTATTGCGAAATGACCGGGGAACCGATCAGCCTGAAGCGCCTCGATGCCCGTCCGATCGCGACCATGACGCTGGAAGCGCAGGAAAGACACGAGCGGCGCGAGCGCGTCCACCGCGACGACTGATCCCTGGGGCGCGCATGTGCCCCGTGCACCTGCGCCATCAAGCCGCATGTCCAAGCTGCACTCCCTGTCCATTGCCATCGTCGGCGCCGGAATCGCGGGCCTGACCGCCGCCACGGCGCTGGCCCGGCGCGGCGCAAGCGTCACCGTCCACGAACGCGCCGATGCGCTGCGCGAGGTTGGCGCGGGGCTGCAACTCTCTCCCAATGCTCTGCGCGTCCTCGACGCCCTTGACCTGTGGCCCCGGCTGCAGGCGGTCTCGGTCCCGTCCGAGCGGGTCGAGCTGCGCGACTCCTCGGCCCGGCTGGTCGCCAGGCTGGACCTTGCGCGGTACCGGCCGAAGGACCGCTTTCGCCTGGTCCACCGCGCGCGGCTTCTGGAGCTGCTGGCCGATGCCGCCCGGGACGCCGGCGCCTGCATCCTTCTGGACCAGGATATCGCCACGCCGCCGCAGGCCGACCTGGTCGTCGGGGCCGACGGGGTGAAAAGCCGCATGCGTCCCCTGCTGAACGGGCCCGAGATTCCCTTCTTCACCGGCCAGACCGCCTGGCGCGCCGTGATCCCGGCCGAGCCGGGGGCCCAACCCGCCGCGCAGGTCTTCATGGGCCCAGGGCGGCATCTCGTCAGCTATCCCCTGGGCCAGGGAATGCGCAACATCGTCGCCGTGGTCGAACGCCCCGACTGGCGGGACGAGGGCTGGTCCCAGCCGGGCGATCCCGCCGATCTGCGCGCGGCCTTCGGCCATTTCGGCGGACCGGTGCCGGACTGGCTGGCGACGGTCGATCAGGTCAGCCTGTGGGGCCTGTTCCGCCATCCCGTCGCTGCACATTGGCAGCGCCCCGCGGGACAAGGCCCGGCGGTGGCGCTGATCGGCGACGCCGCCCATCCCACCCTGCCCTTCCTCGCCCAGGGCGCCGTCATGGCGATCGAGGATGCCTGGGTGCTGGCCGCCTGCCTTTCCGAGGACGAACTGACCCCGGCCCTGGCGCGCTATCAGGCGCTGCGCCAGCCCCGTTGCCAGCGCATCGTCAAGGCAGCGAACGACAATGCCCGCAATTACCACCTGCAGGGCCCGGCCCGCGCCGTGGCCCATGCCGGGCTGCGCGCCGTCTCGACGCTAGCGCCCGCCCGCCTGATCGAACGCTTCGCCTGGCTCTACGATTACGATCCTACGGCGCTCTGACCCGACGGCGGCGGACTTTCTCCGTTTTTCAAATACCCAAGTGACGGCGGCGCCACCAGGGACGCCGCTGCAGGGTTCAGGCCGCCTTCTCGACCGCCGCGACGATACCGTCCACGACCTCGCGCAGGACATGCTCGTCCTCGGCCTCGGCCATCACGCGGATCAGGGGTTCCGTGCCCGACTTGCGGATCAGGACGCGGCCCTGGCCGTTCAGCCGCGCCTCGGCCCGGGCGATCTCGGCCTTGACGGCCTCGGCCGACAGCGGGTCGGCGCCCTGGGCATAGCGCACGTTCTTCAGCATCTGCGGCACCGGCTGGAACTGCGCCACCAGGTCCGAGGCGCGCCGGCCGCTGTCCGACAGCGCCGCCAGGAACTGCAACCCCGCGATCAGCCCGTCGCCGGTGGTGGCATAGTCGGTCATCACGATATGGCCCGACTGCTCGCCGCCCAGGTTGAAGCCCGCGCCGCGCATCCGCTCGACCACGTAGCGGTCGCCGACGGCGGTGCGCTCCAGCCGTAACCCACGGTCCTGCAGGAACCGCTCCAGCCCCAGGTTCGACATGACCGTGGCGACCAGCGCGCCGCCGCGCAGCCGGCCCTGGTCCGCCCAGCGGCCCGCCAGCAGCGCCATGATCTGGTCGCCGTCCGCTACCTGGCCCTTTTCGTCGATGATCATCACCCGGTCGGCGTCGCCGTCCAGGCTGATGCCCAGGTCGGCGCCGTGCTCCAGCACCGCCCGCGCGCAGGCCTCGGGGTGGGTCGAGCCCACGCCCTCGTTGATGTTGTTGCCGTTCGGATGAACGCCCAGCGGGATCACCTCGGCCCCCAGTTCCCACAGCACGTCCGGCGCGGCGCGATAGGCGGCGCCATTGGCGCAGTCGATCACCACCTTCAGCCCCTCCAGCCGCTGGCCGGCCGGGAAGGTGGTCTTGGCATATTCGACATAGCGCCCGCGGCCGTCGTCGATGCGCTTGGCGCGGCCGATGTTCTGGGGTTGCGCCAGGTCGATGGCACCCGCGACGATGCGCTCGATCTCGGCCTCGGCCTCGTCCGACAGCTTGAAGCCGTCGGGGCCGAAGAACTTGATGCCGTTGTCCGCCGCCGGGTTGTGGCTGGCCGAGATCATGATGCCCAGGTCCGCCCGCATCGACCGCGTCAGATAGCCCACGGCGGGCGTCGGCACCGGCCCCAGCAGCAAGACGTTCATGCCCGTGCTGGTCAGCCCGGCCGTCAGCGCGTTTTCCAGCATGTAGCCCGACAGGCGGGTGTCCTTGCCGATGACGACGCGGTGATGGTCCTGCCCGCCCCGGCGGAAATAGCGCCCGGCGGCGGCCCCCAGGCGCAGCGCCAGCTCGGCCGTCATCGGATGGCTGTTGGCGCGGCCCCGGACGCCGTCGGTGCCGAAAAGTTTCCTGCTGCTCATTCGTCCCCTCCGGTCACGGCGCGCCACAGCGCCAGACCCTGCCTTGTTTCTTCCACGTCATGGACGCGGTGGATCTGTATGCCCTGCGCGACCCCCGCCAGCGTCACCGCCAGCGTCCCGGCGGCCCGGTCCGCCGCGCGCGCCGCGCCGCCGATGGCGCCGATGAAGCCCTTGCGGGACACCCCCAGCAGCACCGCGCAGCCCAGACCGTGATAGACCGAGATCCGTCGCAGGATCGCCAGATTATGCGCCTGGGTCTTGCCGAAACCAATGCCCGGGTCGATCACGATCCTGTCGCGGGGGATTCCCGCCGCCTCGGCCCGGGAGATGCGTTCGGCCAGCGCGTCATAGACGTCCAGCAGCACGTCGCCATAGGTCGGATTGTCCTGCATCGTCTCGGGGATGCCCTGCGCGTGCATCAGGCACAGCGCGACGCCCGCCCGCGCCACCACCCCCGCCATGCCGGGATCGAAATCCAGTCCCGAGACATCGTTGACCATCCCCGCCCCCGCCGCGATGGCGGCCTGGGCGACCGCCGCCTTGCGGGTATCGACCGAGATCGGGGCCAGGCCGCGCGCGGCGCCGATGACCGGCAGGATCCGGGCGGTTTCGTCGGGCACCGGCACCTCGGCCGCGCCGGGGCGGGTCGATTCGCCGCCCACGTCCAGGATCGCGGCGCCCTGCCCGACCAGCGCGCGGGCGTGGGTCGCGCCGTCATAGCGGCCGCCGTCCGAAAAGCTGTCGGGCGTGGCGTTGACGATTCCCATGATCCGGGGGCGGTCCAGCGACAGACCCAACACCGCGGGGCGTGGCGCGGTCAGCGCCTCCAGCACCTCGGGCGGGGCGCTGTCGACCACACGGGGGGGCTGGCCCCGCGCCAGCAGTTCCAGTTGCGAAAAGCGCACCCAGCCGCCGGCAAGGCGCCAGCGGCCGTGGTCGCAGGGAATGGGACGGAAATAGTCGCTCATGCGCCATTCCTAGCCCCGGCGGCCGGCAAAGCAAAGGCCGCTCACAGCCGCCCGGTCGGGATGGAAAAACCTGCGGGGGGCGCGGGCGGCGCCTCGCCGTCGCGCAGGGCCCAGTCCAGCCGCGTGGCCCCGAGCCTTTGCGCCAGCCACAGCGCCAAGGCCATGGGCTCGGGCGCAAGGTCGGGCACGTCGCGCGCCATGCGCGCGGGGGCCCAGACGACGGCGCGCGACTCGGCGGCAGCCCAGTCAAGCTCGGTCCGGCTGTCGGCGACGGTCAGGCCCAGACGGCCGGCCAGCGCCCAGGCGGCCTGGTCCAGCGCCAGCAGCGCGATCTCGCGCGCGTGGCCGCCCTGGGGCAGCGGCAGGCGGGGGGCGTCGGGCACCAGCGCCACCGCGCCTGGCGGCAAGTCCCTGTCGACGCCGTGAAAGACCACCCGGATCGGCGCCCTCGCCGGTTCGGCGGCCACCCGCGCCCGGTTGCGCACCAGCGTCACGCCCAGCGCCCCCGGCACACGGTCCAGCTTTTCCACCGTCACCGCGACCTCGGCCGCGCCGGGATGCGCCAGGATCAGGGCGGCGATCTGTTCGGCCAGGGTTTCCAGCAGGTCATAGCGGCGATCCGCCAGCCCCGCCGATACCGCCCCCGTCAGGATGTCATAGCTGAGGATGCGGTCGACCTCGTCCCCGGCGCCGGCGACCGGGCTGGCCAGCGCCACGTCGATGTTGAAGCGCAGACGCTGGTTCAGGCCGCGTTCCGTCTGGAAGGCGCCGATTTCGGTCGAGACGATGTAATCGCGCAGGTGGATGCGGTCGGGCTGGTCCATGCGCCTTCTCATCGACGAAAAACGGCCCCGCCGCAAGGACGGGACCGCAGGTGGCATGGCAGGATTGCGTCAGTTCGACGCCAGCCGGCGGTCCGAGCGATAGAACACGTGGCTGCCGATGCGCGCCGTCCGTTCGAACTTGCGCGACCACGAGGGCTTGACCGCCCGGGTGTGGAAATAGGTCGCGCCATCGGTCAGATTGCGCGGCGCGCCCGACAGGGCGGCCTGGGCGATCTGCTGGGCGCGGGCAAAGGCGCCGCGTTCGCGGATGCGGGTCTTCTTATAGGTGAACTGACCGCTCTGGTTCACGACGCCGCAGACGCTTTTCGGGAACCGGGGATGATCCACGCGGTTGAGAATGACCTCGGCTACTGCGCGCTGGCCCTGGGCGCCCTCGCCGCGGGCTTCGAAATACAGCGCCTCGGACAGGCACTGCAGGTCGCGGGTCGAGATGCTTGCCGCCGGCGTGGCGGCGAGGCGCTTGGTCTTTTGCTGGGCTTGCGCGCCCTGGCGTTGGGCTTGGGTGTCCGCGAAGGCAGGGGCGGCCACGACTGAAGAAAGCGCGACGGCAACACACAAGGCAACGCGCGCCAGCCATGACTGAGGTGTCGGCATGTTTGTCCTGTTACTGGGTTCCGGTCACTGTCCGGTCGGTTTCGTCATCGGACCGCTGCGGGCCCTTTCTGGCGCCAATGGGCCGAAACCGGATGCGACGATCCACCCCACATCTTGGTGAAAGGGGAAAAAAGCCGCTAAATCGATGATTTTAGCGGAAACCTGCCGACGCCGAAAAGGTTAACGGGCGGGTTCCAGCCAAAAGGCCGCCTTCTTACGACTTGGTGATCGGCTCGTTTTGGGCCGCTGCGCGGGCCATCAGAATCGATTCCTGCGCCGCGGCAAGGCGCGCCACCGGCACCCGGAAGGGCGAGCACGAGACATAGTTCACCCCCGCCCGCAGGCAGAAGGCGATCGATTCCGGGTTGCCGCCATGTTCCCCGCACACCGAGATGGTGATCCCCGGCGCGCGGCTGCGCGCCCGTTCGGTGCCGATGGCGACAAGCTCGCCCACGCCCTCGCAATCCAGGATGTGGAACGGGTCCTCGGCATAGACGCCCTGGCCGACATAGGTGCCCATGAAACGGCCGGCATCGTCGCGCGACAGGCCATAGGTCATCTGCGTCAGGTCGTTCGTGCCGAAGGACAGAAAGGCCGCGTGTTCGGCGATGTCGCCCGCCCGCAGCGCGGCGCGCGGGGTTTCGACCATGACGCCCAGGCGATAGGTGAAATCCTTGCGCGTCTCGTTCCTGACGGCGGCGGCGACGGCGTCGATGCGGTTCTTGACCAGTTCGACCTCGCGCCGGGCACTGACCAGGGGGATCATGATTTCCGGCACCACCGGCGCGCCGTTCCGGCTGGCCAGGATCGTCGCCTCGAAGATGGCGCGGGCCTGCATGTCGTAGATCTCGGGGACGGTGATGCCCAGCCGCACGCCGCGCATCCCCAGCATCGGATTGAATTCGCTGAGCGCCTCGACCCGGCGGGTCACGTCCGACAGCGGCAGGTCCAGCGATTCGGCCAGTTCGCGCATCCCTTCGCGGTCGTGGGGCAGGAATTCGTGCAGCGGCGGGTCGAACAGGCGGATGGTGACGGGCAGCCCGGCCATGATCTCGAACAGCGCGGCAAAGTCGCTGCGCTGCATCGGCAGCAGGCGCTCCAGCGACAGGCGGCGATCCTCGGGCTTGTCGGCAAAGATCATCTCGCGCATGGCGGGCAGGCGCTCGTCGTCGAAGAACATGTGTTCGGTGCGGCAAAGCCCGATGCCCTGCGCGTTGAAGGTGCGGGCGGTGCGGGCGTCCTCGGGCGTGTCGGCATTGGCGCGGACCTTGATCCGGCAGTGGTCGTCCGCCCAGTCCAGAAGCTGGGTGAAGCTGTCGTCCAGCGCCGGCTCCAGCATCTCGGCCGCGCCGGCCAGCACCTCGCCCGAGGTGCCGTCGATGGTGATCTCCTCGCCCTCGTGCAGGATGCGGGGGCCGACCTGCAGGGTGCGGGCGCGGGTGTCGATGCTGATGCCGCTGGCGCCCACGATGCAGGGCAGCCCCAGGCCGCGCGCGATGACGGCGGCGTGGCTGGTCATGCCGCCGCGTTCGGTCAGGACCGCGACCGAGGCGTGCATGCCCCGGATGTCCTCGGGGACCGTCTCGCGCCGGACCAGGACCGCGCGTTCGCCCCGCGCCTCGGCGGCCTGGGCGGCGGCGGCGGTGAAAACGATGCGGCCGGTGGCGGCGCCGGGACTGGCGTTGATGCCCCGCGCCAGGATGTCGCGCGGCGCGCGCGGATCGACCTGGTGGTGCAACAGGTCCGAGAGCGCCCGCGGCTCGACCCGCATCACCGCCTCGGCCGGGGGGATGATGCCGTCGCGGGCGAGCGCCGTGGCGATGCGCACGCTGGCGCGCGAATTGCGCGGCACCCGCGTCGCGTCGATGATCGACAGCCGCCCGTCGGTCACGACGAATTCGATCTGCATCTCCTCGCGCAGGCGTTCGCGGGCGGCGACGCCGAACCGGACCAGGTCGGCAAAGACCTCGGGCGCGGCTTCCTCGAAGCTGGGGCCGCGCGGGTCGCGGGTCAGATACAGCGTCTCGGCCCCGGCGCCGCGTGTACGGCCCTGGCTTTGGCCGCGAAAGCGCCCGGTGATGCGGGGGGTGCCGGTCACGCTGTCGATGAACTGGATCGTGCCCGAGCCGGTGACGCCCGGCCCCATGGCCAGCGCCATGTCCTGCACGACCAGCCCCAGCGGCGCGATGGAGGGCGCGCCCTTGGCCTGGCGCAGCAGCCGCGCGGTCGGCCCGTCCCAGGCGCGCGCCATGCTGCGCAGCACCTCGGCCAGCTGGCGGGCGGGATCCTGGGGGAATTCCTCGTCCGTCTCGGCCTCATAGGCGCGCAGGGCGGCGGCAAGCCCGCCTTCGCTGTCCGAGAACATGTCCGGGTCAAGCCGCGCGACGTGGATGGCATAGGCCTGCACGAAGCCCAGATACAGCGCATCGGCCGCCGCCTGGCCGTGGCTTTCGACCAGCCGGCGGTGCAGCGCGTCGTTGATGCCCACGTTCAGGACCGTCCCCGGCCCGCCCCAGGCCGGATCGACCGCCGAGGGCCGCACGCTGACCAGCCCGTTCGCGCGCTCGACCATCGCCGCCAGGTAGGATCGCTCCGGCATCTGCCCGGCCGCGATGGCGCGCACCGCGTCGGCCGACAGCGCAAAGCTGGTCGGCACCGGCAGGTCCATTCGCACCAGCCGTTGCAGGCATTTCGCGCGCCAGCCGTGGCGCGCCGTCGAAACCCCCGCCGAGGGGGTGATTTCGATGATGGCGTCGGGTTCAAACAGGGCGGTCATGATCGCGTCACCTTAGGCGCGCGCCGGGACATGCTGCAAGCGCGGAAACGAGGGGCGGCGCCGGACCGGGGGCGCCGCCCCCGGACCCCCCGGGGTATTTGCCAAACGGTGAGCGGTTCAGCCCTCGATCTTGCCGAAATCGGCGATCAGGCGGCCGGCCTCGCGGATGCGGGACAAGAGGTTCAGGCGGTTGCGGCGCAGGACCTGGTTGTCGGTGTTGATCTGCACCGCCTCGAAGAAGGCGTCGATGGGCGCGCGCAGCGTGGCGATGCCCTGGGTCGCGGCCTGGAAGTCCTCGAGCCGCACGGCCTCGCGGATCGCGGGCTCGGCCTTGTCGAGGGCGGCGAAAAGGGCGCGTTCCTGATCGGTTTCCGCGAACTTCGGATCGGCGCCGAAGCTGTATTCGACGCCGTCCTTGTCCTCGGCCTGGGCGAGGATGTTGCCGGCGCGTTTCAGGCCTTGCAGCAGGTTGGTGCCGTCCTCGGTCTTCAAGACGTCGTTGAGCGCGGTGGCGCGGTTGACCAGCAGCACGAGGTCGTCGTTGCCGGGCATGGCGATGACGGCGTCGATGATGTCGTGGCGGATGCCTTGGTCGCGGAGGTAGACTTTGAGGCGGTCGTGGAGGAAGGCGAGGAGGTCGGCGCTCAATCTCCGCAGTTCTTCAACGATTTGTTTTTCCTTCTGACGCGTCTCTTCGATCACGTCTGATGTAAAACTCTCCAAGGCACCAGCCGCAAGTTTCGGTTGGCCAACCCCTTTTAGTCCCTCATATGCTGGCTCAACGGCAGCGAACTTTTCGTCCATTCTGAGCTTGCCAGAAATATGCACGAACGGACGCAGCAGCAGGGTGCTCAATGACATTCGCACCCCATTCCCCAGCACCAGCCGGATCACCCCCAGCGCGGCGCGGCGTAGGGCAAAGGGGTCCTTGCTCCCCGTGGGCTTCTCGTCAATCGCCCAGAAGCCGGTCAGCGTGTCAAGCTTGTCAGCCAGCGCCACCGCGACCGAGACCGGGGCGGTGGGCACTGCATCCGACGGCCCAAGCGGAGAATAGTGATCGCGGGCGGCGTCGGCCACGGCGGCATCCTTGCCAGCCTCCAGCGCGTAATACCGGCCCATGGTGCCTTGCAGCTCGGGGAACTCGCCGACCATGGCCGAGCGCAGGTCGAGCTTCGCGATCTTAGCGGCGTCTTCGGCCTGATCCGGGTCGGCGCCGACCAGCGGGGCGATCTCGCGTGCCAGGGCTGCGATGCGCGCCACCCGATCCGCCTGCGATCCCAGCTTGCTCTGGAAGGTCACCGATTTCAGCCCCTCGGCCCAGGTCGCCATCCCGGCCCGCGCCTCGCGCAGGTCGTTGTCCCAGAAGAAGGCCGCGTCGGACAGACGCGCGGCCAGCACGCGCTGGTTGCCCTTCAGGATGGTGTCGCCGTGGTCCGGGGTCTCGATATTGGCGACCGTCACGAAACCCTCGATCCGGCCGGTCTTGGGATTGCGGGCCGAGAAGAACTTCTGGTGTTCCTTCATCGAGGTTTGCAGAACCTCGGGCGGCAGGGACAGGAAGCGGTCCTCGATGGCGCCCATCAGCGGAACGGGCCATTCGACGAGGCCGGCGACCTCGGACAGCAGCCCCTCGTCCGGAACGATCTCCCAGCCGCGGGCAAAGGCGAGGTTCGCGGCCTCTTGCCGGATCGCGGCTTCGCGTTCGTGGCTGTCCAGCATGACCTTGGCGCGGCGCAACTTGGCGGCGTAGTCGTCGAAACCCGAGACGGTGAAGGCACCGGGGGCCATGAAGCGGTGGCCGCGCGTCGTGTTGCCGGCGGCGATGCCCTCGATCTGGAACGGCACCACGGTCGCGCCGGATTCGTCCGACAGAAGGCAGATGATGGAATGCAGCGGGCGGACCCAGCGCAGGCTGCCGGCGCCCCAGCGCATCGACTTGGGCCAGGGGAAATTGCGGATGGCGGCTTCCAGCACCTCGGCCACGATCTCGGACGCCGGGCGGCCGGGTTTCTGGATCACGGCGAACCAGACCTGGCCCTTCTTGTCGTCGCGGGCCTCCAGCTGATCCTTGCTGAGCCCCGTCGAGCGCAGGAAGCCTTGCAGCGCCGCGTCGGGCGCGTCGGTGCGCGGGCCCTTGCGTTCCTCGCGCGTGGTCGGGCTGTGGGCGGTCAGCCCCTCGACCGCCAGCGCCAGCCGGCGCGGGGTCGAGAAGGCGCCGGCCGAGGCATAGGTCAGCCCGGCCACGACCAGCCCGTCGGTGACGAGTTTCTTCAGGTCCTCGCGGGCACGGGCCTGCATCCGCGCCGGGATTTCCTCCGAGAAAAGCTCGATCAGAAGGTCGGGCATCAGTCCATCACTCCGCGTTCGGGGGTCTTGTCGTTGAATTGCTGCCAGCCGTAGGCGCGCCCGTCGGGATAGACCGCGATCACGCGGTCGACGTCGGGGCGAACCTCGGGCTGGCCAAGATAGGCCTGCGCCGCGCCGGATTTCAGGTCGGCCTCGATCCGGCCGGCGTCGAAGCAGGAAAACCAGCGCGGCCCGATCAGGGGCGTCGGCTGGGAAAAGGGCTCGGCCCCCTCGGGCAGGGCGCCGGTCAGCCGAAAGCAGGCGCGCCAGCGGATGGGCGAGCTGTCGGCGTCGATGGCCTGCACCTCGCGCGCGGCCAGGGGCACGGGCTTGCCCTGGGCCATCACGGCCAGCGTCACGCCGGCCGGGTCCAGCCGGTCGTAAAAGCCGTATTCCTGCGCATACCAGACGCCCACGCCCGCAGCGACCGCGGCGCAGATCAGGACCAGCGCGGGAATGCGGCCGTTCATTCAGGCCCCTGCCGGAAAGGCGGGCAGCGCCTCGCCCGTCGCGGCCGAGGTGGTCACGAACAGGTCGGCGCAGCGTTTCGCCAGCGCGCGGACGCGGCCGATATAGGCCTGACGCTCGGTGACCGAGATCACGCCGCGCGCGTCCAAGAGGTTGAACAGGTGGCTGGCCTTGATCGCCTGGTCATAGGCCGGATGCGCCATCGGGATCGTGCGGCCGGCGGCGTCGGTCTCGGACGCGGTCAGGATGCGGTCGCATTCCGCCTCGGCGTCCTTGAAGTGCTGCAGCAGCGTGTCGGTATCGGCCTGGTCGAAGTTCCAGCGAGAATATTCCCGCTCGGCCTGGCGGAAGATGTCGCCATAGCTCAGCGGAATGGGGCTTTCGGGATGGTTGAAGGGCATGTCCATGACATGCTCGACCCCCAGCACATACATGGCCAGCCGTTCAAGGCCATAGGTCAGCTCGCCCGAGACCGGGCGGCAGTCGTGGCCGCCGACCTGCTGGAAATAGGTGAACTGGCTGACCTCCATGCCGTCGCACCAGACCTCCCAGCCCAGGCCCCAGGCGCCGAGCGTCGGGCTTTCCCAGTCGTCCTCGACGAAGCGCACGTCATGGATCATCGGGTCCAGGCCGATGGCCTTGAGGCTGCCCAGATACAGGTCCTGCAGGTTCGCAGGGCTGGGTTTGATGATGACCTGGTACTGGTAATAGTGCTGCAGCCGGTTCGGGTTCTCGCCATAGCGGCCGTCGGTCGGGCGGCGCGAGGGCTGGACATAGGCCGCAGCCCAAGGCCGCGCACCAAGGCTGCGCAGCGTGGTCGCGGGGTGAAAGGTGCCCGCGCCCACCTCCATGTCATAGGGTTGCAGAACGGCGCAGCCCTGCCCCGCCCAATAGGACTGCAGCCGCAGGATCACGTCCTGAAAGCAGACGGGTTTCGCCGTCTGATTGTCCTGGGGGCTGGTCATCGCTGCATCCTTCGGCATAACTGGCAGGAAATGTCTGCCGCCTTCTAGGCAGAGGGCGGCGCAGGGTCAATGAGAGGGACACGGATGCGGCGCTTTGCTTTCGTCTTGGGTGCGGCGCTGCCGCTGGTCGGCGCGGCGCCAGGCGCATGGGCCGAGGATGTGGTGATCCGCATCGAGGCCAAGCGCGGCGCGGACGCGGCCCAGGCGGCCGCCCAAGGCTGGGCGACGCAGTTTCCCGACGTGGTGACGTTCCCGGCCGGCGACAACTGGGTGGCGATCGCGCTGGGTCCGATGCCCCGGGCCGAGGCCGAGACCCGGCTGGAGCAGTTGAAGACCGAGCGCAAAGTGCCGGGCGACAGCTTCCTGTCGGCCGCCGAAGGCCGCGCCCTGACGCCCCTGGCGGGAGCCTCGGCCCCGACCCCGACCCCGGCCGAGGCGCCGGCGGCGGGCAACGCCTCGACCTTTCCGCAGGGCGCGGCGCCCGCGACCGGCGCACCAGCCGACGGCATGGCCGAGCCGGTGCTGGGCGACCTGGCAGGAGAGGACGCGCCCGCGGCCCCTACGGCCTTGCCCGCTGCCGCCGAAGCGGCCACAGCCGAGCCTGCCCCGCCGCCCGAGCAGTTCTTCATCCGCATCGATTCCACCACCGACCGCGCCAAGGCCGAGGAGATGCTGGCCAAATGGCGCGAGACCCTGCCCGAGGCCGCGCTGTGGTCCCTGCCGAACGGCCGCCTGGCCGTGGCCTTCGGTCCGATGGACGAAGTCACGGGCAAGGCCTGGCTGCGCGCCCTGCGCAATGCCGACGCCGTAACGCGCGACGCCTATCTGACCGAGGGCGACAAGCTGGGCGAGATCGCGGTCATCGGCGCCAAGCCCGACCTGGGGCCGCCGCCCGGCCCCGATGCCGCGCCCGTGCCCATGCCGCCGCTTGAGGAAATCCAGCGCGCCCTGCGGTGGGCCGGGCATTACGACGGCCCCATCGACGGCAAGGACGGGCCGATGACGCAAAAGGCCATCGCCGAGGAAATCGTGCGGCTGCGCGCCTCGCCCGACACCGCGACGGCCATGGCCGAGCTGATCCGCCGGCGCGAGGCCTGGCGGGCCGAGATCGGTCTGACGCAGCTGCGCGACGACCACACCGGGCTGGAACTGCCCGCGCCGATGGACAGGCTGCAGTTCGACCGCTCGGAACGGGCGCTGTCGATCTATGGGCCCAAGGACGGGTCCGGCGCGGCGCTGATCCTGTTCAGCCAGCCCGGCGGGCAGCAGGAGATGCTGGACCTGGCCGGCCTCGTCACCGCGCTTGGCTGGGTGCCCAGTCCCGAGCGCCGGGTGGAACGCGGCGCCGTCACCCTGCACGGGCGGAACGACACCCATATCGGCCATGCCGAGGGCCGGGTCGTCGACGGCATGGTGCAAGGCTTTGTCCTGATCTGGCCCGCCCAGGACCCCGAGGAGGCCCGCCGGCTGAGCGCCGAGATCGCCGACACCCTGACCCGCTTTGCCCCCGGCGCCACCGTCGCCGCGACCCAGGCGCCGGCGATCCCGGCCGCGAACTGACCCCCTTCAGGCGCGCCAGAACCGGGGCATCAGAATGACCAGCACGGTCAGCAGCTCCAGCCGGCCGACATACATGCCCAGGCTCATCAGCCATTTGGCGGCGGTCGGGATATCCCTGACCGCGCCGTTCGGGCTAAGCTCGGGCCCCCAGATCACGCCCACGTTGGCGATGGCCGTCCAGGCCCCGGTCAGCGCGGTGCGGGGATGCAGCCCGGTCATCGCCAGCCCCACGATCAGCAGGCCGAAGGTCAGCATGAACAGGGTAAAGAAGGCCATGACCGAATCCACCACGTCCTCGTCCAGCGGGCGGCGGTCGTAAAGCAGCGGAAAGATGCGGTGCGGCGACTGCATCCGGCGCAGCTGCGTCTTGACCGCCTGGATCAGCACCAGATAGCGGAACACCTTGACCGAGCAGGATGTCGAGCCGGTGCAGCCCCCGATCAGCCCGACGATCACCAGGATCACAAAGGGGAAATGCCCCCAAAGCTGTACGTCGGTCGAGGCAAAGCCCGTCCCCGAGAAGGTCGAGATGACGTTGAACGTCGTCTCGCGCAGGACATGAAGCGGGTCCTTGGTGTCCAGCCACAGCAGCCGATAGACCACGATGGCCGTGATGGCATAGGCCGTCCAGCGCAGATAGGCCCGCACCTGGATGTCGCGCCACAAGGGCTGGGCCGAGCCCCGGATCAGCTGCACCATGCGGATGAAGGGCAGCGAGGCCAGGATCATGAAGAACGAGGCCGCATATTCCGCCGGCCCGATGAAGGGCGCGAAGCTGCTGTCGTAGTTTGAAAAGCCGCCCGTCGAGCAGGTCGACAGCGCCAGCACCAGCGCGTCGAACCCGGTCATGCCCAGCAGGATATAGACCACCATGCAGGTGCAGGTCAGCGCGAAATAGACGGCCGTCGTCTCGCGCGCGATGTCGAAGGCGCGGGGCAGGATCTTGCCCAGCGTGTCGAAGCCCTCGGACTTGAAGAACTGCATGCCGCCGACCTTCATCACCGGCAGGAAGATCATGGCGACGACGATGATCCCCAAGCCCCCCGCCCAGTTCAGGAAGGCGCGCCACAGGTTCGTGCCCTTGGGCAGGTGGTCCAGCCCGACGAAGGCGGTGGTGCCGGTCGTGGTCAGGCCCGACATCGCCTCGAAATAGGCGTCGGTGAAGCTGGCATGCGGCGCGCCGATCATGAAGGGCACGGCCCCCGCCGCCGGCAGCACCGCCCAGATCGCGGCGGTCATAAGGAAGGCCTGCTCCATGGTCAGGGTGCGGTCCACGCCCCGGGTGGACAGCGTGATGAAGGCGCCGGCCAGCGCAGTCAGGATCGCCGATTCCAGAAAGCTTTTCCAATGCGGATCGCCCGCCCACCAATCGACGACAGCCGGCAGCATCATCGCCGCCCCCAGCGTGATGACCAGCCTGCCGATCGTATTGGCCACGGGACGAACGTCGATCATGGACCTTGCTTGCCGTGCGCCCCCGTCGCCGTCAAGCTGGCGGCAGGGGGACGGCGCACGACGCTTGCAAGCCTGTGTCCGCTTGCCTATAGAAAGCCCTGACGCGGGTGTAGCTCAATGGTAGAGCAGCAGCCTTCCAAGCTGAATACGTGGGTTCGATTCCC
The DNA here is from genome assembly GCF_000622145.1 of Paracoccus yeei ATCC BAA-599. Classification (GTDB taxonomy): domain Bacteria; phylum Pseudomonadota; class Alphaproteobacteria; order Rhodobacterales; family Rhodobacteraceae; genus Paracoccus; species Paracoccus yeei. The sequence goes on along the minus strand of NZ_JHWH01000033.1, from coordinate 1,396 downwards.
ATCACCCGCTCCAATTCAAGCGCTATATCGCTTGTTTATCAACAATTTCCGTGACTTGCGATTCCTTTCGGTGCACACTCAGGCACACAAAGGGCACACATGGGGCTTGTTTTGAAGCACGTTGAGAGAACCAAATCCGGCTCTTTCCAATACCGCAGACGCGTCCCCAAGGTCGTCGCGGGAATCATCGCAAAGCGCGAGTTCAAGCGGAAGCTGGGCGACACCGAGCGGGAGGCTTTGAAGGCTTGGCCCATCTTCCATGCGCAGGTGGAACGGGAGATAGCTGAGGCGCTGCGACAGGGCGCAAAGGCCGCTCCCACCCAGACGGAACGGGAGGCATATCAGGAGGCCCTCAGACAATTGCGGACGATCCTGCCAGACGACGCGGCGGACCATCTGAGGGACGCGGTGGTGGATCAGATTGTCGCCCGCTATCGGCTGGACGCAGAGACGGGCAACCCGATCAATGCCGCGCCCGTGGATCGACACGCCATCAATATCCTACGTTCCGGCCCCGACCGCTATCCCCGCCCAGAGCCAACCCTGAGCGATGCCCTCAACCTTTATCTGGCAGAGCACCTGCATGAAGATAGCCCCGAGACTGACAAGCGCGTTGTGGGGCTGACAAGGCGCGTTGTGGGGGCCGTAATCGAGGCTCTCGGACGGGACCCTGCCCTCTCGGCCATAACCCGAGAGGATGCCCGGCAAGTTCGGGATCACATGCTGGACAGGGTGAAGGAAACCGGGCGGGGGGTCGGCGCAAAGGTGAGCGCGGCGACAGTATCCCGCGAGATCTCTATCATTTCGGCTGTAATCAACTTCGCCCGCTCCGAGTTCGGCATCTCTGCTGCCGTTCAGAACCCGTTCAGCCGCCTCCCGGTCGCCCGTGTGGCGAAGGGGCACGGGCAGAAGGCTTCCGAGAAGCGGGACCCCCTGCCGTCCGCTGTGCTCGCAAAGACACGCCAAAGGGTGCTTGCCAACGCTTCGCCTGAGCTGGCCCTGATCTGGCGCATAATCGAGGGTACGGGGTGTCGCCTTGCTGAGGTGACGGGCCTGCGTGTGGAGGACGTGCACACCACGGGGCTCTGATGATGTGACCGCCCCCCCGACGGCTTCGCTGTGCCAGGGTGGGTCTGGGACGATCCACAGAGGGGAGAGGTCATGTCGGAGATTACCACGATCGGGCTCGATCTTGCGAAGCATGTGTTTCAGCTTCACGGGGCCGACGCTTCTGGGCGAGCGGTGCTGCGCAAGAAGCTTCGGCGGGACCAGGTGCTGGCGTTCTTCAGCCAGCTACCATCCTGCGTCGTCGTGATGGAGGCGTGCGGTGGCGCCCATTTCTGGGGTCGTGAGATCGGGAAGCTGGGCCATGAGGTGCGGCTCATCCCGCCGGCCT
>NZ_JHWH01000032.1 GCF_000622145.1 Paracoccus yeei ATCC BAA-599 | reverse complement strand
TGTCGATGTGCTCTCGCGCATCGAGGGGGTTCGCCATCGGCTGGGGCTCTGCCCCGGGGAGATCGCACGCAAATCTCGAAAGCGCCGCAGGCGATGGAGAGTTTGCATAAGTGCGCCCTTGTCCTTCACAGGCCTTCGGGTTAGCCCTCCTTGATTGATGGAGCAAGCCCGTTTTCAATCTTCGGTATTCTTGGGACGAAAGGAACTGTCATGGCAGAGACCGAACTCGAACGCGCCGAGAAGCGCTATGCTCAGGCCAGGGCCAGGCTGCAGGCGCTGAAGAACCGCGAAGCGGCCAGGGAGCGCAAGCTCGACACCAGACGCAAGGTCATCCTCGGTGGCGCGCTGATCGACCTCGCCGCCCGCGACAGCAATGCCGCCGCCATGCTCGACCGGCTGGTCCGCAACCTGCCCCGCGATCAGGACCGCAAGACCTTCGAGGGCTGGGACGCCAGGACCGCGGCACACGCCCCGGCGGCAGAGGTGGAAGGCGCTCTGCCGGACGCAGAGAGCGAAGCCCATGTTCCTGGCGAGACTACGGCGGCAACCGGCGCGGCAGGGTCTCCCCCTGACGGGACCGGGCTGAGCCAGCCTGACCGCGCGCCGCAGGGCAGGAACCGGACCCTGTCGGGCCTGCTGAACCCGCGGGGAACCGGAGCCCCGCGGTGATCGGCCGCGCCTTCCGGTTCTTGGCGATCCTCGGCAGGCTCGCCATCGCCCTGCCGGTCGGGATCCTGTTCCTGCTCTTCGCGCTGCTGCTCGGCACCGGGGCTGGGCTCCTGGCCTTCGTGATCCTGCGGGGGCTGTTGACCGGCACCGCGCCGGACGGCGCCGATCCCGCGACCATCTGGGGCATGATCGGCATGATGCTCTGCCTGCTGCCGGCCTGGGCCTTGTCTCTGGCCATCTGGGCCGAGTTTTGCGGTCTGGGCCCGCTCTTTGCCCGGCGCGGCTTCAGCCATGGCTCGGCTCGGTTCAGCTCAAAGGCCGAGCGCGCCGCGTTCCAGCGCGGCGAAGGCTTACTTATTGGGCGCGATGCCGACACCGGCCGGCTCTTGCGCTACGACGGTCCGGCCCATCTGATCACTTTGGCCCCGACCCGCGCCGGCAAGGGCGTCGGCACCATCGTCCCGAACCTGCTCACGGTCAACCGCTCCGTTATGGTCATCGACCCCCAGGGCGAGAACGCCCGCATCACTGCCCAGGCGCGCCAGAAGTTCGGCGCGGTGCATGTCCTCGACCCCTTCGGCGTCACCGGCCTGCCCGGGGCGGCCTACAACCCGCTCGACCGGCTGACGCCCGATAGCCTCGGTCTCGGCGAGGACGCGGCGGCGCTCGCCGAGGCGCTACAGGACATCGCCCGGGACGCGGAGAGGCCTCAGGAGCCGCCAGGAGGCCTTTCAGGGCCTTGCCCCCACTCTGGAGGCGCCGAAGGGACCACAGACGCCCTCAGCGCCGCTCTGTGGCCCGCTGAACGGCTGAAGACCCTGCCCTACGAGTTCGCGGCGCTTGGGCGTCTGGAGGCGATGGAGCGCGCTATGGGGCTAATGGCGGGCTATGGCATCCAGCTCTGGCCGATCCTGCAGGACATGAGCCAGCTGAAGGATCTCTACGGCACAAGGGCCGGCACCTTCATCGCCAACGCCGGCATCCAGCAGGTGTTCGGCGTCAACGATCTCGAGACAGCCAAATGGCTGAGCTAGAGCATCGGCCAGCAAACCACGGCCTATCGAAGCATCAGCCAGAAGCCTGGCGAGTTCGACAGCACCACGACCAGCGTCACCGGCCGCGACCTGCTGACCGGACGAGATCATGCAGCTGCCGTCCGAGGCGCAGCTTCTACGCGTCCAGGATCAGCCGATCACCGTCGTCCGCAAGCTGCGCTACTACGCCGCTTCCGAGTTCAAAGGATTGTTCGAGATACAGGCATGATCTCCAGATTGAAAGGAGAGCCCTACCCTGCTGTCCTTGCACAGGGCGGTCTGGCCAAAGGTCATAGTGTTGGGGATTGCAACAGGTCTGGTCACGGCCGACATCCGGCAACTGAGCACTTATCCACAGGCAGTAGGTGTTAAATATGTGTTAGATTCTGTGTTACACCTTCCTGTACTCATATTTTATTAATATATAGCAATATCTTAAACAAAGCCGGTGTGTGCAAAGTGACGTTAAGGTGTGTGTAAAGTGGTGATTCTATGTGTGTGAAGTGACGTTTTTCTTGTTTGCGTGTGTGAAGTGACGTTGTATGCTTGCCTGTGTGTGAAGTGACGTAGGCTAAAATGGCTGAGAATCCCCTACTGCCCGATCGACACCCACAAGGGGATTTTTTCGTGTGTGACATCTTCGACGCTGCGCCAAAAGGCGATATTGGCTCGATGGAGCACCCGATCTTTTCTCTTTCAACTAAACCAGATACCAGACCACGCCTCTATGAGCACAACGGGATCAAGGTCGAGGTCAAGCCGTCGGTGGATGGACTAGCAACGGTTCATGACCGCGATGTTTTAATCTTCTGCATTAGTCAGATTATTAGGGGGATGAATGACGGGCGCGAGCCGCAGCAGGTCGTCAAGTTTCAAGCCTCTGATCTGCTGCGGGCTACCAACCGGATGATTTCTGGGCGCGGCTATGACCTTCTCAAAGCGGCTATGGAAAGGTTGGCTGGCACGCGGATCTCAACGAACATCACAACTGGTGGTGAAGAGGTATTCGAGACCTTTGGTCTGATCGAGCGGGCTCGCATCGTTCGCGAGACACGCGAGGGCCGCATGCAGGAGGTCGAAATTAAGCTGTCGGATTGGGTTTTTAATGCCATTAAAGCTCAAGAGGTCCTAACCCTTAGCCGCGATTACTTCCGTCTACGCAAGCCGCTTGAGCGGCGAATTTATGAACTGGCTCGGAAGCATTGTGGAAGACAGCGTGAGTGGCGGATCAGTCTTGAGACGCTACAGAAAAAGTGCGGGTCAGGGTCTTCGCAGCGTGAGTTTCGCCGTCTTGTTTCGGCGATTGCGGATGAGGACGAAAAGCACAGCCACATGCCTGATTATGAAATCAGGTTTGATGTCGAGACTGATATTCTGTGGGTCCGAAGCCGCGGAACCATAACTCCCGAGGCGGCTGGGGTTCAGTCCACCATCCCTGCCCTAGATCCTGATGTCTATGACCTGGCCCGGGAGGCCGCGCCTGGGTGGGATGTGCGCTCCATTGAAAGTGAATGGCGGGCTTGGGCAACCGATACACCTCGCAACCCGGAAATGGCGTTCTTGGGATTTTGTCGTAAGTGGTACGAGAAGCGTGGAAGACCATAACTCACACGTGCGCACGTGCAACTGTGCACAAATGCAAAGGGGCAGGAATGCAGGTTATCGCAGTTGCAATGCAAAAAGGCGGAGTCGGTAAGTCCACCCTTGCTCGATCGCTGGCCGTGGCTGCAGTTCGTGACGGGCTCTCGGTTCTAATCCTCGATATGGACGCACAGCAGAGCGTTAGCCAATGGGCGGAGCGTCGGGACGCAGATATGCCGGTCGTGGTGTTCTCGACTGAGAATGAGCTTCCCAAGCGCCTTGACCAAGCGAAGGGAGTGGCTGATCTGGTCATCATCGACACACCCCCTGCCCGTTCAACCGAAGCGCCGGCAGCCGTCGAAGCCGCAGATCTGGTATTGATTCCCACGACCCCTGACATTGAGCCCCTAGAACAGATGCCACGCACACTGCGTCTCTGCCGCGGTTTCTCGCGCCCGGTTTATGCAGTGGTGAACATGGCAAACCCAACTGGTCCGGCCGAGGTAGTGCAAACGCGCGAGGTGATCGAAGCTATGGGCGCACGGGCCGCTCCAATCGTGCTGCATCGACGCAAGGCGCATCGAGACGCTAGTGCCTTGGGCCTAACAGTTCAGGAAAGCGAACCTGCTAGTAAGGCGGCAGAAGAAGTCGCAAGCTTATGGGTGTGGGTTCGTGCTAAATTGCATAATATCAAATATGCATAAGTGCATATGTGCACAAGCGCAGAAGAAAGGGAAGCAGAAGTGAAGAAATCAAACGCACTTCTTGCGGCGATGGGGAAAGTGACAGAAGCGGAGCTGCCCGAGGTTGCGCCAGCACCGGTTAAGGAAAAGTCAGCTACCAAGCGGGGCGGGCAGAAGCATCTGGGAGCCTACTTCGACAAGGGCGATCCAATCCTTGAGCGTGTGGCCATTCTGCGGGCTCGACTAGACATGACTAACACCGAACTGATCGAGCATGCGCTTAATGAGCTATGGCGACGACACGAGGCGGGCAGGGCGTTCGGTGAATGAGTACAGCTGCCATCACTCCTACTGCGCATCAGCAGGGGGGAAGGTCGTCACCAACACCGAAAGCCGCTGGTTCTAAGCGATGTGAATCGACCCGCCTCCGCAATAGGCGGGAATGAGCAGTCTATCACGCGCCGGGCAGGATCGAGACTTTCAGCTCGAGCGCCTTGCCGCGAAGAGCGCTTGGACGTGCTGAACTTGGTCTCATTGCCAAGCGCGGCTTGCGACTGTGAGGACGCCATCTGCCCATTCATAGAAAAGCTTCGAAGCATCTTGATAAGCTCGTCCTTTCTAGACTAAATAGGAATTTAAAAATGACGAAATTTTAGAATTTAGAAATCTGAAAATTTCTTGCACGGGTAAGGGAAGAAAATGAAATCAGTTGTCATCGCCTCACAGAAAGGTGGCGCAGGGAAGACCACAACTGCAATCAGCATGGCAGTGGCCGCATCGCAAGACGGTCAGCGCGTTGCCATGATCGACCTGGACCCGCAACGCAGCTTGCGCGGCTGGTGGGAGGGCAGAGATGCTGGATGGCCGCAGATGCCCGATAGCGACCCGGCGCCCGAGAAGGTCAAGGCGGCACTGCCGAACCTGATCAAGCATTTTGACCTGCTGCTGATCGACACGCCACCGGCCGCGCCCGAATGGCTCGAAAGCGTTATGGCGGCTGCCGACCTAGTTGTCATACCGGTTCGACCATCGCCGCACGACCTGCGCGCTGTGGGGGCCACGTTGAGGGCCGCACAAAGGGCAGGGACCGATTTTGCATTTATTCTATCCCAAACGCCGCGTGCACGCGTTACGGATGAGGCTGCGCGCGTCCTAGCGCAATATGGCAAGCTTGCTCCCGTCAATGCGGCGATGCGCGTTGTCTATGCTGAGACGGCCGCGACGGGTCAGGGGGTGACAGAGGCAGGTGATGCCAAGGCGGCCGAGGAAGCCCGTGACTTGTGGGTCTATATCCGAGGACTGTTGCATGGCTAAGAAGGGCGGTTTCTCATTTGACGGCATGGTTGACCCCGATGCGTCGCCGGCGGAGCCCATTGAAGGGGTCAAGCAGCGCGGCGCGGGGGGGAAGAAGCCCACGCCAGTCGCAAAGCCTGTCCAGCGCGCGCGCAGGGGCCGTCCAGCAAAGCCCCGTACGGCGACTGAGGCGCGGCCGAGCTTTGGGCTGGACCCCGAGACGCATGCCCTGTTCAAGATCTGGCTACTTCGGCGCGGTTTGTCGATGCAGGATTATCTTGAGGGACATATCCGCGACCTAGTACAAGGTGATAAGCTTTGAAAATTGAAAGCGCTGATAATTTTAGAATTAAAAGAGTGTTAAGTTTATCGCTTGCAGGATTGCCATGCTTAGGTGTTCAGGTGGCTGGTTCTGGGGTATATCAGTGCAGTATGATGCAGGTCCACTATGTCGGATGCGTTCAAAGGCTACCGGACAGGTGGAGGAGATCCTCTAACCGCAGCCGCTCACACAGCCCCGATCCGAAAGCCCGAACTGAACCTTTGGCCGGCACCTCAATCAGTGGTGAGGAAAAATCCCGTGGCAGATCATCTGGAGCCTGGCCCTCCTCTGATGGGACCCAGGCTGTCTTTGCAGGCTAGCACATTTACAATCAATGAAATTGGGTTTCATCCTGCATTGATAGCGACCCTTCCGGTTGCCCATGCATCCTGCTCTAAGCACTTCCGAAGGAGTTAGCAACGATATGACTCGGACCCTCGTAATCGGTGGCTGCGGCTTCATCGGATCACATATTGTCGACAAGTTACTTGAACGCGGCCACCTGGTCCGAGTGCTGGACATGAGGCCGGAATTGTATCGATTGCCGCTGCTAGGCGTCGAATATGTCATGGGAAGTTTTTGCGACGAGGCCACTCTTGAAGCAGCGCTTCAGGATGTCGATTCGGTTGTGCATACTGCCAGTACGACGGTGCCCTCGACAGCCAATCTAGATCCGATCCACGATATCGGCACCAACTTGATCAGCACGGTTCGATTGCTCCAGGTGATGAGGGAAAAGAGTATCAAACGGCTGGTATTCCTCTCCTCAGGCGGCACGGTCTATGGCATACCTCAGGCTGATATGGTTACCGAGGATCATCCTCAGAATCCAATCAGTAGCTACGGAATAGTTAAGCTTGCCATAGAGCGTTACCTACATATGGAGCAGCACCTGCACGGGCTGGAGTATGTCGCCTTGCGCGCATCTAACCCATACGGCCCTCGCCAAGGTCAGTTGGGGCTTCAAGGGATCATTGGCAACTACCTATGGAAAGTTTCCAAGGGTGAGCAGATCGAGGTTTGGGGCGATGGTAGCATCATTCGCGACTTTATACACGTTCAGGATTTGGCCGAGCTTGCCGCCCTCACGGTAAAGGCGCCAATCTGCGGGTTCTTCAACGCCGGTTCTGGACAAGGTACCTCGGTAAACCAAATTGTGAGCTTGACGGCCAAGGTTACCGGACAGAATCTTCAGCCTATCTATAAGCCTGGTCGCGGCTTTGACGTGCCCCGGATCATCCTGGACATCACCCGTATTCGCCAGGCAACCGACTGGTCGCCTGTCATCACGTTAGAGGAAGGATTTCGCGACAGCTGGAACTGGATCCATCATCACAAGCAGGTTTCAGCAGTAGCCTGACAACTGCCGCGCCCTGAACTGCCAAAGAGAGCGGCGCAGGCGCAGCTTAGAGTCAGATGGGGTATTCGGCTTGTGCCCCGCTTCCTGTCTCGGACGTTATGAGGTGCTGCGCTTCGAGCTGATGGTAGACCGTGGTCTGTGTGGAGCAGCCACAAGCATCAGGGAAGGAAGCGCAGCATGAAGCACTATGCCGGATTGGATGTATCGGTCAAAGAGACCTCGATCTGCATCGTCGATGAGGATGGCCGGATCTGTCGGGAGCTGAAGGTTACCAGCCACCCGGTGGATATCTCTCGCGGATTGAATGGCGCAGGCGTCCGGCTTGAGCGGATCGGGCTGGAAGCGGGCCCGTTATCTCAGTGGCTGTTCGAAGGCTTGGCGAAGGCTGGCCTTCCGGCGATCTGCATCGAGACGCGCCACGCCAAGGCTTTCCTCAAGGCGCAGGTGAACAAGACCGACCGCAATGATGCGCGCGGGATTGCCCAGATGATGCGTGTCAATCTGTATCGCCCGGTGCATGTGAAGACCCTGGCCAGCCAATCGTCTGATACAGTTGTTCAGTAGATATTAGTATACTCATCTGGGTCGATACAACTTACTCAAGTCACCCTTTTTTCTTCACCTCTATCTCAATCATCTTCATAATAACACTTCGTGCCGCCACCAAATCGCGCCTAGATTCAAAGGCTGATATCGCGATTTCAGCCTCCTTTGACCTCTCTGTTTCTGCCATATTCTTAACGTAATCCACCAGTAGCGGCGCGCTCTCCAGTGCAATTTCCTGCAAATGGCCGTTTGAGCAGAGAGAGGTTTTCTTAATATCAGATTCGCACGCCCCCAAGTCAATGCCTACACGACTGGATAAAGAATTCAAATTTTCCAATACTTTATTATAATCCCGCACTCCAGCAGGATCCATTATGAACTTCTGATCACCAAACTTCGCCAGCCTCCTAATAACTTTATACCTTGCTTCATTTACTTCCACCCCAGGGCCTACTGGGAGAGATCGACAATAGCGGTTCACCTCCCAAAGAATTGACAGAAGCTCCAATGATGGACTGGCATTAGCTGAGATTGACTGCACTTTATGCATGGGAATGCCAACGCGACTGCAGAAATCAAGAACCACATCTTCCATCACTAGCTTTGAGCGGATGTAGGGGATCAGGGAAACAGATTGAGGACCGAAAGCCCTATCCAACTCACTGATGCCACTGTAGTCAATTTTAATTGGAACAGATGGAGTGCCGCCACTGCATATTGATTGACTAAACTCTGCAGCAGAGTAAGATCTGGGCGGCCTTAAGTACATAATTACATCAAAATTATCCGACCAAAGACTCAAGAAATCTTTAAGTTTTTTTACTCCATTTCCCAGCCTTGCAGCTCCGATAGCCTCACCTGAAAGCATCACCTTTTCCGAGGTCAGGAGATCTAGCTCCCTTGTTAGTGCCTCTCGTAATACGCTTCCATGACGTATCGCCTTCTGTCTTTCTATATCCCCTCTGGCATGCACACCGCCATCTGCAAAGGCATAAAGATATGGAATGGAGTGATTCTTGTTTCCATTCCAACGCAGATAATGAAATACTTCGCCCTCACAGCGGGATAATGCATTCTGTATGGCGGTAGAGCCAGTCTTGTGCATTCCAGAATGAATGATGAATCGGCCTATTCTGTTTGAATTCATTTAAGACCCATCACTCTATATTTATATCCCAAGTTAGCCCCCACAATGCGACCTCTGATTTCCTAAAAACAAACTTGATTGGCGTAGGTTTTTCCCTAATAATCAAGCTCCCACAAATCATAAATCTATCGACAACGATTATTTTTCATAAATCATACTTTAAAATATTAATTTATAACGTAGCGCCACCATACAACCTCATATACCTACTCAACATCAAACCTATCTCAAACTCAGAATTGAAACGAGAAATTGCGCCTTGCCGCAGTTTGGATCGCAAACCAGGATCCGTGAGGGCTATAGCGTGTGACAACAGCATATGTTCGTCTATTCCATCGTCAGTTAGGGGCACCAAAAGACCGGCAGGATTTTCCCCACCAGTTAGCATCCAGGGAATCTCTCCGATTTCAGAAGCAATGATAGGCACTCCCTGCGCCATCATGTCGATCAGGACCAAGGGCAGCGATTCTCCTCTGAAATAGCTGGGAAGCAGGCCAATATCTAACAAGCCAAGATAGGCCTGCAAATTGTTCACCTGGCCCAACTGGAAGACGTGAGGGGGCGCCTCTTTGCGGATGCTGTCGGCGGCCGGCCCTTCGCCGATCAGCAGCAAATCAGCAGTATAGCCGGCCATGTTCAGTTTTTGTGTCAGACGCACGGCCTGGTGCCAGCCCTTGCTATCGATCGCTCTCGTCGCAAGGCCCAGAATAAGGGCCTCGGGACGCAAGCCCAGGGCAGCGCGATCAGGAGCCGGAGCATCCATTGCCCGAGGCATTCCATTTGCAATATGAGTGAGCCGCTTCGGGCGTGGGAGTCTGTCAAACACCTGAAGGTTCTTCTCGGCCGTATAAACCCAGTCGGCCCGCGCTGTCATGCGTTCCATGCGTTGAGCGAAACTGGGATCAGTGTCCGGGTCATCCAGAATGGTTTCGTGGCAGCCGTGCATGGTGATGATCCAGGGCATGCCCGGAGGAAGACCATGCCGCTGGTCGTCCACCCATCGGTCCGCCCACCAGATGCTAGAATGAACCACATCAATGTCAAAGCGTGCGATCAGTGTCGCCAGATCTGCCTGTGGGTCCTGTGCCTCTATCAACATCACCTCGGGCGATATCCGAGCCAGCATGGCGGGATGGGATGGCTGGTTTCCAACATTCAGCAGTACCACACGTCCCCCGCGCTGCGCCCATTCATTCGCGATCGAGATGGCAAAGACCTGTCCGCCGCCGGGTCCCAAATCTGGAGCCACGATCAGCAGCGAAGGCATCAGTTTGCTTGGATGGGCGGGCTGTCGCACGCTTTGGGACTCAGATACCTCAAAACGGGCGATATCCTGGGCCAAGAACTGGGCAATACGGGTCTGGGTCGCAATATCCTGACGATAGGTGCGGCCCAGATAGTTGCGCACGGTAGAAAGTTCGTTGAAGTAGTCCATCGACCCTTCAAGCCTGTGCGTCACGGTGTTGCCATGCCGGCGATGATCGTTCATCAGGACCGACGAAAACCCTACCAAGCCGCCGCGCATGGCTCGGCAATAGAAATACCAGTCGCCGCATAGCCGCATTTGTGCCAGTTCGGCCGCGAACTCGGGCTCAGGGTTGAATTTTCGAAACAACACTGCACTGGCATTCGGGATCGAGTTGGCAATTCCCAGACCTGCCTGGGCTTCTTCGTGGTCGGTCGCAACATAATCTCGATCCCAGCGGCCCGGTGTGATCCGGTCGAGATAAAGCAGGCGATAGTCACCGATTGATTGCCCGTCCGAGGTGACCGGACGCGAGGCGCAGGAAGCGATCCGCATATTACGGTCATTAAAGAAGGGCAGCATCGTCTGCAGGAAATCAGGCGTACAGCGATCATCGGCTTCCGCTAGCCAGATCAAGTTGGATCGGGACAGATCCATGCCCCGCATCCATTGAGCGAACGGCGAACCGGAGTTGATTTTATTCACGACCACCTGAGTATCGGGCCGCTGTTTGGCGAAGTCACTTAGCAAGGCGACCGAGTCGTCGGGTGATGCATCGTCCAGCAGGATTACCTCGAAATCCTGAAAAATCTGCGCTGAGATTGAAGCCAGCCGTTCTGGCAAATATTGGGCATAATTGTAGTTCGGGACCACCACGCTGACCTCGGGAGCAAGACCCATGGCTTCGCGCAGGTGATGCAGCAGAACCGGGCCCACGACCTCGATGGTATGTGATCGCATCACTTGAGCTTGACCACGCGCCCCATCCGCACGCCGTCGTTCGGGATCGGCAATGTAAACTGCGACGGCCTCTGCCATGGCCTCGACATTCATGTACGGGACGGAAAGCCCGCTGCCATGCGCCACGAATCCCTCAATGCCACCAGCGCCTTGAAAACAGACGATCGGCATGGCCGCCTGAGCTGCATAGAGGGCAACCAGCGGAAATGGATCTTCCTGCGAGCTGAGAAGAAAGATATCTGCTGCTGCCAGTTTGCCTGCAACATCGGGTTCATAGCCGGTAAAGCGGACACGGTCCTCCAGCCCTTGTTGGGCGACCATTTGCTGGCAAATTTCCAGATCAGGTCCCCCGCCCAGCCAGACGAATTCGGCATCAATACCTTTTGCGCGCAAGAGTGCGGCGGTTTCGATGAACTTGTCGGGTGCCTTGCGCCAATGCAGCAAACCGCAGCCCATGACGACAAGGCGCTCTGGCGGAAGGTTCAGGGTGGTTCGCGCCGCAGCCCGGCGCTGCGCAGGATCGCTGTCTGCGGGAAGAGACTCGATAAAACTGACGGCCGAGGCAAGGCTTTCGGGCGGATATCCATAATCCGTGCCAAGGGCGCGCGTGACCTCTGGCCCTCCGCCGATGACGCGGCGGGCACGCTGGCGGATCAGATCGACCTCGTCGGGGAACATGTCGAGTATCTGAGGAAGCTCGTGGATAAAGGCGACAGTTGGCAGGCTTTCAGGCGCATGGCGTAAAAAGCTGCCGCTGGCTACCGAATTCACGAAGGCTCCACAGACATTGTCACCCATCCAGTCCTTCAGAACCTGTGAGCGCATCTCCTCGGGGTGATCGGACAGAACAAGAAGCGGAGCAACCTCACTGAAGGCTTGACGCAGGTTGCCGCCGCGGATGGCGACGATCCGTACCTCGAAACGGGTTCTGTCGCGCATCCAGGTGGCAAACTGGCGTAGAACATGCGGGGCGCCACCGACCTCGGTTTCATGCGTGACAAAAAGGATTGTGCCGCGTCGCTTTTCAAGAGTGGCGGGAAGGCGGCCTGCCAGTTCCTCGATCACGCTTTGATACAAGGGCGCATGCGGACCAGCCTGTCCGGAACGAACGGATGCTGACGGCGAAGGAAGAAGGCCTTCACGCCAACCATCAGACAGATAATGCGCCAAAGGCTCTTGTTCTTTTTCCACCCCCACGAGATAGGTTCGTGAATACCAGCCCGCGTCAAAACGAGGATGCGGCATCCGGCCTTCCCGCCAGCCTTGACGGATATAGTGCAGCCATGGGTTCTGCCCCCCCTCGGCGACGTCACGATAGCGATCCAAATACCACGCCGTGTCGAAAAGCGGATGCGGCCTGCGCCCCTCTTGCCAACCATGGGTCAAGAAGTGGCCTAAGGGCTCGATGCCCGCTATGGCGATGTCGCGATAGGCCGAAAGATACCAAGCCGTATCGAACAAGGGATGAAGAGTGCGTCCTTCGCGCCAGCCATGATCAAGATAATGGTCAATAGGGTCTATGTCAGTCGCCACAAGATCAAGATTTTGCAGCAGGTACCATTTGGGATCGAACAGCGGATGAGGTGAGTGAAGCTGTCGCCATCCGCTCATCAGATAATGGCTTAGGAGTTCATGGCCGGTCTGCGCGATATCGGGATGGTGGTCCAGATACCAGTTTGGATCGATCAGCCAGTGCGGCGTGCGCCCCTCTGTCTGACCACACTGCAGATAATGATCCTCGGGACGACCTATATAGTTTCGGACATCCGGATATCTGTCCAGATACCAATCTGGATCAAAGAATTTTCGAAAGGCTTTAGCGGCCGCCTCTGTCAGGCCCTGGCGAACATCCTGCGTTCTGGTCATCGTGATATCTCCGTCTTCAGGGTCGGTACGCCAGACCGCAGTTCAATTGCGGGTGCGGTGAAGGGCGTTGACGACTTTTCGCAACGGGGCGGTCACCCGCCAGGAATTGCTTGCCAGAATGTTATCCGCGCGGCGCATAGCTGCATCGCGCTCGAGGCGCAGGGCGTTTATCTCTGCATGGGCTCGACCAAGGGCGGCATCGGCGGCCTCTCGGTTAGTGCGCAAGGCTTGAGCCAAGCTGTCCTGCATTTCCAAATCTCTACGAATTCTTTCTGCGCGCAGCTCCCGCAAATGCTCTTCTCTGGCGGCTGCGACAGCAGCCGAGCGCGCATGGGTTTGGGATAGCTCTTCCCTTAGGGCAGCAATGACTTTGTCGCGCTGGCTGACCAGAGCCTCAGCTGCGGATTTTGCGGCGCTCTGATGAGCGGCCTGCTCCTCAGCTTTTGCGGCGGTCACACGAGCGTCTTCCAGCTCGCGGTGCAATGCCTGAAGACGCGTAGCGCTTTCGGTTTCCTGATGTTCGAGCCTTTTGACCTGATCAAACAGCCGACTGATGTCGACATGGACGATGTCAAGTTTTCCCAGCATCGCGTTCTCATTCATTACTCGTGCCTTCAGTCTAAGGTCATTCTGGCGGCCTTCCTCGACTAAGGCCGCAAATTCCGGCGTCGCCCTGTCAAAGTCGCGGCGAATTTCGTCGAGCGCGTCCCAGTCTTCCAGATTTTCGCCATTTTCGACCCAACCCTGCACGATGTCAAAGCTACGCAGGACCCAGGATGTCAGTTCTTCGCCTTGCTCGGGCGCGGGGTCTTGTACCGCCATGTGGTTCATGTCGCGATCCAGAAACGCATCGATCTTTCTGGCGGCGCCGGGCGGTATAGGACCTATGCCAAGGTCCAGTACGGTGTCGGCCTGTTGGAGCACCTGCGACCAGTCGGTCATCAGTTGTTGGTAGGACGTGAAATACCGCGGCTTACCCCGTGTTGCCGCTTCTGCGTCCAGCTGATACCGCAGCCAAAGGATTAGCCCATAGTTCTGGCTGTAGCCTGCCCAGAAATGTAAGGATCGAGCGACCTCTAGGGGGTGGCGGTGGATATGCAGGTACTTGGGCACCATGCCGGCCTTGAGCAGGCAGGGCTCCCAAAAGGGGACCAGGCGGCAGATCCGGGGATCCTTCAAAACGGCACGGCTGGCATTTGGATAGACCGTAGCCAACTGGACAGCCGCGATTTCTCGGAACTTGGCGGCCGCCGGGCTATCGAACCAAGTTGCATCCAGTCGCTGCCAGTTAAACCATGCCGACCCGGCCGCCCGCATCAGATCATCATTCATCTTGCTGATGCCCTCGGATTCGTAAAATCCTTTTGCATTCATTGGCTTGGCGCCCATCAAATCTAGCGGCGCATCGCACCCTCCACGCGTCAGAACGCCGGCCAATGCCGAGGTTCCCGAGCGGTGCATGCCCATGACCAGAACGGCCTGGCGGGATGTTGGCAAGGTCTGATCCGTGTTGTTATAGTTCATGGCGGCTTTCCCAATTCTTTCTCAGCAAATAGCGGAGTAAAGCATTCACGCCAAGCATTGGAGCTTTCGCTTTTGCAGCATGCCGTGCTCATCACTGAACCGCGCCACGCGTTCGCACACTTCAGCGGAAAACTTGTTCGTTGTCTTGCTCATGATGCTCCTCCCGCCAGCGCCACCGCGTGACACATTGGCGGCAGCAGGATGAGCTGCGGTGTAGAGGAGGAAAGATGTGGGCGGCATAACCATCATCGGCATCGATGTCGCAAACACGTGCTCCACGCACCAGGAAGCAGCTGCCCCACCACGAAAGATCCTAGTTCTGACCTAGTCGCCGTGCGGTGTGCCTCATGATAGGCCGCGTCGATCATCACCGCCTCAGGTAGTTTCCTCCTCGGATGATAGGACTTCCATCATTCTGGCGAAGAGGCCTCGGTCACTCCATCGCTTCCAGGTCGGTCGCGTCCGTCAAGCTAGTGTAAGTTCCAGGATGGCATGAGGGTATGATCATGCGGCTTTGGTTGTGATGCTGAGAATGGGGTCGATCTGGGCGAAAGCTTCGACCATCATGCAGCGGCTTGCCATGGCACTTCGGGAAGAACAGGTAAAGCCGGCCCATCTGAACCTCTATCAGCCAGAAGGGCCTGCTCACCCATCAGTCTCCTTGCGGATGAATCACATAGTGAACAGAAGATCAATGAGATGCCCCTAGGTGTTGCCGAAGAAATGCCTTTGTGCGAAGAATTTCGCTGCGAAGCAACAGGACTTTGAGCATGCCGAACGTATTCTTCCATTCTGGAGCGCCGAAGACAGGCACATCTTACCTTCAGGTCTTGTTCGCTCGTCACAGTGGCGATATGGCAAGTCAAGGAGTAATATACCCGGAAAACGATTTTGTTGCTGGGGCCAAGGAAGGAAAAATTACTTCGGGTAATGGCGTGGAACTGGCGAACTATATCAGACCAGAACTTCCTCACAAAATCGCAGACAAGTCTGTTTTCTTGGAAAAATTTGACCGTCTACTGAAAAATTCAGACGGAGAAGACTTTTTATTTTCCTCTGAGTTTATTGTATTTCAAGACAATCCTAGGACCGGGTCTCTGATAGACTGCATTGAAAGAAATGGCTACGATGCCAAGTCAATATATCTAGTGCGAGATCTATCCAAAGCAGCTTTCTCGGCTTACTCTCAACAAGTAAAAAGGGCTGGAGAAGCTAAAACTTTTGGGGAATTCCTGAAGAGCTGGGATCCCTACTACTTACACCATATCAACCTAATGAACCAAGCATTTGGATTTGATAATGTGTTTTTGTACAATTACGAAGAACACAAGCATCGCCTAGCCGCCTTACTATTTAATGACTTTATGAAAATAAATATCAATGCCAACACCAGAGAAGTGATAAACAGATCCCTTGACCAGAAGGAGTTGGAACTTCTGCGCGTATTCAATAGTTTTTCTGGAAAAAATAACGTTTTTGCCAGCACTTTGATAAGCGATGCCCTCATGAATACGCCATCTTCATCAACAGAAAGTTTCTTGATCTCTCCTGAAGAGTTTTCAATTCTAAACGAAAGATTTACCAGATCCATTGAGAAAATAAACCAGCAACTGAGAGGGAGAGGTATAGTGATCGCGCAAGAAGTTGGAACAGTGGAAAGAAATTTTAGCCTAACCGAGTTTGAGCGCTTTACTATGGTAGCGTTGGCGCAGATCTCGAGGGCCATAGCACGCTAGGGTTTGGAGTTCGGTAACGGGGCAGCCATAGGTAGTCGCTTTCTGAGCCTAAACAGTGGTCTACCGTAGGGTGGAGTACGGAAGTTTATCTTTCTTGTTGCACTCATCGACGGGTACCGGCAGATCCCCGGTCAAGCTGTAGTTCTAACCTCACATCACCCGGCGAATTGTCTTGGTGCTGACCTTGAACAAGGCAGCGATCTCCGGGAGCGGGCGCAGTTCCTCGTCCCGCATGCGCTTGACCTCAATCTTCTGAGCGGGGGATAAGGCATGAGGCCGGCCACCGATACGGCCCCGGCGCCGCGCGGCTTCCAAGCCTTCCCGGGTGCGCTCGGCGATCCGCTCGCGCTCGAACTGAGCGATCGAGGCAAAGACATGGAAGACCAGGCGGCCAGCCGGAGTGGTGGTGTCGATGTCCTCGGCCAGGGATCGGAAGCCGGCACCTTGGGCCTTGATCTGCTCGACGATGTCCAGCAGATCCTTCAGGCTGCGGGCAAGGCGGTCATATTTCGTGACAACGACCACATCCCCGGGCCGAAGCTGCCTCATCAGCTGGTCAAGTTCGGGCCTTGTGCGGGCCGTTCCCGTGATCGTGTCGGCAAAGATGCGCTCGGCCCTCGCTGTGCTGAGCGCGTCCCGCTGGCTGTCAAGCTGCTGGTCGGCCGTTGAAACCCGCGCGTATCCCAGAATCATTCGATCGCCTCCAAGAGCCTCTGCCAGTCCTGTCGTCCTCCGAGCACGCGAAGGATGTGCAGATGATCGGTGTCGGTGCGATAGATCACCAGGTGGGATCCGGCCGGATGAATGCGCACGGGTGGCGTAAATTCCGTTCGTTCCCGGGCAATCCCCGGCATGACCAGAAGGAGATCGAAAACCGCAAGGAGCCCGTCGAGATATTGATCGGCTCGGGCCGGGGACCACTTGGCTGCGCCAAAGCGCCAGATGTCCTCAAGGTCGGCTTCGGCCTTCGGGGATAACCTGACGCCGCCGGTCAGCTCAGCCGTCATGGGTGCGGCGCATCCGGGCCTTGAAGCCTGTGGCATCGAAGGGCTGGGGTGGGCCGCTCTCCAAGCCTTCGGTGATGGCGGCCTGCAACTGTGCGATAGCGCGTGCCCGCTCCTGGTCGCGGCGGATCAGGTGGCGCACGTAATCGCTTGCGTTGCTATAGCTTCCGTCGCGGGTGCGCTCCTCCACCCAGGACTTCATGGGATCGGGAAGAGAAACGTTCATCGTCGCCATGGGACCCTCCGTAGGGCTAAAGATAACAGTATTGGCAAACATTGCCAAGCTAGCTATACACAGCAGGACACAAACCTCCCAAAACAGGCCAGGTTTTGGGAGAGAGTTCTGTCCCTGGCAAGTCACTGCTATCGCAGATCAGGACATTTACGGACAAAAACGGCCGTTTTTGTCTTCCATAAGTAAGCCAGATTGTCTATGTTATAATGAAAAACATTGTCTCTCAAATGAGCTAAACACTCTCCAGAAAATCCGGGCAAGTCCACATCCTGTTAGCTGAAGATGGTCTTGAGACACAGGTTTCCCTGATTGAGCCGATGGGCTCTGAGACCCAGGTCCTCTGCTCGTCTGCCATCGGGAATCTGACCGTCCTGCTACGCAATCGGCAGCAGGTGACCAAGGGCACGCCCCTGAAGCTGAACATGCAGCCCGGCCGCCATCATCTGTTCGACAAGGCTACCGGTCAGCGTCTGCAAGACTGACAGGCTGCGTGCAACGTACAAACAAAAGCACGGATTGAACGTATGCGGCGGCTGCGCCCCATTGATCTTTTGATTGCTGCGGCGCGGTCTGCTGCCGAAATGTCGCGCCATGAGATCACCGGGGAGTCCCGGACGAGGTCATTGTGAGACGATGGTCTGCTTTGCATAGGCCCAAGGCATCAAGGCGTCGATGTGCTTGGCCAGGTGGCCGTTAGCGAGGCTGGTAAACAGATCGCGCAGGTAGGCGTAGGGTTCGACGCCGTTCATCTTGCATCAGGTGCCAACCAGGCTGGCAAAGCGCGCCCAGTTTCGGCCACCCTCGTCGTGACCGGCAAAGAGCGCGTTGCGGCGGTTCATGGCCGGGCTGCGGATGGCGTTTTCGACCAGGTTGGAGTCGATGTCCACGCAACCATCGTCAAGAAACAGCCGGAAGCCGTCCTGGCGCTTCAGCATGTAAGTCATCGCTACGCCGAGGTCAGACTTGCGCGAGACGCGCGCGATCTGGCGGAACTGGAGCGGGTATCACCGCCGCAGCAGGGTGGAAACGAAAATGAACTGCGTGAAGCAGCTCGGCTTGCGGCTGATGTCACGGGACTTCGCCCGCCAGGTTGCCGAGGTCCAGATCCGCGCGGCGGTCATGAACCGCTTCACAACCCTCGGCATCCCGGTCACTGTGGCAAGGCAATAGTGTGTCCGGCGAAAGGCGAACTGCGGTCGCCAGCTGATTTGCGCAACAGCGCCCGCCCCAGTATTCAGATCGGACGCACCGTCGCAGGCATGGATTGAACGAGCCGCAAGAGTGCCGACACTTCCATAATGCGAAGCGCGTCCAAGGCGTTCCGTGCCATATCAGGTGTGATGCGGCTGGCCGGTTCGTTCTCCGCGATCTCATTGAGACGTTCCAAGAGCGCGGCATCGCTAACCGGCCAGCCTTCCCGCATGAGCGAGAGGGCGACAAGGCCCATGGTAAAAGCGACCATATCGGGATTTTTCATGTGCAGCGGCTCCCCGTCTGATCAACTGATAATTGTGCAGTTGATCGGCGGTTGTATGTGTCCTGGCGCACATTGCACTTCAGAAACAAAGCCGAGACCAGTGTGCCACGGGCAGAACTTGAATGCGCAGCTGTCTCACGGCTTATCGAACATCTGAGTAAAACCTATCTTTCCCAGTCCTTATCGGCCTCCTTGCGGGTGGATCTTCCGGTTTCCCGCTCCGCCCCTCGCCTATCTTGCTCGAGCCCATGTACCCGGGCGATCCCGGTGATGGCCCGGGCGACCTGCTGCCTGTCCTCGGCTTTCGGGAAGTCCCCTGCCAGGACCCGGTCGTCGCCCTGGGAGATGCGGGTCAGGATATCCTGACCATAGCTGGTTCTGAGATCGCGGAAGAAGGCGTCCGCCGCCTTTGCGTCGGTGAACCGCGGCTGCGCGCCACGCGCCGCGGTATTGGCGATCTGCACCAGCGCCTGCAGAAGTTGTTCATTGCGGGGCCGGGACGCGGGCGCGCGTTCCCGGTCGGGCTCTCTCCCATGCGCCGCATCCCGCGCCTGTGCGCTCGGCGCCGGCCGTCGATCCATATGCCCTCCGTCCCGTGCCCGCCGGTCCTGCAGAAGTGCCGCCAGCCTCTCCGTCAAGCTGCCGCCCCCGTCCCGCGCCGCGGCGGCGCGCAAGGCCGCCAGCCCGGCGGCGACCCGGTCCTGCCCCTTGTCCCGGGCCTGCGCGTAGGCGGCCTGCACCTGCCCGACCCGCTCCCGCATCTGTTGCAGTGCCGCGCGGGCCTGGCGCAGCGCCTGCACCGCCCTGCCCCGTTCGGTGACCGGCCGGTAAACTGAACCGTTCATCTCAGCCTCCCGCTGCGCCCGCCGCTCCATGGCGTTGGCCGCTGGCCCGAGCTTCATCTCCGGCGCCCGGTCGAGCGCCTCGGCCGCAAAGGCATCGCCGCGCGCCTCGGCCACCTGCCGCTGCGCCTCGAGCGAGCGGTGATCGACCCGGGCGGCCTCTCCGGCCCGCTCCAGCGCCCGGTTCTGCATCCCGGCCCAGAGCCCGCGCAGGGCCTCGATCTCGACGCCGCCGGTCTTGGCCGCGTCCAGCACCCGGGTCTTGTCGCCGAAGCCCTCGGCGCCGATCGCCCGGGTGGTGGTCAGCACATGGGCGTGGTGATTGCGCTGGTCGCCCTCGCGATGCGGCGCGTGCAGCGCCACGTCGACGGCAATGCCGTAGCGCGCGACCAGCGCCTGCCCGAAGTCGCGCACCAGTCCGGCACGGTCCTCGGCGCCGAGCTCGGCCGGCAGCGCCAACTCCCATTCCCGGGCGGTGACGGAGTTCTTGCGCGTCTCGCGCGCCTCGGCGGCATTCCACAAGGCGGCACGGTCCCGCACCCAGTCCGGCGCGCCCTCGGGGGCCAGGATGAAGCAGGCCTCGATGCCGCGCTTGGCGCTGTAGTCGTGCACCCGGCCCTCGCGCTCGCAGGCGATGACGCCGCCGCTGCGATAAGCGGCGGCCGCGGTGGCCGAGCGCCCGGCGCTACGTTTGATGGTCTTTACCGAGAGGTGGTAGCTGGCCATGCCGCCTCCCTCGGGAAAGCCACCGCAAGCGCCTCCGCCGGCATGGCATCGCCAGCCGCAAGAGGCCCGGTCTTTCCGCTCCGGCAGCGCACCCCATGATGCTGGCGGCCGGGGCGGAAAGACGGCCCGGCCGAGGGGATCGGGACGATCCGCGAGGACCGGCCCTGCCGGTCCCTGCCCTCGCGCGGCGCTGTCCCATGATTGGCAGCCAGCATGAGGGTGGGACCGGCAGCGCACACCCTGCGCGCCTGCCGCGGCGCCTGGCCCATTGAGGCCTGGGCCTGCTGCGGCATCCGTTCCGCCCCGGCGCCAGGCAGTCTGCTCCAGCGCCAGCGAGGAGCAACGCCCCTGGCGCCGGGTTGCGGAACGGCGGGCGATCCAACCGCCGAGG
>NZ_JHWH01000031.1 GCF_000622145.1 Paracoccus yeei ATCC BAA-599 | reverse complement strand
CATTGCCGCGCTCGCGATCCGGAACTCCTACAATTGCGGCGTTTTGGGCCATCATGCTGAGCGGATCGCAAGCGCTGGGCTGCTGTCGCTGTGCTTCACGAATGCACCGGCCTCGATTGCTCCGGTCGGGGGCGCAAAACCTATCATCGGAACCAACCCATTCGCTCTGGGCGTCCCGAATGGAGCGGGCGCGGCGGCGCTTGTTATCGACCAGAGCGCCAGCGTGGTCGCCAAATCCGAGATCGCCCGCCGTGCCGCCGCCGGCACACCAATCCCAGAAGGCTGGGCCGTGGATGCCGAGGGCAATCCGACCACCGATGCTGGCGCGGCACTCAAAGGCGCGATGATGCCCTCCGGAGGCTACAAGGGCTTTGGCATCGGGCTGATGGTCGAGCTGTTTGCCGCGGCCATGACGGGCGCCACGCTAGGGATCCACGCCTCGCCCTTTAGCGGCACGTCGGGTGGGCCGCCTCGCACCGGGCAGTTCTTTATTGCCTGCGATCCGTCGTTGACCTCCAATAGTTTCTTTGCGGACAGACTGGACGCCCTTCTGCAAGCCATCGACGCTGAGCGAAATGCCCGCCGGCCCGGCTCCCGCAGGCTGGAAAGCCGACGGATGTCCGTGCGGGAAGGCGTCGCGATCTCCCGAGCGCTGCTGGCTCGGATCGAGATACTGGCCCGATCTTGATCTGTTGTGAATGCACGCACGCTCGAAAAAGCGACCTACAAGCCTTTTCCTTGGGTAATCCTCCCCGTGGTTAATGGGACAGGCGCCGACTCCGGCAGGGTCTCCATCGGAAGCATGGTCGCGATGTCAGACGAAAGGCTTGCGAGGATGTGGAGGTTTTTGAGGGCAAGACGAACGGAATCCTTGCGAGCGCGCGGCAACTGATCCCCGAGGGCGGCGAACCAGTCACCGGTGAGGGCCTGGGGTTCGACCTTGGACTTGCGGGCCTCATCGGCCAAGACCCGCACCGGGATCACCATTTTGGGAGAGCGCCCGGTTCCCACCCCGACCTGAAGGTTGGCAAATTCCAAGAGTTGCGACCAGCCATCTTGGCGCTCGCGGCGCTCGCGACGCGCATCGGTTTCTCCGTGGAACCGGTGCAGCATGGCCATAATTTTGCCGGACCAGCGCAGCCAGGCCTCGTAGCTCTTGAAGTGCTCGGCGGGAAAGCGGTTCTGCTTCTGGCGAGGATCAAACAGAGAAACATCCGCCTCGACATCGCGAAGATTGTTGACGCCGAAGATTTCGGGAATGCGCGCGATCTGAGCCTTGTAATCGATGATGGTCGCGTGGGCGGCATAAGGGCGCCTGGTCTGGAGCCAGATCAGGACATCCTGCATATTGTCCGCATGTCCGGGCATTTCCGAATGCAACGGCGCGGATTTGATGGGAAAGCTGTGCTTCATTGTTCGTTATTTCCGGTTTTTACGGTTGATTTTGGAGGAATGACAAACACCTGTTCCGTTTCCACTACCGAAATTCCGTCGGTGTTTGTCATAAAGTTCGCTTATTTTGGGACTGTGCGCTAATTCTGCATGGCGCCCCCATATTTGGAATTACTTGCCCCTTTGAGGCGCAGGCCGAGCGGCCCGACAGGCCGATATTGGCGCTTCAACCAATCCTCCGGTGCCTCCCCACGAAGCCAGGCCTCGATATGAAGAGGAAGGTAACGCCGCGTGCGGTCGCCCAGGTCGCAATGGTCCGGGAGGTGCCATTTCAGGGAGCGGGTATTGCCCGCGCGGCGGATGGTGGCCGGATGAACGCCAACCATTTCGGCCACGGTATCGATGGAAAGGAGCGGCCTTTCCATTGCCTCGAGCCACGCCCTCGGCACCCGATCGACACCCCACATGCGCCGCCATACGTCGGCAAGGTCATAGCGACCACCAGGCAGCACCCGGCACCCGAGATAGCCAATTGCCGACCGCACCATCGGGGCACAAATGCCGAGGTGTCGTGCAATTGCAGCGGGCGTTACCGGGTGGCTAATGATATATATATGGCGGCATCGTTCTTCATGCCCCCATTTTACTAATTTCCGATTCGCACACCAAATGAAGATGCGTCCGCAAACGCTCAACAATGCTGATAACCTATCCGAAGTTACGGATAATTCCCTTTAGGTAATATTAAAGGTAAACAAGCTGAATGGCGATATCGGCTTCTACAACCCAGAGGAGCACCCAAGGCTAAATCTCTGCCTCGCGGAAATACGGATAATTCGCGCCGCATTTCATCTCTCAAAATGATATTGCCAGATCTGTTCGATGCGAATTCCAGTGGCTTCAGGCCGTGTCATCACCTGGTCGGCCAGCGGGCGCTTGCCGCTAACAGGGTATCCTGGTGGAGGGCCTCGAAGGCCTCGGGCTCCAGATTTTCCCGCTCAGCTCGGCCCAGGCCTTGGCGCGTTCCTGCTCCCAGAAAGCCCGAAACGCAGCGCGCGCATCATCACCCGGACCGAGCATCGGTATCTTCGTAAGCGGGAAGGAAACCCAGTGGGTTAATGGCGTGCCTGGACTGGGCTAGGGTGCTGGCGTTGATCTGATCGCCGGGGTTCCATGTCTACGCCTAGTTCTACGCCAATGCCTGCGACTGGTGGCTTGTAGCTGGTCGAGGCAATCGCTGTGCGACTGGACGGTGCGCCGTTCGGGGAGCGTCGCCGGTGGTCGGATGAGTTCAAGGCGCGAGCGGTCACCGCAGCTCTGGAACCTCGCGTAAACGTTTCCGCACTGGCCCGCCGCTTGGGGATTTCGCCGCCGTCGCTGTTCGGCTGGCGCGAGGGCTTCCCACCGCATCTGGAGCGGGTTGAGATGGTGATCGAGCCCGAGGAACTACCAGAGCACGTGGGCAAGCAGAAGGTGCTGATTGGCGAGGACGTGTCGAAACGGTTGGATGTGATCCCGGCGACATTCCGGGTGATCATTAGCCCGGCCCAATTACGCGTTCAAGGCTTGGGATGGCGTTATTTAGGCCTTGGCCCCGGCGCATATCATCGACAGCGACCTGCCGACCGAGGCGCTGCTGGCACATATTGCCGTCTCGAAATACGCCGACGGCCTTCCGCTCTATCGCCAGGAGGGGAACTATGCCCGCGACCTGGCGATCGGCCGCGCTGCCATCGGCATCCAGCGCGCGCAAGGAGATCGGGTCCAGCGTGACGACCTGCTGCAGATCCTCCTGTGCCAGCACGGGCTGACAGACAAACAGCGCCGCACCGGCGGCAATCACGATAAGGGGATGTCTGGTCTGGGCCATGCTACCTGCTCTGACCTGGGGGGTGACCTGACTGAGGTCCGGCCCTGGCTCTGCCAAAGCCCATAAGGGCAGCGGCATCATATTGCACCAGCGGTGCAGGCCCGCCCCTGCACTGCGTCATGGCGGGGGCCGGGGGCGAGCCGCGGGGCTTAGCGGGTGGCCGAAACCACCACTTCGATCAGGACATTCTTGCCCAGTTCGGCCACACCGATGGTGGCGCGGGTGGGCAGATGCTCGGCGGGCAGCCATTCCAGCCATGCCTCGTTCATGCCCTCTTTCTGGTCGAAATCGGTGATATAAAGCATGGCGGTCACCAGCTTGTCCTTGCTCGATCCGACCTGAGCCAGCAACGCGTCGATCTTTTGACAGATCTGCGCAGTCTGGCCTTTCATGTCCAAGCTGAGGTCATCGGCGATCAGCCCGCCGAAATGCAGGATGCCCCCGGCCTCGACCACACGGTGGTTGATCCGGGTTGGGATGTGGCGCGTAATCATAGTTCGTCCTTTCAGTTGGGAAAATGGCGATCACGCGGCAAAACGCGCGATCGAAAACGGCGCCAGAGGCGCGTTCGTGCCGCCCGTGGCGATCAGCCCGGCCAGAATGTCACCCACACCGGGACCCATCTGAAACCCATGGGCGGAAAAGCCAAAGGCGTGATACAGACCCGCATGCCGGGCCGAGGGCCCGATCACCGGGATTTCGTCGGGCATGCAGGCCTCGACCCCCGACCAGCTGCGAATGATATTGGCCCCGCGCATGACCGGGAACAGATCCGCCGCCGTCTGCGCCGTCAGCCGCAATTCGGGAAACAGGATTTCCGACAGGTTGCGCGCGGCATCCGCACGCCCGCGCCGCCCGCCGCCTATGACCACGGTGCCATTGGGCATCTGCTTGAACGATAGGGGCCGACCCGTCGCGCCCACCACCGCATCGCAGAAATGCGGCAGGCGGTTGGTCACGATCATCATCGGCGCGATGGCCTGCACCGGAGCCGGCTCGCCCAGCGACTGCGCCAGCACACCGCCCCAGGCCCCGGCCGCGTTCAGCAGCTTGGCCGCGCGAAACGCGCCCTGCGGCGTCTCGACCACCCAGTCGCCGCCCTCTTGCCGGATCGCGCCCGCAGCACAGCCCTCGTGAAAGCGCACCCCCAGCGCGGCCGCCTTGCGCTGAAACGCAAAGGTCGTCTGATAGGGCTGGGCAAACCCGTCCTGCAATGCCGCAAGCCCCCCCAGCGCGTGATCGGCCACGGCGGGCAACAGCGCGCGCAATTGCGCGCGGTCCAGCATCACCTCGTGGTCGAACCCCAGCGCGTTCAGATCTGCGGCGCGCGCCGCCAGCGCGTTCAGTTCGGCCTGCGTTTCCGCCACCTTGATCTGCGGCGCGATCTGAAAGCCACAATCATCGTCCAGAAGATCGTTGATGCCATACCAGATCTGCATGGAATGCTGGGAAATCGGCACCTCGGCGTAATGCCGGCCCAGGCGGCGCACACCGCCCGCATTCACCCCCGAGGCATGGCGTCCGACGCTGTCCTTTTCCAGCACGATCACCGACATCCCGCGCAGCGCCGCATGCAGCGCCGCCGAACAGCCATGGATGCCGCCGCCGATAACCAGCAGGTCGGCCGTGCGCCCCGAATGGGTTGCGGCGTGGGCGGCGGCGGTCATTCCGCCGCAACCTCTGGCGCAACTTCTGGCACCGCCTCTTGCGGGGCAAAGGCAGCCAGTTCGCTCAGGGCGATGGGCTTCAGCGGCGGGCGGATGCGATAGTAATCGGTGACCTGCGGATCCTCGCCCTTGCGCGCGGCGATGATGCCCGCGACGGCCAGCCCGCAGACCCGCCCCTGACAGGGGCCCATGCCGGTGCGCAGCATGGATTTTACCTGATTGGGCCCCGGCGCGCCCAGATCGACGGTCTGGCGGATGGTGCCCGCCCTCACCTCTTCGCAGCGACAGACGATGGTGGCATCCGCAGGCGCCAGGATCTGGGGCGCGGGGGCATAAAGCGTCTCCAGCAGCGGCCGGATCGCGGCGTCACGCGCCAGCCCGGCGCGCAGGCGGGCCATGCGCGCGCCATCGACCGGCTTTCCGGCGGCGCCCGCAATGGCCAGCGCGACCAGCCGCCCCTGCAGGGCTGCGGCCTTGGCCCCGCCGATGCCCGCGCCGTCACCGGCCACATAAAGCCCCGGCACCGAGGTCAGGCCGTTCTCGTCCAGAACCGGGCGAAAGCAATGCTGCGAACGGTCCCAGCGATGATCGGCGCGCATCAGCCGCGTCACCTGCTGGTTGGGAACCACCCCCTGATGCAGCGCGATGGTGGTGGTCTCGATCCGCTGCGCCCGGCCTGCGGTGGTGAAACTCAGCGCGCGCGCCGCGTCCCCGCCCTCGATGGCCAGATCGCTGGCATGGCGGTGAACGGGCACGCCCGCCCGGCGCACCTTGCGCATCAGGCCCAGCCCCTTGGTCAGATAGGACCGCGCCCGCAGCGCGCCCAGCATATGCGGCAATGCGGCACGCATCCGCCCGCGCGGCAGGTTCTCGACCACGGCGCGCGGCGGGCAACCGGCATCGACCATCTGCGCCGCCAGCAGCCACAACAGCGGCCCCGAGCCGACCAGAACCGCGTCCTCGGCCACCACGCCAGATGCTTTCAGCAGGATCTGCAAGGCGCCGACCGTGGTGACGCCGGGCAAGGTCCAGCCCGGCACCGGCATCGGGCGCTCCAACGCGCCGGTCGCGGCGATGATCGCCCCGGCCTGCAATTGATGCGACGCGCCCTGATGCGAATAGTCGATCATCCGGTCGGTGCCGATGTTCCAGACCAGCGCGCCGCTCAGATATTCCGCCCCCGAGGCGCGAAAGCTCTGCGCGATGCCGCGCCCCTCGGCGTAATCGGCGCCCAGAATCTGCATCCGGCGCGGCCCTGCGGTTTCAATGCCGCGATAGATCTGGCCGCCGGGCGCGGGCGCCTCGTCCAGAACGGTCACGCTCAGCCCGGCGCGCGCGGCCTCGGTCGCGGCGGCCATCCCGGCGGGGCCCGCGCCGATCACGGCAATGTCGACATGGCGGATCATGATGACACCCCGTTTTCTGCGATCAGCGCAATCAGCGCAATCTGCGCCGTGCTGCGCTGGCGGCGCACGTCCAGCCCCTCGGTCACCGGGGTCATGCAGGCCTGCCGGTTGGGCTGGCCGTCGATTTCGACCAGACAGTCGAAACAGGCGCCCATCATGCAATAGACCCCGCGCGGCTGGCCCGACACGGCGCTGTCGCGCAGATCGCGCAGCCCCGCCGCCATCAGGGCTGCGGCCACGCTGTCACCGGCCCGCGCCGTGACGGCCCGGCCCTCGAAGGTAAAGCCCAGGGTCGCGCCCTCGGATTCAATGCGCCGTGGCATGGGAAAATCTCCTTGCAGTAAAGGCCTCGACCGGGGCGTCCAGCCGCCCGCGCGCGATCATCGGCGCCAGCGACAGCACATGCGCCCCCGCCAGCGTCACGCCCGAATGGCAATTGACCGAAAAGGCGCCCGGCATGGTTTCGGATTGCTGATAGATGGGAAAACCGTCCAGGCTGAGCACCCGCACCGCGCCCCATGTGCGCACCACGCGCAGCTTGGCGATGGCCGGGAAACAGCGCACGGCATGGCGGGCAATATCGGCGATCACCCGCGTCGTGCTGTCGGTCGAATAGCCGGTATCCTCGTGGCTGTCGCCCATCATGATCGTGCCCTCGACGGTCTGGCGCAGCACATGCGTCGGCATGGGCAACAGCGGGCTGGCGCGTTCGGTCACCAGGATCTGGCCCTTTTCCGGGCGCAGCGGGATGTCCAGACCCAGCGCATCGCCCAGCCATGAATTGCCATGCCCGGCCGCCAGCACCACCTTGTCGCCGCGAAACACCCCCTTGGCGGTGCGGGCGAAAAAGCCCTGCCCGTCGCGCTCGACCTGCTCGACCTTGGCATCGGCCACATAGCGGCAGCCGCGCGCGGCGATGGCCGCATGCAACCCGCGCAGCAGCTTCAGGGGGCTTGCATGGCCGTCATGGGGCGACCAGCTGGCGCCCACCACATCCGGGCCCAGACCGGGCAGCATCGCGTCCAGTTGCTGGCGGTCGATGATCTCGGCGCCATAACCGGCCGGGCCATTGACGTTGTGCATCCGCGCGATCTGGGCGCGCTTTTGCTCCAGCTCGTCATGGGACAGCATGAAATGCACGCCCCCCGGCTTTTCATAATCGGGCGAGATGCCGCTGTCCTGTTCCAGAAGCCCGGCGAATTCGGTCCACAGATCGGCGGAATGACGGGTCCAGCGCGCATAATCATGCATGCCGTCGCCCTTGGACTGCACCCAGACCAGCCCGAAATTCCCCCGGCTGGCGCGCAGCGCGACATCGCCTTCGTCCAGCACGGTCACCCGCTCGCCGGCGCGCGCCAGCCCATAGGCCAGCGCGGCGCCGACCAATCCACCGCCCACGACCAATGTGTCGGCGGCGCGTTCATTGACAGTCATTTCTTACCTTCTCCGATCAGGAGTTTGTCGAGCCCGTAAAGGCGGTCCACGACCAGCATCAGGATCACCGTGAACAGGATCGCCACCGTCGAGACCGAGGCGACCAGCGGATCGGTCGTCTGCGCGATATGCGAGAACATCCGCACCGGCAGCGTCGTGGTCGAGGGGCTGGCGATAAAGACCGTCACCGTCAGCTCGTCAAAGCTGGTGATGAATGCCAGCACCCAGCCGCCGACGATCCCCGGCAGGATGGTGGGCAGGGTGATGCGGCGAAACACCGTCCAGTCCGATGCCCCCATGGCGATGGCGGCGCGTTCGGTGGACAGATCCAGCCCGACGACGGATGCCAGAACCAGCCGCAGAATAAAGGGCGTGATGATGACCACATGGCACAGCATCATGCCGGTAAAGGTGCCGTTCATCCCCGTCAGCGTCAGGAACCGCAGAAAGGCGATGCCCAGCACCACCGTGGGCACCATCAGGGGCGACATGAACAGCGCCAGCAGCGCCTCGCGGCCCCGGAAACTGCCGCGCCCGATGGCCAGCGCCGCCGGCACCGCAAACAGCGTGGCGACCGTGGCCGCGATCAGCGCCAGTTTCAGGCTGATCCAGGCCGCGACGATGAAATCGGGATTGTCCAGAATGGCGCGGAACCAGCGCAGCGAAATGCCGCTGGGCGGAAATTCCAGATAACCCGTCGGCGTGAACGACACCCCCACGACCACCAGAATCGGGGCCAGCATGAACAGCGCGAACAGGATGCAGAACGCCTTGGCGAAGGGACCGTTGTGTTTCATGCGTGGGCCTTTGCGACACGGGCCTCGACGAGGCGGCTCCAGCTCAGCATCACGGCCATGATGGCGACGACCAGAATCATGGCGATCGCGGCACCCAGCGGCCAGTTCAGCGTGTTCATGAATTCGTCATGCACGGCGGTCGCCGCGACCTTGACCCGCCGTCCGCCGATGATGGCGGGCGTGGCGAATGCCGATGCCGACAGCGCGAACACGATCAGCGACCCCGACAGCACGCCCGGCATCGCCTGCGGCACCACGATGCGGCGAAACACCGTGAACGGCCCCGCGCCCAGCGATTCCGCCGCGGCCTCGGCCGAGGGGTCGGCGCGTTGCAGCGCGGCCCAGACCGCCAGCACCATATAGGGCACCATCACATGCGCCAGCGCCAAAACGATGCCGCCAGAGGTATACATCAGCTTGATCGGCCGCTCGATCAGGCCGATATTCAACAGCGCGGTGTTCAGCACCCCCTTGCTGCCCAGAATGATCGCCCAGCCCAGCGTGCGCACCACCACCGAAATCAGCAATGGCCCCAGCACGACCAGCACCATGATCGAGCGCCAGAACGGCGTCATCCGGTTCAGAAACCATGCCAGCGGCACACCCAGCGCGGCACAGATCGCCGTGACGGCCAGCGCGATGCCGAATGTGCGGCCAAAGATTTCATAGAAATAGCTGTCGCCCAGCACATCGGCGTAATTGGCAAGGCTCAAGTCACTGCCGATGCCGCCATAGAAATCAAAGCTGTTAAAGCTCAGGATCAGCGTCATCAGCAAGGGCACCAGCAGCATCACCGCAAACAGGACCAGCATCGGTGCCGATAGCAGCCAGCGGCGGGTTTGCGGCGCCAGCACCCTGGACGCGGCGGCCTCAGGCCGGTCGGTCGACACCAGCGTCATGACACGGCCCCAGCTTTGGCCCCAATTCTGGCCCGAACGTCGCCCGCTGCCATATCGGTATCGGCAGGCAGGATACGCAGATGGTCGCGCGCCCATGACAGATGCACGGTCTCGCCCGGTGCCGCCTCTGTCGCGCCGATATTGCGGCGCAAGAGGACCAGCGGCCCCAGCGGCGTTTCGACCTTGAGCAGCCATTGATCGCCCAGAAACACCTGCTCGCTGACCGTGCCGCTGACAATGCCCTGCCCCGCGCCAACCAGATCGATCCGCTCGGGGCGCAGCGCGACCAGAACCGGGCCGGGGCTGGCCTCGGTGGCTGGCCCGGCCATGCGCTGCCCGCCCAGTTCCAGAACCGAGCCCTGGGCGTCCTGACCGATCAGATGCGCGTCCAGGCAATTGCTCTTGCCCAGAAAGCCCGAGACAAAGCGCGTGCTGGGGGTCTCATAGGCATCAAAGGGCGCCGCGACCTGTTGCAGCCGCCCGCGCTCCATCACCACGACCTGATCGCTCAGCGCCATCGCCTCGGACTGGTCATGCGTGACCAGCAGCGTGGTGACGCCCGCCTCGCGCTGGATGCGGCGCAGTTCCAGCTGCATTTCCTCGCGCAGCTTGGCGTCAAGGTTCGACAGCGGTTCGTCCAGCAACAGCAGTTCCGGCTCGATCACCAGCGCGCGGGCCAGCGCGACCCGCTGACGCTGCCCGCCCGACATGGCGCGCGGATAACGGTCGGCCAGATGCGACAGATGCACCAGCTCCAGCGCATTGGCCACGCGGCGCTTGCGCTCGGCGGCGTCGACCTTGCGCATCTCCAGACCAAAGGCCACGTTTTCGGCCACGGTCATATGCATGAACAGCGCATAGGTCTGAAACACGATGCCCAGGCCGCGATGCCGCGCGGGCACGGCGGCCAGATCGCGCCCGTTCAGCAGAATGCGACCCGCGGTCACATCCTCGAAGCCTGCGATCATCTGCAAGGTGGTGGTCTTGCCGCAGCCCGAAGGCCCCAGCAGGGAAACGAAACTGCCGCGCTCGACGCTGAAACTCAGCTGGTCGACGGCGGTGACCGTGCCAAACCGCTTGGTCAGGCCGATCAGCTCTAGAAATGCCATCTGCATTCTCCGTGCCTAGGGGATGCCGGGGTGGGATGCGGTGTCCGGGTCGGGGACCAAGGGCTGGGGGTTGGGGTCGGCGAACCGTCCCCAACCCGCATTGTCACGCCCGCCGGATCAGCGTTCGACCTCGCGCGCCCAGCGTTGGGTCCACGCGTCGCGGTTCTGGTTGATAGTGTTCCAGTCGACCGTCACCAGCGATTTGATCTTGTCGCCATAGGGCAGGCTTTCGGCCAGTTCGGGCGGCAATTCGGATTTGGTATTGACCGGACCAGCGCCCATGGCATCGGCGAATTTCACCTGCACCTCGGGGTCCAGCAGAAAGTCGATGAACTGCTGCGCCTCTTCGGGGACATCGCTGTCGACCACCGGACAGGCGGCCAGCAACAGCGCGACCGCGCCGTCCTCGGGATAGGCAAAGCCCGCGGCAAAGCCGGTATCGGCCAGAGATTTGGTGCGCCCCGATCCCCAGACGGAAATCGCGATCTCTTCGGACTGGAACAGTTCGGACATCTTGCCCGCCGAGGGTTCATAGACCAGCACATTCGGCCCGACCTCGTCCTTCATCGCGGTAAAGCCCGGCTCGATATCTGTCTCGCCACCGCCCGCGCCGCGTGCCAGCATCACCAGCGCGTGCAGGCCATAGGTGTTGGAAATCGACGGGATCGACAGGATCTGGTCGTATTTGGGGTCCTGCAGCTCGGCCCAGGATTTCGGCGGCTCCCAGCCTTCGCGCTCGAACCAGTCCTTGTTATAGGTGAAGCCGGTCGCGACAAAGCCGATGCCGATGGCGTTCTCGCCCATGCGGGCCAGATCATAGACATCCGCCTTGACCGGCGAATCGACCAGCGGCGCGCAGAATCCCAGCGCGTCGGTCTGATACATCGGGCCATCGTCGAGCAGCACAACATCCAGTTCCTGCGCGCCCTTCTGGGCCTGCAGACGTGCTAGATTCTCGGTCGAATTGCCCGAGACAAAGGCGATCTTCACATCGTGGGTCTTTTCGAATTCCGGGATCAGCAATTCCTTCATCAGCGTCTCGAAGGAACCGCCATAGCCGCCGATGGTCAGGGTCTTTTGCTGTGCGGCGGCGGGGCTGGCGATGGCCAGCGCGCACAGCATGGCGGTGGTGGTCAGCGCGCTGATCTTTAGGGCAGTGCGGGCGTCACGAATGTGTTTCATCTGGCTTTCCCTGTTTTGGTTGTTTCTTGTCCTTAGGATTTGGCCTTTTCAAATCCGTTACAATTGAATTTAGTTCAGAGACTCATTCCATTTGGTTATGGTGATTGCATGGCACGCCCCAATATCCGGCAGATCGAGGCGTTCAATGCCGTGATGAAGGGCGGTTCGGTGACCAAGGCCGCCGAAATGCTCTTTGTTAGCCAGCCCGCCATCAGCAAGCTAGTGCAGCAATTCGAATCGTCTTGCGGCTTTGCCCTGTTCACCCGCGGTCAGGGCCGGCTTTTGCCAACGCCCGAGGCGCGGAGGCTGTTTTCGGAAACCGAGAAATTCATGACCGGGGTCGAGCGCATCGAAAACACCGCCCGCGCCATCCGCGACAGCGACCGCGGGGAAGTGTCGATGACTGCCTTTCCGGCACTGGGAATGCGGGTGCTGCCGCAATTGGTCGGGCCCTTCCTCGACAGCCGCCCCGATGTCGAGATCACCATCATGTCCCAGAACTCGCCGGATATTGCGCAGGCGATGGCGGCGCGGGCGGCGGATTTCGGCATCTCGCTGATCCCGACGCAATCGCCGGGCATCGTCTGCCACCCGTTCATGGACATGAACATGCTCTGCGCCCTGCCCGCCAATCACCGTCTGGCAGGCGCCGATCTGATCGACCTTGCCGATCTGAATGGCGAGCGGATGATTTCTCTGGGGCGCGACGACCAGTCCCAGCGCGTGATCATCGAGGCGCTTGGCCATGCCGGGGCTCGCGTCGATCCCCGCGCCAAGGTGCAGATGGCCGACAGCGCCTGCGTTCTGGTCAGTCAGGGCTTCGGTTTTGCCATCGTGCCAGCACTCGCGCGCATGGGCTGGATGGGCGAGGGCATCCGCTTTTTGCCGATCACGCCCATGCCGCACATGACAATGTGGCTCTATACCTCGGCATGGGAGCCGACGTCGGCCATCGCACAGGTGCTGATCGACCATCTGCGCCGGGGTCTGCTGGCCGAGCCCGGCGCATTCACCCTGCCCGGAAATCGCCGCGCGGGGGCCTAAAGCAGCCGCGCCAGCACCGCCACCCAGACCGACAGCACCGCGCCCATGATCAGCGCATAGGGGCCGTTCCAGACCAGCCCGACCCGGGCAGCGACACCTGCGCATAGCTGCCGACCAGCAGCACCAAGGCGGTAAAGGGCCATGCCGCCGCACTGATCGCCCAGCCCCCGGTGATCGCCGCAACCAGCGCCGCGGGCCCGATGCCCATCTGTTGGGGCAAGCCCCCCAGACTGCCGATAAAGGCCGCCGTGAACCACAAGACGATCTGCCCGACATAGCCCGGCAGGTCTCGGCGCACGAATTCCGACACCCGGCCCGCGACATGCATGCCAGGCCGCGCCGGTCGTCGCGCGGCCCTGCGTCCAGATCCGGCCGATGGCGATGGCCGGGATCAGCGACATCAGCGCGCCGGTCACCTCGAGCGCAGGCGATTCAGCTCTTCCCTAACAGTTCAGATGACCAACCCGAAGGCGGCATTGACATGGGTCGCAATCATGTCACTCGGCCTTGCACACACTGCGCCAGCCTCAACCGCATTCGTTATCGTAGTCGGAACCACGATCCTCTCGGTTGTCGGGCACATCGCCTATGCCGTTGCCTTTTCTACCAAGCGCGTCGTCAGGGCCTATGATCGCAGTCGCAGATGGATCGACGCGGGATTAGGGGTGTTCTTCACCTTTGCGGGGATCAAGTTGCTTGCAGGCCAAACCTGATCAGACGCGAGAATCATAGAATCCGCGGCGATTGACATCACCCGGTAGCGAATGTCCGATGCGTCCGGCATTCTCGTCAGCACGACCGGCGCCGGCATGACAAGGGCATCATCAGCGTTCAGAGTCCTTTGCAGACGGCCGAGCTGATACTAGGCTGAAGGCCACATCGGAGGATCTACGAAGAATGCGACAAGCGATAATCCGGTCGGCCACCGTTCAGGATGTGGGGAACATCGAGAAGATCGTCGATGAGGCCTATTCGCACTATATCCAAAGAATTGGCTGCAAACCTGCCCCCATGACCGAGGACTATACCGCGCTTGTCGCGTCAGGGACCGTATGGGTGCTTGCGGTGGGCGATAACCTTGCCGGCCTCATCGTCCTGAGAACCAAGCCAGATCATCTGCTGGTCAGCAACGTGGCCGTGGGGAAGGCATACCAAGGCCAAGGCCACGGCAGAAAGCTTCTCGATTACGCTGACGCGTTCGCCCGGCAAGAAGGGAGGAGCGAACTTCGCCTCTACACCAACGAGTTGATGCACGAGAATCTAAAGATCTATCCCCGATTGGGCTGGGAGGAATACAAGCGTGCCGAGGAAGAGGGTTTCCGTCGCGTTTTCATGAGAAAAGTTCTTCCTCGAGAGGCGGCTTAGTCCCGCATCGTTGCCATCCTACGCCCAAGCAGCATCGACGCACAGAGCCCAATGACCAGCGTGGGCGTCTTCGACCTGCAAGATATGCCCCCTTGGCGCGCGGGAAGCATGATCGCCTGGAGCTTCGCGTCGCCCTCCCACCCTGCCGGCCTCCCGCTATGGCCACCTTCTCCTGCCCACTGCTGCCAGGCGCATGGGCCAAGGTCTGTTGGCGGCCCCGCCCGGCCAAGGACGAGCCATGCGTCGAGCGCGGCTTGGCGGCATGGAAGATCACCCGCCGACGGATGCAAACCAATCGGCGTAGGCTGTGTTCCTGGCCATCTTGCGGTTCAGGTCCGGCGCGCCGTCTGTCCACCAGACCGGGCCGCGCTCGCCCAGGGCCTGTTTGGCGTCCTCGGCGTCCCGGTCGGCCGCCGCCCGGGCCGCCTTCACTGCGCGGCGGGCATCCATCAGCGCTTCCGTCAGCCGCTGCCGCTCAGGCTCGGGAAGGCTCGGGTTCGTCGCCCGCCAGAGCCGCCCGCGCACGACGATATAGCGCCCATCCGGGGTGACGAGCGGCATCAGTCCAGCTCGATCAGCTGATCGTCGTCGAGCGGTCGCTGCAGATGACGGGCCTCAGGCCAGTCCGCGCTCAGCCAGGTGTCGATGTCGGTCGCGGAGGTCAGAATCACCGGCATGGCCTTGGGATGGATCCGTCCGACCACGGCGTTGGGCTCGCAGGTCAGAAAGGCGAAGAGCTGGTGGTCCCCGGTCCGGGGCGTCCTCGCCGAGCCCCGCGTGCCCTGCCACGGTGTCCAGATCCCGGCAAGGAAGAACAGCGGTCGCGTCGGGTCCAGCGCAAACCAGTGCAGCGGCTTGCGCTTTGTCACCGGATCGGGCCTGGCCCCATATTCCGAGAAGGCCGTGGCGGGCACCACGCAGCGATGGGCGGTTCCAAGCCAGCGCCGCCAATGCGGGCTGGCGGTGTTGCGGATGTTCGTCACGCCGGTGTCCGGCGCATCCGGCGCCTTCAGGAACTGCGGCGGCGTGGGCATCCCCCAGGTCAGGCGCGCCAGATCGCGACCGCTGCCGGTATTGCGCACCACCGGCGCCGAACGATCGGGATAGACATCCAGCGACGGCTCGAGGTTGCCGAGGCTGTCGGACATGGCCCCGACAACATCGCGGATCGCCTGCTGGTTCGTGGTCAGGTTATACAGGTTGCAGATGGGGCGACCTCCTCCTTCACAGGAATTTTCGCACCATGCTGGCACAGCCAGGCAAGGATCACAAAGGCCATGCGACGGATTGACATGCGGGGTTTATGGAACGAATGGTGAACATATAACCCAGAGTCCCATTCAGACAGGAGCCCGACACTGCCATGTCAGCGCCCCGATCCGATCCGGCTCTCGTGGCGCTGCGGCAGCGGATCGCAGCGATCGAGGGCGACCACGGCCCGCCGCAGGCGGCGCTGCCGTTCGGCCTGGCCGAACTTGACCGACGCTTGCCCAAGGGCGGGCTGGCGCTTGGCTGTCTGCACGAAGTTGCGGGCGGCGGAAACGGCGCCGTCGATGGCGCGGCGGCGGCCTGTTTTGCCGCCGGGATCGCGGCGCGCCTGCCCGGGCAGGTGCTCTGGTGCGTGACGCAGGCCGACCTCTTCGCACCGGGGCTGGAACAGGCCGGCCTGCCGCCCGGTCGCGTGATCCATGTCGAGGCGGGCGACGACACCGCCGTTCTCGCCTGCATGGAGGAAGGGCTGCGCCATGGCAGCCTGGCCGCCGTGGTGGCGGATGTGGCGCGGCTGTCGATGACCGCCTCGCGCCGCCTGCATCTGGCCGCCAAGACCTCGGGCACCACCGGCATCGCCCTGCGCCGCTGGCGCAGGCAGCTTGATGCCAGCGACTTCGGCCAGCCGACGGCGGCGATGACGCGCTGGCGGGTGTCTGTGCTGCCATCCTCGCCGCTGCCGGCGCCGGGGGTGGGCCGGGCGCGCTGGCTGGTGGAACTCTTGCGCGCGCGGGCGGGGGATTCCTTCGATCTGGAACTGGAGGCATGCGATGGCACGGGTCATCTCGGTCTTCCTGCCGCTGTGGCCGGTGGATCGGCTGCGGCGGCAGGACGGCACGCCTTCGGATAGGCCGCCGGACAGGCCACTGGTCCTCGCGGGGCGCGTCGGCAATCGCCGCGTGCTCACGGCCGTGGATGCCGCAGCGGCGGGCCTGGGCCTCAAACCGGGCATGCCGGTCAGCAAGGCGCAGGCCCTGGTGCCCGATCTCAGGATCGAACCCGCGGACGTGGCGGCGGATCTGGCGAGCCTCGAGCGCCTGGCGTTCTGGATCCTGCAACGCATCGCGCCCATCGTCGCGGTCGATCCGCCGGACGGGATCGTCATCGACGCGACCGGCGCCGCGCATCTGCATGGCGGCGAGGAGGCGCTGCTCGCGGCGCTGACCGGTCGGCTCGCGCTGTCGGGGGTGACGGCGCGGGCGGCGGTGGCCGACACATGGGGCGCCGCGCATGCCTTGGCGCGGTTCGGCGGCGCGCTGGCGGACATGCCGCCCGAGGCGCTGCGCCTGCCCGCGGCCACCGTGGCCGGGCTGCGCGACATGGGCTTTGGCCGCATCGGCGATCTCATGGCCCAGCCCCGCGCGCCGCTGACCCGCCGCTTTGGCCCTGGACTGTGCCGCCGCATCGACCAGATGTTCGGCGATGCCCCCGAGCCCATCGACGCCCTGCGCCCCGAGGGCCTGATCGAGGCCCGCCGCGCCTTTGCCGAACCCATCGCCGCGCCCGAGACCATCGCCCGCTACATCGCCAAGCTGGTCGCCGCGCTCTGCGACGCGCTGGAGGCGCGGGGCATGGGCGCCCGGCGCCTGGACCTGATCTGCCACCGCGTCGACCGCGAGTTGCAAACCGTGCGCGTGGGCCTGGCCGTGCCGCAGCGCGATCCCGCCCGCCTGACCCGGCTTCTGTGCGACAAGATCCCCGGCATCGCCCCCGGCTTCGGGATCGAGATCATGACCCTGGCCGCGACCGTCACCGAGCCCCTGGGCGCACGCCAGATCAGCACGCTGGCGCCCGAGGCGCCGGACCTCGCCGGCCTGATCGACATCCTGGCGAACCGCGTCGGGTTCCACGCCATCTACCGCATCGCCCCGGTCGAAAGCGACGTGCCCGAACGATCCGCCCGCCGCATCCCCGCGCTGGCCGAGGACAGCGGCGCGGGCTGGCCCGACCACTGGCCGCGCCCGTCGCGTCTGCTGCCGCGCCCCGATCCCATCGAGGCGATGGCGCTGCTGCCCGACCAGCCGCCGGTCTGGATCGCCTGGCGCGGGGTGCGCCGCCGCATCGCCCGTGCCGACGGCCCCGAGCGCATCTTTGGCGAATGGTGGACGCGCGAGGCCGAGCGCATCGCCGTGCGCGACTATTTCCGCGTCGAGGACGAGGCCGGCGAACGCCTGTGGATCTTTCGCGCCGGCGACGGCGAGGACGCCGCCACCGGCTCGCATCGCTGGTTCCTGCACGGGGTCTTCGGATGAGATATGCCGAGCTTCAGGTCACCTCGGACTTCTCCTTCCTGCGGGGTGCCTCCTCGGCCGAGCACCTCTTCGCCACGGCGGCGGCCCTGGGCATCGAGGCGCTTGGCGTGGCGGACCGCAATTCGGTCGCGGGCCTCGTGCGCGCCTGGGAGGCGGCCAAGGCCACCGGCGTCCGGCTGGTCGCGGGCTGCCGTCTGGATCTGACCTGCGGCATGTCGGTGCTGGTCTATCCGACCGACAAGCCGGCCTGGTCGCGGCTCTGCCGCTTGCTGACGCTCGGCAAGTCTCGTGCCGGCAAGGCGGCGTGTCATCTGCACTGGTCGGATCTGGCCGAGCATGCCGAGGGGCTGATCGCCATCCTCGTCCCCGACCGGGCCGACGACGCCTGCGCCCTGCGCCTGCGTCGCCTGCGCGAGCTGTTCGGCGACCGCGCCTACCTCGCCCTGACGCTGCGCCGCCGTCCGAACGACCAGCTGCGCCTGCACGAGCTTGCAAACCTTGCCGCCCGGGCCGGCGTGCCGACCGTCGTCACCAATGACGTCCTCTTCCACGAGCCCTCGCGCCGCATCCTTCAGGACGTGGTGACGGCGATCCGCCACAATTGCACCGTCGAGGCGCTTGGCCATCGCCGCGAGCGTCACGCCGACCGCTATCTGAAGCCGCCGCAGGAAATGGCGCGCCTCTTCGCCCGCTATCCCGAGGCCCTGGCCCGCAGCATCGAGATCATGGACCGCTGCCGCTTCGACCTCGCGGACCTGCGCTATCAATATCCCGAGGAACGCGAGGATCCCGCCCTGACCGCGCAGGAGACGCTGGCCCGCCTGACCTGGGCGGGCGCCGCGGCGCGCTATCCCGAAGGCATCCCGCCCGAGGTGACACAGGCGCTGAACCATGAGCTGACCCTGATCGGCCGGCTGGACTATGCGCCCTATTTCCTGACCGTGCACAGCATCGTCCGTTACGCCCGGTCGCAGAACATCCTGTGCCAGGGGCGCGGATCGGCGGCGAACTCGGCGGTCTGCTATGTCCTTGGCATCACCGCCATCGACCCCAGCCGCAACGACCTGCTGTTCGAGCGCTTCGTCAGCGAGGAGCGCCGCGAACCGCCCGACATCGACGTGGATTTCGAACACGAGCGCCGCGAGGAGGTGATTCAGTGGATCTACCGCACCTATGGCCGCGACCGGGCCGCGCTGACCGCGACCGTCATCCGCTACCGCGCCAAGGGCGCGCTGCGCGATGTCGGCAAGGCCATGGCCCTGCCCGAGGACCTGATCACGGCGCTCTCGTCGCTGATCTGGGCCTGGTCCGACGAGGGCGTCACCGACGCGCAACTGGCCGAGCTGAACCTGAACCCCGCCGACCGCCGCCTGCGCCTGACTGTCGATCTCGCCCGGCAGCTGATGGGCGCGCCGCGCCACCTGTCCCAGCATCCCGGCGGCTTCGTGCTGACCCATGACCGGCTGGATGATCTGGTGCCGATCGAACCCGCCGCGATGGAGGATCGCCAGATCATCGAATGGGACAAGGACGACATCGACGCGCTTAAGTTCATGAAGGTCGACATCCTGGCCCTCGGCATGCTGACCTGCATGGCCAAGGGCCTGGCGCTGGTGGCACGGCACAAGGGCGCGCAGCATGACCTCGCCACCATCCCCGCCGAGGATCCGCGCACCTATGCGATGATCCGCAGGGCCGATACGCTCGGCGCCTTCCAGATCGAGAGCCGGGCGCAGATGGCGATGCTGCCGCGCCTCAAGCCCCGCACCTATTACGATCTGGTCATTCAGGTCGCGATCGTGCGCCCGGGTCCGATCCAGGGCGACATGGTGCATCCCTACCTGCGCCGCCGCGCCGGCCTCGAGCCGGTCGAATACCCCAGGCCCGAGCTGGAAAGGGTGCTGGGCAAGACGCTGGGCGTGCCGCTGTTCCAGGAGCAGGCAATGCGCGTCGCCATCGAATGCGCGGGCTTCACCCCGGGCGAGGCCGACATGCTCAGGAAGTCGATGGCCACGTTCAAGTTCACCGGCGGCGTCAGCGCCTTTCGCGACAAGCTGATCGCGGGCATGGAGGCGCGCGGCTACCCACGCGACTTCGCCGAGCGGACCTTCAGGCAGCTTGAGGGCTTCGGCTCATACGGCTTTCCCGAAAGCCACGCGGCCAGCTTTGCGCTGGTCGCCTATGCCTCCGCCTGGCTCAAGTGCTGGCACCCCGATGCCTTCTGCGCGGCGCTGCTGAACAGCCAGCCGATGGGCTTTTATGCCCCCGCCCAGATCGTGCGCGATGCCCAGGACCACGGGGTCGAGGTGCGGCCGGTCTGCGTCAATGCCTCGGATTGGGACTGCACGCTGGAACCGATGGACAGCCGCTTCGCGATCCGGCTGGGCCTGCGCATGGTCAAGGGACTGGCCGAGGCCCATGCCCGACAGATCGCCCGTGCCGCCCCCTTCGCTTCGGTCGAGGACCTCTGGCGCCGCGCCCGTGTGCCCTTGGCTGCCCTGACCCGCATCGCCGAGGCCGACGGGTTCCACGCCTTCGGCCTGTCGCGGCGCCAGGCCGTCTGGGCCATCAAGGGCCTGCCCGACACCGACCTGCCGCTCTTCGCCGCGCTCGAGGGCAACGAGCCCGCCGCCGCCCTGCGCCCGATGACCGCCGGCCGCGAGGTGGTCGAGGATTACAGCCGCACCGGCCTGTCCCTGCGTCGGCATCCGGTGGCCTTCCTGCGGGGGGATCTGGCGCGGCGCCGCATCCTGACCTGCACTGACGCCATGGCCTTGCCCAATCGCCACTGGGCCGCAGTCGCGGGCCTGGTGCTGGTGCGCCAGCGCCCCGGCTCGGCCAAGGGCACCATGTTCATCACGCTCGAAGACGAAACCGGCATCGCCAATCTCGTAGTCTGGCCCAAGGTCTTCGAGGCCAACCGCCGCATCATCCTCGCCGCCAGCATGATCGCCGCGCACGGGATGATCCAGCGCGAGGGCGAGGTGGTGCATTTTGTCGTCCACCGCCTCACAGATCTCTCGGACGCCCTCGCCAGCGTCGGAAGCCGGGGCGCCTTCCCCCTGCCGCACGGCCGTGGCGACGAATTCCACAACGCCTGCCCTACCCCCGACCCCCGGCACCCGAAGCCCCGCGACATGTTCATCCGCGACCTGCACCT
>NZ_JHWH01000030.1 GCF_000622145.1 Paracoccus yeei ATCC BAA-599 | reverse complement strand
CCCTCGTTCAGGCGGCGTCGCCGCCTTGGGGGGAAGCCGTCCGGCGCGGGGGTTTACCCCCATGAGGACGCGCACGTTGTCGAAGACAATGTATAAGCGCGCATTTACAACTTTTCAACGCTTGTTTCTCTCGCTACGGTTGATCTGATTTCCCGAGGTTACCCGATGCCCCAAAGCCGCCCGACCGATGCCCGGATCAACGAACTGGCCGAGAAGAAAGCCCAGCTCGACGCCCAGATCGCTGCGCTCGATGCTCGGCGGCGTCTCTCAGAAAAGAAAGACGAAGACCGCCTCAAATGGCTTCTGGGCAATTTGGTCTTCGACCGCTTGAGCGCCGAACCTGTGCTGCAAGAACTGGTTCGGCGCGACCTGCCAAACCGCCTTACCCAGCGGGACCGCAGCCGGGGGCTTTGGCAGATTTTGTTTCCCGACACGCAAGAGGACCGGCCATGAACTTTGCTCTGGAAGCTCGCCATTGGGTGCTGATGGTCGGCGCGGTGATCCTTGCCGTCGCCGCCACGCTCTACCTTCCGCAATGGATCGCAATCTACCCGGTGACGACCTGGGCTTTTCCACTCATCGCCATAGCCGCCATCCTCGACACGCTTGGCACCACCGCAGAGCGCCAGAGAGGCCTGCTGAAGCTCCTTGCGTGGGTTTGCTTGTGCATGGCCGCGCTGGTAGCCCTGTGGCCCCTCAGAGGCCCTCTCAGCGGCATAGTGGCAACAGCCCAAACATGGACAAGTGCGGGCAGGCCCCTCCCCCGCGCCATTTGGGAGGGCCTCATGGGGTTGGCCGGATATTCCGATCTTCACAAAGAGGCTATGCTTGTCTCCTTCGGGATTGGAGCCTTGGGCATTGCAATTGCAATCAGTGCGCCACTCACGGCAATTTTCAATCCGCGCATTGGCCGCAACCGCAAATCCCGCACCGGCCCGTGGCAAGCGGGCTGGATGGACCCGCGCGACATTGCCCAGCTCGCCCGAAACAAGACCGGCCTGCCCCTCGCGCTACACAAGGGCAAGCTCCTGCGCTACGCCAAGAACGATGCAAAGGGCTGGCGCGGCGGGCATCATCTCGTTGTTTCCGGCACACGCGGCGGCAAGGGCGTCAGCGCCGTAATCCCGGCGATCCTCGACCACCAAGGGCCGGTCGTCGTCCTGGACATCAAGGGCGA
Organism: Paracoccus yeei ATCC BAA-599; assembly: GCF_000622145.1. Lineage (GTDB taxonomy): Bacteria > Pseudomonadota > Alphaproteobacteria > Rhodobacterales > Rhodobacteraceae > Paracoccus > Paracoccus yeei. Next base: position 22,624 of record NZ_JHWH01000030.1, on the reverse strand, counting down.
GAATTTCGCCGTCACGCGCCGCCACCGCGAAGAGCTCGGGCGCAAGGTGGCGGTCCTCAACCCCTTCGGCCTCGTCGAGGACGGACAGGACCAGTTCAACCCGCTCGACTACATCCGCCCCCACGAGCTGGCGCGCGACGTGGCCCTGGTTGCGGACGGCTTGGTCAAACCGGAACAAGGCGACGGGGCGCATTTCTCGGAAATGGCCCGTCAGCTGGTCGCGGCGGCGATCGAAGTGATCGTGACGCAGGAAAAACGGGACCGGCGCAACCTGATCGCCGTGGCTGATCTTCTGTTATCTGCGAACCTCGACAGCACACTTGAGGCTTGGTCAGAAAACAAGGACATCGTTGGTCACCGCCCGGCCCAGACCGCCGCCACGATCCTGCGCGCGGGTGACCGTGAACGCGGGTCGATTCAGACAGCGGTTTCGAAAGCTTTTGAGTGGATGCAGTCCGACAACATGCGCCACTTCCTGGCCGGGTCCAGCTTCCGCATGGATGATCTGCTCGATGACCAGGTCGATCTCTTCATCGTGGTCCCGCTCGATCAGGTGGATAAGCAAGCGATCTCATGCGCCTGTTCATCAACCTCGTCCTGGGCACGGTCGTGCGCCAGGACGGGCGACGCAAGGTCAAGGCTCCGATCCTGCTGGTTCTCGATGAATTCGTGCGAATGGGCCGCATGGAGCAGATCATGAACATTGCTAACGTCGCCGCAGGGGCCGGTGTTGAGGCGCTGTTCGTCACCCAGGACACGGGTCAGGTTGAAAAGGCCTATGGGCCAAATGATGCCCGCTCGATCTTCGGCTCTTGCATCACCAAGCGCGTCTTCAACCTCAACGATATCGAAACCGCTGAATGGGCTGCGCGCCACCTCGGGGAAAGCACTGTCTATTCTCAGCAAATTCGAGAGGGAAAGGCCCCGAACGAGGGTCGGGATTTTTCCTACTCGGAGCAGCGACAGAAGCTCATGACGGCTGAGCAGATCACTGGCATGAAGGCGGATGATCTGCTGCTGTTGGTGGGCAATCGTAACCCGCTCAAGGCCAAGCAGAACCTGTACTTTAAGACCGGGGTATATGCTGGAAAGTTCGACTCCAATCCTCTGCATTGAGGGCAAGTGCGAACTTATCCACAGGCCTAGGTGTTAAATATGGGTTAGATTCAGTGTTAAGCTTCGAAAATTCTGCGCAAGATATTGAAATATCGCGGCTATTTATGGCGGTGCGTGTGTGAAAGTACGATCGATCGTGTGTGAAAGTACGATAGAGCGTGGGCAAAAGTACGAAACCGCCGCGCGTGTGTGAAAGTACGAATAGGCATGGATTTCTAGTTCCCCCTGCCTTACTGTGTGTGAAAGTACGAAAGTCATCCCTGTGTCCGATGAAGCCGCAATCAATCGCTCCCCTCTTCTGCCGGATCGCTATCCGCAGGGTGACTTCTTCGTCTGCGACATCTTCGATGCCGTTCCCAAGGCTGACATGGCCTCGATGGAACATCCGATTTTTTCACTTTCTACCAAGCCGGATACCCGCGTCAGGGAGTATGAGCACAACGGCATCAAAATCGCGATCAAGCCGTCTGTGGATGGGTTGGCGACTGTCCATGACAGAGACATTCTGATCTACTGCATCAGCCAGCTGATGACGGGCATCAATGATGGCAAGGAAGTTTCCCAGACTGTCCGGTTCCGCGCTTTCGACATGCTGGTAGCCACAAACCGCAATACCGCAGGATCTGGTTACGCACAGTTGAAGGCTGCTCTTGAGCGCTTGGCCGGTACGCGGATCAGCACGAACATCGTGACCGGGGGCAAGGAAATCTTCCGAACCTTCGGCCTGATTGAGAGTGCGGAAATTGTAAGGGAAACCCGTGATGGCCGTATGCAAGAGGTTGAGATCAAGCTGTCGGACTGGGTATTCAACGCGATCAGGTCAAAAGAGGTCCTGACGCTGCATCGCGATTACTTCCGCCTGCGCAAGCCCCTCGAGCGGCGCATCTATGAACTGGCCCGAAAACACTGTGGAGCGCAAAAGGAGTGGCGGATCAGCTTGTCGCTTCTGCAGAAGAAGTGTGGATCGAATTCGACCCCGCGAGAGTTCAGGCGTCTTGTCCTGAACATCGTACGCGAGGACCAAGAACACGACCACATGCCCGACTACGCCATCGCTTATGACGAACAAGAGGACATGGTGAGCTTCTCGAACCGTCAGAACGTGAAAGTGGTCCTGCCCCGTGCGATCGCGCCCCAGCTTGACCCTGACGTCTACGAGACAGCGCGGATGCTCGCGCCCGGCTTTGATGTCCACTATCTTGAACGCGAGTGGCGCGGGTGGCTTCCAGAGACGCCGCGCAACCCGGAGGCAGCCTTTCTGGGGTTCTGCCGGAAGTGGATGCAGAACCAAAAAAATACCGGATAATTTTAAATACCGGATTTTTCTTTATAGAGCGCCCAGGCCTCCTCAATCAGAACACCTTGCTGCACCCCCCTGCGCTTCGCCTCGTTGGCGATTTCTTCAGAGATACCGGGCAAGACCTTGGCATGAACTTGCCCTGTCCGAGGGCTTGGCTTGCGCCCACGACGCTTCTGGCCGTCGCGCGCCACGAACCCTAGCTCCTCCCCTGCCCGCTCGGCCTTCTCGATAGCCTGCGGGCTGCGGTCCTTCTCCCGGCTTTTCAGGCGGCCAAGGTCGATGTTGAAGGCTTTGCCGTCCGACATGTCAGATCCCCTCTGTCAAGCGTTTGTACACAGCCTGGGCAAACAACGCTGCGTTCTCGATGGCTCCGTCCATGTTTCCCTGCGCAGGCATGTTCCGTAGGTCTCCGCCGAATTCGAAGAGGGCAGAAAAAGCCGCACGCTCCATAAGAGGCGGGTCGATCAGGTCCACACCCTGAGCTGCCAAGGACTCGGCGATACCAGTGTGCTGTTTGGAACGGATAGCCTTGGTCATGGTGAAGACCACCGCATGCTGGATCTTACGATCCAGCGCCTCTTCCTCTTCGGCAATCAGCTGGAGTGCGCGCACACCGATAGTGGCGTCCAGTGTTGTCGCGCGCATAGGCGTAATGACGAGGTCCGCTTGCGAAATTGCCCGCGAAACCAATCGTGAGGCTACACCCTCAAGGTCTACGACCACGATTTGACCATCAGTGTCGTGCTGCTTGATAGTTCTGACGATGTCAGACTCCGTCACGTTTGACAGCACATTGATCCGGTCGGGCAGGGGGGCTCGATCAGCCCAGAGCGTCAATGAATGGTTGGGGTCACAGTCCAGCATTACGACACTTGCACCAGCATGGGCCAGCTCAGTCCCTAGCAAGATGGCAGCGGTCGACTTCCCAGCACCGCCCTTTGGCGACGCGATCACTACAGTGGGCATGGATGCCTCCCGATTATCCAATAATTATAATAACCGGATTTTTGAAAATATCCAATAATTTTTATTGGCAAGCTCACGGGAGGCCAATGAGCGCCGGACGGGAGGCTCACGTTTGCAGCCGCGCCTTTTCATATCGTAGGTACCCAACCACCACGCGCTGATCTGGATGCTCCTATGCCTGCAAGGCATTGACGATCTTGAGCGTTCTTCGGGTGAAGCCCGTCAGTTCGCTCGGGTCGATTTGATCTGGGGTGGCATCGTCCATATCCTCCCCGTGATGATATTGGCTCGTATAGCCGTTGAGCCTTGCCGGATGGGCACCAGACCTGTTCGACAGCCTGGAAGGGGCGGACCCCGACGCCTTGGAGGACTACGCCTTCAGGCTGACGATCCTGCTGCAAGATCGCAGCCGCGCAACGAGGTCCGTTGCCGGATGGCGGGCATGGCGCCCCGATCGGCCGATCAGCCGCGCCTGCCCACACTGCATGGACGAGCGGGCAGATCGGCCCATGTGGCTGATGTGGATGGTGCCGCTGATGCTGAGCTGCCCCCGGCACGGCTGCTGGCTGGAAGCCTGCTGGGGCCTCCCTGGCACATTCGTTAATTGGAAAAGCAACGATACTTCACCGCGTCCGGCCAGTGCGGCGATCCGGAGCATGGATCAGCGCAGTTGGGAGGCGCTGACGACCGGTCATGTTCGATTGCCGCGCCAGCGCGTTCCCGCGGACTTGTGGTTTCGTCTGCTGCGCAGCCTGCTGGAAGAACTCAACACACCCATCTCCCGGTGCGGCGCAGGGTCCCGCAGCCTCCGGGCGGTCTGGAACCACTTCGGCCAGCCGCTGCGTGCCGGGCGACTGACGTGGCAGCCTTTCGAAGCTCTGGGCTTACCCGCGCAGCTGCAGATGCTGGAGGTGGCGGCCAATGCCATTGAGTTGATCGAGACCGAAGCAATCAGGCCATTGGGCGCACAGGCTGAACTGTTCCTGCCCGGACCGGGTGCTGAGCTTACCCTTGATCGCCTCATGCGCATCCTGCGGCGCAAGTCGGGCAAAGGCTGGCAAGAAGCCTGGAAGGTCGTCCACGACGCCATCGCCGACGCGCAACACAATCCTGAGACGGCCCGGGCGCTCTATGCGCTGGCCTCCTGTGGGAAGCGGCACGACCCGGTTGCGTTGGAGGGATTGCGCGCGCTCTTCATCGAGGCACAGGTGTCTCAGGAGTTCCTGCCTCTTGAGGGTTCGGAAGCGTTGTCCGCGCTTCGATCTACCTGTGCGCAGGGCCTGAGCCTTGCCTTGCGGAAACTGCCGCCGACCGGCTGCCGGGAACCTTGCCTTGAACGGGCCGGTTGACCCCTGCCGCAACCGGAGAGTCCTAATGTCCTATGCCCGTTTCGGCCTGATGATCCTGACCTCGACCGTGGTCATGTACGGGCTGATGTATCTCAACACCTACGAGCTTGACCACGTCGCCTGGAGCCAGACGCGCGCCTGGATGGCGCTGCTGATGGGCGGGGTCATGGCCGTCATCATGATGGGCTTCATGTGGGCGATGTATGACAAGAAAGGGCGCAACTGGGGCATCATTGCGGCCGCGGTGATCGTAGCGGCGGGATCGCTATGGTTCGTGCGCAGCCAGGCGACCGTGGGAGATGTGTCCTACATGGAAGCGATGATCCCGCACCATTCCATCGCCGTTCTGACCAGTTCGCGCGCGCATATCCGCGATCCCCGCGTGCGCGAACTGGCGGATGGCATCATCAAGGCGCAGATGCAGGAGATCGCTGAGATGCGGGCGCTGATCGCCGATCTCGATGCAAACCCGATCCCTGATGCCGCCCCGGACCTGCCGCCCCTGCGCCCGGATGATGTCGCCGTGGGCGAGGCGGTCGAGAAGGCGCTGCAGCCCCCCGCGCAGTGAGAGCCTTCCGTAGCTTTCAGCAGCGTTGTCCTCTTCGAGGCCGTGCTCCGATGGAGCGAGCGGGTGGAGCCGGAAACGCCCGGCTCCACCTTTCCGGGTCCGATCAGTTCGGGCTTGCGTAGACGATGCCGTTGGGACCATCGCCCACTGGCATCGTTCCAAGGACGTTCTGCTGCCGCACGTCGATGACCGAAACGCTGTCGTCCGCGGTATTGGTCACGAACACCAGCGCCCCATCCGCCGATGCCGACACGCCGTGTGCGCCAAGTCCGGTTTTCAGCGTCTTGGCCACCTGTCCGGTCGCCGCGTCGATCACGGAAACCGTATCGTTCGGCGCATTCTCCGGTCCCTGGTTGGCCACATAGACTTGCTTGCCATCCGCGGTTGCGACAAGCTGGATCGGACCCGGCCCGACCTCCACCTTGCCCACGACCTCACGCGTGGCGGTGTCGATCACGGCCACGCGGTTCTCGTCGCGCAACGAAACATAGACCTTGCCGCCGTCAGGGGTGAACCCGACCTGGACCGGCGCCGCGCCCACCGGAAGGCGCGCCGCTTCCGTCAGGCTTGCAGTGTCGATGACGGACACAGAGCCGTCCTCGACATTGGCAACGTAAAGCTCGGCACCGTCCGGGCTGAGCCGGAGCCCATGCGGAGAGGCGCCGGTCCCGACGCGGCCGATCACCTCGGCACGTGCCAGATCGACGACCGCGACCTCGTTGCCGCCCGACAGCGAGACAAAGGCGCGCCCTTGGCCGTCGGCCACGACATGCGCCGGGTGCGATCCGACCCCGGCCGTGACAGCGGGCTGCGACCTGTCCGCCGGATCGAGGATCACCAGAAGACCTGCCGCCGCGCCGTCCTCGGCATGGCCATGCCCGCCTGCGGCGTGATCGCCTGCGGCAGGCGAGCCGACGGCCACGAGGAAGCGGCCGTCCGGCGTCAGATCGACGTTGTGCGGTGACACCGGCAGCGGCACCGTGGTCACCGCCCCGGTGCCCAGGTCGATGGCGCTGAGGCTGTTGCCACCCTCGTTGGCCGACCAGACGGTTCCTCCTGTCTGGCCAAAGTCCACGGACTTCGGGCTGGCCTTCCTGTCCAGCCATGCCTGCATTTCGGCGATCTCGCCTTCCTGCGCTTCGACGATCCGGGCGGCCCATCCCCTTGTTTCGGGATCGTCCCCATACTGCTGCACGATCTTCGCCATGGCGATGGCGCCTTGGTGATGCGGGATCATGCCCCGGACAAAGGCCATGTCGGGATCGTCGGCCATGGCGCCTTCCATCATCGGCCCGTGCATTGCGTCCATGGTGTCCACATAGGCGCGGGTGAAGTCAGGACGGTTCTCGCCGCCAGGGGCCGCGTCCGGCGTGGCCATCATCCCCTGCATCATTCCGCCCTGCATCATCTGCTGCATGGCGGTCATGCATTCGGATGGCATGCCCTGCATCATGATCCGGCATTGCTCGGGCATGCCCGGCATGGCGGCCATCGCCCCGGCCGCGGTTGCGGGGGTCTGATCCGCCTGCACAGGGGGCTGCGGATCGTGGTGGGTATCATGCCCGGCCTGAGCCAGTGCAGCGGCCGGCAGCGCCGCCAGGAGGCTGACGGAAAAAGCGATTGCAGTTCGTTTCATGGAGACTCAACTCGTGTTCGGGCGGGAAGCGGCGTTCTGTGTCGCGCACGGTTTCCCTGTGGATGGTGATGGGCGAATACGGCGCTCTTCATCTCACCGAGACGGTCGGAGGGCACGGCCTCGACTGGTCACAAGCGCCGTCAGAGGGATGCAGACAGGCGTGGAGGCCTTAATACCCCGTCGAGTGCGCGTCCGGAGCGATGCGACCAGAGGAATGGGAGGACATCATCCGCCCGTGTCGGCTCAACCAGAGACATCTCAGGCAGAACGGCGACAAAGGTGCAAAACTGAATGCAACAATCATGCCGCAGGGATGATCGGGAATCATCGGAACAACCCGTCTCGGTAGCACTTTCCGAGTCCATGCCCCCGGCCGCGGGAAAATGCGCGCAACCCTGATCCGCCGCGGCAGCGGTCTGGCTAGCGTGGGTCATGTGCGCGGCCAGGGCGGGTTGAACCGCCGCCTGCAAGGCAAAGGCCGCAAACCCCAGAAGCAGAAGCATGGCTGCAGCGCGCTGCAGCCGATCCACCAAGAACGTCCAGGGCATTGCCGCATCGCCGTTCAAGCAATCCGCCTGCCGTGCGGCATAGACCCGACCGTCGGTTTCGCTGCCATTGAGAGGACAGCCACGAGGATCGGCGGCAGGGAGGCGCCGGCTGATGGTGCACGGGGTTTGGAATCTCATCAGCTTCATGAGCGCCATTATTCCACCGCTGTGTGTCAGGCGCGAGGCTGAAACCTCCAGATGAACCGCAATGGCCCGCGACATGATGCCTCCCGCTGAAGAGTCGCCGCATCAGTGGCCATCATCACACAGACGATCAGCTGACCCCGTCTTGAGTTTTTCGCAAAGCGTGTGGTGGCTCACGACAGTTTGTCGTGACATTGCCAAGTGCGGTCTCGACGCGCCGGCACGGGCTTGGCACCTTGCTCCCATGCAGCTGTTTCGGACCTTGGCCGTGATCGCTCTCGTGCTCCTGGTGCTTCCGTGGGGTGCGTATGGCAGCATCAAGGCGCCACCTGTGACCGGAACTCAGGAATTTGCGGTCCGCCAGACCTTTGCTGTCCCCTCTCGGATGGCGCCACGCGTCAAGGTTGCGTTGACCGCCGCGCCAGCAGAGGGGGAGTGCCATAGGTCACTGCCCGGCACGCCCTGTCATCCCGAACACCTGCTGCTTGCCACTGCCGAATCCTGTGGCCGCGATCCTGCACGGGAAGGCCGCTGCATTGATCGCAGCCGAGCCGGAGCGGGACAGAGCCCGCCGCCCATCTACCGCCCCCCACGGTCCTGCTGAGCCGAGCCGCCGCGCCGCAGGCGCGCACTTTCTCAGCTTTCAGAAGGACCGCCCAACATGATAACCCGACGCAACTTCGCCGTGGCTGGCGCTGCCGTGCTCCTGTCGGCCTGCACCCGCCCCGTCGCGAAACCTGCCGCCCCGCTCCCGCATCCGCCCGTGAAACCGGCAGCGCCAGCCGTCCCTTTTCTGCCGATGCCGGACTTCTACGGCGCCATCACCGACGAACCCTATCCGGTCCCGGCCGTGCCGCCCGGCGTGGTGCCACCGCATCTGTGGCGGCAGGAGGTCGTCAACCCTTTCCCCGACGAGCCACCCGGCACGATCATCGTCGATCCCGACGCGGGCATGCTGCATCTGCTCGAAACCAAGGACCGCGCAATGCGCTATGGCGCGGGAACGGGACGCGCTGCCTTCGCCTGGTCGGGCGACGCGCGCCTGCAGTTCCGCCGCAAGTGGCCGCGGTGGAAAGTGCCTGACGAGATGATCGCCCGCCGACCGGAGCTGGAGCCCTATTCGGTCGCCAATGGCGGGATGGAGCCGGGACCGGGCAATCCGCTCGGTGCGCGGGCGCTGTATCTGTTCCAGAACGGCGAGGATACGCTTTACCGGATACACGGCGCCTGCGAACCGGAATACCTGGGCAAGGCGGTGTCCTCGGGTTGCGTCAGGCTTCTCGACCAGGACGCCATCGACCTGTATCGGCGCGCACGGCACGGGGCGACAGTGCGCGTGCTGCCCTCCACTCTGCCTGCAACACTTGCGGCGTGATCGGCAGGTGCTTGCAGCACCCATACCGGTTTCTTCCGCCCGCCGAAGCTCCAAGCTGCGGCGGGCGGTGACGCTGGCACGCCTCCTCTGATTTCAGGCCGCCATTTTCCGGCAGCTTTCCGCGCAGCGCCGGCAGGCGTCCACGCAGTCCTGCATGTCGCCGACCTGCTCGCAGCTGGCGGCGCATTGTTCGCAGACCTCGGCGCAGACGGCGCAGAGACGCTTGTGGATGTCGCTGCCCGTCAGCATCACGTTGGCCGCGGCCTGGCAGATTTCGGCGCAGGCGATCATCAGCCGGAAGTGCTCCGGTTCGAGATGTTTGCCGCCCGCTTCAAGGCAGTGGTTCATCGCCATGCCGAGGCAGGTCTTGTGGCAGTCCAGACAGGCCTCGATGCAGGCCTGCATGTCGGCGGATTGATGGTGCATGGAGTTCACCTTTCCTGTTTGCTGCGCCGGGGTTCATCCGCAAGGGGTGGCGCGACCTCCTCGCGAAGACGGGTGCGGCGGATGCGCGGTGCCGGGTCACACCCGCACCGTTCTCAGCCGCAGGGCGTTCAGCACGACCGAGATCGAGGACGCGCTCATGGCGAAGGCCGCAAACATCGGGCTGATGAGGATGCCAAAGAAGGGATACAGCAGCCCCGCGGCGATCGGCACCCCGGCGGCGTTGTAGATCAGGGCGAAGAACAGGTTCTGGCGGATGTTCCGCATCGTCGCCTGCGCCAGCCGCCGCGCCCGGACAATGCCGTCGAGGTTGCCCCTGACCAGCGTGATCCCGGCACTCTCGATCGCTACATCGGCCCCGGTTCCCATGGCGATGCCGACATCGGCCTGCGCCAGCGCAGGCGCATCGTTCACGCCGTCGCCCGCCATCGCCACCTTCCGGCCGGCGGCCTGCAACTCGGCGATGATCCGCGCCTTGTCCTGGGGCAGCACATCGGCGCGGATCTCGTCGATGCCGAGGCGCGCGGCCACGGCACGGGCCGTGCGCTCGTTGTCGCCGGTCGCCATGATGATGCGGAAGCCAAGCGCGTGCAGCGCCTTCAGCGCCGAGGGCGTGGTATCCTTGACCGGGTCCGCGACCGCAACCATGCCGGCGACGGCGCCATCCACCACGACGAACATCACCGTCTCGCCTTCGTCGCGCCGCGCGTCGGCACGCGCGGTCAGGGCGCCGACATCCAGCCCCATGTCCGCCAGCAGCCGGATGTTGCCGAGCGCAACGGGCTGCCCGTCCACGGTGCCACGAACCCCTTGGCCGGTCACGGCCTCGAACTCTCCGGCCTCGACCATCTCGACGCCGCGTTCCTCGGCGCCGCGGACAATCGCCTCGGCCAGCGGATGCTCGGAGCCGCGTTCGAGCGAGGCGGCAAGGCGCAGGATCGCGTCCTCGTCATGGCCGGGCTCGGGCAGCACGGCGACAAGGCGCGGCCGGCCCTCGGTCAGGGTGCCGGTCTTGTCCACAATCAGGGTGTCCACCGTCTCGAAGCGCTCCAGCGCCTCGGCGTTCTTGATCAGCACCCCGGCCTGCGCGCCGCGCCCGGTCGCGGTCATGATCGACATGGGCGTGGCCAGCCCCAGCGCGCAGGGGCAGGCGATGATCAGCACCGCCACGGCCGCGACCAGGCCATAGGAGAGCGACGGTGCGGGTCCCCAGATCGCCCAAGCGATGAAGGCCACAACCGCGATCCCGATCACCGCCGGCACGAACAGGCCGGCCACCTTGTCGGCGTATTTCTGGATCGGCGCGCGCGAGCGTTGCGCGTTCGAGACCATCTGGACGATCTGGCTCAGCATGGTGTCGGTGCCGACGCGGGTGGCCTCGATCACCAGCGATCCGGTGCCGTTGATCGTGGCCCCGGTGACCGGATCGCCGGAGAGCTTCTCGACCGGCAGCGGCTCGCCGGTGATCATGCTTTCGTCGACGGACGAACGGCCGTCCACGACAAGCCCGTCCACCGGCACCTTGTCCCCAGGGCGCACCCGCAGCCGGTCGCCCACCTGCACCGCATCGAGCGGCACCTCGGCCTCGCTGCCGTCGGGCCGGATGATGCGCGCGGTCGCGGGTGCCATGTCGAGCAGGGCGCGGATGGCCCGGCCGGTGCCTTCGCGCGCGCGCAGTTCCATGATCTGGCCCAGCAGGACCAGCGTCACGATGACGGCCGCCGCCTCGAAATAGACCCCGACATGCCCCTCGGCGTCCCGGAAGCCTGTGGGGAAGATCTGCGGCGCCAGTACGGCGGCCACGCTGAACAGCCAGGCCGCCATCACGCCCATCGCGATCAGGCTGAACATGTTCAGGTTGCCGGTGCGGAAAGACCGCCAGCCGCGCACCAGGAACGGCCAGCCGCTCCACAGCACCACGGGCGTTCCCAAGACCAGTTCGATCCACAGCGTCGCGCGCTCGCCGAAGATGTCGCGCACGCCGCCAAGGCCGATCAGCGGCCCCATGGTCAGGACCAGCAGCGGCACGGTCAGCACAGCGCCGAGCCAGAAGCGGCGGGTGAAATCGACAAGCTCGGGATTGGGGCCGTCATCCACCATGGCGGCGGATTCAAGTTCCAGTCCCATGCCGCAGATCGGGCAGGAACCGGCCTCGGTCTGCCGCACCTCGGGGTGCATGGGACAGGTATAGACCGCCCCGGTCCAGCCGGGCGGCACGTGATCATAGGTCTTTCCCGGCTCGGAACGGGCGGCCGTGTCATGGCCGCGCGCGTGGTGTGCGGATGCGCCATGGCCATGATGTTCGTGCCCGTGACACGCGGGACCGGCGGCCGCCCCGGAGGCTTCCGCCTCGGGCACCAGATGCATCCCGCATTTCGGGCAGCGACCGGGGCCGGGCTGCCGGACCTCCGGGTGCATGGGACAGACGTGGACGCCCTTGGCTGTCGCGAGGGGGCGCGGGGAAACATCATGAGACATGGGCTGCTCCTTGAGGTGAGCCGGCCCGGCGAGGATCGGTGCACTCGCCGGGCCCGCACTGGCGCGGGCGCGCTCAGGCCGCTGTTGGCGCCGCAGGATAGCCTGCGGCCGCAAGCGCGGCGGCGATCTGCGGACGCGGCAGATCGGTCGAGACCTCGACCTCCCGGCTGGCCTGGTCGATGGTGATGCGGGCCTTCGCATCGACGGACTCGATGGCGCGGGTGACGCCACGGGCGCAGCCGCCGCAGCTCATGTTGGGAATGTGAAAGCGCATGGGACCTTCCTCGGCTTGTCTCATGCCCTCCCATGTGGAGGGTTCCAGCGCGGGAAGGTCAAGACCGGGTGAGGAAATCCGCGCTCGGGTTGACCTCGGCGCCGGCGGCGGCACTCATGCACGCATGATCCCAGAGCCTCCCATCCTCCTGCGCCGGTCCGTCGCCTGGCTGATTGTCCTTGCCCTTGTGGTCCTGGCGATCGTCGCGGCCTGGGCTTACGGCAAGACCCCCGACCTGCGGCGCGGGGCCGCGCTCTATGCGCAGCACTGCGCCTCCTGCCACGGCGCGCGGCTGGAAGGGCAGCCCGACTGGCAGATCGCGGGCGCGGACGGGGTGCTGCCCGCGCCGCCCCATGACGAGACCGGCCACACCTGGCACCACGGCGACGCCATGCTGACCGACTACATCCGCCGCGGCGGGCAGGCGGTGCTGGACGACATGGGCGTGGCGATGACCTCGGGCATGCCAGGCTTCGGTGAGGTGCTGTCGGAGGGCGACATCGCCGCCATCCTCGCCTTCATCAAGTCGCAGTGGCCTCCGCGCATCCGCGCGATCCAGACCGAGCGGAGCGGCGGCTAGCGTCCGTTCGCGTCGGGGGGACCTCCCGACAGCGCGTCGAGGATCGCGCAATCCGGTCTCGCGTCACCCGCGCAGCTGTCGACAAGCTGCTGCAGGGCCTCACGCAACTGGCCGAGTTCCGCCAGACGCTCGTCCACCTGCGCGAGATGGCGCAGGGCGATCTCGCGCACGTCCGCGCTGCTGCGATGTGTGTCCGCGCTCAGCGTCAGAAGCTCGCGACAGTCCTGCAGCGGGAAGTCCAGACGCCGCGCGCGGCCAAGGAAGGTCAGACGCTGCACATCCTCCGCGCCGAAGTGCCGGTAGCCGTTCGTTCCCCGCTGCGGGGACACGAGGCCGATCTCCTCATAATACCGGATGGTCTTGGCGCTCAGGCCCGAGGCGCGGGCGGCTTCGGTGATGTTCATCCCTGTCCCGCCCGTCATGAGATGCCGTTCGCGCGCTGCAATTCGCGCACATAGGCGATGATGGCGGCAAGCTCGCCATCGGTCAAAGGCTGCCCGACGGGGGGCATGTCGCCAAAGGGCCAGTGATGTGCCCGCACGCCGTTCCGCGCCGCCAGCACGAAGGCCATGTCGCCGTGATGCGACGGTTCGTAGATGCGGTGGACGAGGGGCGGGGCGATCCCCTCCTGCCCGGCGGCATTCGTGCCGTGGCAGGAGGCGCAGGCCGCGGTGTAATAGACTTCGCCCTGTTGCGCTTGCGGGGAGAATTCCGCCGGCACGACGACCTGCGCCATGGGTGCCCCTTGGGCGGCCGGGCCGGATTGGGGGGCGAGGCTGGTGGCGCCGCCGATCCCGTCCTGGCTCCAATACCAGCCTGCCGCAGCAATGGCGGCAACGGCCAGCGCGCCGATCAGTCCCTTGTTCATGATCTCATCCTTTGTCTTCCTGCGCCCGCTCTGCGGCGGCACTGCCGACCGGGTCGGCCTTCAGCCATTTCCGCCGGGCGCCTTGTTAACCTGTCTTGCCACCGGAAAGCGGCTTCCTCCGGTGGCGGCTCTCTCAGGCCGTGACGGCGAACTCGGTCATCATGCCGGTGAACAGATGCGGCATGTGGTGGCAGTGCAGCATCCAGCGCGCGGCCTCGCCGGCGTCCAGCGCCACCGTCACCATGGCCATCGGCGGCACATAGACCGTGTCCCGCAGCGCGCCGGAAATCGCCTGTCCGTTGACGTTCACCACCTGGAACACATGGCCGTGCAGGTGCATCGGGTGCCCCATCATCGACATGTTGTGGAACGTCAGATGCACGCGCTCGCCCGTCCGGGCGGTGATCGGCCTATGGTCGCCCCAGGTCCGGCCGTCGATGGTCCAGAGATAGGGCTGCATCGATCCGCCGAGCATGATCATGTGCGAGCGATCCGCGGGCCGCGCCGCAAGCGACGTCTCCGCATCGGCCAAGGCGGCGCGCAGCAGGCCCTCCTGCGCGAGGTCGATGTCGAAAGCGCCGCTGGCGCTGTCGCCCATTGCCTCGATCCGGGGCACGGAGGCGCCGGGCGTGGCAAGGACGATCCCGGTCCGCTCGCGTGCGCCTTCGCGCAGGGCGAGGATCGGGAACGCCCCTGCATCGGGAATGTCGATCTCCAGGTCGAGCCTCTGGCCCATGGCCAGCCCGAAGCGCGTGCCTTTGACAGGCGCCACCGGATGCCCGTCGACCGCCACCAGCCGCGCGGCGATCCCGCCGGTGTCGATCCAGAAGGACGTGGCGGCCGCCGCGTTGATGACCCGCAGCAGGACGCGCCCCCCGCGTTCGACGGCGATCACCTCGGGATCGGCAAGCGTGCGGTCGTTGGCGAGATAGGCGTCGAACTCGATGTCGTTGAGGTCCATGGCCATGCCGCCCATGCCCGAATGACCCGTTCCTCCCATCGCCATGCCGGAGTGGTCCATGCCGGCCATGGCCCCATGCCCGGCCGCGGGCGCGCCCATGGCCGCCATGTCGTGGTGCCCGCCGCCTTCCACCAGTTCGGCCATCACCTCGGAGGGCGGACGAAACGAGAAGTCGTGCAGGAACATCACCACCTCCTGACGGTCGGCCGCGAGATCCTCGGGCCGGCGCACGATCAGGGGGGCGGCAAGCAGGCTCATCTCCTGCAGCGGCACATGGCTGTGCATCCAGAAGGTGCCGGGCAGAGGCGCATAGTCGAAGCTGCGGGTCTCGCCCGGCTTCAGCAGGGGCATCGGCAGGCCCGGCACGCCATCCTGCGCGTTGGGCGGGATCTGCCCGTGCCAGTGGATGATGGTGTCCTCGGCCAGAGCGTTGGTCAGGTCCACCCGGAAACGCTGGCCAGGGTCCAGGATCAGCCCTTGGCCGCCGGAGCCGTTCGCCAGCCCCATCACAGTGGCGGCGCGGCCATCGACCTCGATCACGCGGGTCGTGGCGGTCAGGGACAGCGGCTGTTCACCGGCGGCGGCTAGGCGCGGCCATGCGGTTGTGGCGGCCATGGCGGCGGATGCGGCCAGAAAGCCGCGGCGTGTCAGTGTCATGTCTAAAAATCCATCAGACCCCGCAGGGTAGCACTCGGACTGGAGCCAACTTGCGGCTCCGCTCAGGAGGCGATCAGAGGGATTTGGGAGGGCGGTCGTCCGGGTCGGTCAGCCGGCCCCGCAGGACAAGCGCGGACGGAAACCAGAGCGCGATCGTGGCGAACTCTGCCAGAAATGCGCTGGCAGGCTGCGGCGCCGGGGCCATCGGCCCGACACAAGCGATCGCGCAGGCTTCCGACATCCTGTGCCCCGCTTGGCCGCATGGACCCGCGGTGTCGGGATGCTCGGCCAATCCCGCTTGGT
This sequence comes from Paracoccus yeei ATCC BAA-599, assembly GCF_000622145.1. Lineage (GTDB taxonomy): Bacteria > Pseudomonadota > Alphaproteobacteria > Rhodobacterales > Rhodobacteraceae > Paracoccus > Paracoccus yeei. The sequence goes on along the minus strand of NZ_JHWH01000030.1, from coordinate 7,057 downwards.
GATGCAGGCACGCGCCTGGCATCTCGGGCGCTCCTCCCGCCATGGAGGCATGGGGAAGCGCCGCGAAAAATAGGACGGCTACCATCAGCAGCAGGGAGGTCAGGTGGCGCAGCATTGTGCACAAGGACGATAGGACGACATCCGATGGAGTATAAACCGCCCGGTATTGATCGCAATGCTTGGCAGCAGATCGGCATCGGCATTTTTTGGGCAGAATGGCGAATGAATAAACAGCATTGTTTCTATCAACTCGCAAGGGCCACATCTGAACTATGCCGCAGCCGCTCCTCAGCTCGCGTCCAGACAGGCCAAGTATACAGCCAGCCGAGATTTACTAAATAGGTATACCTCATCCGGACAGATGCATCGGACACCGGGGCTTGTCCAAATAGGGTTTGTTCCACGGGCTTTCGGACGGTAGCGTGCACGGGTCTAGACCTCAACAGGACAGAACGGCCCCTCATGACCCTTTACGGCTACGCGCGGGTATCTACGACCGACCAAGATCTCGCGCTGCAAGAAACAGCTCTGCGGACCGCCGGCTGTCAGGTGATCCGATCCGAGAAGAAAACCGGCACCCGACGCGAAGGCCGGGCCGAGTTGGACATCCTGCTCCAGTTCCTGCGCGCAGGCGATACGCTGGTCATCACCCGCATCGACCGGCTGGCGCGCTCGCTGAAGGACCTGCAGGACATCGTGCATGAGCTGAAGGCCAAGGGCGTCACCCTGAAGGCCACCGAACAGCCGGTGGACACCTCGACCGCCGCCGGCAAGGCCTTCTTCGACATGCTGGGCGTTTTTGCCGAGTTCGAGACCAACCTGCGCCGCGAGCGGCAGATGGAAGGAATTGCCGCTGCCAAGGTGCGGGGCGTCTACAAGGGCCGCAAGCCGAAGATCGATCCCGCGGAGGTCCGCAGGCTGCACTTCGAGGAACGGCTCAGCCCCACCGCCATCGCAAAGCAACTCGGGATCGCGCGCTCGTCGGTCTACAGGTTCCTGCCAGCACCCAAGCAACCCGTGGCACAGGAACTTACTCCACCAAATCGCCGGGGAGCGCAAAGCCCGGAAGCCTGATCTGCGCCTCTCTCGGCCTATCTGCTGATCCGAAATGGGGTGCGCCTAACATCAAGGGTTTCGGTAGATATCCAAGTGCCAAGCGCTTCTGACAATAAGTGCAGTCGTCTTCTGAAAGTGACACGCGGGCATAACCGACGAGCATACAAACCTCTTAAAAGTCGTCGCACCATGAGGGAATTGAGAGTTTTATTTCAAGAGATAGTTTTAAGAGATCAGAGGCCAAGTCTTCGAGCGTAGCAGATGCTTCTACGGCGGAGCTCTCAAAAACGGTGGTTTTTGCGATACTTGATTGCGCTACTCGAGAAGCGTATCATGCACCTTGCAGCACAGTGCTGCAAGGTGCATCAAGGCCGCCATGACATCGAAGAACCGCATAACTGTGAATCTCTCGGACGACGATCATCTGGCGCTCGAAGCCCTGGCTGCGCGGTCGAAGGTGTCGAAAGCTTGGATTGCGCGGCACGCAATCTGCGAATTGCTTGAGCGGTCAGCCCGTGACGAGCTTCAGTTACCTCTCCCATTCCTGGGGCAGAGGGGAGAGGGAAAGAAGTGAGCTTGCCGGATCGGAAAACGCCAGCAATGTCAACGCTGTTTGCAAATCTCAAGAAGGACCGGCCTGCCTGGGTCAACGAAGAAGAGCTTCGGAAGGGCTGGCTGAAGCATATCGAGAACGATTTGGGGATTACGTTTCATGCGGAGAGAGGCCGCAATGACGCGTCGTATAACCAAGTCATTATTGAGTTTAAGGGACCCGGATTCTTCAAGGGCAGCACGAAAAGCGCTTCATTTATTGAGGCTGTTCATGATCGGCTCTTTAAGTACATCAAGGCGCGCTCGAAGTCCGAAGAGATACCGGAAGAGGACTATATTGGCATCGCGATAGACGGTGATCATATCTGCTTTGCTTTTATGAAAGCAGGACAGATTATCCACCGCAATCTCCTGCCATTCAACGAGGCTTCTGTTGATCTGGTCGCGCAGGCTTGCTTTGATTCAAAGCGCCGCGCTGTCACCGCGAGCAATCTGGTCGAAGATTTCGGTCACGAAGCCGAAATCGGACATGCCATGATGGCAAGCCTGGTACATCAACTTGAGCGGCAGCTTACAGCACCTGGCAACAACAAAATAAAACTGTTGTTCGAAGAGTGGCGGACGTTGTTTGGCCAAGTGGCTGATCTTTCGGCTGCACAAGCCGCAGAGATCCGCCGACATATTCCGTTCTCTCCTAAACTCCCCGTAGGTGATACAGTCGCGGCCGCTTTGTTTGCGATCCACACTTACAATGCGTTCGTGATGAAGCTTCTCGCTGCGGAAATTGTGGCGCAGTATAACCTCACAGCCTATCCGGATTTCTGTGAGCATCTGCTTGGGCTTGATGACGATCAACTCTTAGACCTTCTAGATAAGGAGGTAGAGAGAGGCGCGTTCTTCGAAGCCGCTCGCATTGTGGGCTTTGTCGAGGAGGCCGTTTTCTCTTGGTATGTAGATCGGAGCATCCCCGCCGCCGATCGTGCCGCGGCCTGCTCAGCGATCCGGCCGCTTCTCACGCAGCTCGCCCTTTACCGCATGGACGATCTCAGCGCAGCGCGTTCGCACGATGTGTTGAAGTCCTTCTATCAGGCACTGGTGCCCGAGACTCTACGCAAGGCCCTTGGGGAGTTTTACACACCGGACTGGCTAGCTGATGTCGCTTGCGACCGAGCTGAGGTTGCTGATTGGAGCACGGTGCGGGCGCTCGACCCGACTTGCGGTTCCGGCTCATTTTTGCTTGAGGCCATCCGGCGCAAACGAGAACTCGCAGAGCAAGCCCACCTCTCACCTACCGACACGTTGACCAAGCTGCTGGATGAGGTGTGGGGGTTTGACCTCAACCCTCTAGCTGTTCAAGCGGCACGCACCAACTTCCTAATCGCCATTGCCGATCTGGTCGCGCTTGCCGGTATTGAAGTCGAGCTGCCGGTGCTGTTGGCAGACGCGGTTTATTCGCCGGCCCACTCGCCTTCTGCTGGTCAAGAGTTTGTCGAATACGGGATTGGTAGCGCCCAGGCCGATCTCAACATCGTGTTGCCGGCGGCTCTCGCATTTGATCGGCGCCGTCTCGACGACGCGTTCTCGATCATGGCTGACGCTGTTCACGATGAAAAGGAGTACCCGGGGGTAGAGCAGCTTCTTGTTGGAGCTGGCATCATGTCCAACGAAGAGGCGGACAAATGGCGTGATGCTCTCGGGTCAACCTATGGGCAGGTTCTAGAACTTCACCGCAAAGCATGGAATGGAATCTGGTTTCGCATCGTGCGCAACTTCTTCTGGTCAGCCGTGGCCGGGCAGTTTGACCTCGTGATCGGCAACCCGCCATGGGTCCGATGGTCCAACCTGCCTGAACTCTATCGCCAGCGCATCAAACCGACCTGCGAACAATACACGATCTTTTCCGAGACTCCCTACCATGGGGGAAATGAACTCGATATCTCCGGTATGATTACGTACACGGTCGCCGACAAATGGCTCAAAGCCGATGGCATTTTGACATTCGTAATCACGCAAACGCACTTCCAATCTCCTTCGTCTCAGGGATTCAGAAGCTTCCGGATCAATGAAGACTACAACCTAGTCCCAGAGCGCATTGACGACCTAAAGAAGCTAAAACCCTTCCCTAAGGTTGCCAACAAAACGGCCATCATGCGCCTGCGCAAAGTGGGTCGAGAGACAAAGACAACATTCCCTGTCCCATATGCAATCTGGGAGAAGGTTGCCGGGGAGTCCGCTGCGATCCCGGAAGGGCTGACCAAAACTGCGGTTCTGGCGCGCGTCCAGCAACACGCATGGGAGGCAAATCCTGTTAACGGAGGCAATTCTCCGTGGGCAATTTTGCCACCGGGCCGGTTCGCGGACATGGCAGGCTTGCAAGGTCAGAGTGATTGGGTGAGCGGCCGGAAGGGCGTGACAGCCGATCTCAACGGCGTGTACATGGTTCGGATCGTCGATCAGAACGCCGCTACCGGCTTGGTCCAAGTAGAGACGCGCCCGGAGGCTGGAAAAACTGATATTGGACCTGCTCGACGCTTTTGGATCGAGCCTGATTTGCTGTATCCGTTGCTGAAGGGAGCCAGCGACTTCTCCGCATGCGACGTGCATGTGAAGGATCAACTTTACATTATGGTGCCAAATAAAGGCATCACAGGCGCTGAGTACAAGGCAGCCGAGACAGGTGTATCCAAGCTCAAGCAGACGAAGAAATTTCTAAGTCACTATAAATCTCTCCTAGAACGTCGATCAACGTTTCGGCTTCGCCAAAAGGGTGCGCCATTTTTTGCGGTATACAATACTGGCCCTTACACCTTCTCCCCGTTTAAGGTGGTTTGGGCCGAGCTATCAACGACCTTCGAGGCTGCGGTCTTCACAAATTCCACCGTTCCCCTTATCGGGGCGCGTCCTTATGTGCCGGATCACAAGGTGTATTTTGCTGACTTTGATTCAGAGGATACAGCGTATTTCGTCTGTGGAATTTTGAACTCCACGCTCGTGAAGGAGTACGTCGAGAGCCACACAATTCAAATTCAGGTTAGCAATATCTTCAAACACTTGAGCATACCTCGGTATAACCCCAAGGATGCCGAGCACAAGAAGCTCGCGGCGCTCACCAAACGCGCTCATGCTGCGAAATCAGAGAAGGCTCGCCAAGATTTGCTTGCCGAGATGGACATGTCGGCAGAGCAAATCCTGAAAGCATGACCAGCGTCACCCTCTAGAAGAGGGTGACGCTGGCGCATGGCGGCCACGCGCTGTTTACAGGCCGGAGCGGCGGCTTCATCGTCAAACCAAGCGCGGACGAAAGCCACCGCCCCGCCGTAACCGTTTCAGGATGACGCGGCATCGCGTTCTACAGAAATCCTACGAACTTGTTCTGTTCAAAATAATATCGGTCCCGTGCGGGCTTGATGTCTAGGGCCATGTCGAACGGGTGCGCCTGAAGGGTCAAAACCGGCCAAGTGTCCGCATCACGCACCGGCGAATACATAGCGATGATCTCGTCATCTCCCGTCAGCAGGCTTGGAAGACTATTCCAGACAAGCAATGGGCCATCGGTGATGTGCCCCTCATCATTCAGAACAACGGAACCTGCCATGGCCTGCTGCCACGCTTGGATTTCATCGTCGGTTTCAAGAAGTACGAAATCCGGCCTTGGGTCTGGCGACCACGATGGGTCTTTAACCCGAAAGGCATAGATCGTCGGCAGCACCCCTTTCGATGCCCCATCCGGCGCTTGATACAACATGGTGTCGTAAACGTCCGTGTAGGTAGGAAGCGGCTGCGTTTGCTTCTCCTGCTTTTTGAAGAGACCAAACATTAGGAAGCCTTACCGACTGGGCTAGTCTTCAGGCCCTTTGGCTGGTTGCGCCCCTCCCCTTCGAACGATGCGGGAACAGCATCAATTCCGAGATCCCAAAGGGCTGCAAGCAAACCACCTTTGCCCACCATGTCCGCAGCCTCTTGGCCGTAGGCTGCTACAAAATCGTCTTGGGTCGCGAATACTTGGGGGCTATTTTTCGCAATGCGCTGTGCCATTGATTTTACGACGGGCTGATCCTTGTGGTAGCGATCTTCAAACACTGTGTGGTTCCTTTCAGTTTTTAACGTTCTCTGTCGCGATCACGGCCCTGCCCGCGCTCGGACGCAGTATCCCGCCCGCGCCCAAGAATGTCATCCCGCCGCCCTTGGTCACGGCCCTCGCCGTCGCGGGCGGCAATGTCCCGTTCTACCGCCGCTGCATCCCGCTCCTGTCCGAAACCGCGCGCACGCCCAAGGATGGTGTCCCGACGATCTCGGTCTGGATCGTCAGGCGCAACCCTCTCCCGCCCGACATCCGGTGCTTGCACCTCGGGTCGGTCAACATCGCGCCCCAACACCGCCGCACGGCGCGCGTCCATGTCGCCCCGGTCGGCACCTGTCTGCGGCCTCTCAACCTCGCCCATAACCCTCTCCTTGATCCGTGACATCGCCGCCTCGGCGCGGCCCCATAGCTGATCCAGCCGTTCGCGCGCGGTGGCAATGAAGGCGCGCCCGCGCTCCATCAGCTCAAGCCGCAATTCCAACTGCCGCCAGCCCAACTCTTGGCGCTGTGCATTGCGCGCCTGCGCCGCGCGGAAAGCCTCACCACGCTCCGTGACGATCCCGCGTTTCTCCTGGGCATTGGCCGATGGGCCGATTTTCGGCTCTGGCTCTCGGCTGAGCTCGATCACCTTCTTCTCGCGTTCAAGCGCCAGCTCTTCCTGCCCGCCCCCGCGCGCCCGCTCGACCTGTTGCTCGGCCTCAGTGCGCTGAACATCGAGCGACCGGTGGTCGATCCGCTCCGACCGCCCTGCCCGGTCAAGGGCCGTGTTCGCGTCCCGCGCCCAGGCTTCGCGCCAGCCCATCAGCAGGTCCGGCGCATTCCAGCTGCGATCCTTCTTCCCGAACCCCTCGCCGGTCAGCTCGCGCATGGTCAGCATGACATGTGCATGGGGCTGACCGTGGCCATCACGGGCCTTGCCCTCGTGAATGGCCACGTCCGCGATCATGCCGCGATCAACAAATTCGCGCTGCACGAACCCGCGCAACAAATCCAACCGCTCGCCCCGATCGAGCTCGCGGGGAAGAGCCACTTCAATCTCGCGGGCGAGCTGAGCATCGCGCCGTTTCTCGACGGCCTCGACGGCGTTCCAGAGCTGATCGCGATCGCGCATCCAGTCGGGCGCATTGGCGGGGGCCATGATCTCGGAATGCACGACCCCGCCCTTGCGGGAATAGTCATGCTCCAACCCCTGCCGCTCATCCCGCAGCCGCCCAGCCGTCCGGTAGGCGGCGGCTGCGACCGATGACCGCCCCCCGACCCGGCTGATCACTTTCGCACTGAGATGATAGATCGCCACGCCGGGTTGCCTCTCTCTTCTCTAAACAGGGTCCAGCGCCTGGCTGCGCTGGTCGGGAGCGCGAGGGTGAA
>NZ_JHWH01000029.1 GCF_000622145.1 Paracoccus yeei ATCC BAA-599 | reverse complement strand
GCTTGACGTTATCACGATTGGCCGTGCGGGGGTTGATTTGTATGGCCAGCAGGTCGGGGGCCGGCTTGAGGACATGGGGTCGTTTGCGAAGTATATCGGGGGCAGTCCCACGAACATCGCCTGCGGGACGGCGCGGCTGGGGCTCAAGTCGGGGCTGATCACGCGGGTGGGCGACGAGCACATGGGCCGCTTCATCCGCGAGCAGCTGGTGCGCGAGGGGGTCGATGTGCGGGGCGTCAGGACCGACCCCGAGCGGCTGACCGCGCTGGTGATCCTGGGGATCCGCGACGAGGACAGCTTTCCGCTGATCTTCTATCGCGAGAACTGCGCCGACATGGCCTTGTGCGAGGACGACATCGACGAGGGGCTGATCGCCGAGACGCGCTCGGTGCTGGCGACGGGGACGCATCTGAGCCATCCGCGCACCGAGGCCGCGGTGATCCGGGCGCTGGAGCTGGCCCGCAAGCACGGGGCGCGGACGGCGCTGGATATCGACTATCGCCCGAACCTCTGGGGCGTGGCAGGCCACGGCGCGGGCGAGAGCCGCTTCGTCGAAAGCGCCGCGGTGACGGCGAAGCTGCAATCGACGCTGCATTTCTTCGACCTGATCGTCGGCACCGAGGAGGAGTTCCACATCGCCGGCGGCAGCACGGACACCATCGCGGCCTTGCGCGCGGTGCGGGCCGTGTCGGACGCCACGCTGGTCTGCAAGCGCGGCGCCAGGGGGGCGGTGGCCTTCGAAGGCGCGATCCCCGCGAGCCTGGACGACGGCGAGACCGGCCCCGGCTTTCCGATCGAGGTGTTCAACGTGCTGGGCGCCGGCGACGGGTTCTTTTCGGGGCTGCTGAAGGGCTGGCTGGACGGCGAGAGCTGGCCCCGGGCGCTGGAATACGCCAATGCCTGCGGCGCCTTCGCGGTCAGCCGCCACGGCTGCACGCCGGCTTATCCGAGCCTCGAGGAACTGCAGTTCTTCCTGCGGCGCGGGGTGGTGCGGCCGGACCTGCGCAACGATCCCGAGCTCGAGCAGATCCACTGGTCGACGAACCGCGCCCGCAACCACGGCGGCGACTGGTCCACGATGCGGGTGTTCGCCTTCGACCACCGCGCCCAGCTCGAGGCGATGCCGGGCTACAGCCCCGAGCAGGGCGGCGCCTTCAAGGAGCTGTGCCTGCAGGCGGCGCTGCGGGTGGCGGACGGTCGGCCGGGCTATGGGATCCTCTGCGACGACCGGATCGGGCGGCGCGCGCTGCATGCGGCCTCGGGCAGCGGGCTCTGGATCGGGCGGCCCTGCGAATGGCCGGGCTCGCGCCCGCTGGCGCTGGAGCCGGCGCTGGGGCCCGATTGCGGCGGGCTGGAGGCCTGGGCGCGCGAGAACGTGGTCAAGGTCCTGTGCTTCTGCCACCCGGACGACGACGCGGCCCTGCGCGCGGATCAGGAGGCGACGGTCAAGCGGCTGTTTGCGGCGGCGCGCCGGAACGGGCTGGAGTTCCTGCTGGAGATCATTCCCTCGAAGGTGGGCCCGGTCGATGACGACACGACCGCCACGCTGATCCGGCAGTTCTACGCCGCGGGGGTCTATCCCGACTGGTGGAAGCTCGAGCCGATGCGGACGCCGGCCGCCTGGGCCGAGGCGGTGGCCGCGATCGAGGATCACGACCGCCATACCCGCGGCATCGTGGTGCTGGGCCTGGATGCGCCCGAGGCGGAGCTGGCGGCGAGCTTTGCCGTCGCGGCGGCCTTTCCGCTGGTGCGCGGCTTTGCCGTCGGGCGCACGATCTTTGGCACGGTGGCGCGGGACTGGCTGGCGGGGAAGATCGGCGACGAGGCGGCGGTCGAGGAGATGGCGGCGCGCTTTGCCCGGCTGAGCGGCCTTTGGGACAAGGCCCGGGCCGGGGCGCGGGTGGCCGCGTGACGGACGGGGGGCGCTGCCCCCCGCACCCCCCGGGGTATTTGGGAAACGATGAAGGACAGGGGCGCCGCGCGCGTCCGGGAGGCAAGGCATGAATGGCGGGACGATCCGGCTGACGGCGGCGCAGGCGATGGTGCGCTGGCTGTCGATGCAGATGACCGACGAGGGCGAGCGCTTCGTCGAGGGCTGTTGGGCGATCTTCGGCCATGGCAACGTGGCCGGCATCGGCGAGGCGCTGCACCAGGGCCAGCACGGCACGCTGTGCGGCAACACGCCCTTTCCGACCTGGCGCGGCCAGAACGAGCAGAGCATGGCCCATGCCGCCATCGCCTGGGCCAAGGCCAAGGCGCGGCGGCGGGCCCATGCGGTGACCAGTTCCATCGGCCCGGGCGCCACGAACATGGTGACGGCGGCGGCGCTGGCGCATGTGAACCGGCTGCCGGTGCTGTTCATCGCGGGCGATGTCTTCGCCAACCGCCGGCCCGACCCGGTCTTGCAGCAAGTCGAGGATTTCGGCGACGGCACGGTCAGCGCCAATGACTGCTTCCGCCCGGTGGTGCGCTATTTCGACCGCATCCAGCGGCCCGAGCAGCTGCTGTCGGCGCTGCCGCGCGCGCTGCGGGTGATGACCGATCCGGCGGACTGCGGGCCGGTCTGCCTGGCCTTTTGCCAGGACGTGCAGGCCGAGGCGTTCGACTGGCCCGAGGATTTCTTTGCCGAGCGGGTCTGGCGCATCCGCCGGCCCGAGCCGGATGCGGCCGAACTGGCCGAGGTCGCCGGGCTGATCCGGGCGGCGACGGCGCCGGTCATCGTCTGCGGCGGCGGCGTGATCTATTCCGGGGCCGAGGACGTGCTGGCGGCGTTTGCCACCCGCCATGGCATTCCCGTCACCGAGACCCAGGCCGGCAAGTCGGCCCTTGCCCAGGCCCATCCGCTGAACCTGGGCGCGGCGGGGGTCGACGGCTCGGCCGCGGCCAATGCGGCGCTCGCCGCGGCGGATCTGGTGATCGGGGTGGGCACAAGGATGCAGGACTTCACCACCGGCTCGCGCACGCTGTTTTCCGGGCGGCTGGTGTCGGTGAACGTGCAGGGCTATGACGCGGCCAAGCATGGCGCGGTGACGCTGGTCTCGGATGCCAGGGTGGCGCTGGAGAAGCTGTCGGCGGCCTTGGGCGATCATCGCGTCGCTTTCGACGGCGCGGGTCGCGCGGCCTGGCTGGCGGCGGTCGATGCCCATTGCGCGGCGCCCGCCGGCGAGGGTGCCCTGCCGACCGACGCCCAGGTGATCGGCGCCGTGCAGCGCGCCGCCCCCGAGGCCATCGCGATGTGCGCGGCGGGCACCATGCCGGGCGCGTTGAAGCTGCTGTGGCAGCCCGCCCAGGGCGGCTATCACATGGAATACGGCTATTCCTGCATGGGCTACGAGATCGCCGGGGCCCTGGGGCTGAAGCTGGCGCGACCGGACCGCGAGGTGGTCTGCTTTGTCGGCGACGGCAGCTACATGATGGCCAACAGCGAGCTGGCGACGGCGGTGATGCGGCGGGTGCCCTTTACCGTGGTCCTGACCGACAACCGCGGCTATGGCTGCATCAACCGCCTGCAGGCCGGGACCGGCGGCGCGGCCTTCAACAACATGTATGTCGACTGCGCCGTCGAGGCGCAGCCGCAGATCGACTATGTCGCCCATGCCGCATCCATGGGCGCCCATGCGGTCAAGGCCGGCAGCATCGCCGACCTGGAGGCCGAGATCGCCGAGGCGCGCTCTCGCGCCATCCCCACGGTCATCGTCATCGACACCACCGCCGCCCCCGGCCCGGGCGACGGGCTGGAGGGCGCCGGCCACTGGTGGGATGTCGCCGTGCCCGAGGTGGGCGATCACGACAGCCTGCGCGACGCCCATGCCAAATATATCGAAAACGCCAGGAAACAGGCGACCGCGAATTGAAAGGAAATCCCATGATCCGCTATGGCACCAATCCCATCGCCTGGGCCAATGACGACGATCCGTCGATCGGCGCCCATATCCCGACCGAACAGATCCTGCACGAGGCGGGCGAGGTCATCGGCTTCGACGGCATCGAGAACGGCCATCGCTGGCCCGACGACCCGCAGGCGCTCAAGGCGCTGCTGGGCCGCTATGGGCTGGTCTTCGTCTCGGGCTGGTATTCGACGGAATTGCTGACCCGCTCGGTCGAGGAGGAGATCGCCGCCGTGCAGGGGCATCTGGCCAAGCTCAAGGCCAATGGCTGCACGGTCTGCATCGCCTGCGAATGTTCGAACACGGTGCACGGGCGTCCCGATGTGGCGGTGAACGACCGGCCCCGGCTGACCGCGGCCGAGATGGCGGACTTCGGCGCGAAGGTCGAGGCCTTCGCGGCCTATCTGGCGGGGCAGGGGATCCGGCTCGCCTATCACCACCACATGGGCACCGTGGTGGAAAGCCCCGAGGAGATCGACGCCTTCATGGCCGCGACCGGCCCGGCCACGCATCTGCTGTTCGACGCCGGCCATTGCACCTTCGGCGGCGGCGACCCCGCGGCGGTGCTGGCGCGCCACGCGTCCCGGGTCGCGCATTTCCATGCCAAGAACATCCGCCCTGAAGTGACGGCGCGGGTGCGGGCCGAGGGGCTGTCGTTCCTGCAGGGCGTCCTGGCCGGGGCCTTTACCGTGCCGGGCGATCCCGAAGGGGCCATCGACTTCGTGCCCCTGCTGCGGATCCTGGCCGGGGCGGGCTATGACGGCTGGCTGGTGATCGAGGCCGAGCAGGACCCCGATCTGCGCAACCCGCTGGAGTATCAGTCGATGGGCCTGAAGGCGCTGAAGGCCGCGGCGCGCGAGGCCGGGCTGGACCAGACCGTGGCTGCCTGAGGGCCGCGGCGGGCGGGGAGGCGCTGCCTCCCCACGGCATCGCGCGATGCGCGACGCCTCCCCTCCGGGGTATTTCGACAACGAGGAAGGACCGGACGATGAACACGCTGTTGCGAAAACCCTTCGGCAGCCACGGCAAGGTGCACGAGATCACCCCGCAATCGGCGGGCTGGCGCTATGTCGGCTTTTCGCTTTACCGGTTGCGGGCGGGCGAGGTTGCGGCCGAGGCGACCGGCGGGCGCGAGGTCATCCTGGTCATGGTCGAGGGCAAGGCCGGTGTCCATGCCGCGGGGCAGGACTGGGGCGTCTTGGGAGACCGCATGGATGTCTTCGAAAGGACGCCGCCGCATTGCCTGTATGTGCCCCCCGGCCAGGACTGGCGCGCCGAGGCCCGGACCGACTGCGTGATCGCGGTCTGCTCGGCCCCCGGCACGGGCGGGCATGCCGCGCGCCGCATCGGCCCGGACGGCATCAGCCTGACCCAGCGCGGCGAGGGGCCGAACACCCGCTTCATCAACAACATCGCCATGGAGGCGGAGGATGTCTGCGACAGCCTGCTGGTGACCGAGGTCTTCACCCCCGCGGGCAACTGGTCGTCCTATCCGAGCCACCGCCATGACGAGGACGATTTCCCCCGCATCACCTATCTGGAGGAGACCTACTACCATCGCCTGAACCCGAGGGACGGCTGGGCGGTGCAGCGCGTCTATACCGACGACGGGTCCCTGGACGAGGTGATGGCGGTCAGGGACGGCGACGTCGCCCTGGTGCCGCGCGGCCATCACCCCTGCGGCGCCCCCCATGGCTTCGAGCTTTACTACCTCAACGTCATGGCAGGACCGAAAAGGGCCTGGCGCTTCGTCCCGGCCCCGGAGGTCAAGCACATGATGAAATGAAGGAAGGAAAGGCGCATGGACCGCAGCCAGACAACAAATCAGCGCCAGCGCGGCAAAACCATCCCGTCGCGCGGTCGCGACGCCCGCACGCACGGCAGGGCAATGCGTGGACCGTCCAGGCAACGCCCCATGTCTCAGGACCGCTTTTCCGTTCGTGCCCTTTCGCGCAATTCGGTCGGGCGCAGCTTGTAAAACTCACGAAACCATTTCGAGAAATGCGAGGTCGAGGCAAAGCCCGCCGCGATGGCGATGTCGATGACCGGTTGCTCGGAATAAAGCAGCATCTCGCGCGCGCGGTCGATGCGCAGCGACAGGTAATAGCGCGCCGGGTTCATGCCCAGGTGGCTGCGGAACTGCCGCTCCAACTGCCGGGCGCTGATGCCGGCGGCGGCAGCCAGAGCCTCGATCTGGACCGGGGTCTCCATATTGGCCTGCATCACCCGGATCGCGCGCTGCATGGTGCGGGGCAACGCGCCCATCTGCTGCAAGCGGCCGCCCTGCTGGTTTTCATGCGCGTCGCGGATGCGTTCGTGGTGGAACTGGTTCGCCACCCCACGTGCCAGGTCCATGCCGTGGCGGTCGGCGATGATATGCAGCATCAGGTCCATGGCTGCCGTACCGCCCGAACAAGTCAGCCGGTTGCGGTCGATTTCATACAGCGTGTCGGTGACGGCCAGATGCGGAAAATCCTCTTCGAAGGCGGCGCGGTTTTCCCAGTGGATGGTGCAGCGATAGCCGTCCAGCAGCCCGGCGCGCGCCAGCAGATAGCTGGCGGTCGACAGCGCGCCGATGGCACGGCTGCGATGCGCCGCCCGGCGCAGGGCGCCAAGATAGGGGCGTTCGTCCTGCGGATCGACGCGCACGCCGCCGCAGACGAACAGCGCGTGGCAGTCCTCGAGCGCCTGATCGAAGGGCCGGGCGGAAAACGGCACCCCGTTCGAGGCGATCACCGGCGCGCCGTCCAGGCTGCACAGGTCCCAGCGGAACGCCTCGCGCCCCAGGAGCCGGTTGGCCGAACGCAGCGGCTCGGTGGCCGAGGCCAGGCTCATCATTGACATGTCGTCGATCATCAGAAAGGCGAAGCGCAGGGGTTCGCCGACATTATGGTAGAACATCACAGGGTCCTGCTTGCGATGTGCCATGATGGGCCGCCCCGCGCGCGCGCTGCAAGACGGATCGTCAGACGGTCGCAAGGCCGCCCGGCAGCCAGCCCTGCAATGCCGCCCAATCGGGCTCCAGCCGGCTGAAGCGGTCCAGCCGACATGATCCGAGGTCGGCAAAATCGCAGGCGCCGTCAGTCACCAGCTGCGCCAGCGCCCGGCCGCTGGCCGGCGACAGGCCAAAGCCCACGCCCGACAGCGAGCCGACCGTCAGGTTCGCCCAAGGGGCGGGGCGGTCCAGCACCGGGCGGCCGTCGGGCGTGTTCTCGATGATCCCGGCCCAGCTGCGGATGACGCGGGCATGGGCGGCCTTTGGCAAAAGCTGCGCCAGCCGCCGGGCGATGCTGCACGCCAGCGGGGTCGAGGGGCGCGGCCCGCCCGGCACAGCCTCGGTTTCCACCCATTCATGGGGGCCGCCGCCATAGGCCAGGTTGCCGCGCAGGGTCTGGCGGCCGTAAAGCCCGTTGCCGTCGATCCCGCCCAGGGGCATCGGCGGCAGCGGCTCGGTCACGATCATCTCGGCCCGCGCCGCGCGCATGGGGATGTCCACGTCCAGCAGTGCGGCCAGCCGGCTGGTCTGAGGACCGGCGGCGATGACCAGATGGTCGCAGCCGAAACTGCCCTGGTCGGTCTGAACCGCCGTGACCCGGTCGCCCGAGCGGGCAAAGCCGGTGACGGTGAAGTGCTGGCGCACCCGCCCGCCGCGGTCGCGGATCGCCCAGGCATAGGCCTGCACGGTGCGGTGCGGGTTCGCGTGGCCGCCGAAATGATAATAGTGCCCGGCAAAGACGTTGTCGCCCGCCAGCGGCACCAGCTCGCGCACCTGCCGGGCGTCCAGTTCGTCGGCGCGAAAGCCCTGCCTGCGGGCATTGGTAACCGCGCGGCCGTAAAGCGTATATTGTTCGGGCGACAGCGCGATGCGGATGCGGTCCGGCACGAATTCGGTCGGATGGCCCAGCAGCTGGTCCATCATTGGCCACAGCCGCTGTTCCTCGGCGAACAGCGGGCTGTGGTGGTGCGAACAGCCGCCGCCATTGCGGCCCGACGCCTCCCACCCGACGATGCCGCGTTCCAGCACCAGCACGTCGACGCCGGCCTCGGCCAGCCAGAAGGCGGTGGAAAGCCCGGTGACGCCGCCGCCGACGACGACGACCGAGGCGCCCTTATTCGCTGACATGGTCTTTCTCCGTGGCAAGACTTGCGACCGTGTAGTGCGGCTCGACATCCCAGAAGGGCACCCATTGCCGCGGCATGCCGAACCAGCTGTCCCAGACCTCGGCGATGGCGGGGTCTTCGGGCAGGGTGGCATCGGTCAGGGTCAGCGGCCGCACCGGGCTGCGATAGCCGGCCAGCGGCACCGCGCCCAGGGCCAGATCCTGCTGCAAGGCCAGCAGCGCCTGGATCTGTTCGCGGCAGCGCCGGCCCTGGCAAGGCCCCATGCCGGCGCGGGTCAGGCGCTTGACCTGGTCGGGGTCGGGCGGACCGTCGCCCAGGATCTGGCTCAGGCTGCGGGTTTCGTTGCCGACCGGTGGCAGCTTCAGATAGCGCGGCGGGCGGACCTCCAGGATCTCGCGCGCCGTCACCTCCTCGCACTGACAGACGGGCATCTCGGCAATGGCCTCGACGACCGAGGCGCGGACCCAAGCCTTGCGATACCGGCCGATGTCGGGACCCGCGGGCGGGCGAGGCAGGTCGGCGGCCGAGGCGGCGCCCAGGTCCAGCGCCGCCAGCGCCGCGTCGGCCGCCGCCTCGCCCTCGGCCCGCGCGATGGCGTCATCGGCGGATTTCGCGGCCCAGATGCCGGTGCAATCGCCCGCCGCGCGGATGCCGGGCAGGCTGGTCTGCAAGCCCGCGTCCAGCAGCGGGACAAAGCCGCTGCGATCATCGTCAAAGACGCAGCGCGCCCCGGCGGCCTGCAGCAGGTCAATCATCGGCACCGCGCCCACGCCCAGCAGCACCGTGTCGCAGGCGATGTGGCGATTGCGCAGGGTCAGGCCGGTCACGCCGCCGGCATCCGAGGTGACGCCGCGCGGCGCCTCGTTGCACAGGAACGCGACGCCCTGCGCCTGCAACGCGGCGGCCAGGTCGGATGCCGGCGGCGCGGCCGCCTGTTCGACCACCGCGGCGATCTGCACGCCCGCCGCGATCAGGTCGCGCGCGGCCAGCAGCGCCTCGGCGCCAGATCCCAGCATGACCGCGCGCCGGCCGTCGAAGGCACCGTAAAGCCGCGCCAGCGCCACCGCGGCCGAGGCGCCGGTCACCCCCGGCAGGTCCCAGCCCGGAAAGGCCAGCCCCATGTCGCGCCGCCCGGTCGCCACGATCACCTGATCGGCCTGCACCAGCTGGTTGCCGGTGTCGGCATCCGCCAGCCCCGCGACCAGCCCCGGCATCCAGCCCAGATTGGCCTGGTTGGCGAACAGCCCCCAGCAGGCCGCGCCCGGCCGCAGGTCGACGCCCAGATCGAACAGCGCGGCCAGGTCGGGGCGGGCGTCCAGTATCCGCTCTATCATCGCGTTGCGGTTGCGCAGCACGCCGCCCATGCGGCCGCCCCAGATCTGCGGCACGCTTTCGCCCATCACCTCGAACGGCACCGGGTTTTCATCGACCAGCATCACCGAGGCGCCACCCTGGTGCAGTCGGCGGGCGGCGGCAATGCCGGCCGGACCGGCACCGACGACCAGTGCCTGCACCTGATGTGCGATTTCAAGGCGTTTGCCGGTGACCGAGCGCGGGTCAATCGTCATCCATGGTCCTTTCCCTGCTGGGGCGCGTCCCGTGCTTGACAGGCGCCCTGACGGCTTGGCCCAATCCTTGACGAGGGGCGCGGCGTCCAAGGCCGCGCTTCCGACTTTGGACGCAAGGAAACCGACATTGCGCATGGACATTCCCCGGCGGGCACAGGCACAGGAAAGCCCCGGCCGGGCAAGTCAGGCCGACACCTGCGGCGCACGAGACCTGATAAGGATGGGATTAATTCAGCATTATCATGCAGATGATTGCCGCATATCCTTGGTGCCGCGCCATATCGCGTGCTCACACCCCTGATCACCCCGATTTTTCCGCGCACCCCGACAATGTCGAAAACATTTCTCTGCGTGTCGGAAACCTGCGTGGCGCACTGCGGAAACTGCGGCTGTAATCAGGGCATGGGCGCCGCTGGACCCATCCCCATGCCACCGGCCAACCGCGCCCTGGAAGCTTTCGGAGAGACTGATGGAGACGCTTAGGTTCGCGCTCGACAACCTGCCGCAGATCCTGGACCGCACGGTCGAGCATGTCTCGCTGGTCGGCGCCGCCATCCTGATCGCCATTGCGACCGGGGTGCCCATCGGCATCGCCGTCACCCAGAACGCCACCATCGCCCGGCGGGTGCTCTATGTGGCGGCGATCATCATGACGATCCCGTCCATCGCCTTCTTCGGCATCCTGATCCCGATCCTTGCGCCCTTTGGCCATGGCATCGGCTATCTGCCGGCGCTGGTCGCGCTGGTGTTCTATTCGCAGCTGCCGATCATCCGGAACACCTATACCGCGATCATGAACATCGACCCGGCGCTGCGCGACGCGGCGCGCGGCATGGGCATGACTGCGCTGCAACGGCTGTGGCAGGTCGAGATCCCGATGGCGATGCCGGTGATCCTGACCGGGGTGCGCAACGCCGTGGTGCTGACCATCGCCATCGCCGCCATCGCGACCTATATCGGCGCCGGGGGCCTGGGCACCTTCATCTCGCGCGGGATCTCGCAGACCGACCCGCGCCAGCTGATCACCGGCGCGGTCGCGGTCAGCCTGCTGGCGATTGCCGCCGACCTTTTTCTGCTGCTGCTGCAACGGCTGCTGACCTCGCCCGGCCTGCGCTCGCGCCATTGAACGAACAGGACAACCGATGATCCGCCTGGAAAACGTCACCAAGACCTTTGAAAGCTACATGGCCGTGGACAATGTCAGCTTCGAGGTCCCCGAGGGCGAGATCTGCGTGCTGCTGGGTCCGTCCGGCTGCGGCAAGACCACGACCATGCGCATGATCAACCGCCTGACCGAACTCAGTTCCGGCCGCATCCTGATCGGCGGCCAGGACATCATGTCGGTGCCCGCGACCCGGCTGCGGCGCGGCATCGGCTATGTCATCCAGCAGATCGGCCTGTTCCCCAACAAGACCATCGAGGACAACATCTGCACCGTCCCCGACCTTCTGGGCATGGACCGCAAAGCCTCGCGCAAGCGGGCGCACGAGCTGCTGGAAATGGTGGCACTGGACCCCGCCGTCTTTGCCCGGCGCTATCCCAAGCAGCTGTCGGGCGGCCAGCAGCAGCGCGTCGGCGTGATCCGGGCGCTGGCCGCCGACCCGCCGGTCCTGCTGATGGACGAACCCTTCGGCGCCATCGACCCGATCAACCGCGCCGTCATCCAGGACGAATTCCTGAAGCTGCAATCGACGCTGAAAAAGACGGTGATCTTTGTCAGCCACGACATCGACGAGGCGGTCAAGATGGCCTCGCGCATCGCCATTTTCCGCGCCGGCAAGCTGGTGCAGTACGACACGCCCGACAATATCCTGGCGCATCCCATCGACGATTTCGTGGCCGATTTCGTCGGCGGCGACCGCACGCTGAAGCGGCTGCAACTGGTCCGCGTGGCCGACGCCATGCAGGCAGACCCGCCGCGCGTGCTGGCCGAAACCCCGGTGGCCGAGGCGCTGGCCCTGATGGCCGCTCACGACCACCAGTCCGTGGTGATGACCGGGCCGCGCGGCCGGGCGCGCGGGCTGGTGCGGCGCGCGCAGTTGCAGGGCGCGGTGGGCACGGTGGGCGATCACTATGAACGCCTGCCCTGCACGATCCAGGTCGACGACACCTTGCGCAACGCGGTGTCGATGATGTTTTCCAACGACCAGACCTGGCTGCCTTGCGTGGACCCGGACGGGTTCTATCGCGGCTACCTGACCCAGCGCGGCATCACCCACCTGCTGGGCGCCACCTATCGGGACGCATGACGATGAAGGGCGCGCATCTGGCGAGTTTCTTCATGCAGGCGCTGCGGCTGGGGGGCTATGGCCTGATCTTTCTGGGCGGCATCTGGTTTCACGCCAGCGGCGCCATGGCCGCGATGGCCGAATATGCCGAGGATATCCGCTATCTGACCGTCCAGCACCTGCAGCTGACGGCGATCTCGGGCGCACTGGCCATCGTGACCGGCATCCCCATCGGCGTGGCGCTGGCGCGCCGGTCGCTGGGCATCCTGGGACCGGTGGTGGCGCAGGTGGTGAACCTGGGGACCACGATCCCGACGCTGGCGATCCTGGCCCTGGCGATGACGGTGATGGGCCTGGGCACGCCGCCCGCGATCTTTGGCCTGACCGTGCTGACGCTGCTGCCCATCGTGCTGAACACCATCGCCGGCATCAAAAGCGTGCCGCCCGCGCTGATCGACGCGGCGCGCGGCATGGGCATGACCGGCTGGCAGATCCTGTGGAAGGTCGAGCTGCCCTATGCGCTGTTTGTGATCTTTGCCGGCATCCGCACGGCGCTGGCGATCAACATCGGCACCGTGCCGCTGGCCTTCCTGATCGGCGGCGGGGGCCTGGGTGAGCTGATCTTTACCGGCATCGACCTGATGGAGCCGGGATTGCTATTGGCCGGCGCAATCCCGACCGCCCTGCTGGCCGTGGCCGTCGACCTGCTGGGCGCGCAGGCCCAGTACTGGCTGGTGCCCAAGGGCATCAACCCGCTGCGCTGAAACCATAAAACCAACAGTGGAGAGAAGCATGACCCTAAAACGCCTTTTCGCCAGCGCCCTTGTCGCGCTTGGCCTGGCCCTTCCTGCCGCCGCGGCGCCCTTGGTCGTGGGCGGCAAGAACTTCACCGAACAGCAGCTGATCGCCGAGATCACCACCCAGCTCTTGAAATCCAAGGGCTTCGAGGTCGACAAGCGTGCAGGCCTTGGCACCGCGCCGCTGCGCCAGGCGCTCGAGGCCGGGCAGATCGACCTTTACTGGGAATATACCGGCACCTCGCTCATCACCTTCAACAAGATCGAAGAGAAGATGGACGCCGAGCAGACCTATGCCAAGGTCAAGGAGCTTGACGGCGAAAAGGGCCTGGTCTGGCTGAACCCGTCCAAGGTGAACTCGACCTATGCCATCGCCATGCGCGCGGCAGATGCCAAGGAAAGGGGCATCGCCACGATCTCGGACCTGGCGGCCAAGATCAACGGTGGCGAGGCGCTGACCTTCGGCAGCAACGCCGAATTCTACGCCCGGCCGGACGGGCTGAAGCCGCTGGAAAAGCTGTATGGCTTTGAATACGGCCGCGCCAACGTTAAGCGCATGGACACCGGACTGGTCTATCAGGCGCTCAAGGACGGGCAGGTCGACAGCGGGCAGGTCTTTGCCACCGACGGACGCATCCCGGCCTTCGACTTCGTGGTCCTCAAGGACGACAAGGGGTATTTCCCCAGCTATGCAATGACCCCGGTCGTGCGCAAGGACATCCTGGACGCCAACCCGCAGTTGGCCGACCTGCTGAACGACCTGTCGGGCCGCTTGGACGACGCGGCGATGATGGCGCTGAACAGCCAAGTGGACGTAAAAAAGAAATCGGTCGAAGGGGTGGCCTCGGACTTCCTCGAGGCCCAAGGCATGATCTGATCCCGCTTTGGGGCCTGCGTTTCGTCGCACAGGCCCCCTCTTTTTGCCGAAAGTCTCGCCATGTCCTGCCTGACCGTCGCCGCCGCGCAGATCGCCTGCGAACCGGGCGATATTGTCGCGAACCTTTCCCTGCATCTTGATGCCATCTCGGACGCCCGGCGGCGCGGGGTGGGGCTGCTGGTTTTCCCGGAACTGTCGCTGACCGACTACCTGTCGCGGCCCGACACGGGCCGGCTGGCCCGGCGGCTGGACGATGCCGAGCCTGCCGCCATCGCTCGCGCGGCCGGCGACATGGCGGTGTCCTTCGGCATGATCCTGGCCGAGCATGGGGCCGTCTTCAATGCACAGGTGCTGGTTGGCACCGGCGGCGCGCCTGCGGTCCATCGCAAGCTGAACCTGCCGCATTACGGCAATCTTTGCGAGGCAGATCATTATGACGCAGGCCAAAAGCTTGATGTTTTTGAGACCTGCGCCGGGCGCCTTTCGACGCTGATCTGTGCCGACAGCTGGAATCCGGCGCTGGTCTGGCTGGCGGCGCAGCAGGCGCCCGACCTGCTGGTGCAACCCATCGCTTCTGCCCGGGGCGCGGTCGGGGTCGAATTCGACAATCCCACAAGCTGGCGCATCAACCTGCGCCACACGGCAATGACATACGGCCCGCCGACGATCATGTGCAACCATTGCGGCACACGCGGCGGGCTGGAGTTCTGGGGCGGCTCGCGCATCCTGGACGCCTTTGGCCGCGAACTGATCGAACTGGACGATGCGCCAGGGCTGGCCGTGGCCGAGATCGACCCGGCCATGACCCTGCGCGCCCGCGCCCTGCTGCCGACGGTCCGCGACGCGAACCCGGCGCTGATCGCCACGCTGATGCGGGCTGGCGGGCTGGCCTAGGCCAGCGCCACCGCGATATCCGACAGGGCGCGGCTGGAGCAGGCAAGGATATAGCCCTGGGCCTGTTCCTCGGGCGTGATGCCGCCGTTCGCGGCCATAGCGACCTGGCCTGAAACCAGCTTCACCATGCAGGTTCCGCACATGCCCTCGCCGCAGCCGCAGGGGATGATGACGCCGTGGCGCAGGCTGGCCTGCAGCACGCTTTCATCCGGGCGGATCGCCACGTCGCGGCCGGCTACCGTCATCGCGAAGGCAGCGCCGCCGGCAGGAACGGGATCGGGGGTGGCCGGGACGACCGGTGCCCCGCCGAAGCTTTCGGTATGGAACCGCGCCTTGTCGCCGCCCTCGGCCGCGTGGATCAGCCGCGCCTCCGTCATGAAGCCCTGGGGCCCGCAGCAGAACACCTCGCGCCGGCCCAGATCGGGCAGCGCAGCGGCCAGCAGGGTGCGCGAGATGCGGCCGCGATAGCCGAACCAGCCGGGCACCGGGCGGCTGACGCTGACCGCCACGCTGAGGTTCGGCATCCGCGCCTGCAATTCGGCCAGTTCGGCGGCGAACAGCACCTCGGCCGGCGCGCGGGCGGCGTGGAACCAGGCCACATCGGCCAGCGGCTCGGTATCGGCCAGATGGCGCAGCATTGCGATCATCGGCGTCGCCCCCGACCCGCCCGAGACGAAGGCCAGCCGGTCCCGGCTGCGCAGGCCCAGCGTGAAATGCCCGCGCGGCCTGCGTGCCTGGATCATCACGCCGGGGGTCAGGTTCGCATGCAACCAGCGCGTGGCGCCGGCGTCGCCCTGCGCCTTGATCGTCAGTTGCAATGCGCCATCCGCCCCGCCCGAGATGGTGAAGGTCCGCCAGACCGCGCCCCCGGGCAGCGGCACGTTCAGCACCAGCACCTGGCCGGGGACATAGTCCACGGGTGCCGCTCCGCGCAGGCGAAAGCTGCGGATCGTCGGGGTTTCATCCGCCACGCCAACACAGGTCAGGTCCAGCAGTCCGGCATCGCTTGGCATGGTCATTCCGCCGCTATCCGTGCCGAGGGCCCGCCGATGTGATCGGCCATCTTGCCCGCATACCAGTCCGAGAAATTCCGCAGCATGAATTCGGAGGGCGCATAGGGGCCGGGCTTGTAGGCGCGGGACAGGATGCCGCGATGGTTGTTCTCGGCCAGGACGCGGTCCTCGTCGTTGGTGGCGGTCCAGACCTCGGTCAGGCGCCGGATGTCGTAATCGACGCCCTCGACGGCGTCCTCGTGCACCAGCCATGTCGTCTTGACGGCGGTGCGGTTGGCCGACAGCGGCAGGACGCGGAAATGGATGATGTGGTCGGACAGGAAATGGTTCCAGTTGTTCGGCACCCGGAACATCCGCACCGACCCCAGGTCCGGCTCGGTGAAATCGGCCAGCAGCTTGTTGCAGGCGAGCCCCCCGTCCATGGTGAAGGACAGGCAGTTTTCGTTGAAGGGCAGGCGGATGCAGCGGAACTCGAGCCCGCCGTCCGCCGGCCGATGCGGCAGGCCCAGCCGATTCCAGCGGTCGGTCGAACGGTCCATCAGGCCCTGGAACTGCCGCGCCACCAGCGGATCGTCGGGCAGTGCGAATTCGACCAGCGTGACCAGCAGTTCCGGGTGGTTGCCGGCGCAGTGATAACATTCGCGGTTGTTCTCGATCACCAACTTCCAGTTCGCTTCCTCGACGATAGTGGTCGAAAAGGCGACCTTGGTGCGATCGGGCCTGTGCGGTTCGATATAGGGCGTGACGCCCGCGCGGAACGCGGCCAGCGACGGCGGCTGGTCGGCGATGCAGACATAGACCATGCCGCAGATCACCTCGACATGGACCGGGGCAAGGCCGTGGGCCGCCTTGTCGAAACCCTCGGGCATCTGGCGGGCGTTGATCAGCCTGCCGTCCAGTTCATAGACCCACTGGTGATAGGGGCAGACCAGCCGGTTCGCGCGACCCTGTTCCTTCTGGCAGATCAGCGATCCGCGATGGCGGCAGGTGTTGTGGAATGCCGCCACCGCGCCGTCGCGGTTGCGCAGCACGACGATGGGATTGTCGCCGATCTGCAGGGTGACATAGTCGCCCGGGCGCGGGATCTCGGCCAGGTTGCAGGCGAACAGCCAGTCGGTTTCGAACACCGCGGCCATGTCGGCCTTGAAGATCTCGTCATCGACATAGAAATCGCGCGGCAAGGCGTAGCCGGGTTTGCGTTCCTGCAAGAGGCGGGCGAGTCTTTCGTTCAGCATCCAGGGCTTCTTTCGCGGGGGCCTGTCGGCAGATGGGTCCGGTTCAGGTTGACCACGCAGCCCGGATGCACAGGGCCGCGAATCCGTCATTCAGGGCCAGAAATTCGTCAGTCACCTTGGTCCCAGTCCGTCAACCGGGCCGCGCCGAAAGGGGAAAGGCGCGGTTCAGGAATGCAGGCTCCATTCTGAATGCACCAGTCCTGCGGGGCAGGGTTCGTCATGGTGCCTCCAGTCGTATCAGTTCATCTCGAAACGCTTCTGTGGGTGTTCGGTAGCCCAGGCACTTCCGGGGCGTGGCGTTCAGGCGCTGACACATCATTCTCATCGAAAGAGGCGCCAGCTGCAACACAGCGGTATCCCGAGGCAGGCAGCAGACGCGCCAGCTGCGCTGACTGTCCTTCGGCAGAGTAAACATACTGGTAGATCGTCTCATGGCAGAGCCGGTGCGGAGACCGACCTCTACTTTGCCCGCAACGTCGAGGAAGGCGAGCTCGGCACGCTGTTCCACCGGCGCGAGCCGATGACCATCGACGCGCAGGCCGTCGTCCGCCCGAACCGCGACACACTCTACTCGACGGGGGTCTTTGACCTCGATGCCGGACCGGTGACGATTACCTTGCCCGAAGCGGAGGGCCGATTCATGGCCTTCCAGGTGATCGACCAAGACCACTACACGCCGAAGGTGGTCTATGGAGCCGGCAGCACCACGCTGACGCGGGAGGAGATCGGCACCCGCTACGTGATGGCGGGGATACGGACCCTGGTCGATCCAGAGGATCCCGAGGACGTCGCTGCCGTCCACGCTCTACAGGACGCGGTCGGAGTGTCGCAGACCGGCAGTCCCGGCAGCTTCGAGGTCCCGGACTGGGACGAGGCGAGCCAAGACCGCGTGCGCGCCGCCCTCCTGGAGCTTGCTGCGACGCTGCCCGACACGCGCAATGCCTTCGGGCCTCGCGGCGAGGTGGACCCCGTCCGCCACCTCATCGAGACCGCCGCCGCCTGGGGTGGCAACCCCGAGCGGGACGCGCTCTACCTCAACGTCGAGCCCGAGCGGAACGATGGCGAGACGGTCTACCGCCTCGTGGTGCCGGTCGACGTGCCGGTGGACGGCTTCTGGTCGATCAGCCGCTACAATGCCGAGGGCTACTACACCCCGAACGATCTCGACGCCTACTCGGTCAACAACGTCATCGCCACGCCCGGGGCGGACGGGTCGATCGCCGTGCAGTTCGGCGGCTGCGACGGGCAGGTGCCGAACTGCCTGCCCATCGATCCTGGCTGGAACTACATGGTCCGCCTGTACCGGCCCCGTGCGGAGGTCCTGGACGGACGGTGGACGTTCCCAGAGGCTCAGCCTGTGGAGTGAGCCGTGGCACCATGGGCCGTAACCGGAACATGCGGCACGCGATGGCCGCTGGCTTTGCTGCCTTCCATCGCCCGCACAAGGGACAGGCCCGGCCGGAATGGCACTGCATTGCAGGCCAGAGTGTCGTTGTCCGCCCCCACCAAACCAAGCAGAAGGGACATCGCATGCGACCCACGATCACAACCCTCTGGGCCGCCATCCTGGCTGCGGGTATTGCCGGTGCGGCATCGGCCCAGCAGTCGGCAGGCGGGGTGCAACAGGAGACTGACACCTCGGGCACCAACCCGGCGGTGCTGACCCGGACCCTGTCCCTGTCGAACGAATACCGCTTTCTGGGGGACTCGCATTACGACGCCACCCTTCTGCGCTATACCGAGCCCTTCCTGGACGGCAGGGCGGCAATCCGGCTGACCCTGCCCTTCAACGTCACCGACCTGACCGGCGACGGCGTGACCGGCTTTGGCGACATTGCTGCCAAGTTCTCCTGGATCCCCCCTGTGGACCGGCTCCAGGCCTTTGTTCTCAGCGCCGAGATCTTTGCCCCGACCGCCGACGAGGATGCCCTGGGGACAGGGAAATGGGTGGCGGCGCCGGGCCTGACCTATGCCCGTTTCGTCAGCCGCGAGGTGATCGTGGCCCCGGCACTGATCCACAACTTTTCCTTCGCGGGCGACGACGACCAGGCCGATGTCAGCCGCACGGACTTCGATTTCTATGTCGTCTATCGGCCCCATGGAAAACGCTGGTGGATCACCTCGGACATAACCATCAGTCATGACTTCGAGAGCGACAAAACGCCAGCGTCCTGGGAGCTGGCCTTTGGGCGCAACCTTGCTGGTCTGGCCGGCGGTGCCGCCATCAACGGCTACATCCGACCAGGTATCGGACTTGGCGCCGATCGACCCTATGACGCCAATATCGAAGTCGGGCTCTCGATTGTGAACTTTTGATCTGTGGCCTGCTGCCGGTTCTGTGGACACGAAGATAAGATCGTGACCAAGGAACTGGAGAGTGGATATTACGAGACGGAAGTTCAGCCGTGAGTTCAAGATCGAGGCCGTAAGGCTTGTGACGGATCGGGGTGTGGCAGTGGCGCAGGCCGCCCGCGACCTTGATGTGGCCGAGAGCGTTCTGCGCCGCTGGATGCGCGAACTGGTCCCGTCGATCCAGTTCGAGATGAAGCCCTTGTCGCGGAAACACCCGTCCGGGACGGCGCGCCGGTCAATCCGGGCAAGCTTCTCGGAAAAGCCACCTACGTGGACGGCGGCAGCTTGTCGATTTCCGATACAGGTTCAGCCCCCTGCGCCTGGACCTAGGCGCTCAGTGATGCCGGTCCTGCTGAACCTCTCACAGCAGAAGGGTCTGATTGCTCAGGGCAAGCGAACGCGCAGGGGCGATCTGCCTAGGTGTTGTGGATAGGGCCTGCGCGATGCGTTCCATCGAGGAATTCCCTGTCTGGCCTGGCGCAAAGGATGGAACAGAATCAAGCCGAGTGTCGGGAACGCGTTGATTCAGGAGAAAAGGACGCGACACGGCTGCCGGCGAGTTCACCGGCGCCAGGGGCGAGCATGGCGATCTTCCCGACATCGACCTCCCGAAGCCCGGGCCCATGTTGGCCGTCCGCCACCGGTTCTCCCGGCTGACCCGTCATGCCTCCTGAACGCGATCGATCCCAGCCGCTTGCGCCGCCTTCACGAACCTGCGGTCGAAGGTCAGGAAAGCGTCGTGCCCCGCCGCGCGGCCCAGATGCAGCGCATCGGCGAAATCCATGCCCCGCTCGGCGAGATCGAAGGCGGCAGCCACCGTCGCCGCATCCTCGATGGTGACCTGCGGCAGGCCGCCAAAGGCCCGCAAGGCCCGCGCGACATCGCTCGACTTCTGGCCGTAGGCGCTGCGCAGCACCCATTCCGTTTCCAGCACCACCGTCACCGGCACGAAGACCGGCTGCCCGTCGACGATTGCGCGCGCACGGCCCGATTGCGCGGGGTGATCGCCGGTCAGGTAGCGGACGACGATATTGGTATCAATCGCGATCATGGCGCCGGCGGGCCTCAACCAGAACCGCGGCCTCCATGTCCTCGAGCGATTTCGGCGCACCGGAGTACGGCAGCATCCCAAAGACGGCCTCGGGCCGGGTCGGGGCAAAAGCCGGGGCGCGCTTCAGCAGCACGCCCTCGGGTGTTTCCTCGACCATCAGGCGGGTTCCGGCATCCCAGTCCCGGCGCTTGCGGATCGCCTTGGGCAGGATGACCTGGCCCTTGGTCGAGATGGTGGTCATCAGGGGATCAGGCTGCGCCATGGGTCAGGCTTTCTCGGTAAGACGCATGTAAGATAATGGTCTGCGCCAAAGCGTTCAAGAGGCAGAGGGGGCAAGATGCTGCGCGTCCGCCTTTCGCGTCCTATGCCTTCTGCGCAGCAAAAAGGCCCCACGATGGGGCCTTTCCGTCCCAGCGGCGCCAAATCGGGGCGCCGTCAGTCCAGCTTGGACAGATCAAGGCGCAGCACCGAATCCACGGCGTCCTTGCGGAAATCGGGATGCTCGTCGCCATGCGGCACCTTGACGGTGACGTAAAGCAAGGTGCCGTCCTGGGTGACCTCCAGGCTGTTGGGATGCGCGGGCAGCGACAGCGTGCGCCTGACCTTCAGGTCCTTGCCGTCGATCACCACCAGCGTGCCGGTGCCTTTCTGCTGTTCGCGGCTGACGCCACGGGTCGTGACATAGATCTCGTCGCGGATGTCATTATAGGCCACGTCCAGCGTGCCGGGCCCGGCCGGGACCGTACCGATCTGCTTGCCGTCCCGGGTATCAAAAACATAGACCTGCCCGGTGTTGGCGTCGGCCGCGAACAACCGGCCGCCCTTGGCGTCCAGCGCCAGGTTGACGAAGAAATGCTTCGACCCCTCCTGCGTCGCTATCGTGGTATCGCCGGTCGAGAAACCGCCGACCCGTTCGCCCGAGGCGGCGTCATAGACCGCCACCTCGTCGACGCCGCCGCCCCCGACATAGACCCGGCCCTGGTCGCTGTCCAAGGCCAGCCCCGCCGCCCAAAGGCCGGCGTCATCGATGCGTTTGACCAACTCGCCCTTGTCGCCGTCCACGATCCACAGCACGCCCCGGTCGGTCGGGCTGGTCACATAGACCCGGTGCGTCCGGGGATCGACGGCGATCATGCGGGTGTGCTCGTACCCCTTGCCCGTCTTCTGGCCCAGCTGGATGGCGCCGATCGGCAGGCCGGTTTTCGCGTCCAGGATGCCCAGCTTGCCCTGCAGCGTATTGCCGACGTAAAGCCGCCCCGCCTCGCGGTCCATCGCCAGGGCAAAGGCGCCGTCGGGCAGCTGGATGCGGCGCTTGACGCCCAGATCGTCGCGGTCCAGCAGCCAGACATAGCCGGGGCTCGGCCCCTCGAAGCTGGGGTTTGCGGCGACATAGACCAGGCCGCGGTCGGCGTCGTCCAGGATTTCATAGGCGCCGGGGATGATGTCCTGGCGCAGCGCCGCATCGGCGTATTGAGCCGGTTGCATCACGTCCTGGGCCAGCGCGGTGCCGGCCAGCGGCAGCGCCTGGCCCAGCATCAGGGCCAGGGCGGCGGTGGACAGGCGGTGGCGCCATGGGGTCAAGGCCATGTTCTTATCCTTTCAGAAACGTGCGGTGATGGTCAGCAGGGCATTGCGCGGCGCGCCGTAATACGCGCCCGAGCCGCCGGTGTGGTAATAGCTCTTGTCCAGGACGTTGCTGACGTTCAGCTGCGCCGCCCAGTCCTCGCTGATGTCGTAGCGCAGCATGGCGTCCCAGACCGCATAGCCGCCCTGATAGACCGGGATGCTGCCGGTCGCGATCTCGGCATCGGCCCAGGTGCGGTTCTGCACGCGCACGCCGCCGCCCACCGTCCAGCGGTCCCATTGCCCCGGCAGCTTGTAGGTGGTGAAGGCCTTGAGCATGCGCGAGGGCTGTTCGGTAGCGGTGCGGCTGCCATCGGGGTTCGTGGTCTTCAGCGTCGATGCGCCGACGAACAGCTGCCAGCCGGGCGCGATCTCGCCCGACAACTCCAGCTCCAGCCCCTTGGCGGTGATGCCCTTGGCGCCGACATAGGCCTGATCCGGCGTGCCCGGCACGACATTGTTGCCGTCCTCCATCGCGACGTTGTCGCGATAGGTGCGGAAATATGCCATCGAGATCAGAATATTGTCGCCGATTTCGGCCTTGGCGCCGATCTCGGAGCTTTTGCCCTCGACCGGGTCCAGGTAGCGGCCGTAACGGTCCCTGGCATCCTGCGGATTGAAAATCGCCGTGTGGCTGGCATAAAGCGACCAGGTGTCGTTCAGGTCATAGACCAAGCCGATAAAGGGCGTGAAAGTCTCGAAATGCCGGCTGTCGGCCTTCCAGTCGGTATAGCGCCCGCCCAGCACCAGCGTCAGCGGATCGGTGATCTGGAACCGGCCCGAGCCATAGGCCGAATATTGCGTCGTGGTCACACCCCAGTCGGTCTGGCTGGTCTGATAGAAATCCGGGCGCGGCAGATGGCCGTCGAAGTCGTTGATGTTGTCAAAGATCGGCGCCTCGCCGTCAAAGCCGTAGCTGGTCGAACGCTGCCAGTTGCGCCGCCCCTGCACGCCAAAGTTCAGGTCATGGTCGCGCCCGAACAGCTGCACCGGACCCGAGACGCTGGCGTCCAGCGCCAGCTGCCGATCCTCGCTGCGGCCTTTCCAGGCGCGGGGTTCCAGCCCGGTGCCGTCGGGGTTCAGCATGCCATAGAAGAACGCCAGCAGTTCGGCATCATACATCGCCTTGACGCCGCTCAGCGAGGCCTTGCCGGTCCAGCCATTGCCGAAATCATGGTCCACCCGCGCGGTCGCCATGGTGCGGCGGCTTTTCCAATAGGTCCAGTCCACCGAGTTCGAAAAGCCGCGCGGGAAATGCGTCTGCGCGCCGTCGCTATAGACCGAGGGCCAGCCGCCCCATTCCGAGGCGCTGGGATCGTGGTCGCGGTGTTCCAGCGAAAAGCTCAGCGTGGTGCGGTCGGTCGCGTCCCAGGCCAGCGTGCCGTAATAGGTCTGCTTGCGGACGTGATAGCGGTCGCGGAAACTGTCGCTGCTGCCGACATCGGCGACAAAGCGGGCGCGCAACCGGCCGTCCCCGTCCAGCTTGCCGCCGACATCAACCACGGCGCCGACCTGGTTCCAGCTGCCATAGCGCAGCTCGACCTGGCCGGTCGTCTCGGTCGCGGTGGCCTGCTTGCGTTCGATATGCACGGCGGCCGAGGGCTCGCCGGTGCCGGTCAGCAGGCCGGTCGCGCCGCGCACCACCTCGACCCGGTCATAGGGCGCGGTCGAGGACAGCACCGAGGCGCCGGCGGCAAAGCCCGCGCCGCTGTCCAGCGACACCCCGTCGATCACATAGCTGTAGATCCACATGCCGCGCGAATAGGTGTCGTCTCGGTCGGTTTCGTAGGGGGTCGAACGGACGCCGGTGGTATAGGACAGCACCTCTTGCGTGGTCTGCAGGGCCTGGTCCTGGATGCGCTGGTTGGTGACGACGCTGACCGACTGCGGCGTCTCGCGGATGGTCAGCGGCAGGCCGGTGGCGCCGCTGGCCTCGGGGGCGACATAGCTGCCCGACCCTTCGGTGGTGCCGCCGGCGGCGGTCAGCGTCACCTGGTCCAGCGTCACCGCGCCCTCGGCCCCCGCGGCGGCGGCGGCGGGCTGCGGGGCCTGGATGCGGGCGGCATTGCCCTCGATGCTGTAGCCCAGGCCCGATCTGGCCATCAGCGCCGCCAACGCCTGGCCGCGGGTCAGCGCGCCCTGCGCCCCGGGCGAGGTCTTGCCGCGCAGCGCCGCCGGGTCAAAGAACACCTG
The DNA here is from genome assembly GCF_000622145.1 of Paracoccus yeei ATCC BAA-599. Taxonomy (GTDB): domain Bacteria; phylum Pseudomonadota; class Alphaproteobacteria; order Rhodobacterales; family Rhodobacteraceae; genus Paracoccus; species Paracoccus yeei. The sequence continues at coordinate 6,442 of NZ_JHWH01000029.1, read as the reverse complement.
CATGCCGCTGGCCTGCGAAAAGCGCATCAGGGCCTGCGCCAGCGGTTGCGCCGGGATGTCATAGCCGATCCGCGCCTCTTGCGCCCAAAGCGGCGGTGCCGCCAGCAGCACAGACCCCATTGCCGTGCCCATGCTTAGCGCCAGGGCGCGTCGCCAGCTTTTCTGTCCAGTTGCCGCCATGGTTCGATGTCCCTCGTGTTCTTGCGGTTCCAAGCGGCGCCGTGCAGGCGCCCTCACTGGACCTGACACCGCAGGGGGGCGGGGGTAATGAACGTGGGCGCGAAAAATGTCACGAGCCTGGTCGGCGGTCCACCAGCGTGGCGATGCCCGGCAGCGTGCGCAGCCGGATCGGCAGGCTGGCCGCAAGGTGGTGCAGCGCTGCGCCCGCGTCGGCGGTGTCGATCACCGCGCTGACCGGCAGCGCGCCCAGGCTGTCGTCGATCAGCAGGATGCGGCCATGGCGATAGCGACCAAGCGCGTCCAGCACGCGGGCCAGCGGAACCTCGTCAAAGACCAGCCGGCCGCGCTGCCAGGCGGTGACGGCGTCCAGGTCCGCCCGGCGGCCCGGCGCGATGCCGGCCCCGCCATAGGACACCTGCCAGCCCGCGCGCAGCTCGACCGGGGGGCCGTCTCCGGCCGAGACCTGGACAGCGTGTTCGGTGACGGCGACCACGACCTGGTCGTCCAGCAGGTTCACGTCAAAGCCGGTGCCCAGGGCCCGGATCTGCCCCGCGCCCGCCCGCACCACAAAGGGCCGGGCGGGATCGGCGGCGACCTGGAAATGCGCCTGCCCCCGGCGCAGGTGCAGCCGCCGCAGCCCCGCGTCCATGCGCACGTCCAGCGCCGTGTCCGGCCCCAGCTCGACCTGGCTGCCATCCGCCAGCACCAGCGAGGCGCGCTGGCCGATGCCGGTCGCATGATCGGCCCGCATCGCAAGGCGCCAGCCCAGCGGCAGCGCCAGGCCGACACCTGCCAGCCCCAGCATCGCCTGCCGGCGACCGATGCGGCCGGCCTGGCGCATGCGTTCGTATTCCGGGCGCACGATCTCGAAGCGGTTCCACAGCGCCTCGGCCCGGGCATGGGCTGCGACATGGTCGGGGTGCTGCATCCAGCGCGCAAAGGCGCGGCGGTCGGCGGCGGTGGCCGCATCGTCTTGCAGCGTGACGAGCCACTCCAGCGCCTTCAGCAGCAGGTCGTCCTGATCCTCGGCGCGGGGCGCGGTCACAGCGTCCGGTCCAGTTCGGCCAGCGCAAGCACCAGATGGGTGATGACCGTATTGCGCGACAGCCCCATGCGGACGGCAACTTCGGCATGGCTTAGCCCCTCGATCCGGCTCAGCACGAAAGCCTGGCGGCGGCGTTCGGGCAGCCGGGCGATGGCTTCCAGCAGCCGGCGCAGTTCGGTGCGATACAGTGTCACCATTTCAGGCGAGGGGGACAGGTCGGCCAGCGCCTCGATCTCGGCGCCCTCGATCTCGACGGCGGCGCGGCGGCGCAGGCCGCGCAGGTGGTTCAGCGCGATGTTACGCACCGCGCGGGTTAGGTAGGCCGCGCTGGGATTGGCCAGGGCCGCACTGCCGCCCCGGCCCAGGATATTGGCAAAGGCCTGCTGCACGACGTCCTCGGCCGCCGAACCCACCAGCCGGCGCGCGCGAAGGCACTGCCGGTCATGTTCGGCGCGGTAAAGATGCGTCAAGGGGCAGGTCTGCAATGTCATGGGCGCACGGGGCCTGTCAGGGTTCGCGCCTGTCTAGACAGGCTGCCCCCGCCGCACAATGCCCGATGTAAACAGTCGGAAATGAAAGAGCACGCTGTTGTGTCCAAGTCGCAGTCCAGGCGGGGGTCCAAAGCCCGCAAGGCGCTGCCGCAGCCTACGCGGCAGCGCTGAGTTCGCCCGGCTATGGTCTTGCCCAAGCGGATGCCGGCGTCGAACTATCCTTAATGTTGAGGAAGCTGCCGTCCAGGATCGGTTCGGCGCTGATTCAGCGTCGGCCAGTCCACCGACCCGCAACTCTCATATCGAATGGGCTCTGGGCGTCCTGGTCTGGACCTGGATGACGCCGAGGGACCCTGACAGCCTGTCCGCTGCGTATCCCGCATCAGCATCCGCGCCTCGACAGGTCGAGGCGCTTGTGGGCGGCCTCGGCATTCCCCGCCGTCTTGCGCAGGAGCTTCTGCCAAACGCGCAAGGCGGAAGCCGGGCTTCAGGGCAGTGCTGCCTGCGCCAGCCAGCGGCGCAACTCGGGCGGCAGGCGATCGTACTGTTCGATCGGGCATGGGTCTGGCGGCAAGGGGCATCCAACCTTCGGCCTAATCCGGCGACGGTCCCCGTTCAAGGAATGTGGAAAGCGCGATGTAGCTGCGCACGGATCGGACGTCTTCCAGGCTCTGGATCTCCATCAGGAAGCTTTCCAGCGCCTCGGTGTCGGCGGCGCGGACTTTGACAAGAACGCAGCCATCCCCCGCGACGGTGTGGAGTTCCTCGACTTCAGGCCTGTCGGCGAAGGTCAGCAAGTCGCGCGTGGCCGTGTAGCTGCTGGTGTCGACCACGAGGAAGGTCAGCAGCGTCCGGCCCAGCTTGCAGCCGTCCAGAACGGCGACGGTGGCCTTGATGACGCCATCGCGTTTCAGGCGCTTCACCCGGTCATGCACGGCGGGCGCGGAGAGATGCACGATCCTGCTCAGTTCGGCGTAGCTGCGCGAGGCATCCTCGGCCAGCGCGCCTAATATCCTTCGGTCGATCGCGTCCAGTTCGGCCGGATGGTGACGCAGCTGCCGAACCACATCTGTTTCTTTGTCCAAGGCCGCCATTCCGGATTTATCTCCGAACATCATGTCTTATCTGGGCGTCGTAGCCGAACATCGTTCGGGTTGAAACATCGCAGTCGGAGACCTCCCCCATGCCAGTCGCATTGTTCGCGCTGGCGATCGGCGCATTCGGTATCGGCCTGACGGAATTCGTCGTCGCCGGCATCCTGCCGCAGATCGCCAGGGATTTCGGCGTCGATCCAATCCGGCACCAGCGCATCCGAACCAAAGAACCGCAGCGAGACCGCGCGCAGTCGCTGGCCGCGATAGGTCATGTCGCTGATGCGCGGCACGCCGGGTTCCAAGCCCGCCTCGTCGCCGGGCGGTGTCGAAGCTGAGCTCGCCAAGCCGGATCAGCGGTGCCTCGATGCCGCCGACGCGACGAGCCAGCGCGCGGATGCGGGCCTCGAACTCGGCCAGCTCAAAGGGTTCGGCCAGATAGTCGTCGGCGCCCAGGTCCAGCCCGCGCACCCGGTCCTGCAAGCCCCCGCGGGCCGTCAGGATCAGCACCCCCACCGGCTTGCCGGAGCCGCGCAGGTGGCGCAGGAAATCCAGCCCGTCGTCATTGCCCAGGTTCAGGTCCAGCACCACCAGGTCGTAGTCCGCGACCGCCGCGAGATCGAAGGCATCGGACAGCGAGGCGGCGCGATCCACGGCATGGCCCAACCCCTCCAGCGAGTGCCGGATGCCCGCGGCAATGCCGGGATTGTCCTCGACGATCAGGCTGCGCATCGCTTTCCCCCCATGCCGCGCGAGCTGCGATTCTTTATCAGCCATGAAAGCTTGATGAAAGAAACCCCGTGCTATCGGGAAGTTGGAGGAGGACGGCATCGCGGCAAGATCGCGAGCGCCGGCCGTGGAGGAATACCGTGGATCGCAGGACATTCATTGCCGCCATCGCTGCCGGGGTCATCGCCCCGGCCTGCGCCCATGCGGCCGAACCGATCGAATGGGTCGTGCCCTTTCAAGAGGGCGGCGGCACCGATGTCTGGGCGCGGTTCATGGCAGGCTGGCTGCCCAAGACCATGCCCGAGCGGCCCGAGGTGCGGCTGTTGAACGTCTCGGGCGGCAATTCGACCCGCGCCGCGAATTTCTTTGCCGCCGAGGCGCGGTCTGACGACCGCATGTTGCTGGGCACCACCGGATCGACGCAATTCGCGGCGCTGCTGGACGACCGGCGGGTGCAATACGACTATGCCGACTGGCACATCGTCGCGGCGCAGCCATCAGGCGGGGTGGTCTATGTCCCGCCTCGCTGGGCGTCGGCAGCATGGCCGAGTTGATCGCGCGCGGGCAGACGGTGCATTTCGGCTCGATCGGGGCGGCGTCGCTGGACATCGTGCCGCTGCTGGCGCTGGAGATGCTGGGGCTGGATGTGGCGGTGCTGCTGGGCCTGAACAGCCGCAATGCCGCCCGCGCGGGTCTGGTCGGCGGCGAATTCGATGTCGATTACCAGACCTCTCCGGGCTATCTGGCGCAGGTCCGGCCCTTGGCCGAGGTGGGCCAGGTGGTGCCGCTGATGAGCCTTGGCGCGATGGACCGCCACGGCAAGCTGGCGCGCGACCCGGCCTTTCCGGCGCTGCCCAGCTTTCCCGAGGTCTATCGCCAGGTCCACGGCCGCGGCCCCCAGGGCGCTGAATGGCAGGCATGGCAGGCGCTGTTCCGTGCCGGTTTCGCCGCGCAGAAGATGGTCTTCCTGCCCCGCAGCGTGCCCGATGCGCGCGCCGATGTGTTTCGCGCCGCCTTTGCCCAGATGGCCGCCGATCCAGGCCTCCTGGATCACGGCCACCAGCGCCTGTTCCGAAGTCTTGCGCGCCTCGAGGAAGCCCGGGAAGCAACTGCCCTGCCGCAGCTTCGGCACCCGCAGGTTCAGCGTGCCCAAACGGGTATCGAGAGCGCGCTCTCAATACCCGTTCCGCCAGGTGGTCTGCTCGCCGCTGCGTTCATGCCGACCGGCGCCGATGATGCCTTCCACATCGGTCTCCATGATCAGCTGCAGCACCGCCTCGGCGATGCCGCGCAGAAAGTCGCCCTGATCGTGCTTGGCCAGAAGCTCGGACAGGTCCATGTTCGTCCTGGTCATCGGGGTCTCAGTATGGTCCGTGGTTGAAGTCGCCAAACTCCACCTCGATCCTACACCTCGATGGCCACCCAGGCGCACACCGCCAGCGGCGATGAAATTACACCAGCTCCTCGGACGCTAACGCCGCCACCGACGATACCGAGGAGAGCGTAACCGAAGCGCTGCGCGATCTGGCCCGCTGGCTCCATCGCCAGTTCAGGCCGAATACGAGCACCTGACCTCGGACGAGACCATCGAGGAGGCGATCATCGCGAACGAATACACCTTCACGGAAGGAGGGCGGCGCTTCGGGTGATGGCAGTGGCCAGGATCTCTTTCGTGATCATCTGCGCACGGCTTTGAAGTGGCTGAAATCCCTCTGCCACCAACAACTTCGCGGTGACCGCTTCAAAGAGCCTTGCACTCATCTTCTCGCTCACCTGAAGCGCCTCCTGACAGGCGGCGGGAAATTTGGAACATGCGTCGATGACGTAGTCGGCACCCATTTCCTGAGCAACGGCGGCAATGTCGAACATGTCCCTGGGCTGTAGGTGGGTGCCTCGGAAGACCACCTTCTTCGCGAGAATCTCGGCTGGCGTCTCGAGTTTGACGCTGCGTCCGCGGATTTCGGAAGCGACAAACGGCTCTTCGGTGACCGGGTCGCAGCAGATGAAGTCGATCTCCCCCACGCCGTCAAACACGATCTTCAACGCCCGCGTGCCATCCGTCTCGTAATCGCTCGGTGTAAGCGCCAGATCGTATCCTTGCGTCTCGGGATTCAGGTAGGGCAGGTACTGGGCATCGTCTATGAAGAGGTCGATGTCGTGGCTTTCGCGATGCTTGATCTGGAGCATGAGAGCCGTCCCGCCCCCGAAGCTCCAGTTGTTCATGCCGATACCCTGGCCGTTGGCCTGGTCAATGGTCGCCATTGCCATGTCGAAAAGCTCTGGCCAGCGGCTTGGGTGCGGGGCGTTCATTCAGATCGCGAGCGGAAGCTTGTATCCGGCAAGATCAGAGAACTTCCTTGCAACCTGCGCCACGGCGTCCCTGCTGACGCCCATCTCGTCGATGAACGACTGCTGCAGCTTGGGCGACACTTCGGACAGGAAGGCGAACACGCTGCAATCGCAGGCCTCGGCGCTGTTGATGTCGGCGATCTTCTCGGCCAGCTGCGCAGGCGTCACCAGCACCCCGTAGGGGGCGCTGACCGTCGACATTACCTTTGCAGCGACCGAGGCCATGGCGTCATCTCTGTGCGGAAACTGTCCCTGCAATGTAGTCGATGGCGCTTTCCAAAGCAACAAAGTCCCGATCGCGCATGTTCACCTACCCTGAGAGGATGCGGCCCTCAAGATCGACATAGCTGAACAGCGATCCACTCGCCCCGTCTGTCCCGCGCATCTTCATCACCCCGTCCACCTGCGCAGGGTGAATCATGTTCTACGCGGCGGGTTGAGCGCCGACTATTTCAGCGACCTGCTAGCTGTTTGATCCCACGGTTTGATGGTGCGGTCCTTTCTTGGGAATGGAAGGAGGCATTCTGGGCCAAGTTCGTCACGGGAGCGCCAAGACC
>NZ_JHWH01000028.1 GCF_000622145.1 Paracoccus yeei ATCC BAA-599 | reverse complement strand
GCCGGGGCGTTGCTTGCAGACCGGGGCCATGACGCCGACTGGTTCCGCAACGCGCTGATCGAGAGGGGCATTTCGCCGTGCATCCCCTCCCGCACCGGCCGCAAGGCCCCGATCCCGCACGACGCCAGCATCTATCGCCTGCGTCACCGGATCGAGAACATGTTCGCACACCTCAAGGATTGGCGGCGGATCGCAATCCGATACGACCGCTGCCCGATCCTGTTCCTCTCAGCCTGCGCTCTCGCCGCAACCGTCATCTATGGGTTGTGAGTCCTGACTCTAGGGCGGAAAATCGGCAATGCTGTTGCGCGACGCCGTCACGAAGCCGCAATTTTCCTGTCGCCTGCCATTCAACTCGGCTGCGGAATGGGATAGGGGCAGCCTGCCAAGGCGTCCCGGGTGACGCCCGAAAACCCCCGAAATTTGCGGACTCAAGAAAATGACTGACCACAACCTCGAGGCGCCCCGCCGGGCTGCGCTAGGCGGAAAGCGCACGAATTCGCCGGCGCAGGTCCTGCTGGCAAGCCTGATCGGCACCACCATCGAATTCTTCGACTTCTATGTCTATGCCACCGCCGCCGTGCTGGTGTTTCCGGCGCTGTTCTTTCCCGCCTCGGACGCGACGACGGCCTTGCTTGCCTCGTTCGCGACATTCTCGATCGCGTTCTTTGCCCGCCCGCTGGGCGCCGTCGTGTTCGGCCATTTCGGCGACCGGATCGGACGCAAGGCCACGCTGGTCGCGGCGCTGCTGACGATGGGCGTTTCGACCGTCGTGATCGGGCTGTTGCCGACCTATGCCCAGATCGGCGTCGCGGCGCCGGCGCTGCTGGCGCTGTGCCGGTTCGGGCAGGGCTTCGGCCTGGGTGGCGAATGGGGCGGGGCGGTGCTGCTGGCCACCGAGAACGCGCCCGAGGGCAAGCGCAGCTGGTACGGCATGTTCCCCCAGTTGGGCGCGCCGGTCGGGCTGTTCCTGTCCTCCGGCTTCTTCTGGGTGCTGCTGCATTTCATGAGCCAGGAGGACCTGCTGGCCTGGGGCTGGCGGCTGCCGTTCCTGTCCTCCATCGTGCTGATCGTGCTGGGGCTGTGGGTGCGGCTGTCCATCACCGAAACCCCCGAGTTCGCCGAGGCCGTCAAGCGCGACCAGCGCGTGTCGGTCCCGGTCGTCGAGGTGTTTCGCAACTACAAGCGCAGCCTGTTCCTGGGCACGTTCGTCGCGCTGGTGACCTTCGTGCTGTTCTACATCTGCTCGGCCTGGCTTCTGTCCTATAACGTCAAGGTCCTGCAGATCCCGTTCCTGGACGCGCTGAAAATGCAGATCCTGGGCGCGGTGATCTTTGGCATCGCCATCCCCATCGCCGGCAAGATCGCCGACCGGTTGGGCCGGCGTCCCTTCCTGATCGTGGTGACGGTGCTGATCGCGGCCTTCTCGTTCACGCTGGCCCCGCTGATGAGCGGCGGCGAGGCGCGGATCTATGCCTTCATCGCGCTTGGCATGTTCCTGATGGGCCTGACCTATGGCGTGATCGGGGCGGCGCTGGCCGCGCCCTTCCCGACGAAGGTGCGCTATACCGGCGCCTCGATCACCTTCAACTTCGCCGGCATCTTCGGTGCGTCGCTGGCGCCCTATGCCGCGACCTGGCTGCAAAAGACCTACGGGCTAAGCCATGTGGGCTATTACATGCTGGGCGCCGCGGTCATCACGCTGCTGTGCATCCTCGCCTCGGGCCGGGAAGAGGTCTAAGGCGCGACGCCCGCCCGGTTCATCGCCGGGCGGGCGCCTGATTGTTGCTATCGGCTGAAACTGCCGATGCGAGACAGACGGCACCGAAAGGTCCAGCGCCATGGCGGGTGCGGCAAGGACCAGCCCGGCAAGGCAGGTCGCGACGATCCTGAACATGAAAACACTCCGAAACACTTAATCCGATCGGGGATGAAGGGACCGGAAGCCCCTGAAAACATGCCGTTTCGGACAGGAGGCGGTTCGTGCGGGAATGAAGGGCTGTGGTGCCGGTTGAGGGAATTTAACTCTAGAGGAAAATCAATAATATATGTTTAAATCAATGGATTGAAAAAGAAAGTTAATGTTATATTTGTAACATTGTGACGGACGCAGGAATGGGCGAAGTGACGTAACGTCACGACATGAGAAAGCCCCGGTGATGCGCGCTAAGGTGTTTCAGCAGATGGTCGCGCCAGTCGAGCAAGTTCTTGCGGGTGATCTGGCGGGCGTCGTTGTGTCCGAGGAACTTGCGCAGGCTCACAATGACGATTGCACTGCGACGCCCGCCATCCTTCATGAAGCCTGCCGACTGGCGCGACGCCACATAGTCTTTCCATAGCTGCGACAGCTTCACCGGCTTGGGTTCATCCTCGGGGGCCGTGGCGTTGGCAAGAACAGGCGATCCAGGCTGGCCGTTGAAGTTTTCTTCGTCACGTTCCACCACCCGCGCCAATGCTTCATATTCGGCTGTGCATAGCATCTGCGCCAGATTGCGCCATTCGGTCGAGCCGGGTAGGGCGTCCGTGCTGCCGATCTCGCGGAATCGAGCAATGCGCTGCCCAACCAGTTCCTGCAATGCTGCATCGGTCAAACGGCCTGCCATGCCGGCCCGCAGTGCCGCAGCATAGTCAAGATCAACATCCAACGACGCCCACGCCGGACTTGCCTTGCGGGCCTCATCGTCCTGCCGGAGCCTGTCGCGATACGAAATAAGCGCGATCTGATCCGGGGCGAGAGGATAGCGGGTGACTGTAGTGGCGGGCGTTCCCGCGCGCTCTGCCTGGGCGATCTGGTGTTGAAGCTGCGCCACCGCGCCCGGCAACAGCCTCATGGCGGTCCTGCGATCCGGCCCGAGGGGTGCCCGCAGTTCCGTCTTGCCGACCAAGCCGCGCAGTTCTTTGGGCACTACCAGTCGGGCAAAAAATCTGCCGTCTCGGTTCAAGAGGTAGCGGTTCGCGCCAGCCATGTGAGGGGTCCGTTTGTTACAAGATTTGTAACATCAGAACGGGTTTTGGCCCAGCAATACAAGGGAAATGTAGCGATTGCTGGGGAAATGGTGGTGCCGGTTGAGGGGATTGAACCCCCGACCTTCGGTTTACAAAACCGCTGCTCTACCGCTGAGCTAAACCGGCCCGCAGCCCGGATAGCGAAGGACGCGGCGCGGTGCAAGCGCTTCCCGTGCCGACAGGGCTTGCAATGGCTTGGCAAAAGGACTATCTCGCGCGCACTTCACAGGTGGGGTCGGGCCTTCGGAGGGAGAAATCCTTCGACGGTCCACCGGTTGGGGCATCTGCCCTGAAAACCCCGCCAAGGCGCAAACCGGAAAGGAACATGGAATGGCGCTTCCCGAATTCTCCATGCGTCAGCTTCTTGAAGCTGGCGTTCACTACGGCCACCAGACGCAGCGCTGGAACCCCCGCATGGCCGAGTTCATCTATGGTGAACGCAACGGCATCCACATCTTCGACCTGACCCAGACCGTTCCGATGCTGGACGCGGCGCTGCAGGTCGTGCGCGACACCGTCGCCAAGGGCGGCCGGGTGCTGTTCGTCGGCACCAAGCGTCAAGCCCAGAAAGCCATCGCCGACGCCGCCGAGCGTTCGGCGCAGTTCTACATGAACCACCGCTGGCTGGGCGGCACGCTGACCAACTGGAAGACCGTGTCGCAGTCGATCCAGCGCCTGAAGGCGCTTGACGAGACGCTGGGTTCGGGCGCCGAGGGCCTGACCAAGAAAGAGCGTCTGCAGATGGAACGCGAGCAGGCCAAGCTGCAGGCCTCGCTGGGCGGGATTCGCGAAATGGGCGGCCTGCCGGACCTGCTGTTCGTCATCGACGTGAACAAGGAAGACCTGGCCATCCTGGAAGCCAAGAAACTGGGCATCCCGGTCGTCGCGGTCGTCGACACCAACTGCTCGCCCAAGGGCGTTGACTATATCATCCCGGGCAACGACGACGCCGCCCGCGCCATCGCGCTGTATTGCGACCTGGCCTCGCGCGCCGCTCTGGACGGCATGACCGCGCAGATGGGCGCCGCCGGCGTCGACCTGGGCGCGCTGGAAGCCTCGGTCGAGGAAGAGCTGGCCGGCGAAGCCACCGAAGAAACCGCCGACGCCTGATCGGAACGGCCCCGCGGCCTGCGGCGGCGGGGTTTTTTACGGAACAGTCATCAGGCGGGGATAAGCCCCGCCTGACGCATTCAAGAGCTAAGGAGACATGGGATGGCTATCACCGCTGCTATGGTGAAAGAGCTGCGCGAGACGACGGGCGCGGGCATGATGGACGCCAAGAAGGCGCTGACCGAGACCGAGGGCGACATGGATGCCGCCATCGACTGGCTGCGCACCAAGGGCCTGGCCAAAGCCGCGAAAAAGGCCGACCGTGTCGCCGCCGAGGGTCTGGTGGGCGTCGCCGTGACCGACGGCCGCGGCGTCGCGGTCGAGATCAACTCGGAAACCGACTTCGTCGCCAAGAACGCGGACTTCCAGGCGCTGGTCGCCGAAGTCGCCAAGGTCGCCCTGCAGACCGGCGAGTCGGTCGAGGTGGTCAAGGCCGCCGACCTGAACGGCGAGACGGTCGAGACCGTCATCACCAATGCCATCGCCCGCATCGGCGAAAACATGACCTTCCGCCGGATGCACGTCCTGGAAGGCGACACCGTGGTGTCCTATGTCCACAACTCGGCCGCCGAAGGCATGGGCAAGATCGGCGTGCTGGTCGCGCTGAAGGGTCCCGCCGACAAGGCGCAGGCGATCGGCAAGCAGTTCGCGATGCACATCGCCGCGACGAACCCGCTGTCGCTGTCCGAAGCCACCCTCGACCCGGCCGTGGTCGAGCGCGAGCTGCAGGTCCAGACCGCCAAGGCGCTTGAGGAAAACGCCTCCTCCGCCAAGCCGAAGCCCGAGCAGGTGATCCACAACAACATCATCCCGGGCCGGATGAAGAAGTTCCTGTCGGAAAACACCCTGCTGGGCCAGTCCTTCGTCATCAACCCCGACGTGACGGTCGAGCAGGCTGCCAAGGAGGCGGGTGTCGAGATCACCGGCTATGCCCGCGTCGCCGTCGGCGAAGGTATCGAGAAGAAGGAAGAGGACTTCGCGGCCGAGGTCGCCAAGACCCTCAGCGGTTCCTGATCGCCCCTTCGCGTTGAACGACAAGGCGCCGGTCCCCAGGGGGCGGCGCCTTTCGTCTGCGCGCCGCCCGCAGGCGCGTCATGCGTTACCGGCAGGCTGCCCCGGCTGCTCGAAACTGACAAAGTTCCAGGGCGTGTCGATCTGCCCCAAGTCAGGGTCGGGGGGCTGCATGCTGCACGCCTCGCCCGGATCGACAAAGATGACGCCCCGGCTGCACGCGATCAGTACGGCGTGGGTGGTCGTCTTGGCCCCCAGGGCCTTGCGCGCCAGCCGCAGGTGCTTTTCGACGGTGGCGACGGACACTTTCATCCGCTCGGCGATATCCTGCGTCGAAAGACCCAGGCCGGTCAGCTCCAGCGCCTCGCGCTGGCGGATGGTCAGGACCTCCTCGGCCCGGCGATAGGGCAGTTGCGCCAGCCGCTGGTGCAGCAGGTTGGCCAGCAGCTCCAGCTCGCGGCCCGCATGGGACCAGCGGGCATCGACCATCTCCTGGCTGGCGCCGACCCCCGCCAGGAACAGGATCCCGCCGCGAAGGCGGGGCGCGCGGTCGGCCAGGCTCAGGGCCATGCCGGCGCCATGGCCGAACTGCTCGAAGATCTCCAGCGCCAGGGCCTCCGAGGCGGTCAGCCTGCCCGCCAGCCTGCGTCGGCGCGCCCAATCAAAGCTTTGCGCGCCCTGGTTGCGCACGATCCAACGGCGCATCGGCACATGGTCCATCAGCTTGCGGTTCACGATTTCGCGCGCAAGCGGGTAGGGTAGCGAAGACAGTTCGACCCCATCCAGGATGACATGTTCGCCCATGCCGCGCAGCACGCGATACGCGACATAAAGTTGATGTGGAAAGCCGCGTCGCAGGGCCTGGCGTGCAAAAGCGGTCCAGGCGTCCTCGGCCTTTCTTGCGCCGAGAAGTTCCTCGACTGCGGGCAATAACTCCCTACTCTTCATCAAAATCGTCCATGGTGTATCACCCAAGGGCATGATTATTGTGGGAAGGTCAACCATATGCTTCAAAATGTCCGAAACCTTGCGTCACCTCGGCTACGATTGCGGTGTCCTGGCGACCCGCATCCACGAAAAGCCGCTGCGGTCTGCGAGCATCCGCTGGACCTTGCGTCGCACCTGAGGCATTGAACGCGGGACGAGCGCCAGGACCACGCCATGCCTTTTACCATCGCCATCGACGGACCAGCCGCCTCGGGCAAGGGGACGATCGCCCGCGCGCTTGCGCGGCACTTCGGCTTTGCCCACCTTGACACCGGCCTGCTTTACCGGGCGGTCGGCGCCAAGGGCGGCGATCCGGTGCAGGCGGCGCGCAGCCTGACCCCTGATGACCTGGCGCGCGAGGACCTGCGCAGCGCCGCGGCCGGGCAGGCCGCCAGCCGCGTCGCCGCCATCCCCGAGGTGCGCGCGGCGCTGACGGAATTCCAGCGCGCCTTCGCCCGGACCGAGCCCGGCGCGGTCCTGGACGGGCGCGACATCGGCACGGTCATCTGCCCGGGGGCCGAGGTCAAGATCTATGTCACCGCAAGCGACAGCGTGCGCGCGCACCGTCGCGCGATGGAACTTGGCGCGGACGAGGCAATGATCCTGGCGGAACTGCGCGAACGCGACGCCCGCGACGCTGCCCGCGACGTCGCCCCCATGCGTCCCGCCGACGATGCCGAGGCGCTGGACACCACGGCGCTGCGGATCGAGGACGCCATCGCCCGCGCCATCGCCATCGCGGAACGGACCCGCACCCAAGCCCGGCCCTGATCGCCGACAGCATCGAAAAAGCCCGCGGAAGCGGCTGAAACCCTTGCTTCCTTGGGCATTTGTCGCTATATGGCGCCCGTCGGGATAAGGTGACGGGGCCATCACGGGCCGCTTCAGCAAGGGTCGGGCGCATGCCGCGACCCTTTGTGCTTATCCCGGATGACCAAGAAAAAGACCGGCGGAGACAACCGCATGGCCGGAAAACCGCGAAAAGGAAACTGGATTTATATGTGCGCTAAAGCGACCATGGAGGAGTTCGAGGCCCTCCTTAACGAAAGCCTCAGCATCGACACCCCCGAAGAAGGTTCGGTGGTCAAGGGCAAGGTCATCGCCATCGAGGCGGGCCAGGCCATCATCGACGTCGGCTACAAGATGGAAGGCCGCGTCGATCTGAAAGAATTCGCAAACCCCGGCGAAGCCCCGAACATCAACGTGGGCGACGAAGTCGAGGTCTATCTGGACCGCGTCGAGAACGCCCGGGGCGAAGCCAGCATCTCGCGCGAGAAAGCCCGCCGCGAGGAAGCCTGGGATCGGCTCGAGAAAGCCTATGCCGCCGAAGAGCGCGTCGAAGGCGCCATCTTTGGCCGCGTCAAGGGTGGCTTCACCGTCGATCTGGGCGGCGCCGTGGCCTTCCTGCCCGGCAGCCAGGTTGACGTGCGCCCCGTGCGCGACGCAGGCCCGCTGATGGGTCTGAAGCAGCCGTTCCAGATCCTGAAAATGGACCGCCGCCGGGGCAACATCGTCGTGTCGCGCCGCGCCATCCTGGAAGAAAGCCGCGCCGAACAGCGCGCCGAAGTCATCGCCAACCTGACCGAAGGTCAGACGGTCGAGGGCGTGGTCAAGAACATCACCGAATACGGTGCCTTCGTTGACCTGGGCGGCGTCGATGGTCTGCTGCACGTCACCGACATGGCCTGGCGCCGCGTCAACCACCCGTCCGAGATCCTGTCGATCGGCGAAACCGTCAAGGTCCAGGTCGTCAAGATCAACAAGGACACCCACCGCATCAGCCTGGGCATGAAGCAGCTGCAGTCCGATCCGTGGGACACGGTGGCCGACAAGTTCCCGATCGGCTCGGTGCATTCCGGCCGCGTGACCAACATCACCGACTACGGCGCCTTCGTGGAGCTGGAAGCCGGTGTCGAGGGTCTGGTCCACGTCTCGGAAATGAGCTGGACCAAGAAGAACGTCCACCCCGGCAAGATCGTCTCGACCTCGCAAGAGGTTGACGTGATGGTGCTGGAAATCGACGAGGCCAAGCGCCGCGTGTCGCTGGGTCTGAAGCAGACCATGCGCAACCCGTGGGAAGTCTTCGCCGAAACCCATCCGGTCGGCACCGTCATCGAAGGCGAAGTCAAGAACATCACCGAATTCGGTCTGTTCGTCGGCCTGGAAGGCGATATCGACGGCATGGTCCACCTGTCGGACATCTCGTGGGATACCCGTGGCGAAGAAGCCATTCAGGACTTCCGCAAGGGCGACGTGGTGAAAGCCGTTGTCCAGGAAGTCGACATCGACAAGGAGCGCATCTCGCTGTCGATCAAGGCTCTGGAAAACGACGCGATGGCCGAGGCCGTCGAAGGCGTCAAGCGCGGCTCGGTCATCACCGTCACCGTGACGGCGATCGAGGAAGGCGGCATCGAGGTCGAGTACAACGGCATGAAATCCTTCATCCGCCGTTCGGACCTGGCCCGCGACCGTCAGGACCAGCGCCCCGAGCGCTTCCAGGTCGGCGACCACGTCGATGTGCGCGTCACCAACATCGACACCAAGACCCGCCGTCTGGGCCTGTCGATCAAGGCGCGCGAGATCGCCGAAGAGCGTGAGGCCGTCGAACAGTTCGGCTCGTCCGACTCGGGCGCCTCGCTGGGCGACATCCTGGGCGCCGCGCTCAAGAACAAGAACTGATCCTTTCGGATCGCAAGGATGCCTCCGGCCTGCGGGCCGGGGGCGTTTTCATGTCTGCCTTTGGTCCGGGCCGCAAAAAATTCGCAACCCTTTCAGGAACAACGCGTTCTGCCATTGCGTGCTGCCAAGGCTGTTCTAAGATTGCCGGGGCAGGGAATGATTGAAAGCCAAATTCGGGAACCGCAATGATCCGATCAGAACTGATCCAGAAGATCTCCGAAGAGAACCCCCACCTCTTCCAGCGCGATGTCGAGCGGATCGTGAATACGGTCTTCGAGGAGATCATCAATGCCATGGCGCGCGGCGACAGGGTGGAATTGCGCGGCTTTGGCGCCTTTTCCGTCAAGAAACGCGATGCCCGCCAGGGCCGCAATCCGCGCACCGGCGAATCCGTCAGCGTCGACGAAAAGCACGTTCCCTTCTTCAAGACGGGGAAGTTGCTGCGCGAGCGGTTGAACGGCGACGGCGAATAGTCCAGATTGGCCGGGCAATTTCCTGGGGTGACTCATGCGGGCGATCCGGCTTTTCTTTCTTGCGGTCCTAGCCATCGTGCTGGTCCTCGTTGCCACGGCGAACCGCGGCACCATCACCGTCAGTCTTGTTCCCGAAAGCCTGGCGCGCTTTACCGGCGGCCAGTGGTCGCTCAGCCTGCCGGCGTTCCTGGCGCTGTTCCTGGCCATGGTCTTCGGCCTGATCGTGGGGCTGGTCTGGGAATGGCTGCGCGAATCCGGCATCCGAGCCGAGGCGCGGGCCCGTGCCCAGGAACTCGCCCGGCTTGAACGCGAGGTGGGCGACATCCGCCGCAAGCACGCCGAACCCCGGGACGAGGTTCTGGCGATCCTGGACGATTCCGCTGCCCGGCCACGCACGGCGCTGCCCGCGACCCGCTGATGCCCGTTTCGGTCAAGATCTGCGGGCTGAAGGATGCTGGGGCGGTGGATGCCGCCGTCTCTGCTGGCGCGCGCTACCTGGGCTTTGTGTTCTTCCCGAAATCCCCACGCCACGTCACGCCAGAACAAGCGGCCGAACTGGCGACCCGGGTGCCCGTCGGCATCGCGCGCGTGGGTCTGTTCGTCGATCCCAACGACGCCGCGCTGCAATCGGTGCTGGGCCGGGTGCCGCTGGACATCGTCCAGCTTCACGGCACCGAAACCCCGGCCCGCGTTGCCGAGGTCAAGGCTCTGACCGGCCTGCCGGTGATGAAGGCCGTGGGCATCGCCGAACCCGCCGACCTGGACCAACTGTGGGATTATGGGCTGGCCGCCGACATGCTGCTGGTCGATGCCAAGCCGCCAAGGGATGCGACGCTGCCCGGCGGCAACGGGCTGGCCTTCGACTGGCGGCTGTTGGTCGGGCGGCAGATGCTCAAGCCCTGGCTGCTGGCGGGCGGGCTGACGCCCGAAAACGTCAACGCCGCGATCCGGCTGACCCGGGCGCAGGGGGTAGACGTGTCCTCGGGCGTGGAAAGCGCACCGGGCGTCAAGGACGCGGAACGGATCCGTCAGTTCGTTGCCCGCGCGACCGCGCCCGTCCTGTAAGCTTTACCCAACCGGCCTTCGGCAGTAAGAAACCCCAACGGGATTTCACTGTTTCCCAAATACCCATTCAGCAGCGCCCGCGAGGAGAGCCATGGCCGAAGATCTCATCAACAGCTTCATGAACGGCCCGGACGACCAAGGCCGCTTCGGCATCTTCGGCGGCCGCTTCGTCAGCGAGACGCTGATGCCGCTGATCCTGGACCTGCAGGCTGAATACGAACGCGCCAAGGACGATCCCGACTTCTGGGCCGAGATGAACGATCTCTGGGCGCATTACGTCGGCCGCCCCAGCCCGCTCTACTTCGCCCCGCGCCTGACCGAGGCGCTCGGCGGCGCCAGGATCTATCTCAAGCGCGAAGAGCTGAACCACACCGGCAGCCACAAGATCAACAACGTGCTGGGCCAGATCCTGCTGGCGCGCCGCATGGGCAAGACCCGGATCATCGCCGAAACCGGCGCCGGCCAGCATGGTGTGGCGACAGCGACGGTCTGCGCCCGCTTCGGCCTGAAATGCATCGTCTACATGGGCGCGCATGACGTTGAACGCCAGGCGCCGAACGTGTTCCGCATGCGTCTCCTGGGGGCCGAGGTGGTTCCGGTGACCTCGGGCCGCGGCACGCTCAAGGACGCGATGAACGACGCGCTGCGCGACTGGGTGACGAATGTGCGCGATACCTTCTATTGCATCGGCACGGTCGCGGGGCCGCATCCCTATCCGGCGATGGTGCGCGATTTCCAGGCCATCATCGGCCGCGAAACCCGCTGGCAGCTTGAGGAACAGGAAGGCGAGGGGCGGCTGCCCGATACCGTCATCGCGGCCATCGGCGGCGGCTCGAACGCCATGGGCCTGTTCCACCCGTTCCTGGACGATCCGACGGTGCGCATCATCGGGGTCGAGGCCGGCGGCAAGGGCGTCGACGACCGCATGCAGCATTGCGCCAGCCTGACCGGCGGACGGCCGGGCGTCCTGCACGGCAACCGCACCTATCTGCTGATGGACCACGAGGGCCAGATCCTGGAAGGGCATTCGATCAGCGCGGGACTGGATTATCCCGGCATCGGTCCCGAACACGCCTGGCTGAAGGATCAGGGCCGCGCCGACTATGTCAGTGTCACCGACGACGAGGCGCTGGCCGCCTTCCAGACGCTGTGCCAGCTGGAAGGCATCATCCCGGCGCTGGAACCCAGCCACGCCCTGGCCCATGTCATCAAGATCGCGCCGACCCTGCCCAGCGATCACATCATCGTGGTGAACCTGTCGGGCAGGGGCGACAAGGACATCTTCACCGTGGCCAAGCACCTCGGATTCGACATGAAGGTCTAGGATCCGCCGGCGACCAGCGCCGCCAGGTCCTCGCGCGACAGATAGCCGAAGATGGCCTGATCGCCCGCGACAAAGCTGGGCGTTCCCACCAGCCCGATCCGATCGGCCAGATCCAGCGTCGCTTCGATCCGGACGGTGATCTCGGGCGCCTGCATGTCGCGCTCCAGCCGGTCGGTATCCAGCCCGACCGCGCGGGCGGCGCGCAGGACCGATGCCCTTTCCGCGCGCCCGCGCATCTGCATCAGCGCACGATGGAACGCCGGATACTTGCCCTGCCGGTCCGCGGCCAGCGCGGCCATCGCCGCATAGCGCGAGCCTTCGCCGAAGATGGGCGTTTCGTGGATCACCAGCCGGACGTCGGGGTGCTCGGCCAGAAAGGCCGCAACCTCGGGCATGGCCTTGCGGCAGAAGCCGCAGTTGTAGTCGGAAAACTCGACAAGGGTGACGCGGCCCTGGAGATTGCCCAGCACCGGCGCGCCGGGGTCGTTAAAGACGGCCTGCTTGAGGCTTTGGGTATCGTCGGCCGCGGGCGCGGCGGCCGGCAGCAGGCAGGTCAGCATCAGGGCAAGGGCGGCAGGGCGTCGCATCGGGATCCTCCGGCAGGGGTCGTGGTCTTGAAGCCACCGCCGCGGGGCCGCGTCAACCCACCCGCGCCCCATTGACCTTGGCCGCGCGGCAAGTCACGATCAGTTCATTCTTTGCGAGCGTGGTTCATTTGCAACGGGCCTGAAAATCCCCTTGAACATGAGCACATTGCGGCACGAGCGGCGCATGCTCGGCACCGAAGGAGCGAACCCTATGAAAAACCACTCAGCCCGTTATCTGCTGACCGCCTCGGGACTTGCGGTCATGCTGGCCTTCAGCCCTGCGGTCGGGCAGGTCGCGCAGGGCGATGCCGCGGCTCAGGCGGGCAATGGCCAGCCGCTGGCGGCCCCCGAAAGCCAGGCGCGCAAGGAACAGGTGATGCCTGAAAGCTTTGCCGACCTGGTCGAGCGCGTCAGCCCCGCCGTCGTCAACATCACGACGACGGCCACCGTCTCGACGCCGCTTGCGCGCGGTCCGCAACTGCCCGAGGGCAGCCCGTTCAGCGACCTGTTCCGCGAGTTCGGCTTTCCGGGCCTGCCGCCGGGGCCGAACGGCCGTTCGC
Organism: Paracoccus yeei ATCC BAA-599; assembly: GCF_000622145.1. Lineage (GTDB taxonomy): Bacteria > Pseudomonadota > Alphaproteobacteria > Rhodobacterales > Rhodobacteraceae > Paracoccus > Paracoccus yeei. The sequence continues at coordinate 41,305 of NZ_JHWH01000028.1, read as the reverse complement.
CCTTTGGTCAGAACGCGCCCGAACAGCGGTCGAACGCGCTGGGGTCGGGCTTCGTGGTCTCGGCCGAGGGGCTGATCGTCACGAACAACCATGTCATCGAGGGCGCCGACGAAATCGAGGTCGAGTTCTTCTCGGGCAAGACCCTGCCCGCCAAGGTGGTGGGCAAGGACGACAAGACGGACATCGCCGTGCTCAAGGTCGAAAGCCCCGAGCCGCTGCCCTTCGTCGAATTCGGCGACAGCGACAAGGCGCGCGTCGGCGACTGGGTGCTGGCGCTGGGGAACCCGCTCGGGCAGGGCTTCTCGGCCTCGACCGGGATCGTCTCGGCGCGCAACCGCGCGCTGTCGGGCACCTACGACGACTTCATCCAGACCGACGCCGCCATCAACCGGGGCAACTCGGGCGGGCCGCTGTTCAACATGGACGGGCAGGTGATCGGCGTGAACACCGCAATCCTGTCGCCCAACGGCGGCTCGATCGGGATCGGCTTCTCCATGGCCTCGAACGTGGTCAGTAAGGTGGTCCAGCAGCTTGAGGAGTTCGGCGAAACGCGGCGCGGCTGGCTGGGCGTCAAGATCCAGCCCGTGACCGAGGATATCGCCGATTCGCTGGGCCTGGATGCGGCGCAGGGCGCGATGGTGACGGATGTGCCGACCGGCCCCGCGGCGCAGGCGGGCATGAAGGCGGGCGACGTGATCACGCGCTTTGCCGGCGGCGACGTCAAGGACCCGCGCGATCTGGTGCGGCGCGTTGCCGATGCGCCGGTGGGCGAGGCGGTGGACGTGACCGTGATGCGCGACGGCAAGCCGGTGGACCTGACGATCACGCTGGGCCGGCGCGAACTGGCCGAAGGCGGCGGCGAAGCCAGCATCAGCGACGGCGATCAGGGCACCAAATCCACCCTGGACGTGATGGGCATGACAGTGGTGCCGGTGACGCCCGAGATTGCGGCCGAGCTGGGCATCCCGGGCGGCGCGCCGGGGCTGGCGGTGCAATCCGTCGATCCGGCGGGTGCCGCCGCCGACAAGGGCCTGATGCCGGGCGATGTCATCACCGAAGCAGGCCAGCAGCCTGTTGCCACAGTGTCCGACCTCGAGGCGCGGGTGCAGGCCGCCAAGGATGCCGGCCGCAAGTCGATCCTGCTGCTTGTCCGCCGCGCGGGCGAGCCGCGCTTTGTCGCCCTGCCGGTCGAATAGGACGGGCATCCGGCAGGCCTTTCGGGCCTGCCAAGCCTTGCGGACATGAAAAAGGGCCGGGTCTTTGCGACCCGGCCCTGTGTCATTTGCTATTCCGGTTGCCTCAGGGTTTGGCGGCCGGGGCCGGGGCCGGGGCCGGGGCCGGGGCCGGAGCAGGGGCGGCAGCGGGCGCGGGTGCCGGGGCGGGCTGGGCCTGGGCCACGGCCTTGTTCGCCTCGACCAGGGCATCCATGCCGGCGGTAAAGCCCTTGAGCGACAGGTTCAGCCGGACCATCTGCTCTTTGGGCGCGCCGAAGGGCAGGACCGAAACGGTCGCCGCGTTGCCTTTCTTGAGGGGGGCGACCTCGGCCTCGGTCAGGCCAATGCGCGAGATGCAGCCCACCGGCGCGCACAGCATGAAGGGATAGCGCGCCTCCTTGCCGGTGTCGATCTGCAGGCCAAGCCCGGCCTGAAGGTCGGTTTCCAGCGGCGCCACGAAGGTCACCACGGCCTGGACGTTGCCGGTCATCGGCAGCACCGAGGTTTCCGCGACGGAGGCGCCCTGCGCGTCCTTGAGCAACTGGTAAAGCTCGCACGGGTCCTTGCCCTCCGCCGTCTTCATGCAGCGCAGCGTCCAGTCGCCGTGGGTCGAGCGGGCATAGGTCTGGCCGACCTTGGGCTCGCCCGTCTCGGCCGGGGCGGCTGCGGCAGGGGCCTCGGTGCCGGCGGCGGGCGCCTCGGCCGCGGGCGGCGTGGCTGGGGCATCGGCTGCGGGTGCCTGAGCCGCGGGTGCGGCGGGGGCCGGGGCCTCGGTGGTTTGCGCCATCGCGCCGGTCGCTCCGGCGATGCTGAAGATGGCGGCGAGCAGAGCCGCAGACGTCCTGTTGGCCATGGTTCTCTTCCTTTGGTCCAAGTTGTCGGGACGACTTATCATGCGTCCGCATCCTTGTCAGGGGCGTTCGCCGGGCGGCCCGTCAACTTTGTGTTGCCTTGCCATGCGATAGGTTGGCGGGACATGCGCCGTCCCGGAAAGGCAAGGGACCCGGGGCGCGTTACGCGCACCCCGGGTCCCCAAGCTTCCCTTCCCTGCCGGACTGGCCGGTCATCATTGGTCGGAAAGCTAGAACGCAGTCATCAAGCCGTCAACTGTTCTAATGGTCACCTTGTCAGACAGGCCAAAACCCCGCTTGTATTCACATAAATCCGCCGAAGCAGGCACTTGCATGAAAAAAGCCGCGCCCGAAGGCGCGGCAGTCCAACAGGGAGGAAAATCGGGGCTCGCGCCACCACGAACCCCGACATGAACAGAGTGGCACAAATTCGTTACGGTTGTATTGTCCTTTCGTCGTGCTGTGCATCTTTTTGCCGATCTGGGGGAACGGGGTGACGGAAATCGTTGATTTCGCAAGGGGAACCGTGCTGCTGGGCGGCGGCGGAGAAGGCCACGCGGTTCCGCAGGTCCTGCTGCTGAAATATGCCAATCGCCACGGGCTGATCGCCGGCGCGACCGGGACGGGCAAGACCGTCACCTTGCAGACGCTGGCCGAGTCGTTTTCGCGTGCGGGGGTGCCTGTTTTTCTGGCGGATGTGAAAGGCGATCTGGCGGGGCTTGCCAAGCCCGGCGGCGGCGACGCCGGTCTGGCCGAGGCCTTTGCCAGGCGCGCCGCGCAGATCGGCGCGCCGCTGGATTACCAGGGCTTTCCCGTGACGTTCTGGGATATCTGGGGCGAGCGCGGCCACCCGGTCCGCGCCACCCCGGCGGAAATGGGCCCGCTGCTGCTGTCGCGCCTTCTGGGCCTGACCGACGCGCAGGAGGGGGCCCTGAACATCGCCTTCCGCGTCGCCGACCAGCAGGGGCTGGCGCTCTTGGACATGAAGGACCTGCAGGCCATGCTGGTCTGGGTCGGCCAGAACGCCAAGGAACTGAGCCTGACCTATGGCAATGTCTCGGCCGCGTCGGTGGGGGCGATCCAGCGGGCGCTGATGGTGCTTGAGAACGAGGGGGGCAGCCTGCTGTTCGGAGAGCCGGCGCTGGAGCTTGCCGATCTGGTGCGGCTGGATGCCTCGGGCAAGGGTGTGGTCAGCATCCTGTCGGCCGAGCGGCTGATGAACGCGCCGCGGCTTTATGCGACCTTCCTGCTGTGGCTGATGTCCGAACTGTTCGAGCAACTGCCCGAGGTGGGCGACCCGGACAAGCCGCGCATCGCCTTTTTCTTCGACGAGGCGCATCTGCTGTTCAACGATGCGCCCGCGGCGCTGGTCGCCAAGATCGAGCAGGTGGCGCGGCTGATCCGCTCGAAAGGGGTCAGCCTGTGGTTCATCACCCAGAACCCGGCCGATCTGCCCGAGGGAGTGCTGGGCCAGCTGGGCAACCGCGTGCAGCACGGCTTGCGCGCCTTTACTGCCAAGGACCAGAAGGCGCTGCGGTTGGCGGCGCAGAACTATCGCGCCAATCCCGCCTTCGATACCGCCGAGGCGATCCTGTCGCTGGGCACGGGCGAGGCCGTCACCTCGCTGCTTGAGGAAAAGGGCGTCCCGGGCGTGGCGCAGCGCACGCTGATCCGGCCGCCGCTGTCCCAGCTTGGCCCGATCACCGATGCCGAGCGGGCGGCGATCGTCGCGGCTTCGGCCCTTGGGTTGAAATACGGCAAGGCGCTGGACCGGGAATCCGCCGCCGAGTTGCTGGCCCGCCGGACCGAGCAGGCAGCCGCGCCAAAGCCCTTGGACGATGACCTGTGGGCGATGGAAAAGCCGCGGGCACGTCGCCCCGACCCGTCGATCCAGATCCGCGAACCCCGGGCGCCCACGCGCAGGAGCAACGCCGACAGCATCGCCGAAGCGTTCGGCAAAAGCCTGGCCCGGCAGATCGGGACGAAGACCGGGCAGGCCATCGTCAGGGGCGTGCTGGGATCGCTGTTCCGAACGAAGTGATCGCCGCGCCTCCGACCGGGGCCATGTGCCGCATCTGACCGGCGGTTTCGGCGATGATGGCGACCAGCAGCAGGATGTGGCGTTGAAGGTCGTAGTCGGCCTGCGCCTCGCGCCGGGCCTGATCCAGCCGGGCCTCTTCGGCGGCAAGGCGGGGCAGGGCGGCGCCCGGTTCAGGCAGGTCGTCGCATTTCAGAAGCCGCCGCAGGTCCCGCTTGCGATTCCATCCGTTCAGGCCGGCACGGGCGGCCTGGACCAGCAGGCGGGGGCGCCGAAAGGGGCGCATCACGGGGTCTGCGCGACGCGGCTGGAACTGGATCACGTTGGGCATCATTGTCATGGCGTCTCTCCTGCCTTGGGCTGTGTTATGAAATTATTCACAACCTAAGCGTGTGTTGCGCCACAGCTGCGACCTCCGCGCGCAGTGGCAAGGATTCTTTAGGATTTGTTAGCAAAGATTGCGGCAGGTCAGCCCCGGGCCTGCCATCTGGCCGGGTATTCGTCACAACACCCATGAGCGAGCGCCTGCCGGTTCGCTCGCAGGAAGCGAAGGAATGAACATGACAATTCAGACGGGAGATTTCGCCACGGACGCTTCGCTGGCCGGACTGCCCGCCGGCTTCGACGTCAAGTGCGGCAATCGCCCCGACGGCGCGGGCACGGCGGCACCGGATGCCGGCACCTTCCAGGCCCTGCCGGTCCGCGCCCTTGACGGGGACGAGGACGGTGATCTGGGCCTGTACCTGCGCCACATCGAAGGCGGGGAAACCATCCGTTCGCTGGCGCGGGAACTGGGCTGCCACGCCTCGACGATCATGCGCCGCATCCGCCGGTTCGAGGCGCGGCGCGACGATCCGCTGGTCGACCAGGCCGTCGAGCGGGCCGCCACCCGACGGCAACCTGCTCCGGGCGACGTGGCCCTGGGCCGCACGGGCATGCGCCAGATCGCGCGCATCCTGCGCCGCCTGGCCGAGCCGGGGGCGCAGATGATCGTGGCCGACGGCATGGACAAGGCCATCGTGGTCCGGGACGAGATCCGCACCGCGATCCTGGACCGGGAGCTGGCGGAGCACATGGCGATCCGCGCCTGGGTGCAACTGGTGGGCCAGGGCAAGATGTGCCGCTATGTCATCGCCGCGCCGGGGCGCGACGCGCTGCGGGCGTTGCTGGCGGCGCGCAGGCGGGGCGCCCTGCCGCAGTCCGAGGATTTTCTGCTGGCCGATCCCGTCCCCAAGGCGGCGGCGCTGCCCGAGGGATGCGCCGAGGATGCCGCGACCTTCGACCATGCCGAGCGTCACCGGAGTTGGGAAGAGCGCGAGATCGCCGACCCCGAGGACGGCCGCCGCCGGCGCATGCGCGTCAACATCGCCGAAAGCCCGCTGCTGATGCTGGCCCGCCGGCGCGAGGCGGACGGCAGCCCCTTTCTGTCGCCCGAGATCGTCGCGGCGGGCGAGCGCCTGCGCGAGGATTTCGAGCTGGCCCAGATGGGTCCGCGCATCACCCAGAACTGGGACCGCTTCCTGACGGCGGGGGTGGATGTCTCGGGCCTGCCGGCGGGGTTCGGCGGCGGGTCGGAAAGCGCGCGCAACCGGGTCGCGGCGGCGCTGCGCGAACTGGGGCCCGGAATGGGCGACATGTGCCTGCGCGTCTGCTGCTTTCTGGAGGGGATCGAGATGACCGAGCGGCGCCTGGGCTGGTCGGCGCGGTCGGGCAAGATCGTCCTGCGCTTGGCGCTGATGCGGCTGGAGCGGCACTATCGCGAAACCTACGGCTCGGGCGCCCCGCTGATCGGCTAGGGACCGACGCCCGTGGCGAGTGGGCGCCCGCGGGGGCGCCCATTGCGATCACGCGATTGCATGTTGAACCGAGGCGCGTGGCTGCTAGCTTGCGGCAGACACGAGAGTTTCGGGACATATCCATGCACAGACGATCCTTGCTCCAGACCGCCATTGCCGCCTTTGGCGTGGGGGCCCTGCGCCTGCCGGCCGCCTGGGCGCAGGCGCCGGCCCCCGCCGAGGCAGCGGATGCGGTGCCTGCGGGCGACCGGGTGATCCGGGCGCATGGCATCTCGATCTTTGGCGAGCCGAGGCTGCCGGCGGATTTCCCGCACCTGCCCTATGTCAATCCCGATGCCCCGAAGGGCGGCGAGATTTCCGAGGCGATCCCGAACAGCTCGAACTTCGACAACCTGAACCCGTTTTCCGACCAGGGCCGCCCGGCGGTGCTGGCGGCGGTGGCACTGGAAAGCCTGCTGGCGGGGGATGCCAGCGACTTCGGCGCCGCCTACGGGCTGCTGGCCGAATGGCTGGAATATCCCGAGCACCGCGACTGGGTGATCTTTTCCATCCGTCCCGAGGCGAAGTTTTCGGACGGCACACCTGTCACCGCGCATGACGTAGTCTTTACCTATGAAACCCTGCGCGACAAGGCCAGGATCGCGATTCGCACGCTGATCATGCAGCAGGTCGCCAAGGTCGATGCGCTGGACGACCGCCGCGTGCGGTTCTATTTCACCAAGGGCTATCCCCGGCGCGAGGTCATCCAGTTCGTTGGCGGACTCGGGATCTTTTCGCGCAAGGACTTCATGGACAACAAGCGCGACCTGGCCGCGCCCATGAACACGCCGATGATCGGCTCGGGCCCCTATGTGCTGGGTTCGGTCTCGATGGGAAGGACCGTGGCCGCGACACGGCGGCCGGACTATTGGGGCGAGGGTCTGCCGATCAGCCGCGGGCGCTACAACTTCGACCGCATCCGTTTTGAATACTTCGCCGATTACGACACTGCCTATCGCTCGTTCGAGGTCGGGGAATACACCTTCCGGCGCGAGGTCAAGTCGCTGCTGTGGGCGACCGGCTACAAGTTCGCGGCGATGGAAAAAGGCTGGGTCCGGCGCGAGGCATTGCCCGACGGCAGCCCGGTCAATGGCCAGGCCTGGGTCTTCAACCTGCGCCGGCCCAAGTTCCAGGATGCCCGCCTGCGCGAGGCGATCGGGCTGATGTTCAACTTTCACTGGACCAATGCGACGCTGTTCTATGGGCTTTACAAGCGCGTGAACAGTTTCTGGGAAAACACGCCGCTTGCCGCGCAGGGCAAGCCCTCGCCCGAGGAACTGGCGCTGCTGGAACCCCTGGCCCAGCATATCCCGCCCGAGGTTCTGACCGAGGACGCCTGGCTTTGGCCCGAGGGCACCGCCCAGCAGCTGGACCGGGCGATGGTGCGCCGCGTGACCGCCCTGCTTGAGGAAGCCGGCTGGAAGAGCGTCGCGGGCGATCCGATCCGGCGCAATGCCAAGGGCGAGCCTCTGCGCGTCGAGTTCATGAACGACGGCCCCGACCAGGACCGCATCCTGGATCCCTATATCGAAAACCTGCGCCGGGTCGGCATCGACGCCGTGAACCTGCGGGTGGACAATTCCGAGCAGGTGGCGCGCATCCGCTCGCACGATTTCGACCTGACCTCGGATTTCCTGGGCCAGACCCCGATCCCGGGGGCCGAGATGCGCCCGGTCTTCGGATCCGAGTTCGCGGGCACCGACAGCAACCTGTCGGGTCTGGCCAATCCGGCGGTGGACAGCCTGATGCGGACGGTCGAATCCGCGCAAGACGAGGCCACGATGCTGACCGCCGTCCACGCGCTGGACCGGGTGCTGCGCGCCATCAAGCTTTGCGTGCCGCAATGGTACACCCCGAACCACCTGATCGCCTATTACGACATGTTCGGCCACCCGTCCGAGTTGCCCCCCTATGCGTTGGGAGAGCTTGATTTCTGGTGGTATGACGCGGATAAGGCCGAAAAGCTGAAACAAGCCGGCGCTCTGCGCTAGTCCCCCGGGACGGCGCGGACCAGGCGGAGAACAGGGGCGGATGGCAGCCTATATCCTGCGGCGCTTGCTGCTGATCATTCCCACCTTGATCGGCATCATGCTGGTCAATTTCACGCTGACCCAATTCGTTCCGGGCGGCCCGATCGAGCAGGTGATCGCCCGCGTCCAGGGCGAGGGCGACGCCTTCCGCAACATCTCGGGCGGGGGCGGCGATGCGGCGCAGAACACCGAATACGCCGGCGCGCGCGGTATTCCGCCCGAGTTGCTGGACCAGCTTGAGGTGCAGATGGGCTTTGCCCGCATCACCTGCGACGCCGCCCACCAGGGTGCGCCGGACCTGAAATCGCCCGATTGCCGCAAGGAAAAGATCGGCGCGGCCGAGCGTTTCCTGATCATGCTGGGCAACTATGTCCGCTTCGATTTCGGGACCAGCTTCTTCCGCTCGGTCTCGGTGATCGACCTGGTGCTGGAAAAGATGCCGGTCTCGATCACGCTGGGCCTGTGGTCCACGCTGATCGCCTATCTGATCTCGATCCCGCTGGGCATCCGCAAGGCGGTCAGGAACGGCACGCCCTTTGACACCTGGACCAGCGGGGCAATCATCATCGGCTATGCGATCCCCGCCTTCCTGTTCGCGGTGCTGCTGATGGTGCTGTTCGCGGGCGGCAGCTATTGGCGCATCTTTCCGCTGCGCGGGCTGACCAGCGACAATTTCGCCGACCTCAGCCTGCTGGGCAAGATCAAGGACTATCTGTGGCACATCACCCTGCCGGTGGTGGCGACCACGATTTCCAGCTTTGCCACGCTGACCCTGCTGACCAAGAACAGTTTCCTGGACGAGATCAACAAGCAATACGTCATGACCGCCCGCGCCAAGGGCCTGACCGAGCGGCGGGTGCTGTATGGCCATGTCTTCCGCAACGCCATGCTGATCGTGATCGCGGGTTTTCCGGCGATGTTCCTGGGCGTCTTCTTCGGCTCGTCCATCCTGATCGAAACGATCTTCTCGCTGGACGGGCTGGGCCGGCTGGGCTTCGAGGCGGCGGTGCAGCGCGACTACCCGGTGATCTTCGGCACGCTTTACGTCTTTGGCCTGCTGGGCCTTCTGGTCGGCATCCTGTCGGACCTGATGTATGTGCTGGTCGATCCGCGCATCGACTTCGAGCGGAGGGCCGGCTGATGGCGATGTCCGAGCTGAACCGCCGGCGGCTGCGAAATTTCCGCCGCAACAAGCGCGCCTTCTGGTCGCTGATCCTCTTTTCGGTGATGTTCGTCGCCTCGCTTTTCGCCGAGCTGCTGGCCAACGACAAGCCGATCGTCGTCAGCTATCGCGGCAACCTGTACTTCCCCGTCTATCAGTTCTATCCCGAAACGACCTTCGGGGGCGATTTCGGGACCGAGGCGATCTATACCGACCCCGGGGTGCAATGCCTGATCCTGACCGGCGGGCGCCCGGAATGCTGGGACGACCCCGAGGGGACGCAGCGCGCCGCGGCCGAAACCGGCCAGGTGGCGGGCGAGGCGGTCCATCGCGGCTGGATGATCTGGCCGCCGGTGCCCTATCACTATCGCACCATCAACAACGTGGGCACCGCCCCAAGCGCGCCCGATGCTTCGCATTGGCTGGGTACGGACGATACCGCGCGCGATGTGCTGGCGCGGGTGATCTATGGCTTCCGCCTGTCGGTCCTGTTCACGCTGATCGTGACGGCCGTCAGTTCGGTCATCGGCATCGCCGCCGGTGCCGTGCAGGGCTATTTCGGCGGCCGCACCGACCTGGTGTTTCAGAGACTGCTTGAGATATGGGGATCAACCCCTTCTCTTTACGTGATTATCATTCTGTTCGCGATCCTCGGGCGCAGCTTCTGGCTGCTGGTCTTTGTCTCGATCCTGTTCGGATGGCCGGCGCTGGTCGGTGTCGTGCGGGCCGAATTCCTGCGGGCGCGCAATTTCGAATATGTCCGCGCGGCGCGCGCGCTGGGGGTTTCCGACCGCACCATCATGTTCCGCCACATCCTGCCCAACGCGATGGTGGCGACGCTGACCATGCTGCCCTTTGTCGTGACCGGGACGATTTCCTCGCTGGCCGCGCTGGACTACCTGGGATACGGCCTGCCCAGTTCGGCGCCCTCGCTGGGCGAACTGGCCTTGCAGGCCAAGCAGAACCTGCAGGCGCCCTGGCTGGGCTTCACCGCCTTCTTCAGCTTTGCCATCATGCTGTCGCTGCTGGTCTTCATCTTCGAAGGCGTGCGCGATGCCTTCGACCCTAGAAAGACGTTCCGATGACCCCGGTCCTGCAAGTCGAAAACCTGCGGATCGGGTTCCGGCAGGACGGGCGGCTGGTGCCGGCGGTGCGGGGCGTCAGCTTTGCGGTCGGCAAGGGCGAAACCGTTGCGCTGGTGGGCGAATCCGGCAGCGGCAAGTCGGTCACGGCGCTGTCGACGGTGGGCTTGCTGGGTGAGGCGGCCGAGCTTGAGGGTTCGGTCCGCTACGCCGGGCGCGAGCTTGTCGGCGCGTCTGAACCCGAGTTGCGCCGGGTGCGCGGCAATGACATCAGCTTCATCTTTCAGGAACCGATGACATCGCTGAACCCGCTGCACACGCTGGAACGCCAACTGGGCGAAAGCCTGGCGCTGCACCAGGGGTTGCGCGGGCAGGCGGCGCGGGCCCGGATCGTGGAACTGCTGACCCGGGTGGGCATCCGCGACCCTGAACAGCGGCTGGCCGATTATCCGCACCAGTTTTCCGGCGGCCAGCGCCAGCGCATCATGATCGCGATGGCCCTGGCGAACGGTCCCGAACTGCTGATCGCGGACGAACCGACGACGGCGCTGGACGTGACCATCCAGGCCCAGATCATGGAGCTTCTGGCCGAACTCAAGGCCGCCGAGGGGCTGTCGATGCTGTTCATCAGCCACGACCTGGGGCTGGTGCGCCGCATCGCCGACCGGGTCTGCGTGATGAAGGGGGGCGAGATCGTGGAACAAGGTCCGGTCGAGGCGATCTTTGCCGATCCGCAGCACGAATACACCCGCATGCTGCTGGCCGCCGAACCGAAGGGCCTGGCCGAGCCCTTGGTGGGCGACCCGCCCGAGGTGGTGTCCACCCGCGACCTGAAGGTCTGGTTTCCGATCCAGCGCGGCTTCCTGCGCCGCACCGTGGGCCACGTCAAGGCGGTGAACGGCGCCAGCCTGACCGTGCGCGTGGGCGAGACGCTGGGCATCGTGGGCGAATCCGGCTCGGGCAAGACGACGCTGGCCTTGGCGATCATGCGGCTGATCCAAAGCGAGGGGCCGATCGTCTATATGGGCCGCGACATCGCGCGCCTGGACGGGCGGGCGCTGCGGGGATTGCGGCGCGACATGCAGATCGTGTTCCAGGACCCCTACGGCAGCCTGTCGCCGCGGATGACGGTCGAGCAGATCATCGCCGAGGGCCTTGGCGTCCACGGGATCGAGCCGGGCCGCGACCGGCGCGAGATGGTTTCCGCGATCATGGCCGAGGTGGGCCTGGACCCCGCGATGATGCACCGCTATCCGCATGAATTCAGCGGCGGCCAGCGCCAGCGCATCGCCATCGCGCGCGCCATGATCCTGAACCCCAGGCTGGTCGTCCTGGACGAACCCACCAGCGCGCTGGACATGACCGTGCAGGTCCAGATCGTGGAGTTGCTGCGCGGCTTGCAACGCAAGCACGGGCTGGCCTTCCTGTTCATCAGCCACGACCTGCGGGTGGTGCGCGCCATGTCGCACCAGATCATGGTTATGCGCGCCGGCGAGGTGGTCGAGCAGGGCACCACCGCCGAGGTCTTCGACGCGCCGAAAAGCGATTACACCCGCCGCCTGATCGAGGCCGCCTTTCTGACGAAGCTCGCATGAAGATCCTGTTCGTTCACCAGAATTTCCCCGGCCAGTTCCTGCATCTGGCGCCGGCGCTGGCCGCGCGCGGCCACAAGGTGCTGGCCCTGACCGACGAAAAGAACCAGCGCCCCTCGCCGGTGCAGGTCGTGCGCTACAAGGCGCCGGGTGAAAACACCGTACGCGGTTTGGCCCGGTCCTATGCCGACCACGCCGAACGGGGCTGGCTGGCCGCGCGCGGCTGCCGGGCGCTGCGCGACCAGCACGGCTATGTGCCCGACCTGATCTTTGGCCATTCCGGCTGGGGCGAGACGCTGTTCCTGCGCGAGATCTGGTCCGATGCGAAGCTGCTGGTCTATGCCGAGCTGCTGTATCGGACGCGCGGCCATGACGTGGGCTTCGACCCCGAGATCACCCCCGACAGCGACGAGGGCCGGGTCAGCACGCTGTCACGCTCGGCCCATCTGATCCAGGGGCTGGTGCAGGCCGACGCGGGCCTGTCGCCCACGCGCTATCAGGCCGACAGCTTCCCGCCCGAACTGCGCCAGAAGCTGACGGTGATCCATGACGGGATCGACACCGACATCGTCAAGCCCAACCCCGCCGCCAGCCTGACCCTGCCCGACGGCAGGGTGCTGACGGCGGGGGACGAGGTGCTCAGCTATGTCTCGCGCTCGCTCGAGCCCTATCGCGGCTTTCACCGCTTCATGCGGGCTCTGCCGGCGGTGATGCGGGCGCGGCCCGGTGCGCAGGTCGTGCTGATCGGCGGCGACGGCGTCAGCTATGGCGGCAAGCCGCAGGACGCCGACAGCTGGAAGGCCAAGATGCTGGCCGAACTTGACGGCCAGCTGGACCTGTCGCGCATCCATTTCCTGGGCCGCGTGCCTTATCCGCAATACCTGTCGCTGCTGCAGGTCGCGCGGGTGCACTGCTATCTGACCTATCCCTTTGTCCTAAGCTGGTCCCTGACCGAGGCGATGGCGGCGGGCTGTCAGATCGTCGCCTCGGACACCGAGCCGGTGCGCGAACTGATACGGGACGGGGAAAACGGGCGGCTGGTCCCGTTCTTCGACCAGCCCGCGTTGGAGGCCGCGCTGATCCGCGCGCTGGCGGGCGACCCCGATGCCCCGCGGCTGGGGGCGGCGGCGCGCCAGACCATCGTGGACGGCTATGACCTGAAGCGCCAGAGCCTGCCGCGCCTGATCGACTGGGTCGAGGGATTCGCGCCCTAAAGCTCGATTTCGGAGGCCGGGTCGCGCGGCGGCAGGGGCGCCGGTTTGTCGGGGGCGGGCGCCTCGGGCGCGGGCCGCATCATGTCGCGCAGGTTCGGCCCGATGGGCGGGGGCGGCGGAGCCTCGGCACGGCGGCGGATCAGGATATCGCCGTTTTCCAGACGCTCGGGGGCCTGATAGTTCTTCACGTCATCCATCAGATCGCCGATTTCGCCCATGACCGGGCCCACATCCTGCGCAAGCCCGCCCAGGTCGCGGCCCAGCCTTTCCAGAGATGGTCGCGCACGGTCCAGCAGGCCTTGCATGAACCCGTCCAGCGTGTCCTGCGTATCCGGTGGGTCGGCGGGCGGCGGTTCATAGGGCTGGGACAGGCCGGGACCGGCCAGCAGCACAAGCGCGACAAGGGCGGCAGTCGGTCGGATCATTCGGCTTTCCTTCCGCGATGAAACCCCGGACGGCGGCGCCGGTTCCGTCAGGCGACGCGGGGGCGATACTGGTTTCGGAACGCGTCCCAGGCTTCGTTCAGGGCGCGGGTGCGCGCCTCGGCCAGGCGGATCGCCTCGGGCGGCAGGCCGCGGGCGATGGCGCGGTCGGGGTGGCTTTCGCGGACCAGGTCGCGCCAGCGCTTGCGCGCCTCGGGCAGGGGCGTGTCGGGGCTGATGCCCAGCACCTCGCACGAGGGGCAGCCGCGGCGGCGGTCGTGACGGGCGCGGATCGCGGCGGCCTGCGGCTCGGGGATGCCGAAGATGCGGGCGACCTCGTCCAGAAAGACGATCTCGGCCTCGTTCAGCTCGGCGTCGGCCACGGCGATGATGTAGAGCCCCTCCAGCACATCGGCCAGCACCGGGTCGCCCTGCGGGAACATGGCGGCGATCCGCCGCGCCCAGGCGTCGAAACCCGCGACGTCCTGCCGCGCCAGGTCAAAGACGCGGGCGGCGTTCTTTTCCTCGGCCCGCGGGATGATGAAGACCCGGCGAAAGGCCGCGACCTCGGACCGGGCCACCGCACCGTCGGCCTTGGCAAGCTTCGCGCCCAGCGCGATCACCGCGATGGTGAAGGCCACCGACTTTTCCGGCGGCGTGGCCGCGCGAGGGGCGCCCAGTAGCGCCGCCAGGCGGTCGGCAATGCGCTGCCAGAAGCTGCGCGGCTTCGGCAGGCTGGGGCATTGGGTCGGGTGGTCCTTGAGCACGGCGTCCATGGTTCAAGCCTAAGGTCAGGGCGGGGGGCAAGTCCACTGACAATCCCGCCAGCGGCCTACCTGCGACTTTCCAACGCAGCCTTGACCACCAGCACCACCAGCGCGATGACGGTCAGGGTCGAGGCGGCGGCGAAGGCGCCGGTCGTGTTCAGGTCGTTGAACATCAGTTCGATCTGCAGGGGCAGGGTGTTCGTCTGCCCCCGGATCGCGCCCGACACGACCGAGACGCCGCCGAATTCGCCGACTGCGCGCGCCGTGCACAGGACCGCGCCGTAAAGCAGCGCCCAGCGGATGTTCGGCAGGGTCACGCGGGAAAACACCTGCCAGCCCCGCGCGCCCAGCGTCACCGCCGCCTGTTCCTGTTCCGAGCCCTGGGCCTGCATCAGCGGCAGCACCTCGCGCGCGACGAAAGGGGCGGTGACGAACATCGTGACCAGCACGATCCCGGGAATCGCGAACATGATCTTGATGTCGTGGTCGGCAAGCCAGGGCCCCAGCAGGCCCTGCCGGCCGTAAAGCAGCAGATAGCAGATGCCCGCGATGATGGGCGAAATCGAAAAGGGGATCTCGATCAGCGTGACCAGCAGCTTGCGGCCGGGAAAGCGAAAGCGGGCGATGGCCCAGGCGGCGGCGATGCCGAAGGCCACGTTGACCGGCACCACGATCACCGCGACCAGCGTGGTCAGCCAGATCGCGTGCCGGGTCAGGGGATCGGTGATGTTGCCCAGGTAGACGGCCCAGCCCTCGGCGAAGGCGCGCCAGAAGATGAAGGCCAGCGGCGCCACGACGAACAGCGCGGTCAGCGCGAAGGCCAGCCCGATCAGCAGGCGCGGCACCGTGCGGCTTTGGCCGGGGGCGTCGGTCAGGGACAGGCTCATGCCGCGGGCTCCAGATGGCGGGTGGCGCGGAACTGGATCCAGTTGGAAAAGGCCAGCAGCACCAGCGCCAGCACCAGCAGCACAAGCGCAATGGCCGCCGCGCCCTGATAGTCGTATTCCTCGAGCCGGATATAGGCCAGAAGCGCCGCGATCTCGGTCTTGAAGGGCAGGTTGCCGGCGATGAAGACCACCGCGCCGAATTCCCCCAGGCTGCGGGCAAAGGCAATGGTCGAACCCGACAGCCAGGCCGGCCAGATCGCCGGCAGCACCACCCGGCGGAAGATGGCAAAGGGCCGCGCGCCCAGCGTCATCGCCGCCTGCTCGAGCGTCGGGTCCAGATCCTCGAGCACCGGCTGGATCGCGCGCACGACGAAGGGAATCGAGGTGAAGGTCATCGCCAGGATCACGCCTCCCAGCGTATAGACCACCTCGATGCCCAGCCCCGCCAGCGGCGCGCCGAACCAGCCGTTCGCCGAATAAAGCGCCGTCAGCGAGATGCCCGCGACCGCCGTGGGCAGCGCAAAGGGGACATCCATCAGCGCGTCCAGGATGCGCTTGCCCGGAAAGTCATAGCGGGTCAGCACCCAGGCCATCAGCAGGCCGTAGAAGGCGTTGAAGAGGGTGGCGGCAAAGGCCGCCGTCACCGTCACCCGAAGCGCCGCCAGCGTGCGCGGGGCCGAGATGATGGCCCAGAAGCGGGCCGGCCCGATTTCGGCGCCCTTCAGCACCAGCGCGATCACCGGGATCAGGATGATCAGCGCGACAAAAAGCAGCGTGGTGCCAAGGCTCAGCGAAAAGCCCGGCAGCACGCGTTTGGGTCGGATGACGCCGGCGCTCACGGGATTGCCGTCAGCGGTTGACGAAGACGGTGTCGAGGATGCCGCCATCGGCCAGGTGCTCGGCGTTGACCTTGTCCCAGCCGCCAAAGACCTCGTCCACCGTCAGCAGCTTGACCTGCGGAAACTCGGCCGCGTGCTTGGCCGCCACCTCCTTGTCGGTCACGCGGAAATGGTTCTCGGCCAGGGTCTCCTGCGCCTCGGGCGTGTAAAGCCACGTCAGATATTCGGTCGAAACCTCCAGCGAGCCGTTCTTCTCGGCGTTCTCGGTCACGACGGCGACCGGAAAGGCGGCAAACAGGCTGGTGGCTGGGGTGATCGCCTCGAAGCCCTGGTCGGCGTACTGCTTGGCGATGCCCTTGGTTTCGGCCTCGAAGGTAACCAGCACGTCGCCGATGCTGCGTTCGGCGAAGGTCTGGGTCGCGGCGCGGCCGCCGGTGTCGAAAACGGGGACATTGGCGAAGATCTTGCCGACGAATTCCTGGGCCTTTTCGGGCGAGCCGCCCTCTTGCGTCAGGGCATAGGCATAGGCGGCCAGATAGGTATAGCGTCCGTTGCCGCTGGTCTTGGGGTTCGGGAACACCGCCTGGACGTCGTCGCGGGCCAGGTCGGACCAATCCTTGATCCCCTTGGGGTTGCCCTTGCGCACCAGGAAGGCCGGCAGCGAGTAATAGGGCGAGGCCCCGTTCGGCAGCGCCTCGCGCCAGTTTTCGGCCACGAAGCCGTTCTTGGCCAGCACGTCCACGTCGGTTTCCTGGTTGAACGTCACCACGTCGGCCGGCAGCCCCTCAAGGATGGCCCGCGCCTGTTTCGACGATCCGCCGTGGCTTTGGTCGATGGTCACCTCGCGGCCGGTCTTGTCCTTCCAGTAGGTCTGGAACTCGGGGTTCAACGCCTCGAACAGTTCGCGCGCGATGTCGTAGCTGACGTTCAGGATCTTGTCCTGGGCCAGGGCCGGGCTGGCGCCCAGCACCAGGGCCAGGGCCGCGATGCGCAGTTTGGTGATCATAGGCGGTTCTCCTTGCGGGGGAAGGGGGCGACAGAAACGGCGGGCTCGTCGCGCCCGGCGGAAAAGATCGCGCCGGCCTCGGCGCGCAGGGTGACGCGGGTGCCCTTGCACAGGCCCCGCGCCTCGGGCGCGCGGCGGGGCAGGTCGACGGGGATTTGCCTGTGGCCATCCGTCAGGTCGATGCGCAGCACCGCCCCGTTCGATGTGCAGCGCGCCACCTGCCAGCGCCCGGCGGGGTCGGCCACCGGCACCACGTCATCGGGGCGCAGGAACAGGGTCGCGGCTCCGTCCGGCAGGGCGCGGCGGGGCAGGCGGCCGGCGTCCAGGCCCAGCGCCTCGGCCCGGCCCGAGACGAGCGTCACCGGCAGTTCGATCGTGGCGCCCATGAAGCGGGCGACGAAGGGGCTGGCCGGGTGGTCGTGGATCTGGTCGGCATTGCCGATCTGCTCGATCCGGCCCTCGCCCATCACCACGACGCGGTCGGCCAGTTCGAAGGCTTCCTCCTGGTCGTGGGTGACGAAGATCGTGGTCGATCCGGTTTCCTCGTGCACCGAACGCAGCCAGGCGCGCAGGTCGCGGCGCACCGCGGCATCGAGCGCGCCGAAGGGTTCGTCCAGCAGCAGCACCGTGGGTTCGATCGCCAGCGCCCGCCCCAGCGCGACCCGCTGGCGCTGGCCCCCCGACAGCTGCGCGGGATAGCGGTCGCCAAGGTCGGCGATCTGCAGGAAATGCAGCAGCTCCTGCACCTTCGCGGCGATCACCTCCGTGCCCGGACGCTGCGCGCGGGGCCGCACCGTCAGGCCAAAGGCAAGGTTGTCGCGCACGGTCATGTGCGGAAACAGCGCATAGTGCTGGAACACGAAGCCGATGCGCCGGTCTTGCGCCGCAAGGTTCAGCCAGTCCGCGCCATTCACCACAAGCCGCCCGGCATCGGGCCATTCCAGCCCGGCGATGATCTTCAGCAGCGTCGTCTTGCCCGACCCCGAGGGACCCAGCAGCGCGACAAGTTCGCCCGACTCCACGGTCAGGTCGATCCCCCGCAGAACCGAGGTGCCGCCAAAGCTTTTGGTCATGGTCTCGATGACGATGGACATGCGACCTCCGGATTTGGTCATGACCTAGCCCTGCCCAGCACCCGGAGCAAGCGTACAGCCGGCCCCCAGGGCGCAGCGGGGGCGGAGGAAGTTTCGCCAGCAGCCGTCCCGGCCAAGCCGCTTTTCCGCATGCGGGCGAAGGGGGCGGACAATCTTCGGCTGCCGGGGGAAACAGGCGGGCCATGTCCTTTTTCGCCGGCTTGCATGCGGCTGGCCAGAGGGTTAGCAGTCCCTCGGCACCCCGGAGACCGCCATGACCGACCATCCCGAACCGACCCTTGCGGCGGAAAGTCCGCTTGCCCCGGACCTGACGCTTCTGTTCGAACGCCACACCCGGGACATGCACGCAGACACCCCGCCCGAATCCATCCACATGCTGCCGCGCGAGGATCTGGTCGATCCCGCCATCCGCTTCCTGGTCCTGCGCGACGGTGGCCGGCCTGTCGGCATGGGTGCGATCAAGCGCATCGGCCCCGATCACGCCGAGATCAAGTCGATGCATGTCCTGGCCGAGGAACGGGGCAGGGGCCTGGCCAGCCTGCTGCTGGACGGGCTGATCGCCGAGGCCCGGGCCCAGGGCCTGTCGCGCCTGAGCCTCGAGACCGGGGCGCAGGCCATGTTCCGCCCCGCGCGCCGCCTGTACGAGCGTGCCGGATTTTCCGAATGCCCGCCTTTCGGGGACTACCGGCCGGACCCGAACAGCGTCTTCATGACCTTGACGCTGGCCGCCGGTTGACATCGTCCCCGGCGGCGTTCAGAAATGCGCTGCCGCCCTTTGGGACAGGCCACGGCCCGCGCCTTGCAAACAGGGCCCCGTAGCTCAACCGGATAGAGCAAGCGCCTTCTAAGCGCTAGGTTGGGGGTTCGAGCCCTCCCGGGGTCGCCATCTGCTTGGAAAACCCATAAGAACTTTCCGTGTCTGCGTGCTTTCCGTCTCGGGTTCAGGCGGTTTCCTAAATCCGTTCATGCTCTGTGCCCAATAGGATGCGTTCTCTGCCAAGGCCTTGCAGTCTCGCTGCCTCTTATCCATTGGCTTAAGACCGATCCTGACATGATCGCCTGCGCAAGGAACATCGCGGCAAGTTGACGGCGGCTGCGGAATATACGTTTCCTCCACAATGCTGCCGGGTTGCACACGGCAAGGGATGGCCGTTGATGTCGGCGCTTCCACACCAGCTTGGAGCGCCCGAGGCCAGATCAATCCGGGGTCTCGACCTTTGCCGGGTTCGCGACCGTCGTCGTGGCGGGCGGCGCGTCCGAAGGCTTGGGCTTGTCGTGTCCCAGCCCGTCGGGCTCCTGCCGTTCCTCCTCCATGTCGGCGGGATAGGTCGATTGATCCTGTCGCTGGGTCTTGGGGTCATCTGCCATGTCTACCTCCTGATGATTGCGATCAACCTTTCTGGCGAACCAATGTTCCCAAGCGGCCTTTGTGCAGGGAGCGCCGCGGCTGGCCGGATCGTGCTTTGAGGTCGGTTTGGATGGGCAGCGTCGAAAATTCGGCTGTCCTGGGATACCTTCCGGCCGATCACCGGCATCACCAACCCCGGCGGCTATTACCATTTTGATCTGCGTGGCGTCCGGTTCAATGCGTTAGATGCCTGCTACAATGCGGACGATGACGCCAGGTGATCTGGTTCGGATGAACGTCGAAACCCTGCGCAAGCTCGATCATGGTCTTCTCGCCCTTGATCGCGACTACCCCCACTTTCGCCTGGAATGCCGGGCTGTGGTTCCGGCGCGGTCGTCTGCCCATGGTCTTCTCCTCGTTCGCAGCATCATGCCGTTGTTGCTCGGCAAATCCACTTGCCCCGCTTGTTCAGATTTCCGCAGCCACATCTCTGGGCGTCTTGCATCGCTTTACCGCAGCGGACGGCCCTGACAGCGATCCGCATGACCACCCAGTCGCCGCCGACATCTTGATCCTGTCCTGCGGCTATGTCGAGCATGTGTTTGATCTGGACCAGCCCTATGATCCTCCGCTCGAAGTCGAGCGCCGCGCGGGTGACTGCTTTCACAACGAGGCCTGCACGATCCATCGCATCATCCGGTTGACCGCGCCAGAGGGTCTGGACGCTGTTCCGGCCGGGGCCGCATGAGTGAAAATCAGGGTTCTATCGGTTCAATGAGGCGGGGGCATGGCACCGGTTCTGGGATCAGACCGAGTTCACGTTGGTCAACTCAAGCGGGGCATGTGTCCCGCAGGTATAAATTGCGGGACACTTTGTCCGGCAATTTATGGCCCAAAGTGGTTGATGGTAGGCGTGGAGGGACCAACAACCAACGCCCGTTCAAGCCGTTACGTTGATCTATACCATGGATGATACCATAGCAAGGCAAATCGGGAACGGGTCAGAGTCCTGAATCAAAGATCCCTCAAATGCAAAATGCCCCCGCAAGGGGGGCATCTGCAAGCGTCACGATAGGTGTTGTTCAGGCCAGTCCGTCCGCTTTCGCCTGAGCGGCTTCAGCAGCCTTGATCTCGGCCTCGGTCGCAGCGCGCGCGGCGTTCAGGTGATCGAATTGCCGGGCCTGCTGGGGCGTGGCGTCGAACACAGCGCGGGGCTCGATCTCACTGCCATCGGGCAGGATGATGCGGTGCTTTGCATACATCTTAGCCATGGGATGACTCCTTACAGTTGGACCAGGCGCACGCGAACGGCGCCGGTCGAGGCCGCAGCAGCTTCCGCAGCCGTGCCAACGCGGGCGTTACTGCCCACAGTCGAGGTCGCAAGGCCGGTCGAGGCGTTCCAGAACACGCGATCGCCGACAGCGAACGAGTCCGCTGCGGTCTTGGGGATCTCCCAAACGCCGGTCAGGGCGACATCAACGGTTTCACCTGCAGCAGCATCACCCTGCGCGATGCCGACAAGATTGCCCGCCACGACAACGCCACCCGACAGGACAGCGGCAGGCGCGGGGATGCTCAGGACGAGTCCCGGCTGAACATGGTTTCGTGCCATCAGTGGATTCCTTTGCTGGTTTGCATGCGGATCAGCGAGGACCGCCCGCGTTGCAGTTGAGCGATCTCGGCATCAAGCCGCGTGATCGCCAATTCGATTTCGGATTGCGACCGATAGGTGACTTCCTCGCCATTCGAGTCGCGCACCGTGCGGACGCCCGAAAACCGGGCATCCTGCAGAGCCGCGCGATAGAGCAGCAGGTCATCGACAGATGGGATCAGAGACTGACCGGGGCGAGTGGGCATCACGCCCCCGCATTGCGATAAGCGCCGCGGTGATCGGTGACGCCTGCGCCGAAGTCGAGGACAACGCGGAACTCACGGCCCAGCGTTTCCCAGCCGTCGCGGCTGGACAGTTGCGGCCCTTGCGCGCTGGACAGGTAAGCATATTCAAGCACGGGTGCGGTGGCGGGATCACCAAAGACATACCAACCCAGGCCCGTGAGTCGCGGCTCCACCAGAACTTGCAGCCGGCCGGCCATCGCGTTCACGTCAGCCGTGGCAACAGCCTGAATCGCGGTCAGGATCTTCTCAGCATTGGTTTCGTTCTCGGGCGACACCAGCAGGTATTTCGGCACCACGTTGACCGGAGTCACGCCGTCCAAGCCCTTCTGCTTGCGCAGGGCAAGGCGGGCATCGCTCAGCGGATCGGCGGTTGCTGTCAGTTCCAGCGGACCGGGCGTGGTGGCGACGTTGCCGTGATCGGCATGGAACAGCGGCAGGCCATCATCCAGCAGCACGCCCGCACCCGCATTCGCCAGCAGCAGGCCCAACAGTTGCGCCGTTTCGGTCTCGGCAGCAGCGCGCCCCATCATCTCGCCCCAGCGGGCGAAGGCGCCCAGGTCGTCGTTGATGATCGCCTTGCGGCTCAGGCTGAAAATGCCGCCAAAGGTCTCGAGGCTGTAGCTTTCCTTCGCCTCGCCCGTGGTTATCGACTTGATTTCTCCGGCCTCGGTGACTTTCTGCAGGCCCGAGAACTCGCCCAGCTTCAGAGTCGACAGGGGGCGAAAATCGGCGGCAGTGCGCTGGCGGGCAAGCTGCTTCAGCGGGCTTTGCGCCTGTTGATAGGCGTTCGCCAATACCCGATTGCCCGCGCCCGTCAGTAGTTCCGGGAAGTCGGAAACCGTATGCATGGCGCGCGTCAGCAGTTCTTCACGCCCCAGCGTGGCGACGGATTGACCGGCGCGAACCAGCGCATCGCGGGCGAAGTCCTGAAGCCCCATCTGCATGAAGGGTCGGGCCGCATCAGCCGGAGCAGTGCCCATCATGCGTGCGGAAAGCGCATCAACCTGACGATCGCGGATCACGGCAGGATCTTCACTGGACGGCGTGGCGGTCCGGATTTGCACCTGCGGGCGGGCAGCACGGGCGGCAAGAGCCGTTTCCCGGCCATCGGCGCGGATTTCGTCGTCCGACAGTTCGTCCTCGGCTTCCGCCATCCGAGTCGCCCATTCCTCGGGCAGGTTGTGCGCGGCGCGGACTCGGGCAATGAGCGCGGCGCGGTCGTCTTGTTGCTCTTGGACGTCTTTGGGCATGCCGCCCTCCTTCGCTTGTCGCACGCCCGCGTTGGGGTCGGCGGGGTTGCTGGTTAGAGTCACCTCCGCGAGATGCACGCGCGAAGCGGATTTGATCCGCTGGCCTGCCTCGCGGCGGGTTGCCCATCCGGCAACGCGGTATCCGATCGAGACACCGGACAGCGTGCCATCCGCGATCCGCTGCCCGATCGGGGCAACATCTTCGGCGGACGACAGGCGCATGTCGGCGACGATGGAGTCACCCTCGCGCCGGATGGACAGGGTTTGCCCAAGGATCGCCCGCACGCTTGCGGTGTTGTGCGAGTCCAGGACAGGCAAGGTTTGCGCCGTGAGGTCGAACGCCTCGGGCGGCAGAATCTCAGCAAAGGGGCCAGCAGCATCGCGGCGCATCACCGGAGTCGGCGTGGCGATGACCGCGGTAAAGGTGCGATCCTCGGGATTATAGCTATTCGCCAGGAAGGTCGCGTGACGGGTGAGAACCGGATTGTTCACTCTTTGGAATCCTTTTGTTCTAGAGGCCTTTCCGCAGCGATTTCGGCATCCAGGTCTTCCAGCGCCCAGCCGCGTTCAGCGACGGCTTTGCGGCGGCTGGTCAGGCCCAGCTCCAATTCGGCGCGTGTGGCCTCAACGTCCTTCGCAGGATCGACTTGCAGGGGCTTCGGCGGCAACCAGTCGGCTGACAGATACGCGCGGGGGTTCTGTTCAAAGTCTGGGGCGTCAATCCGGCCGGAAAGGACTCCATCCTCGATAACCGCCCGCCAGATCGGCCCCAAAAACTGCGGGACCAGCACACCATATTGAATCTGTTCGACACGCTGGCGGAAGGGCAGCAGGCCAGCCCGCAGGGACGAATAATTTGCGCCTGACAGATCGCCCGAAACTAGATGATCAGGAAGCCCCAGCCCCGCTGCAAGCTGGCGCAGGTTGTGCTTCAGGAAAGCATCGGCCTGCTGAAGCTGGGCCGGACTGTTGAATTTAACATCGTCGCCCATCCCGAGACGAACCAACGTGCCTGGTTCCATGCTGGGCGTGTCTGCCCCGTCATAAGGATCGGTGCCCGCACCGTTCATATTGACGATAAAGCCCGAATGCATTGCCGCGACTTTCGCGCTCATCAGCAGAGCATCGGCATATTGGTCGAAGTCGCTTGCGCTCAGGATGATCGGCGCCAGCCATGATGCGCCCCGGATCTGGCCGGGTGCGGAAGGCTTCACGACATGCAGGACGCTGGCCGCGTCGATACGCTGCGCGGGCGCATAGGTGACAAAGACGCTGGCGGGTCGCTCAGGCAGGATATGATATGCGAGCCGCCGCCCGTTGCCGTCCATCTCCACGCCCGAGAAGATAAAGCGGTCGGACGACAGATCAGCAGTCTTGCTTTCGTCCAGCAGTTCGACGGGCAGGACGCGCAGCTTCGGCCCCTCGTCCGAGTCCACGATCAGCGCCAGCCCCTCGCCAGTGACGACAAGGCTTTGCGCGATCGAGGTTTGCAGTCCCTCGAAATCGGTGCGCCCCTCGGCATCGGCAGAGTCCGTCCAGTCGCGGAAATAGGCATTAAGTGCGGCACGGGTAGCGGCGTCGGGGTGCCGCGACACGGGCATGATGCCAGAGCCCACAAGCGCGCCCGTCCAGTTGGCAACGGCGTGTGCAACCCAAGGATTGTTCTGCGCCAGATAGGCCGCGCGGCTGCGCAATTGTGGGCCCGCTGCGGCGATCTCGGGATTGATCCGCCCGAAGGTGCCCATGCCGAAGCCACGCCGGCCGCCCGTCGCGCCGTCGAAGCGTCGAGTCTGGACAGCAGGCGCGGCAGGGGCGCGGTTCAGGATCCGGGACAGGATGCCCATGCGCGCCAGCCTCAGTTCGCGCCCTTGGGCGGTTCGATCAGACGGGCAAGGGCGTGTAGCGAGCCGCTGTTGATGAGAATATCCCCAACGGGTTCCCATTCCGGCGACTTGGTGTTTTCCGAGCCCTGCCAGAATGGTTCGTCGGTCATGCGGCCAAAGTTGCGCAGGATATAGCGTTCCTGCGTTTGCGTATGACGCAAAAATCGCAGTTGCAACATCCACTCATGCCCACACAGAGTATCCGAGAGTGCGGCAAGGATCGGATGGAAGCTGCGGGGCGTCTGTCCCAGATACCAGTGATAGAGGGTCGAGGACGTGTAACTCAGAACCTCCTGATCCGCGACACCAAGGTCTTGAAGGCTGGAAAGCATCAGCGCCGCCGCCACATCAGAAATGCCGTAAACATTGGGTGAGTTCTTCCCTTCGCCCACCCGCCCGCGAACGTGGATCAGGTTCGCCTTGGCATAGTTCTGAATACGCGCGGCCGAGGTGCTGTAGGGCACGCCGCTGCGAGCCAAGGCGGTCGCCAGGTCCTTGGCGCGGAAATGCGTGAGCGGTTCGGGATGCGTGAACAGCGGGTCAGTCGGTTCAATCTCGGGCATCAGGGCGTCCTCGGTAAAGGTTTCGCTGCGGTCGGTAACCGCGTGTTATGGATTCGTTTATAAAGTGCATCTAACAACTTTACAATAGTATTCGCTCCACCTATGTTGGAATCACCTGGTAGGTAGCCGGGAATTCTCCTTTCTGACGCGGGATCGGGCGGGCGATCGGCCGATCCAGGGTTGCCGATGCGGCGACATCACGTCCTCCGAACCGCATAGGCAGCAGGAACGCCCCTCGGAGGTTACGGACCCGAGGGGCGTTTCGATTCAGTGAAAGGAGATTGCCATGAAACCGCCTGAATGGCTCAGGGAAGATGAAAAGCGCGAATGGTGGCGCCTCTGGCGTCAGTCGTTCCGACTCATCAAGCGCATGTCGCCCAGGCTCGCTAATCAACAAACAGTTTCACAGACAACCAATTGTATTAATTGACAAATAATTGCCTCGATGCAATCTAGGAATCACCCTGACAAAGAGGATTCCAAAATGACTGGTAAAGGCGAAGCGGCTGCGATTGCTGCCATGCAAGCGGCTATCACTGCCGACTCCATCGAGACCGGCCCGTTGGCTCAACAGATTGCGGATGCGGCGCACCAGGGCGACAATGAATTTCTAGCCACGATTGCATATTGGGCGGCTTCGGCCGTGGATTCTCTTATGGAAAGGCGGACGGAGACTGTCGGTTGAGGCCGACGAATCGCTTTGAGGTTGCGCGGCGGCGTGGCAGGCTGAACGGGCCAGAGCGTGGAGAGGGTAAATCATGGCAAATGATGATCTGAAGGAAGCTATCGAGAGCGCGAAAGACGACATTGTTAATAAACTCGATGAACTCCTTGAGGAATTGAAGAATATAACTGCTGCTATCGAAGATCTTCGTTCAGAAGATAATCTCGGAGATTAACCGCCCGTCAACCATCGACTCCGAATGACGGCTGGCGCTTTCTTCGGCGCGGCGGGTGAAGCCAATTCTTCCGCCCGCCGATCTGGATTCCAGTGAATCAGATGCTTTGCAGCCAGCGCCATCACCGCGCAATCAAGGGCTTCCGATCTGCGTCCAGTGATCTGATGCCATTCGCGGATCGCGTAACCTCGGCTGTAGCGCACGCGGATTTCCTCGCCTGCCAGTTGTTCCCAATAGGTCGGCGGCAGGCTTTCCGCGAATTGCAGCGTTCCCGCCGTCGCCATGCGGTGCACGCGATCTTTCAGCCCATCCACGCCCAGCAGCTGCAGGCGGATTGTCTTGTCAGCGGCCTTGCCCAGCGTCACGGGCGGCTGTTTCCATCCAGCAACCCCTTTTGAGGGGAATACCTGCGGCGCCCTGCCACGGCAGAAGGATTGAATCGAGGCAGCGCGAACGCCGTCGCCGGCATCAACCAGCACCTTGTCATAGCCAATCGTGCCGCCGCGCGGGTGCTTGAATCGGCGGGCGATCAGGTCTGACAGAGCAACCCAAACGTCATTCTGCAGCGGATCGCCATAGACGATTTCATGCGCCAGCACCGTGCCGCGGCCTTCCGAGTCCCATGCGACAGTTGACAGTTCCAGGCGATCGGCTTGCACATCGCATCCGCCTGTTAGGTAAAGCGCGCCATCAGGGATAGCGTCCAGACCCACGGGCACAAGGGTCAGGGCTGACTCATCGACTCCTTGTCCAGTCGCTTCCCAGCCCTCGCCAAGCAGCAGGTTCGTCCAGGCTTGCAGGGCTGCAGGGTCGCTCTTGGCCTTCAGGAACTCAGCAACAATCACCTGCCAGCGTGCGTTCCAGTGCGGGGATATGAGGCTGTTCAGCTTGAACCCGACTCGGGTCTTGTTCTCGGGATTGGTCGCGCGCCATCGGCCATTATCCACCATTTCAGCTTTTCGGCTTTCAGGGACCAGGCAACCGCAATTTGGGCAGCACCAATTCACGCCCGCAGATAGATCGTCTTTGCTGAAATGCAGGTCCTTCCATTCGATCTGGGCGAAGTCGCGGCATTCCACGCATTGCACCTCATAAATCCGTTGGTCGGAGTCCTCATACATGGCGCAAACGGCATCACCCTTAAAAATAGGCGTGCCGCCAAATACCAGCGTCCTGTCGCGGAAGGTCTGAGTCCTCATGCGCAGCAGATCGAGGATAGAGCCCTCATCACTCATTTCATAAGCCGCTATTTCATCGGCAATAGCGATCTTCCCCAACTTCCTACGGAAGGACCGGGGACTCGATGCTGACAGAAATTCGAGACTGCCGCCCGCGAACAAGCGCCGCATGAGAGTCGAGCGGCCTGTGTCGTCAGCACCGTCGCTGATTAAGCCACGCAATGACGGGCTGGCCTCAAACAATGCCTCCGTATCCACGGAAAATGCACGCGCGTCGTCCGTGGTCGGCTGAGTGACCAAGATCGGGCATGGATTTATTGCAACCGTGTGAGCGATGAAGCCCATCAGCAGCTGGCTGAAACCTACTCGCGCGGATTTCTGTATAACAATCTCATTAATTCCAGGATCGGTCATCGCATCGGCAATGCCTTGCTGGAATTTCCAGAGCCGCATTTTTCCAGGCGTGGCGCTGGACGTTTGCGGGATCGTGATATTCGTCTCGCACCATTCCGACAGCGGAATTGACGGCGGCGGGCGCAGCACCTGCAAAGCATCGTGGCGCAATTTCTCAATCGTTCCCATCTGCCAGCCCTTCCAAAGCGCGTTTGATTTCCAAAGTCAGGGCTTCCACGTCATGCGGGGTCAGGTGCGGCTGTGATGCCGCGTAGCGGGACGGGACAGCGAGCATTGCCGCCCGAATATCACGCAAGACAGCCTGCCATTCTCGCAATGTGTCAGTGACAGGCACCAATTCACTGCGAAGCTGGGCGTTTTTAAGCGCAGTCGCGTCGGCTTGTTCTTTCGCCAGGCGCGTGCGTTCTGCCTTCAATTCATCACTGCCCGTCGATGGACGCCCGGCACGTCCAGCATGTTCTCGCAAATGAGCGCAATAGGCGGTGACAGCCTCGGGATAGGCGAAAGTTGCGCGCGCCGTGCGCGTCAAAATTCCTGAACGGACTTTCTCGCCCACGGCCTGGCGGCTGATGCCCAGAAGCGCCGCAAGTTCGCTTTCGTGGATCGTCCCAGGAGGCGCTTCAGGCTTTCCGGCTGGTATGTCCTGAAAATTTTCGACTTGCCCGCCAGCGGTGCCTTCTCGCGGCGCTGCGGTGGTATTCCGCGACGAACTTTTGCGCGATTTCGATTTTGCCGTGCTGGACCTACCCAGGATGTCGTCAAAATCGTCCTCATCGTAAAATGCGCTCAGATCCATTTCGCAGAAATCCTTATTCCAGAAAATTTGTGAAGTGAGACACATGGCGGTTCGGCGCGCCCCGCATGGCGCCGGTAGGGGGGAAGGACCCAAAAAGATTGCGACAGATGCATTTTCGATCCTGAGCGAATTAGCGCCTCCATTTGATCTGAGAGCATTTTCGATCCTCACAACAAATCGTCGTCTAATTCCGCCGCGTCGTAGGGGAACAGGGAACGCCCTATAGGGCGCGTTCCGTTCCTTCCCCCTGCCGACGCCATGCCAGCAGGGGAACATTCCCCCCGTGTTCCCCCGTGTTCCCCTGTTCCCCCGGATGGCTCGTCGCCCAGATCATCAAAGCCCAGATCGTCGCCAGGCGAGTAAATGCGATATGAACCATCTTTCAGCGCCAGGGCGTTTTTGTTCACCAATGCCCCAAGGATGCTTGTCACGCCCTTCCGGCGGTCTTTGGGGTCTTTCGCCTCAGACACATCCTCATTCAGGCAGGCCGCAATAAGCGCTTCCCGTTCGACTGCCTGTCCGCCGTTCGTAGTGCGGAAGATTTCTACGACACGCTCTTGCTTCTTTGTCAGTTCAATGGGTGCGACACGCTCTTGCGACACGCCCCAGTCAGCAACGGCGGAAGACAGTTCCTTGCCGTGCACGTCGACTCCAAGCGCAACCTCTTTGATTTGGAAATTGCCGAAAGGATAATCTGACTTGTGGTCACGCTGCTTTCCGACAGTCACCTGCACCACGCTGCCCGCATCCGGTCGGATCACCTCAATCTCGCTGTCAATCGCCGCGACAAGCGAGGAGTGGCCGCGCATCCCCTTGGCGATGTCCTTACCGGTATGATGCACCACCATCACATGTGCTTCGGTTGCTTCGCGGATGCGGTCAACATTCCCGACAAATGCCGTCATGTCTGTAGGGGCATTCTCGTCACCACCGCTTAGAGCGCGGGACAAAGTGTCAATGACGATCAACAGAGGCAGCCCCGCCGCGACAGCATCAGACTGCATGGCCTTCGCCATGTTGATGATCGCTTTGACATCGCCCTTGTCGTCCTTGTGCAGCAGGTTTGCACCGCCGCGCCGATAGGCAAAGGGAATCTTACCCCCGTCACCGAACGCCCGTTGCAGGGCTTTCAGGCGCAGGGTGAACTTGCTGCCGCCTTCCAGCGCCATATAAAGGACCGCTGTTCGCTCAATTGCGCGTCCCTGCCATGTTGCCCCGCAACCAGCGTTCGCCAGGGCGTGGCATAGATCGAGGGTGAAAAACGTCTTGCCCGCGTTGCTGGGGCCATAAACGACACTGGCTGTCCCTTGATCTAACAGCCCCTCAATCAGGAAAGGGCTGGACTCAGGCAGTTCGGCCTCATGGAACCATTCAAAGGTGAACGCCTTTGACTTTTTAGATTGGCTAGCAGATTCGTTTTTCTCATCTTTTGGACCTTCATCTGAGAACCAATCTTCACAATCGCCGGGCAAGTCCACGGGCTTCTTGAGCCCATCGGCCCATGCCGATTCGAACGTCCTGCGGGCCTCGCGTTCAGACAACCCGCAGGCCAGAGCGGCAGGTATCAGCGCGGCCTTTGCCTCGCCTTGGGTGAGCGCGCCATGCGCGCCATACCCCCCGCAAAGCAGGGCAACGCTGTTTAGCGTGTCGTGTCGCTGCCCCTCGGGTGCGGCTGCAACGTTCTCAGCCAGTTCGGTCAATCTCTCTTGAGCCCATTCACGCTGCTGATGGGATGCCACAACCAGGGGAACGGATGATCTGCCCAACAAGTCCTCGAAAGGTTCATGCTGGGGCGCACGGCTTTTCAGAGCGGCAGGTATCGGCGGCAACCGGGAATCACGCCGCAGCGTCTCGCCCTCGGGGACATAGCGCGCGCCATCCTTGAAGCTGCCCGGCGCGACGATGAATCCCCGATCGTTCTTAAAGTCCAGGCCGGAACCTATCTTGCTGACGCTGTTCTTGATGTCGGAATCATAGTCGAGAACCAGGTGCCAGCCCCCTGATGGCGTTCGGACGCGACAAGGCGACACTGACGACAGGTCAGGAAAACCAAGATCGGCAAGCGTTTCCGTCCCGTCCTTCCCGTTTTTCGCATCCACGTCCAGCACGGTGATACCGTTGCGGGCGCCGGTCAGCAGCCCGACTCGGGCATCGGGCCATTTACGCCACCATGCGGAGACCTGGCCGCGGTCGCTGCTGGCCTTTTCAGGGAAGGCGCCTATCGGCTTCCATCCATCCCCATCGCCCCAATCCCGGATCGGGAAAACCGCAAGGCCGCGCGCCGCAAGATCAAGCGCGACAGCACGATTGTCGGAAGGGAACGGGATGGGATCAGTCCCAAGCAGATCCAGCGATTCGTCGTCGAGCGCGTATTGCGGCGCAGCCGCGTGCATGTTATCCATGGTTCATCTTTCTGATGGACCCCCGTTGCGGCTTGCCGGCCATATGCAGCGGGGGTTTTTCGTTACGGGCGCAGTCTCTGTCCTTAACCAGTCAACAAAAAGTTGATTTAAGTCACTGAAACTACTGGTGTATTAGACATGCAAAAAGGGCGGGAGTCTATCCCCGCCCTACAATCGTCCCGCCATTACTCTCAATTTTACAGAATGTCGTCAAACTGACCGGGCGGGTCTATATAATCCGACCATTCGCGCATCATCTCGCGGCGCTGCGGCAGATGTAGCGCGCTGTTATAGATGCCCCGGATCGAGGCATCGACATGCGCTAACTGAACCTCAATCCAGTCTCGATTGAATTGCTGTTCATTGGCCCATGTCGAGAAGCTGGACCGGAAACCGTGAACCGTCGCGCGACTGTGCCAGCCCATCCGATACATTGCAAAGAGCATGGAATTGTTGCTCATCGGCTTGCCCGCGCCATCAACCGACGACAGGAAAACCCATTTCTGATGCCCGGTCAGGGCGCGCAGCGCCTTCAGGACCGCAACCGCCTGCCGGCTCAGCGGAACGATATGGTCGCGGCGCATTTTCATCTTTGCGGCAGGGATGCGCCACAACGGTTCCTTGCCGTTAAGCCCCTCGAATTCCGACCATTCGGCCATGCGAAGCTCC
This sequence comes from Paracoccus yeei ATCC BAA-599, assembly GCF_000622145.1. Lineage (GTDB taxonomy): Bacteria > Pseudomonadota > Alphaproteobacteria > Rhodobacterales > Rhodobacteraceae > Paracoccus > Paracoccus yeei. Next base: position 9,974 of record NZ_JHWH01000028.1, on the reverse strand, counting down.
TGCGTCCTGACGGCGGTATGCGCTACCAGTTGCAGCCCGCATATCACGGCAGGCTCGCCCCGATAGGCCCGGACCTTCTCAAGGAATCCGGGGATCTCGTCGGCAGGGATAGCGCTGCGGCGTTTCGGGGCCGGTTTGGGCGCCAGTGCATTGCCAATATCGCGTGTCGGATCGGACTGGATAATCCCCTCGCCAACCGCGAAGCGAAACACCTGCGAAACCATCTGGTTTACCCGCCGCGCCATCTCGACCGCGCCGCGCGCCTCGATTTTGCGGATGGTGTCCAGCGCGTCCTTCGGGCTGATGCTGGCAACCGGCTTGCTGCCAAGATGCGGCAGGATGTCTTGATCCATTCGGGCCCGCAGGCGCATCGCATAGGCTGCGACCCATTTGCGTTCGTTCACCTTGAACCAGCGTGTCGCGACAGACTCGAACGTCTCGCCCGCAGGTGACTGAGCCGGGGAGTCGGCCTTCTTGGCCGCGCTGGGATCAATGCCTTCCGCCAGCAGCGCTTTGGCCTTGTCGCGTTCCATGCGGGCGGCAAGCAGGCTGACGACAGGGTAAGAGCCTAAGGCGAGGGTCTTCTGCTTGCCTTGGTGTGTGTAGTTGAACCGCCAGTGCTTCCCGCCGCTGGGCGTGATCTGCAGATAGAGCGAATGAGCGTCTGTTACCCGGTAAGGCTTCTCTTTGGGCTTCAGGTTGCGAATCTTGGTGTCTGTGAGTGCCATGGTATTTTGCCCCGTTCTGAACGTGGTATCGTTGCCCCGGCGATACCATGAAGCTGCACTAGGATTAGTTTCGCACAGATTCCATATAGCCGGTTTTTTGCTGAAAAGCCCATAAAACAAGAGCTAAGCAGCAACTACAAACGACTGCGAACGGGGAATTGGTAGGCGTGGAGGGATTCGAACCCCCAACCAAGGCGTTATGAGCGCCCTGCTCTGACCGTTGAGCTACACGCCCCTGCGTCCGGCTACGCCACCAGACCGGCACCCGTCAAGACGTCGGCTGGCGCAAGCGGGCAAGACACGTCATGCGAAAGCGGCGGATGCAGGCGCCGGCCTCTGCCCGTGGCAGGTTTGATCTTACACTTCGGCATTGCGGATTCCGGTGACATCCTCGGCGGCGACCGTTGCGCCGCCCGCCAGGACAAGCTGCGCCGCACCATTCTCAAGCTTGGCCCCGGTGACCATGCCGTAGGCTGCCGCATCCTCGGTCGACAGGACAGTCCCGCCCTTGGAGGATTCCACCCGGAACTGATACAAGCCCGACGCCAACAGGGCACCGTCGTCGCCCCGGCCCTGCCAGTCGACCTCGCCCGATCCCGTGCCGATGCTGGTTCGGGACACCTCCTTGCCCTGGGCGTCCAGCACCACCAGGCTGACAGCATCTGCCTCGGCTGCAGGCTCGATATCCAGTGTCACGGGGCTTCCGTCGAACAGGACCGGGCCGGTCGTCCGCACCTCCTTGCCGATCCAGCCGGCGACCGACGCCAGTGTGCCGCCGGACGAATTGCCCAGCATCTCTTTCAACAGCGAGTTGGTCAGTGCCTGCTGCTCTACCCCCGAGAATGTGGCCAGCTGGACGGCGAATTCGGTGCTCTCCATCGGGTTCAACGGGTCCTGGTTCTGGATCTGGGTCGTCAGCATCCGCAGGAAGGTTTCGAAATCCCCGCCCGAACCCGAAAACCCGGTGCTCTTGCCCGAGACGGCGGATGTTGTGGCGGCGGTTGTGCCGGAAATGCTGGTGACCATGGTGTGCCTTCAGATGCGAATGTCGAGTTGGCGCAGGGTGATGCCCTGCGAAGGGCGTGGGCCTTGCGGGCTGTCCTCGGTCCGAACGGATCCTGCATCGTGCCCAGAGAACGAGGTGCCGGAGTGACGCGGATTGCCGTCCTGTGCCGTGCCTTGGCCAAAGGAAAGCGCCGCTCCGCCAAGGCCAGCATCCCTCAGTTCCCGGTCCAGCAGGTCGGCATTGCGCCGCAAAAGATCGAGCGTTTCCCTGTTTTCGGCATAGACGGCAACCGACGGCCTCTCTCCGGGGCTGATGACAAGGCGAACCTTGCCCAGTTCTTCGGGAGTCAGGGTGATCTCGAACCGGGTTTCGTCAGAATTGCGAACCGCGTCGGCAATCTGCCGCGTCACCTCATGCGGAGCAGTGGGGTGGGGTGGATGAGCCGCGGCGGTTCCCCGCATCTCGGCCCGAACCTCACGACCTTGGTGAAGCACGACTTCGACCGCCGCTTCCAGGCTTTCCGCTGCTTCAAGCGACTCAGGCGGGGCCAGATCGGATGGAGCCACGGAGTCTGGGGATAGTCGGTCAACGGCCTCCCGCGGCCGCGCTTCGGCCGCCGCGGACATGGGATCGAGCGGCGTGAAACCGGAGGCTGCATCGGTCTTTGGTGTCCCGTTGTCCGGCACCGTCGCGTTATCTTCAGAAATTCTTGCGCTTGATTGGGATTTTGCACCAAGAGAAAGCACGAGAATGTCGGCAGCGCCTGAACCGGCGTCGCATTCCAAGATTTCCCCGCTCTCGCCGGTCTCTCCAGACAAGGCATCCAGCGACACTGATACATCCTCTCCGGCCAAGCGGCATGTCTGTATCTTCAGGTCATCGGGTGGCACGAAGGCCGGATCAACGTCCGGGTCTTGAGCGCTGTCATCCTCCTCATCCTCGTGTTCCGGCTCGGCTTGGGTTTTCTGCGGCAGTTCGGAAGCGGTCGGGACATCCTGACTGTCCAGAAGGTCTTCAAACCGATCACCGGCTTCCGCCGCTTGGCAAGGCCGAAGGTTGCATGATGAAACAGGTCGCTGGGTGGCTTCAATCGGGGACACGGGCATGAATCGTTCCTGAGCTTTACGTCCTTGGTCCTAGCATCATCCGGTTACCGAATATTTACCGCAGGCCATTAAAAGCAATCTGATGTCGCGATTTTTAGGAGATTACCCATGCAGGTTGCACCTGACAGCCCAACTCACAGCAGGATCGATACGGTCCAAGCCAAGGTGACAGAGGGTCTGGAAAAGGCCTTTCTTTCCGAAATGCTGAAATACGCAGGCCCGAAACCCATGGAGGGCGGGTTCGGCGGCGGCATCGGAGAGGAGCAGTTCTCCAGCATGCTGACTGAAACCTACGCCTCGGCCCTTGCGAAACGAATCGATCTGGGCCTGGGTGAGCGGACAGGAGCAGCGGGATGAGCCAACATCTTGAACTTTTGACGCAGGCCCGGCAGGCGATCGAGACCTTTCGCCCCGACCATGCGGCCCAGATGCTGGGCCGTTTCGAAGCGGCCATTGTAGAAAACCCGCCTCTTCCATCCGAACGCAAGCGCATCGCAGCCGAATTGAACAGAATCATTGGCTTGTCTGGCGCCGCGCGCGACGGCGTTGCCAGCGCGCGTGAGCAATTGCGCGAGCTGATGCGGTTAGCCCGCGGCTTGGATATTTATGATCGGGATGGCGCACGGACGCAGCGAAACACGCCCGGAACAGTCATCGGGCGGTTTTGATTAAAAGTGAAATCTTTAATCCGTTGAGCAGTGATGCCAATTCACGCTTTATTCACCCCTGTCGGATAAACCCGACTCGTGCTCAGAGGCACCGGGAAATTCCCGCCGGTCAGAAGGCCATCATCTGAACAGGGGAAAAATCCCCATTTAATGGAGTTAAAGACATGTCCAGCATTCTGACCAACAACTCGGCGATGGTTGCGCTGCAAACGCTCAAGACCATCAACTCCGGGCTGAGCAAGACGCAAAGTGAAATTTCGACCGGAAAGGCGATCAGCACGGCCAAGGATAATGCTGCCATCTGGTCCATCGCAAAAACGATGGAGTCCGATACCAGCGCCATCAAGACCATTTCGACCGGCCTGAATACCGCCAACTCGACTGTCGCGACCGCTCGCTCTGCCGTCGAGGACATCAGCGAGGCTCTTGACAAGATCAAGAGCAAGGTGCTGACGGCGCAAACCGCCAGTGCAAATGATCGGGCTACCCTGCAGGCGGACATCGACGGCTACGTTTCGTCCATCAGGGGCGTTCTGAAGACTGCCCAATTCAACGGTGTGAACCTGATCGACGGAAGTTCCACGGCTGACTACGAGGTTGTCTCGTCGCTTGATCGCTCGGCTGCCGGGGTAAGCGCGTCGAAAATCTCCGTAGAGCGGCAAAACCTCAGTATGTCGGGGTCTACTGCCGCGACCTTCGGTGCCACTGCGATCACCACGACTGCGATTATCAACAACGGTGGTACAGCGGCGGGCAGCGCGGCGGCCGTCGCGGCCGGGGCAACCCAGAACATCAGCATCGGAACAGTTGGTGCGGGTTACAGCTATCGCATCGCGATGCCCCTGCCTGGCGCCACCAGCGGCACGGGTACGTTCGAGTATGTCGCCGGTGCCAACGACAGCGCCGAGGATGTAGCCACGAAACTGGGTAACCAGATGTCGGCTTATCTGCAGCAGAATGGCCTGTCGAGCTACTCGGTGTCTGTGTCGGATAACCGCATCCGCTTCACCAATGATAGCGCTGCCGCCGTAAACGTCACCGCGACGACAGCGACCGGCGGCACGGCTGCCTCGGGCGGCGGGCTTTCCGCGCTGAACGGGCTTTCGGTCACCTCGGACGCAAACGCGGCTGCTGCCTTGGCCAGCATGGAAGGGCTGATCGCAACCGCAACCAAGGCTGCCGCCAACTTTGGTTTGGCTCAGAACCAGATCGAAAACCAGACCAACTTCATCAGCAAGTTGTCCGACAACCTGACGTCGGGCATCGGCTCGCTTGTGGATGCGGACATGGAGGAGGCATCGGCCCGCCTGCAGGCGCTGCAAACCCAGCAGCAGCTGGGCATCCAGGCACTCTCGATCGCCAACCAGGCGCCCTCGTCGATCCTGTCGCTGTTCCGCGGTTAAGTCGAAACGGGGCGCCGCAAGGCGCCCCATCTTCCTTGAAAAGAATTTCTGGATAATCGGGAAACACGATCTTGAACGCCGTCAGCCCCTTCTCTGATCACGCCTATGGTAATCAGGCTCTGCGCAGCCCTCGTGATACCGAATATGACGCTTTGTCGCGCGTAACGCGCATAATGCGTCAAGCAGATAGCAACTGTCAAACCCCTGAGGCCATTTCAGCCGTTGCCAGGAATAACGAACTATGGATCTTGCTAGCGTCGGATTTGGCTCATCCGGACAACGCCTTGCCTGATGATGTCAAAGCCGGCCTCTTGTCACTAGCGTTCTTTTCGCTGCGCCATGGTCAGAAAGCTATGGCAGGAAAGGCTACCACGAAGGTTCTGATCGACATCAACATGTCCGTGATGAGAGGACTGCGTGCGGGGGGTGAAAGATGAGCGGGCTTGTCCTGAAGCTCGCGCCAAACGAACGCGTTCTTATCAATGGCGCCGTCATAGAGAACGGGGACAGGCGCTCGAAAATTTCGATCAAGACCCCCAATGCGAACATCCTTCGCTTGCGGGACGCAATCCACCCAAACGACGCATGCACTCCCGTCGCGCGAGCATGCTATATTGCGCAGCTTGTTCTTACCGGAGATGCGTCTGAATCTGACGGACGGAGGCAACTCCTACGCGCCATCGAACAACTGTCTCATGCGTTGAACGATAAAGATAGCCATTTGGCATTGTCCCACGCGACGGCCTTCGTTCTCCAAAATAATTATTACCACGCGCTCAAGCGGCTCCGGACTCTTCTCCCTCGTGAGGCGCGAATCATGGCATCCTCTCACCATGACATATAACGTCCAATTGGGCAGCGGAGGATATCTTGGTTGGAAGATACTGGAGCGGACCGCAGACCGTCAGCGTGCCGCTTTCGAAAAAAGCACTGAAATCCAGTCTTCACGCGATTACTTTGCAAAGAATATGGCAAAAGTCGAGAATGTCGACGATCTGGTTTCCGACTACAAGCTTTTGAAAGTTGCATTGCGCGCATTTGGCCTAGATGGCGACATAAGAAACCGAGCCTTCATCAAGAAGGTGATGGAGGCCGACCCAGATGACAAGAAAAGCATTGTAAACCGTCTTACGGATAAGCGCTATCTTGAGCTTAATCAAGCCTTCAAATTCGGCAGCGAGGCATCAAGTCAGAAGGTTGATGTTCAGGCTGTGAGTACACTCTATCTGACACGATCCTTCGAAAAAAGCATAGGCGAAAGCCATGAGGAACTGGAACTGGCGCTTAACGCACAGCGTGAGCTTCCTCGGCTGGTTTCGTCAGATTCAAGCGAGAACACCAAGTGGTACTCTATCCTCAGTTCAACAGCGCTCCGGACGGTGTTTGAGGGAGCTTTTGGTCTTCCGGACTCTTTTTCTCAACTTCCGGTAGATCGGCAGCTGCAGGAAATCAAAAACCGGGCAGAACGAATGATCGGGACAAGCGATCCTGCGGCGCTCGCCAAGGCTGAGAACATGGAAAAGCTCATCAAGAGATACCTTATACTGTCGCAAACAGACCAGACCTCCCCAAGCAGCCGCTTCTCGACTGCTTTGACGCTGTTGCGCGGGTAGGTTCGACCTGGACCAAGGGCGTTGCTGTCAATCGGCATCCAAACGTGCCTCCCGATCGGCGCCCAAAAGGGCCCCACTGGTGACCGGGTGAACAGGCCCGTGGCGGCGTAGCTTTCCAACTGGCGCAGCCGACGCGGGCCTGCGTTTCGAAGGGCGTTCAGGCTCGGGTTTGATGCGCCAGCTGTCGTTGCCGGTCTCGACGATGTTGCAGTGGTGGGTGAGACGGTCGAGCAGCGCGGTGGTCTTCTTCGCGTCTTCGAAGACGGTCGGCCACTCCTCGAATGCCAGGTTGGTGGTGACGATGACGGAAGTCTGCTCGTAGAGCTTGCTGACCAGATGGATGGAGGAGGATCAGAAAAAGCTCCCCCCGGGGCTGTTGAAGAGGTCGTTTCATGCTGCTGCTGGGATCTGGGGCGGGGTCCGATTTTCAATGATTGACCTGATGAACTGCAGGGCTGCCGCCAGCTTCTTGAGGTTCATTGCCACGGCCGTCAGGAGGGCCTGGATCTTCATGTTTTCGAGCCCTCTGCGGATGGCCCTGGCAAGTCCGTGGAGCGTCTTGGCCGTGCCGTGCGCGCCTTCGACCCGCCAACGGTGGCGCGTATGGATCGCGTGTTCATCGTCACCCGATGCCGCGCGTTTGCGCCGGGCGCGCAGGATGGCCGCATGGTTGGTTACGATATGCACCCGGCGAGATGTGGCGCCCCGGGGCAGGCATTGCGCCTTGAGGGGACAGCGTGTGCAATCGCGCCGGTCCGCACGATACCACTTTCCGGATTTGATGCTGTTGCGAGGGGTCAGCCGCTTCTTCGCCGGACATCGGGCCACGTTGTTTTGAGGATCATACTTGAACCGCTCGGTGGGCAATCCCTGCGCCCCTTTGCGGCGGGGAGAGCGAAGAGGCGGGATGACGGCTTCGATCTGGCGGTCCTCAAGGGCGGCGAAGACCCGTCCCACCCCATAAATCGTGTCCGCCGTGATCCGGTCCAGGGTAACCCCGAGGGTCACTTCGATGGCGTCGAGGCGCTCGTCGATCCGGCCCGTGTCATGCTCCTCGCCGGTCACGATCTCTCCATCGACGACGACGCCTGCCAGGTCATCAACCGCCGTGTGCTGCTTGCAGGCCGGGCGCAGCGGGGCACTGGAGGATGTCGCCATGGTGGCGTCCGGATCCGTGCGGCAGAGCGTCTTGAACCTGCCGCTCCTGCACGCGTCCCGCGCCGTGTGGTCGGCCTCGGCTGCGTCGTGGGCTGCCTCGACCGCATCCAGATGGCGCGTCACCGGCGCATCCATACTGACATTCGCCCGGATCAGGCTTGCGTCGATGTGGACGGTCTCGGCTGAAACCATCCCGGCTTGCTGGCATTGGCGCACGACTCGCGTGAAGATCCGGCGGAAGACGTCCTCGCCCCAACGCTGACGGATGCGCGTCAGCGAGGAGTGATCCGGCAGCGCTTCGTGCAAGGCGTGACCGACGAACCAGCGGATCGCGAGATTGACTTGCGCTTCCCTCATCAGGCGCCGGTCATGGACGATCCCGAGAAGAAAGCCGGCCAGCATCAGGCGCACAGCGACCTCGGGGTCGATGCCGGGGCGGCCGTTGTCGGCGCAAGAGAGAGCACCCACTTCAGCACGCAGCCACTCGAGATCGAGAACCTGATCAACCCTCACCAGCACATGGTCGTCAGGGATCAGGCTCCGGAGTGACCCGGTGATGAAAAGCTCCAGCTGCCCGCGCTCCTTCCGACCCAGCATTGTAACCTCTTGTCCACCAATAGGCACAGTGAAGCAGAGGGATGGCACTTCTTCTACAGCCCCCACCGGATCGTTTTCCCGACGACCCAACTGGCCGCCGGACTGCGCGATTGGGAGGTATCCGAGTTCATCGAGGACGACGAAGTCGAGCCGCATCAGATGTTCCGCAAGCCGGCCCGCCCGTCCTGCACGGGCTTCGGCCTCCAGCCTGTTCACCAGATCGACGACATTGAAGAACCTGCCCCGGGCACCATTGCGGATGAGGCGCTTGCAATCCGCATCGATCGCAAGCTCAACTCCACCGACGTCATCGACGTCCTGTCCGATCTCTTCATCCTGCGCGGCGTGCCTGAGCACGTCCGCTCCGACCACGGCCCGGAGTTCTTCGCCACCGGGCTATGGCTAAAAATGGGTGATGGGACCTGAGAAGGCGGCGTATCGTGGCGGGTGTGTGAGCCTGCCAGAACCTCCCGCAGGAGCGATACGCCATGAAGGACGATACCACGATCACCCCGCCTCACCAGCCTGGTTTGATCCTTGAGCCGCTGACCGAGGTTGCCCGTGAGGGCGCAGGCCAGATGCTGGCCGCCGCGCTGAAGGCCAAGGCTGCAAACTTTGTCGCCCAATTCAACGATGATCTTCTGCCCGATGGCCGTCAGCGCGTCGTCCATCACGGGACCGGGCCGGAGCGGATGATCCAGACCGGGATCGGGCCGCTCGCCGTGAAGCGGCACAAGGTCCGCGACCGCGCCGAGGTGCCGGTTGACAGGAAGATCCGCTTTACCTCGAACATTCTGCCTCATTGGGCCCGACGCTCGAGTAGCCTTGATGCGCTGCTGCTGGTGCTTTACCTGCGCGGCGTTTCGACCGGGGACTTTCAGGAAGCGCTGACGGCGCTGCTGGGACCGGACGCGCCGAACCTGTCACCCGGTGTAAGCGCAACTGACAGCAAGCTGGCAGGAGGACTACGACCGCTGGCAGCGCCGCGACCTTTCGTCGCGTCGCTCTGTCTCCATCCGCGCCGACGGCGTCTACCTTCAGGCCCGGATGGAACCGCAAGCCGAGTGCATGCGGGTGATCCTCGGGGCCACACCCGAAGGAAAGAAGGAACTCGTGGGATTCCAGGTCGGGGTGCGCGAAAGCGCGCAAAGCTGGCGCGAACTGCGGGTCGGTCTCAAGTCTCGCGGCCTTGCCGTGCCGCCCGAACGGGCCGGTGGCGATGGTGCCCTGGGCTTTTGGAAGGCCATGGATGAGATCTTCCCCAGCACTCGCCATCAACGGTGTTGGTTTCACAAGATGGCGAATGTGCTCAATTGCTTCCTCAAGTCCATGCAGCCCGCTGTCACCGCCGATCTGCGCGAGATCTCTCATGCCCAAACCCGCGCTGCGGCGTTGGCGGCCATCGAGACTTCAAGGATGAATATGCCGCCAAATACCAGCGTGGCGTGACCTGTCTGACCAGGGACAACGAGGCCTTGCTGGCCTTTCACGACTTCCCCGCCGAGCACTGGGAGCATCTGCGCACCTCGAACCTGATCGAAAGCGTCTTCGCCACCGTCCGACACCGAACCGTCCGCACCAAGGGCGCACTGTCGCAGAAGACCGCGAAGCTGATGGTCTTCACCCTGGTCCGGGCCGCATCGAAGAAGTCGCGCAAGCTCAACGGCACAAACCAGTTGCCACGCGTCATCGAAG
>NZ_JHWH01000027.1 GCF_000622145.1 Paracoccus yeei ATCC BAA-599 | reverse complement strand
AGCCGGATCGGGAGAACGCTTTCGCGAGGGCAAGTGGCGGAGGGGATGGGCCTGATATCCAACCTTCTCTTGTGGATGCCGCCCTCATTTGCAAGGAATTTCTGAACATTAGACATGTGATCGAGTGCGGACTCTTGTCAGGCCTGTTAGTGCGGCCCGATAGATGCCGCTGGCCGGGATGGTGATGCGCGGACCGGGGCCAAATCTCCAACAGCGAGCTCGAAGCTCTGAGAAGGTTCCTGGTTTGCCCAACCCGGATCATGTCGATCATTTGCCCATTCGGATCATGCCTTCCTCACAACTCTGCGTTCCGTTCCTGCCGACGCGCCCGATCAGGCGGTGGCCATCACCGGATCGCGATAGTCCTCGCCGCGCGTCAGCATCGCCCAAATGCCGCGCGCCATCTTGTTGGCCAGCGCGAAGGCTGCGACCATCGGCGGCTTGCGTTCCAGCATGCGCTCAAGCCAGGGATTTTGCGGTGCGCCACGGCGCAGCGCCCAGCGGACCACCGCCATCGCGCCGGTGACAAGCAGTCGCCGGATGTCCCGCTGCCCCATCTTCGATGTTTTCCCCAGCCTCTGTTTTCCGCCAGAAGAATGTTGCCGCGGCACCAACCCGAGCCAAGCTGCAAAATCGCGGCCACGCCGGAACTGGTCCATCGGCGGCGCGAAGGTTTCGACTGCGAGCGCAGTGATCGGTCCGACACCCGGCATGGTCTGTAACTGCCGGGGCATGGCGGCCGCCCTGGACGCGGCGGCGAGCTTTGCCGAGACTGCGGTAAGGCGGGACGTCAACAGTTCGATCTGCTCCAGAACCATGCGGCAGATGTCTCGCGCCAGGTCAGGCAGGCCCGAACCAGGATCCTCGACCACCTTCGCCAGCCGCGGGATATATCCGACCCCTTCCGGCGCCACATGCCCGAATTCATAGAGGTGCGCGCGAAGGGCGTTGATCGCTTCGGTCCGCTGCTTCACGATCTGCTCGCGGGCGCGAAACGCCACCGCCCGGGCCTGTTGGGCTTCGGTCTTGGGTTCGACGAACCGCATGGTCGGACGCATCGCTGCCTCAACGATTGCTTCCGCGTCGGCGGCGTCGTTTTTCTGGCGCTTGATGAACGGTTTGACGTAATGCGGTGCAATGAGCCGGACGCTGTGCCCGTAGGCGGACAATTCCCGCGCCCAATGGTGCGCGCTGGGACACGCCTCCATCGCCACGTCGCATGCGGGATGGTCCGTCATGAATCGCGCAAACTGCAGTCGCGACAGCTTCTTGCGGAAAACAACCACCCCATCCGCTGCCGCCCCGTGCAGCTGGAACACGTTCTTTGCCAGATCGACCCCGATAATGCTAACTTCTTCCATGGATGCCCTCTCCTTCAGCTTGTGCTTCGACACCACGAGTATGGCACATCGCGATGCCGTCAGGGTGAGAGCGGCATCCACCCCATCTCCATGTCGGAAACGAGTTGGAGAGTCGTCGCGTTCAACCGGCGCGCCGCGGGATCTTCCTGCGGTAGGCATGCCGTTGGACGGGAGCAACGATGCTGGCGGCCGTCGCGACCTGATCTCGTGACGTTGGCTTGGCTTTGCCGCGCCTGATAGGGTCCCTCAGCAAGCGCAGGCCGTTGAGCACCACCAGAACCGTTCCGCCTTCGCGACCGATCACGGCGAGCGGTAGGGGAAGCTCGAAGAACAGGCCGCCCGTGACAAGGATCGCCATCGCACCCATGGCGAAGGCGAGGTTCTGCCGGATGATCCGCGAGGTGCGGCGCGCCAGGCGATGGGCTTCCGCAAGACGCCCCATATCCTCCGAAAGAAGAGCCACGTCCGCCGCCTGCAGTGCGACGTCCGACCCGGCGGCGCCCATAGCGATACCCACATCGGCGCGAGCCAGGGCCGCTGCGTCATTGACGCCATCGCCGACGAAGGCGACCTTGCCGCGGGCAGCCAGTTCGCCAGCCATCCGGACCTTGTCCTCCGGAAGCATGTCGGCGTGGATTTCCTCGGGCCTCAGGCCAAGCTCTTCGCCTATGCCCGTGCGCCGTCATTGGAAAAGGTGATTGCCGCCGGCGCCGATTTCATCGTCCGCTCAGGTTGGCGCACCATACGCATCGTCATTATGGATGGCCATCCGGTCGACTGGAATGCCGTTTATGCGCCGATGCGGATTGGCCAAGTCCGCGAGATCGATGTCTTCATCGAACACTCTGGCCACAAGCAGAAGGGACGCGGCAAGCCTCTGTTTCAGGCAAGGCTCATCATCAAACGGAAAGATGCCGAAGCGGCGGAACGCTCCTTGAAGTCGGCAATAAGTAGACATCAGCGCCGCCGTTCCAGTCAGGTCATGCTGCCGACAACCGTCGCGGCGACGGGGTTCGTCATGTTGCTGACGTCGATCCCGGCAGCCGACATGACGGCTAAAGCCGTTCTGGACGTCTATCGGCTGCGCTGGCAGATCGAACTCGCCTTCAAGCGTCTCAAGAGTGGTCTTGGCATCCACAAGCTTCCGGCCAGGGACGTGCGATTGGCCAGAACCTGGCTGACGGCGCATCTTATCCTGGCGCTGATGATCGAAGAGGCCGTCACCGACGTTCTCGACTCTCCCCCCTGCGACGACGAAACCGTGGTCAACCAGGCCCATGTCGCTGTGGCGGCTGCATAGCCTCCTACGGCATGCGATCCTCACCGTTATCTTGACGGTGCGAACGGCGAGCGAAATCTCGAACAGCTTCGCCGGCATCATGCGCCACATTTGCGATCCACCGAGACGCAGGAAGAACCAGGCTGCTGATGCAAGGAATGCAACCATCCCCTTGACTTAACGCTTGTGGGGCATGGCCTTCCCTTTCGTAGGTAGTTTGCGGAGGGGTGTCAATCAGGCGACAGATCCGGATGACGCTGGACCCGACTGCACCGGGCTGAAGACCTGCACCGATCGCGGGCACGCCGCTATGCTGGCGGGACAATCACGGCTCCGGGACAATCAGCCTGTCATGCGCTTCGTCGCCGATCAACAGGCGTTCGAGGAGGGCTGTCAGGAATGCGGCTCCGACCGCTCCGACAAGCGTGAGCACGATGCGCAGCGTGCTGGCCGAAACCGGGTTCTGCGTCGACAACGCGCCGGCCACGAGCGAGATCATGACCGAGAAAGCGAACTGGTAGACCATCGGCGGATGGGAGCCGTTCATCATCCGGCTCGCGAGAAAGAGACCACCCAGGAACACAAGGATCAGCAGGACGGGAAAGTGCGCCATGTAGTCGAAGGAATAGAGGATGGCGAACGAGATCGCCGCGCCAATCATCGTGGCGAGAGTACGTTCCCACGCCTCGGCATAGAGCTGTTCGCGTGTCGGAAATACCAGCACGAAGACGGCGGCGACGGCGAGCATCAGATTGGCCGCATCGAGAACGGCATAGAGCCAGAACGACAGGAGCAGCAGGACGCCGCCCCGGATGAATGCGCGCAGCACGTGATGGCCTTCGCTGGCCGGCTGGTAGATCTCGACCATCATTTCCTTCGCACGCGGCGGGAACACAGCGTAGAGAAGGGGTATGGCGACAAGGGCGCACAGGCTCGCCTCGATGAAGCCGTCGCGCATGTAGTCCATCATCACGGCGGACGACATGCGCATGACGGACATCAGAACCGCGACGATCGCGACCAGCATGCCGATCGGGTTGCCGGTGCTGAGGATGATGTAATAGGACAGAACGCACAGCGCGCCCGTCAGCGTGATGAGAACCAGCGGCATCGGCCGCGCCAATTCCACCAGCCCGGATATCAAGATCACCATGATGATCATCGCCACAGGCCCGCCGACCGCCTTCTTCGGATCGAACGCCTTGCGCATGCCGGCCATCAGGCCGACGATCAGCGCCGGGGGCAACATCGGCATCGGTGACTGAAGCAGGATCGCCAGGCCGAAGCCGACGACCGCCGCGCTCGACAGCCGGACCGCGAACAGCGGATCGTCATCGACATGCGGGCGCGGTGCGACATACATGGATCGACCTCAATACAGATAGGATAGCCAGGACTGTATCTTGAGAAGTGTCGAGGCCACGCCCGAGATCGGCGTTCCGGTCCCTCCCGCATAGACGACGACGCTGACCTTGGCGCCTGCCTTGACGGTCAATGGCCACGCCTGCATGCCGCCCTCAAGCTCGATGTGGACCGGCATGCGGCGGGCCGGCTCGAACCACTGGTTTTCCGGACGGTTCTGCATCAGGCCGCCGGCCGAGGTGCGGCCCGGATCGATACCCCATGCGATCGAATGGACGCGCCCCCTGAAGGTCTGGCCCGGCATGGCGTCGAACAGGATTTCCACTTCGTCGCCGGGTTCGATGTTGCCGATCTGGTTCTCACGCAGATCGGCGGTGATCCACGCTCCGCGCGAATCGAAGAAGGTCATTACGGGCGAGCCCGCCGCCGCGAACTGACCGATGGCAAGTTGCAGGTTGGTGACGACGCCACGGGTCGGCGCGGTGACGGTCGAATAGAGAAGGTTGAGCTGCGCCTGCTCCAGTTGGAGTTGCGCCGCCATGATCTGCGGATTTGACGCGCCGCCGTCCTTGCCCAGTTGCAGCAGGGCGCTTTGCAGGTCGGCCTCGGCGGCTTCGAGTTGGGCTTCGGCGACACGCAACTCGGCCCTTGCGTTGTCGACCTGCGCCTGGGCCACCACTCCTCGCTCGAAGAGCGACGCGGTCCGGTTGGCGGCGGTGCGCGCGTTCTCGAGACTGGCCCGCGCCTGGGACACGCGTGCCTGAGACGAGGCGATCGCCGCTGCCGAGGCGTCAGTCGCCTGAACGGCCTGCGCCAGACCAACCTCCGCCTGACGGACCGCCAGTTCGAATGGACGGCGGTCGAGCTGGAACAGCGGCTCGTCCTGATCGACGATCGTGTTGTCCTCGACGAAGACTTCGGTCACCTGCCCGGCGACCCTCGGGGCAATCTGCGCAACATAGGCCGACACCGTGCCTCTCGACGAATAGGGCGCGAGCCGGTCCGAGACCGCATACCAACTGACGAACACCGCCAGGACAACCACGAGCAGCGCCGCGATTTTCTTTGCGGGGTTTCCTCGATTTCCGGGCAACGGCTCCGCATTGGGAGCAGCTTCGTCCTCGAGGGTGACGGGAGCCGATTCAGGCTCCGGCTCACTTGCATCTTGCCTGGTGACCAGTGGTGTCGCCGGCGCGTGTTCAACGTCACCGGCATCGTCTCCAGGCTGTGGGGTCCTCTCGGTTGTCATGCGGAACAATCCATCTGGCGCTGTGGGCAAGTCGGCATTATATGTGCTGTCAAGTAACTCTATGGTAGAGCCATATAGATGCAACGGCACGACATGACAAGGGCAGCGGATTCCCGATTGGAAAAGGAGCAACAGTTGCGGCGCGATTTGCGGTCGGTGCTTCGCAAGGTGCTAAGGCTGGACGCCACCGTCGCACGCAGGCTGGGTATCCACGGAACCGATCTCGCTTCGCTGGAATTGCTGGAGACGGCCGACGAGCCGGTGACGCCGACAATGCTGTCGGACTATCTCGGCATCTCGACCGGCTCGGCGACCGCGGCGATCGACCGGCTGGAACGGGCGGGCTTCGTCCGGCGCGTTCCCAACAGCCACGACCGGCGCGGCATCATCATCGAACCCGTAGAGGGCCAGCAGGAGCGGTTGCTTTCGGCATACCATCAGCTCCGGTCGCGCTATGCCGAATTGATCGAAGGCATTTCCGACGACGAACTCGACGTGATCAACCGCTTCCTCAAGGGGATAGAGCGGATAGAACTGTCCTGAAACCCGGATTCGACAGTTTCGCCGCAGATGGAAAGACACGCCGCCGCATGCGCACGCCGGTCTCCCGCGCCGTCGCTTCGAGATCAACGGATTGCGACAGCCGCGTTATCAGAGACTGCCAGTCCGATCAGGGCCTGCCAGTTAATGTTTATGGAATCGGTCGTTCGCATCTGCCCGAGGAATTGCATCATGATTCCAAGTGCCCACCCTTAAGTTAGCGCCTATGGGGATGCCCCCCCCCGCAGCCATCAACAAAAAGCCCGGCGTGGCCGGGCTCGGGCAGTCGATCAGGAGAATCGGATATTGAGGCGATAGCGGCCGCGGCGGTCGGACTGGATCAGCTTGCGCCATTCAGGCTGCGTCTTGAACAGGTCCGACATGCGCGTGCAGGAGGAGCCGGCCTCGGCCAGCACCATCTTCCCATGCCGCCATGGCAATTCGCTCGAGGCGGCATCATGGAGAATGCGCACCACGCGCGCCTGGATCGGCCCGAGCAGGAAGGTCCGTTCGCCCAGAATGATCTCGCTGAACTCGTGGCGTTGCTGGAAGACGGTCTCGGATGTCCGTCTTCTGCCGCCCAGCCCATGCCTGGCCTCGGCGCGATGGCGCTCCTCGCGCCGAACGACCAGTTCTTCCTTATGCACCAGGATCCCGTCCTCGGGCTTCAGCACGACGCAATAGCGATCCTTGGGAGCGTCGAAGTGAGAGACCCGGATCGATCCCTCATGGAACAGGCGGTAGACATCATGGGTGCGAAGATCCTGAAGCCCATGGAATGGCGACCGATCCTCGGGAATGGTGAACCACTGTCTGTCGTCTTCCACCTCGTAGCTGCCCTGCTCGAGGAGGGCGCCATAAAGGCGGACCGAGACCTTCAACAGGCCGTTCTCGGCGAGATAGGCCAGATCGCGTGAGAATGGCGGTGCGAAATTAGTCCACGTTAGCGGCGGCATGGTGCTGCTGCGGGCGGCGTAAAAGTCGTCCACCTTTTCCCTTTCTGCGGCTGCAGGGAGGATGGGAGGATCTACAGCGTGGAACTCTATCTCAAGGTTCGTCAGGCCTGTGCTGCTGGTATGAGCCAGCGTCAGGCGGCGACGGAATTCAACATATCGCCGCGCGACACGGTCGCGAAGATGATGACGTTCTCGGTTCCTCCGGGCTACCGGCGGACGGCCGAGGTCAAGCGCCCGAAGCTTGATCCGTTCATCCCGATCATCGAGGATTGGCTGGAGGCGGACCGGACCATGCCGCGCAAGCAGCGGCATACGGCGAAGCGGGTGTTTGACCGGCTTCGCGAGGAATGCGGGTTCACCGGGGGCTACACGATCATCAAGGATTATATCCGGGAACGTAAGCGTCGGGGCCAGGAGGTATTTGTGCCGCTGGCGCATCCCCCGGGGCACGCGCAGGCCGACTTCGGCGAGGCAATGGTTCGGATCGGAGGTGTCGAACAGAAGGCGCATTTCTTCGTGCTGGACTTGCCGCATAGCGACGCCTGCTACGTCCGTGCCTATCCGGCGGCGGTTGCCGAGGCCTGGGTGGACGGTCATGTCCATGCCTTTGCCTTTTTTGGGGCGGTTCCGCAGTCGATCGTCTACGACAATGACCGCTGCCTGGTGGCGAAGATCCTGCCGGATGACACCCGCAAGCGGGCGGCGCTGTTCAGCGGGTTTCTGTCGCATTACCTGATCCGGGATCGCTATGGCCGCCCTGGCAAGGGGAACGACAAAGGCAATGTCGAAGGCTTGGTGGGCTATTGCCGCCGCAACTTCTTGGTGCCGATGCCTGAGTTCGCCAGTTGGGAAGAATTCAACCTCTGGCTGGAGGAGCGTTGCAAGCGGCGTCAGCACGATGTCCTTCGCGGCGAGAGCGAAACGATCGGCGAGCGACTGCAGCGCGATCTCGCCGCGATGCGCCCGCTCCCGGCGGCGCCCTTTGATGCCTGCGATCAAGCGACCGGCCGCGTGTCGTCGCAATCGCTGGTGCGCTACAAGACCAACGACTATTCGGTGCCTGTCGCTTACGGCCATCAGGATGTCTGGATCCGGGGCTATATCCATGAGGTGGTGATCGGCTGCCGGGGCGAAGTGATCGCCCGCCATCCCCGGTGCTGGGATCGCGACGAGATCGTCTTCGACCCGCTCCATTACCTTCCGCTGATCGAGCAGAAGATCAATGCGTTGGATCAGGCGGCACCATTGCAGGACTGGGACCTGCCAGAGGAGTTCGCCACCCTGCGCCGGCTGATGGAGGCACGGATGAACCGGCACGGCCGACGCGAATATGTCCAGGTCCTGCGGCTTCTGGAAACCTTCGATCTGGCCGATCTGCATGCGGCCGTGAGGCAGGCGCTGCAGATGGGGGCGATCGGCTTCGATGCGGTGAAGCATCTCTTGTTGTGCCGGGTGGAGCGCCGGCCACCCCGGCTGGATCTGGACTGCTATCCCTACCTGCCCAGGGCCAGGGTCGAGAAGACCGAGGCCCGCTCCTACATGCGGCTGCTGTCTGTCAATGCGGAGGGCGTGGCATGAGCGACGCCCCGGAAATCCTGCTTGCCCATCACCTCAAGACGCTGAAACTGCCGACCTTCCTACGAGAACACCAGAAACTGGCCCGGCAATGTGCGGCGGAAGGCGTGGACCATGTCCGATATCTCGCCCGGCTCGTCGAACTGGAACTGATCGATCGGGAACGGCGGATGGTCGAGCGGCGCATCAAGGCCGCCAGGTTCCCGGCCGTCAAAAGCCTGGACAGCTTCGACTTCACGGCCATCCCGAAGCTCAACAAGATGCAGGTGCTGGAACTGGCCCGGTGCGAATGGATCGAGCGGCGCCAGAACATTATTGCTCTCGGCCCCAGTGGCACGGGCAAGACGCACATCTCGCTCGGCCTTGGTCTGGCCGCCTGCCAGAAGGGCCTGTCCGTCGGCTTCACCACCGCCGCGGCCCTGGTCAGCGAGATGATGGAGGCCCGCGACGAGCGCCGTTTGCTCCGCCTTCAGAAGCAGATGGCCGGATACAAGCTTCTCATCATCGACGAACTCGGCTTCGTGCCCTTGTCGAAAACCGGCGCCGAACTCCTGTTCGAGCTGATCTCGCAACGCTACGAGCGCGGATCGACCCTGATCACCAGCAATCTGCCTTTTGACGAATGGACCGAGACATTCGGCTCCGAACGCCTCACCGGCGCGCTTCTCGACAGGCTGACCCACCACGTCAGCATTCTCGAAATGAATGGCCAGAGCTATCGTCTCGCCCAAAGCCGCGCCCGAAAGGCCGGCTGACCCCTTTCAAAAAATACCAACGGCACAAGCACGGAACTCTGGTCGGGCTACGCCCTCCCGACGTTCCGTGCTTGTGCCGCTAACTGGCAGACTTTTGCGCCGCCGCGTGGCCGGGTTTTACTCCGCCGTTGACAGCCAAGACCTCGCGCGCCGGCGGGGTCTCGGCCACGAAGGGAACGGCACGCACCGGGAACCGCTCGCCCCACTGGCGTGCCGGCCCGAGATCGACATGGATGAACCCCGATCTCGGGTAGAAGCCGAAGCCGAGGAATCCGACCTCGCGCGCCGCGGCCTCGAAAGCCACCGGGTCGTGGTTCGCCATGGCGATATCGAAGGCGGCGCCGTCGAGGTGCTTCGATCGGGTCGCGCCGCCCACGGCGCGGTTGTGCTCGGGGCTGCGATAGGCGGAACGCACGATCAGCGGCTTGCCGAGCCGGTCGCGCAGCGCCTGCAGCTTGTCGAGCGCAGGTTCGTTGATGAGCAGCTTGCCAGTGCCCCTGCATGCGATTTCGGCCGGGCTGAAGTTCGGCCAGCGCCAGGTGCTCTCCGGCACGTCGCGCCAGTGGCGGTGGAAAGTCGTGGTCATGGGGTCCTCCAGAAAAGAGTTTCCGGCCCCTCGCAGGGCTCGGTGCGTTCGCCGCTCGGGAAGGTCCACTGGACCTTCCCGTCTGCCTGCCAAGCAGACCACGGCTCACCCCGCCACGAGGGCGGGTGCGGTTGGGCTGATGGGTTTGGGTGTTGAGCGGCTACGGGCCGCCGCCGAAGATCTTCAGCTTGATGGCGATGCCCGCGAGCAGCGCCAGCATGACGGCGGTGGTGATCATGCGGACGGCGGTCTGCATGGCGGTGCGGCGCACCAGCCGGATGCAATCGACCAAGGATCGCAGGTCGCGGATGTCGAGCGCGGCCTCGTCGCCGTCGAGCCCGACATCCGCGAGCGCGCGCTTCGCGCCTTCCTCGGCCGCCCGGGTCAGGATCGCCTCGAACTCGGCGTCGGGCATGCGCACGAAGCCCTCGGATCGGGGTGGGTTCATCGGGTCCTCCTTCCGCCGCTCAGCCGACCTTGCAGCCCCAGAAGGACGTGTGGTCGGCGGCGAAGTAGCCGTCCGCGACCCGGAAATACCCCTGCAGCTCGACGGTGTCGCCCGCGGTCAGCGGCACCATGGTCTGCAGCCAGATCGCGGTGGCGAGTGAGACGTGGGTGGCGGAGATTTCGCCAAGTGAGCCGCGAATTTCCGTGGTGCCATTCAGCACGAGCCGGCCGCTCATCCGCGCGGTCGTACTGGCGTTGACCTTGTAGAGCAGCGTCGCGCCGAAGAGGTATGTGCCATCCGAAGGCGCCACGAAATTGTTGTTCGCGGCGTCGAAGGCGCCCTGATCGTTGTAGTCGGTGTTGTTCAGGCCAATCTTCGTCCAGGTTCCGACGCCCACGTAGTTGTCGTAGTTCGTGTACGCCTTGAACCGCGGCAGTCGGGGCTGATCGACGATGCCGGTGGCGTTGTTGACGCTCAGCCCGTCGAAGAAGGTGCTGCCGTCGGCCGAGACTGCCAGCCGAAACCGGTCGGAGCCGAACAGCCCCACCAGCGCCTTGGTCACGAAGCCGGTCTGCAGCGTAAGGCCGAGATCGTCGCCCGCAGCCTCCTTGTTCATGGTGTAGAAGAGATCGCCGGTGCCGCCCTCGGCCACGGTCTTCGCCGTCCAGAGCGCGGCGTTCAGCTTGGCCGAGAACGGATTCGACGCATCCGCCGTCGTGCCGACACCCAGCAGCGCTATGTTCTGCAGCACCGCGGGCGTCGTGCCGATCCAGGTCGCGCCGTCATAGACCAGCAGCAGCCCCTCGTCCTCGACCCATGCGCGCCAGCCGGTGCGCGGCGGCAGCCGCAGCCAGGCGCCGTCGGTCCAGAGCGCCACGTTCAGGTCCCAGCCCGCCCAGTCGCCCGTCGCGCCCGAGCCGACGATGTAACGGTCGCCATCGGCGAGTGAACCGGGCGGCGCGGTCAGGTCCCTGTCGAGGACGGAGAGCTGGACGAGCCCGTCGAGGATCCGCAGCGCCTCATTGTGGGTGACATGCTTCTGGGCCTGCGCCGCGAGGATGTAGGGCAGCAGCAGATGGGTCGTGGCGTCGGACATGGGATGGCCTTCAGAACGTGAGCGCGACGGTCTTGGGCGCGCCCCGCCCCACGAGGGCGGAGAGCTGGTAGATGCGGATGTCGAGCGTGTCGCCGGTGGCGAGAAGCGCGCCCCAGTCCGCGGTCTGCTGGGCGGCGGTGTAGAGCGCGCTGGTCGTCGTCGTGCTCAACACCCGTTTCACGATGGTGCCGTTGAGGATCTCGACCTCGTAGGCTTCGAGCTCCTCGCCGAGTGGCACCTCCAGCCCGCCCCAGCTGTCGGCGGAAAGTGCGCGCGACCGGCGTGTCCAGCGGATCGTCAGATCGCCGGGCGTGCGCGGCCTGCGCCACGGCTGCTCGACATGGGCGACTGAGAACGGCCGCAGCCCCACGCCCTCAGGCGGGAAGGCCTGCGCCACATAGGTCTCGTCGCTGACCGGGCGGCTCGCGGGGCCAATGCGCCAGTTCCACGGGATACCGAGATCGGCCTCGGCGATGGGCAGTGACGCAAGCGCGGAATCCAGCACAACGACGCGGGCGCCTGCGGGCGCAGGGTTCCCCATCGCGCCTTCCGTACCCCGCTGGCCGCGAAGGAGCCGGGTGAGCTGATACCGGCCGGGCGCCAGCAGCTCGGCCGTGCCCGCCTGCACGATCTCCCAGACTCCGGGTGCGCTCTCGATCGCGAGCGCGTTCGCCCCGGCGAATAGCGTCAGATCCGTGATGCTTTCGAGGGTGCCGGTCAGCAAATCGACCAACAGCACGTTTCCGAAATCGAAGCGCGACGTGGGCCCCGCGTAGAGATCGGAGACCAGCGCCCCGATCCGGGCGCGACTGCCAAACGTGGTCAGCAACTCGAAGCCATCGGTCGAAGGGCTGCGGAACACCGCCATCTCGCCCGGCCAGGGAACCGCGTGCGCCGCGACCAGCGGCCGATGCGCGGGCTGGTCCTCGGTCAGCTGCGGCAGGTCCATCAGCACCGCGTCCGGCGCACCGAACACCACGGCCCGCGTCAGAGACGCCGCGCGGGGATCGCCGGGCGGCAGATCGTAGGTCGCGCGGTCCTGACGGACCGCCTCGATGCCGCGCGCCTCCGCGTCGGCGATGGAGACGAGCCGCAGATCGACCAGCCGCCCGTCATGCGCCAGCCGGATTGCGTCGGCCGGATCGAGCGCGAGGCGCGAGGGCGGCAGACGAAACGCCGCCGTCTCGCGCCCCACCCATGTCTCCATCAGCGTGCGGCGGCAGCGCCGCTCGGCCTCCTCGGGCGGCACGGCAATCGGGAAGGACTCGGAGGCAATGCGCGTCGTGTCCACGGTGATGCGCCGCGCCTCGACGAGTGCGGCCTCGTAATCCTCGTCGGCGCGCGCGACCTGCCATTTCAGCGCCTGCGGCAGTTCGGTCTCCTGGCCGCGGGTCAGTTCCAGCACGTCGCCCTCGCGAGGGGCGACCAGATCGTCGGGCGCGAGGGTGGTAACGGAGGCCCGGCCGCGCATGATGAAGCGTATCACGCCCTCGGTCTCCACGGCGTCGAAGCCGAAGTGGCGCGACAGCGTGGTGATCGAGGCGCGTGGGCTTTCCAGCGCCGTGATGGCGTAGCCCTCGACCGCGCCCCAAAGCCCGGTGACGTCGATGCGGGACTCGGGCAGCCCGGCGCGGAGACAGAGGTGCCGCACGAGAGCGGCCAGCGACACCGCTCCCAGCCGCCCGGTCAGCCAGTGGCCGAGCCGCCAGTTCGCGACGTCCGTCCAGACGTCTGTCAGCGCCGGGAAGAACGGATAGGGCCGCGCATCCCAAGTCCAGGCGGCGCATTCCGGCACATGCACCATCCGACCGCCATAGACCGAGGACACAGGGTTGTTCGCGGCCTCGCCCCACCAGAGATACGTCGCCTCGAGATAGGCGCGCTGGATCGCGTCATCGCGCCAACCCCGCGAGAAATGCGGCGTGAAGCTCTCCGACGACTTCGGGTCGAAGAAGACGTTCGGCTGGTTCGTGCCCCGGTCGATGGCGGGACAGCCCAACTCGGTGAACCAGATCGGCTTGGACTGCGGCACCCATGCGGTCGGTGTGCCGCTCTCCACCCCGCCCGGACGGTTGTAATGCGCGTTCGACCACCAGGCGCGCAGATCCTTGTAGCGGAAGACCCAAGGCTTGGCCGCCGCACCGTCCGTGATCGGCGTGCGGACCTGCGCGCTTCGGTCGGCGGCGCTGGCGTAGAACCAGTCGTAGCCCTCACCGCCCGCGATGTTCCCCTGCAGGTAGGCGCGGTCGTAGATCGCGGGCCAGCCCTCGGCCGCGTCCGCATGCTCGAACCCGTCGCGCCAGTCCGACAGCGGCATGTAGTTGTCGATCCCGACGAAATCGATGTCCGGATCGGCCCAGAGCGGGTCGAGGTGAAAGAACACGTCGCCGCTGCCATCGCCCGGCTGGTGCCCGAAGTATTCCGACCAGTCGGCGGCGTAGCCGATCTTCGTCCCGGACCCGAGGATCGACCGAACGTCCGCAAGCAGGTTCCGATAGGCCTGCACCGCCGGATAGGTGCTGGCGCCCGAGCGGATCGTCGTCAGCCCCGGCATCTCGGTCCCGATCAGGAAGGCATCGACCCCGCCCGCCGCCGCGCAGAGATGGGCGTAGTGCAGCACCATGCGGCGCAGGCCCCAGTCGCCGGATGGCCCGGTCCAGGAGACCGACTGACCCGAGAGGCTGAAGTTGGCGGGCGTCGCCGTGCCGAACAGTGCCGCGACCTGCGTGGCAGCTGTAGCGGTCTTGTCCACCGATCCTGCGAACCCCGCTGCGGGCGAGCAGGTGATCCGCCCCCGCCACGGGAACGCGGGCTGCCCCGTCTCGGCGGCGTTGTCGGAATACGGGTTCGGCAGGCCGTTGCCGGGCGGCACGTCCATCAGGATGAAGGGGTAGAAGGTCACCCGCAGCCCGCGCGCCTTCATCTCCCGGATCGCCTGCACCACCGCGAAGTCCGACGGCGTGCCGCCATAGACGGGGCGATCCTGATCGTCACGGCTGACGAGGAAGGCGTTGGCGCGGCTCACGCCATTCACCGACCAGCTGGCGGGCGTGGTCGATTTGGCCGACACTTCGACGCCCGGCCGCACCTTGCAGGACCCCGCGCGCAGATCGTCGCCGAACCACGCGACGACAAGGCTGACGCTCTCGACCGCGGGCGCCATCGCCTGCAGCCGGTCGAGCGCCTCCACCATGTCGGTGGAGTCGGCCAGCGCGTTCAGGTTCTCGGGCACCGTCGCGCCGCCATCGGTCTTGCGGATGGCCTGCGTGGCATAGGTGAACTCGCCCGAGGCCGGGATCATGGTGACGGCGCGGGTCAGCCCTTCTGCCGTGTCCGGGTCCGCGAGCGGCCGGAACACCTCGAAGGAGAGCTGCGGCAGGCGGTTGCCGAAGGTCGAGAGCGCCAGCTCCTCGAAGACGACATAGGCGGTGCCGCGATAGGCCGGCGTGTTGGCCGCGCCCATCTTCGCGGCGATGAACGGATCGGCCGCCTGCGCCTCGTCGCCCGGATACCAGCGCCATGTGACGCCGGAGAGGTCCATCGGCTTGCCGTCGGCCCAGATGCGCCCGATCCCGGTGATCGGTCCCTCGCAAAGCGCGACGGCGAAAGAGGCGTAGTAGAGATACTCGGTGGTCTTGACCTTGCCGCCCCCGCCGCCCTTGCCGCCGCCTTGGGTGGTGGTCTTCGTCTCCTCGCGAAAATCCGTGGCCCAGATGATGTTGCCGCCCAGCCGCATGCGGCCGTAGAGCCGCGGGATGACCGCCCCTTCGGTGGCCGAGGTAATGCGCAGCGTGTCGAGCCGCGCGCCCTCGATGCGCTGCGTCGGCGCGAGCGACGAGATGATCCAGCTGTCGACCACCGAGCCGATGGTGGAGCCGATGAAGCCGCCAATGGTGGCGGCGCTCACGCCGAGGATCGCGCCGCCGATGCTGCCGCCGATGGCGGCGCCTGCGGCACCGAGAACGAGGGTGGCCATGGTCGGGGTCTCAGCGTTGCGGAAACAGGAAGGCGAAGGCGATGCGCCGCCGCCAGGATTGCGTGAGCGGTTCCTCGATCACGCCGAGCCGCTCGTAGGCGTGGAGGAAGGTGTCGGGACCGGTCAGGATCCCGACATGCTTGGCGATGGCTCGTGGCTTCATGCGGAAGAGGACCAGCGCGCCGGGTCCGGCGGCCGCCGGTTCCACCTCGGTCATCATGCGCCGCGCGCCCTCGGCCAGAACCTCGCGCGGGCCCGTCTCGCCCCAATCGCGGCTGTAGGGCGGGATCGGGAACGGCTCGGGGCCGACGACCTCGCGCCAGACGCCCCGAGCCAGACCGAGGCAGTCGCAGCCGACGCCGCGCAGGCTGGCCTGATCGTGATACGGCGTGCCCAGCCAAGACCGCGCGATAGCGATGACGCGCATGGGATCGGCGGAAGTCACAGCACGGACCCCTCATGCCCGCCGTCCTTCGTGGCATAGCGGAGCACGGCATCCTGGCCGGGGATATGCGGGAACCCGCGGAAGTTGACGGTGTTGGCGAACTTCGCGCCGCAGGTCTCCATGCGCTTGTCGCAGCCCGCGCGGATGGTGAAGCTGTCACCCTCGGCGATCGCGCGCACCGGCGCTTCGAGCAGGGTCAGCACCGCGATGCCGTCCGTGACGTTATGGCCCAGCACCTCGGTGCGCCGCCCCGCGTTCGCGCCGCTCGTCCAGTCCACCGTGCCGAAGGTGAACCAGCCGGCCTCGAACCCGCCGAGGCCCGAGGCGGTGAATGTCCGGTCGCGCAGAAGATCGATGACAGCGCCCGTACCCTTGTAGGCCGGATCCTCCAGATCGACCCTGCAGCGCGCATCCCCGAGCGCGGCGTCGCAGGTCGCCTGGAAGGTCCGCCCGACTGTCTGGCCCAGCACATGGGCCAGCGAGCGCACCTCGGCGACGAAGGCGAGGCGCCCGCGCCGGATTTGACCGACGGCGCCGCGCCGCATCAGCACGCGCTGCGCAGTGTCGGCCCAGTTCACCCGCCAGACCTCGACCGCGGCATTGTCCCAGCGGCCGTCGAGAATGTCGGTCTCGGTGATCCGGTCGGAGGTGAGCACACCCTCGGCGTCCTGCGCATCGACGGACAGGTCCGAGCCCGAGCGCACCTCGGAGGCCGTCAGCCCGCTCTCCGGCTCGAAGTCGGTCCCGTTGAAGCTGAGCGTCCGGTCGTGATCCGTGAAGCCGAAGGTGACGCCGTCGGCGCGCGCAATCCACCAGCACCAGGCGAGCGTGGTCGTGCCCTCGTCGAGATGGGATTGCAGGGCGGGCGAGAGGGATTTCATCGGCAGGTTCCCGTCATCCGGTCATCGAGATCGGCGATCCAGTCCGCCCAGTCCGGGGGCACCTCCGCGACCGTCTCGGCGGGCGGCCGGGCGAGCCGCGCCTCGGCATAGGAGGCGCAGCCCGCATCACCAGCGCCCATCGTTGCGGCGCAGCCGGTCAGCAGGATCGCCAGCGCCGCGGCCATCGCTAACCGCGTCGCGACCGCGCTCGACCTTTTCGATCGTCTCTTCCATCGCATCGCGTTCGGCCTCCCGTTCGCCAGCGTGCTCCCCTTCCACGCGCCCCCAGACCCGGCCGAGGACGACGCCCCCGACCGCGCCGAAAGCCGCGACCAGCCAGATCAGGAGGTCAGCCATCGTCCCGCTCCCCGCGTTCGGCGGCGACGCAGAGGGCTGCGACGAAGACGCCGAGGAAGCCGCCCACGATGAGACCTGCGAGGAACTCAAGCATCGCCGCGGAACCCGCGCTCGATCCGGTCGCGCAGACCGATCAGACCCAGACCAAGGAACATCAGCCCTGCGGGCGAGGCATCGCCAGAGCCGGCGAGTAGCGCGACGAGCCGGGACAGTTCCCCGAGCGGCCCGGTGGCGGGCAGCGCGAGGGAGGCGATGCCAGTGAGCATGGCGAGGCACCCCGCCCACCAGGTGAGCGAGTTTGGTCGGACGTAGCGCATAGGGTCAGGCCCTCCGGAGCAGGGTGGAGAAGAAGGCGGCCAGCCGGCCGAGCCAGCCGGTCGGCGCGTCGGGCACAGGCTTGAGGACCGGCGTCGTCGGCGACGGCGACCGCCGCAGCAGCGCCAGCGCCTCATCCTCGGTCAGTCGGCGGACCGGTCGCGAGAAGTCCACCCGGCCCGTGCGATCCACGGACCAGACCGGGATCGTGCCGCCGGGATAGCGGCCATGGCGGAACAGGTCGCGCTCCGCCTCCCGGCGGGGGATGATGGAGGCCGGTCGCCGCCAGCTCAGAAACGCGCTGGCGGCTGCAACGCGATTGCCGGCATTGAGGTGGCGGGTCAGCGCAGCCTTGGCGATGCCGCCGGTGTTGTAGTGGAAGCTGACCAGCGCATCGAATTCATGCGGCGCCAGCGGCACCTTCACGGCACGCAGGACGGCGGCCTCGTAGCGCGCAAGATCGGCGCGGAATACCCGGAACGCTTCTCGGATCCCGGCATCGAGATCGCCGGGCATGCCGCGGGCCATGGTCGCCGGATCGGGCGGCCCGGCCGCGGCCGTGTGGCCGATGCCGAAGGTCCAGACCTGTTTCACATCGAGATAGGGTCCGGGCACGATGCCTTCGTGCCGGACGAGGGCCAGCAAGCCCCGGTCAGTCATGTGCATGGGATTACCGGAGGAGCGAGAGGACCAGGATCAGCGCCGCGACTGCGAGGCCGATGCGCACCCGATGGGCGAAGGCCTGTCGGGCGTCGGCGGGGTCGCAGCGGAGGGAGCGCGCGAGGCGGAGAAGTTCATTCATCGCCAGCGCCTTCGTTGGCGCGGCGCAGGCGGGCGAGCAGCATCTCTATGAAGGCCGGGCCGAAGACCCCGACGAGATAGGCGGCCGAACCCGCCGCTCCGCCCGCGGGGATCGCCTCGGGCGGCAGACTGAGCCAGGCGGTGATCACGGCCATGGAGAGGCTGCCCATCCCGGCCGCGATAAGCCCGCCGAGCAGGATGTGCCGGAGCGCATCCCGCAGCCGCATCTTCGTGGTCAATGCGTTCGTGGCGCCGCCGAGCGCGCCCCAGGCAGCGAGGATCACGGCGGTCGAGGCTGCGAGCTCGCGCAGCACGGCCGCAACGAAGCTGCCGGTGTCGTTCATCGCCGGATCTCCAGAAGCGGAATGGAGGTGATCGAGCCGAGCCGCTCGAGGTCGAGCGTCACGTCGAGCACGTCGGTGTCGAAGCGGACCGGCACGTCGAACTCGAAGCCCGCGGTGATGGCGGCGCCAGCGCCTGGCGCGGCGCTGAAGGTGACGACGCCGGTGGCGTTGTCGACCGACCAGCCGGAGGGCTGCTCGCTCCCGTCGAGCGCGATGCGCACGGTTCCCGCCACCGGTTTGGCGATGGCGCGTGTCCAGGATTGCGCGCCCGAGGCGTAGCGTTTGACCAGCTGGAAGACGGTCGTCGTGCCATCGCCGGTGCCGATCGACTGATCCGTCGGCGATGGCGTGCCCGAAGGCAGGCAGGACTTGTGGTCGCCCCAATCCTTGAAGCGAAAACCATGGAGCCGCCCGTTCCGCGCTTCGAAGAAGGCCACGACCGCCGCCAGATCGTCGGCGCGGCGGATGCCGTAGGCGACATCGTAGCGGCGGCGCGAGTTGGCCCAGCTGGCGTTCCTCTCCTCGTCGCCCGAGGCGAGCTCGACGATCTGGGTGCGCCGCTCCGGCCCGCCCCGCGCGCCGCGACTGATGTTGTCTGGGAACCGCACCTCGTGAAACGCCATCACATGCCCCTCCGGCCTAGCGACACGGCGCGGGCGATGTCCGCGGCCACCTGTGTCCTTGATTGGCGGAAGCTCTCGGCGTCACGCGCCATGATGGTGACGTCGACCCCGCCGCCCGCGCCGTAGCTCTGTGCCTCGCGCCGCGACAGCACCCGTTCGCCGCGTTGCAGGATCGCGGGCACCTCGTCATGGCGCAGCCCCGCCATGCCGCCGCCATGCATCCGAGGCGCGGCGGCGAAAGCCATGGCCGGGACCATGCGCGAGGGTCCGGCCGATCCAACCATCCCGCCCGCATGCAGGACGTTGGCGAAGATCCCGCCCGCGCCGGAGAACACGCCGGAGAGCGCATTGGCGATCGGCCCCAGGATGAACCGTCGCGCCGCGAGCTGGGCGAGATCGGCCAGCAGCGAGGTGACCAGATCGCGGAAGTTCAGCTTGCCGGTCCTCACGAACTGGCCCACCGCGTTCTCGGCAGACTGGAATGCGCCGACGAGGCTCTGGCCGATATCGCCGCCAATCTCGCGGGCCTTGCTGGCGTAATCCGACAGCGCTGCTGTGACCGCCTGCCAGCCGGTGACGGCGGCCTCGGTCGCGGGCTCCGCTGCAGCAGCCGCAGCTCCGGCCGCCGCGCCTGCATCCGTCGCGGCGCGGCCGGCATCGCCGAGCGCCGTCTCCAGCCGTTCGGCCGCGCCGGTGGCCTCGGTCAGCACATCGGCACTGGCCTCGTCGGTACCGCGCACCGCGTCGCGCAGCGCCTGCCAGCTTTCGAGGGGTGCACGGGCGCCCTCGGCCAGATCTCTCGCGGCCCCGCGATACAGGTTCGCGGACTCGAGCGCGCGGGCGGCCGCGTCCGTGAGCCCGAGATCGGGCGTGGCGAGCGGGTTGTCCTCGAAGGCCCGGTCGAAAGCCGCCTGTGCTGCGGTGGTAGCGGCCGTCGCCGCGCCCGCGAAGCGGTTCTCGATCTCGCCGAGGTCGAGGTCAGGCACAAGCGAGATGCGGCGCTCCGACCCCAGCGCTTCCAGCCCCTGGTTGATGCCACCAATGAAGCCATTGATGCGCGAGACAACGCCGTTCAGCATTGCCTCGACGCCATCGACCAGGCTGTTGGCCGCCTGGAACGCCAGATCGCCGATGGCGGCGGGCAGCAGGCCCCAGATCGCCTTGATCGCCTCGTAGGCGCCTTCGAAGGTGTTCGCGGCGGTGTTGCCGAAGGCCACGACGCTCTCGATGGCGCTCTGCATCCCGGAGGCGGCATCGGCCTTCAGGTCGAAGAACATCGCCGTGGCGGCCGCGCCCGCCGCAGCCGCGCCCATCCTGATCCGCTCCCAGACCTCGACGGCGAGGTCATTCAGGAGCGACATCGCCTCGCCGAACCCGCCAGCGCCGGAGACGAGGCGGGTGAACTGGTAGACGAGCTCGCCCGCGCCGACGATCAGCGCGCCGATGCCGGTGCGGATCAGCGCGCCGCGCAGGACGACCAGCGCCGTGGCGAGGCCACGGACGGAGAGCGCGGCAGCGGCCATGCCAGCCACCCAGCGGCCCGCGAGGAAGGCCGCGAAGGTGGCGGCATAAGCGGTCAGGCGACCGATGTTGTCGAACAGCCCGCGGATCGCGATGCCGAGCGGACCGGTGCGGCTGGCGACCGCCGCCATGGCGTCGGCAACGGCCTCCAGCGCAGGCGCTGCGGCGACAGCCAGCTGGTTCGAGAGCCCGCGCCAGATCAGCCCGAGCCGGGAGATGGCGTCGTTCGTGCGCTCGATCTGGTCGGCATCCTGTTCGGAGACCACGACCCCGAAGGCGCGCACGTCCTCGGTCGCCTGGCGCAGCGTCGCCGTGTCGATCCGGCTCATGGCGATGGAGCCTTCCTCGCCGAAGAGTTGGCCCGCCACGGCGGCGCGTTCTGCGGCGGGCACAAAGCTCTCGATGGCGGCGTTGATCGCGCCGACCCGCTGGTCCAGCGGCAGCGCGATCAGCTCGGTGGCAGAGAGCCCGATCCGGTCCAGCGCGTCGGCGGCAGGGCCGGTCCCGGCGGCGGCCTGGCTGAGGCGGCGCGTCAGATCCTTCGTGGCCTGCTCGATGCCGGACATCGAAACGCCCGCCAGCTCGCCCGCACGCTCCAGTGTCTGGATCGAGGCGACGGTGGTGCCGAGCGACTGCGCGAGCTTGGCCTGCGCATCCACCGTCTGCAGGCCGGACCGGATCATCGCCACGCCAGCGGCGGTCGCGGCGGCAACTGCGGCAGAGGCGGCCACGCGCACCCGGCGCGAGAAGGCCGCGAGCCGAGCGTTCGCCGCCTCCATCTCGCGGCTGAGACGGCCGAAGCCGCGGGCGCCGGCCTCGCCCACGCCTTCCAGTTCGGCGCGTACCTGCCGTCCGCCCACGGCCGCGAGGCGGACGGACACACGCTTTTCAGCCATTGGTCAGAGTCCTTGCTTTCGCCGCATCGGCGTCTTACGTTTCCGTCATCGATCAAGTGAGGGTATGACCATGGCCGAGACCGCGATCCTGTCCTCGAAGTTCCAGATCTCGATCCCCAAGGCGATCCGCGCAGCGCAGCACTGGGAAGCAGGGCTGACCTTTGCCTTCATCCCGAAAGGCACGGGCGTCCTGCTTGTGCCGGTGCCCAAGCGGGAGGCGCTGAAGGGGCTCGCGCGCGGCGCGTCCGCCACCGATTATCGCGACCGGACGGATCGGTTCTGATGATCCTCGTCGACACGTCGGCCTGGATCGAATGGCTGATCGACTCGGCAACCGGCGCCAAGGTGGCCGAGCACCTGCCCGAACAGGCGGAGTGGATCTTGCCGACCATGGTCCAGCTCGAGCTGGCGAAATGGCTGACCCGCGAGGTCGGCGAGGACAAGGCGGATCAGGTCATCGCTTTCACGCAGGTCTGCCACGTCGTCCCGCTCGATACCGAGATCGCGCTCGCGGCGGCGGAGGCGTGCCGGGAGCATAAGCTGGCAACCGCCGACGCCATCATCTTCGCAACTGCACGGGCCCAAGGCGCGACGCTTCTGACCTGCGACGCGCATTTCGAGGGACTGCCCGGCGTCACACTGATCGAGAAGATCAAGGCCTGACACCCGCACCGCCATTCGCACTCAGCTCCTCGTTCAGTTTCCGCACCATCACCGCCTCGATGACGGGCAGCAGTTCGGCCATGGCGAGCGGCGGCACGCCGAGGGCGTCACCGAGCGCCAGCGCCGCCGACATGTCCCAGCCGATCACCGCGCCGGGGAGCACGCGGAGCTGGCCGCCGAGCCGACCGACGAGGTCCCAGACCTGCCAGCCCTCCGGTGTTTCCGGACGGTTCAGCCGCGCCGGGCAGTCCGGGCACGGCCCTTGGCAGGCTTCGCAGTAGCGCTCGCCCCCGCCGAAGGACCATTCGGCGAGAGCGCGGAGGCGTTTTTTTCCTGTTCCAGCAGCAGGCCCTTCGAGACGTAGGTCAGTTGGAACGCCTCGAAGATCGGCCAGATGTCGAGCAGCGCGTCGATGGCCTCGGGGCCCGGGTCGATGGGCTTGCCTTCCGCGTCGCCGATTCCGTCCCAGGCCAGCACCGCCCGGCGCGCCAGCGCCTTGGCGAAGGCGACCGCGCGCTCCTCGTCGGACGCCTCCTCGGGCACGGCCTCGACAGCCGGATCGCTGCGCGTCGCCACCATCAGCGCGGTGGTCAGCGGGCGCAGCTGCACGCGGACGCCAGGGGCGAGATCGTGCCAGCGGGGCGCGTTGGTCAGGTCGAGCGTCAGCATCAACGTCTCCACATCGTTCACGAGGGTGGCGGTGCACATGCGGCCGAAGACGCTGTCGCGCGCCGCCTGCCAGTCGAAGGTCGCCTGCACGCCCTGCGGCCCGGAGATCTCGATGCGGGGGCGCGGCAGGTAGACGGCGTGCACGGTGAAGGTGAAGCTCTCGCCCGAGGGCAGGACGTAGGCGAATTCCATCTCGCAGGCCTCGCCGTTGATCGCCTGCGTCACCAGCGTCTGGTCGGCGAAGCGCACCTCGATCCGGCCGGTCAGCGCCGCGATGGACGGGTCCGCCCCGTCGATGCGGCCGTCCGAGCGGATGGTCTCGATCCGGTCGAGGTTGTTGGCGTAGGTGATCTCGGCCGAGACCACGTTGCCGAGGGCGGTGCCGTTCCGGGTGATCGCCCCGTTGAAATGCCCGAAGCGCTTCAGCTCCAGCGCGGCCGGTGTGCCCGCGCTGGTCGTCGTGCCCACTGTCTCGCCCTGTGCAACCAGCCGCGCCGTCGCGGTCAGCAGACCGGAGCGCTGCATCTGCCAGGTGATCTGGTCGAGCACGCAGCCGGAATACATCGCGTAGCGCGGCACTTCGGGCATGCCGGTCTCGATCGACATGCTGGGCAGCGTCCAGGAGCCCGACTGGAACTCGTGGCTGTACGGGGCCTCGACGCCCGTGGTCGTCGGTGCACCGAAGGCCGCCTTCAGCCAGAAGCCAAGTGCCTCGGCGTCGAGCGGCACGACGACATCGCCATCGGCCGTAACCGCGTCCTTGATCGGCGCCAGCGGATCGCGGCCGTAGCCGAGAAGCTCCGAGTTCAGCAGCGGCTGCTCCGCGCCGAGCGAGGTGCTGGCGAAGGGCACGCGGGTGAAGCCGCTGGCGGGCGGCGTTCCATAGGTCGTCTCGAACGCAAGCGCCATCAGCGCCCGCGCCCCCTGGGCTCGTGCCATGGTGTTCTCCTCGGGTTGTAGAGGTCAGGCCAGCTGGTCGGCCGTGGAATAGTGCAGCAGGACCGGTATGACGGCGGCCTTCATGCTCGCCGCGCCCTCGACGGGCAGATCGACCGGACGCGGGGCTTCCGCCTCGACCCAGTCGCAGAGCCCACCCAACGTGCGGTCGGCGGCGAGCGCCGTGCCGATGCTGGCGGTCAGCGCGTCGAAGGCGGCGTCACGGTCGGAGCCCTGCACGACCGCCTCGATCTCGGCGCGGTGCTGGTAGTGGTACTGCAGCGGCGACAGCGTCACTTCGGGCTCGCCGGGTTCGCCGTCGCGCAGGATCAGCAGGCCCTCTGCGGGCACGCGTTCGGGCAGCACGTCGCCGCGCAGGGCCGTGGCGGCCAGCGCCGAGAGCCGCGCGTGCAGCGCGGCGAGGATGGTTTCGCGGGGGGTCATCGTTCGACGGCTTTCTCAGCAATGGCGAAATCGCGTTCCAGCAGTTAGAACCGGAGCAAAGAACTGATAGGAACCATCATGATATCAGACCGATTTGAAGATTTCGCACAGTCGTTGCGAGTTTTCATTGAGCAGAAATCCAAGTTCCAACAACTGTTTCTCATAGATTCCGGAGAGGCGATTGGAAATGTGGAACTTGCGTGTAAGAGCATGCTCGACACCTTTGCTAGCCTATACGATGCTGCTCGAGACTCACCTGAGGTGAATTTCGATTTCTACGCGAGCCCTCTTTGTTGCTGTGTGCTCGCATACAGAAATGCCAAGCACCATAATCATGCGCACGGGATCCGGAGTGTGCACCGGTTTGCACAGCGCACTGAACGCCAAGACTTGCTCCTAGTGGACTTCCCCGCCGGCGAAGGGGAGGAAGGTGGCGGCTTCATCGACCACTACGCGTCTTGGGGTGACTTCTGCACGTTGCTTGATATGCCCAGAGACCAGAGCCGTTTGCGCGCTAACGCCAGGAATTTGATCAGAGATCGGCTCTCCGCGGAGGCATTTGAACACTTTGCTGCGCACGATCGTGTTCCCACGAATCGGGTTTTCATCAACATGGTCCCTGTAATCATTGGAGCCGGTTCGGAATTTATCCATGACTTGAAGCCGCACATATATCCGCACAGCACCGAAGCCGAGCACTTCCTTTGGCATTTCGAGCACGTCGAACAGGCCAAATTCGATCAACCCGAGTACCTTGAATTGACAAGTGCGGTCTTTGGGTAGTGGTCAGACTGTACTCTCAACTCCAAGCGAATTATCGCCTCTCCACCCAGTTCGCCACGATCAGCCCCGGCACGCTGTCCAACGCCCGGTCCGCATCCCGCGCCAGATCCAGCCGCTTCGGCAGCTTGACCTGCGGCACCAGCAGGAAGATCGGCGCGGTGACCTTGCCGCGCCCGGTCTTGGAGCGGGACACAACGGCCTGGCCCTTCGTGTTCAGCCGTCCCTCCGCCACCAGCAGGCTCGGGCCCGTGCGGCGATAGACGAACCGTAGCCGCAACCCGCGTCGCCGTTCCCATTCGCCGGGCGTGATTCGGCCGCCACGCAGGGACTTGCCTGCGGCGGGCAGCGGGATCGCCAGCCAGAACCCGTTTTTCGAGCGGATCAACGGGCCCGTGTCGTGCGCGCCCACGATGACTGGGGCCTTCGACCAGACCAGCGCCGCCGCATCCAGGCTCTCGCCCGACCTCGGGAAGTTTTGGCTCCGGATCGAGTTGGCCAGCCGGGGCCCGAGCCCCGCGCCGGTGATCTGCAACCGCCAGGCCGACTTCAGCCCGGACCCGGCCTCGCGCATGGCGGCCGTCACCGCGCGTTCCCCCGCCGCGACCTCGGCTGCCATCATCGCGACGATGTCGGGATCGATGTCGAGCTTCAGTTTCATCGCGGTCACGCCGGGCGCAGGTCGACGGTCCAGACCAGCCGCTCGCGATCGCGAACGGGCTCGCCCTGGATGAGGAAGGCGTCGTCGTCGATCTCGATCCGGTCTCCGGGGCGCGGGTTCGCCACCTCGGCGACGCGCAGGTCGATCAGGGTGGTCTCGGACCAGAGCCGCGCATCGCCGAAATCGCTGATCGCATCGGCACGCCGGGCAACGACCCGAACCAGGACAGGCGAGCCGCCGTCGACGATGTAGACCGCGTCCCGGCCGATGTTCGGATCGGCGAAGAGCGCGCTGACGGCGTCAGCGAAGGCGCTCATCAGAACGCACCGTTCAGCCGCACCCGGCCGACGGTGTCACCAGCGCCGCCCGCGACCGCCTCGGTGGCGACGCCGATCAGCGTGTTCGAGGTCGCCACGTTGGTGGTGCGCTTGTTGGTATCGTCCCAGTAGATCCGGGCTCCCGCGGTCCAGGCCTGCGAGCCGATCTTGGTGATGTCGAAGACGCCAGTAAGCGCGGTCTCGACGCTCTCGCCGAGCGCGGCGGTGCCGGAGGCCACGCCGAAGATGGAACCGACGAGCAGGCCATCGCCGGAGGCAACGGCATAGGGCGCGGTCAGGGTGATGGTGTTGCCGGGCTGGACGAAGTTTTTCATGGGGGTGATCCTCGTGGAAAGACGAAGGGCGGCCCGTCAGGACCGCCCGCGTTTCAGGGTTCAGGATGCGGGCCTCACGCGCCCGGGTTCTTGTAGAGGCCGCGCCAGTCGATGGCCTTGGCGCCGAAGTCGAGGCGGCACTTGATCTCGACGCCGTCGACGTCGAAGCCGTTGCGCGTCTCGATGTAGGCGCCCTGTTGTCCCTCGAGATAGGCGTACTCGATGGTGTCGATCTGGTTCGGGCTGGCAGCCAGATACCAGGCGGTCTCGCTGGCGGCGTCGAGGCGCGGCTCGCTGATCGGCGCGAGCGTCCGGATCGACTGCGGCACCACGCTGGACGTCGCGGCGGGCACGAGGTTCTGGGCGACCAGCTGCTCGGCCTTCAGTTCCAGCGAGGCGGGCACGATCAGGAAGGCGGGGCGGACGTTCAGCACCGTCTTCTTGTCGAGCCCCGTCTGTTTGGCCATGGCGGCGCGCGCCGCGCCGACACTGCCGACGTCCAGCGCCGCTCCGGTGCCCGCGAGGTTCTTGTGGGTGGTGTGGAAGAGCGCGTTGCCGTCGGCCATCGCCGGGTTGGCTGTGATGATCCCCCAGACCACGTCCGACTCCAGCTGGGCAATGGAGTTGCCGTACATCGCCGGGATCCGGGTGAAGGCGTCGAGATCATCGTTGATCAACGTCTGGCGGGTGATCGCCACCACCCGGCCATAGGTCTTGACCTTGTAGCTCTCCTTGCTCTCGCCGAGCGCCCCGCGCTTGAACTCCCCGCTCTCGCCGACCTCGAGCAGTTGCGGCGCTTCGCCGAGCTGGACGCGGTGCATGGCCTTGAAGTCCGTCGCCAGCACCTGGCGGCAGAACAGCATGAAGGTACGGGGATAGGCCTCGTAGGCCTGACGCAGGGTCTTGTTGGTGACCGCCGACAGGATCTCGGGGAAGTCCGAGGTCGAGTGCAGGGCCCGCGTCGCCACCTCGTCGCGCGAGAGGCCCCGCGTGTTCACCCCGGCATTGCCGAGGCTTTCGCGGGCCAGTTCCAGCAGCGTCATGCCGCGATACTGTCGGGCGGCGTCCTCCAGCTGGAACAGCGTCGGGCTGTAGCGGTGCAGGAGCGCATTCGCCACGGCATCGCGGCGGGTGATCCGTTCGTCTCGGCCGCCGAGGGGGACGGAGACATGGGGGAAGGTCCGGGTCTCGTCCGACTTGGCGGCGACCTGATCGAGGATCAGTCGACGGGACTCGTCGACGCTGACGCCGCGCTTGACCAGATCCTCGGCGAAGCCGCGCTCGAGGTTCAGGCGGCCTGCCAGATCGTAGATGGTCGAGACGCGGTCGCGCTCGGCCTCGCGGGCGCGGGTCGCGACCGCCTCGGTGTCGGGCGCGGGCGTTGCCTGCGTCTTCGGCTGCGCGCGCGTCTCGCTGGCGGCGACCTTCGAGTCGGGCGCAGCCGCATTCGGCTCGGTCATGGGGTTGTCCTCGGTTTCGACCGGCTCGGTCGGCTGGGGGGTGGCGGGGGTTGCGGCGTCGCTCGAAGGGGTCTGGGTCTTGTCCGTCATCGGGGATGCTCCTTGCTCTGTGGGGGCGTCCCGGCGTTGGAGGACGCAGTCGTGAAGGGGGTGCTGGGCGCGGAAACCGGCGGCGGGATCGGCGCCGACCGCGACGGCGGAGACCTCGAACGGCGTCCAGTCCACCGCGCGCCAAAGCTCGCGCGCGGCCTCGGGTTTCGAGACCTCGAAGCGGTGGACCTGGTAGCCGATGGAGACGGCACGGATGTGCCCGGCCTGGATGTCGCGCCAGACCGGCTCGACATCGGCGCGCTCGGAGATGCGCACGAGCGCGATGCCCCGGCCGTTCTCGATCCGCGCCGAACCCGGCACGACCGAGCCGATCACCGCGTCGAGCGTGTCGAGCTCGTGCACCTTCAGGAACGGTGCGCCCGCGTTCAGCCGGTCGAGCCGCACATGGGCCGGGTCGAGGCTCAGTTCCTCGTCGTAGGGCTCGCCGAAGAAGGTGGCGCGGCGGACGCGGGCCCCGGCCGACCAGACCACCTCAACGGTGCGGGTTTCGGCATCGGCCGTGTTCGGCGCAAGCTCCGCCGACCGGCGCATGGCCGGCAGTTCGATCATCGTGTCCATGAGGGTCAGTCCTGTTGGTCGGCCTGCGCCGGGTCGGTTTCCGCCTCGGCGGCCGGGTCGTCGGTGTCCGGTGCGTCGGTGGCGGGATCGGTCGCCGGATCGCCGGTCTGCGCACTGCCGGTCTTGGTGACCCGCCGCGGATCGCTGTCGAGCACCAGCCCCAGCGCGTCGAGCTTGGCGTTGGTCGCGGCGATCTCCTCGAGCACCGCGTCGGGGTTGCGTCCCTGCTTCGCGATCACCTCGGCCAACGTCATGGTGCCGGAGCGGATCGAGAGCAGGTTCGCCATAGCGTCCTTCTGCGGATCGACCGCCTCGAACTTCGGCGGCGACCATTCGACCGGCACGGTCGGCGACGGAATCTGCCCCGCGGCCCACGCGGCCTCGGTGAACCACCGCCAGACGGGCGCGCAGAACATCGGGATGAACAGCTGCCACTGCACCGCGTCGATCTGGCGGCGGAACTCCACGAGCCCCGCCCGGATCGAGGAATAGTTCACTTGGCTGAGATCGCCGGTCAGCAGCTCGTAGGGCACCCGGAACCCGGCCGAGATCGTGTGCAGGCTGGCGCGCTTGTATTCGCCGTAGCCGCCGGTGGCGGAGGGCTGGTTGAACCGGATGTCCTTGCCGCCGCGGGCATAGGCGATCAGCCCCGGCTCGAACTGCTCGACCCGGTTGCCATCGGCGTCGACCACGGACGGCGCGATCCCCTGCTGCGCCTCGTCGTCGCCGAAGACGATGGCGGTGACACAGGCCTCGGTCTTCTTGCGGACCAGCTCGGCCACCTCGTAATCGTCGAGATCGCGCAAGCTGCGGATCACCGGCGCGCCCCAAGGGACGCCGCGCGCCTGCGTGCGCTGCTTCTCGTAGACATGGGCGATCTCGGTCGCGGGGACCGGGCGGCTCTGCAGACCGTTCTGTAGGGCCCCATAGGCGTCGCCGGGATGCTCCGCGTGCAGCCAGTAGGCCCTGCGCTTGCCGACCGGATCGAACTCGATCCCCTGGACCAGCCGTCCCGCGCCGATGGCGCCGGACTTGGTCGCGTCGAGGAAGTCGGCTTCCAGCACCTGCAATTGCAGCGGCACCGGCAGGCCGTCGCTCGCGCGCCGCAGGCGGCGGCGCACCAGAACCTCGCCCGCCTCGACCATCTCCCGGCAGATCAGCGTCTGCAGGCCATAGAAGTCAAGCTGGCCATCGGCGTCGCAGTCCGCCGTCCAGCGTTCGAAGAGCGCATCGACCTTCCGGTCCAGCTTGTCGTCGCCGCTAGCGGCGCGGGGCATGATGCCCGCGCCGATGATGTTGTTGACCAGCACCGCCACGGCCTTGGCCGCATGCGGGTTGTTGCGCACCAGATCGCGCATGCGGTCGCGCAGCAGCGCCCCGGCGACGCCGATTTCGGTGTCGGCCGAGGATCCCGGCGCGCGCCAGCCGTCCGTCCGTCGCCCGCGCGCCGCGCCGTCATAGCCACGCGTCAGCGTCTCGAATGCCTGACGCGCCATCACGCGCCGAGCCGCCATGCGCGGCGCCACCGTGGCGATGGCGTGGTCGAACCAGGTCGCCGACATCAGCGATCCCCGCGCGAGAAGCCAGCGAGCCCCGCCACGGGCAGCGGGCGGCTGAAGCCCGCGATGGCGCGCTCGATGGTCCGGATGCGGGCGAGCAGATCCTCGGCCGAGCCGTAATCCACCGACTTGCCGTCATAGCTGACGCGCGTCGTGCCGCTGGCATAGGCCCGGCGCAGCGCCGAAAGCTCGGTTTCCGTCCAGTCGATCATGTTCAGAACCATCCCTCCCGCCGCCCGAGCCAGTCGGAGCGGCGCTTGCCCTGCGGGGCCTGTCCCGGCCGGTTGATCTGCCCGGCGGGATCGGTGTCGGTGGGGGCGGCCCCGAGCTGATCCTCGAGGTCGCGCCATTTCTCGTCGGGCCAGCGGTCCGCGCCCGCGATCCAGGCGGCTGCGCGGGCGTAGACCCGGCAATCCAGCGCCTCGTTGCGCTCGCGCAGCTTCTGCCATTCCAGCCGGGCGAAGCCGCGCTTGGTGCGCACCGTCACCAGCTGCTCGGCCACGAACTGCTTCAGCCATTCGTTCTCGACCCAGTGCGGCAGGTGCACCGAGCCGGGCGGGAACGCCGCCCCGTCGGCCATCTCCTCCTCGGTCGGGCGTGCCAGCCGCAGGAAGCGGTAGGTTTCGGCCTTGAAGGTCGACACTGCCACCGTCCAGAGCCGCGCGCCGCGCCGCAGGCGTTTCCCGCCCTCGGTCGCATCCACGAAGGTCGGACCCGAGACGGGGCTGGCTCGGTTGAACCCCTCGACGCCTTTCACCGGCGACACCTGCGCAAACCCCTGCGCCCGCGACCAGGAGTAGACCGCCGGGGCCTCGTAGCCGGTGTCGATGGCAAGCCGGGCGATGCGAAGATGCGCGCCGCGTTCGTGCGGCCAGGACCTGTCCAGCAGCGCGGTCAGTTCCGACCACGCATCATGCCGGTCCGGCCCGCCCTCGATCACGACATGATCGACGAGCCAGGACTCGAGTCCACGACCCCATGCCCAGACGTCAACCTCGATCCGGTCCTTCTGCACATCAGCCCCGGCGGTAAGGAACAACCCACCCGCAGGAACGGTGCCCGATTTCCAGCGCTCACGCCGGTCATAGAGCCGCTGCCAATCCGGCGCTTCCCCGGTTTCGACCCATGTCTCGCCAAGGATGGTGTTTCGAAACGCCTTGATCGCCTCGTCCGACCCTTGGGCCGCTTCCCATGACCGCACGATCCGCTCCCAGCTCAGCCAACCGATCGGCGAGTAAAGCGCCGAGAGGTGATACCCGACCGTGGTCGGATCGGCGGCCGTGGCGGTCGCCCGCCATTCGCCGCCCTCCAGCATCGCCGTCTTGTGGTGTTCCGCGATTGCCGCGTCGCAGCCCTCGCAGTGATACTCGGCCGTCTCCGGGCGGCCCTTTTGCCAGCGCAGCCGGTCGAACTTCAGCCATTGTGCGTGGCCGCATTGTGGGCACGGCACGAAGAACCGACGCTGGTCGCTGGCCTCGTACTCGCGCTCGATGCGCGACAGCCCCCGGATCGTGGGCGTCGAGACCAGCAGCACCTTGCGCCGGTGGGCGAAGGTCAGGGAGCGCGCCTCGGCGAGCGTGACCGGATCGCCTTCCTCGTCGGCCGAGGCGGGATAGGCGTCGACCTCGTCGAGGAAGATGTAGCGCGCCGGGGTGGACCGAAGCCCGACCGCCGAGTTCGCGCCCGTCATGATCAGGATGCCGCCCGCGAACTCCTTCGAGAGCATCGTGTTGCCCGCATCGCGGGATCGCGCGGGCTTCACCCGCTCCCGCAGCTCTGGGCTTTCATCGATCAGCGGGTCGATGCGCTGGCGCGAGTTGCGCTTGGCCAGTTCCACGGTCGGCTGGACCGCCAGCATCGGACCCGGCGCCTGGTGGATCGCGAACCCGATCCAGTTGTTGCCCGCCTCGGTCGCGCCGACCTGCGCCGCCTTCATGAACACGATCCGCTGCGTGGGATCCCCCGGCGACAGCCGGTCCATGATCTCGCGCATGTAGGGCGTGCGCACGGTGCGATACCGCCCCGGTTCGGCTGAAGCCCGCCCCGAGAGCATCCGGTGCCGGTCCGCCCATTCCGAAACGGTCAGGTCCGGGTCGGGCCGCAACCCGTTGCCCCAGGCGCGGAGGATCTCGCCCGCGCCGTCGAAGTCGATCAGGCCATCATCGTCACCGGAAGTCGGGCCGGACCTCGGCGAGTTCGTCGAGGTGGGCGCGTACATGTTTCTCCAGGACCTTCTGCATCGCGGCTGGCTCCACGGTGATCTGCTGGCCGGTCACGTCGGCGCACGAGGCTGACAGTTCGGCCGCCATCAGCGCCGCCGCGCGTGCAGGCCAGTTCACCCACGCGTCCCGTTCCTCCCGCGCCAGCCGGAACACCAGCGCCAGCGCGCGGGCCCGCTCGATCAACTCCCCCTTCAGCTTCTGGAGCCGGATGCGCCGCTCCTGCGCTTTCAGCACCTCGTTCGCGGTCTTCGCCTGCAGGAAGGTCGTGCCGCCGCCGACGGCCGGGACTGCCAGCCCCTGTTCACGCAGCGTGTCGCCAACAGCGGCCACGGCCGCCTCGGGGACGGGCTTCAGCTTCGGCGTGGGCGGCTTGCGGGTCTTGGACGGGTCGGTCGTCTCGGCACGTCTGGCGTCGCTGGCGGCCGCGTTGATGCTGCCGTCGGGATAGAGGACCAGCCGCTCGGCGGCCTTGGCCTTCTGGATCGCGCCCCGCGACAGCCCGACATGCGCGGCGTACTGGCGCTCGCTCATGCCCTGCATCGACGGCTCCGATTATCTATCGAAATCATGTTCTTATCGAGTTGATAAGCAGCGCGACCGGAGCGAACGTCCGTTCAGAAGGACGATGCAACTCACCAAGGAGCCATCACGATGACCACGCGCCTGAACCCGATCACCACCCCGCGCCACGAACTCCGCGCCGAGAAGGCGCGCCGGAATAAGGAAGCCGCGCTCGCGGCCTTCATCGGCAAGAAGGCCGAGATCGACGAGATGCTCGCCCGGCTGCAGACGCTGAGCGACGACCACTTCAACGCCCACCCCGACGAGATCAACTGGGGCCATGTCGGCACCCTCGAACACTACGCCAGCCTCCTGAAGCGCATCACCGACAGCGCCTTCGGCGAGGGCGAGCACGCCCGCTGATCTCCGGCACTGCCGGAACTCCCGCCGCGCGCCCTGCGCGGCTCGGGGTCGTAGGAGGCGCCGCATGACGCGGGCCCGAATACGGAGACGATCCCATGACCAAGCTTTCTGACACCCAAGCCATCATCCTCAGCGCCGCCGCACAGCGCGAGGACCGCATCGCACTGCCGCTGCCCGAGAGCCTGCGCGGCGGCGCCGCTGCCAAGGTGGTCGGCGCGATGCTCGCGAAGAACTTCCTGCAGGAGGTCGACGCCGACACGCGCAAGGGCGAGCTTATGTGGCGCGAGACCGGAGACGGCCACGGCGTCACGCTGGTTGCCACCGACGCGGGCCTTGCCGCCATCGGGATCGAGACCGAGGACGCGAACCCCGCGCCTGCGGGCGCGACGGACGCGCCTACCGAGGAGGCCGCGCCGGACACCCCCACCGTAGCCGAAACCGCGCCCAAGACGCGCACACCGCGCGAGGGCACCAAGCAGGCCACGCTGATCGCCATGCTGCGCGCACCGGACGGCGCGACCATCGAGGAGATCATGGCCGCGACGGGCTGGCAGTCGCACACGGTGCGCGGCGCGATGGCGGGGGCGCTGAAGAAGAAGCTCGGGCTCGAGGTGACCTCGGAGAAGGTCGAGGATCGGGGGCGCGTGTACAAACTCCCCGCCGCCTGACGCGCCGGACCCCGACAAGCTGATGACCGCCGTCCCTACGGGGCGGCGGTCGATCATTTGGCGCTCCGCATCCGGATCGCCTCGAACACCCGCCGCAAGGCGAAGGAACGGGCGATCGAGACGACGGTGAAAATGGCGCCCATCTTCAGGTTCTGCGCCAGCGTCGTGTGCAGCCCGAAGATCGGGAAGATCAGGATCTGCGTCACGACCGCGACGCCGTAGCCGACGATCACGTTGGCGACGGACTCGACCAGCGACATGAGGCGGGTCTGCTTCATGCC
Organism: Paracoccus yeei ATCC BAA-599; assembly: GCF_000622145.1. Classification (GTDB taxonomy): domain Bacteria; phylum Pseudomonadota; class Alphaproteobacteria; order Rhodobacterales; family Rhodobacteraceae; genus Paracoccus; species Paracoccus yeei. The sequence continues at coordinate 26,701 of NZ_JHWH01000027.1, read as the reverse complement.
GCTGCCTCATCCATCGGCCAGCAGTTCAGCCGCGAGAGTTCGCAGCGCATGCGCCGCAACCAAGGGGGCCACGCCGTTGCCACAGAGGCGAAGCCGGTCCACCCGGTGGGCCAACCCATCAGTGCCTCGACGAACAGCGGGTTCAAGGTCCGGCGCGGCTCGGAGGTATCGCTCCCAGCCATCGGCGTCACCAGGACCTGGCGGCCAAGCAGGCCGTTCACCGGCGTGTTCGCGAGTGTCGTCGCCCCGTCCTTGTGATCCCGCGCCGTCGGCGTCATCCACAATCCCACCGCATGGGTCAGATCGGCCGTCTTGCGGTTGCCCGCGCTCGGCTTGCAGCCGTCGTTCGCCATCGGCGTCGGCCAGTCCCGCGCCATGCGGTCCAGACCCTTCTCGTCTCGTCGTTCGCCGCCCCGGCTGCGGAAACTGTCGGTCTGCGGCGTGGGCCACATCGCAGCCGTGGTCGCAAGGTTCATCCCGTGCTGGCCCGCTTCCTGCGAGGGCGTCGGCTTCGTCTGCCGGTTCTCGTTGGCGCTGGCCCTCGGTGTCGGCCAGAGCCGCAGCAGCTCCGTCCGGTTCCCGCCACTCGATCGGGTGCCAGAGCAGGCGCGCGGGGTCGGCCAGGTCGTCCCCCTCGCGGATCGCGAGGATGAAGAGCCGCTCGCGCTTGTGGGGCGCGCCGACTTCCGCCGCCGTGAAGAGGCCTGCCGCAAGGCGGTAGCCCATGCCGACCAGCCCGCTGGCGACTTCGGGGAAGCCGAGGCGGAGATGATGGGCGACATTCTCGAGAAAGACGAAGGGCGGCTCGACCTCTCCAATGATCCGAGCGACATGCGGCCAGAGGTGGCGCGGGTCGTCCGCACCCCGGCGCTTGCCCGCGACCGAGAACGGCTGGCACGGATAGCCCGCAGTAACGATGTCCACCGCGCCGCGCCAAGGGCGGCCGTCAAAGGTGGCAACGTCGTCCCAGACAGGCGCGCTATCCAGGGACGCGTCTTCCATCCGCGCCACGAGAGTGGCTGCGGCGTAGGTTTCCCGTTCGACATGGCCCACAGCACGATATCCGGGGATGGCGATGGCGAGCCCGAGGTCGAGCCCGCCCGCGCCGGAGCAGAGGGAGAGGCCGAAGAGGCATGCATCTCCGGCCCCGGAAGCGTCTCCGGAGGAAGGTAAAGCCAGGTCATGCATGTCACGCGGCGGTCTGGCGCTTTCGCGCGGGTTCGGGGGCAGCGTCCGTGTCCGGCCTATCGGCCGGGGCCTCGGCGTCGTCGCCCAGCCGCTCGGCCTTCACTTGCGCGAAAGTCCGGCCGTCGCCGTCGAGGATCGCGTCCTTGACGGTTTCGGCCTGCCAGCGTTCGACGGCGACATCGATGTAGGCCGGGCTGATTTCCATCGCGAAGACGCGTCGGCCATTGGCCTCGCCCGCCATGATCTGCGAGCCGGAGCCCGAGAACGGCTCATAGCAGATCCCGCCGCGCGCCACATGCTGGCGCATCGGGATGCCGAAGGCGTCGAGCGGTTTCGGCGTCGGGTGGTCGGGCCGCTCGTCCTTGGCGAAAGACGCCATCTCCCAAGTCGACGGCAGCGTTTCCTCGGCGACCTTGGGCGGGCGGTTCGGACGCCGCCAGCCCATGAAGCAGGGCTCGTGCTTCCAGAGGTAGTGCGACCGGGTCAGGACCCCGCGGTCCTTCACCCAGATGATCTGCTGGTGGACGAAGGCGCCGGCCTTCTCCCAGCAGGCTTCCAGCATCGCCTGGCGACGCGAGGCGTGCCAGCAGTACCAGGCCGCATCCTCGGCGATGGCCTCGGCCACGGCCGCCGAGATGAAGCCGTCGTAAAGCTCGGCTCCTTGCGAACTGTCGTCCCAGGTCGTGCCGTAGGACGCGGACCAGTCCTTGTTCCGGGTCGGGTGGTTCGAGCCGTCGTAGTCCACGAGATACGGCGGGTCGGTCGCGAACAGGATCGCCCGCTCGCCGTTCATCAGGTGGCGCACGTCGGCCGCGCTGGTGCTGTCGCCGCAGAGCAGCCGGTGGTCGCCTAGGATCCAGAGATCACCCGTCCGCGATGCCGGGTTGCGCGGCGGTTCAGGGATGGTCACCGGCGGCACGGAGCCCCCGGCGCCACCTTCTTCACTATCCCCCTCCGGCACGAAGGCCAGCAGCTTGTCCAACTCGCCGTCCGAGAAGCCGACCAGCGACAGGTCGAAATCTTCCGCCAACAGGTCGTTCAGTTCGGCCGACAGCAGCGCCTCGTCCCAGGTGCCGAGCTCCGTCAGCTTGTTGTCCGCGATCCGGTAGGCCCGCCGCTGTGCCTCGGTCAGATGGCCCAGCACGATCACCGGCGCTTCGGTCAGCCCGAGCTGCGTCGCGGCGAGCACGCGGCCATGGCCGGCGATCAGTTCGCCGTCATCAGCGACGAGGCAGGGCACGGTCCAGCCGAACTCGGCCATGCTGGCGGCGATCTTCGTAACCTGATCCGCGCCATGCGCCTTCGCATTCTTCGCGTAGGGCTGGAGGCGCGACAGCGGCCAAGTCTCGATCGCGTCCGGGGCGAAGCTCAGCGTCATGGTGGGCAAGGTTCCTCGGTCGGGTGGATACCGGTGGCTTCCGGACTCCGGATGCCGCGCCGGACTCCACACGGGGTCCAGCGGCAACCAGCGGTGTCCGGTCGGAAGGCCAGCGTTCATTGGTGTTTGCGCGGCGGGCGAGTGGCTCCGGCTTCCGGGTGGCTTCCCAAAAATCCGGCCCTGTCGCTGGCGATGTTCCGCGCTTCGCCCGCCAGCATACGAATGTCGCCAGGAAGGAACCGGAAACTGCCGTGGGATGGACCCCCGCCGGACCCTCGCTGGATACCGGGGTCCAGAAGAGCCCCGTCAACGCAAAGGGGAGAGCGAGCTTTCCAGCGCACTCTCCCCATCTTGCCTTCGGAATAGCATGATCATGTTGCAGATGTCGAAGGAAAAAGTGTTGCAACACATTGGAGTCACTGCGCATTCAGGCGCGCAGCGATCTTGGTCAGCGCCAGCTGCCAACGCCGCCATGCGGTCGTGCGGTCGCAGCCGAGTTCCCCGCTGATCTGCTTCCACGGCACGCGGGCCGCGCGCGACAAGACCAGCTTGCGCTCCGCCTCCTCGATCCAGAGCACCCAGTCGAAGGTCTGCTCGAGCCGGGTGATCGCGGCGGCCGAGGGCCAGACCCGCATCGGCTGCGGCTCCATCGCCGCGATCTCGCGGCTGGTCCGCACGATGTTGGGCCAGGTGTTGAAGTAGCCCTGCGCCTTCACCGGCGGCAGCTTGCGCAGGGTGCGGAACGCCTCCTCGAAATGATCGGCGACGCACTCGGCGGTCCATTCGCGATCAGCCATGGCGCGCCTCCCTGTCGGAAGGACGCGGGCCGTAGAGCTTCTCGCCCAGCTGGCGGACCAGTTCACGCTCGGGCCAGGTGAGGCGGTCGTCATCGGCGGAGACCGCAAGGACGCCCTGTTCCTGCCAGCCCTCGCGCTTGACCTGCTCGGGATCCCGGCGCCGACCGCCGTAGCCGTGGGGATGCCATCTCATGCGACACCTCCCTTCGTCTCGATCGCCCAGAGCAGGATGGCGATGGCGTCGGCCTCGTTGTCGTCGGCCGGGCTGAAGCCGCGGGCGCGGACGGCGGCGACCATGGCGGCCTTGTCGGCGTTGCCCTTGCCCGAGGCGTGACGCTTGATCGTGCCGACCGGGACGCCCTCGTAGGGCACGCCGCGCAGCTCGGCCCATGCGGTCAGCGTGGCCATGAGCCCGCCGTAGATGTGGCTCGCATCGGTGCCCGCGTGACGGCGGACTTCCTCGAACCAGATCGCGGCGACCGGACCGGAAAGCCGGTCGATCTCGGTGAGCCAGTTGGTGAAGCGCAGGTAGCGCATGCCGCCGCCGTCGAAGCGGCCGGGACGCAGCGAGACGGTGCCGCTGGTGATCAGACCGTCGTGGCCGCGGATCGCCCAGCCGGTCGAGGTGCCGAGGTCGAGCGCGAGGGTGGTGCAGAACCGTGGCCCCTGTGGGGCCGCGTAAGTCTGCTCCACGCGGTTGCGGGGGGCGTCGAGCGGCAGCGATTCAAACCTTGCGCCGTCGCAATTGGGGATCAGAGTCGGCTGAGCCATGATGGGTCTCCTTTGCCGGTGGCCTGTGGTGGTGGAAGACGACGGCGGTCTGGTGCTTGGCGGTACGGGGCCGCCGTCGTCGGATCGGGAAGCACAAGGGGGGCGTCACGGCGGCGCGCGCGGCCGGCCCGGACGTATGGGAGGAGTGGCCAACCCTGTGGGGTGGCCCTCCCATACGTAGTATGGGGGTTTGACACCTAACTGTTCCGGCGATGGCAAGTAGCTGAAATCATTGCGGAATAAGACTTCATCAAGTCTTCGGGCATGAGTTAGGGACCTGACTCTTATTTGCCCGTAACCCCTTGATTTCGTTGAGTGCACAGTTGGCGCTGTCATATGAGTCAGGCCTCACTCATATGAGTGAGGTCGTCCTCCAGCCCCTCCGGGTAGACCCAGACGGCGGGGTTTTCGACCTGCAGGCAGAGCCCGGACTGGGGGCATTTGAAGTGGCTGGGCAGGACCGGACGGGCGGTTGTGGTGACCTCGCCGGTGTCCGGATCGACATGCTCTACGGGCGCGCCGAACTGCATGCCCTCGACGCAGAGATAGCCGAACCGCGACCGGGTGATGGGGAAACCGAACCCCGAGGGGTCGCGCAGGAACTTCACGAAGCCCTTGGTCGCCAGCACGCTGAGCCGCTCGCGGATCGTGTGCTTGCTGCCCAGACCGCCCCGGTTCTCGAAGGTCTCCGCGAACTGCATCGCGGTGTAGAGGCGCTCGCTCGCCGCCTCATCCAGCAGCATGCCGAGGATGACATCGTGCTTGCGCAGCCGCTCGGCATCGAGCTTGGCGCCGACCTCCTTGCGCACCAGACGCTCGTTCAGCGGGTTCAGCTCGACCCATTCGCCCTTCACCTTGTCGATGAGCTTGCCTGGCAGCGCGGGGCCGTTCCGCAGTTCGATTTCCAGCCTGCGGACGCTGCTGTCCTCGTCAGGCCGGTGCATGAGCAGCCCCGAGGTGTAGAAGCCGCGCAGCGCGCTGGCGCCGGAGAGCGCGAGGAAAGGATCGTCCTTGACCTGATGCTTGCTGGCCTTGCGGGTGTGGTGGGCGAGGATGACGCCCGCATCCGGATTGACCGCCTCGCGCAGGAGCTCCACGCGGTCCTTCAGGAAGAACATCATGGCGGTGTTGTCGTTCTCGCCCCCGCCTTCGGGACCACCGTCGAAGAGGTTGCGTATGGGGTCGATGACGATGATGTCGGGCGGCGCGTCGGCGAATGCGGCCCGGATCGCCTCGGCCACGCGGGCGACGCCCTCCGCGTCGAGCAGCAACTTCAGCTTCGGTGTGGCGATGAAGGTGTCGCGCGCGGCGGCGATCACGGCGGCAGACAGCGCGATCTGCTGCATGCGCTCGCGCAGGTAGTGATACTGGATCTCGGCCTGCAGGTAGAACACGCGCAGCGGCCGGGGCGGCGTGAAGCCGAGGAACGGCACGCCCGCCGCCATGTGCACGAGCCAAGAGATCAGGAAGTCGCTCTTGCCGACCTTGGGCGCGCCGCCCAGCACCAGGAGCCCGCCAGGTGTGAGCACGCGGGGGCCGATGACGTCCTCCGGCATCGGGCTCGTGTCGTCGAGCAGCGCGCCGAGGCTGAAGGTCGGCAGCGGGGTGGCCGGGGCATGTGCGTGGGCTGCGCGCAGGAGCGGCGGACCGTTGCGCTTCACATGCAACGCCCAGAGCCGTTCGGACTCGGCCATCAGCCGATCGAGCGGCCAGGACGGGCGCAGCATGGCGGCGTTGTAGCCGCAGATCGCCTCCCAGCCCGCGAACGGGTCGAGGCGGCCCTCGTGGACGAGGCGTACGTAATGGCCGATGGCGGCGCTGGCTCCCTGGAACCGGGACCAGTCGTCGACCGCGCCCTCGCGCACCGGCGTGGTGAGCACCGCGTCGATGCCGGGCTTCGATGTTGGTGCGGCAACATCGCTGGCGAAGCCCACGCCGGGCAGCGGCGGCATCTCCGCGACTCTCTCGGCGAAATCCGCGAGGTCCACCTCGACCGTGCGATGCTCGCGGATCTGCACGAGGCGCTGGTGGCCGTGCTTGTGATAGACGGTCCCTGGCACCCGGATCGGCTGGTGCGCCGAGCGGAAATGCGTGTCGCCGCCGACCTTCACGGCGATCTCGCCGCGCAGGCGGCAGAGGGTGACCAGGTCGTCGACCTCGGCCGGTTCGGTCAGTTTCCACCAGACATGGAGCTTCGCTGCGCCTTCGGGCGTCCGCCCGCCGCTCTCAATGACCAGCGTCGGCGTGCCGAGGTGGCGCGTGACATGGTCGAGCTTGGCCGGGATATCGCCCGCGTCGAGATCGACGACGATGGCCTGCATCTGCAGCACGTCGGCGGCACGAGCCTGACCCTGCTCGGCGACCGTGCCGGGGATGACATAGACGGCCGCGCCCTCACGGTTCGCCCATGCGGCGAAAGTCGCGAGCTTCTCGGGCGCGGTATCGTCGGCCGGGATCCAGATGTTGTGCGGCTTGCCGTCCCGACCCTGACCCTTGTCGACGAAGCCGCGGAGAGGGATCAGCCCCTCGCACCAGCTGAACACGGTGTCGAGGAACACGGCGATCTGCTCGGGGTCAGGATCGCAGCCGAACGGGTTCTCGGATGGTGGCCCGTCGTTGAAGTCCATCCACGGGTTGAAATGCAGGATGCCGTCGTCGCTCATGCCGGCAGCCCCCAGCAGCGCTCGGACCACGGGCAGAAGCGGCATTCGAAGAAGTCGGGCGTGGTGGCGACGCGCGGCAGAAGCTCGCCCGCATCGGTCGCCTGCAGGATACGCACGCCCCGGTCGGACATGCGCTGCGCGAGATCGGCGTCGAAAGGCACCAGCTCATGGTGCATCTCGGCCGTGTCCTTGTTGATCGCGGTGAACACGGCGGGCGCGGCGCTGATGCCGGGCACGCTGGTTTCCATGTAGGCCTGATAGACCGCGATCTGGGCGGCATAGACCGGCTTCGACTTGCTCACGCCATCCTTGACGCAGGCGCGCCAGTTCTTGGCGTTCATGGTTTTGCATTCCCACAGTGCGGGAACGGCGAGACCGAAACCGTCGGGCCCGGTCGCGACGATGCCGTCGACATGACCGCGGATGCGTCCGCCCGCGACGGAGAAGCCGAACTGGCCGCCATCTGGGCGGTTGCCCTTGCGGGTGTAGAGGTCGAACCCCGCGCCGCGCAGCCAGGCGACGGCCAGATCCTCGAGCGCATGGCCGATCGCGAAGATGCGCAGCGACTGGCCGCTGAAGTCCTGGCCCTCGTCCTTCGGCGTCGCCGTGAACTCGAACTGCAGCGCTCGCTCGCAGGCATGGCCGAGGCGCGAGCCGCCCAGATAGTCGCGGGGCGGCCGCGTCGCCTGATCGGCGGTGAGCGTCCGGTCGACGGCGGCGTTGACCCGGTCGGCGAAGCTGGGGCGGCGGTTATAGTCCAGCATGCTGGCCTCCTTCGTAGCTGCGGTGGGCGAGCCCGTGGCAGGTCGAGCAGAGCCATTCGACCGAGAGCGGCGCGTTATAGTCGTGGTGATGCGCTTCGAGGTCAGTCACGCAGCCACATCGCTGACACCAGACCGGCACGATGATCCTGCAGGCCTTGACGGCGCTCCTGACGATGCTGTGCGCCTTGTTCTTTTCAGCGTGACGCAGCCGATAGCGGCGCTGCGCCTCCCGATGTTTTTCGGGATCGCGGAAGTTCTGCGCATAGGCGCGCTGGTATTCCCGGCGGCAATCCCGGCACCAGGTCTGCCGACCATCGGGACTGAGCCGGCGGCGTCCGAACTCGCAGACGTCCTTCTTGACGCCGCATTTCGTGCAGAGCTTGGTCACAACGGCACCTCTGGCGTCTGCGCCCGGGCGATGTCGGACATGGCCTCGCGGAAGCCCTCGACGGCTTCCTCGATCAGCGCGCGCACCTGCGCCTCGGTCAGGTCGGCAAGCGGGGTGGCCCAGCCGATCTCGTCCATCAGCAGCGCCACGCGCTTCATGGTGGCGGTGATCGCGGCGCGCTCTTCCTCGGTCAGGTCAACCATGGCGAAACGCTCCCGCGCCAAGTGCGTCCAGAAGGACTGGCAGGGCATCGAGCAGAACCAGACCGAGGGCCGGCGCCGCTTCGACCGGTGCGGATCGAACCAGCCAAAGCCACGGGTGGGTTGCCGGCAGACAGCACAGAGCGTCCCACGCGGATGCCAGAGCCGCCGCCGGTCCGCGGCCGTGATGGGGGTGGATGTGGACATGGGTCATGCCGCCCTCCGTTCGGGCCGGGCGGCCGTGTCGATCAGCTGGCGGATGGCGCGCTTGTTGAAGCCGAAGGTCATCAGCGCGGAGGCGCGGTAGCGCGTCAGCCCGAAGTCGTGCCGGCACTCGGGCGGCAGGTACTGAAGCTGCTTTTCCGTGGGCGGCTGGCGCAGCCAGGAGCGGGTCTTGAAGGCGCTTTCGTCGGTCTCGTGGGTGTTCAGCCAGTCGTCCGCCTGCGCGAGGCAGACCGTGCGTTCGCCCACGCCCAGCAGATGCGGGCGCTCGCCCTTCGCCCCGCCGATGGCGTACCAGACCCCGTCCAGCCAGAAGATGCCGCCCCAGGCGGCGAAGCCCGTGGCCATCAGCGCGTCGTCCGTGCCGTAGAGGTCGACCCACGCGAAGCTGGACCGCTTCAGCAGGTCGATCTCGGTCATCATGAAGCCCGAGAGCGGCGCGGCGGCCCCGCCTTCGCCCGCATCCAGATCCTCGCGCGGGAACGCCTCACCGCAGAGCGGGCATTCTGTGGCGGCCAGCGGAATCTCCGCCTCGCAGGCCGTGCAGGTCTTCGTCGGCGCATCGCCGGTCTCGGTCTTGCCGTCCAGATCGACATCCTGTTCCAGCGTGCCGTGGATCAGGCTCGACGTCCCGAAATCCAGCACGACGCAGTCGGTCTTGACGAAGCCGGGATGTTCCTCTGGATCGACGGTGCGCAGGCCGCGCCCGACCATCTGGATCATGGTGGACTTGTAGGAGCTGGGGCGCAGCAGCACGACGCAGGAGGTGGGCGGATGGTCCCAGCCCTCGGTCAGGACGGCCACGTTGACCACGACGCGGATGCTGCCCGCCGCATAGTCGGCGAGGATCGCCTTCCGCGTCTCGGCCGCCAGATCGCCGTGGATCAGCGCGGCGGAAACGCCCGCCGCCCTGAAGGCGTCGGTGACGTGTTCGGCATGCGCGACGGTGGAGCAGAACACCACGGTCTGCCGGTCGCCCGCCTTTTCCTTCCAGTGGCGGATCACCTCGTCGGTGACGGGGGCGCGGTCCATGATGCCCGCCACCTCCGCCATGTCGAAATCCGACATGGTCTTGCGGACCGAGCGCAGTTCGTCCTGCACGCCCACGTCGATGACGAAGGTGCGCGGCGGCACAAGGTGGCCTGAGGCGATCAGCTCGCCCAAACGCACCTGGTCGGCGACATTGTCGAAGACCTCGCGCAGGCCCTTCTTGTCGCCCCGGTTCGGCGTCGCCGTGACCCCGAAGATGCGGGCGTCGGGATTGGCCTCGCGCACCCGGTCGATGATGCGGCGGTAGCTGTCGGCGACGGCATGGTGCGCCTCATCCACGACCAGCAGGTCGAGACGCGGCATGTCGGCAAGGTTCGAAGCCCGCGCCAGCGTCGGCACCATGGCGAAGGCGACCTGGCCGTTCCAGGACTTCTCCGTGGCGTCGATGACCGAGGTGGCGACGCCTGGCACCACGCGCTGGAACTTGGCGCGGTTCTGCGCCGTCAGCTCGTCGCGATGGGCGAGCACGCAGGCCTTGGCGCCGTCGCCGATCATCTCGCCGGTGACCGCCGAGAGCATGATGGTCTTGCCAGCACCAGTGGGCGCCACGCCCAGCGTGTTGCCGCGGGAAGCGAGCGCAGCCACGCTGCGCTCGACGAAGGTCTTCTGGCGGGGGCGCAGGCGCATGGCCGGTCTCCCCCTTACTGCGCCCAGCTCGGCCGACCGGCGGCGCCGGGAGCGGACGCGGGCTGGCTGGGCTGGGTGGGCGTGGTGGGCTGCTGCGAGGCGTGGCCCTGCGCCGGGGCGGCGGTGAACTGCGGCGGGACCGTTCCCATCAGCGCGGCGTAGTCGCGATGGTCGGGCGTGACGGCAGCGCGGATCTCGTTCTTGTCCTCGCCGTTGGTGTCGGTGCCGATGTCGATGCGGGCGACGAACTCGACGCCGTCGAGATCACCGAAGCCGTTGATGCGGCGGCGGGCCTGCGCCTCGGGCGAGTTGTCCTTGTCCGACACGCCGCGCGCCGAGTTGAGGATGCCGCGGATCAGGCCGCGCCCCATGTTGGCCCAGTCCGGGCCCTTCGGGCTGTAGAGGCCGATCAGCGACCAGACCTTGCGCCGGGCATAGGGCCCCTCAAGCACCGTGTATTCGGCGTCGAGATAGACGGCGCCGGTGGCGGCGCGGCGCGCCCAGCCGCCGGTCCAGCCCTGCGAGGGGTCGTCGAAGCCGCCCGGGCGCAGGGTGAGCCGCACCTTGGCGAGCGTGCCTTTCGGGATGACGTTGGTGTTCGATTGGGCGGAGTTGAAGTCGTTCCAGGGTCCGGACATTGCGCGGCTCCTTTCAGTTGGAGGATGGGACGCGCAGCGGCGTCAGAAGGGAAAAGCCACCCCGGCGACCGGATCGGGACACCGGGCGTGGCGAGAGGCGCTCAGCCATGGCCGGGCTCCTGCGCGGGCGCGGGATCGGCGGGCGTCACCGGCGGCCAGGTCAGGCGTTCGGAGGCAGGCGCCGCGGGGCGCTGGATCTTCTCCATCAGCCGGCCGAGATGCGGGGCCTCGACCATGTCGAGACGGCCCGAGCGGTCCTTGGCCGGATAGCCCCAGGAGTTCAGCGTCTGACAGACGAAGGCGCGCTGCGGCTGGCCGCCGGGGTCCGGGATGTCGGCCATGGTGATGACCTGATCCACGATCCCGGGCAGTTCGAGCCCGGTCTTCGAGCCGTCGATCTGCGGCTGGAAAACCTTGCGATTGAAGTCGTCGAGCCGCTCGTCGAGGATGCCCACGAACCAGACGTGCTTGCCGCGCGTGTGCTGCAGATGGGTCAGCCAGCCGATCATCTCGCGGCCATGCAGCCCGTAGGCGCCGCGGATGTCGGGCTTGCCGGTCTTCTCCGAGAACGCCTCGGGCTGGCCGCGGCACCATTGGAAGCAGAGCCGACCGGCCACGGTGATCGAGTCGATGAAGACGGTCTCGTATTTCCCGATCACCGTGGGATCGCCGTAGCGCCCGCAGACCTCGTCGAAATGCGCCTGGCTGTAGGGCTGGTCCTCGCGCAGCGCCGGATTCGGCCCGCCGATGAACACCGCGAAATCCCGGCACTCCTTCCAGGTGCGGGGCCGGAGCGTGTCGATCTCCAGCCCCTCGACCGCCAGATCCCCGGCCTCGAGATCGAGGAAGAGCGTGGTGGAAGCGTTCAGCGTCCAGAGCAGGCTGGTCTTGCCGATGCCGGACCGTCCGAAGATGACGCCCTTGATGCCCTTGCGCTGCGCGAGCCGTTCGTCGGCGCCGATGATGGGAAGGGCCATCACTGGCCCTCCTTCTTCATCACTGCAGCGGCGGCGCGATCTGCGCCGATGCACCCCGCCTCGCGGGCGAGCTTGTAGAGCCGCTTCAGCGCGTCGGCGCGGCGGTAGGCGGCCGTGCTCTCGCGTTCCGCTTCCACGATCGCGAAGGCGATCTCGTCGACGGTCGCCTCGACGACCGGCAAAGGCTCGCGCGGCTCGTCACCGGCTCGCTGCGGGAAGGCGATGGTTGCGGGGAGGTCTTCGAGCGCGTAACTCGCCTTGCGAAGACGGCTGATGGCGTCCGGCTGGTCCGGCATGGCGGTTCTCCGTGAGATGATGTGATCGAGGAGGCCCATCAGGCGGCCTCGCGGACGTCGGGCGCGGGCTCGGCGACGTAGATCGCCAAGAGCGGCGTCCCGTCGGCATGGGCGCCGGCGTCCTCGATCTGATAGTTGCGGTTGGGCTCGCAGACCTCGGTCAGCTCCCAGCGGCGATAGAGCCCCGGAAGACGCCTGAAATCCTCGAGCGACAGATCGGCAGTGCGGTTCATGCATGTCTGCTTTCGGTTGGAGGGAAGGCGCTCGAGGCGCTCGAATGGAAAAAGCCACCGGCGGGACCGGATCGGGACATCCGTTCAAGGGATTTCCTCGAGGGCGTCGTGCAGCCGGCGCATGGCGCGCTGGTAGCGCTTGCGGGCGGCGGCCTCGGTCAGGCCCAGTTCGACGGCGACCTCGGCCTGCGAGAAACCCTCGATCGCCACGCGGATCACCAACAGGGCGTCATCGCCGAGCAGCTTCCGCACGGCGCCGTTCAGCCGTGCGTACCCGGCCGCGCCGATCCCGCTGTCACCGTTGTCCGCCACCTCGTCGGGATCGGCGCCGCTGGCGAGATGTTCGCGTGTCTGGTCGCGCCGGCGCACGCGGATCATGTCGCGCTCGACGTTGCGCAGGACCGTGGCCGCGATCCAGTTGACGCGCCCGAGATCGAGCCCACGGACCGCCTCGGTGGTGCGCGCCAGAACATCGGACGCAACCTCGTCGGCGGTGCCGATCCTGCGCCAGATCGACCGGCGCCGGATGGCGTCGAGGCCGGGCCAGAGCGCCAACAGCAGGAGAGTCAGGGCGCAGTCGGACGCGGGCCCGTCGCCCTGCGCCGCCCCGACCAGCGCAGAGAGGATCACGTTCTTCCGGGCCGGATCGCCGGTCGTGCGGTGCAGCCCGTCCAGCAGAGCCGCCGGGTCCCGGAACGGCGCGAGAGCGGCCTGCGCACGCCGGACGGCGTCGAAACTGCGCTGGAAGTGAAGGTTTGTGGATGAATGCATGAGGTGATCACGGATCTCGTGCCACGCGAAGGACATCGGACGCCTGCCTTGCGGCCAGGCGTCCGGCGCCTTCTCGTGGCCAGGTCAGGACGTCGCGCGTCTCTGCGATTTCAGGGGGTTGGGTGAGTGGGCGCGTCAGCGCGCGGGTGCGGTCGCGTTGTTCAGCGTGCCGCAGCCGCGGCAGGTGGCCTGAACCGGGAAGCCCACGAGATACTCGTGCCCCCGCGCGAAGCGCAGGTGCATGCGGCCGTCCCGGCAGACGCCGAGCAGCTTGTCACAGCGCGTGCAGCGCCATTCCGCATTGGAGGTGGTGGGCTTGGTCGTCGCGGCGCCGGTCCAGCTCGTCGGGGCTGCCTGGCGCGAGGGGAAGGGAGTCGGCATGGAAGTGCTCCTCTATTGCTTGGAGCACCTCAATCGTCGTCAAAATATCGGACCGTCCCCCGCGATAATTCGGACGAGGGTCCGACCTTGTGGCTCTGAAACAGAACGGTCAGTCGGTCTTCAGCCGCCAGTGGCCTCGACGGTTGTTCTCAATGTAAACTCCGGCCACAGTCTTTCGTGATGCTGATGGCCAAGCGTCTGCCGGACTGGCGACGCCGGTGCCTTCGATGACCTCTCCGGTTGGAACATCCGCTCTCCCAGCCTTATGCGCGGCAACGAGACGATCCAGGATCGACATCTGCTTGTGGCCCGAGACCGGGAGTGGCGCTTTGCCAGGGATGTATAGCATCGCCGATTGCGAACCATATTTGGGCAGCGCAACTTCAGCGCCACCGAGCGCCAGCCAACGGTTGGCTTGGAAACGATCCAGCAACTTCCTCATGGCTTCATCATCGACCCGACCCTCGTGAAGCGCCTCGGCCAAGGGAATCACAACATTTGGTCCGAGATGTTTGAACGGGGTCTGTCCGGCCGTCAGTACGATCCCAATGCCGGCGTCCTGGCGACTGCGAAGAGTTACATCCAATCGCTGTAGCGTCCGCGGCTGTCCGAGACGGCGTGCGAAATAAAGAGGGAGGTCAGAGTCCTCTGCTCGCCACCGACCGAGATATCCGAGATCTGGATCCAGAGACTCAAAGGATGACCGTCCGATCATCGGCTTCAAAGCGGTGATAAGGGTTTCTTCCAGCCAGTCCCGCTTAATCACGTACTGCCGCATATCATGGAGGGGAATAGCCCCAAGTTCCTCCCCGAAGCTGCCGGTGGCTGTCGCTTCAGTTGGCTTCGAGCCCGGCCCAACTTCTACATCGCCAAAGTCGTCCTCATCATCAATCAGGATGATGTTCTGACGACTTCGCAAGCTGATGATGCCCGCATCGAGCAGACGTTTGGCGTCAAGACCAATCCGACGGAGGTGGCCGCCGCTGATGTCATCCTCGGGCGAGTCGTGAAGTTCCAGAAGATGCGGCAATAGTTGCGCCACTTCATTATGATCAAGTTCGCGGAGGCGGTTGAGTACACCCCAGAATTGGAGCAAACGGTAGCCAAGATCGCGCTCGTCCGGATCGCTCTTGCTTTGCAGATTTGACCTTCGATCGCCGAACGAGATTTCCAGCGACCGCGGTTTCTTGTAGCCGGTCCTGCTGTAACGAACTGCGACGATGAGGCGGCTGAATCCCTCCACGTGCTTGAGAAGCTCGCTGCCGCCGAGATAACGCTTCGCGATGTCCTCGATGTCGTCATCGATAGTCACGCGAAGCGACAATCTGCGAGACCAACTGCCGAGGCGCATCTCCACCTCGATCAGTTGTGCCGCCGAGATTTCCACGTCGTCCCATGGAGGCAACGTTAGGCTAAGCGATTCATGGAATGGCGACAGATCGTAGTGACGCCAATTCAGGGGCTTCTTTGATAGATCCGCCCCAAGCACCACTTCGGCAAATCCATCCCCTACCTTCTTGCGGACCTGTGGGCTCGGACCGCAGATTTCCATGACCTTGTCGTCCGGTGTCCAAATCAACGTGGCTTCGTTTGGAGGCCGATAGTAGATCGTACCCCGCATTCCGTTGTCCCTATGACTGAAGACACTGGACAACGGACCGGCATGGCGAACGATTACCATAACAGATGCCGGATGGTTCGCTGTCTTCGGCAAATCCAAGGTACGAATGGAAACCTTTGACGGAAGTTCCAGTCGAGCCGTCAGCAAAGAGGCTAAGGCATCTTGGTCAATGGCACCGGCGGCGTCCGCGATCGTCCCTTCGACATCTGCTTCAAACGAGTCATACATCTTGCCATGATCACGATACTGGCGTGCGGCATAAAAGGCTTCAGCATCTTCGAATTCTTCTGGGTAGCGCAGGTAAACCCAGATGCTGCGGCACAATTCATTCGGCTCATTGACAAACGTTTCATATTCTTCATGAGAGAGCCGCTGCTTGGCAACGTGTTCCAGTGACGTCGGTCCCTTCCCAATCGAAAGCCTCCTGATCCGCCGGCACCGGTCTTCGAGGGGGCGCAGGGCTTCGGCCGCGCCCTCATTCAACTGCTCAAGGGCAGCAATCCGAACATCGTCGTCGTCTTCGACAATGGGCAACTCAATCCCCAAGGACGGTTCGGATTCGGCTTCCCGAAAATCGATAATCTCCTGAAGCAGAGGGAGAGGTGTGATTTCAACGATCTCGAGAGTCTCACGGCCAATATTCTGGTATTTCCGACTCATAACCAAATCCTCTCAAGACTGCTTCCTGCTGCTGTAGTAAAGCCGATCGGGAGCCCGGCTCGCAAGTTTTGCTACAGCGTGTCCCAGTCGCCGAGCCCAGATGGCTTTTCAACAATGAAGCCACTGCTGACCGGACTCGCACCACATGAAACGCCCCAATCCGCTGCCGCCCGACCAGATGACGCCAGCAGAGCGACGTGCTGAGCTGTGCGGCCTGCTGGCCCTCGGGCTGGTTCGGTTCCGGTTGCGGGAGACGGGCGAAGTATCTGACGGTACTGGAGAAAGTTGCCTACACTATTCGCTCGACCAATGCCGTCATGCAACTCCAACTCAACGGAGAAATGCATGAACAAGCCCGATCCCATCCCCGCGCGCCTGGCCGCGCTCAAGACCACGCCGACGCCCGACCTGAAACAACAGTGGCGCGACCTGTTCGACAGCGAGCCGCCGCCGTTCAACCGGCGCTACCTCGAGTCCCGCTTGGCCTACCGCATCCAGGAACTGGCCTATGGCGGGCTGAAGCCCGAAACGGTCCGGCGGCTGGAACGGCTGGGCGAGGAACTGGACGGCGGCGACAGGACGAAGCGCAGCATCCGTTCCGACCGTGACCGCCCGATCACTGGCACGCGTCTCCTGCGCGAATGGCAGGGCGTCGAGCAGATCGTCACCGTCACCGCCGACGGCTTCGAATGGCAGGGTCGGCCCTACAAGTCGCTGTCCGCCATCGCCCGCGCGATCACCGGCACGCGCTGGAACGGCTGGGTGTTCTTCGGGCTCAAGAACCACAGGGGGCGGACATGACGAAGCCGCCGGAAAAATCGAAGGTCGTCCGCAAGCTACGGTGTGCCGTCTACACCCGGAAGTCCTCCGAGGAAGGGCTGGAGCAGGAGTTCAACAGCCTCCATGCCCAACGCGAGGCCTGCGAAGCTTACATCGCCAGCCAGCGGTCCGAGGGCTGGGTACTGGTCCGCGATCAGTATGACGACGGCGGCATCTCGGGTGGAACGCTGGAACGCCCCGGCCTCCGACGGCTGCTGGAGGACATCGAGGACGGGCTGGTCGACGTAGTCGTGGTCTACAAGATCGACCGGCTCAGCCGCTCGCTGGCCGATTTCGCCAAGCTGGTCGAGGTGTTCGACCGCAACGGCGTGACCTTCGTCTCGGTGACGCAGTCGTTCAACACCACCACGTCGATGGGACGGTTGACGCTGAACATCCTGCTGTCCTTCGCCCAGTTCGAACGCGAGGTGACGGCCGAGCGCATCCGCGACAAGGTCGCCGCCAGCCGGAAGAAGGGCATGTGGATGGGCGGGGTGCCGCCCTTCGGCTATCGCGTCGAGAACCGGAAGCTGGTTGTGGACGAAGAGCACGCCGAGCACGTTCGATGGATCTTCGCGCGCTTCCTTGAGATCGGGTCCTGCACGGACCTGGCGCGAGAGGTCGGCGCACGCGGCATCCGGACGCCGCGCGGCAACCGGATCGACAAGAAGTACATCTACCGGATGCTCAGTAACCGCGCCTACATCGGCGAGGCGGTCCACAAGGGCGACAGCTATCCCGGCGAGCACGACGCGATCATCAACCGCGAGACATGGGACCGCGTTCATGCCATCCTGCAAGACAGTCCCCGCAAGCGCGCCGCCCGCACCCGCTCCGACACGCCCGCGTTGCTGAAGGGACTGCTGTTCGGACCCGATGGCGCGGCGTTCTCACCGACGCATACGCGCAAGGGCGACAGGCTCTACCGTTATTATGTCAGCCAGACGGTGCTGAAGCATGGCGCTGGGTCGTGCCCGGTAGGCCGCGTGCCCGCGGGCGATATCGAGGCGGCGGTGATCGACCAGCTTCGCGCCGTCTTTCGCCAGCCCGAGATCGTGGCGGGCACGTTGAGAGCGGGTCGAACACAGGACGAGGAGATCACCGAGGCCGACGCACGGGCAGCGCTTCAGCAGCTCGACCCGCTGTGGGACGAACTGTTCCCCGCCGAACAGGCACGCATCGTGGCGCTGCTGGTCGAGCGCGTGGACATCGGCACGGGTGGGCTCAACGTCCGGCTCCGTATTGATGGGCTCGGCGGTCTCACGCGCGAGATGCTGGCTGGACACATGGGAGCGGCTGCATGACCCGCGGCACGCCGATCCCGGACAGCCTGACCATCCATGTCCCATTCCGCATCGTGAAGCGGGGCGGGCGGAAAGAGATGCAGTTGCCTGTGGGCACCACAGCGCCGCGAGCGCCGGACAACACACTGGTTAAGGCGCTGGCGCGTGCCTTCCGGTGGAAGCGCATGCTGGAATCGGGTGAGTTCACCACCATCGCCGAACTGGCTGAACGCGAGGGGATCGCGACGTCCTATATGACGCGCCTCCTGCGCCTGACGCAGCTTGAGCCTGGCATCATTGAGGCGGTTCTCGACGGACGTCAGGGCGATGCCGTTACGCTCGCGCGACTTATGGACCCGTTCCCGATCAGCTGGATCGAGCAGAAGAACACTTTCCTCGGTACCTGAACACCTACTCCATACATCTGACGCCACTGCTGCTATTGCTTCATTGGGCCAAATTGGCCAAAAGTGATGCAGGCATAGGCGGGGAGTCGAATGCAGACCTTGAGCGCGAAAGACGCGAAGTACGGATTCGGACGACTGATCGATCTCGCTCGAGCCGAGCCAGTTGCGGTGGCGAAGCACGGCCGGCCCGTCGTCGTCGTACTTGCAGTCGAAGAGTATGAGCGTCTGAAGAGGTTGGACGTGCAGGAAAAAAATTTCGCCGGTGAAGCAGCTTCAAGTAACGAAGAACAAGGGGGCGGCTGACCGGTATGGACAAGCGAAGCCTCACCGAGCGCGATATCTGCACCAAGTTCATCCTGCCTGCCGTCAAGCGCGCAGGCTGGGACGAGATGGTGCAGGTTCGGGAGGAGGTCTATTTCACCAAGGGCCGCATCATCGTGCGCGGCAAGCTGGTGACGCGCGGCAAGGCGAAGAAGGCCGACTTTGTTCTCTACTACAAGCCGAACATTCCGATCGCCCTGATCGAGGCGAAGGACAACTCCCACAGCGTCGGCGACGGCATGCAGCAGGCGCTCGACTATGCCGAAACGCTGAAGATCCCCTTCGTCTTCAGTTCGAACGGCGACGGCTTCGTATTCCATGACCGCACCGGCGCCAGTTCGCCGCGCGAGCTGAACCTTGGTCTCGACGCCTTCCCGTCGCCCGCTGACCTGTGGGCGCGCTATCGCGCCTGGAGAGGACTCGATGGCGAATCTGAAGAGATTGTTCTTCAGGACTACCACGACGACGGCAGCGGCAAGGAGCCGCGTTACTACCAGGTCAACGCGGTCAACGCGGCGATCGAGGCCATCGCCAAGGGCCAGGACCGGGTGCTGCTGGTCATGGCGACCGGCACGGGCAAGACCTACACCGCGTTCCAGATCATCTGGCGCCTATGGAAATCACGGCGCTGGAACCCCGAAGGCAACAAGCGCGTCCTGTTCCTCGCCGACCGTAATGTGCTGATCGACCAGACGATGGTGAACGACTTCCGCCCCTTTGGCGCGGCAATGGCAAAGCTTTCAACCAATGCCAAGACCATCGAACGGCAGGACGGCACCTCGGTCGACCTGACGCTGGCGCTCGACAGGAAACGGCGCATCGACACCGCCTTCGAGGTCTATCTCGGCCTCTATCAGGCGATCACCGGGCCGGAAGAGCGCCAGAAGCTGTTCAAGGAGTTCTCGAAGGACTTCTTCGATCTGATCGTGATCGACGAATGCCATCGCGGCAGCGCCGCCGAGGATTCCGCCTGGCGTGAAATCCTGACCCATTTTTCCGGTGCGACGCAGATCGGCCTGACCGCCACGCCGAAGGAGACGGAATATGTCTCCAACACGGAATATTTCGGCGAGCCTGTATTCACCTATTCGCTGAAGCAGGGGATCAGCGACGGATTTCTGGCTCCCTACAAGGTCATCAAAGTTCACATCGACCGTGACGTAGAAGGCTACCGGCCCGAGAAAGGCCAGCTGGACCGCGACGGCAACGAGGTCGAGGACCGCATCTACAACGCCAAGGATTTCGACCGCACGCTGGTTCTGGACGACCGCACCCTTCTGACGGCGAAAAAGATCACGGCCTTCCTCAAGGAAAGCGGCGACCGCTACCAGAAGACCATCGTGTTCTGCGTCGATCAGGAACACGCAGCCCGCATGCGTCAGGCGCTGATCAACGAGAACTCCGACCTGGTGACCGAGAACGCGCGCTACGTCATGCGCATCACCGGCAGCGACAAGGAGGGCCAGGACCAGCTTGGTAACTTCATCGACCCGGAATCGAAGTGGCCCGTCTTGGTCACGACCTCACGCCTGCTGTCCACCGGCGTTGATGCGCAGACCTGCCGCCTGATCGTGCTCGACCGTGAAATCGGCTCGATGACCGAGTTCAAGCAGATCGTCGGGCGCGGCACCCGCGTGCACGAGGACACCAGGAAGTTCTATTTCACGCTGATCGATTTCCGTGGCGCGACAGCGCATTTCGCTGACCCGGACTTCGACGGCGATCCCGTGCAGATCTACTCGCCAGGCGCGGATGACCCGATGACGCCGCCCGACGAGGAACCAGCAACGCCCGAGGGCGAGGACGCGATCCCGCCGACGCCGGGTGAGGACGAGACCATCGTCGATCAGCCCGGCCTGCCGCTGCCGCCGGGCGATCCGGTCCGCAAGATCTACGTCGATGGCGTCGGCGCCCGCATCATCGCCGAGCGGGTGGAATACCTCGACGAGAACGGCAAGCTTGTCACCGAATCCCTGCGCGATTTCACCAAGAACGCCCTGAGGAAACGCTTCGCCAGCCTCGACGAGTTTCTGAAACGCTGGAACGCCGCCGAGCGCAAGCAGGCCATCGTCGAGGAACTGGAGGCAGAAGGTTTAGCCCTCGATGCCATCGCTGACGAGCTTGGCAAGAATCTCGATCCGTTCGACCTGATCTGCCATGTCGCCTTCGACGCCAAGCCCCTCACGCGCCGAGAACGGGCCGAGAACGTGAAGAAGCGTGACGTGTTCACCAAGTACGGGCCGCAAGCTCGCGCCGTCCTCGATGCCCTGCTGGAGAAGTACCGCGACGAGGGCGTGCTCAATCTCGACGACGCCAATGTGCTGAAGGTGACCCCCTTCACCGACATGGGCAGCGTCGTTCAACTCATCAACGCGTTCGGCGGCAAGGCGGGCTTCGAGAAGGCCGTCCATGAATTGCAGGACGCACTCTACCAGGAGACCGCCTGAACCATGATCGTCCGTACCACCGTCAAATCCATTCAGGACATCATGCGCCAGGACGTAGGCGTCGATGGCGATGCCCAGCGCATTAGCCAGCTCACATGGCTGTTCTTCCTCAAGATCATCGACGACCAGGATCAGGAACTCGAAATCACGCGCGACGATTACCGCTCGCCGATCCACGAGCGTTTCCAGTGGCGGAACTGGGCGGCGGACCCCGAGGGCATCACCGGGCAGGCCATGCTCGATTTCGTCAACGATGAGCTGTTTCCCGCCCTCAAGGGCCTCCAGGTCTCAGCCAAGCCGGGCGATCGCCGCCGCGTCGTGCGCGACGTGTTCGAGGATGCCTACAACTACATGAAATCCGGCCAGCTGCTACGGCAGGTTGTCAACAAGATCAATCAGGTTGATTTCAACAACCTCGACGAACGTCGCCACTTCGGCGAGTTCTACGAGCAGCTGCTCAACGACCTGCAATCGGCGGGCAATGCGGGCGAATACTACACGCCCCGCGCCGTGACCGCCTTCATGGTCCAGATGGTCGACCCCCATCCGGGCGAGACGCTGTTCGACCCCGCCTGCGGCACTGGCGGCTTCCTGACCTGTTCCATCCGCCACATGGAGGAGAAATACGTCCGCACGCCTGCGCAGCGCGAGACGATGCAGGGCGCCCTCCGCGCGGTGGAGAAAAAGCAGCTTCCCCACATGCTCTGCGTCACCAACATGCTGCTGCACGGCATCGAGGACCCGTCCTTCGTGCGCCACGACAACACGCTGGCCCGCCCCTACATCAGCTACACCGCGTCCGACCGTGTGGACATCGTGCTGACCAACCCGCCTTTCGGCGGGCGCGAGGAAGACGGCATCGAGTCCAACTTCCCGCAGCACTTCCGCACCCGCGAGACCGCCGACCTCTTCCTTGCCCTAATCATCCGCCTGCTGAAGACGAACGGCCGCGCGGCCGTGGTCCTGCCTGACGGCTCGCTGTTCGGCGAGGGCGTCAAGACCCGGCTCAAGGAGCACCTGATGGAGGAGTGCAACCTCCACACCATCGTACGCCTGCCGAACTCGGTCTTCCGTCCCTACGCCTCGATCGGCACAAATCTGCTGTTCTTCGAGAAGGGCGCGCCGACGCGGGACATCTGGTTCTGGGAGCATCGGGTACCCGAGGGGCAGAAGGCCTATTCCATGACCCGGCCCATCCGGCTGGAGCATCTGGCCGACTGCGCCGCCTGGTGGGGCGGGCCGCGCCGCGAGGGGCGGGTGGAGACCGAGCGCGCCTGGAAGGTCAGCGCAGAGGAGGTGAAGGCCCGCGGCTACAACCTCGACATCAAGAACCCGCACACGGTGGCCGAAGATCACGGCGACCCAGAGACGCTGCTGGAGGATCTGACAAACGCAGAGGCCGAGGTGGCGGCGCTCCGCGACCAGTTGAAGGCGATCCTGTCAGAGGCGCTGGCGCGATGAACGCGGAACGGCTGCTCGCCCTCTACGAAAAGGTGGCCGAGGCGCCCGACGCGGTTCCACGCCTGCGACGCTTCGTGCTGGACCTCGCCGTGCGGGGGAAGCTTGTGCCGCACGATACAAGCGAGGGGCAAGGGGCCGTCCTACTGAAGCAGATTGCTGATGCCTGGAAAGCCCGCCTGGCGTCCGGAGAAATCAAGAAGATCGTGAAATGGCCGAAGGTGTCAGCCGAGGATGTGCCATTCGACGTGCCATCGAACTGGGCGCTGGTAAGACTTGGCGAAGCCATGGACCTCATCAACGGGCGCGCTTTCAAGCCATCCGATTGGACGCAAGAGGGTTTGCCCATCGTCCGAATCCAAAACTTGAACAACGCTTCGGCACCATTCAATCGCTTTGACGGTGACGTCAGGCCCAGGTTCCTAATCGACACAGGCGACTTTCTAATCAGTTGGTCGGGCACCCCCGGAACGTCGTTCGGTGCCCATATCTGGGACCGCGGTCCAGCGGTGCTGAACCAGCATATCTTCAAAGCCGTGCTGCTTGGCGAGGCGTTCGAGAAGGCTTTCCTCAAGATCGCCATCAACTCTCGCCTGCTGGAACTGATTGAGCAGGCTCATGGCGGTGTCGGTCTCCAACACATCACGAAGCCAAAGCTAGAAGCTGTTGCGCTAACCCTCCCACCCCTTGCCGAGCAGCGGCGGATCGTTGCGAAGGTGGAGGAGCTGATGGCGCTGCTGGATCGGCTGGAGGCGGCGCGCGGGCAGCGCGAGGCGACCCGCGACCGGCTGACCACCGCCAGCCTCGCCCGCCTGACTGCCTCTGATACGGGGCCCGACGCCGATCCAGCCGACTTCCCAGCCAACGCCCGCTTCGCCCTCGCCACGCTCCCCGCCCTCACCACCCGCCCAGACCAGATCAAACCCCTCCGACAGACCATCCTCAACCTCGCCGTCCACGGCAAACTTGTGGACCAGGATACCACCGACGAACCTGTCTCAAGCCTCGTCGAAAGGATCTGGTCGGAGCAGGAGGCGGCGAAGAAGCAGCGCGCCGAACCTGATATGACGCTGGTGGACTTCTCGATACCATCACATTGGATTTGGCAATCGCTGGACGGGGTCCTCACGGATGGCCCTCAGAACGGACTCTCGCCGCGCAAGTCGGAAAGAAAAGACGCGCCGAAAGCGATAACGCTCACGGCGACCACAAGCGGCGCCTTCGATGCCCAGCAATTCAAGAATGTTGATGTGAGTCTGGCAGACGCTGCGCGCTATTGGCTCGAGCCGGGCGACCTTTTGTTTCAGCGAGGCAACACTCGGGAATATGTCGGAATGGCTGCGATCTATGATGGTCCGCCCGAAACGTTCCTGTTTCCCGATCTGATAATGCGCGTGAAGGTCTCGCCGCACGTGGACATACGTTTCGCGCATCTATGGTGCATTGCTCCGTTCGCTCGCCATTTCCTGAGCGCGAATGCGACTGGGGCGCAGCAAACGATGCCGAAAATCAATCAGGGTATCCTACGCTCCTTGCCAATCCCCCTCCCACCTCTCGCCGAACAACATCGCATCGTGGCCAAGGTCGATGCCCTCATGGCCCTCTGCGATCGGCTGGCGACCGCCCTCGCCACCGCCGACTCCACTCGAGCGCGCCTCCTCGAAGCCCTTCTCGCCGACGCGCTGGACCCGGCATCGATGCATGAGAAGGAAGCGGCGGAATGACGGAGCCACGCCTGTTCAACGTCTATTGCGACGAAAGCTGCCATCTCGAGCACGACGGCGTGCCTGTAATGGCTTGGGGTGCCGTCTATTGCCCCGCCGACGCCAGCCGCGCCATTTCCGAAGCAGTGCGGGCGCTGAAGGCCGACCATGGGCTTGCGCATGATTTCGAGGCGAAATGGACAAAAGTCTCGCCAGCCAAGGCCGATTTCTACTTGGCTCTGATTGACCTGTTCTTGAACGATGAGCGGCTTCGGTTCCGTGGCCTCGTCGTTCCGGACAAGAGCTTGCTGGACCACGCGCGCTTCGACCAGTCACACGACGACTGGTACTACAAGATGTATTTCACAATGCTGCGCCCCATCTTCTGCGCACCGCATCGATATCGCATCTACCTGGACGTAAAGGACACACGCGGCGGGCCGAAAACCCGGAAGCTGCATGAGGTCCTGGCCAACAGTCTTTATGACTTCGACCGGGAGGCGATCCAGCGCGTCCAGCAGGTTCGCAGCCACGAAAGCGAGCTGCTCCAGGTTGCCGACCTTGTTGTCGGAGCGCTAACGTATGCGAACCGTGGCCTCACAACGAGCCCGGCAAAGACGGCAGTTGCGGCTAGGCTGCGTGAGCGGCTCGGGCAAAATCTTCTGATCCGCACTTCCACGTTCACGGCAACGAAATTCAACATTCTCGTGTGGCGGGCGCGGGAGGCGGCTGGATGAACCCGCCCGATCTACTGCCGTTCGCCGCGCTTGGGGGCGACTGGCCCGCATATGAAGCCGAGCTCCACCGCATCTTCATTGCCGAGATTGCGCGCGGCGAGCTTACCTTTCGCGGAGATCGGGTGAATTGCCGCCGATTACCGGAGGCGGCGGACCGATGGGCTTCGTTCTGGCACTTGGTTCAGGAGGGACGGGTTGAAGATGACCGCATGCCCGACCTGCGCCGATGCGAGCGTATTCGGTGGGTGCGCTGGGTGATCGAGAATGCGGCGTCTCACGTCGAGATCGACATGTGGCAGAACACCCGCGGCACCGAGACCAACACGCTGCTCTGGTTTCGCGAGGAATATCTGGTCGTTCTAGGGCAGCGCCAAGGCTACTGGCTCTTGAGAACGGCCTATTGCACGGAGAAAAGTGGGCGTATCGCGCAGCTCAGAAAGGAGCGAGATGCGTTCCGCCGCGCCAACCCCTAGAACGGCTGAAGCCGCCCAAGCGAACCTAGGCGGCCTCGAATGCTCCTCCTACACATGGCAGGTGAGACAACGCGAACATGGCGCATCTGGGCCTGATTGTCAAGGACCTCCGGCGTCCACCAAGCATGACCCCAGTGCCGGCTTCGAGAAAAATCGCATCATTTACAGTCCCTTAACGATATTTGATTTGGCGCCTAGGGCCGTCATTCAGCCAGGCAGTGGTAGCGAGTGATGGCCGTCAACCTCGTGATCGCAGTCACAGACGGAGACTGGTTCGAGATGTTGCGCCAGCACCCCAACCTTGGCGAGGTCAACTTCTGGGCACCGTCAGCGGCGAACTTCCGGGCACTACGATCCGGCGAGCTCTTTCTCTTCAAGCTACACGCACCCCGCAACGTGATCGTCGGTGGCGGCGTGTTCACGTACGCCAATGCTCTGCCATGCTCGCTGGCCTGGGAAGCTTTTGGCGTTGCAAATGGTGCTCGGTCGGCACAGGAGATGCGAGCCCGTATCGCACGCTATCGCAGGAGCGACCCGTCGGACCGAAGTGACTTTCAAATCGGTTGCCGGATCCTCACGCAGCCGTTCTTCTTCCGTGAGGCCGACTGGATCCCCGTCCCGCGAAGCTGGGCACCAAATATCGTTTCGTTCAAGACGTACAGCACCGGAGACGCTGAAGGCCTGGCTCTGTGGAATGCGGTGAACGACCGAATGAATCGGCAGCAATTTGTCGGTATGGCCGAAGACCGAGCGCGGTACGGCGATCCGCAGCTGATCCGCCCGCGTCTCGGCCAAGGAGCCTTCCGCGTGCTCGTGACCGACCTATACCAGCGTAGGTGCGCCATAACACAAGAGCGCACTCTACCGGCTCTGGAGGCGGCTCATATTCGTCCATACGGGGAAGGGGGAGGACACGAAGCCAAGAACGGCCTTCTTCTGAGGCGAGACATTCATAGCCTATTTGACGGCGGGTACGTGACTGTGACCCCGGAGAACCGCTTTGAAGTGAGCCGCAGGATAAGAGAAGAGTTCGATAATGGTCGACACTACTACGAGCTTCATGGCCGGAGTATCTCGCTGCCTACTGACGAGGGCGCCCGACCGGATCCCGCTTTTCTCCAATGGCACAATGAGAACCGGTTCAACGGCTGACGGAATTTGGATGTGGGTTCCGGGCGCCGCCCGGTTGGATTCTCGAAACACAACAGGCTGTGCGCGGCAGAAAATCCTTACCTTTCAGCGCATTGGGCGAAATTCACCAAATCACCGCAGGCAACAGGTCCGGAGAATATTGGCCCTGAGAGACTGCTTCCGGGGCTCTTGGCGGCAGCGCCAGTGCTCAGCCCCTCCCGCATAACCCTCGACAACAACGGAAAAATCCGGCCGCAGCCGGATCGGGAGAACGCTTTCGCGAGGGCAAGTGGCGGA
>NZ_JHWH01000026.1 GCF_000622145.1 Paracoccus yeei ATCC BAA-599 | reverse complement strand
CTGGCGCTTCACAAAGGGCTTCACATAGGCCGGCGGGATGAGCCGCACCTCATGGCCCAGCTTCCCGATCTCACGACCCCAGAAATGGGCGCCACCGCACGCCTCCATCACGACGACGCAGGATGGTAGCTGGCTGAAGAACGCCAGCACCTGGTCCCGCCGAAGCTTCTTGCGCAGCACCGCTCGCCCAGAAGCGTCGGCCCCGTGAAGCTGAAACACATGCTTCGCAAGATCGAGCCCGATCGTGGTAATCTCCGACATGACCTCTCCCCTCTGTGGATCGTCCCAGACCCACCCTGGCACAGCGAAGCCGTCGGGGGGGCGGTCACATCATCAACGCCCTTTACAGCCACAAAGTCAGTTGGCCCTTCGCAAACAACACCAATATCCATTAAATTCCGAGGGCTCCATCAATTTCTCCACCAATCCAAAGCTGAGAAAGCTCCCGACCAGAACTTGCTATAACCCATTCCTGCCGCGTCATACCTGGCGGAGGAGCCAACCTCTCCACTAGCGTAGAACCTTTTACAGACCTCTTCACAACAAAAATTCGATGATTATCATCAAATATATCAAACGCATCTAAAGAAGTAGGGTTATGCGTGGTCAAAAATACCTGCTCGGGACCCCTATCCAAATGATTATTCTGCACTGCATTTGTGCAGTATATCAGATGCTCCAGTAATGCTCTAGTTAATTTAGGATTTAGCGCGCTATCGACATTATCAAAGGCGAAAATCTGAGGGCTATCGGGATGGCCAACCAAAATTGCAGCAAAGAGAAGAAAGAGAGAGCCTTCACTGCTATCATAAGCTGAAAGAGCGTTTCGGCTGCTTTTCATAAATTTATCAACAAAGTATACGGTGTCGTAGCTTGATGTAGCAACATCTCGCGAGGTCAGGGTTTCTTTAATTTTTCCAGCACTAACGAGCTTGGCCCAACCAGGAGCAAAGGTTAAATTCAGACTCCGCTCTACTATGTCAAACTCCGCAGCCATCGAGAGATCGTCGGATGCCTCGAGTGCTTTACCCCTCAATTTTTTTGCATTCCGCACAAGACCCCGAACAGCATCAGGTAAACCCTCACCATGAAGACCAATCGGCGGAGTATCGTGAGGAACCACACGCCTTCCGCGGAGAAATTCGGTTTGTGGACTATATATAGCGTAGGCCTCTACTTTAGATAACTCTGCACGAATATCCTCATCGACCTCCGCAATAGGATTAATTTGATCCCAAAATCCGCGATACTTATCTAAACTAGATTTATCTACCTTCTGCCTATTAACCGAAGCGCCATTCGGACTACGACCAAACACTGACAAGTTCGATCGTGTACATTTTTCGTGCTGAAAACTTAGTGTGGAACCTTTTCAGATGACGTTAGCCGACATGTATACTCTATACCTTTATCCAACAACGCAGTTAATTGAAGCTGCCTAGGGAGATTGCGATCCAAGAAGGCGCTCTTCATAAGAGAGGCTGGCGTTAACCGTACGCCTTTGCGCTGCAACTCAGAGTCAGACAGCCCGCGATTCAGAGCCGCCGAGATAATACCGATAGCCTCAAGAACGTTCGACTTTCCAGTTCCATTTCCGCCAATGAATAAGTTAACGCGCCCCAAATCAACTTGCACATCTCGGATGGACTTAAAGTCTTGTATTCTCAGAGATCGGATCATGCGCTATGTTCCCTGACCATTTCGGACATGGTGATAACAAACTCAAACCTGCAACGCCCGCACCCCAACCTCGCCTTCCCCGCGCGACCGGATCGCCGCAACCGCAGCAATGCTCCCCGCCGCCGTGGTATAGTACGGGATCTTGTCGTTCAGCGCGACGGCGCGGATGTCGCGGGAGTCGGCGATGGCCTGGGCGCCTTCGGTGGTGTTCAGGACCATCACGATTTCGCCGTTCTTCAGGCGGTCGACGATGTTCGGGCGGCCTTCGTAGACCTTGTTGACCAGCTCGGCCTGAACCCCCGCCTCGCGCAGGAAGGCGGCGGTGCCCGAGGTCGCGAGCAGGGTGAAGCCCATCTCGGTCAGGTCGCGGGCGGCCTGGGCCAGCGCCTCGGTCTTGTCGGCGTCGCGGACCGAGACGAAGACCAGCCCGGTGTCCGGCAGGTGCGTCCCCGCCCCCATCTGCGCCTTGAGGAAGGCGCGGGCAAAGCTGCGGTCCCAGCCCATCACCTCGCCGGTCGAGCGCATCTCGGGGCCCAAGAGCGTGTCGACGCCGGGGAAGCGGGCGAAGGGCAGCACGGCCTCCTTGACGGAAAACCAGGGGGTCAGCGGATCGGCCAGCGTCAGCGGGTCGGCGAAGGGCAGCGGATCCTCGGGGCCGGCGTTCTCGGGGTAAGGCGCGCGGGCGGGGAAGTTCGCCATCGGCTCGCCCGCCATCAGGCGCGCGGCGATGGACGCAATGGCGCTGTCGGTGGCCTTGGCGACGAAGGGCACGGTGCGCGAGGCGCGGGGGTTGACCTCGAGGACATAGATCGCGCCGTCCTTGAGCGCGAACTGCACGTTCATCAGGCCGACGACGTTCAGCGCGCGGGCCATCGCCTCGGTCTGGCGTTTCAGTTCGGCGATGGTGGCGGGGTCGAGCGTGTGCGGCGGCAGCGAACAGGCGCTGTCGCCCGAGTGGACGCCCGCCTCCTCGATATGCTCCATGATGCCCGCGACATGGACGGTCTGGCCGTCGCTGAGGGCGTCCACGTCGACCTCGATCGCGCCCGAGAGGTAGCTGTCGAGCAGCACGGGGCTGTCGCCCGAGACCTGCACCGCCTCGCGGATGTAGCGGTTGAGCTGGTCCATGTCGCGCACGATCTCCATCGCGCGGCCGCCAAGGACGTAGGACGGGCGGATGACCAGCGGGAAGCCGATGCGCTGGGCGATGGCGATGGCTTCCTCGCCCGAGCGGGCGATGCCGTTGATCGGCTGCTTGAGGCCGAGGTCGTTCAGGAGCTTCTGGAAGCGCTCGCGGTCCTCGGCCAGGTCGATGGCGTCGGGGGTGGTGCCGAGGATCGGGATGCCCTCCTCCTCGAGCGCGTTGGCCAGTTTCAGGGGCGTCTGGCCGCCGAACTGGACGATGACGCCGTGAAGGGTGCCGTTCTCCTGCTCGGTGCGCAGGATTTCCAAGACGTGCTCCAGCGTCAGCGGTTCGAAATAGAGCCGGTCGCTGGTGTCGTAGTCGGTCGAGACGGTTTCCGGGTTGCAGTTGACCATGATGGTCTCATACCCGGCCTTGGTCAGCGCGAAACAGGCGTGGCAGCAGCAATAGTCGAACTCGATGCCCTGGCCGATACGGTTCGGGCCGCCGCCCAGGATGACGACCTTCTTGCGGTCGCTGGGGCGGGCCTCGTTTTCCACGTCGCCCATCGCCGGGGCTTCGTAGGTCGAATACATGTAGGGGGTCTGGGCCTCGAACTCGGCGGCGCAGGTGTCGATGCGCTTGAAGACCGGGTGCAGGTCGTGGGCGCGGCGGGCCTTGCGGACCTGCGCCTCGGGCTGGCCGGTCAAGGCCGCCAGGCGGGCATCGGTAAAGCCCATCATCTTGAGCCGGCGCAGACCCTCCAGATCGGCGGGCAGGCCCGCGTCGCGCACGGCGTTTTCCGCGTCCACGATCTCGCGCAGGCGCGACAGGAACCAGGGGTCGAAGCTGGTCGCGTGCTGGATTTCGTCGTCGGTCAGCCCGTGGCGCATGGCCTGGGCGATCAGGCGCAGGCGGTCGGGGGTCTGGGCGCTGATCGCCTTGACGATGGCGGCCTTGTCCGGGGCGCCGGGGATCTCGATGTCGTCAAGCCCGGTCAGCCCGTTCTCCATCGAGGCCAGCGCCTTTTGCAGCGATTCATGGAAGCTGCGGCCGATGGCCATGACCTCGCCCACCGACTTCATCGCCGTGGTCAGTTCGGGCTTGGAGCCGGGGAACTTCTCGAAGGCGAAGCGCGGGATCTTGGTCACCACATAGTCGATCGAAGGCTCGAAGCTGGCCGGCGTGACGCGGGTGATGTCGTTGTCCAGCTCGTCCAGCGTATAGCCCACCGCGAGCTTCGCCGCGATCTTCGCAATCGGAAAGCCGGTCGCCTTGGACGCCAGCGCCGAGGACCGCGACACGCGCGGGTTCATCTCGATCACGACCATGCGGCCGTCCTTGGGGTTGATCGCCCATTGCACGTTCGAACCGCCGGTTTCGACGCCGATCTCGCGCAGCACGGCAATGGAGCCGTTCCGCATGCGCTGGTATTCGCGGTCGGTCAGGGTCAGGGCCGGGGCGACGGTGATGGAATCCCCGGTATGGACGCCCATCGGATCGACGTTCTCGATCGAGCAGACGATGATGGCGTTGTCGGCGCGGTCGCGCACCACCTCCATCTCGTATTCCTTCCAGCCCAGCAGGCTCTCGTCCACCAGCACCTGCGCCACCGGCGAGGCCTCCAGCCCCGAGCGCACGATACGTTCGTAGTCGTCGCGGTTATAGGCGACGCCGCCGCCCGTCCCGCCCAGGGTGAAGGCGGGGCGAATGATCGCGGGCAGGCCGATTTCCTCAAGGTCCGCCAGCGCCTGCGCAATGCCGGCATTGATGTCATACTTGCCGCTCGCCAGCTTCGGCGCCGCCACGATGGTCGCGCGCGGGTTTTCCAGCCCGATCCGGTCCATCGCCTCGCGGAACAGCTTGCGGTCCTCGGCCATCTCGATGGCGGCGCGCTGCGCCCCGATCAGCTCGACCCCGTAGCGGTTCAGGACGCCCGCATCGGCCAGCGCCAAGGCGGTGTTCAGGCCGGTCTGCCCGCCCATCGTGGGCAGCAGCGCGTCGGGACGCTCCTTGGCGATGATCTTCTCGACCACCTCGGGGGTGATCGGCTCGATGTAGGTGGCGTCGGCCATCTCCGGATCGGTCATGATCGTCGCCGGGTTCGAGTTCACCAGGATGACCCGGTAGCCTTCCTCGCGCAGCGCCTTGCAGGCCTGGGCGCCGGAATAGTCGAATTCGCAGGCCTGGCCGATGACGATGGGCCCGGCACCGATGATCAGGATGGATTTGATATCGGTTCTTTTCGGCATGGCGGCGTCCTCGGGCTGGCGGCGGGTAAATCGACCGGGGTTATAGCCATGGCGGGCAAAGTCGCAAGGGTGCGCGGGCCCCCCGTCCGGCAAAAAAGCCGGCACGCCGCCGCGATGCGCCGCGCCCTGCCCTTCACCGTTTTTCAAATACCCATGCGACGGGGCCGCCGGGGCCGCCCCCTCAGCCCTGGGCGGGCTTCTTCTTCAGGCTCTTGCCGTGGTTCGAGATCCAGTCCATCGCCGCCAGCAGCACGCCCGAGACGACGAAGACCAGGTGGATCACCACCATCCAGCGGATGTGCTCGGGGGCATATTTGCCGACATCCATGAACACCTTCAGCAGGTGGATGCCGGAAATCGCGACGATCGAGGCCACGAGCTTGAGCTTCAGCCCCGAGAAGTCGACCTCGCCCTGCCAGTTCGGCCGGTCCTCGTGGTCGTGCAGGTCCATGCGGCTGACGAAATTCTCGTATCCCGAAAAGATCACGATCAGCAGAAGGTTGGCGGCCAGGCTCAGGTCGATCAGCGCCAGCACCCCCAGCACCGCGTCGTTGACGGTCATCACCGGCAGGATCTGGATCAGGTGCCACAGCTCCAGCCCGAAGACCCACAAGAGGATCAAGAGCGACAGCGCAAGGCCGATATACATCGGCGCCATCATCCAGCGGCTGGCGAAAAGGCTGCGTTCGATCAGGCGTTCCATGCGTTCTCCTGTTGCATCAGACAGGCCCGATCTAGACATGCCGCGCCGCAGCGAAAACCCCTGCCGTCAATTCAGCACGTCATAGCGCCGCAGGATCCAGAACAGGTCATAGGCCAGCCAGCCCAGGCCCAGCCACATCAGCGTCCGGGCGCGCGTGCTACGCATGGCCGTCAGACCGATGGCGATGCCCAGCACCATCCGCCACGGGTATTCGCGCCCAAGCGAGGCCCAGTGATCGGCCCCCTTCATCCAGGTGTCGCCCATGTCAAAGACGAAGGACAGCGCGAAAAGCCCAAAGAACAGGCGACGTCGGCGCAGAAAGAACCGTTCGGTTTCCACATGGTCCGAAATGTTGTCGGGATAGATCAGCGTCGCCATCAGGAAGAACAGCGCCGTATAGGCCAGGACAAAGACATAGATGCCGAAATGCCAGTTGGCGATCAGGCGCAGGTTGAACTCCCACCACCAGAAATGCACCGCGCCAAGCAGCAGGACCAAAGCCCAGACGATCTGGGCATACATGGCTTCGGTTCGGTCAGGGGATTGGATGCGCCGGGACAGGCCTGAAAGCACACGGGTGATGGACAGCCCCAGGATCAGGCTGATCAGAACCTTCAGATGCCCGTAAGCCTCCATGCCGTCCCCGCAGCCGCCGCGCGCACCCGCCAGCCTGGACCGGGGCGGGGCGCGGGGTCAAGGCCAAGGCGCGCAGACCCGGTCCCTCAAGCCTCGATGAATTCGCGCACGAAGGGCGTCGCGGGCCGGGCCCGGATGTCCTGCGGGCGGCCGACCTGCTCGATCCGGCCCATGGACATCACCACCACCAGGTCGGCCAGTTCCATCGCCTCGTCCTGGTCGTGGGTCACGAAAACCGTGGTCAGGCCGGTGGTGTCGTGGATCTCACGCAGGCCCTGGCGCAGTTCCTTGCGGACCCGGGCGTCGAGCGCGCCGAAGGGTTCGTCCAGCAGCAGCATGCGCGGCTCGATCGCCAAGGCGCGGGCCAGGGCGACGCGCTGGCGCTGGCCGCCCGAAAGCTGGCTGGGAAAGCGCGTGGCGATCTGGGGCAGCTGGATCAGATCCAGAAGCTTCAGGACGCGGCGCTGGATCTCGGCCTCGGGCGGGCGGGTGGCGCGGGGGCGCGCGCGCAGGCCATAGGCGATGTTTTCGAACACCGTCATGTGCTTGAACAGCGCATAGCTTTGGAACACGAAGCCGGCGCGGCGGTCCTGCACGGTCAGCCCGGTGGCGTCCTGGCCGTCGAACAGCACCCGGCCCGAGGTCGGGAATTCCAGCCCGCCCAGGATGCGCAGCAGCGTCGTCTTGCCCGAGCCCGAGGGCCCCAGCAGCGCCACCAGCGCCCCCGAGGGGATGGCCAGGCTGACCGGGTGCAGCGCCGTGGTCTGGCCGAAGGACTTGGCGATTTCGTCGATCTCGATATGCATGGGAACCTCGGAACTCAGTGACGGCGGGTTGCGGCAAGCTGGTCGGCGTGGCGCCATTCCAGCATGGATTTCAGCGCAAGCGTCAGCAGCGCCAGAGCCGCCAGCACCGCCGCCAGGCTGAAGGCCGCGACAGAAAGGTATTCGTTGTACATCATCTCGATGGTGATCGGCATGGTGGCGGTCTGGCCGCGGATCTTGCCCGAAACGACTGCGACGGCGCCGAATTCGCCCATGGCGCGGGCGTTGCACAGCAGGACGCCGTAAAGCAGCGCCCATTTGATGTTGGGCAGCGTCACCGTGCGGAACACTCGCCAGCCCGAGGCGCCCAGCGTCAGCGCGGCCTCTTCCTCGGACCGGCCCTGCTCGATCATCACCGGGATCAGTTCGCGGGCGACGAAGGGGAAGGTCACGAAGATCGAGGCGAGCACGATCCCCGGAAGCGCGAAGATGATCGGAAAGCCCTGCGCGACCAGCCAGCCGCCGACCAGGCTGTTGGTGCCGAACAAGAGCACCAGCGCCAGCCCCGCCACCACCGGCGAGACCGAGAACGGCAGGTCGATCAGGGTGATGAGGAACGCCTTGCCGCGAAAGTCGAACTTGGTGATGGTCCAGGCCGCCGCGATGCCGAAGACGGCGTTGACCGGCACCGCGATCGCAGCCACCAGCAGCGTCAGCTGGATGGCCGAGCGCGCGTCGGGCTGCGCGAGCGAGGCGATGGCCGCCCCCGCGCCCTTGGCCAGCGCCTCGGCAAAGACCACGGCCAGGGGGCCCAGGACCAGCACCGCCAGCCCCAGCAGCGCGACGCCGATCAGGACGCGGCGCACGGCCGGGCTTTCGTCGGTCACCGGGCGCCAGGCCTTTGCGGGGCGTTCGGCCGGGCTCAGCAGGGGTTCCTGCAGGGTGCTGTCAAACATGGCCGATTCTCCTGCGGCTCCAGATCTGGATCAGGTTGATGACGAGCAGCATCGAGAAGGCGATCAGCAGCATGGCGATGCCGATGGCCGCCGCGCCGTCATAGTCGAATTCCTCGAGCTTGATGACGATCAGCAGGGGCGCGATCTCGGTCTTCATGGGCAGGTTGCCGGCGATGAAGATGACCGAGCCGTATTCGCCGACCGCGCGCGCGAGCGACAGCGCAAAGCCGGTCAGCGCGGCGGGCGCGAGCGCGGGCAGGATCACCCGGCGCAGGGTATAGAAGCGGCCCGCGCCCAGCGTGGCGCTGGCCTCCTCGACCTCGGTCTCGATCTCGGCGATGACGGGCTGGACGGTGCGGGTGACAAAGGGCAGGCCGACGAAGATCAGCGCGATCAGGATGCCCCATTCGGTATAGGCGATCTTGAAGCCCAGCGATTTCGCGATGCCGCCCAGCACGCCGTTCGGGGCGTAAAGCGCGGTCAGCGCGATCCCCGCCACCGCCGTCGGCAGGGCGAAGGGCAGGTCCACGATGGCATCGACCAGCCGCCGGCCGGGGAATTCATAGCGCGCCAGCACCCAGGCCAGCAGCGTGCCGAAGACCAGGTTGAACAGCGCGGCCAGGAAGGCCAGCCGGAAGGACAGGTAGAGCGCCGCCCAGACGCGCGGCGTGTTCACCGTGTCCCAGACCCCCGCAGGGCCATAGCTGACCCCCTTGGCCAGCAATGCGCCGACCGGCAGGATGACGATCAGCGACAGCATGGTCAGGGTGATGCCCATGCCAAGCCCGAAGCCTGGCATGGGGGACCTTTGCGTTTGCAGCGCAAGACCCATGGATCACATCCCCGTATAGATCTGGTCGAAGGTGCCGCCGTCGCCGAAGTGCTCGGGCTGGGCCTTCTTCCAGCCGCCGAAGTCGGCGATGGTCACCAGGTCCAGTTTCGGGAACCGGGCCACGTCCTCGGGGTTGGCGGCGCTGGTGTCCCAGGCGCGGTAGTAGTGCTTGAAGGCCAGCGCCTGACCCTCGGGCGAATAGAGGAAGTTCAGATAGGCGCCGGCCAGGGTCTTCTGTTCGTCGTCGACGATGTTCTTGTCCACCACGGCAACCGGCGGCTCGGCCAGGATCGAGACCGAGGGCACCACGATGTCGAACCGATCCTCGCCCAGTTCGTTCAGGGCCAGATAGGCCTCGTTTTCCCAGGCCAGCAGCACGTCGCCGATCTCGCGCTGGGTGAAGGTCGTGGTCGAGCCGCGCGCGCCCGAGTCAAGCACCGGAACGTGCTGGAACAGGGTGTGGACGAACTCCTTGGGATCCTGGCCGTTCTTTTGCGCCCAGGCCCAGGCGGCCAGATAGTTCCAGCGCGCCCCGCCCGAGGTCTTGGGGTTCGGGGTGATGACCTCGACGCCCTCCTTGACCAGATCGCCCCAGTCCTTGATGCCCTTGGGATTGCCCTCGCGCACCAGGAACACGATGGTCGAGGTATAGGGCGACGAGTTGTGCGGCAGGCGCGCCTGCCAGTCCTCGGGCAGCAGGCCCTTTTCGGCGATCTTGTCGATGTCCGAGGCAAGCGCCAGCGTCACCACCTGCGCCTTGAGCCCGTCGATCACCGCGCGGGCCTGCGCGCCCGAGCCGCCGTGCGAGGTTTCGACCACCGGGGCCTTGTGGCCCTGGGCCTCCCACGCCTTGGTGAAGGCTTCGTTCACGTCGCGGTAAAGTTCGCGGGTCGGGTCGTAGCTGACGTTCAGCAGGCTGTTGTCGGCCTGCGCCTGCCCGGCCGCCAGGCCAAGCCCGCCGACGGTCACGGCCACGGCCAGCAGCCGGGCGCCCATGCCAAGGCAGCGGTCCAGAAGGCTGGGGCGAAGCGGATAGCCGGTCATGCGCTTGGTCCCGTCGACGACCGTCATGCGGCCATCCAGATGACGGCGAACGACGCGGCCATGGGCCAGCTGGCTGTCGGTGACGCGGATGGTGCGGATCATGATGCCTTCCCCTGTAACGGCCTGTGCGGCTGTCTTCATGTCCGTAATAACGACAGTCTTTGTCGTTAATTTCAAGAAAAAAGACGCTTTCAACCATCGTTTTTATTATTGCTAAATTTCAAATAGTTGATAGGAAAATTTCAAGAAAAGCGCGCCATTTCCCGGCCCAGGAAAGGCTCGAATCGCGGCTTTCAGGCGTGTTTTTCGGGGAAGGCCGCCGCGCCCGGCCGGGTAGGAGCGGCAGGCCTGCGGACCGGCCCGCACGCATACGGGTAAGGAAAAATGCCTGGCGCCCCGGGGCACCAGGCCGGGGCGCGGCCGGGACAGCCGGCGTCTCGCGCCAGGGGGACGGCGGCTGGCCTAGCCGGCCAGCTTGTCCTCGGCCTTCTGGGCCAGGGCTTCGGCGCGGGCGGCAAGCTCGGCCAGCGCCTCGGACAGGGACGGCGGCAGCACCGGCACCTCGACGCGCGGCGGATTGGCCTTGACGCGGGCCAGTTCCCGTTCGGTCGAGGCCAGCCGATCCTCAAGCGCCGAGGTGCGGTCGGCCAGCATCAGCCCCGCCAGCAGCAGCAGCCGCTGTTCGGGCATCCGCCCGGTCTGTTCCAGGATCACCCGCGCCTCGGCGTCCAGCAGCGAGGCGGCGCGCTTGAGCAGCCGCTCCTCGCCCTCCTGGCAGCTGAGCGTATAGGATTTGTGCCCGATCGAGAAATCGACTTCGGCCATGGTTCAGCCCCTTTCCTGATCCGTTTCGTCCGCCATCTGCGCGTCGCCGCCCTGCCCGACCTGCGCGGTCGAGGCGGGCGACATGGTCACCGGCGTTTCGATCACAGCGGGGCCCGTATCGGCGGGGCCAAGCGGATCGGCCTCGGCGCCGGGCTGGTCATCCGCCCCGCCCTGGTCGCCGATCATCCGGTCCAGGGTGTCCACGATATCCCCGATCTGGCCGATCTCGGCGGCGCGCGCCTGGCGCAGGGCGTCCACCTCGGCCTCGAGCGCGCGGCGGATCTCGTCGGGCTCGGGGCCCGGGGGGCCGATCAGCCTGCGGTTCGCCTCGGCCAGGGCCTCGTTGGCCATGGCGAGGCGCGCGGCCTCCTCGCCGGCGGCGGCAAGGCGGTCGTTGGCGTGGGACAGCGCGTCCTCGGACGCGGCCAGCCGCGCCTCGAGCTCGGCCAGGGCGGCGGCGTGGCTGTCGCGCAGCGCGGCCAGTTCCGTGGCCAGGCGCTGGGCCTCCTCCTCGGCCTCGGCCGCAGCGGCGTCGGCGGCGGCATCGGGGGGAGCCTGACGGGCCGCGCCCGCCCGGTCAATGAACTGGTCGATGCGGTCAAGCGCGGCGATCAGCCGTTTCTCGCTGGCGGTCAGGTCGGCGTTCATCGGCCAGGGTTCCTTTCGGTCGTCGTCCAGGTCATGAACTTTTCTGGCATCGCAGCGGCCATATGACAAGGACGTGCTGGCATGGCAGCCGCAATGGCCTGCCTGCAGCGGGCCCCTGCCGCGGCTTTTCACCCCGCCCCGCCCCGCGTATAAGGCGCCCGAGCCAGAACCAGGGCCAGAACCACGGAGAGACGCGACATGCGCAGCGCATCCATCACCCGCGAGACGGCCGAGACCCGGATCGAGGTCACGGTGAACCTTGACGGGACCGGGCGGTACGACAACCAGACCGGCGTCGGCTTCTTCGACCACATGCTGGACCAGCTGTCGCGCCATTCGCTGATCGACCTGACGGTGCGGGCCAAGGGCGACCTGCACATCGACGACCACCACACGGTCGAGGACACCGGCATCGCGCTGGGCCAGGCGCTGGTGCGCGCCCTGGGCGACAAGACCGGCATCCGCCGCTATGGCCGCTTTCACCTGGCGATGGACGATGCGCAGGTCGCGGCGGCGCTCGACCTGTCGGGGCGGCCCTATCTGGTCTGGAACGTGGAGTTCCCGCGCGAAAAGATCGGCAGCTTCGACACCGAACTGGTGCGCGAGTTCTTTCAGGCGCTGTCCACGCATGGCGGGATCACGCTGCATGTGGACCGCATCCACGGGCTGAACGCCCATCACATCGCCGAAGCCGCCTTCAAGGCCGTGGCCCGCGCGCTGCGCGAGGCGGTCGAGCCCGACCCGCGCATGGCGGGCGTGCTGCCCTCGACCAAGGGGGCGCTGTGATGCGGGTGGCGCTGGTCGATTACGACAGCGGCAACCTGCATTCGGCGGAGAAGGCCTTTGCCCTGATGGGGCGCGAGACCGGGGCCGAGGTGGTGGTGACCTCGGACCCCGATGTCGTGGCCCGGGCCGACCGGGTGGTGCTGCCCGGCGACGGCGCCTTTCCGGCCTGCCGCGCGGCGCTGGACGCCGTGCCGGGCATGGTCGAGGCGCTGCAGGCGGCGGTCGCGGCCCGCGCCGTGCCCTTCATGGGGATCTGCGTCGGCATGCAGATGCTGGCCGAGGTCGGGCACGAATACCGCGACACTCCGGGCCTGGGCTGGATCGGCGGCGAGATCGAGGCGATCGACGCGCCGGGGCTGAAGGTGCCGCACATGGGCTGGAACGACCTGGCCATTCTGCGCCCCCACCCGGTGCTGGAGGGCGTGGCAACGGGCGATCACGCCTATTTCGTCCACAGCTGGCAGTTCCGGGTGACGGATCCCGCCGACCTGCTGGCGACCGCCGATTACGGCGGGCCGGTGACGGCGGTGGTCGGCCGGGGCAATATCGTGGGCTGCCAGTTCCACCCCGAGAAGTCGCAGGCCGTCGGCCTGCGCATCATCGGCAATTTCCTGCGCTGGCGCCCCTGAGTCTTGCCCTGGCGCCGGGGGCTTTCCGCCCCCGGACCCCCGGAGGGTATTTGGAAAACGGTGAATGCTACTTGAGCCGCTTCCAGGTCTGGGTGCGGCAAAACACCGAGATGCAGCCCGAGACCTTGAGCACCTTGCCCTCGAGCGTCATCTTGGACTTGTAGGTCTTGTTCGCGCCCGGGTCCCAGATCGTGCCGCCCGAAAAGCTGCCGCCGCCGTCGTCGGTCATGTTCGCGACGATGTTCTTGCCGGCGTGGGGCGAGGCGATCTCCTTGCCTGCCCTGTCGTAGCTTTTCAGCAGCTTGCCGCAGTAGCGGCCGCCGCAATCATAGAACTGGACGGTGCCGAAATTGCCTTCGTCATTGGCCTGGGTCTGGAAGATGCCCGAGATCCCTGCGCGCCCGCGGCGCCGGCGGCCAGCGCCAGCAGGGCGGCCATTGCCAGTGATTTCATGTGATTCCTCCGCTTCCCTGCCGCCGAGGATGGCGGGCGCACGGGGCCGCGATCAAGCCTGACGTGGCGTGAGGGCCCCGCCCCTTTCGGATCGGGCCGGGCTGTGGCAAAGGGGCCGCAGACACGAGGAGTAAGACGATGATCCTGTACCCCGCCATCGACCTCAAGGACGGCAACTGCGTGCGGCTGCTGCGCGGCGACATGGAGGCGGCGACCGTCTTTGGCGACGACCCCGCAGCGCAGGCGCGGGCGTTCCAGGACGCGGGCGCGGAATGGCTGCATCTGGTCGACCTGAACGGCGCATTCGCCGGCCATCCGGTCAATGCCGAGGCGGTCGGGGCGATCCTGGCCGCCGTCACCGTGCCCGCCCAGCTGGGCGGCGGCATCCGCGACATGGCGACCATCGAGGGCTGGCTGGAGCGCGGGCTGTCGCGGGTGATCCTGGGCACGGTCGCGGTCGAGAACCCGTCGCTGGTGCGCGAGGCGGCGCTGGCCTTTCCCGGCAAGATCGCGGTCGGCATCGACGCGCGCGGGGGCCGCGTCGCGACGCGCGGCTGGGCCGAGGAGACGGACGTGATGGCCGTCGACCTGGCGCGCCAGTTCGAGGACGCGGGCGTCGCCGCGATCATCTACACCGACATCGACCGCGACGGCGCCATGCAAGGCCCCAACATCGCCGCGACCGAGGCGCTGGCCCGGGCGGTGACGATCCCGGTCATCGCCTCGGGCGGGGTCAGTTCGATGCAGGACCTGCTGGCCCTGCGCGAGACGCGGGCGATTGCGGGTGCGATCTCGGGCCGGGCGCTTTATGATGGGGCGATCAATCTGTCCGAGGCGCTGCGCGCGCTGAAGGGGTGACGGCATGCTGAAGATCCGGGTGATCCCCTGCCTAGACGTGGCCGACGGCCGCGTGGTCAAGGGCGTGAATTTCGTGGACCTGCGCGACGCGGGCGATCCGGTCGAGGCGGCGCGCGCCTATGACGCGGCCGGCGCGGACGAGATCTGCTTTCTGGACATCCACGCCACGCATGAGAACCGCGGCACCATGTTCGACCTGGTCACGCGCACGGCCGAGGCCTGTTTCGTGCCGCTGACGGTGGGCGGGGGCGTGCGCAGCCACCAGGACGTGCGCGCCCTGCTGCTGGCCGGCGCCGACAAGGTCAGCTTCAACTCGGCCGCCGTGGCGAATCCGGACGTCATCGCCGAGGCCGCCGACCGTTTCGGCAGCCAGTGTATCGTCTGCGCCATCGACGCCAAGACCGTTGCCCCCGGCAAATGGGAGATCTTTACCCATGGCGGCCGCAAGCCCACCGGCATCGACGCCGTGGAATTCGCCCGCACCGTTGCGGCCAAGGGCGCGGGCGAGATCCTGCTGACCAGCATGGACCGCGACGGCACCAAGGCCGGCTTCAACATTCCCCTGACCCGCGCCGTGGCCGATGCGGTCAATGTGCCGGTCATCGCCTCGGGTGGGGTCGGGACTCTGGACCACCTGGCCGAGGGCGTGACACTGGGCCATGCCAGCGCCGTGCTGGCGGCATCCATCTTTCACTTCGGCACCTTCACCGTGCGCGAGGCCAAGGAGCACATGGCCGCCGCGGGCATCCCGATGAGGCTGACATGAGCATTCACCGTCTGGCCGAAACCATCGTCACGCGCAGGGATGCCGACCCCGACACCAGCTGGACCGCCAAGCTCTTGTCGAAGGGCCCCGAGAAATGCGCCGAGAAATTCGGCGAGGAGGCCGTCGAGGCCATCATCGAGGCCGTCAGGGGGGACCGCGACAAGCTGGTCGCCGAGGCGGCGGACGTGCTGTACCACCTGCTGGTGATGCTGGCCGCGCGCGGCGTGACGCTGGCCGATGTCGAGAGTGAACTGGACCGCCGCGAGGGGCGTTCGGGCATTGACGAAAAAGCGTCACGAAAGTGATACGATGCTGCAAGCCCTGGCCGAGGAGTTTTCCCGCCCCATCACCCTGCCCCTGCCCATCGTCGCCCTGCGGCTGAGCATGGCGGTGCTGCTGGGCGGCATCATCGGCTGGGAACGCGAGATCAAGGCCCGGGCCGCCGGGCTGCGCACGCATATGCTGATTTCGCTGGCGGCGGCCGTGTTCACGCTGGTCGCCATGGAGCTGGTCGACTTCAGCCATGTCAACGAGGACCAGCAGCGCACCGACCCCCTGCGCCTGATCGAGGCGGTGACCGCGGGCGTGGCCTTTCTGGCCGCGGGGTCCATCGTCATCAACAAGGGCAGCGTGCGCGGCATCACCACGGGCGCCTCGATGTGGCTGTGCGGCGCCATCGGGCTGTGCTGCGGCACGGGCGACCTGCTGCTGGGCATCATGGCCACCGGCATGGCGATGGTGGTGCTGGTGCTGATCCGGCTGCTGGTGACGCCGGTGCTGCGCGACGCACGGGACGACTAGCGGGGCGCTCAGCCCCCGACCGGCACCACCCGTACCGCGCCGCCCACGGCCGACAGCGCGATTTCCCCCGAGGCCAGCCGCAGCGCGTCGTGGCCAAAGACCTCGGCCCGCCAGCCGGTCAGAGCCGGCAGGTCGCGCGCGCCCGATGCGATGGCGTCCAGTTCGGCCGCCGAGGCGATCAGGCGCGGCGCGACGCCCGTCTCGTCGGACTTGGCCTTCAGCAGCACGCGCAGCAGGTCGGCCAGCGCGGCATTGCCGGGCCGGCCAGGTTCCTCGGGCGCGGGACGGGGCAGGTCCTTGGCCTCGAGCCCGGCCTTGACGGCGGCGAGGATGCCGTTCGCGATGTCGCCCCGGCGCGCGTCGCGCAGCAGCAGGCGCGACTTGGCCAGGTCAGCCTCGGTCAGGGGCTTGGTCGAGGCGAGCTCCACCAGCGCGTCGTCCTTGAACACGCGCGAACGGGGAATGTCGCGTTCCTGCGCATAGGTTTCGCGGAACCGCGCCAGTTCGCGCACCACCGCCAGGAACCGCGGCGACCCCGAGCGGGTGCGCACCCGTTCCCACGCCTCTTCGGGGCGGGTGATGTAGGTTTCGGGGTTCAGCAGGACCGCGACCTCTTCCTGAAGCCAGGGGGCGCGGCCGGTCTTTTGCAACTGGCCTTCCAGGAATTCGTAGATGGCGCGCAGATGCGTCACGTCGGCCAGCGCATAGGCCGCCTGCGCGTCCGACAGCGGCCGGTGCGACCAGTCGGTGAAGCGCGAGGACTTGTCGAGCGGCTGGCGCGCGATCTTTTTCACCAGCGTCTCGTATCCGACCTGTTCGCCGAAGCCGCAGACCATGGCGGCGATCTGGGTGTCGAACAGCGGATCGGGCAGGACGCCCGCGTCGTGATAGAAGATCTCAAGATCCTGGCGGGCGGCGTGGAACACCTTGACCGTGGCCTTGTGGCGGAAAAGGTCGTAGAGCGGTTCCAGCGACAGGTCGGTGCCGACGATCGGGTCGATCAGCACGGCGCGCCCGCCTTCGGCCTTGGCGCCGGATGCGGGGGGTAGCGCGGCCTGGATCAGGCACAGCTTGGAATAATAGGTCCGTTCGCGCAGGAATTCGGTGTCGAGCGTGACATAGGGTTGCGCCTTGGCCAGGTCGCAGAATGCGGCCAGTTCGGCCGTGGTCGTGATGGTCTGGATGTCTTCGGGACGCGGTTGGCTGGCAGTGGGCATCTGGTTCTTTCGGGCACGGGCGGGGCATCCGCCGAATCTCGTCCTTCGGCCATGAGACAGAGGACGCGAAAAATCAAGGCGCTGTACCCAGCGTCACAGCGGTTCTATGTCGCCCTGTGCTCGCATTGCCTCGAAGCCGGCGACGAAGCCCGCCAGTTCGCCCGCCGCAATGGCCCCGCGCAGGCCCGCCATCAGCTCCTGGAAGTAATGCAGGTTGTGCCAGGTCAGCAGCATGCCCGAGATCATCTCGCCCGAGCGGAAGACATGGTGCAGATAGGCGCGGGAATAGCCGGTACAGGCCGGGCAGCTGCAATGTTCGTCCAGCGGCCGCGGATCGTCGGCATGGCGCGCGTTCTTGATGTTGACCTGTCCGCGCCGGGTCCAGGCCTGCCCCGTGCGCCCGGAACGCGAGGGCAGCACGCAATCCATCATGTCGACGCCGCGCAGCACGGCGCCGACGATGTCGTCGGGCTTGCCCACGCCCATCAGGTAGCGCGGCTTGTCTTCGGGCAGGAAACCGGGCGCATAGTCGAGCACGCCGAACATCGCCTCTTGCCCCTCGCCGACCGCCAGCCCGCCGATGGCGTAGCCGTCGAAGCCGATGGATTTCAGCGCCTCGGCGCTTTCCTGGCGCAGCTCGCGGGTGACGCCGCCCTGCATGATGCCGAACAGCGCGTGCCCCGGCCGGTCGCCGAAGGCGTCGCGCGACCGCTGGGCCCAGCGCATCGACATGCGCATGGACTTGGCCACCGCCTCGTCGGTCGCGGGCAGGGCCGGACATTCGTCGAAGGCCATGACGATGTCGCTGCCCAGCAGGCGCTGGATTTCCATGCTGGTTTCGGGCGAAAGGTGATGGCGCGACCCGTCCACATGGCTGGAAAAGGTCACGCCCTCTTCGGTCAGCTTGCGCAGGCTGGACAGCGACATGACCTGGAACCCGCCCGAATCGGTCAGGATCGGCCGATCCCAGTTCATGAAGCGGTGCAGGCCGCCCAGGCGCGCGATGCGTTCGGCCCCGGGGCGCAGCATCAGGTGATAGGTGTTGCCCAAAAGGATGTCGGCCCCGGTGGCGCGCACCGATTCCGGCAGCATGGCCTTGACCGTGGCGGCGGTGCCCACGGGCATGAAGGCGGGGGTGCGGATCTCGCCCCGAGGGGTCTGGATCACGCCGGTGCGGGCGCGGCCGTCGGTGGCCTGGACGTGGAACTGGAATCTC
This sequence comes from Paracoccus yeei ATCC BAA-599, assembly GCF_000622145.1. Taxonomy (GTDB): domain Bacteria; phylum Pseudomonadota; class Alphaproteobacteria; order Rhodobacterales; family Rhodobacteraceae; genus Paracoccus; species Paracoccus yeei. Next base: position 50,792 of record NZ_JHWH01000026.1, on the reverse strand, counting down.
TCGCTCATGCCGCCGCACATAGGCGGTTCCGCAGCGGGATGCAAAGCCGGCCTATGCCCCGGCGGCGCGCAACAGTCTTGCCCGTCCGGGGGGAATGGCGCTGATCTCGAGCCCGGTGAAGACATGCAGCGTATCCATCTGGCTGTCGACCACCGCATGGTCGCTGACCCAGCCGCCCATCGCCAGATAGGACCGCAACAGGGGCGGCATCTCGGCCATGGCGGCGCGGGGATCGGGCTTGCGCAGTTTCAGCGCGCGGGCAAAGCGGAACACCTTGGGCGCCTTGACGCGCGGCAGCCAGCGCTTGGGCGCCAGGTGGCGTTCGCGCAGCATGGCGAAGGCGTCCTCGTAGCCATGGGTGTCGGTGCCCATGAAGCTGGAGCAGCCGAACAGCATCTCGACCCCCTGCCGGTCCACATGCTGCGCCAGCGCCCCCCAGGCCAGCCGCAGGATGTCGGGGTCGTGCCATTCGGGATGGATGCAGAAGCGCCCGATCTCGACCATGCGACCAGTGAAATCGTGCAGCCGCGACAGGTTGTAGTAGCGCGCCGAATAGCTGTCGCCGATCTCGGCCCCGCCGGACAGGGTCAGCATGCGAAAGCAGGCGACCAGCCGCCCCGAGGCCATGTCGCGAATCAGCACATGCGTGCAGCGGCCGTCGTAATCGTCGGCGTCGCGCGCGTCGGGCGGCCCGTCCCGGCCCCGACCCACGAAACACAGCCACCGCAGGCGCTGCGCCTCGGCGATCTCGTCGGCCGAGGTGGCGGTTGCGGCTTCGTAGCGACCCTTGCGCAATGCCATCATGGCACCCCTGCCCATTCCTCGGGAAGACGGCGGCGCAGGGGCTGCCGTCTTGTTCCAGTCCTCCCTGCACCTATCTTGTAACAGCAGCGCAACGGGAATGAAGGCCAAAGATGACCGATCGAGTGACGAAATCCGATGCCGAGTGGCGGGCCGAGCTGGACCCCGAGACCTATCGCGTGACCCGCCAGGCCGGGACCGAGCGGCCGTTTTCCCATCCGGGCTTTCCGGCGGTGCCTGGACATTACGAATGCGTCTGTTGCGGCGCGCGCCTGTTCGACGGCGATGCCAAGTTCGAAAGCCATTGCGGTTGGCCCAGCTTTTCCAAGCCCGGCGGCGCCATCGACGAACACCGCGACACCAGCCACGGCATGATCCGCACCGAGGTGCGCTGCCACCGCTGCGACGCCCACCTGGGCCATGTCTTCCCCGACGGCCCGCCGCCGACCGGGCTGCGCTACTGCATCAACGGCGTGGCGCTGCGCTTCGTGCCAGACTGATCGGCGCGGCGTGCCGGCTCAGTCGGCCAGGATATCGGCGGCGTCGACCCGGCCCACGTTGCCCATAAGCTGGCGCGCCAGGCCCAGGCTGGCGACGCCGGTGTCCGTCACGCGGCGCGACAGAACGACGACGCGGCCCCGCTCAAGCCCGAACCGCTCGACATTGGTCACGGTGCCCGAGGGATCGAAGCTGATCGCCACGACCTGCCTGTCGATCTCGCGCGGTTCGCGGAGGCCATAGAACTGCCAGCGCGAGCCGACGTAATACCAGGCCGATCCGGTCAGCAGACCCTGCGCCGAAGGACGCCCGATCAGCCCCTCCAGATCCGCCTGCTTGGTCTGGCCCACGACCACCTGGGCCAGCTGGTCGTCGGGCGGAACATAGCCATGGTTGCGATAGGTGGCCTGGCAGCCGGCCAGGGCCGCGGGCAGAACCAGCGTGAAAGCCATGATCTGACGGCGGGAAATCTTCATCGTGCACCTGTCCCCTGCGCGGCTGTTGACGTCGCGGGACCGACTTAGCAAACTCGTGCCCCGCGCTCAAGAATGTCCCAATAGCGGGGAAAATCCCCGGAAAGGCAAGCCGCCATGACCACGCCCCATCCCCAGCCGCGCGCGCAGTCCCGTTACCGGGTCGCGCAGCTCAACCCCCGCCAGCCCACGGCCTTCGCGCTGGCGCCCGACGCGCAGGCCCGCGCGGCCATCGCGGACGAACTGGGGCTGTCGGCCCTGTCCGCGCTGCGGTTTGCCGGCGAAATCCGCCCCGCGCCCAGCGACGCATGGGAGGTGACGGCCCAGCTTTCGGCCAAGGTGGTCCAGCCCTGCGTGGTCAGCCTGGCCCCGGTTTCGACCGCGCTGATCGAAGAGGTCCACCGCGTCTTCTCGCCCCACGCCGCAGCCCCGCAGGGCGACGAGGTCGAGATGGGCGATGACGAGCTGGAGCCCTTGGGCGCCTTCATCGACATCGAGGCGATGATGGTCGAGGCCCTGACCCTGGCCCTGCCGCTTTATCCCAGGGCCGAGGGCGCCAGCCTCGACCCCACCCCCGCCACCCCCGAGGAAGAGACCCGCAAGCCCTTCGCCGACCTGGCCGAGCTGATGAAAAAGCGCGACGGCTAGCGCTGGCTTTCGGCCCAGGCCGGGCTCAGTTCCGGGCCCAGGTTCAGCGCCGGCAGCAGGCCTTGCCCCAGCACATGATCGGCCGCCTTCTCGCCCGTCATGATCGAGGGGGCGTTCAGGTTGCCGTTGGTGATGCGCGGAAAGATCGAGCTGTCGGCAATGCGCAGCCCCTCGACTCCGATCACCCGCAGGTCCGGGTCCACCACGGCCATCGGGTCGTCGGCCCGCCCGATCCGGCAGGTGCCGCAGGGATGGAACGCCGATTCGGCATGCTCGCGGATGAAGGCGTCGATCTGGTCGTCGCTTTGCACCGCGTCGCCCGGCTGGATCTCGTGGCCCTTGTAGTCGGCGAAGGCGGGCTGCTGAAAGATCTCGCGCGTCAGCCGCACGCAGGCGCGGAACTCGGTCCAGTCGTCGGGATGGGACATGTAGTTGAAGCGGATCTCGGGCGCCTCGCGCGGGTCGGTCGACCGCAGCCGCACCGTCCCGCGCGACTTCGACCGCATCGGCCCGACATGGACCTGGAAGCCATGCCCCTCGGCCGCGGCCTTGCCGTCGTAGCGCACCGCCAGCGGCAGGAAATGATACTGGATGTCGGGATATTCCACCCCCGCGCGCGACCGGATGAAGCCGCAGCTTTCGAACTGGTTCGAGGCGCCAAGCCCCGTCCCCGTCGCCATCCACTGCGCTCCGATCGACCCCTTGCCCCACAGGTTCCAGTGCTTGTACAGCGTGATCGGCTTGGTCGCCGTATACTGCATGTAGATTTCCAGGTGGTCCTGCAGGTTCGCGCCGACACCTTGCCGGTCCGCCCGGACCTCGATGCCATGCGCGCGCAGGTGGTCCGCCGGCCCGATCCCCGACAGCATCAGAAGCTTCGGCGTGTTGATCGAACTGGCCGACAGGATCACCTCGTGCTTCGCGCGGAACACGTTGACGCCGCGCGTGTTCCTGACCTCGACGCCGACCGCGCGCCCGTCCTCGAACACCACCCGCTGCGCCAGGCCGCGCCGCAGCCGCAGCAGGCCGGTTTCCTGCGCCGGGCGCAGATAGGCATTGGCGGCCGACCAGCGGCGGCCCTCCCAGATCGTCGCCTCCATGGCGCCGAAGCCCTCCTGCCGGGCCCCGTTGTAATCCTCGGTCGTGGGATAGCCCGCCTCGCGCCCGGCGCGGATGAAGGCGTTGAACAGCGGGTTCTTGCGCGACCCCCGGGTGACGTGCAGCGGCCCTTCGGTGCCGCGGTAATCGCTGACCGCGCCATGCGAGGTCTCCATGCGCTTGAAATAGGGCAGCACATCGGCATAGCCCCAGCCGTCCGCGCCGCTTTCCGCCCAGAAATCGAAGTCCCGGGCATGGCCGCGCACGAAGACCATGCCGTTGATCGAGGACGACCCGCCCAGCACCTTGCCGCGCGGCGTCACCAGCCGCCGCCCGCCCAGATGCGCCTCGGGTTCCGAGGAAAACCCCCAGTCATAGCGGCGCATGTTCATCGGATAGCTCAGCGCCGCCGGCATCTGGATGAAGGGCCCCACGTCCGAGCCGCCGTATTCGATGATATCGACGCGCTTGCCGGCCATCACCAGCCGGTAAGCCAGCGCGCAACCGGCCGAACCGGCACCCACGATCACATAATCCGGCGTCATGCCCATCCTCCGCCCGGCTTCCTTGTTGTCCAAATACCCACGCCGGCGATGCCGCTCGCGCGGCGCCGCTCAATAGGGCGCATCGACGCCACCCATGCCGACATAGACCGATTTCAGCTGCGAATAATGCTCGATGGCGGCGGCCGAGTTCTCGCGCCCGATGCCCGACAGCTTGACCCCGCCGAAGGGCGCCTCGACCGGGGTCAGGTTATAGGCGTTGATCCAGGTCGTCCCGGCCTGCAGCGCCGCCGCCACGCGATGCCCGCGCGCCAGATCCCGGGTGAACACCCCGGCCGCCAGCCCGTAGGGCGAGGCATTGGCGCGCCCGACCGCCTCGGCCTCGTCGGCAAACGCCAGGACCGACATCACGGGGCCAAAGATCTCCTCGCGCACGATCTCCATGGCGTCGGTCGCGTCGGCAAAGACCGTGGGCGGCACGAAGGGTCCCTCGCCCGGGCCGCCGCAGACCAGCCGCGCGCCCTCGGCCTCGCCCCGGGCGATGGCGGCGCGGATCTTTTCGGCCTGGGCCGGGCTGACGATGGGGCCGTGCTGGGTCGCCTCGTCCAGCGGATCGCCGATCTTCACCGCCTCCAGCCGGGCCGACAGCCGCTCGAGGAAGGCGGGCAGGATGCCCTGCTGCACAAAGACCCGCGTGCCGTTCGAGCAGACCTGGCCCGAGGAATAGAAATTCGCCAGGATCGCCGCGCCCACCGCGTCCTCGAGGCTGGCGTCGTCAAAGACGATCAGCGGCGACTTGCCGCCCAGTTCCATGGTGACATGGCGCATCCCCTCGGCCGCCGCGGCATAGACCCTTTGCCCGGTCGCGACCGAGCCGGTCAGCGACACCTTGGCGACGCGCGGGTCCGTCACCAGCGCCGCGCCGACCGTGCCGCGCCCCTGCACGACGTTGAAGATGCCCGGCGGCAGCCCAGCCTCGGTCAGGATCTCGGCCAGCTTCAGCGCGCCCAGCGGCGTTTCCTCGCTGGGCTTGAAGACCATGGCATTGCCCATGGCCAGAGCCGGCGCCGCCTTCCAGCAGGCGATCTGGCTTGGATAGTTCCAGGCGCCGATGCCGGCGCAGACCCCCAGCGCCTCGCGGATGGTATAGACGAAATCGCCGCCCAGCGGGATCGTCTGCCCGGTCACGGTGGGCGCGAGCCCGCCGAAGAACTCCAGCGCATCGGCGCCCGAGGGCCAGTCGGCAACCCGGGTTTCCTGGATCGGCTTGCCGGTGTCCATGGTTTCCAGCACCGCCAGTTCCTCGGCCCGCTCGCGGATGATCGCGGCCGCGCGGATCAGCACCCGGCCGCGCTCGACCGGGCGCAGGGCAGCCCAGGCGGGCTGGGCGGCGGCGGCGGCGGCGGTCGCCTCGGCCACCTGGTCGGGGCTCGCCTCGTGCAGGGTGGCGATCACCTCGCCGGTAAAGGGGTAATGGACCGGCAGCGCCGGGCCTTGGCCCTCGACAAGGGCACCGTTCAGGTAAAGGCTGGCGGCAGGCTGGGCCTGGGGCCGGGCGATCAGGCTCATGGCAGGACTTTCCCAAGATAATCAAGAATCAGGGTTTCGGCCGCGTGGGCGCCGATGTCATCGGACAGGGCGGCGCGCAGGTAGACCCCGTCGATCAGCGCGCCCAGGGTCCGGGCGATGCCGGCGGCCTCGGCACCGACCAGCGGGCGAAGCGCCACCATCAGGTTCGACCGCAGCCGGCGGTGATAGACGCGCAGCAGGCGCCCCGCCTCGGGCTCGACCAGGGCCAGGGCATAGAAGTTCAGCCAGGCCGCGATGGTCTCGCGGGCAAAGTTCTCGGCCCCGAAGCTGGCGCGGACGACGGCGAACAGCCGGTCGCGCGGCGCCTCCGCCCCCTTCAGCGCGACCGAGGCGGTGTCGCGATACTGCGTCAGGATATGGCGCATCGCGGCCAGAAAGATCCGCTCTTTCGAGCCGAAGTAGTGATGCGCCAGCGCCGTGGACATGCCCGCCTCGCGCGCGATCTGCGCCACGGTCACGTCAAGCGAGCCCTTGCGGCCCACGGTCGCGATCGTTGCGTTGATTAAGGCCGCCTTTCGGATAGGCTCTGCGCCAAGCTTGGGCATATAAGGACACCGTTCCGTATGAACCGCTGCGGGAAAACCGAAGCTGACCATCTTTTGATTGACTCGTCAATCAACGAAAGCCTTAATTGGCACAACCGACAACAAACCTGGGAGAACAATATGACATCTTGCCGCACCGCCGCCCTTGTTGCCGCAGGTCTTGCCATCGGGTTGAGCAGCGCGGCCGCCCAGGCCGCCGAGCCCGCCGCCTGCCGCGATGTCGTGTTCTCGGACGTGGGCTGGACGGACATCACCTCGACCACGGCGCTGGCCTCGACGGTGCTGCAGGCCCTGGGCTACAACACCGAGACCAAGATCCTGTCGCTGCCGGTGACCTACACCGCCATGGCCAAGAACGACGTGGACGTGTTTCTGGGCAACTGGATGCCCAGTCAGGAAAACGACCTGAAACCCTATCGCGATTCCGGCACGGTCGAGGTGCTGCGCACCAACCTGACCGGCGCGAAATACACGCTGGCCACCAATGAGGCCGGCGCCAAGCTGGGCATCGACGACTTCGGCAAGATCGCCGCGCACAAGGCCGATCTGGACGGCAAGATCTATGGCATCGAGCCCGGCAACGACGGCAACCGCCTGCTGCTGGAGATGGTCGCCGACAACAAGTTCGACCTTGGCACCTTCGAGATCGTGGAAAGCAGCGAACAGGGCATGCTGGCCCAGGTCGCGCGTGCCGATGGCGCGGGCAAGCCGGTGGTGTTCCTGGGCTGGGAGCCGCATCCGATGAACACCCAGTTCAAGATGACCTATCTGGCGGGCGGCGACGACGTGTTCGGCCCCGATTTCGGCGGCGCGCGGGTTGATACCAATATCCGTGCGGGTTATGCGCAGGAATGCCCCAATGTCGGCAAGTTCCTGTCGAACCTCGAGTTCACCCTGCCGATGGAAAACGAGGTCATGGGCAAGATCCTGAACGACGGGATGGACGGCCCCTCGGCCGCCAGGGAATGGCTGCAGGCCAATCCCGACGCCGCCAAGCCCTGGCTGGCGGGGGTGACGACCTTCGACGGCGGCGACGCGATCGCGGCCCTGGACAAGGCCCTGGCCGATTGAGCCGCGCGTGCCTGTCCCGGCCAGCCCGCCGCGGATGGTCCGGCGCCGGATCGGGGGGCTCTGCCCCCCACACCGCGTCCGTCCCTTGGCGGGGCGGACGCGGTGCCCCCCGGGATATTTGACCACGAAAGAACGACGACTTCGGCCAACATGAGCAAACCGGGCCCGGGCCGCCCGTCAGAACGGTAGCAAAGGACGCATGGACCAGATCACCGCGATACTGACCGATACCAAGATCCCCGTGGGCAAGACGGCCAAGGCGATCTTCGACTGGCTGAACGCCCATGCCGCGTTCGTCTTCAACGCCATTTCCAAGGGGCTCGACTGGCTGATCGGGATGATCCTGACGGTGCTTGAGTTCCCGCACCCGCTGGTCTTCACCCTGCTGATGGTCGCCCTGACCTGGGCCCTGCAGCGCAGCTGGAAGACCTGCCTGCTGATCCTGCTGGGGTTCCTGTTCGTCCTGAACCAGGGCTATTGGGACGAGATGATGCAGTCCCTGACCTTGGTCCTGTCGGCCTGCGTGGTCTGCATGGCGATCGGTGTGCCCCTGGGCATCGCCGCCGCCCACAGGCCCCGGCTTTACGCCTGGATGCGGCCGGTGCTGGACCTGATGCAGACATTGCCGACCTTTGTCTATCTGATCCCGGCCATCGTGTTCTTCGGCATCGGCATGGTGCCCGGGCTGATCGCCACCGTGATCTTCGTGCTGCCCGCGCCGATCCGGCTGACGCATCTGGGCATCAGCTCGACCCCGCAATCGCTGGTCGAGGCCGCCATCGCCTTTGGCGCCACCCCGCGCCAGCTGCTGTGGAAGGTGGAACTGCCCAGCGCCACGCCGCAGATCATGGCGGGGCTGAACCAGACCATCATGCTGTCCCTGTCCATGGTCGTCATCGCGGCGCTGGTCGGCGCCTCGGGCCTGGGGGTGCCGGTGGTCCGCGCGCTGAACAGCGTCAACACCGCCCTGGGATTCGAAAGCGGCTTCATCATCGTGATCGTCGCCATCATGCTGGACCGGATGCTGCGCGTGGGGAAACATCATGACTGAACGCAATGCCGTCGAGTTCGACAACGTCAACATCGTCTTCGGCGACGACCCCAAGGCCGCCCTGCCGCTGATGGACCAGGGCCTGGCGCGCGGCCCGATCAAGGCCGAAACCGGCCAGGTGCTGGGCGTGCACAACTGCTCGCTGACCGTCAGGGAGGGCGAGATCCTGGTCCTGATGGGCCTTTCCGGGTCGGGCAAGTCCACGCTGCTGCGCGCGGTGAACGGGCTCAATGCCGTCTGCCGGGGCGAGGTGCGGATCTGGGACGGGGACCGCATGGCCTCGGTCAGCAAGGCGCGCGGCGCCGAACTGCGCCGGCTGCGCCGCGAGCGGGTCGCGATGGTGTTCCAGCAATTCGGCCTGCTGCCCTGGCGCACGGTGCGCGAGAACGTGGGGCTTGGGCTGGAACTGGCCGGCGTCCCCGCGGCCGAGCGCGCCAAGCGCGTGGATGGCCAGCTGGCCACCGTCGGCCTGACCGAATGGGCCGAGCGCAAGGTGGGCGACCTGTCGGGCGGCATGCAGCAGCGCGTGGGCCTGGCCCGCGCCTTTGCGACCGAGGCGCCGATCCTGCTGATGGACGAGCCCTTCAGCGCGCTCGACCCGCTGATCCGCACGCGGCTGCAGGACGAATTGCTGGAATTGCAGCAGCGCTTCCAGCGCACCATCGTCTTTGTCAGCCACGACCTGGACGAGGCCTTTCGCATCGGCAACCGCATCGCCCTGATGGAGGGCGGCCGCATCGTCCAGGTCGGCACCGCGCGCGAGATCATCGCCAATCCGGTCGATGCCTATGTCGAGGATTTCGTGGCCCACATGAACCCCCTGGGCGTGCTGACCGCCGAGGACATGGCCGAGCCCGGCGACGTCCCGGCCGAGGCGGCGGGCGCGCCCATCGACCGCGACACGCCGATCCGCGAGGTGATGCGCATGATGACCGAAACCGGAGCCGAGGTGCTGCCTCTGACCGGCGGCGGGCGGGTGACGCGCCAGGGGATCATGCTGCGGCTGGTCGCGCCCGGCGCCCGCAAGGGCGGCGCGGTCGAGGATTAGGCCCCGCCCCGGCCCTCGCACGGCAGCGCCGCTGCGGCGGGGGACGGGCGGCGCAGATGCGCCTCGCGCCAGGTGATATAGCTGATCGCCCCGATCATGACCGCGCCGCCGACCAGGACCCACAGGTCGACCGGCTCGGCAAAGACCAGGGCGCCCAGAAGGCTGGCCCAGATGAGTTGCAGGAACACCACCGGCTGCGTGACGGTCAGGGGCGCGGCGGTAAAGGCCCGCGTCATGGCGTAATGCCCGGCGGTTGCGCACAGGGCCGTGCAGGCCAGCACCGCCAGTTGCACCGCCGTGGGCGCCACCCAGTCCAGCGCGGCGACGGGGGCAAGCCCCAGGCAGACCGTCAGCGACATCATCGCCACCACGACCGAAGGGGCCACCCGCTCGGACAGGCGCTTGGCCACCAGATAGGACGCCCCGAAGCAGACCGAGGCGCTCAGCTGCGCCAGATGCCCGGGCTCGAGCACCCGCAATCCGGGACGCAGCACGATCATCGCCCCCGCCAGCGCCACCCCGATGGCAGCCGCCCGCCGCCACGAGATGCGTTCGCCCATCAGCAGCGTGGCGCCGATGGTCACGACGATGGGGTTCAGAAAGCCGATGGCCGTGACCTCGGCCACGGTGATGCGGGCCATGGCATAGAACCACAGGATCACGGCCAGGCAATGCAGCGCCCCGCGCCAGACGAACAGCTGCCAGACCTGGGCCGGAAATCCTCGCCGCAGCGCCGGCAGCAGCAGCGGGATCATGAACAGCAACCCGAAGGCAAAGCGGATGAAGGCGCTTTCGGCGGCGGGCAGCGCCAGCCCCAGCCAGCGCACGGTTCCGTTGACGCCCACAAAACACAGCCCCGCGGTCAGCATCCAGGCGATGCCGACAAGATCGGCGCGGGTATGGGACGACAGGCTCATGCGCCAGACTTGCCCCGGCCGGTGCGCGGGCGCAAGGTCAGCCCCGCAGCACAAGCCCCAGGGCGATGGTCCACATGACCAGCCCCACGCACAGGTCAAGGACCCGCCAGGCGCCGGGCCGGGCAAAGACCGGCGACAGCCAGCGCGCGCCATAGCCCAGGGCGGCAAAGAACAGGACCGATCCGGTCACCGCACCCAAGGCAAAGGCGCCCCTGTCCCCGAACCCCGCCGACACCCCGCCCAGCAGCACCACCGTGTCCAGCCAGACATGCGGGTTCAGCCAGGTCAGCGCCGCCAGCACCGCCAGCGTGGCGCCCAGGCTGGTCGCCCCCTCGCCCGCGCGCAGCACCGCCTCGCCCCGCCAGGCCGCGCGCAGCGACCGCGCGCCATAGGCCAGCAGGAACGCCGCCCCGCCCCAGCGCATGGCCTCCAGAAACCAGGGCGCGCGGGCGGCGATGGCCCCTGCCCCCAGGACGCCCGCGACGATGAGGACCGCGTCGGACAGGGCGCAGAACGCCACCGTGGCCAGCACATGGCGCCGCATCAATCCCTGCTTCAGCACGAAGGCGTTCTGCGCTCCGATGGCCACGATCAGCGAAAGCCCGGTCCCAAGACCGGCAAGATAGGCGTGCATGGCATCCCTCCGTTCGGGCACCGGCTTGCCCCGCAGACCATCACAAGGCAAACTCAAAATCATGAAGCAGATTAAGTTTTCCTGATGCTTGACTATCCCGCCCTGGCCGCGCTGGCCCAGATCATCCGGCGCGGCAGCTTCGAGGCGGCGGCCGCCAGCCTCGGCGTCACCCCCTCGGCCATCTCGCAGCGCATCAAGGCGCTCGAGGAGCGCATGGGCGAGGTGCTGGTCCATCGCGGCCCGCCGGCACGCGGCACCGACCGGGCCCTGCGGCTGGTCCAGCACCTGGATCAGGTGCTCATGCTGGAACGGGCGCTGACCGGCGAAACGGGCCCGGTCCACCTGCGGCTGGCCGTCAATGCCGACAGCCTGGCGACCTGGTTCCCTCCGGCGATGACGGCGCTCGATGCGCTCTACGACCTGGTGGTGGACGACCAGGACCACGCGCGCGACTGGCTGCGCCAGGGGCAGGTCGCGGCCGCGCTCAGCTCGGACCCGCAGCCGGTGCCGGGTTGCGACGCCATCGCCCTGGGCAAGATGCGCTACAGGGCCATGGCCGCGCCCGCCTTCGCCGCCCGCCACTTCCCCGACGGCCCTACGGCCGAGGCGCTTGCGGCCGCCCCGGCGGTCATCTTCAACCACAAGGACGCGGCCCAGGCCCGCTGGGCGCAGAGTGTCACCGGCCAGCGCCTGCATCTGACCGGCCACATGGTCCCCTCCTCCGAAGCCTTTGCCCGGGCGGTTGAACTGGGTCTGGGCTGGGGCATGATCCCGCAGGCGATGATCCGTCCGGGCCTCGTCCCGCTCGCCGCCCTGCCGCTGGACATCCCGCTTTACTGGCATGTCCAGCGCGCCCTGAAACCGGCGCTCTCGCCCCTGACCGCGGCCATACGAAAAAGGGCCGCGGCGGAACTGCGGCCCTGACTTTCACTGTTTCCCAAATACCCCCGCCGGAGGCGTCACTCCAGCTGGGCCGCGACGTCCTCGGGAATGTCGAAGTTGCCGGTGACGTTCTGCACGTCGTCGTCTTCCTCCAGCGCGTCCAGCAGCTTCATCAGCTTCGTGGCGGTCTCAAGGTCGATCTCGGTCGGGGCCTGCGGCTTCCAGATCAGCTTGGCGTGCTCGGATTCGCCCAGGGACGCTTCCAGCGCGCTCGACACCTCGGCCAGGTCGGTGTCGGCGGTATAGATCCAGTGCCCGTCCTCGTCGCTTTCCACATCCTCGGCGCCAGCCTCGATGGCAGCCATCATCACCGTGTCGGCGTCGCCGGCGCTGGCGGGATACAGGATCTCGCCCTTGCGGTCGAACATGAAGCTGACGCTGCCGGTCTGCCCCAGGTCGCCGCCGTATTTGGTGAAATAGCTGCGCACGTTCGACGCAGTGCGGTTGCGGTTGTCGGTCATCGCCTCGACGATGATCGCGATGCCGTTCGGGCCGTAGCCCTCATAGCGGATCTCGTCATAGTTCTCGGCGTCGCCGCCCTGCGATTTCTTGATGGCGCGGTCGATCACGTCCTTGGGGACGGAATTCGATTTGGCCTCCTTGACCGCCAGGCGCAGGCGCGGGTTCTTGTCGGGATCGGGGTCGCCCATCTTGGCGGCGACGGTGATCTCTTTGGCCAGCTTCGAAAACAGCTTCGAGCGCAGCTTGTCCTGCTTGCCCTTCCGGTGCTGGATGTTGGCCCATTTGCTATGGCCTGCCATGGTTCTTCCCAATGTTCATATGGAATATCGCAGGCGCTTTTAGGCGCCGAAGGCCGAAATCGCAAGCGTTAGCCCTGATGCCGGCCCAGTTCGGACAGGACGAACAGCCGCAACGCGGTCGCCAGCCCCACCTCGGGCGGGCGCCTGCTGTCGATGGCGGCGATCAGGCTGGCGGCGGTCTGGCCGCGCGCGCGGGCGATGCCGCGCAATTCCTTCCAGAACGCGTCCTCCAGACTGACCGAGGTGCGGTGTCCGCCGATGGTGACCGATCGCTTGACCGGGGGGGTCATCGGCGGCAGGTCAGGCATCGCCGTCCCCGTCCCCGTCGTCGTGCCGGTCCGGGCCAAGCATGTGCTGGTCCAGATGGCGGGCGGCGCGGGCGGCGGCATCGTCCTCGGCCTGGCGCTGCGCCTTGCTGCGGCCGAATTTCGCCGCATTCTGGTCGCCCTGCCTGCGGGCGGCATCGCGGGCGGCGCTCTTGCGCGCCGCCCGCAGGTTGATCACCTTGGGACCGGACCCGATCACATCAATCCTCGGGACCGACCATCTGCTCGGGGCGCACGATGCGGTCGAAGGTCTCGCCATCGACGAAGCCAAGGGCAATCGCCTCCTCGCGCAGGGTGGTGCCGTTCTTGTGCGCGGTCTTGGCGACCTTGGTCGCGTTGTCATAGCCGATGGTCGGCGCCAGCGCGGTCACCAGCATCAGCGATTCCTTCATCAGCTTCTCGATGCGCGGAATGTTGGCCTGCGTGCCCACGACCATGTTGTCGGTGAACGACCCCGCCGCATCGCCCAGCAGCTGCATGGATTGCAGCACGTTATAGGACATCATGGGGTTATAGACGTTCAGCTCGAAATGACCCTGCGAACCGGCAAAGCCGACGGCCGCGTCATTGCCCATGACATGGGCGCAGACCATGGTCAGCGCCTCGGCCTGGGTCGGGTTCACCTTGCCCGGCATGATCGACGAGCCCGGCTCGTTCTCGGGCAGGATCAGTTCGCCCAGACCCGAACGCGGCCCCGAGCCCAGCAGCCGCATGTCGTTCGCGATCTTGAACAGCGAGCCTGCCACCGTCTTCAGCGCGCCCGAGAAGAACACCATCGCGTCATGCGCCGCCAGCGCCTCGAACTTGTTCGGCGCGGTGACGAAGGGCAGCCCGGTGATCTTGGCGATTTCCGCCGCAATGGCCGTGTCCCAGCCCTTCTTGGTGTTCAGCCCGGTGCCGACGGCGGTGCCGCCCTGCGCCAGTTCATAGATGTCGGACAGGGCCAGCTTCACCCGCTCGATGCCCTTCTGGACCTGGTGGGCGTAGCCGCCGAACTCCTGGCCCAGGGTCAGGGGCGTCGCATCCTGGGTATGGGTGCGGCCGATCTTGATGATGTCCTTGAATTCCTCCGACTTCGCGACCAGCGCCTTGTGCAGCTTTTCCAGCCCCGGGATCAGCACGTCGCGGGCCTGCATGGCGATCGCCACATGCATCGCGGTCGGGAAGGTGTCGTTCGAGGACTGCCCCATGTTCACATGGTCGTTCGGATGCACCGGCTTCTTCGAGCCCATCTCGCCGCCCAGGATCTCGATGGCGCGGTTGCTGATAACCTCGTTCGCGTTCATGTTCGACTGCGTGCCGGACCCGGTCTGCCACACGACCAGCGGGAAGTTGTCGTCGAACTTGCCTGCCGCCACTTCCTGCGCGGCCTGCACCATCGCCTGGCCCAGGGTGGCGTCCAGGTTGCCCGTCGCCATGTTCACCTGGGCGGCGGCCTGCTTGATGATGCCCAGCGCGCGGATGATGGGCACGGGCTGCTTTTCCCAGCCGATGGGGAAGTTCTGGATCGAGCGCTGCGTCTGCGCCCCCCAATACTTGTCGGCGGGAACCTCGAGCGGGCCGAAGCTGTCGGTTTCGGTGCGGGTCTTGGTCATGTCATCATCCCTCACGGTTTTGCCGAGGGTTGTAGCCGCCAGCGGCCGGATTCGCAAATGGTATGCGAAAGTATGCCGTTAGCGATCACGGCCCTGGCGAAAGACATAGACCTGCGCCGGCGGCAGATTGGCCCAGATCCGGCGGCTTTTTTCGTGGACCAGGCCAAAGCGGGCGCGCACCGCCCCGGACAGGGGCGGCAGGGCGCCATAGGTGATCTGGACGAAGGGCGCGCCGGGCTTCATCATCGCCAGCGCGGCCCCGACGATGGCCGCCTGCAGTTCGTCCGGCATTGGCAATGTCGGCACGCCCGAGACGACCGCATCCAGGTCGCCCCGCCCGACATTCACCATCTCTTGCGCCGGCAGGTTGTGGACCTGCGCGCCGGGAAAGCGCTGGCGCAGCCGGTCGCAGAAGGCGGCGTTCAGCTCGTAAAGCTCCAGCCGCTCGGGCGCCAGGCCCCGCGCCAGGATGGCCTGGGTGATGGTGCCGGTGCCGGCGCCGATCTCGGCCACCGCCTGCATGTCGGGCGTGACGGGCCGCGCCATCTCGCGCGCGGCCGAACGGCCGGTGGGGGCGACGGCGCGGATTTCCCCGGGCCGGCGCAGAAACTGGCCAAGAAACAACGACAGATCGGACAAGGCGGCCTCCAGCTATGCGAAGACCGCCCTATTGCTTGCCGGTGACAGGGATATGACGGCCTACTTGCGCCACTTGTCCAGACTGACGACCTCGCCCCCGCCCTTGGGGGCATCCTCGGCGCCTTCGCCGCCGTCCGAGGCGTCGTCCTCGTCCTCATCCTCGTCCTCGTCATCTTCGACCTGGGTCTCGAACCGCAGGCCGAATTCGACCGAGGGATCGACGAAGGTGCGCAGCGCATCGAAGGGGATGTACAGCGGCTCGGGCGAATCGCCAAAGTTCAGGGTGATGGCAAAACCCTCGGGCCGGACCTCCAGGCTGTCGAACCAGTGCTGGATGACGATGGTCATCTCCTCGGGATAGCGCTCCCGCAGCCAGTCGGCCATCTCCACGTCCGGGTCGCGGGTATCGAAGGTGATGAAGAAATGATGATCGCCCGGCAGGCCCTCCCGGGCGACGGCATCCAGGACATCCGCGATCAGCCGCTGCATGGCACGGTGCATCATCCCGCCGTAATCAATTCCGCGCGCCATCAGCGTCTCCCCTGCTTTCTTGGGCCAAGCATAGGGTTTTGCGCCCCGATGAAAAGCCCCCTAGCGCCCGCATTCGGGCCCCCCCGCAGGGTTTCACCGTTTTCCAAATACCCATGCAACAGCCCGAGCCAAGGCCGGCGCCGCCTGTCGGAAAGGGGGAAAAGGAAAATGGCGCGGTTGACGGGGCTCGAACCCGCGACCCCCGGCGTGACAGGCCGGTACTCTAACCAACTGAGCTACAACCGCGCTTTTCGTGACGATAACTGGAAATGGTGGCGCGGTTGACGGGGCTCGAACCCGCGACCCCCGGCGTGACAGGCCGGTACTCTAACCAACTGAGCTACAACCGCGCAGACCATTTCCCCGGATCGTCGTCCGGGGTGCGAGGGGGTTTACGCATGCCCGCCGGCCCCGTCAAGGCCGATCTTGCCTAAAAAAGCCAAAGGGGCGCCCGAAAGGACGCCCCCGTCAGCCTTGCCTTCGGACCGGGTCAGCGGCGCACGGTCTTTTCGTCGAAATCGGGCAGCGCCTGCAGTTCCTCCTTGGTGTAGTTCGTGGCAAAGAACGTGTCGTTGCCCACGGTCACCAGGTGGATCGCGTCGACGCCCAGCAGCACCTTTTTCGCACCGATGCCCAGGAAGCCGCCGATATCGGCGACATAGCCCACGACATTGCCCGAATCGTCCAGCACGATGTCGTTGACCTTGGCGATGTCCTGCCATTCTGCGGGACGCTGATCCAGCGCGGGATCGACCCATTCCGTGGACGAAGGCTGGTTCGTCGTCCAGATCCGGCGGCTGGTCAGCCACGAGCCCAACAGCCCCGGCTCGGCCTCCGAGATCGCGGGCGCGTTCACGTCGGGGGGCGTCACCGGCGTCTCGGCGGCCGCATCCACCGCCGCATCGGCGGCGTCCGAGGCGGAGTCCTGCGCATCCTCGGCCGCCGCGGCCGCATCGTCGGCGGCCTCGCTGTCCATGCCGGCGGCGGTGGCCGCGTCATCGGTCGCGGTCGCGGCGGCGTCCGCGGCGCTGTCGGCCGCGGCGGCGGCCTCATCCGCGGCCTGTTCGGCCGCCGCTCCGGCCTGGTCGGCGGCCTTGTCGGCGGCATCCTCGGCCTGTTGCGCCGCGTTCTCGGCGGCGTCGGCCGCGTTCTCGGCGGCGTCGGCCGCGTTCTCGGCCGCCTGCTCGGCAGTCGGGGCCGGCGTGGCGGTCTGGGCATGGGCAGCCGGCGCAACAAGGGCCAGGGCGGTCGCTGCGATCACAAGCGGTTTCATCAAGAGGTCCTCCGATTATCGTCATCCGCGACGGCCAGGCCGCCGCGCTGGGGGGCAAACGCCGTAATTTGTATCATCGTTCCCGACAGTTGGCGCTTTTGCGGCAGACCGGGCGCGGTCAGCGCCGGGGATGGCTGATCCGGCCGCCGCAGACCGGCCCTGGCGCGCCCGTCGTTCCGGGGCCAGAGGTCGGCAGGCCCCGCAAGACCCGCACGGCAAGCCAGCCGAAGGCCTGCGCCTCGAGCATGTCGCCATCAAGGCCGGCCCGCTCGACCGGGGCGACGGCGCAGGGCAGGCGCCGCTCCAGCGCGGCCATCATCGCGCCATTGTGCCGCCCGCCGCCGCAGACCAGCACCAGCGCCGGGACCTGCGGCACCAGCGCCAGCCCCGCCGCGACCGCCGCCGCCGCCGCATGGGTCAATGTCGCCGCCGCATCGGCATCGCCCAGATGCGCCACGTCCAGCACGCCGGCGAAGGCATCGCGGTCCAGCGACTTCGGCAGGGGCCGCGCGAAATGGGGGTGGCGCAGGAAGGCCGCGATCACCGCCTCGTCCGGGATGCCCTGCGCGGCCAGCGCCCCGCCCTGGTCCCGCTCCAGCCCCAGGCGCGCGCGCATCAGATCGTTCAGCGGCGCATTGGCCGGGCCGGTGTCGAAGGCGATGCAGGCGCCCGGCGCCTCGGGCGCGGGGGCGGCGGGATCGGCGACGGTCAGGTTGCCGACCCCGCCCAGGTTCAGAAAGCCCACTGGCCGGGGCGCAAGCAGGCCCTGCGCCACCGCCCATTCCGCGCAAGCCCAATGAAAGAAGGGCGCCAGCGGCGCGCCCTCGCCGCCCTGGCGCAGGTCCTCGGAGCGGAAATCCCAGACCACCGGGCGGCCGAGCCGGCGCGCCAGCGCCGCCCCGTTCCCCGCCTGATGCGTGCCGCGCCCGCCGGGGTCATGCGCCAGGGTCTGGCCATGATAGCCGACCAGTTCCGCCTCGGGGAACCCCGCGGCCAGATCGGCATGGGCCGCGACCGAAAGCGCCGCCGCCTCGGCCACGTCAGGCCCGCCGGGCCACTGGCCCAGCGCGCCGTGCAGCAGCCCCGATTCATTGCCCGAATAGGCGCGAAAGGCGCTGCGGCCAAAGCCTGCGATGCGCAGGCCGTCCGTTTCGATCAGCGCCGCGTCCACCCCGTCCAGCGAGGTTCCCGACATCATCCCCAGGGCCTGGATCATCATGCTTTCCCTTTTTCCGCCCGAACGGTATATCCGCGCCATTCGAAAGGAACAGCCCATGACATACCGTGCCAAATCCGACTTTCTGCATGTGATGATCGAACGCGGCTATCTGGCGGACTGCACCGACCTGCAGGCGCTGGACGAGGCGCTGATCGAAGGTTCGGTGACGGCCTATATCGGGTATGACGCGACGGCAGCCAGCCTGCATGTCGGGCACCTTCTGAACATCATGATGCTGCGCTGGTTCCAAAGGACCGGCAACCGCCCGATCACGCTGATGGGCGGCGGCACGACCAAGGTGGGCGACCCCAGCTTCCGCTCCGAGGAGCGCCCGCTGCTGACCCCGGATGCGATCCAGGCGAACATCGACGGCATGCAGCAGGTCTTTGCCCGCTACCTCGATTACGGCGAGGGGCGCGCGATGATGCTCAACAACGCCGAATGGCTGGACAGCCTGAACTATCTGGATTTCCTGCGCGACATCGGCCGGCATTTCAGCGTCAACCGGATGCTGTCGTTCGAATCGGTCAAGTCGCGGCTGGACCGGGAACAATCGCTGAGCTTCCTCGAATTCAACTACATGATCCTGCAGGCCTATGACTTCCTGGAACTGTACCGGCGCTACGACTGCCGGCTGCAGATGGGTGGCTCGGACCAGTGGGGCAATATCGTCAACGGCATCGACCTGACCCGCCGCGTGCTGGATGGCGAGATCTGGGGCCTGACCTCGCCGCTGCTGACGACCAGCGACGGGCGCAAGATGGGCAAGTCGGCGGGCGGCGCGGTCTGGCTGAACGGCGCGATGCTGTCGCCTTATGAATTCTGGCAGTTCTGGCGCAACACCACCGACGCCGACGTCGGCCGGTTCCTGAAGCTTTACACCGATCTGCCGGTCGCGGAATGCAACCGCCTGGGCGCGCTGTCGGGGTCCGAGATCAACGCCGCCAAGATCATCCTGGCCAACGAGGTGACGACGCTGTTGCACGGCGCCGAGGCCGCCGCCTCGGCCGAGGCCACCGCGCGCGAGGTCTTCGAGCAGGGCGGCGCCGGCGGCGATCTCGAGGTGGTGACGATCGGCGCCGATGCGCTGCCCGTCTCGGTGGTGCAGATGCTGGCCCAGACCGGCATCGCGGCCTCGGGGAAAGAGGCCAAGCGCCTGATCGCCGAGGGTGGCCTGCGCCTGAACAACGAGGCGGTCAGCGACCCGCAGCTTGCGGTCGATGCCGGGCTGATCGGGGACGGGCTGAAGGTCTCGGTCGGGAAGAAGAAGCACCGGATGGTGCGGGTGGGTTAAGGCGGCAAGGCCGGGGGCGACCCCGGCCTTTTCGTCAGAAGCGCCAGGTGGCGCCCAGGATCGGCCCGGCCATGGTCACGTCCAGCCGTGTGCCGCCATCGCGATAATCGACGTTCAGCTGGCGATAGCCGGCCGAGAGGTAAAGCTGGTCGGTGACCTGATAATTCACCGTGGCCAGGAACTGGCTGGTATGCTCGGACCCCGCGCCGAAGCCGCCGACATCGGCATAGAGGATCGCCGACCACTGCGGCGCCAGCGTGACATTGGCCCGCAGCGCGACGATGGGATCGACGAAATCCTTGCCGGGCGAGGCCGAGCGCGCGCCGCCCGCGACCGAGATCCGGCCCTTGACCCGCCAGGCGCGGGCACCGGCCAGCGCATCCAGTGTCATGCGGTCGTTCGAGACCGCCCGCCAGCCGGCCAGCAGCGTCAGCGAGCGCTGCGTGACCTTGCCCTCGGCCGGCAGTCCCGGCGGCAGGGTGCCGGCCTTGGAGCTTGTCGACCAGCTCAGATCGCCCATCAGCACCAGCCGGTCGCGCCGGGCAAAGCCCGACAGGAAGAAGGCGCCGTCGGTATCCTCGAGCACTTCGGACAGCGACTTGTCGAAGGACAGCGTCGGCGCCCCGGCAAAGGGCGTCACGTCGCCGCCCAGGCCGGCGCCCCAGACATAGGGCGTGATCTGGCCCGACCAGTCCTGCGCCATGGCGGGCGCCAGCCCCGTGGAAAGCGCCGCCGCGGCGGCCGCCAGGAATTTGCGCATCCTCATCCCCCCTGCAACTCGTTCTTGAACAGCCGGCCGTTCTTCATGATCAGCCGCAGATTGGCCGTATCGGCCAGCCAGTCGAGGCTCGCCTCGGTGTCGCCGTCGATGACCAGAAGGTCGGCCAGCGCATCCTCGGCGATCACCCCCAGCCGCCCGTCATAGGGCGCGCGCCCGCCCGACAGCGCCAGCAGCGCGCCGGCCGCGCCGGTCGCGCGATGCAGCGCCGCCAGCGGCGACATGAAGCGCGCGAGCTTCGCCAGTTGCCGACCCTGCGATTCGCCGCCGCCATACAGGATGTCGGTGCCGAAGGCCCAGTTGACCTTGTGCTTGTCGGCCCATTCGAAGGCCTGCACCGTGCCCTCGGCCACCGCCTTTTGCGCGGCGACGGCCTTGGGGTCGGTGTAGCTATTGGCATCCTCGTCCTGGAGGAACGGCTGGATCGACCACCAGGTGCCGCGGTCGGCCATCATGCGCACGGTATCCTCGTCGGCCAGCTGGCCATGCTCGATGGACTTCACCCCGGCCTCGATGCAGCGGCGGATGCCGGGCGCGGTATAGACATGGGCGCAGACATAGGTGCCCCAATCGGCGGCCGCATCCACGGCCGCCCGCATCTCGTCCAGGGTGAACTGAAGCGATTCCAGCGGGTCGTATTGCGAGGCGACGCCGCCGCCGGCGCTGATCTTGATCTGGCTCGCGCCCTTCATCAGCTGCTCGCGCGTGCGGCGCAGCACCTCGGGCACGCCGTCGGCCAGCGCGGTCATGCCCTGCCGGGTCGCGTAATCCGCCGGATCCGAGGGCATCATCGGCAGCGCGTTCGAAAAGCGGAAATCGCCATGACCCGAGGTCTGCGACAGGATCGCGCCCGAGGGGAAGATCCGCGGCCCGGTGACGACGCCGCGGTCGATGGCCGCCTGCAGCCCGAAGGCCGGGCCGCCGACGTCGCGGACCGTGGTGAAGCCGCGCATCAGCGTCGCGCCAGCCTGCTGGCCGGCGATCAGGTGGACAAAGCCGATGTCCTGGGTCATCGCGGCGATCTGGCTGATGCCGCACAGCGTCGCATGCCAATGGGTGTCGATCAGGCCGGGGATGACCGTGCGTCCGCCGCAGTCGATGCGCTCGGCGTCCTGCGGCCCCTGCCCGGCCCCCGGCAGCGCGGCGATGCGGCCGGAATCGACCAGGATCTCGACCCCGTCGCGCAGGGACAGGGTCTGGCCGTCGAACAGCCGCAGGTTGGTCAGCAGCAGCGGCCTGGCCGGGGTCTGGGCGCGCAACTCGCGCGGCGCCAGGCCGAAGCCCGCGAACATGCCGACCACCGCGGCCATGCCGCCAATCATCTGCCGGCGCGAGATGTCGGCCTCGATCCGGGCCATGGCGGCCAGTGTCTGGGGGCTGCCGCATTGGCAGAAACGCACCGCGCCGGTGCTTGCGACGGTTTCAAGGCAGGTCAGGCACATACTCGTTTCCCACAGTTAACGGCACCACGCCGCGACCGGCGATGCAGACGCGATCATATCACGCACGCATGTCCCTGATAGCAAGAGATTTCCGCGGAGTCCGCGCTTCCTCACCCCGCCCGCACCGCCGCCGCCATGACCCGGTCCAGCGCCTGCAGGAATCGCGCGCGGTCGGCCTTGGAGAATGCCGCGCCGCTGCCCTGCCGGAACGGGTCGGCCGCGCGCAGGTCCTGCATCAGGTCGCGCGTCGCCAGCCGGCCGCCGATGTTGGCCGGCGTCAGCACCTCGCCATTGGGCTGGATCACCTGCGCGCCGGCCTTGAGGCAGCGGTCAGCCAGGGGAATGTCCGATGTCACCACCACGTCGCCCGGCCCGCAATGCGCGGCGATCCACTGGTCGGCCACGTCCGGGCCCTCGGGGACGATCTGCAGGGACACGAAGGGGTTCGGCGAGGGGCGCAGCCCGCCGTTGCAGACCAGGACCATCGGCAGGCGCAGGCGGGTGGCGACGCGCTCGGCCTCGGCCTTGACCGGGCAGGCGTCGGCGTCGATGTAAAGCGTGGTCATGGGCGGGCTCCGGGTTGGAAAAGCCCCGCGCAAGGGCGGGGCTTTCGGCTGTGGGCAGGGGCCGGGATCACTCCTCGACCGTGACCTTCAGCATGTAGTCGGGATCGACCACCGCGCCATTGGCGGCCGGGTCGCCCTTCTTGATCGCGTTCAGCACATCCCAGCCGTCGACCAGCTGGCCAACGACGGTATACTGCCCGTCCAGGAAATCGGCCGGGGCCAGGTCGATGAAGAACTGGCTGTTGGCGCTGTTCGGGTCCTGCGAGCGCGCCATGCCCACGGTGCCGCGTTGAAAGCTCACGTCGTTGAACTCGGCCGCAAGGTCGGGCAGGTCCGAGCCGCCCATGCCGGCCCGCGCCGTGTCCGCGCCATGCTTGCCATAGGCCACGTCACCGGTCTGGGCCATGAAGCCTTCGAGCACGCGGTGGAACACCACCCCGTCATAGGCGCCCGACTTGGCCAGCCCCGTCAGGCGCTCGACATGCTTGGGGGCCTTCTCGGGGTAAAGGTCCAGGACGATCCTGCCCTTGGGCGCGCCCGAGGCGTCGGCGACCTCGATCACCAGGTTCGGGCCGGGGCCGTCGGTGACGCCAGGCAGCCCTTCGGCCTGGGCCGAGCCGGCGGCCAGGACCAGCGCGGGGATCAGCGCCTTACGCCACATCGGCAGCCACCTTGACCGAGATCATGCGGTCGGGGTTCGCCGGCGGCTCGCCGCGGGCGATCTTGTCCACCGCCTCCATCCCCGAGACGACCCGGCCATAGACCGTGTATTGCCCGTTCAGGAAATGGTTGTCGCTGAAATTGATGAAGAACTGGCTGTTGGCGCTGTTCGGGTTCATCGAGCGCGCGGCGCCGAGCGTTCCCCGGTCATGCGGCAGGCGCGAGAACTCGGCCGGCAGGTCCGGCAGGTCCGACCCGCCCGTGCCCGCGCGGCCGGGATTGTAGCCCTGCTCCATATTGGCGTGCTCCACGTCGCCGGTCTGGGCCATGAAACCCTCGATCACGCGGTGAAAGGCCACGTTGTCGTATTTTCCGGCGCGGGCCAGCTCTTTCATCCGCTCGACATGCTTGGGCGCCACGTCGGGCAAAAGCTCGATGACGACGGGGCCGTCCTTCAGCTCGATGATCACCGTGTTCTCGGGATCCTTGATCTCGGCCATGGGGGTTCTCCTTCTGATGGCTCGGGGGTCAGGCATAAGCGTTTCGTCACGGCCATACAACGCCGCCATTGCGCACGGGTTCGGAACCGGCGCAGGTTGACGGCAATGTCATCTTGCGGGACAACCGCCCACGGCAGCGTGAGGCCCATCAGGAAAGGGAGACCCATGGCGGATTTCAACACGATCGACGACCTCGACCTTGATGGCAAGGTGGTCCTGACCCGCGTGGACGTGAACGTCCCGGTGGAAAACGGACAGGTGACCGACGCCACCCGGATCGAAAAGATCGTGCCGACGGTCAAGGACATCCAGGCGCGGGGCGGCATCCCGGTCCTGCTGGCCCATTTCGACCGGCCCAAGGGCAAGCGTGTCGATGCGATGAGCCTGAAGGTCGTCATCCCCGCGCTGGAAAAGGCCCTGGGCCAGACCGTCAAGTTCGCCGACGAGGCCATCGGCGGTCCCGCCAAGCGCGTCGTGGCCGACCTGCGCCCCGGCGACGTGGCCCTGCTGGAAAACACCCGCTTCTATCCCGGCGAAGAGGCGAACGACCCCACCTTCGCCGCCTCGCTGGCCGCGCTGGGGCAGGCCTATGTCAATGACGCATTCTCGGCCGCGCACCGGGCCCATGCCTCGACCGAAGGGATCGCGCGGCTGCTGCCCTCGGCCGCGGGCCGGCTGATGGAGGCGGAACTCAAGGCGCTGGACGCGGCGCTTGGCAATCCGCAGCGCCCGGTCGTCGCGGTGGTGGGCGGGGCCAAGGTCTCGACCAAGCTGGACCTGCTGGGCAACCTGATCTCCAAGGTGGACCACCTGGTGATCGGCGGCGGCATGGCCAACACCTTCCTGGTGGCCCAGGGCATCGAGGTCGGCACGTCGCTGGCCGAACGCGACATGGCCGACACCGCGCGCGAGATCCTGGACAAGGCCCAGGGTGCAGGCTGCGCGATTCACCTGCCGGTCGACGTGGTGGTGGCGCGCGAGTTCAAGGCCGGAGCCGAGAACGAGACGGTCGCCGCGACCGCCTGCCCGGCCGATGCGATGATCCTGGACGCCGGGCCGCAGACCGTGGCGAAGATCCGCGAGGTCTTCGAGGCCTCGCGCACGCTGATCTGGAACGGCCCGCTGGGCGCCTTTGAGATCGCCCCCTTCGACGCCGCGACCAATGCCGCCGCGCAAGAGGCGGCGCGGCTGACGCGCGAAGGCAAGCTGATTTCGGTGGCCGGCGGCGGCGATACGGTCGCGGCGCTGAACAAGGCCGGCGTGGCGGGCGACTTCACCTTCATCTCGACCGCCGGCGGCGCCTTCCTGGAATGGATGGAGGGCAAGGTACTGCCCGGTGTCGCGGCGCTGGAACGGCGCTGATCCCCTTGGGCAGCCATGAAGGAAGGGGGCCGTCGACGCCCCCTTTTTCATTCGCGCTAGTTGGCCGCCGGCTGGGCCGGTTCGGGCGGTGCGCCCGTGGCCGGCGTTCCGGGCGCGGGCGAGCCTTCGCGCACGTTTTCGGCGCCGCCGGCCGGGGCCTGCGTGGATTCGATGCGGCTGACATCGCCTTCCTCGCGCGGCTCGGCGCCCATCCACCAGAACCAGGCGGCGGCGGCGGCAAGAAGCGCCACGGCGATGCCGATGATCGGGCCGGGATGGCGCCTCGCGGCGCGTTCGGGTTCGGTGTTGTGGGACATGGCATCCTCCTTGTCGCTGTCAACGCGGGCTGTGCGCGCGGGTTCCGGCAGCGCGGCGATGCTGCCCTTTTCCTTTCGGCGCGGAAAGCCTAGGTTCTGGGCCACAGGAACAAGGGTGGGCTGATGTCTTTCTTCTCGAAACTGCGCGACCGGCTGACGCGGTCCTCGTCCAAGATCGGCGCGGGGCTTGAGGATATCGTCTCGGAAGGCGCGGATCAGGAACAGCCGGTGCCCGGCCGGGCGGAACCGCCCATGACCGAGGGGCTGGCCCCCGCCCCGGCGCCCACGGCCCAGCCCATGCCGGTGCGGCTGCCCGAGCCGGCCGAGCCTGCAGCCGATCCGGCGGCCCCCGCCGCGCGCCCTGGCCTGCTGGGCCGCCTGTTCGGGGGCGGGGCCGCTGTCGCCGAGCCCCGGCGCGAACTGGACGACGAGATGCTGGAAAGCCTGGAGGACATGCTGGTCCAGGCCGACATGGGGGTGGAAACCGCCCTGCGCGTCACCGCCAACATCGCCGAGGGGCGGATGGGGCGGCGCATCTCGGCCACCGAGCTCAAGGAGCTGCTGGCCGGAGAGATCGCCCGGATCATGGAGCCGGTCGCCAAGCCGCTGCCGATCTATCCCAAGCGGCCGCAGGTGGTGCTGGTGGTGGGGGTGAACGGATCGGGCAAGACCACGACCATCGGCAAGCTCGCCAGCCAGTTCAAGGCGGCGGGCAAGAACGTGGTGATCGCGGCGGGCGATACCTTTCGCGCGGCGGCGGTGGAACAGTTGCAGGTCTGGGGCAGGCGCGCGGGCGTTCCGGTGATGACCGCGCCCGAGGGCTCGGACCCCGCGAGCCTGGCCTATGACGCGATGAACCGGGCCGAGGCCGAGGGCGCCGACCTGCTGATGATCGACACCGCCGGCCGGCTGCAGAACCGCCAGGACCTGATGGAGGAGCTGGCCAAGATCGTCCGCGTCATCCGCAAGAAGGACCCTTCGGCGCCACACAACACCCTTCTGGTGCTGGACGCGACCACCGGGCAGAACGCGCTGAGCCAGGTCGAGACCTTCCAGAAGCTGGCGGATGTGTCGGGGCTGGTCATGACCAAACTGGACGGGACGGCCCGCGGCGGCGTGCTGGTGGCGCTGGCCGACCGCTTCGGCCTGCCGATCCATGCGATCGGCGTCGGCGAGCAGATCGACGACCTGGACGCCTTCGACGCGCGGGACTTTGCCCGCGCGCTGGTGGGCCTGGGGGAATAAGGCGGGGGGACGCCCCCCCGCCCTGCCCGGCCTATCGGGCCGCCGTCTGGGTCTCGAGGCCGAAGGACCAGAACAGCGTCTCGCCCGAGGCATCGTCCACGCCGTCGTTGTCTGTCACGACCCAGACCGTGCCGTCGGGCGAAATCGCCATGCCCTCGACCTTGTCCTGGACATAGCCGTTCCAGCGCTTGAGATCGGGGATCAGGTCGCGGACCACCTGCTTGTCGACCAGCGGCAGGTCGCCCCCAAGCGCCGCGGGCTTCAGCCCGCCCAGCGCAACCGAAGTCACCTGTTTCAGCCGCGCCTTGTCGCCGATCAGGTTGTCGCGTTCGATCAGATACAGGCGATCCTTGTGGATCGCGATCTCGGACAGGCCGACCCAGCCTTCGCCGGCTTCCAGCGGATACCGGACGGCAGACCATTCGCCGGTCGCCGGGTCATGGCGCAGCAGCTTGACCTGGCCCTTGGGATCGTCCTTCCATTCGCGCTGGACGGCCATCCACAACGTGCCGTCGGCCGCCCGGGCGATGCCTTCCAGGCCAAAGCGGGTGGCGCCGGCGGTCAGTTCAGTGGGCAGTTCGACCTGGGCCAGAACCGCGCCCGCGCCGTTCACATGCAGGATGCGGTGCGTCAGGCCCTTTTCGGCATTGCCTTCGCTGGCCAGCCAGAAGCCGCCCTGCCCATCCGCGGCGATCCCTTCAAGGTCGAGCCCGGCGGCGGGCTTGCCCCCTTCGGTCACGGTGATCTTTTGCGTGATGCGCGCCGGGGTCGTGCCGGTCTGGATGCGGTAGATCGCCGGCTGGTCCTTGTAGACGCTGTCGCTGACGGCAAACAGCACCGCCGGATCGGCCGGATCGACGGTCAGGCCCGACAGCGCGCCCCAGCCGATCACCTCGTCCGAGATCAGGGCGGGATAGGCCGGCGCGCCTTCGGCCCGTTCAAAGATCATCACATGGGCCCGGGCGCCGCCGTCCTCGCGCAGGTCGGTTTCGTTGGCGCTGGCGAACAGGTTGCGCTGCGGGATCGCAACCAGCCCTTCGGGCCCGATGCCCGAGGGCAGGATCTGTTTCAGGCTGGGATTCGCCGGGTCCGCCACGTCATAGACCGCGATGGCGCTGCCGCGTTCCGAACCGACGAACAGCAGCTTTTGGCCGTCGAACTCGGCGTATTTCAGCGCCTCGGGCTCGACGCCCTTCTTGTCCGACCGCTTTTCGGGGTAGTGGCCGATGCGGATCAGCTCGTGTTCGAAGGCGGGGCCGGATTCGTGGACGACCGTGCCGTCGCGGTTCCAGATGGTGAAGCCGCGCGAGCCGCCCTTGTAATCCCCCTCGTTCGCGGTGGCGAAATGGTCGTTGTCAAGCCAGGCCACGGTGTCGGGTTCGCGCGGCACGCCCCGCAGGCTGCCGGTAAAGTCCAGCTTGCCGTCCTTTTCGGTGTCGATGCCGTCCAGATCGACCGTGCCGGCACTGAAATGCGCGGCAATGGTGCCGTCGGCGCCGATCACCGCGATATGGTTGTTTTCCTGCAGCGTGACGACCAGATCGCCATCGGCGTTGAAATCGAGATATTCCGGCTCGGGATCGTCGCCGCCCTCGGCGGCAAGGCCGGTCAGGTCGATCCGCTCAAGGTTCGCGCAATCGACCTGGCCGTCCTTGACCGGCAGGCGGACGACAAAGCCGGCCGGCATCTGCGGCAGGGCGCCGTCGTTCACGTCCTCGTCGCGCTCGTTCTCGATGGCCACGGCGATCATGTCGTGGCCGGGCGACAGCGCGACCGAGTCGGGCTGCCCGCCCAGGTCGCAGGTCGCCACGATCCGCTTGCTGCCCAGATCGACCGAGGCCAGCACGCCCGAGGGCTGGGTAAAGCTGTCCGAGGTGTTGACGCCGACGAAGGCGGTCTTGTCCAGCACCACGGTGGTGGTGGGCTCGCCCGGCATGGCGATGTTGCCCAGGGGTTTCGGCGCGCGGGGATCGGCGATGTCGATCAGGCCGATCGCCTTCAGCGGGCTGTCGGAATAGATCAGCATCATGCCGTCGGGCGTGGCGGTCATGATCTCGGCCGAGGTTTCGCGCGCGCGGTCCTCGCCCGCCGCCATGTTGTCGGCGGTGGCAAAGCTTGCGATGCGGTTGAAGACGGGATCGGCGGCGGCCGGCATGGCGGCGGCCAGGGCGATCAGCGAACAGAAGGTCAGGCGGAAGGGCATGGAAATCCTTGGGTTTCGGTTTCCGCCGGGATGTCGCCCCCCGTTGTAACAGGGGCTTGTCGCCCCCGTGACCGTTCCGTGACGATCAGCCCCGGACCACCAGCCGGACCTCGCGGATCGCGGTTTTCAGGCGGACGCGCGTCTCGACCGGCTCGCGCGCGAGCGCATCGAGGATGGCGCGCATGTCGCCGCGCAGCCCGTGCAACTGGTCGACCAGCGACAGCACCAGGTTCAGCGCCTCTTCGTCCAGGTGATAGCCTTCGGCCAGGTCGGCGACCAGGTGCAGCCGGGCCAGGTCGATGTCGCGAAACAGCGGGCCGTGGTCGGACTGGACCGGCACCACCACGCCCGCGGCGATATAGCGGTCGATCTGCTCGGAGGACAGCTCCGGCAGTTCGGCCAGGACCTCGGCCAGGGTGTGAAGCCTGCGCGTCATCTTTCCCTCCTTGGATCGTAGGCGTGGCTTTCGCGCCATTCCTGCATGAAGCGGGCCAGTTCGTCGTCCACCCGAGGCGGCATCACGATCTTCAGGACGACATGCTGGTCGCCGCGCCGTCCGCCCTCGCCCTTCAGGCCGCGCCCTTTCAGCCGCAGCTTCTGCCCCGAGCTTGCGCCGCGCGGGACGGTCAGCATCACCGGGCCGTCGATGGTCTGAACCTCGACCTTGCCGCCCAGCACGGCCTCGTCGATGGTGATGGGCAGGGTGGTTTCCACGTCGTCGCCGTCGCGCCGCCAGTCGGGATCCTCGGCCACGATCAGCGTCAGCAGCGCATCGCCCGGCTCGCCGTCGCCCATGCCGGGGCCGCCCTTGCCCCGCAGGCGAATGATCTGGCCGTCGCGGGCGCCTTCGGGGATCTTGACCTCGAGCACGGCGCCGTCGGGCATGGTGATGCGGGTCGAGCCGCCCCGCGCCGCCGTCATGAAGTCGATTTCCAGGGTAAAGCGCTGATCCTGGCCCCGCATGTCAAAGCTCCGCGCGCCCGCGCCCCGCCGACGGGACGCCCCCTGGCCGAACAGGTCCGAGAACACGTCCGACAGGTCGTCGAAATCGGGCGTACCCCGGCGATAGGGGTTGTCGCCGGCCTGGGCGTAATCGCGGTAATACTGCCGCTGCGGCCGTTCCTGCCCAGCGGCGTCGATCTCGCCCCGGTCGAAGCGGGCGCGCTGTTCGGGGTCCTTGAGCAGGTCATAGGCCGAGGAGGCCGCCTTGAAGCGTTCATGCGCCGCCGGATCGGGGTTCAGGTCCGGGTGGTCGGTCTTGGCGATCCGTCGATAGGCCTTTTTGATTTCGTCCTGCGTGGCGGTCTTGCTGAGGCCCAGCGCCTTGTAGGGATCATCGGCCATGGCCGTCTTCGTCCTTTCATTCCTGGCCGGCAAACGCCCGTCGCGCCGCCGCCGTTCCCCGGTATGGGACACAAGGCGGGGGCGTTTGTCCAGTTCGTGCTGACGAGGTTTTGCGCCGACAGCGGGCGCGGCCCAAGGCCCTGCCGCCGTCCTGCGGATTGCCCCTGGATATCCGCGCGGGAAAGCAGGACATGGACGGTGGGGCGCGGTCAGGCACCGGGCCGGAACGCCTTGATGCGGGCGGGATCGGTTTCGATCCGCGCGGCGCCGATCAGGTCCAGGCAATAGGGCACGGCGGCAAAGACCGCATCGAGGCAGGTGGCGATGGCCGCGGGCTTGCCCGGGATGGTGATCATCAGCGTCCGGCCGCGGATGCCCGCCGTCTGGCGCGACAGGATCGCGGTGGGCACCTCGCGCAGGCTGGCGCGGCGCATTTCCTCGCCAAAGCCGGGCAGTTCCTTGTCCATGACATCGGCCAGCGCCTCGGGCGTTTCGTCGCGGGGCGCGGGGCCGGTGCCGCCGGTGACCAGGATCAGGTCGGCGCCCAGGCCGTCGCAAAGCTGCCGCAGCGTTTCGGCGACGCTTGCGCGCCCGTCGGGGATGATGGTGCGGGTGATCTGCATCGGCGAGGTGATGGTGGCGCGCAGCCAGTCCTCGGCCCCCGGCCCGCCCTTGTCGGGATATTCGCCGCGGCTGGCGCGGTCCGAGACGGTGACGATGGCGATGCGGGCGGGGCGGGAGGTGTCGGCGCTGTCCATGTCCGCCATATTGGCGCGGCGCATCGCCAAAGAAAAGGCCGCGGCGAACCGCGGCCTGGCCGGACCCGGACGGGGACCGAGATTACTTGAACCGGGCGTTGCGGTTCGCGACCAGCTTCAGGCGCAGGGCGTTCAGGCGGATGAAGCCCGCCGCGTCCTTCTGGTCGTAGGCGCCAGCGTCGTCCTCGAAGGTCACGTGCTTTTCGCTGTAGAGCGAATGATCCGACCAGCGGCCCACGCAATGCACTGAGCCCTTGTAAAGCTTCAGCCGCACGGTGCCGGTGACATGTTCCTGGCTCTTGTCGATCAGGGCCTGCAGCATCTCGCGTTCGGGGCTGAACCAGAAGCCGTTGTAGATCAGCTCGGCATAGCGCGGCATGATCGAATCCTTCAGATGGCCCGCGCCGCTGTCCAGAGTGATCTGCTCGATGCCGCGATGCGCTTCCAGCAGCACGGTGCCGCCGGGGGTTTCGTAGATGCCGCGAGACTTCATGCCCACGAAGCGGTTTTCCACGAAATCCAGCCGGCCGATGCCGTGCTTGCCGCCAAGCTCGTTC
Source organism: Paracoccus yeei ATCC BAA-599 (assembly GCF_000622145.1). Classification (GTDB taxonomy): domain Bacteria; phylum Pseudomonadota; class Alphaproteobacteria; order Rhodobacterales; family Rhodobacteraceae; genus Paracoccus; species Paracoccus yeei. The sequence goes on along the minus strand of NZ_JHWH01000026.1, from coordinate 19,603 downwards.
AGGCGCGTCAGGATGGTGGCCGGGGACAGCGCCTCGCCGTTGATGGCGGTGGCATCGCCGCGCTCGAAGCCGATCTCGACATATTCGGGTTCGTTCGGCGCTTCCTCGGGGGAAACGGTGCGCTGATAGACATAGTCGGGCGCTTCTTCGGCCGGGTTTTCCAGCGCCTTGCCCTCGGACGAGGTGTGCAGCAGGTTCGCGTCCACGCTGAAGGGCGCCTCGCCGCGCTTGTCCTTGGCGATCGGGATCTGGTTCGCCTCGGCGAATTCGATCAGCTTGGTGCGCGAGGTCAGGTCCCATTCCCGCCAGGGCGCGATCACCCGGATCGAGGGGTCGAGCGCATAGGCCGAAAGCTCGAACCGGACCTGGTCGTTGCCCTTGCCGGTCGCGCCATGGGCCACGGCGTCGGCGCCGTGGCGGTGGGCGATCTCGACCAGATGCTTGGAGATCAGCGGCCGCGCGATCGAGGTGCCGAGCAGGTAGAGCCCTTCGTAGACCGCATTGGCCCGGAACATCGGAAAGACGAAGTCGCGCACGAACTCCTCGCGCACGTCGACGATGTGGATGTTTTCCGGCTTGATGCCCAGAAGCTCGGCCTTGGCGCGCGCGGGTTCCAGTTCCTCGCCCTGGCCCAGGTCGGCGGTGAAGGTGATGACCTCGCAGCCGTATTCGGTCTGAAGCCATTTCAGGATGATCGAGGTGTCGAGCCCGCCCGAATAGGCAAGGACGACTTTTTTCGGCGCGTCGGACATGCGGTTATCCCTTCGGCAAAGTTTCCGGGGGAATAGGACCATTCGCGGCTTGTCACAAGGGGAAGGGTGGCGCAAACGAGCACGGCGACGCCGAACTCCTACGTTCCAGCCTTTTGATTGCATTTTTTGAGGCCCAACCACAATGCCCGCTTTTTCCCGACAAGGTTTCGCCGTGCTCCTCGAAGCAGTGGACAGGCTGCTGCAACGTGTCCTGCGTGACTGCTGGTGGCTCAGCGCCATTGTCGCCACGGTCGTATTCCTGCCGCTGCTGCTGTTGACCCACCTGCCCGGCTGGTATGATCGGGTAGCATTGGCCATTCTGGCCCCTGCCTGTGGTGTCGCCGCCCTTGGTTGGATCGTCGCGATCAAGGAAAGTCTGAATCGCTGGCCCGGATTCAGCCTTGCCCTGACCATCGCCATGCCGCTGGTGGTCGCGATCCTCGCGCGGGTAGAGGCGCGCAAGGTCGTGGCACAGAGCTTCGGCGTTGCGCCCGAAGCGTTTCCGATGACGCTCGATGTGCTCACTGCGGTGACGACGCTTTGGTGGATTTTCATTGGCATAGCCATCGCCTTGGGCCTGTTGCTGGCTGGCCTGGCTGTCTGGCAAGTTCTTGCCGGCTCGGGTGCGGGCAAGACATTGCTGCGGGCGCTTGCCGTTGTTCTGCCCTTTAGCGGGTTCACAACACTGCCGTTGGCGTCATCGACAACCATCCTGCCCCGACTCGCCGATCTTGCTCGCAAACTGGACGGACAAGAACATCATCGGTGCAGGATTTCCCCGCTGGACCCACGGCCAGTTTCCGTCACGTTCCTTTCCGACACGCAAGTTCTCGCTTGGATGCCTGGCAACACGCAGCCAATTATCATGGCATGTCAGATGCGGTGAGCGTGGCAGCAACCTGCCCAAGGCCATCCCCCTTGCCAAACGCCTGAAATCGCGCCATGCGCGACACCATGGAAAACTTTGCCGCCTCTGTCCGCCAGGCAGGGATCGCGTTGCGCGACCTCTTCGAGCCGACGCCCCTGCAAAAGAACGACCACCTTTCGGCCCGCTACGGCGCCGAGATCTGGCTGAAACGCGAGGATCTGACCCCGGTGCGCAGCTACAAGCTGCGCGGGGCCTTCAACGCCATGCGCAAGGCGGTGGCGGCGGGGGGGCGGCATTTCGTCTGCGCCAGCGCCGGCAACCATGCCCAGGGCATGGCCTATGCCTGCCGCCACTTCGGTGTGCGCGGCACCATCTTCATGCCGGTGACGACGCCCCGGCAAAAGATCGACAAGACCCGCATCTTTGGCGGCGACGCGATCGAGATCGTTCTGACGGGCGATTATTTCGACCAGACCCTGGCCGCGGCGCAGGATTTCGCGGGAACCGAGGGCGCGTCCTTTCTGGCGCCCTTCGACGACCCCGACGTGATCGAGGGCCAGGCGACGGTGGGGCTTGAGGTGCTGGCGCAGCTGGATGGCCCGCCCGACGTGGTGGTCCTGCCGGTCGGCGGCGGCGGGCTTTCGGCCGGGATTACCCGGCTTTTCGCCGAACTGGCACCCGGCTGCCGGACAGAATATGCCGAACCCGAGGGCGGCGCCAGCCTGCAAGGCGCGTTGGTCCAGGGCGCGCCCGTCACCCTGCCCGCGGTCGACAATTTCGTCGATGGCGCGGCCGTGGCGCGGATCGGCGCCCTGCCCTTTTCGGTGCTGTCCGGCCAGCGCCCCGACCAGGTCCACCTGGCGCCCGAGGATCGGATCTGCGCCACCATGCTGGACATGCTGAACATCGAAGGGATCGTGCTGGAACCCGCCGGCGCCCTGGCTGTGGACGTGCTGCCCGACATTCCCGACCTGGCCGGCAAGCGCGTGGTCTGCATCTGCTCGGGCGGCAACTTCGACTTCGAGCGCCTGCCCGAGGTGAAGGAACGCGCCCAGCGCCATTCCGGGCTGAAACGCTATTTCATCCTGCGCATGCCCCAGCGCCCAGGCGCGCTGCGCGATTTCCTGCAACTGCTGGGCCCGGACGACGATATCGCGCGCTTCGAATATCTCAAGAAATCGGCGCGCAACTTCGGCTCGATCCTGATCGGCATCGAAACCACCCGGCCCGAGAACCTGGAACACCTGCGCGAGCGGCTGGAGGCGGCGGGCATCGGCCACCGCGACATCACGCGCGACCCGGTGCTGGCCGAATTCCTGATCTGACGCCGGCCGCCCGTCAGGCCAGGCGGGCCGCGGGCGGGCCGAATTCCCGGGCGATGCCCGCGATCATCAGCGCCTTCGAGGCGGCATAGGCGCCGAGCAGGGCATCGGTGTCCACGCGGCCGACGCCCGAGGCGATGGCCTCGGCCTCGCCTTCGTCGCAAAGCCTGGCGAACTGCTGGAAACCAAGGTTGCGGGCACAGCCCTTCAGGAAATGCAGCTGGCTGGCCAACTGCGGCCCGGGCTGCGACGACAGCCGCATGATGACCGATTCCACCTCATCCAGGAACAGCTCGAGGATCAGGCGGAACTCGTCGTCGCCGACCTCGCTTCGCAGTTCACGGATGCGGTTCCAGTCCAACATGGATCAACTTTCAGCAGAATCACTGGGACAGAATAGCAGGTTTTTCCCGGAATACGTGTGATGTGGACAATTCTAGCGATTAACGGATCCTTCAGCGCCACGGGGTTAAAGACGGGGCATGACGAATCCGAACGCCCTCGACGACCTGGTGCTGCGCCCGCTTTGGCGGCTGGTGCTGCTTGTTGACGAAAGCCAGGCGCAGCGGCGCACGCTGGCCGTGCAGCTGTCGCGGGCGGGCTATGACGTGGCCGAGGCCGCGACCTTCGACGAAGCCATGCAGATCTGCGCGCGGCGGCGGCCCGACATCGTGATTTCGGACTGGATGAATCCCGACAGCGCGGGCCTGGAATTCTGCCGCCGGTTTCGGCAGATGCAGTCGGACCGCTACGGCTATTTCATCCTGCTGACCGCGCGCACCGACAAGAAGGACGTGGCCGAGGGGCTGCGCGCGGGCGCCGACGAATTCCTGACCAAGCCCGTGTCGGGGGCGGAGTTGCTGGCACGGCTTTCGGCCGGCGAACGCATCCTGCGGATGGAGGAAAGCCTGCGCAGCGCCAATGCTCAGCTCAAGGAAACGCTGGCGCAGCTGCGCGAAACCCAGGCCGCCCTGGACCGCGACATGCGCGAGGCCAAGCGGCTGCAGCAGGGGCTGGTGCGCGAACGCAACGGGCGCTTCGGTGATTTCGACCTGACCCTGCTGATGCGGCCGGCCCAGCATATCGGGGGCGATCTGGTGGGGTTCTTCCAGATCGATGCGGACCGGGTGGGGCTGTTCGCGCTGGACGTGGCGGGCCACGGGATCGCGGCCGCCCTGCTCAGCGCGCGGCTCGCCTCGCTGCTGTCGTCGGGGCCGGAGTTGAACATCGCCTTTCGCATGACCGACGCGGGCCAGCCCGTGGCCCGGCCGCCCGCCGAGGTGCTGGCCCAGCTGAACGCTCTGATGATCGACGAATTGCGAACCGACAGCTATTTCACGATGATCTATGCCCATCTCGACGTCCGTTCGGGGCGGGTGCGTCTGGTCCAGGCCGGCCACCCCCATCCGGTCGTGCAGCGCGGGGACGGCACGATCCAGAAGATCGGCGCCGGCGGAATGCCGGTCGGCGTCTTTCCCGACGCCGCCTTCGAAGAGATCGAGATCCCGCTGGCCCCGGGCGACCGGCTGTTCATCGCCTCGGACGGGCTGACCGAGGCCGAGAACCGGCGCGGCGAACCCCTGGCCGACGAGGGGCTGCAGGCGATCTTGCGCACCAACGCCATGCTGCACGGCAGCGCATTGCTGGAATCGATCTGCTGGTCGGCCTCGAACTATGCCGAGGGCAAGCGGAACGACGATGTCTCGGCCGTGCTGATCGAGCATCTGCCGGCGCGCGGGACAGGAGAGTGAGGCGTGGATGCCTCAATGCCCTCTGAAGCCTTTCCAGCCGTGACGTCGGGCAAGGGCGCGCATGAAGGCGCGGGCGCCGGGGTCGGGCAGGCGCGCGGCAGCCTCGGCCAGGGGAACCCAATGGGCGGAATGGCCCGGCTCGGTCGGTGGGCCCTGGCGCAGGATCGGGCGCGCCAGCCAGATCGAGCACAGCTTTTCCGCCCAGAACCCGTACTCGGGCATGAAGCAGTGCCGGCGATAGGCGCCCAGCCAGCGCGCCCCGCCGATGGTCCAGCCGGTTTCCTCGCGCACTTCGCGATGAAGCGCGGCCTGGGACGATTCGCCGGGGTCGATGCCACCGCCGGGCAACTGGAATTCGGGCGCGGGGTGATTCTGGAAGGTCAGCAGAACCGCTCCGTCGCGGACCAGAATCGCATAGGCGCCGGGCCGCAGCCGATAGCGGCGCGGCATGGGCGGAGGGCCGAAACGTCGGATCATGAACCATCCCCAAGACACCGGACAGACCGCCAGGGGGCGCCGCGCCGGTCGCTGTTGTCAAGGGCGCACGGAACCCAGCGCCGGAATGCAAAAACCGCGCAAGCCATTCAGCTTGCGCGGTTTTTACCTTGGTGCCCAGGAGAGGACTCGAACCTCCACGCCTTGCGGCACACGGACCTGAACCGTGCGCGTCTACCAATTCCGCCACCTGGGCAGGTGGTGTGGGCGGGTGATTAAAGCCACCAGCGGGGGGCGTCAATGGGCCAGTCAAAGTTTTTTTGCTGTTCTTTCCTTTTTTTAATTTAGAATGGCTCTGGCCCGCCGAACCGGCTGTCGTTTCGGTCAGCTTGCCGCGTCTCGGGAGGCGGAACTAAAGACAGAGCGGCCCTTCATTTTCAGCAGGAACGGATTTCGCATGGATGACATTGCCGCCCGCCTCTGGGATGCGATCGTGATCGGTACGGGCATGGGGGGCGGCTCGGTCGGGCGCCGGCTGGCCGAACAGGGCCTGTCGGTGCTGTTCGTGGAAAAGGGCCCCGACCTTGGCGACCAGCCGGTGCAGTCGCTGGCCATCGACAGCAGCGACCGAAGCGCGCGGCTGGCGCATGGAGCCTGGCCCAGCCTGATCTCGGCGCGGCTCGACGGAACCTGGTGCGAGCTTGACGGCATGATCGGCGCGGGCGTGGGGGGCACCTCGGCCTTCTATGCCGCAACGCTCGAACGGCCCGAGCCGCACGACCTGGACGATACCCCCGGCCACCCCCATCCGACCGGCGGCTGGCCCGTGGGATACGAGGCGATGCGCCCCTGGTTCGAACTGGCCGAGCGCTATTTCTCGATCAGCGGCGAGGCCGACCCCCTGGACCCGGTCCCCGCGAACCTGCCCGCACCGCCGCGCGCCCTGCCCGGCTCGGACGCGGCGCTGATGGAGGACCTGCGCCGCGCGGGCATGCACCCCTATCAGACCCACATGGCCGCACGATTCCTGCCCGACTGCGCCAACTGCTTCGGCCAGCGCTGCCCACGGCGCTGCAAGATGGACGGACGCTCGGCCGGGGTGCTGCCGGCGCTGGCGACGGGACGGGCGGCGCTGATCGACCGCTGCAGCGTCCAGCGGATCGAAGCGGACGCCACCGGCGTCACGGCGCTGCATTGCCGGCGCGACGACGGGACGGCGGTGACGCTGCGCGCCCGATGCTATGTGCTGGCGGCGGGCGGGCTGGGCTCGCCCACCCTGATGCTGCGCTCGACCAGCGAGCATTGGCCCCAGGGCCTGGGCAACCGCAACGACATGGTCGGCCGCAACCTGATGTTCCACCTGGCCGAGATCATCGCGATCTGGGCCGGCCGCACCAAGGGGGAAAGCGGCGCCTCGCGTTCGATCAGCATGCGCGATCTCTACTCGATGCAGGGCGAACGGTTCGGCACGGTGCAAAGCATGGGGCTGGTGGCCGGCTATGGCGAGATCCTGCATGCGATGAACAGCCGCTTCGACCGCTCGGCCCTGCGCCGGTTGCGGCCCTTGCGGATGGGGCTGCGGGTGCCCGCGCGGATCGCGGCGCGGGTTCTGGGCCAGGCCAAGCTGTTCGTCGGCGTGCTCGAGGACCTGCCCTATGAGACGAACCGCGTCCTGGCCGATCCACAAGACCCCGACCGGCTGACCTTTCACTATGACGTGTCCCCCGAACTGCATCGCCGCCGCGCGGCCTTTCGCCAGGCCATGCGGCAGGCGTTCCAGCCGCACCGCGCCCTGTTCATGGGCCAGGCGCCGCAGCTGAACTTTGCCCATCCTTGCGGCACGCTGCGCTATGGCACGGATACCGCGTCGAGCGTCCTGGATCCCGACTGCCGGGTGCATGGGCTGTCGAACCTGTATGTGACCGATTCCAGCTTCATGCCGACCTCGAACGGGGTGAACCCCAGCCTGACCATCGCGGCCAATGCCCTGCGGGTCGCCGACCGGATCGCCCTGACGATGCGCCGGCCGCTTGCCGCTGGCGGCGCGCTTGGGTAATGAGCGGGACAGCACGCCACCAAGGAGCGAAAGCCATGTCCGCAGCCAAGCTTGTCACGATCTATGGCGGGTCCGGTTTCCTGGGCCGCCAGATTGCCCGGGCGCTGGCCGCCGAGGGCTGGCGCGTCCGCGTCGCCGTCCGCCGGCCGAACCTTGCCGGGGTGGTGCGGACCTACGGCGCGCCCGGCCAGGTCGAGCCGGTGCCCTGCAATGTGCGCGACGACGTGTCGGTCGCGGCCTGCATGACCGACGCCGATGCCGTCATCAACTGCGTGGGCATTCTGGTCGAAGAGGGCAAGAACACCTTCGGCGCCGTCCATGACGAGGCCGCCGGCCGCATCGCCCGCCTGTCCGTCGAACGCGGCGTGGCGCGGATGGTCCATGTCTCGGCCCTGGGCGCGGATGCCGGGTCCGACAGCCTCTATGCCGCCTCGAAGGCGCGCGGCGAGGCGGCGGTGCTGCGCTATCGTCCCGACGCCGTGATCCTGCGCCCCTCGGTCATCTTCGGGCCGGACGACAAGTTCTATAACCGCATCGCCGCGATGTCGCGGCTGGGGCCGGTGATGATGCTGCCCGCCGCCGAGGCCGAGATCCAGCCGGTCTATGTCCTCGATGTGGCCCAAGCCGCCGCCAAGGCTGCCACGGGCGAGGCCGAGCCCGGCATCTATGAACTGGGCGGCCCCGAGGTGCTGACCATGCGCGCCCTGGCCCGGCAGGTGCTGGACACCATCGGCCGGCGCCGCGCCATCCTGGGCATGCCGGGCTTGCTGGCCCGCCCCCTGGCCGCAGTCCTGGACGGGGTCCAGATGGCGACCGGCGGGCTGCTGACCAACCGCATCCTGACCCGCGACCAGCTGCGCAGCCTGAAGCGGCCGAACCGCGTGGGCGAAGGGGTCAAGACCTTTGCCGACCTGGGCATCGTGCCCACGGCGCCCTCGGCGGTGATCGGGCAGTATCTGTGGCGCTTCCGCCCCTCGGGGCAATATGACGCGATCACCGCGACGGCCAAGAACCTGCGCGGGAACTGATGGACCAGAACACGATCGTCGCCGCCCTTCTTGGTCTGCTGGAAGGGCTGACCGAGTTCATTCCCGTGTCCTCGACCGGCCATGTCCTGCTTGCCGGGCATTTCCTGGGCTTCGATTCGCCGGGCCGCGCCTTCGAGGTGCTGATCCAGTTCGGCGCGATCCTGGCGATCCTGGGGGTCTATGCGGGCAAGCTGTGGCGCATCTTTTCCAGCGCGCCGCAAGATCCGGCGGCGCGCCGCTTCATCCTGGCGGTGCTGTTGGCCTTCCTGCCGGCCGCGGTGATCGGCGTGCTGGCGCATGGCGTCATCAAGACGGTGCTGTTCGAAACCCCGATGCTGATCGCCGTCATGCTGATCCTGGGCGGGTTCGTCCTGCTGTTCGTTGACCGCATGGCCCGGAACCCGCGCTTTCACCGGGCCGAGGACATTCCGGTCGCCACCGCGCTCAAGATCGGGCTGATCCAGTGCCTTGCGATGATCCCCGGGGTTTCGCGGTCGGGCGCGACGATTGCGGGTGCCCTTCTTTTGGGCGCAGACAAGCGGGCTGCGGCCGAATTCAGCTTCTTCCTGTCGATGCCCACCATGCTGGGGGCATTTGTCTATGATCTGTACAAGAACCGCGACATTCTGGACGCGGCCGCCGCCGGCAACATCGTGGTCGGCTTCGTCTGCGCCTTTCTGGCCGCTCTGGTCGTGGTGCGCTGGCTGCTGACCTATGTGTCGGTCCACGGCTATGCGGTCTTTGCCTGGTGGAGAATCGTCGTCGGAAGCCTTGCTGCACTGGCCCTGCTGGCAGGTTGGTAAACTATGCTGACCTAAATTTTGCCTCCGCAGCATGGATTTTGCTTTGCGCGAGCCGAAAATCGTTAATTAGGTCAGCATAGTTGACTTTTAATTGCGCGCGCCCTGCAATATCAGGGTCGGGACCAGCCTTGCAACCGAAGGACGCGCAGCCATGGCCACGCAGAAGATGCTCAAGTTCGTCACCATCGGGCGCGAGATGCCCGAAAAGCGCGACGCCGCATCCCGGTCCGAGGACTTTCACGAGATCTATCGCGAGTTCGCCGACGCCAAGGCCAAGGAACAGGCCAGCCGGTGCAGCCAATGCGGGGTCCCCTATTGCCAGAGCCACTGCCCGCTTCATAACAACATCCCGGACTGGTTGCGCCTGACCGCCGAGGGGCGCACGCAGGAAGCCTATCTGCGCAGCCAGGAAACCAACACCTTCCCCGAGATCTGCGGCCGCATCTGCCCGCAGGACCGCCTGTGCGAGGGGAACTGCGTCATCGAGCAGTCGGGTCACGGCACCGTCACCATCGGCGCGATCGAGAAATACATCACCGACACCGCCTGGGAGATGGGCTGGGTCAAGCCCCCCGCTCCGGCCGTCGAACGCCCTGAATCCATTGGCATCATCGGTGCGGGCCCAGGGGGCCTTGCCGCCGCCGACCGGCTGCGGCGGATGGGGTTCCAGGTCACCGTCTATGACCGCCACGACCGCGCCGGCGGGCTGATGATCTATGGCATCCCCGGCTTCAAGCTGGAGAAGGAGATCGTCGAGCGTCGCAACCGGCAGCTGCGCGACGGCGGCGTCGAATTCGTGCTGAACACCAATGTGGGCGAGGACATCAGCTTTGACGCGATCCGCGGCAAGCACGACGCGGTGCTGATCGCCACGGGCGTCTACAAGACCCGCGACCTGGATCTGGACAATGCCGAGGCCAGGGGCGTGGTGCGGGCGCTGGACTATCTGACCGCCTCGAACCGGGTGGATCTGGGCGACGAGATCCCGGACTATGAGGATGGTGAGCTGAACGCGCTGGGCAAGCGCGTGCTGGTCATCGGCGGCGGCGACACCGCCATGGACTGCGTGCGCACCGCCATCCGCCAAGGCGCGCAATCGGTGAAATGCCTGTATCGCCGCGACCGCGCGAACATGCCGGGCAGCCAGCGCGAGGTCCAGAACGCCGAGGAAGAGGGCGTTGAATTCGTGTGGCTTTCCGCCCCCGGCTCGTTCGCCGGCCATATCCCCGGCGAGGCCAAGGTGGCGCAAGAGGTGGACGTGGACGGCGAGCCCGTCACCATCGCATCCGTCCGCATCCAGAAGATGCGGCTGGGCGCGCCGGACGTGTCGGGCCGGCAATCGCCCGAGCTGATCGAGGGCGCCGATTACGACGAGCCGGCCGACCTGGTCATCAAGGCGCTGGGCTTCGAGCCCGAGGACCTGCCCCGGCTTTGGGGCGTCGAGGGGCTGGAGGTCACGCGCTGGGGCACCGTCCGGGCCGATTACAGCACGCACCAGACCAGCCTGCCCGGCGTCTTTGCCGTGGGCGACATCGTACGGGGCGCAAGCCTGGTGGTCTGGGCGATCCGCGACGGGCGCGAGGCGGCCGACAGCATCGCCGGCTATCTGACCGGCGCGGCCCGCGTCGCCGCCGAATAGGGGATGTGACCATGATGCAGCATCCGTGCACCGCGCGTACACCGGGCGTACACCGCCCGAGGACGTGGCCGGTCGCGGCGCGGCTGGCGCTGGCGGTGGGTGTGTCAGCCTTGCTGACCCTTTCCGCCCTGCCCGCCCGCGCCGCCACCTTCACCCCGCCGCAGGGCTGCCGGCTGGAGATGACGATCCAGAACCGGGGCTGCACGGTGTCGCAGCATTACCGCTGTTCGGGCGACGGCCCCGGCGACCAGCGCGTGACCTATTTCACGCCGGACGGGCCGACCTATCAGTCGCGCATCGACAGGGAAACGCGCTGGATGGAAAGCACCGACCTGCGCACCGGCCTGACTGACGTGCTGGAGGAAGGGGCGGCGGACGACGCCTCGTTCAGCACGCTGCTGGCGACGGGGCGGGACGATTTCGATTTCTGGACCCGCTCGAACGACGGCGAGCGGCTGCGCCATGTCGGCCATGACGAACTGACCGGCGAGACGGTCGAGATCGACGGCGTCGCGCTGGAGATCACCCGGTTCGAGCTGACCACGCAGAACGAACAGGGCGACGTGCTGATCCGGCGCCAGGGCCAGCAGTTCATCAGTCGCGCGCATGGCCGGTTCTATGGCGGGGTCGAGACATCGAGCGACTGGACCGGCGCCAGGGAAAGCAGCGACGACAGCCCGGTGAGCTTTGCCTTTCCGGGGCAGGCCGGCTTTGGCTCGACCAGGCCGGAATATGATTGCGACCTGCAGATGGTGGGCGGCCCCGGCGCCGACATCCTGAGGCAGCTTTTGAGGGAGTCACGGACGTGAACGCTAGCGACATCATGAGCTGGGAACAGCAGGAACAGGCCCGCCGCGACTGGATGGACCGGAACTCGCTGTACCGGGCCGAGGACGAGCATTCGTCCTGCGGGGTGGGCCTGGTCGTCAGCCTGGACGGCAAGGCCAGCCGCAAGGTGGTCGAGGCCGGGATCAACGCGCTGAAGGCGATCTGGCACCGCGGCGCGGTCGATGCCGACGGCAAGACCGGCGACGGCGCGGGCATCCACGTCCAGATCCCGGTTCCGTTCTTTTACGACCAGGTGCGCCGCACCGGGCACGAGCCCGACCAGCAGAAGCTGATTGCCGTCGGCCAGTGCTTCCTGCCGCGCACGAACTTTGCCCAGCAGGAAGCCTGCCGGACCATCGTGGAATCCGAAGTGCTGCGCATGGGCCACTATATCTATGGCTGGCGCCACGTCCCGGTGAACACCGCCGTTCTGGGCGAAAAGGCCAATGCCACCCGCCCCGAGATCGAGCAGATCCTGATCCGCTGCGAAAAGGACATCGACCAGGAGCAGTTCGAGCGCGAACTGTACATCATCCGCCGCCGCATCGAGAAGGCGGCCATCGCCGCGCAGATCGCCGGGCTTTACCTGTGCACCCTGTCCTGCCGGTCGATCATCTACAAGGGCATGATGCTGGCCGAGCAGGTCGCGGAATTCTATCCCGACCTCAAGGACGAGCGGTTCGAGAGCGCCTTCGCGATCTATCACCAGCGCTATTCGACCAACACCTTCCCGCAGTGGTGGCTGGCCCAGCCCTTCCGCATGCTGGCCCACAACGGCGAGATCAACACGCTGAAGGGCAACACCAACTGGATGAAAAGCCACGAGATCCGCATGGCCAGCCGCGCATTCGGCGACATGGCCGAGGATATCAAGCCGATCATCCCCGGCGGTTCGTCCGATTCGGCGGCGCTGGACGCGGTGTTCGAGGTGATGGTGCGGTCGGGGCGCAACGCGCCGATGACCAAGACCATGCTGGTCCCCGAGGCCTGGTCCAAGGCCACCACCGACATGCCCAAGGCCTGGGCCGACATGTACGCCTATTGCAACGCCGTGATGGAGCCCTGGGATGGGCCGGCGGCGCTGGCGATGACCGACGGGCGCTGGGTCTGCGGCGGGCTTGACCGCAACGGGCTGCGGCCGCTGCGCTATGTCGTCACCGGCGACCGGCTGCTGATTGCGGGCTCGGAAGCCGGCATGGTCCCGGTGGACGAAACCAGCGTGCGCGAAAAGGGCGCGCTGGGTCCGGGCCAGATGATCGCCGTCGACATGGCCGAGGGCAAGCTTTACCACGACCGCGAGATCAAGGACCACCTGGCCGCCGCCCAGCCCTTTGGCGAGTGGCTGGAAAAGGTCGTGCAGCTTTCGGAAGTGATGAAGGACCTGCCCGAGGAGCTGGTCTTCAAGGGCGAGGAACTGCGCCGCCGCCAGATCGCCGCCGGCTATACGGTCGAGGAAATCGAATCCATGCTGGCGCCCATGGCCGAGGACGGCAAGGAGGCGCTGGCCAGCATGGGCGACGACACGCCGCCCGCGGTGCTGTCGGGCCAGTATCGACCGATGTCGCATTTCTTCCGGCAGAACTTTTCGCAGGTGACCAACCCGCCGATCGACAGCTTGCGCGAAACCCGGGTCATGAGCCTGAAGACGCGCTTTGGCAACCTCAAGAACGTGCTGGACGAATCCAGCGCGCAGACGGAGATCCTGCTGCTGGAATCGCCCTTCGTCGCGAATGGCGAATTCGCCGAGATGATGAAGCTGTTCGGCGACACGGTGACGCAGATCGACTGCACGTTCGCCGATGGCGCGGGCCCCGAGGCGATGGGCGAGGCCCTGGCCCGCATCCGCGCCGAGGCCGAGGATGCCGTGCGTTCCGGTGCGGGCCATCTGGTGCTGACCGACGAGAAGGTCGGCCCGGACCGCATCGGCCTGCCGATGATCCTGGCGACCAGCGCGATCCATTCCTGGCTGACCCGCAAGGGGCTGCGCACCTTCTGTTCGCTGAACGTGCGCGCCGCCGAATGCGTCGATCCGCATTACTTCGCGGTGCTGATCGGCTGCGGCGCGACCACGGTGAACCCCTATCTGGCGCAGGACACCATCGCCGAGCGGATCGAGCGCGGGCTGTTGTCGGGCTCGCTGATCGAGAACATGCGCAACTATCGCGACGCCATCGACGCGGGCCTGTTGAAGATCATGGCCAAGATGGGGATCTCGGTCCTGTCGTCCTATCGCGGGGGCCTGAACTTCGAGGCGGTGGGCCTGTCGCGCGCCATGGTGGCGGAGTATTTCCCCGGCATGCAGTCGCGGATTTCCGGCATCGGTCTGCACGGGCTTCAGGCCAAGCTCGAGGACATCCACCACAAGGGTTTCCACAGCGACGTGGCCGAACTGCTGCCGGTGGGCGGCTTCTACAAGGCGCGGCGGACGGGCGAGAAGCACGCCTGGGAAGCCAACACCATGAAGCTGCTGCAGATCGCCTGCGAGAAGGCGTCCTATGACGTGTGGAAGCAGTTCACCGCGACCATGCGGGCGAACCCGCCGATCCATCTGCGCGACCTTCTGGACATCAAGCCGCTGGGCAAGCCGGTGCCGCTGGAGGAGGTGGAATCGATCACCTCGATCCGCAAGCGCTTCGTGACGCCGGGCATGAGCCTTGGGGCCTTGTCGCCCGAGGCGCACATGACGCTGAACATCGCCATGAACCGCATCGGCGCGAAATCCGATTCGGGCGAGGGCGGCGAGGACCCGGCGCACAGCCATCCGCTGCCGAATGGCGACAACCCCTGCGCCAAGATCAAGCAGGTCGCTTCGGGCCGCTTCGGCGTGACCGCCGAATACCTGAACGCCTGCGAAGAGCTGGAAATCAAGGTCGCGCAGGGTGCGAAACCCGGCGAGGGCGGCCAGCTTCCGGGCATGAAGGTCACCGACCTGATCGCGCGGCTGCGGCATTCGACCAAGGGCGTGACGCTGATCTCGCCCCCGCCGCACCACGATATCTACAGCATCGAGGACCTGGCGCAGCTGATCTATGACCTGAAGCAGATCAACCCGCGCGCCAAGATCACCGTGAAGCTGGTGGCCTCCTCGGGCGTCGGCACCATCGCGGCGGGCGTGGCCAAGGCCAAGGCCGACATCATCCTGATTTCCGGCCACAACGGCGGCACGGGCGCCTCGCCCGCGACCTCGATCAAGTTCGCCGGCCTGCCCTGGGAGATGGGCCTGACCGAGGCGCATCAGGTGCTGGCGATGAACCGCCTGCGCGACCGGGTGACGCTGCGCACCGACGGGGGCCTGCGCACCGGCCGCGACATCGTCATGGCGGCGATGATGGGGGCCGAGGAATACGGCATCGGCACCGCCGCGCTGATCGCCATGGGCTGCATCATGGTGCGCCAGTGCCAGTCGAACACCTGCCCGGTCGGCGTCTGCACCCAGGACGAAAAGCTGCGGGCGATGTTCACCGGCAGCGCGGACAAGGTGGTCAACCTGATCACCTTCTATGCGACCGAGGTGCGGGAAATCCTCGCCAGCATCGGCGCACGCAGCCTGGACGAGGTGATCGGCCGGGCCGACCTGCTGACGCAGGTCAGCCGGGGCGACAAGTCGCTGGACGACCTGGACCTGAACCCGCTGCTGATCACGGTCGATGGGTCCGAAAAGATTGTCTACGACCGCACCAAGCCGCGCAACGCGGTGCCCGACACGCTGGATGCGGAAATCATCCGCGACGCCAGCCGCTTCTTCAGCGATGGCGAGAAGATGCAGCTGTCCTATGCGGTTCGAAACACGCTGCGCACCATCGGCACGCGCACGTCGTCGATGATCGTGCAGACCTTCGGGATGAGGAACAACCTGCAGCCTGACCACCTGACGGTTCGGCTGACGGGTTCGGCGGGCCAGTCGCTGGGCGCCTTCGCCGCCCCGGGGCTGAAGCTCGAGGTGTCGGGCGATGCCAACGACTATGTGGGCAAGGGGCTCTCGGGCGGCACCATCGTGGTGCGCCCGCCCATGGCCTCGCCGCTGGTCGCGGCCGACAACACCATCATCGGCAACACCGTGCTGTACGGGGCGACCGACGGCTATCTGTTCGCGGCGGGCCGCGCGGGCGAACGCTTCGCGGTGCGGAACTCGGGCGCCAAAGTGGTGATCGAGGGCTGCGGGTCCAATGGCTGCGAATACATGACCGGCGGCGTCGCCGTGATCCTGGGCCGGATCGGCGCCAACTTCGGCGCCGGCATGACCGGGGGCATGGCCTATCTTTACGACCCCGAGGGGCTGGCGCGCGCCTATATCAACCCCGAGACGCTGATCCTGTGCCCGGTGACCCAGGCCCATTGGGAGGCCGAGCTGAAGGGGCTGGTCGAGCGCCACGCCAAGGAGACCCGCTCGCGCCGGGCCGAGGAGATCCTGCAGAACTGGGAGGAAGAAAAGCTGAACTTCCTGCAGGTCTGCCCCAAGGAGATGCTGCCCCACCTGAAGCATCCCATCGCGGATGTGGACGACCTGCGGGCGGTGCCGGCAGAGTAAGGATCGGGGGCCCTGCGGGGCCCCTTTTCATGCGCGGCGGCCGGAACCCCGCGCCCGCCGCTGCGGTTCGATGCCATGGCAACGGAGGCGCGCATGGCGGAGGATCTGCGAAAGGGAACCCGGGTTTCCTGGAACAGCAGCGGCGGGACGGCGCATGGCAAGGTGGTTCGCAAACAGACCACGCCCACCCGGATCAAGGGCCACAAGGTCGCGGCCTCGGCCGATGATCCGCAATACGTCGTCGAGACCGACGAGGGCAGGCGGGCGGCGCACAAGCCGCAGACCCTGACGCGGGAATGACGCGCGGGCCGCATTCGCCGGTTGGCCGCGCCGCGCATCGGCGCTAGAAAGCCCGCGCGGCGGAACAGGCAGAGGAAGCGCGCATGTCGGGTCAAAATCCGGCCACCGAACGGATCGCCGTCGGCAGCATCGTCGTCGGCCTCCTGGTCCTCGGGCTCAAGGCGCTGGCCTGGTGGGTGACGGGTTCGGTCGCGCTGCTGTCGGACGCGCTGGAAAGCACGGTGAACGTGGCCACCGCCGTGGCCGCGCTGATCGCCATTCGCGTCGCCGCGCGCCCGGCCGACAAGACCCATCCCTATGGCCACCACAAGGCCGAATTCTTCAGCGCGGTGCTGGAGGGCGTGATGATCATCGTCGCGGCCCTGCTGATCCTGGGCGAGGCCTGGCGCGGCTTTCAGAACCCGCCGGTTCTGGACGCGCCCTGGCAGGGGCTGGGAATCAACGGCCTGGCCAGCGTCATCAACGCCTGGTGGTGCTGGGTGCTGATCTCGGGCGGGCGGCGGCTGCGGTCGCCCGCGCTGGTCGCGGACGGCAAGCACCTGCTGTCGGACGTGATCTCCTCGGCCGGGGTGGTGCTGGGCGTCGGGCTGGCGGCGGTGTCGGGCTGGGCGGTGCTCGACCCCGCGCTTGCGGCGCTGGTCGCGCTGAACATCCTGTGGTCGGGCTGGCGGGTGATGGCCAGTTCGCTGTCGGGTCTGATGGACGAGGCCGTGGCCGAGGATACGCTGACCGACATCCGCAACACGATCTCGGACCACGCGACCGGCGCGATCGAGGCGCATGACCTGCGCACCCGTCACGCCGGCCC
This sequence comes from Paracoccus yeei ATCC BAA-599, assembly GCF_000622145.1. GTDB lineage: Bacteria > Pseudomonadota > Alphaproteobacteria > Rhodobacterales > Rhodobacteraceae > Paracoccus > Paracoccus yeei. Next base: position 2,485 of record NZ_JHWH01000026.1, on the reverse strand, counting down.
CCGCACCTTCATCGACTTTCACCTGGTGGTGGACGGCCAGACCACGGTCGAACAGGCGCATGACATCTGCGACCGGGTCGAACGGGCGCTGCACCAAAGGCTGCCCGACGCCCAGATCACCATCCATGTCGAGCCCGACCACAAGGCCAAGCATTCGGGCGTGCTGGTGATCTAGAGCGCGCGCGGCTCGGGCGCGCTGTCCTGCCAGGCGTCATGGGCGCCGTCCGCGTAATGGACCGGCGCGGCTGCCAGTTCGGCGTCGGTCACATTGTCCAGCGCATTGACGCAGACGGCGACGAAGCGGCCGCCGAGTTCGGGCAGATCGCCCCGGGTGAACAGGCGCGTGCCGCAGCGGCCGCAGATATGGTGGTGCATGTCCACGCCGTCGTCCTGCATGCGCGGGGTTTCGGCCAGCGCCTCGGCGCCGCGGATCAGGCGAAAGCTGTCCGGGTCGGGCAGCCGCACCTCCCAGTAGCGCATCTTGCGGCAGAAGCGGCAGTTGCAGCGCATCGTGCCCTGGCCGATGTCGGCTTGGGCCGCAAAGGCCACGGCGCCGCAAAAGCAGGATCCTTGCAGGTCGCTCATGGGCGATCTCCGTGAAAGACGGCCTCGATGTTGTTGCCGTCGGGGTCGAGGACAAAGGCGCCGTAATAACCGGGGTGGTATTCGGGGCGCGGCCCGGGACGGCCGTTGTCGCGCCCGCCCGCCGCCAAGGCGGCCGCGTGGAAGTCGGCAACGGTCGCGCGGTCCGGCGCGGCAAAGGCCACATGCACCGGCCCGCCTGCCGGCTGGCTGGTGCCGATCCAGAAGGCGGGCTCGGTCCGGCCATAGCCCAGATGGCTGCCGCGGCCGCTTTCGGGTCCCGCCTCCTTGAGGATGCGGATGCCCAAGGGCGCCAGCGCCGCGTCGCAGAAGGCGCGCGGCCGGCCAAGGTCGGACACCCACAGTTCGATATGATCGATCATGCGCCCCTCCGTCGTGGCCGGCTCCGGGCGATCATGCCAGCTTACGCGGGCGGTGGGACCCGAAAACCGCCGGCGCGTCAAGCGCCCTCGGAGCGGCAGTCCGCGATGAGGCCCCCGGCCTGGAGAGACCGGATCGGCCCAGGGGAAACCAGCCGGGCCAGAGTCAGGCGCTCGGGTCCCCCGCGCGCCACCGGCCCTTCACCGTTTCCCAAATACCCTGTCTCCCCCCACGCGAAAGCCCGCCCCCTGCGGGACGGGCTCTTGCCGCCGCGATATCCCCTTGCGGGGATCACCCGGCGGTGCCTCTGGCGCGCGAGCGGGGCCTTGCGACCCCGCCCCGGCGCTTACTTCAGGATCTTCGACACGACGCCCGCGCCAACCGTGCGGCCGCCTTCGCGGATGGCGAAGCGCAGCTTCTCTTCCATCGCGATCGGGGCGATCAGCTCGACCTCGAACTTCAGGTTGTCGCCCGGCATCACCATCTCGGTGCCCTCGGGCAGCTTCACCGTCCCGGTCACGTCCGTGGTGCGGAAGTAGAACTGCGGGCGGTAGTTCGCGAAGAACGGCGTGTGGCGGCCGCCCTCTTCCTTGGTCAGGATATAGGCTTCGGCCTCGAAGGTCGTGTGCGGCTTGACCGAGCCCGGCTTGCACAGCACCTGGCCGCGCTCGACGCCGTCACGGTCCACGCCGCGCAAGAGCGCGCCGATGTTGTCGCCGGCTTCCCCGCGGTCCAGCAGCTTGCGGAACATCTCGACGCCCGTGCAGGTGGTCTTGCGGGTGTCGCGGATGCCCACGATCTCCAGTTCGTCGCCCACGTTCACCGCGCCGCGCTCGACACGGCCGGTCACCACGGTGCCGCGGCCCGAGATCGAGAACACGTCCTCGATCGGCATCAGGAACGGCTGGTCGATGGCGCGCTCGGGCGTCGGGATGTATTCGTCCACCGCCTTGATCAGCGCGCGGATCGAGTTCTCGCCGATTTCCGGGTCGCGGCCTTCCAGAGCGGCCAGCGCCGAGCCCTTGATGATCGGAATGTCGTCGCCGGGGTAGTCGTAGGAGGACAGAAGCTCGCGCACTTCCATCTCGACCAGCTCCAGCAGCTCCTCGTCATCCACCTGGTCGACCTTGTTGAGGTAGACGACCATGTAGGGGATGCCGACCTGGCGGCCCAGCAGGATGTGTTCGCGCGTCTGCGGCATCGGGCCGTCGGCGGCGTTCACCACCAGGATCGCGCCGTCCATCTGCGCCGCGCCGGTGATCATGTTCTTGACGTAGTCGGCGTGGCCGGGGCAGTCGACATGCGCGTAGTGGCGGTTCTCGGATTCGTATTCCACATGCGCGGTCGAGATCGTGATGCCGCGCGCGCGTTCTTCCGGCGCACCGTCGATCTGGTCATAGGCCTTGAATTCGCCGAAGTATTTCGTGATCGCCGCCGTCAGCGTCGTCTTGCCGTGGTCAACGTGCCCGATCGTCCCGATGTTGACGTGCGGTTTCGTCCGTTCAAACTTTGCCTTTGCCAT
>NZ_JHWH01000025.1:40363-81187 GCF_000622145.1 Paracoccus yeei ATCC BAA-599 | reverse complement strand
GCGATCTTGTAGCCGATGTTGCCCGAGGCGAGGTCTGGGAAGACGAAGACGTTGGGGCGTCCCGTCAGGGCGCTGTTTGGCGCCTTTTTGGAACGGATCGCGTCGTCGAGGGCGGCGTCGAACTGCATCTCGCCGTCGATTTCCAGCCCCGGCGCGGTGGCACGCACCAAGGCCAGCGCCTCGCGGATCTTTGTCAGGCTTGGGTGGTCGGCCGAGCCGGCGGTGGAAAAGGACAGCAGGGCCACGCGCGGCTCCTCGGCCAGCAGGCGCCGGCAGCTGTCGGCGGCCGACAGCGCGATCGAGGCCAGCCCCTCGGCATCGGGTTCGACCACCAACCCGCAATCGGCAAAGATCATGCCGCCCCTGATCGGCGCCGCCGGGCCGCAGGACAGCATCAGGAAGAAGCTCGAGACGATGCCGGCGCCCGGCGCGCGGCCGATGATCTGCAGCGCCGCGCGCACCGTGTCGGCGGTGGTGGCGACGGCGCCCGCGACGGTGCCGTCCGCCTGGCCCAGCCGGACGCGCATCGCCGCCTGGCGGATCGGGTCGCGCATCTCGGCCAGGGCGCGGTCGGCGGTCATGCCCCGGGCGGCGCGCATCCTGTGCCAGTGCTCGGCAAGCTCGGGCAGGTCGGGCGCCTCGGCCGGGGCAAGCGCCGTCACCCCCGCAACGGCCGGCCCGTCCATCAGCGTGATCCGGGCCAGGCCTTCGGCGGTCATGCGGGCGGCGGCCTCGGCCACGCGCGGATCGCCCCCTTCGGGCAGGATGATGTGGCGCGGATTGGCCTGTGCCGCAGCCAGGATACGATCGAGCGGTTTCATGGCAAGGTCCTTCTCAGCTGAGGAAGTGCAGGCCGGCGACCACAAAGACGCCGAGGAAGACGGTTTCAGCGACGATCAGCCCGATTGCGGCGCCGCCCACGTCCAGCATTTTGGCCAGCGAGGTCTTGATGCCGACGGCGGCGATCGCGATCAGCAGCGCCCAACGGCTGAGAACGCCCGCCCAATCCGCGACCACGGCCGGGATCACGCCGAGCGAGTTCAGCGCCGCCAGCACCAGAAAGCCCAGCACGAAGCCCGGCAGCAGCGGCGGGCGCTTGCCGCCATCCATGTCCGCAAGGCCCCGTGCGCGGATGACCAGCGAAAAGCACAGCACCACCGGCGCCAGCATCGAGACCCGGATCAGCTTGACCAGCGTCGCCGTCTCGCCCGTCTCGGGGCCGATGGAAAAGCCCGCCCCGACCACCTGCGCCACGTCGTGGATGGTGCCGCCCAGAAACACCCCGCTGTCGCGCGGCGTGAACCCGAACAGGCCCGACAGCATCGGGTAAAGCACCATGGCCACCGTGGACAAGACCGTCACCGACAGCACGGTGAAGGCCAGGTCGCGTTCCGAGCGTTCATGGCGCGGCAACACCGCGGCGATGGCCATGGCGGCCGAGGCGCCGCAAATTGCCACCGACCCGCCGGTCAGCAGCGCAAAGCGCCAATCCCGGTTGACGAAGCGCGCCGCGATCAGGCCGAACAGGATGGTCAGGACGACCCCGGCGATGACCAGTGCGATCGCGGCGCCACCCAGCCCCGCCAGCATGTCGACGCTGATGCGCGCCCCAAGCAGCGCCACCCCCAGCCGAAGCACCGTCCGGGCGGTCAGCGCCACGCCCGGGGCAGTGCGGGTGCCTTCCTCGGCCAGGAAGTTCAGCGCCAGCCCCAGCAGCAGCGCCAGCAGCATGGCGGGGGCGCCGTAATGCTCGGACAGGAACTGCGCCGTGGCCGCCACCAGAACCGATACGGCAAAGCCCGGAAAGGCGTCCGATACCATCTGGCGGGCGGGAAGCAGGTCGGTGCTGGCCATGGGATGTCCTTCTTGAATGCAGGGCACCATCCGGCGCGAGAGGCTCGCGCCGGAGGGATCGTTTCAGCAGGGCAGGCCGGATCAGGCGGCGCCGCGCTGCGGGCGCATGTCGGCCGGATCGATGCCGGCCACGGGAACCGGCTTCTTCATCGCGTCGCGGCGGAAGGGCTCGCCCAGCTCCTGGTTCAAGAGCACCTCGATGAAGGTGGTCTCGCCCTGCTTCATCTGCCGCTCGACCGCCTCGTGCAGGGCCTGGGTCAGCTCCTCTTGCGACTTGACCTGCACACCGTTGACGCCGCAGGCCTTGGCGATGCCGGCATAGGTGGTGTCGCGGTCCAGCTCGGTGCCGACGAAGTTGTTGGCATACCACAGCGTCGTGTTGCGCTTTTCCGCGCCCCACTGGTAGTTGCGGAAGATCACCATGGTGATCGCCGGCCAGTCCTTGCGGCCCACGGACACCATCTCGTTCATCGAGATGCCGAAGGCGCCGTCGCCGGCAAAGCCGATCACCGGCGTGTCGGGGTTGCCGATCTTGGCGCCGAGGATCGCCGGGAAGCCGTAGCCGCAGGGGCCGAACAGGCCCGGCGCCAGGTATTTGCGGCCGGCCTCGAAGCTGGGATAGGCGTTGCCGATGGCGCAGTTGTTGCCGATGTCGGAGCTGACGATGGCGTCCGCCGGCACCGCCTGCATGATCGCCCGCCAGGCCTGGCGCGGGCTCATCAGGTCGCTGTCGCGGCTGCGCGCCTCCTCGTTCCAGACCGTGCCCGGATCGTCGTCCTCGTGGTCGAGGCTGGACAGCTCCTGCGCCCAACGCGATTTTGTCTGCGCGATCACGTCGCGGCGCTGCTGGCGGCCCTCGTCGCCGGCGGTCTGACTCAGTTGGGAAAGGATCCCGCGCGCCACCTTGCCCGCGTCGCCCTGGATGCCCACGGTGACCTTCTTGGTCAGGCCGATGCGGTCGGCGTTGATGTCGACCTGGATGATCTTCGCTTCCTTGGGCCAATAGTCGATGCCGTAGCCCGGCAGGGTCGAGAACGGGTTGAGCCGCGTCCCCAGCGCCAGGACCACGTCGGCCTTGGCGATCAGTTCCATTGCGGCCTTGCTGCCGTTGTAGCCCAAGGGCCCGACCGCCAGCGGGTGGCTGCCCGGAAAGCTGTCGTTGTGCTGGTAGTTCGAGGCCACCGGTGCATCCAGCCGCTCGGCCAGCTTGGCCAGATCCGGGATCGCACCCGACAGGACGACGCCGGCACCTGACAGAATCACCGGGAACTTGGCTTCCGATAGCAGCCGCGCGGCTTCGGTCACGGCTTCCTCGCCCCCGGCCGGGCGCTCGAAGGCCACGACCTGCGGCAGATCGACGTCGATCACCTGGGTCCACATGTCGCGCGGAATGTTCATCTGCGCCGGCGCCGAGTTGCGCCAGGCCTGCATGATGACGCGGTTCAGCACCTCGGGAATGCGCGAGGGGTCGCGGACCTCTTCCTGATAGCACACGCAATCGGCAAACAGCCGCATCTGCTCCATCTCCTGGAAGCCGCCCTGGCCGATGGTCTTGTTGGCGGCCTGGGGCGTCACCAGCAAAAGCGGGGTGTGGTTCCAGTAGGCGGTCTTCACCGGCGTCACGAAGCCGGTGACCCCGGGGCCGTTCTGCGCGATCATCATCGACATCTTGCCGGTCGAGCGCGTGAACCCGTCCGCCATCAGCCCGGCATTCGTCTCGTGCGCGGTGTCCCAGAACGTGATCCCGGCCTTGGGAAAGAGGTCGCTGACCGGCATCATGGCCGAGCCGATGATCCCGAACGCATGCTCGATCCCATGCATCTGCAGAACTTTGACAAACGCTTCCTCGGTCGTCATCTTCATGGCGGATAGCTCCTTATGCCCGCTCGTCGCGGTAGTGATAGAGGTGATAGAGGCCCCACTGGCCAAGGCGCCGGAACGGTGTCCTCCAGCCTTCGTGGGGCAATTCCTCGTTGAAAATCGGGAGGTTGGGGATGCGTTCGCCGGCGACCAGCTGCGCCATGCGGCGGCCGGCCATGGCGGAATACATCACCCCGTTGCCGCCATAACCCAGCGCATAGAAGGCGCCCGGCAGGTCGGGCAGGCCGGTGATGCGCGGCATCATGTCGTGGCTGACATCGACCCAGCCCCACCAGCTGTAATCCAGCGCGATGCCGCGCAGGGCGGGGAACTTGCGCGCCATGCCTTCGCGCAACCCATTGAGATGCGAGGGATTTGCCGCATCGCGTCCGGTAATCGCAGCGCGCGAGCCGATCTGCAGCCGGTTGTCGGGCAGCAGCCGGTAATAGTGCCGCAGCGTCCGGGTATCGGTCAGGGGCGAGCCGGTGCGGATGCCCACCGCCGCAAGTTCGTCGGGCGTCAGGACCCGCGTCACGATGCTGTTCGACATGATCGGCAGCAGCCGGTCCTTGATGCGGGGGTGCAGGCCGCGGGGGGCGTAGGCCGCGGTCGCGACCGCCACACGGCGTGCACGGACCGTGCCTCCGGGCGTACACAGGGTGTGCACACCCCCCCGGTAATCCCATCGCGTGACCGGGCTGTCGGGGTGGACGGTGGCGCCCAGCTCGCGCGCCGCCCGCAGATAGCCGAAGGCCAGTTTCGCCGCGTGGATACCGATGCCGTCGGGTTCCCACAGGGCGCCATGCGCTTCATGGTCGCGGGCGACCTCGCGATGGACCTGGTCGCCGTCGAGCATCCGGGCGCCATAGCCGAAGCTGTCGTTCAAAAGCGCCGCCTCGGCCCGCAGGGTGGGCATCAGCGCGGCCTTGTGGGCGATGTAGTAATGGCCGCCGTGCTGGGCGTCGCAATCGATGGCGTGGTCGCGGATCAGGCTGCGGAACAGGTCGAAGGCCTCGGTCATCTCGGCATGCAGGCCGCGCGCCACGTCGATGCCCCAGCGCTGGGTCCACTGGCTGCGCTTGAGCCGGCCGGCGCTGATCTGGGCCTGGCCGCCGTTGCGGGTCGAGCAGCCATAGGCGACGCCGTTCGCCTCGAGCACCGTTGCCTTGATGCCGTGCATCTTGGCCAGGTGCAGCGCGCAGGAAAGGCCGGTATAGCCCGAGCCGATCACCGCCACGTCCACGTCCATGTCGCGGCGGACCGGGCCGTCGTCCGCAGGCGCGGGGCCGGCGGTGCCGATCCAGTAGGTCGGCGCATAGTCGCTGCGGGGACCAAGCTGGCGCGCCTTGAGCGGGTCGTAAAGCGGATCGTAGGGGACAGAGCCTGCGCGTGGGGCGATGGTCTGCATGATGGCTGCACTCATTTCGCGGTTGCGGTTGCGGCGGGGGTCGGGACCGGGGCGGCGGGAATGGCGGGGCGCTGCTTGCGAAGGGCCTGTTTCTCGACGATCAGGCCGGCTTCGATGCGAAAGAGGTCCGCGCCCTGCACCTCGATCCGGCTGCCGTCGGGCTGGGTGGCGCGGAAGGTCCATTGGCTGACGCCGCGCGTGCCGTCCTGGGACAGGAAATGCCGGTGGTCGGCCCATTCCACGTCCGGCATGGTTTGCCAGACCGCCTGGAAGGCGCGGGCGATGGCCTCGCGCCCCTGGATGCGGGTGCCGTATTCGGCCTCGCCCGCGACGGTATAGAACACGCAAGCGTCGGCGAAATGGGTCATCACGGCGTCGATGTCGTGGCGATTGAAGGCGTCGAAGGTGGCTTTCAGGTCGTCGGCGGTCAGGGTGCGGGTCATCTGCGGATACTCCTGTCCCGGTCGAAGGCGGCGCTGCGCCTTCGATAGGGTCGTTCGGGGGTGATTCAGGGGGTCGTCGGTTCGGAGGACGGGCGGTCAGGCGGTCAGATCTTGCCCTTCCAGGGGATCAGCGCGCGTTCGATGCGCCGGATCAGCAGGTCGAAGGCGAATGCCAGCACGCCGATCACGATGATGCCCATGATGACCGCATCCGAGGCGAGGTATTCGGCCGAGTTCAGCACCATGAAGCCCAGGCCCCGGCTTGCGGCCACCATTTCGGCGGCGACAAGCGTGGTCCAGCCGACGCCGATGCCGATGCGCATGCCGGTGAAGATTTCCGGCAGGGCGGCCTTCAGGATGACGTGGAAGATCACCTGCATCTTGGTCGCGCCCATCGCATAGGCGGCGTGGATCTGTTCGATCGAGACCGAGCGCACCCCGGCCCGCGCCGCGATCGCCATGGGCGCAAAGATCGCCAGGAAGATCAGGAAAACCTTGGGAAATTCGCCGATGCCCAGCCAGATGATGATGAGCGGCAGATAGGCCAGGGGCGGCAGCGGGCGATAGAATTCGATCACCGGGTCCAGGATGCCGCGCATCCAGCGGTTCACCCCCATCAGGATGCCGGTCGGCACCGCCACGACCAGGGCCAGGAAGAACGCGCCCAGCACCCGGCCCAGGCTGGCCAGCGTGTGCTGGATCAGGGTCGAGTTAGACACGCCCTCGGTCATGGCCTGCATGAACTTGGCCCAGACCGCGCCGGGCGAAGGCAGGAACAGCGGCTTGATCCAGCCCATGCCCGTGACCAGGAACAACAGCCCGATCAGCGCCAGCGCCGTCACCAGGCTGATCAGCGCGCTGGAGCCCGAGCCGGGCGCGCCGTAGCTGGCGCCGGCCTTGGCCGGGCGGGCGCGCATCAGCCGGTCAAGCATCGAGTTCGGCCTGCCGTTCCTGACCGGCGCGTTCGTCGCCGTAGATGATGCCAAGGATCTGTTCACGCATGCGGATGAAGTCGGGGCTGGATTTGATGGCACGGGCGTTTCCCTCCGCCAGAAAGCGTTTGTTGAAGTCCAGGTCATAGGTGTGGGTGATGCGGCCGGGGCGCGGCGACATGACGATCAGCCGCGAGCCCAGGAACAGCGCCTCCTCGACGCTGTGGGTGATGAAGAAATACATCTTGTCGGTCTGCTGCCAGATCTTGAGCAGCAGTTCCTGCACGGTTTCGCGGGTCAGCGCGTCCAGGGCCGCCATGGGTTCGTCCATCAGCAGCATGGCCGGGTCGCAGGTCAGGGCGCGGGCGATGCCGACGCGCTGCTGCATGCCGCCCGACAGGTGATAGATCATGTGCTTGTGGAAATCCTGCAGGCCGACCAGCGCCAGGTTCCTGACCGCGCGTTCGCGCCGGGTGCGGGCATCGACGCCCTGCAGCTTCAGGCCGAATTCGACATTGTCGATCACGTTCAGCCAGGGCAGCAGGGCGTGTTTCTGAAACACCACGCCGCGTTCGGCGCCCGGGCCCATGACCGGCTGGCCGCCCAGCGTGATCTGTCCCGAGGTCGGCGCCATGAAGCCCGCCATCAGGTTCAGAAGCGTGGTCTTGCCGCAACCCGAGGCCCCCAGCGCCACGACGAAATCGCCGCTGTGGATGGTCAGGTCGACACCCTTCAGGGCGACGATCTCGCGCCCCTTGAGCTGGCCGGGATAGATCAGGCTGACGTTGGCGATGTCCAGGGTCTGCATCCGGGCTCTCTCGGACAAGGGAAGGGGGGCCGCAGCGGTCATTCTGCCGCAGCCTGGGCGAAGCTTGCGTTCACATAGGGGGCGTAATCGGGCAGCGCCTTGTCGATCTGCTTCTGCTGGACCAGGAAGGCCGCGCTTTCGCCAAGCGCCCGCGTGGCGCCGCCGCCCAGCCAGCTGTCCGAGACCTGCGCCGCCGCGTCCGGAAAGGACAGCATGTTCAGCGCCTGGACCGTGCCGGCCGGATCGCCCCCGATCATCTTGACGATGCCCTTGACCGGTTCGGATTCGGCGGTCCAGGCGGCCTTGTTGGCGTTGTAATCGGCATAGGCTGCGGCCAGGGCCTTGGTGAACTCGGTCATGAAGTCCTTGTGGACTTCGGCGAAATCGCTGGCCACCACCAGCCCGTCGAAGGTCGGCACGCTGGCCGCGCCCACCTGTTCGCTGTCGGAAATCACCGTGCCGTCCGCCAGAAGCTGGGTCAGCGCCGGCGGCCAGACATAGGCCGCGTCGATGTCGCCGCGCTGCCAGGCGGCCATGATCTGCGGCGGCTTCATGTTCAGGATCTGGACCTGCTTCGGGTCGATGCCCCAGACCTTCTCCATCCCGACGAGCAGGTGGAAATGCGAGGTCGAGACGAAGGGCACCGCCACCTTCTTGCCGACCAGATCGGCGGGCTTTTCGATGCCCGAGCCGTTGCGGGCGACCAGCGCCTCGGACTTGCCGATGTTGTCGAGGATCCAGAACAGCTGGAAATCGACGCCGCGCGTCGCCGCCGCCGCGATCCCGGTCGAGCCGATCACGCCGACCGGCACGTTGCCCGAGGCGAGCGCGGTCGAGATGTCGCCGCCCGAGCTGAACTGGCGCCAGTCGATCTCTACGCCCGCCTTTTTCGCGGCGGCGTCGAGGCGTCCGTCGGCGATGGCCGCGACGAAGGGGCCAACGATCTGCTGGTAGCCCACGACCACGGTTTCGGCGCTTGCTGCGGTTCCCGACAGCAGCACGGCGGTCATGCCCAGGGCGGCCAGCCGCCGCCCGGAAAGGGTCGTCATCATGCGTTATTCTCCCTGTGTGCGGCCCGGCGGATGGTCCGGCGGGCCTTGGTCGCGTGCGTTCAGCGTCACGTCATGGCAGGAAATGTTGCAGGGGAAGGGGCCGAAGGATATGACCAGATCGAGACGATTTTAAGTCCAGATGCCGAACCGTATCCCGCCCGAGATCATCCTGCTGCGCGACAACGACGCGCCGACCCTGCAGGGCCGGCTGGCGGCGGCGATCGTGCGGGCGATTCTGGAAAGCCGGGCCCCGCCGGGGGTGCGGCTGCCCTCGTCGCGGGGGCTTGCCGATGCGCTGGGGGTGTCGCGCATGACGGTGACGCTGGTCTATCAGGAACTGGTCAGCCAGGGCTATCTGGAGACGGCGCCGCGCTCGGGCGTGATGGTCGCGGCCACGGTGCCGCACGGCCGGCTGCGGGCGCAGGGCGGCGGCGGCGCGGCCGGGGTCGGGGCTGGGGTCGACTGGGAGGGCTGGCTGGCCCATGTCCCGCAGCGCCAGCGGGTGATCCGCAAGCCGGCGAACTGGCGCGACTATCGCTATCCGTTCATCTATGGCCAGGCCGATCCGGCGCTGTTCGACCACCACGCCTGGCGCGACTGCGCGCGCCGGGCCTGGGGCACGCGCGATTTCGCGGAACTGGCGGCGGACCAGTATGGCGTCGATGACGCGTTGCTGATCGACTATATCTGCTCGAACAGCCTGCCCCGGCGCGGCATCCAGGCCCGCCCCGACGAGGTGCTGGTGACGCTGGGCGCGCAGAACGCGCTGTTCCTGGCGATCGAGCTGCTGGCCCGCCCCGACCGGCTGGCCGTGACCGAGGAGCCGGGATACCCCGATTTCGCCGAGGCGCTGCGCCGGGCGCAAAGCCCCACCACCTTTCTGCCGCTGCGGGGCGGGGGCCTTGATCCGGCCGACCTGCCGCCCGGCACCCGGCTGGTGATCGTCACGCCCAGCCACAACATCCCGACCGGCGCGACCATGCCGCTGGACCGCCGCCGCCAACTGCTGGCGCGGGCCGCGGCCGAGGATTTCCTGATCATCGAGGACGATTACGATTTCGAGATGTCCTATCTGGCGCCGCCGGCGCCCGCGCTGAAGTCCCTGGACCGGGCCGGACGGGTCATCTATATCGGCAGCTTTTCCAAGGCGTTGTTTCCCGGCTTGCGGATCGGCTACATGGTCGCGCCCGCCCCCCTGATCGCGCGGGCGCGCGACCTGCGCGCGATCATGCTGCGCCACCCGCCCGCGCATCTGCAGCGCATCACCGCCTATTTTCTGGCCCAAGGTCATTACGACGCCCATATCGTGCGGCTGCGGCAGGCGCTGAAGGCCCGGCGCCAGGTGCTCGAGGAGGCGATTTCGCGCACCTCGCTGGTGATCGCGGGCGCGGCGGCCTCGGGCGGGTCCAGCGTCTGGATCCGGGGCGCGCCGGATGTCGACAGCGCGGACCTGGCCCGGCGGCTGCGCGCCGAAAGCGTGCTGATCGAGCCGGGGCACGTCTTTTTCGAAACCCCGCCCGAGCCCTGCCCGTTCTTTCGCCTGGGCTATTCCTCGATCAATGAGGCGGCGATCCCCGAGGGGATCCGCATCATCGGCCGGATGAACCCCGGCTAGGGCCCCCTGCGCCCCGAATGACGGGCGGCGGCACCGTCCTTAGGCGTAGCGTTCCACGAAAGCGATCTGGTGATCGCCATAGCGGTCGCCGTGCGCAAACCCGGCCGGAAGGACGCGCTCGATCTCGGCGATATCCTCGGGCGCAAGGGCGGGGGGCTGCCAGTCGCGCAGGTGATCCGCCGTCCGCGTGGCCGGGATCGGGATGATGTGATCGCCCTGCGCCAGCACCCAGGCCAGGGCCGCGCCGGGGACCGTCCAGCCGCGCGCGGCGCAAAGCTTCCGGAACGGCGCGATGGCCGCCAGATTGGCCGAGAAGTTCGGCTCGGTGAACCGCGGGTTGGTGTCGCGAAAGTCGATGCCGGCGCGGAAGTCGCGTTCCATCGGTGTGCGCCCGAACATCCCCCGGCCCAGCGGAGAGAAGGCGACGAAGGCCACGCCGAGGTCGCGGCAGGCCTGGATCAGGCCAAGCTGGGGCAGCCGCGTCCACAGCGAGAACTCGTTCTGAACCGCGGTCACGGGATGGACGGCATGGGCGCGGCGCAAGGTCGAGGGCGCGATCTCGGACAGGCCATAGCCGCCGATCTTTCCTTCCTGCACCAGCCGCGCCATCGTCCCGGCCAGATCCTCGACGGGGATCTCGGGCTGGCGGCGGTGGATGTAGTAAAGATCGACATGGTCGCGCTTCAGCCTGCGCAGCGAGTCCTCGAGGCATTGGCGGATATAGGGTTCGTCGTTGCGCACCGCGCGCGAGGGCGCGGTGACGATGCCGCATTTCGTCGCAAGGTGAATGTCCCGGCGGCCCCAGCGGCCCAGGATCTGTTCCGACACGCCCATGCCATAGATGTTGGCGGTGTCGAAATGGCTGATGCCCGCATCCACCGCCGCATCGAGGCAGGCCAGCGAGGTGGTCTCGTCCGTCGCGCCGAAGATGCCGCCAAAGCTCATCGTGCCAAGGCCGATGGCGCCCACATCGCGGTGTCCAAGCCGTCTTTGTTCCATTCCTGCCCCCTGTGCCGCGCTGCGGCAGGGAAGCGCGGCCCGCCCCGCCCGTCAAGGGGCGCGATTCACCCACAATGGCTTTCCGTCGAACGCCATGATGGCGCTGACGCTGTTGGCCTTGATGATCCCCGGCGTCGCGCCCGGCCCGAGCACGCAGCGCAGGGTCGTTCAGCCCTTCAGGACCAGCGCCGCGCCGCTGACGATGGAGAAGATCAGCACCGCCAGCCGCAGGGCCGGGCCGTTGATGCGGGCGTGGACGTGGCGCGAAAGCCAGCTGCCCGCCAGCACCGCCGGCACCAGCGCCAGCGCCGCCCCGAGCTGATCGGTCCCGACGCGGCCCGCGACCAGCAGGACGGCCAGCGAGATCAACTCTCCGACCAGGAAGCAGGTGGCGACAGTGGCGCGCAGCACCGGGCCCGGGGCGTGCTGGTAAAGCAGCGCCAGCGGCGGGCCGCCGATCCCGGTCGCGGTCTCGGTCACGCCGGTGAAGAGCCCCACCCCCAGCGCCGCCGGGCGGCCGGGCGAAAAGGGCGGCGCCAGCAGCGCGATCAGCGCGGCAAGGATGGTCAGAAGCCCGACGGCGATTTCAAGCTGGCGCACCGAAAGCGCGACCAGAACCGCCATGCCCAGGAAGGTGCCGAAGAACCGCCCGGCCGTGATCCAGCTTGCGCCGGGGCGGTCGATCGCCTCGCGCTCGCGCCAGGCGACCAGGAAGTTCAGCGGCAGCATCAGGATCAGCAGCGTGACCGGCAGATAGCTTGCGTCGAAGAAGCCGAAGACCGGCGCCATGATCAGCGCAAAGCCGATGCCGACCGCGCCCTGGATGAAGGCCGCGCCGCCGACCAGCAGCGACAGCAGAAGAAAGACGGAAAGGGTCAAGCGGTCCTCGCTGCCAGCAGGCTGTCGGCGGTCGGATGGATGCGCTGGATCGGCGCGGCGGCGATGGCGGGGGTGGTCAGGGCGCGGATTTCCCGCAGCAGGGCGCGGGCGTCCCAATCGACCGGCCAGCCCTGGACCAGGCGCAGCCGGCCATTGGTGAAGACGGCGTCGATCTGGTCGCGGTTGCCATAGCGGACCAGCTCCCACGTCAGGTCGTGCGAGGGCGTGAACTCGGGCCGGTCCAGGTCGACCAGCAGGAAATCGGCGGCCAGGCCCTCGGCGATGGTGCCGGTCACGGCTCCCAGCCCGCTGGCCTCGGCCGCCATGCTGGTCGCGGCCTCGATCCACAGCCAGCCGCCGCCGCAGGAACTGTCGCCCGAGGCCAGGCCATAGCCTGCGCGCTGCATCGACTCGGCCGCATCCATCAGCCGGAAGCCGTCGGCGCGGGTGCCGTCGGTGCCCAGGCCGAAGCGGATGCCAAGCGCCTGCATCTGCAGGGCCGGCGCGATGGCATTGCCCTTCCAGACCGAGGCGACGGGGTTGTAGGCCACCGCCGTGCCGCTGTCGCAGAGCAGGTTCAGTTCCGAAGGCGTGACCAGCGTGGAATGCGCGATCAGGGTCTGGGGACCCAGCGCGCCGACATGGGCCAGGTGTTCCAGCGGCCGGCGGCCGTTGGCGACCAGCGAGCGTTCGACCGCGACCAGGTGTTCGTTCACATGGGTCTGGAAGGTCGCCCCCGCCGCGGCCGCCATGGCCGAGACGTCGCGCAGCATCCCGTCGCTGGCCACCTCGGGGATGGAAATCGCGAGCGAAGGATGGATCAGCGCGTCGTCGCAATAGGTGGCCAGATGCGCCTCGGCCCGGCGCAGGATCTGGGCCCGGTCGGGAACCTGCGCCGCGCCGCCGAGGTCGTTGCAGATCTGCGCCACGACCAGCCGCAGCCCGGTTTCGCGCGCGGCATCGACCAGCCGGCCGATATGGCCCGCCGAGCGGGTGCCGGCATCGACCGCCATGGTGAAGCCCCCGCGCAGGCATTCCAGCGCCGCCAGCTTCGAGGACAGATAGACCATATGTTCGTCCAGGCTGCCTTCGAGGGGCACCCAGATGCGGCGAAAGATCTCGGACGGCTCGCCGAAGACCAGCGACTTGCCCAGCGATTGCGTCAGGTGGGTGTGGGTGTCGACAAAGCCGGGCATGAGCAGGTGGCCAGGCAGTTCGGCCACGGCGGCCTCGGGATGGGCCGCGCGCAGTCGCCCGACGCTGTCGACACGGTGAAAGCGGCCGTCGCGGATCAGCACCGCCATGCCCGGCTGCGGACCCCGGGGCAGCATCAGCCGCCCGGGCGCAACAATCAGGTTTTCGGTTCGGGCGAAGGTCTGGCGCAGGTCGGCCATCAGGCAAGCTCCTTTTCGGTGGAACGCGGGACGGTCAGCTGGAACATCGCGTTGACCAGCGCCGCCGTGATCGTGCCCATGGCGAGGCCGTTCCCGAGGATCATCTGGCTCCATTGCGGGAACTGGGTGTAGATGCCGGGCACCAGGATCGGCATCAGCCCCATGGCGAGGCCCGAGGCCAGGGTGAACATCGCCCCGTGGTCGCGCAGGTCGACGCGGCTGAGGACATGGATGCCGATCACCCCGATGATCGAAAAGACGATGATTGCCGTGCCGCCGACCACGGGCCCGGGCAGGACGCTGGCCAGGCGCGAAACCGGGGCGATCAGCGCGATCACCACCAGGATCACCCCCGCCATGGCGGTGACGTGGCGCGAGCGCACGCCGGTCGCCCGCACGATGCCCACGTTTTCGCCCGAGGTGATGATGAGCGAGGTGCCGAACAGCCCGCCCAGGACCGAGGCCAGCGCGTCGCCCCGGATGGTGCGCGGCACGATGGCATGGGCGTCGCCGTTGCGCCCGACGATCTCGGCGGTGGCGATGGTCTGGCCGGTGGCCTCGGCCATCGA
Organism: Paracoccus yeei ATCC BAA-599; assembly: GCF_000622145.1. GTDB lineage: Bacteria > Pseudomonadota > Alphaproteobacteria > Rhodobacterales > Rhodobacteraceae > Paracoccus > Paracoccus yeei. The sequence goes on along the minus strand of NZ_JHWH01000025.1, from coordinate 67,374 downwards.
GATGACCGAGAAGACGATCAGCGGCAGCGCGGCGAGCACGTCGAATTTCGGCATGCCGAAGGGAAAGAGATGCGGCACCGCCAGAAGCGGCCCCTGCATGACGCCCGACAGGTCAAGCCGCCCCAGCGCCGCCGCGATCAGCGTGCCGGCGATCAGCCCCAGCATGACCGAGATGCGTTGCAACGTGCCGGTGAACACCCGCGAAAAGATCACTGTCAGGGCGATGGTGGCCAGCGCCAGGCCGACGTTGACGGGATCGGCGAAATGCGCCTCGCCCGCGCGGCCGGTGATGGTGCCGCCATAGATCTTGACCAGGTTCACAGCCACCAGCAGCAGCATGGTGCCGACGACGATGGGCGGAAAGAACCGCAGCAGCCGCCGGAACACCGGCAGCGCCAGGAAGTAGAACACCCCGGTCATCAGCACGGCGCCCACGGCCGTCTGCACGTCGGTCTGCGTGGCGATGGCCAGGAAGATGGCGATCGGCGCGCCGCCCGGCACCATGATGAAGGGCAGCCGCGCCCCGAAGCCGCCCGGCCCGTAGCTTTGCAGGATCGAGCCGATGCCGCAGACCAGAAAGGTCGCGCTGATGATCGAGACGGTCAGCGCCGGGTCGAAGCCCAGCGTCTGCGCGACCAGGAACACCGCCGTGATCGGCGAGGCCGCCATGACCAGCACATGCTGGAAACCATAGAGAATCAGGTCCTTAAGCGGCAGGACCTGATCGACAGGGTCCTGCGCCAGCGGCGGGTGAGGGTCGGTTGTCATGGTGTCTTCCCTGTTGAGATGGGCTGTCTGCATGTTATGCAAATCGTTTTGCTAAGGGCTTTGCTAGCATGCCCGCCGATTCGTGCAAAACGTTTTGTTGCCTCTGGTCGGCAGACTGCTACCCTGCTGCACGGAAATCGGTCACGAGGACGCATGAGCAAGCCCACCATCTCGGACCTGGCCAGGGCGGCGGGGGTTTCGGTCACCACGGTCTCGCATGCCTTCAGCGGCCGGCGGCATGTCGACCCGGACACGCGCCGGCGCATCCAGGACCTTGCGGCCCAGATGGGTTATCACCCCAGCAGCATGGCGCGGGCGCTGCGCAGCGGGCGGACGGGGACCATCGCGCTGGCGTCCTCGATGCCGTTCGCGGTCGCGGCCGGACCGTCGCGGCTGGGCTTTCTGATGGAGATCGCCGCCTCGGCCGCCATGTCGGCGCTCAGCCGCGACCTGGCCCTGTGCCTGATCCCGCCGCACCCGACCGCCCAGGCCAGCAGCGCGGCCGGCTTCGACGGGGTGATCCTGGTCGAGCCGATGCGCGACGATCCCATGGTCGCGCATTTCGAGGCGCGCAACACGCCCATCGTCTCGATCGGGACGGTGCCAGGGCGGCCGGACATCCCCTCGGTCGACATCCGCTCGGCCGAGACGGCGACGCTGCTGCTGGCGCATCTGGCGGGGCAGGGCTGCCGCCATATCGCGGCACTGATCGGCACCAGTCCCCGCACCAGCCAGATCGAGGGCGAGGCGGCCTATCGCGCCTTCGTCGCCGACCATGCGCTGCCCGCGACGCTGGACCATCTCGACGAAGCCGGGGGCGAGGAGGCCGGCTATCGCGCCACCCTGCGCCTGCTCGGGGCCGAACCCGGCATCGACGGCATCTTTGCCGCCATCGACGCCTTTGCCAGCGGGGCGGTGCGCGCCGCCCATGACCTTGGTCGCGAGATCCCGGCGCAGCTGCGCATCGTGACGCGCTATGACGGGTTGCGCGCCAAACTGTCGCAACCGCCTCTGACGGCGGTCGACCTGCACCTGCCGGCGGTGGCGGAGCAGGCCGTGCAACTGCTGCTGTCCCGCATCGAAGGCGCCGGCGGCCGGGCCCTGGCGGAGGTGCCAGAGCTGGTTCCGCGCAGATCCTCGACGGCGTCCGCAGGCTAGGCGCGCTGCCGAGTCAGCCGCCGGTCGTCCGGCCTGCGGGACGACGCGGCATCATGTCCGGGCAGGCTGCACCATGCCGGCCGTGCCAAAGGCGACCGCCGTATCGAGCAGCCCCGCCATCGGATCGGCGTCCTCTTCCTTGACCAGTTCGTTCAGGCGGCTGGCGCCCGAAAAGGCATAGAGATAGGCGCCGATCAGCAACGACATGCGCTGGTAGATCTCGCGCGTCGTCAGTTCGGGCAGCAATGCTGCGAAGGCATCGGCATAGGCGCGGGTCGGCTCGTTATGGACCAGCCGGCGCAGTTCATAGGACAGTTCCTCGGGCTCCATGTGCAGCCTGGCATGCAGGCGCAGGAACGCGCGCCCCTGCGGGTCGTCGAACAGCGCCGCGGCGGGCGCGATGAAGGCGCGCACCAGGTCCTCGACCGTATGCGGACCGGCTGTCTGAAGCTGCTGCAACCGCTCCATCCGCTGGCGCGAGATGGAAAACCCCCGCCGGGTGAACTCGGCCGGGGCGCTGATCGCCGGGCTCAAGGCGCTTGGCGCGAAGAAGGTCGCGGTCGTCACCCCCTACATGAAGCCGCTGACCGAGCTGGTCGTAAACTATATCCGCAACGAGGGGCTCGAGGTCGTCGATTACCGCGCGCTGGAAATCCAGGACAACCTGGCCGTCGCCGCGCATGACCCGATGAACCTGCCCGGCATCGTCGCCAGCATGGACACCGCCGATGCCGACGTGATCGTGCTGTCGGCCTGCGTACAGATGCCCTCGCTGCCCGCCGTTTCCGTGGTCGAGGCGCAGTCGGGCAAGCCGGTGCTGACCGCTGCCATTGCCACCACCTGGTCGATGCTGCGCGCGCTGGACCTGCCGACCCGCGTGCCGGGCGGCGGCGCGCTGCTGTCGGGCGCCTACTGAGGAGACCTGCCATGACCAATGGCTACAACGTCCACGCCAACGGCATCCGCCACCACCTGCTGCATTATCCCGGACCGGGCCCGGATCTGCTGTTGATCCCCGGCATCACCTCGCCCGCGATCACCTGGGGCTTTGTCGCCCAGCCGCTGGCCGAGCGGTACAACGTCCATGTTCTCGACGTGCGGGGCAGGGGGCTCAGCCAGGCCGGTGATCTGGACTATTCGCTGGACGCCATGGCCGACGACGCCATTGCGCTGGTCTCGGCCTGCGGGCTGCAAAAGCCGATCGTGATGGGCCATTCCATGGGCGCCCGCACGGCGATCCGCGCGGCACGAAAGAACCCCGAGCCGTTCTCGGGCCTGATCCTGCTGGACCCGCCGGTCAGCGGCCCGGGCCGGCGCGCCTATCCCAGCGCCTGGCCCTGGTATGGCGATTCGATCCGCATGGCGCAGAAGGGCTGCTCGGCCGAAGACATGCGCCGGTTCTGCCCGACCTGGATCGACGAACAGGTCGCGTTGCGCGCCGAATGGCTGCACACCTGCCAGTACACGGCGATCAAGACCGCCTATGACGGCTTTCACACCGACGACATCCACGCCGACCTGCCGCATCTGACGTTGCCGGTGCGGCTGGTCAAGGCCGGCGCCGCCCCGGTGATCGGCCCCGAGGATCTGGCCGAGATTCAGTCCCTGGTGCCGCATCTGGAAACCCGCATCGTCGAGGGCGCGGGCCACATGATCCCCTGGGACGATCTTCCCGGCTTTCTCGCCGCCACGATGGATTTCCAGGCATAACAATCTCCAACAGGAAGACGGACATGGACCACACGAGCTTTACCGAGATCTGCCTGCATCAGCTGAAGATGTCGGGCGTGCGCAACGGCGAACGCCTGATCGTGCTGACGCAGGGCACCGAGCGGCTGGACTATGCCGACGCCTTCATGGCCGCCGGCCAGCGGCTGGGCGCACAGATGTATCACATGCGCCTGCCCGCGCCCCTGCCGACCGATGGCTGGGCCGTGGGCCAGACCGGCCTTGCCGCCATGCCCGAGGCGGTCGAGGCGCTGAGGAAGTGCGACATGCTGATCGACTGCATCTTCCTGCTGTTCAGCCCCGAGCAATTCGCCATCCAGGCCGCCGGCACCCGCATCCTGACCGCCGTCGAGCCGCCCGAACTGCTGGCGCGGATGCTGCCCTATCCCGAGCTGCGCGAGAAGGTCGAGATCGCGGCCGGCATCCTGGAAAAGGCCAAGGTCATGCGCATCACCTCGGCCCACGGCACGGATGTGACCTACAAGCTGAACACCTATCCGACCGTGCCGGAATATGCCTGCACCGACACACCCGGCCGCTGGGACCACTGGCCTTCGGGCTTCGTGTTCACGGGCGGGGACGATGACGGCGTTGACGGCACCATCGTCGTGGCGCCGGGCGACATCCTGCTGCCCCAGAACCTGATGGTGCGCGAACCGATCACCTACACCATCGAGAAGGGCTGGATTACCGACATCCGTGGCGGGCTCGAGGCGCAGATCGTCAAATCCTACATGGACAGCTTCAACGACAGGCGCGGCTACGGCATGAGCCATGTGGGCTGGGGCATGAACCCGAACGCGAAATGGCACAACTTCGTGCCCGGCACCTTTGAGGGCGGCATGGGCATGGAGCCGCGCAGCTTCTACGGCAACGTCATGTTCTCGACCGGCCCGAACAACGAGCTGGGCGGCCCAAACGACACGCATTGCCACCTGGACATCCCGATGCGCAATTGCTCGTTGTTCCTTGATGACCAGGCGATCGTGAGCGACGGCGATATCGTCGTCAAGGACATCCAGCTGGCCCGCGCCTGATCCGGCCTCGGGCGGCCCGGTCGCGGGCCGCCCGCCCGGCCATCGTCGTGGTGGATTTCACCTATGGCTTCACCGATCCGCAATATCCCACCGCGGCCGACATGTCGGCCGAGATCGCGGCGACCCGCAGGCTGACCGACCTGGCCCGCGCCAAGGGGTTTCCGGTCATCTATACGGTCATCGCCTATACACCGGGCGAACTTGACAAGACGCCCTGGCTGAAAAAAGCCACGGGCATGTCGGCCTTTCTGGCGAACAGTCGTCTGGTGCAGATCGACGAGGCGACGGGCAGGCAACCGGGTGACGCGGTCGTGGTCAAGAAGGGCGCCTCGGCCTTTTTCGGCAGCGCGCTTGGCGGGCTGCTGGTGGGGGCCCGGGCCGATACGGTGGTGGTCTGCGGCACGACCACCTCGGGCTGCGTGCGCGCTACGGTGGTCGATGCCGTGCAGTCCGGGTTCAACGTCCTGGTGCCGCGCGACTGCTGCGCTGACCGCGCCTCGGGACCGCACGAGGCGAACCTTTACGACATGCAGCAGAAATATGCCGATGTGACGGATGCCGAGGATATCCTTGCCTGGCTGGAGACGCTGTAAGCGGCCCGCTTTCCGGAAGATTGCCACCGGCGGGGGTAAGAACCCACCGGTTGTGCCCGCCGCATGATCCTGGCGGCGTACCCCCTCCGCCGGGAAATGGATGAGGTCGCACCCGGACGCTGGCCTGATCGGGCCTGCGAGGAGGGTAGGGTGTGTCGTCGGCATCGCGCTCCCCCAGGCACGGGAACCTGGCGCCGACCGCCGCCTGGGCAATCGTTGCCGGCCCCGTCCGTCATCCGCACACCGTTTCGGCACATGGCCCTTGCTATGCCCGCCCAGCAAGCTATCAAGTGCCCGCAAAATAGGCGGAGAATGCTGATGGGACAGATTGACGACAAGCTTGAGGGTATTTTTACCGAGGTGATGCGGCGCAATGCCGGCGAAGCCGAGTTTCACCAGGCGGTGCGCGAGGTGCTGGAAAGCCTGGGCCGGGTGGTGGCCAAGCACCCGGAATACCTGGACCATGCCTTGATCGAGCGGATCTGCGAACCCGAACGGCAGATCATCTTTCGCGTGCCCTGGACGGATGACGCGGGCCAGGTCCGCATCAATCGCGGCTTCCGCGTCCAGTTCAACTCGGCCATGGGCCCCTACAAGGGCGGCCTGCGCTTCCATCCCTCGGTGAATGTCGGGATCATCAAGTTCCTGGGCTTCGAGCAGACCTTCAAGAATGCCCTGACCGGCCTGCCCATCGGCGGCGGCAAGGGGGGCTCGGACTTCGATCCCAAGGGCCGCTCGGATGCCGAGGTCATGCGCTTTTGCCAAAGCTTCATGACCGAGCTTTACCGCCACCTGGGCGAATACACCGACGTGCCGGCGGGCGACATCGGCGTCGGCGCGCGCGAGATCGGCTACATGTTCGGCCAGTACAAGCGCCTGACCAACCGCTATGAGGCGGGCGTGCTGACCGGCAAGGGGCTGTTCTATGGCGGCTCGCTGGCCCGCAAGGAGGCGACGGGCTACGGCAACACCTATTTCACCCGCGCCATGCTGCAGACGGCTGGCGAGGACTTCGACGGCAAGCGGGTCGTGGTCTCGGGGTCCGGGAACGTCGCGATCTATACGGTCGAGAAGGTTCAGGAATTCGGCGGCAAGGTCGTCGCCTGTTCGGACAGCAGCGGCTATGTCGTCGACGAAAGCGGCATCGATCTTGCGCTGCTGAAGGAGATCAAGGAGGTGCGTCGCGGCCGCCTGTCGGAATACGCGCAGATCAAGGGCGAAAAATCCGGCGTGTATTTCGTCCGTTCGGGTGACGGCAGCATCTGGGACGTGAGTTGCCAGGTCGCCATGCCCTCGGCCACGCAAAACGAACTGACCGGCAAGGACGCCCGGCAGCTGATCAAGAACGGGGTCATGGCGGTCGGCGAAGGCGCGAACATGCCCTGCACCCCCGAAGCGATCCGCCTGTTCCAGCAGGCGAACGTCAAGTTCGGCCCAGGCAAGGCAGCCAACGCGGGCGGCGTCGCCACCTCGGCCTTGGAAATGCAGCAGAACGCGTCGCGGGACCGCTGGAGCTTTGAAAAGACCGAGGCCAGGCTGGCCGAGATCATGCGCGACATCCACGACAGCTGCCATCAGACTGCCGAGGAATACGGCGTTCCGGGCGATTATGTCACCGGCGCCAACATCGCCGGTTTCATCCGGGTGGCCGAACCGATGCTGGCCTTTGGCGTGATCTGAACGCCGGTGGCAATCGGGATGAAGAAAGGCGGCCCTTGGGCCGCCTTTTGCCAAGTCCGGACGCGTCATCCTTTCAGCGGCCCCAAAGCTTCATCGTGGATCCCGGCCTCAAGCCGCGGATCTGCCGGGGTTTGAATATCCCCTTCCGAGCGGAAGAAGGACAGACCTGTCCGACGATGACGGCAGGAGGAATGACGGGCAGTTGCTGCGAGCGACCGAGGCCGGGCTGGCCGTCCCGGATGCCCGCTTCGCTCCGGTGGACAGCGACGGCATCCGCGCCATCCGCTTCCGGCTGGAACCACGGGGCAACGCGGATGCCACCGCGCTAGGCCACCTCGGCCGCCAGTCCGCCGCGCCCGGCCGAGGCCAGCCGGGCCAGCGCCTCGGTCACCTCGACCCGGCGGTAGGTTTCCGTGACCAATCCCTCGGCCGAGCGCAGGCCCACGCGCGTCTGCAGGGCCGCCTGCCGGTCCTTCGGATCGACCTCGGCGTCGCAGGCGACCAGCCAGTTCGCATAATCGTCGTCGTTTTCCTTGATCGGGATGCCGCTGCTGTTCACCGCCCCCGGTGCGCGGCGCATCGACACGATCTCGGACACCGGGCGCAGCGCCTGCGTCGGGTTGAACTCGGTCCGCTTGTCGGTGCCGGCGATCTCGACATCGCCGCCGGCCACCCGCCCCGAGGCGCTGTAGACAAAGGCCGAGGCGATGCGGTCCAGCGCGGCCTCGACCTCTTTTGGGCGATGGACCACGTCGCGGGGCGGGCGGTCGGGAACGGCGAGACGGGTGATGCCGCGGTCGTTGATCGCGTCCAGCACCTCGCGGTGGTCGTCGGTGCGCAGGATCACCTCGCGTCGGGCCGGCCAGAAGTCATAGGGCGCATGGGCGCCGTGGCTCTTGCCGATATGGAAGGCATAGATTTCCGGATAGACGGCGCGGCTGCTGCGGCGCGCCGGGCGGGCGTCGTAATAGGCCATCATCGCGCATTGCACCAGATGCGTGGCGCCCACCCCGCCCAGCGGCGCGTCGATGACAAGGCCGAGGCGGTCGAGCTCGGTCCAGCCGGGAAACAGCGCCTCCATCGTGGCCGGCCGGCCGCCGATGCTGATCTGGAACATGTCGGTGCGAAGCAGCCCGGCGACGTGCATGGTGGTCATCCTCCTCCTGTGCCGGCCGCGAAACGCCGCGACCGGCCGCCAACCTAGCGCGGAACGGGCGGGCTGACATCACCTTTGTTGCGGCGCACCGGCGCTGGCGCGAGGGCCGTCGCGGCTCAGCCGGCTTCCCAAGCCGCAGGGGCATCACCGCCGGTTCCCGGAGCCTTTTCTTGACATTCCACGGCCGAATCGCCTTAACTTCAGCACCTCACAAGAGGCCTGACATGGCGGAGAGCATCCAGAAGGAGGACTGGGAGCGCTTTCGGGCCTTGGGGAGCGTGCCCCCAAGCATTCGCGAAATCGTTCTCAGGTCGTGGGTAAGATCACTCGACAGCGTCGGGCTGCAGGGCCTGAAGCGTGCCCCTCTGGTCGCGGACGAGGAATTGCGCGCCATCCGCCGGCGCAATGTCCGGCTGCTGCGGGCGGCGCAGGACGCGGTCGGGCGCGCGGGTTACATGCTGGACGGCGCCGGGGCGATGCTGCTGCTGTGCGACCGCGCGGGCATGGTGCTGGATGCCGCGGGCGACACCCGCATCCGTTCGCGCGGCGAGGAAAACCACCTTCATCCGGGAGGGCTTTGGGATGAGGGCGCGATCGGCACCAACGCGATCGGCACCGCCCTGCACCTGGGCAAGGCCGTCAGCATCGCGGGGGTCGAGCATTTCTGCGAGGCGATCCAGCGCTGGTCCTGCGCGGCGGCCCCGGTTCGCGATCCGCTGACCGGCGGCATCCTGGGCGCGGTCGACATATCGGCGCCTTCGGACGAAAACCTGCGCCAGGGCGCCGCGCTGTCGGTCAGCCTGGCCATGCAGATCGAGGAAGCGCTGCGCCGGCTTGGCCTGCAGGAACATCAGATCCTTATCGACCGGCTGCTGTCCCGGCGCAACCGGGGTGGCGAGGAGTTGCTGCTGCTGGACAGGTACGGCAACCGGATCTGGGCCAGCGAAAGCTTTGGCCGCCTCGCGGAGCGTTTCGACGCCGGCCAGCGGATGATCGAGGAATTCGCCGCTGGTTCGGGCGCAGGCGGCGAAGGCGATCCCCGCGCCCTGGCGGGACGGATGCGCGAGGTGCTGCCCGAGGCAGATGTGAACCTGATCTCGGAAAACGGCGAGCCGCTGGGGCTGATGCTCGCCTTTGCCGCGCCGCGCCCGCGCGGCGGCGCCATCCGGGCCGAGCTTGCCGCCATCGCAGAGACCGGCCCGACCATGGCCGCGATCTGCGCCGAGGCGCTGGAGCTGGTCGAAAGCGGGGTGCCGCTGCTGATCAAGGGCGCGGCCGGCAGCGGCAAGGAAACGCTGGCGCGCGCCCTGCATGGCGCGGGGCCGCTGGCAAGCCTGCCGCTGGCGGTGGTGGATTGCGGGCTGATGGATGCCGAAAGCCTGCGCGGCGGCGCGGGCGGCCTTCCGGGCGCGGTGGGCGGCACCCTTGCCCAACTCGCCGAGACCGGCGGCACGCTGGTTCTGGACGAGTTGTCCGAGACGCCCGCCGCGGTGCAGGCGCTGCTGGCGCAGGCGCTTGCGCATCTGCGCCGCGAAGCCGGCGCGCCGGTGCAGTTCATCAGCCTCTCCTCGGTCCCGCTGTCGGAACGGGTGGCGACGGGGGCGCTGCGGGCGGACCTGCATTTCCGGCTGTCGGGGGCCATCCTGCGGCTGCCCGCGCTGGCCGAACGCCGCGGTGACCTGGAGCAGCTGGTGAAGCGGTTCTCCGAGATCTATTCGGACCGTCGCAAGGGCAGCGCCCTGCGCTTTACCCCCGCCGCCATGCTTCGGCTGCAAGCCCATGACTGGCCGGGCAACCTGCGCGAGCTGCGCAACATGATCGAGGCGCTGTCGGCAACGTCCTTCAGCCGGCTGGTCGACGTGACCGACCTGCCGCAGGGCATCGCGCACGGACCCGGAAAGATGCGCGAGGACACGCTGCGCGACCGCGAACGGGCCGAGATCCTGAATGCGGTGGCGCAATGCGGCGGCAACATGACCGAAACCGCGCGCCGGCTGGGGATCTCGCGTTCGACCCTTTACCTGAAGCTTGAACAATATGGCGTGCCGCGCGGTCGCCGGCACTAGGCTTTCTGCATCGCGTCATCGCGTCCGCAGCATGTCCGACGCATTGTCCGAAAACCGGACAACACACGGTCGGACCGCGAAGGCATCCTGTCATCACGCCACGGGGAGGTGGCGCAATGGGAGGAGCAAACCGTGCCATTGGACAAATCCAACAATCGAAAAGTGCAGGTGCTGGGCATCGACGCCGGCGGCACCATGACCGACACGTTCTTCGTGGACAGCGACGGCGATTTCGTCGTCGGCAAGGCGCAGTCGACGCCGCAGAACGAGGCGCTCGGCCTGATCGCCAGTTCCAAGGAGGGGCTGGAGCATTGGGGCCTGACGCTGGAGGACGCCCTGGGCGAGATCCAGACCGGCGTCTATTCCGGCACAGCGATGCTGAACCGGGTCGTGCAGCGCAAGGGCCTGCGTTGCGGCCTGATCGTCAATGCGGGGATGGAGGATTTCCACCGCATGGGCCGCGCGATCCAGGCCTATCTGGGCTTTGCCTATGAGGACCGCATCCACCTGAACACGCATTACTATGACGAGCCGCTGGTGCCGCGCCACCTGACGCGGGGCGTGATGGAACGGGTGGACATGTCCGGCACCGTGGTCATTCCGCTGCGCGAGGACACCGCCCGGCAGGCCGCGCGCGAGTTGATCGCGCAGGATGTCGAGGGCATCGTCATCTCGCTGCTGCACAGCTATCGCAACCCGGCCCATGAACGCCGGGTGCGCGACATCGTGCAGGAAGAGGTGGATGCTTCGGGCAAGAAGATCCCGGTCTTTGCCTCGACCGACTATTACCCGGTGCGCAAGGAAACCCATCGCACCAACACCACGATCCTGGAAGCCTATGCCGCCGAGCCGTCGCGCCAGACGCTGAGCAAGATCACCTCGGCCTTCAAGGAGAACGGCTCGAAATTCGACTTCCGGGTGATGGCCACGCATGGCGGCACCATCTCGTGGAAGGCCAAGGAACTGGCGCGCACCATCGTCTCGGGTCCGATCGGCGGCGTGATCGGTGCCAAATACCTGGGCGAGGTGCTGGGCTATTCCAACATCGCCTGTTCGGACATCGGCGGCACCTCGTTCGACGTGGCGCTGATCACCCAGAACGAACTGACCATCCGCAACGACCCCGACATGGCGCGGCTGGTGCTGTCGCTGCCGCTGGTCGCGATGGATTCGGTCGGCGCGGGCGCCGGTTCGTTCATCCGGCTGGACCCCTACACCAAGGCGATCAAGCTGGGCCCGGACAGCGCCGGCTATCGCGTCGGCGTCTGCTGGGAAGCCTCGGGGATCGAGACCGTCACCATCTCGGACTGTCACGTCATCCTGGGCTATCTGAACCCCGACAACTTCCTGGGCGGCCAGGTCAAGCTGGATCGCGAACGCGCCTGGAAGGCGATGAAGGAACAGATCGCCGACCCCCTGGGCCTGTCGGTCGAGGATGCGGCTGCGGGTGTGATCGAGTTGCTGGACAGCGACCTGCGCGACTATCTGCGCTCGATGATCTCGGGCAAGGGCTCGACGCCGGGCAACTTCGTCTGCTTCAGCTATGGCGGCGCCGGGCCGGTCCATACCTATGGCTATACCGAGGGGCTGGGCTTCGAGGACGTGATCGTGCCGGCCTGGGCCGCGGGTTTCAGCGCCTTTGGCTGCGCGGCGGCGGATTTCGAATACCGCTATGACAAGTCCCTGGACATCAACATCGCAAGCGACGCCTCGGCCGATCTGAAAGCGACGCAGGCCGCCACGCTGCAAGCGGCCTGGGAGGAGCTGAAGGAGCGCGTGCTGGAGGAATTCGAGATCAACGGCTATGCCGCCGACCGCGTGCAGCTGCAACCGGGCTTCCGCATGCAGTATCGCGGCCAGCTGAACGACCTGGAAATCGAATCCCCGATCATGGCGGCGCACTCCGCCGAGGACTGGGACAAGCTGGTCGAAGCGTTCAACGACACCTACGGCCGGGTCTATGCCGCATCGGCCCGCTCGCCCGAACTGGGCTATTCCGTGACCGGCGCGATCATGCGCGGCACGGTGCCGATCCCGAAGCCGAAGATCCCGAAAGAGCCCGAGGCCGGCCCGACCCCGCCCGAGGAGGCCAAGCTCGGCACGCGCAAGTTCTATCGCCACAAGCAATGGGTCGATGCCCAGCTTTACCGGATGGAGGCCTTGCAGCCGGGCAACCGCATCACCGGCCCCGCCGTCATCGAATCCGACGCCACCACCTTCGTGGTGCCGGGCGGTTTCGAGACGTTCCTGGACGGCCACCGCCTGTTCCACCTGAAAGAGCTTTGATTTCCCGGGGAGGAAACACCATGAACATGCAATCCAAGGTCGAGACCCGCGGCATCGTGCGCGGCGGCGAGACCCTGAAACAGCACCGCGACCGGCTGATGGAGGCCACGAAGCGGACGAAGCACTACGCCGGCCTCGACCGGCTGGAGCTGCGCGACAGCGACCCGATCAAGTACAACAAGCTGTTCTCGCGCCTTCGCGCCGGCGTCGTGGATGCCCGCGAAACCGCCAAGAAGATCGCCGCCTCGCCCATTGTCGAGCAGGAGGGCGAGCTGTGCTTCACCCTCTACAACGCGGCGGGCGACTCGATCCTGACCTCGACCGGGATCATCATCCACGTCGGCACCATGGGCGCCGCGATCAAGTACATGATCGAGAACGGCTGGGAGCATAACCCCGGCATCAAGGACAAGGACATCTTCTGCAACAACGACAGCCTGATCGGCAACGTCCATCCCTGCGACATCCACACCATCGTGCCGATCTTTCACCAGGGCGAGCTGATCGGCTGGGTCGGCGGCGTGACCCATGTGATCGACACCGGCTCGGTCGGGCCCGGGTCGATGTCCACGGGCCAGGTGCAGCGGTTCGGCGACGGCTATTCGATCACCTGCCGCAAGATCGGCGAGAACGACGAGCTGAAGCGCGACTGGCTGCATGAAAGCCAGCGCATGGTGCGCACGACCCGCTACTGGATGCTGGACGAACGCACCCGCGTCGCCGGTTGCCACATGATCCGCAAGCTGGTCGAGGAGGTGATCGCGGACGAGGGCATCGAGGCCTATTGGAAATTCGCCTATGAATCGGTCGAGCATGGCCGCGTCGGCCTGCAGGCCCGCATCAAGGCGATGACCATTCCCGGCAAGTACCGGCAAGTGGGCTTCGTGGACGTGCCCTATGCGCATGACGACGTGCGCGTGCCGTCCGATTTCGCCAAGGTCGACACGATCATGCACACGCCGTCGGAAATCACCATCCGGGGCGACGGCACCTGGCGGCTGGACTTCGAGGGCTCGTCCCGCTGGGGCTGGCACACCTACAACGCGCATCAGGTCAGCTTCACCAGCGGCATCTGGGTGATGATGACCCAGTCGCTGATCCCGACCGAGATGATCAACGACGGCGCCGCCTATGGCACCGAATTCCGGCTGCCGAAGGGCACCTGGATGAACCCTGACGACCGGCGGGTGGCCTTCAGCTATTCCTGGCACTTCCTGGTCTCGTCCTGGACGGCGCTCTGGCGCGGGCTGTCGCGCAGCTACTTCGGGCGCGGCTATCTGGAAGAGGTGAACGCGGGCAACGCCAACACCTCGAACTGGCTGCAGGGCGGCGGCTTCAACCAGTATGACGAGATCCACGCCGTCAACTCGTTCGAATGTGCCGCGAACGGGGTCGGGGCCTCGGCCCACCAGGACGGCATCAGCCATGCGGCCGCCGTCTGGAACCCCGAAGGCGACATGGGCGACATGGAGATCTGGGAACTGGCCGAGCCGCTGGTCTATCTGGGCCGGCAGATCAAGGCATCCTCGGGCGGCGCGGGCAAGTATCGCGGCGGCTGCGGCTTTGAAAGCCTGCGCATGGTCTGGAACGCCAAGGACTGGACGATGTTCTTCATGGGCAACGGCCATATCAGCTCGGACTGGGGGCTGATGGGCGGCTATCCCGCGGCCTCGGGCTATCGCTTCGAGGCGCATGACACCCGCCTGAAGGAGATCATCGCCGAGGGCGGCGCCATCCCGCATGGCGGCGACACCGACCCCGAGAACCCGACATGGGAGGCGATGCTGCCCGACGCCCGCATCAAGCGCGACAAGCAGGCGATCACCACCGAGGCGATGTTCAAGGACTATGACCTTTACCTGAACTACATGCGCGGGGGCCCGGGCTTCGGCGATCCCTTGGACCGCGAGCCGCAGAAGGTGGCCGACGACGTGAACGGCGGCTATCTGCTGCCCCGCTTTGCCGACAGCGTCTATGGGGTCGTGCTGCGCGATGCCGGCGACGGCATGAAGGGTGTGGACAGGGACGCGACCACGGCGCGCCGCAAGGCGATCCGCCAGCAGCGCCTGTCGGAATCGGTGCCGACGCGGGAATGGATGGCCGAGGAGCGCAAGCGCATCCTTGCCAAGGAGGCCGGGGTGCATGTCCAGCAGATGTTCGCCGCATCCTTCAAGCTGGGCCCGCGCTTCGAGCAGCAGTTCCGCAGCTTTTGGGACCTGCCGGCCGACTGGCGGCTGATGGAAGCGGATCTGCCGATCCCCTCCTACGGGCGCGAATACTCGATGGACATTTCCGAGCTTCCGGACGTGAAGACGGTCCAGTTCGTCGAGGAATGAGCGTTCCGGCTGCGCCCATTCCCCCCTGTGGCGCAGCCATCCCTTCAAGGCCAATCCAATGGAGGAACCGATGGCCTATACCAAAGCCAAGATCAAAGACCTGGTTGACGGCAAGATCGACCGCGACACCCTGCACACCATGCTGTCCACGCCGAAGGACAAGGAACGGTTCCAGATCTATCTGGAGATCCTGCAGGAGCAGGTGGACTGGGACGACCCGATCATCCTGCCGCTGGGCCCGAAGCTGTACATCGTGCAGCGCAAGTCCGACGGGAAATGGATGATCCGCAGCCAGGCGGGACATGATTTCTGCGAATGGGACCAGAACTGGAAGCTGCACGCCCGCATCCGGGTCAGGAACACCCCGGCCCAGATGGAGGAGCTTTATCCCCGGCTGATGGCGCCCTCGCCCGAATGGCAGGTGATCCGCGAATACTTCTGCCCGCTGTCCGGCGATCTGCTGGACGTCGAGGCGCCAACCCCCTGGTATCCTGTGATCCACGACTTCGAGCCGGATATCGAGACCTTCTACAGGGATTGGCTGGACCTTCCGGTGCCCGAGCGCGCCTGACCGGACCTGGGGCCGAAGGCCGGTGGAGTGTCCGAAAATCGGACGCTCCATCAGCTTTTGCCCATGATAGCCATGACCCACGAACGACCCGGAGGGAATAGGATGAAAGCGCTCGTGTACCAGGGTCCAGGCAAGAAGGACTGGATCGAGAAGGAAAAGCCCGGCATCGAAAAGCCGACCGACGTCATCGTGCGGATCACCAAGACCACGATCTGCGGCACCGACCTGCATATCCTCAAGGGGGACGTGCCGGCCGTCACCGCAGGGCGCACCCTGGGGCATGAAGGCGTCGGCGTCGTCGAGGAGGTCGGCGGTGCGGTGGCAAACTTCAAGCCCGGCGACGCGGTGCTGATCTCCTGCGTCACCTCTTGCGGGCGCTGCGCCAACTGCAAGCGCCAGCTTTACGCCCATTGCGCCGACGGCGGCTGGATCCTGGGCCACAAGATCGACGGCACCCAGGCGGAATATGTTCGCATCCCCCACGGCGACAATTCGCTTTACCCGATCCCCGAAGGCTCGGACGATGAGGCGCTGGTGATGCTGTCCGACATCATGCCGACGGGCATGGAGATCGGCGTGCAGGCCGGCGGGGTCAAGCCCGGCGACACCGTCGCCATCGTCGGCGCCGGTCCGGTCGGCATGTCGGTGTTGCTGACGGCCCAGTTCTATTCGCCCGGCCGCATCATCATGATCGACATGGACCCGGCCCGGCTGGAGCTGGCCCGCCAGTTCGGCGCGACCGACCTGGTCCAGGTCGGCGCCGAGGACGCGGCGGCGCGGGTGCTTGAGCTGACGGACGGGCAGGGCGTCGATGTCGCCATCGAGGCCGTGGGTATCCCCGCGACCTTCGACATCTGCCAGAAGATCGTCTCGGCCGGCGGCAACATCGCGAACGTCGGTGTGCACGGCAAACCCGTGCAGCTGCATATCGAAGAGCTGTGGATCAAGAACATCAACATCTCGATGGGGCTGGTCTGCACCAACACCACGCCGATGCTGCTGAAGACGCTGAAATCCGGCAAGGTGGATCCGGGCCGGCTGGTCACGCATCGCTTCAAGCTGGACGAGATCATGCAGGCCTATGAGGTCTTCGGCAATGCCGCGCGCGAAAAGGCGATGAAGGTGATCATCTCGGCCTGAGACAGCCGGGCGGGGGAAGGCTGGTCAGAAAACCGGAGCCTTCCCCGAACCCTGCACAGGCAGGGCGTAGGATTTCGGGCCGCCGGAATTGACAGCCCTGCACGGTTCCGGCAAGTCTTGGGAAACAGGGTCGCGGATGCGCCTTGCTTGAACCATGCCCCGGCGGGGCTGCAAGTTTGATGATCCGTTGTCGGAGCCGCCTTGACCGATCCTGTCCCGGTGTCTGCCGCACCCCCGCCTTATCCCCTGGCCCTTGCGCTGTCGAATGCGCGCCTTGGGGTGTTCCGCCTGCGCCCGGGCGAGGATCCCGTCCTTGCCCTGCGCGCGGTGCAGCGGCGCACCGGCGCGCGAGCCATGGCGGTGGTCACCTGCGTGGGCAGCCTGACGCGGGCCGAGATCCGGCATGCGAACCGCCCCGAGGGCACGCGCTATCAGGGCCATTTCGAAATCACCTCGCTGACCGGCACGGTCGATCCGGACGGAGAGCATCTGCACCTGACCATAACCGACGGCGATGGCCACGCCTTTGGCGGGCATCTGCTGCCCGGCTCGGCAGTCTATACCACGGCCGAGATCGTGGTGGCGCTGCTGGACGATCTGGCCTTCGCCCGCGAGCCATGCCCCCTTTCGGGTTATGACGAACTCGTCATCCACGACGCCTTGCCGCCAAAGGAACCCCAGGCATGACATCCAACCGCTTTTCCACCCGCAATCTGGTTCTGGTCGCCATCGGCATCGCGCTGAACCTCGCCCTGGGCCAGGCGGCGTCCTTTCTCAACCTGCCGATCTTTCTCGATTCCGTCGGGACCGTGCTGGCGGCGGTGCTGGCCGGGCCGGTGATCGGCGGGCTGACCGGGTTGCTGACCAACCTGCTGTGGGGGCTGCTGCAAGGGCCCACTGCGGCCTTCTTCGCGCCGGTCGCCATGATGATCGGCGTCGCGGCGGGCCTGCTTGCCCGTGCGGGGCTGTTCCGGACCTGGTGGCAGGCGGCGATCTCGGGCGCGGTGATCGCGGTCGCCCTGGCGGTGGTGGCGGTGCCGATCCGCATCTATCTGTTCGGCGGCGTGACCGGCAGCGGTGCCGACTTTGCCGTGGCCTATCTGCTGAAGGTCGGCGAAAGCCTGTTCGGCTCGGTCCTGATCACGGTGATCGGCACGAACCTGGTGGACAAGATTGTCACGGCGCTGCTGGTCTGGGGGATCCTGCGCGGCCTGCCCACGCGGGCTGTCGGGGACTGGCCCTTTCTTGCCCACAGCCGGGCCTGACCGGCGGCCGCGATGTTCCAGCCCGGCCCGGACAGCGCCTTTCGCCGCGCCAACCCGCTGACACGGCTGGCCCTTGTCGCGGCAGTGGCGGCGATGCTGCCGTTGTGGCCGGCGCCGGTGCTGCTGGCGGCGCTTGCGGTCGTGCTGACCGGGGGCGCGGCCCTGGGCTTTGGCCGGTTGCTCGCTTGGCGGATGGTGCTGCTGATGCTGCCCCTGGCGATTGCGCTGGCCGTCGTTCAGGGCCTGCTGGTCCCGCGGGGGCCGGTGGCGGCCTGCGGCCCGCTTGCCTGTTATCCCGAGGGCCTGGCTTACGGGCTGAGGGTGTTCGCGCGGCTGGCGCTTCTGCTTGGCATCGGCCTCGTCTTCGTGATGACGACGCGGCCGTCGGACCTGGCACGCGCGCTGGACGGGGCAGGCGTGCCCCCCTCGATCTCCTACCTGCTGACCGCGCCGCTTGCCCTGGTCGAGACGGTGGGCCAGGAGGCGCGCGAGGTCCGCGACAGCCTGCAGCTGCGCGGGTTCTCGGCCCGGGACGGGCTGCGCGCGCGGGTGAGGATCCTGGCCGCGATGATGAACCCGCTGGCGCGCAGCCTGATTACCGACGCCCCGGCCCGCGCCGAGGTGCTGGAAATGCGCGGCTTCCGCGCCTTTCCGCGCCGGGGCCTGATCGACCCGATCCAGGACAGCGCGGCCGAGATCCGGCTGCGGCGCGCCTTCCTGGTCCTGGCGCTGCTGCAACTGGGGCTGGCGGCGGCATGACCCTGGACGCCAGCAATCTTGAATTTGCCTGGCCCGGCGGCACGCCGCTGTTCCAGGGGCTCGACCTGTGCCTTGACCGGGGCGAGCGGCTGGCGATCCTGGGCGGCAACGGTTCGGGAAAGTCCACGCTGGGCCGCTGCCTGGCCGGGTTTCTGCCGGTGCAGGGCCGTCTGGCGTGGAAGGGCCGCCCCTGGTCGGCGTTGTCGCGCGCAGACCATGCGGCGGCGGTGCAATATGTCGGCCAGCGCCCGCACCTGCATCTGAGCGGGCGCGGCTTCACCCTGCGCGAGGAGGTCGCCTTCGGCCCCGAAAACCTGGGCCTGCCCTCGGCCCAGATCCGGGCCAGGGTGGACGAGGCGATGGCCTTCCTGGGCCTTTCGCATCTGGCCGGGCGCGATTGCCACCGCCTGTCAGGGGGCGAGACGCAGCGCGCGGTCCTGGCCGGTGCCCTGGCGATGCGCCCGGAGCTTCTGATCCTGGACGAGCCGATGACCGATCTTGATGCGGAAAGCCGCGACGGGCTGGCCGCGCATCTGCGCGAACTGCCCTGGAGCATGACGGTGATCGTCCTTGATCTCGGCTATCAGGACTGGATGGAGGACCTGGTGCCGAGGCATCTGCTTCTGGACGCCGGGCAGGTCCAGGGTCCGTTCGACAACGCCGAACTGTTCAGCCGGCCGCTGCCGGAGCGGCTTCTGCGGCCCGCCCGACTGTCGCCATGACCGCCGGCGTCGAGATCGAGGGGCTGAGTTTCGGCTATCCGGGCCAGCCGCTGCTGTTCTCGGGACTGGACCTCAGCCTGCGCGCCGGCACGGGCCTGGCGGTGCTGGGGCCGAATGGCCGGGGCAAAAGCAGCCTGCTGCGTCTGCTGTCAGGCCTGGAGCGTCCGCTGCGGGGCCGTATCCGGGTCGCCGGGCTTGACCTGTCCCGCGCCCTGGCGCGGGATGTCGCGCGGCTGGTCGGCATGGTGGCGCAATCCTCCGACCGCCAGTTCCTGCGGGCGCGGGTGATCGACGAGGTCGCCCTGGGCGCCCGGACCCTCGGCCTTGCCGATCCCGGGATGCTGGCACAGGGCGCGCTTGAACGGCTGGGCATCGCGGATCTGGCCCCGTGCCATCCCCTGGACCTGGATGCGGGCCAGCGGCGCCTTGTGGCCCTGGCGGCAGCCGTCGCCCATCGCCCGCGCCTCTTGCTGCTGGACGAGGCGCAGCGCGGGCTCGACCGGCTCAACCGCGGTTTTCTCGAGCGGCTGATCCAGTCCGAAACCGTTCTCGGCACGACCGTGCTGGCCGTGACCCATGATACGGATTTCGCCCGGCGGATCGCCAGCCACCTGCTGCTGGTGTCGCAGACTGGGGTGGAGGTCCGCGCCTGCAAAGATTGGCCCGGAGGATGACGAAGGTAGGCAGGACGCTGCCCTGCCGATTGGACTGACTGGGCACGCCGCAGGCCTTATCTTCGAACACTGTGCAAGGTGGGCATCGCCCAGCTTTCGATGCTGCGGCAGGCGGCCTCCTGCTGCGACAACGCGCCTGCTTTCCCATTGATGTATTTTTTCAATTCCTTACGGGAACATGCCTGGCAGCCAATTCGTTGAGAGACCATCTTGACCCTTGAGAAAGGCAGACGAATTGACCGCACGGGCCGATGCTGAACGAAGGGCTCCCTCGAACCGGGAATATGCCGTCGATCTGATGCGCGCATTCGGCGGCGCGGTGATTTTCGCGTTCCCGCTTCTGATGACGATGGAGATGTGGTGGCTGGGCTTCTACATCGACCCCCTGCGGCTTCTGGTGTTCCTGACGCTGAACCTTGTCATCCTGTTCGGGCTGTCCTGCTTTGCCGGGTTTCGAAAGACCTTCCGC
The DNA here is from genome assembly GCF_000622145.1 of Paracoccus yeei ATCC BAA-599. Lineage (GTDB taxonomy): Bacteria > Pseudomonadota > Alphaproteobacteria > Rhodobacterales > Rhodobacteraceae > Paracoccus > Paracoccus yeei. The sequence goes on along the minus strand of NZ_JHWH01000025.1, from coordinate 46,966 downwards.
CTCAAGGAAGATGCGCTTGACGCCTTCGCAGCCTATGGCGTCGGCACGATCTGCTCGGCCGCGCTTCTGGCGCTGTTCGGGATCATCACCTGGGACATGCCGCTCAGCGAAATCGTCGGCAAGATCGCCGTTCAGGCCGTTCCCGCCAGCGTCGGCGCCATGGCCGCGCGCAGCCAGCTCGGCGATAACGAGGAGGAAGAGGAGAAAGCCGCGGACGGCTATGCGGGTCAGCTGTTTCTCATGCTGGCAGGGGCGCTGTTTCTGGCCTTCAATGTCGCACCGACCGAGGAGATGATCCTGATCTCGTTCCTGATGACGCCCTGGCATGGCTTGGCCTTGGTGGTCGTCTCGATTCTGGCGCTGCACGCCTTCGTTTATTCGCTGGACTTTTCGGGCCAGGAAGAGCTGCCGGGCGACGGCGGCTTCTGGCGGACCTTTTTCGGCTACAGCATCGCCGGCTACGGGATCGCGCTGCTGGTCAGCGTATATGTGCTTTGGACGTTTGGACGCCTCGACGGCGTGGGCATGGGGCAGGTCGCCATGATGACGGCCGTGCTGGGCTTCCCGTCGGCGCTTGGCGCCGCGCTGGCTCGGCTGGTCGTGTGAGACAACAGGAATGGAGCATCGGCAGGTGTCGGATCAGCAAGACAAGCGGCAGGACAGCGGAACCCCGGCCCTCGAATGGATCGCGGCGGGCATCGGGCTTGTCCTGACCGTGGCGATGCTGGGGTTCATCGGCTGGCAGGCATGGAAAAGCACGGGAGAGGAGCGTCCCGCGATCAAGGTGGATGTCCAGCGGATCGTCCCGTCGGCCGATGGCTGGCTTGTCGAGGTCGCGGCGCGGAACCTGTCGGCCGCTACCGCCGCCGCCGTCCAGATCGAGGGAGAGTTGCTGGACGGCGAGCGTGTGATTGCCACCAGCCAGGTCACGCTCGACTACGTCCCCGGCAACTCGGAGCGCCGTGGCGGCCTGTTCTTTCGCGAGGACCCCGAGGCGCACGGGCTGAAGGTGCGCGCCCTGGGCTATGCCGAACCGTGAGCGCGTTGCACAAAGGACGGGGTCGCGCGGCAGCGGGAAGTTGCGGTGGGCCGGGATGCTGCTGACCGTATCGCCGGTTCCCCTGGCCGCGACGAGGAAAAGCTCTATCGCAGCCGCTGATCCGTCAGGCTGACGCAGACAGGCCGTCTATCGCACGGTCACGGAGCGGCTTGTCCGGGCCGCCCGCAGCGCCGCCCGGCCTTGGCTTTCCGACGCGCGTTTCGGAACGGTTTTGCCCCTGGCGCCGTTCCTGAACCAACCGAAGGAGAAGCCCGATGATCCGAACGGTTCTCGTCACGGCCGTCGCTTTCGCCGCCGCCTGGGGGGCAGGGGCCCCGGACCCCGGACGCCATCCGGTGCAGTCCGGGACCGATGGCGCGGCCCCGGCCCACGCTGTCCCGCAAGCTCAGCCGCAAGCCCCGGCGACCGGCTTTCAGGCCTTGGGCGCGGCCTTCGATCGCGCCGACCGGGCGCTGATGCGGTCAGGGCCGCTGCCCGAAACCGCCGCCCGGCCGGCGATGCGGCCGACCGGGATCGGGACGGACCGGCCATTTGCGCGGCCCGCGACGGCGGGGCAGATCGCACGGGGCGCCCGCATTCCGCCGCCGCCGGCCTCTCTGCGCAATGCAAGCGACCTGTCCTGCATCGCCGTCGCCATCTATCACGAGGCCCGAAACCAGGACGACTTCGGCCAGCGGGCCATCGCCTCGGTCATCCTGCAGCGCGCGGCTCTGTCGCGGCGTTGGGGCGATACGGCCTGCGACATCGTCGTTCCGAGGCAGTTCAGCTTCATGACCTCGCGCTACGATTATCCGCCGATCGACGACATGAGGGCCTGGAAAAAGGCCGTGCGCCTTGCCGCCCGCGTCATGATCGAGGGTCCGATGCCCGAACTGAAGGGGGCGGATCATTATCACGCCAAGGCCGTCACCCCCGACTGGGCGTCGAGCATGGTCCGCGTCCGTCTGGTGGGCGACCACATCTTCTATGTCGATCCCCGCTCCTCGGCGATCTAGCAGCGCTCCGGGCTGGGGTGCGAAGGGCGGAATGCAAACACCACGCATCCGCCAAGCGCCCAGCAGCAGATGAAGCCAAGCCTCGACCGGCCGCAGCCGTGTCAGCCAGCCGTGGCTGTGCTCCAGCGTCATCCAACCTGTCCTTCGCCAGGCGCTGCTACCGGATTCCTGGGCCGGCAAGGATTTAGACCAGGCGATGCTGTCGAGCACGGTGCCGGCGACCGCAGGGTTCAGAAGCAGATTCAGCAGTTCGCCGCGGGCATCGACCAACCGAAAAACCAGCCTTTCGCCTCCGAACTCGATCAGGCTGAACGAGACCGGCTCCATCCGCCGCGTGCCGGTGTCAGCGTCCGCGTCGCCTGCGCGCGGCATGCAAATCGCGCCGTGGGGCTCGGCAAGGGTTTCGCTGGTCATGGCCACGCGTCCTGTCACCTGCCCTCGGGCCGCATTCCGCCGCCGTCCACAAATATGATGTCCCACAATTGCCCCGGCGCACGCGGAGGTTTGTAAGGAATTGTTTCGGGCAGGCGCAGGGAAGCCTTTCGTTACAAATTGGGCATCGGCGGAAACCTCCCGACACAGACAGGACCAACGGTGGAAACAGCCAGCAGCTATTTTGATCGCGGGCTAGGGAACCCGGCACAGTTCTGATCCTGGTTCGAATCGCCTGAAGCAAGGAAAGACATCCGATGCGAAAGCCCGTGACAGTCGCGCTGATCGTGGCCGTCCTGCTGGGCGGGGTCCCGGCGTTGCGCCTGACTGGCATCACGCCGGGCAGCGCCGCCGCGCCAGCCTACCTGACCGCGCCGGTGGCGCGCGGCTCGGTTGAGGTCTCGGTGCTGGCCGAGGGTCGGCTCAAGCCCTCGAACCTGGTTGCGGTGGGGGCGCAGGTCTCGGGGCGGATCACCGCGCTGGCGGTCAAGGTTGGCGACCGGGTAGGGCAGGGCGACCTGATCGCCGAGATCGACTCGGTCACGCAAAGAAACGACCTGCGCAAGGCCGAGGCGGCGCTCGCCAACATCAAGGCTCAACTGGTCGAGAAGCGGGCGGTGCTGGCGTTGGCGGAAAAGATGCTCGCCCGGCAGCAGAATCTGATCCGCTCGGCCGCCTCCTCCCGCAGCGACTTCGACACCGCCGAGCAGGATGTCGAGGTCGCCCATGCCCAGATCGCCGCGCTCGAGGCACAGACCGCCGAGGCCGAGGTCGCCATCGAGACCGCGCGGGCCAACCTGGACTATACTCGCATCACTGCCCCCAGCGCCGGCACGGTGCTGGCCATCGTCAACCAGGCTGGCCAGACTGTTAACTCAGCGCAAAGCTCGCCGACCATCGCGGTGCTAGGCGATCTGGCCCGAATGAATGTCCATGCCGAAATTTCCGAGGCCGACATCGGCAAGGTGAAGCCGGAGCAGAAGGTGCGCTTCAGCTTGCTGGACGACAGTGGCCGCACCTATCAGGGCGCGCTGGAATCGATCGCCCCGGCGCCGCAGGCCATCGTCAACGACAGCCTGATCAATCCCGACACCACTGCCGATAGCGACAGCGAGGCGGTTTACTACATCGGCATCGTTCCAGTGGAGAACCCGGACGGCAACCTGCGCAGCTACATGACCGCACAGGTCAGCATCCTGCTGGGCGAGGCGCAGGACGTTCTGACCGTCCCAGCCCTGGCGCTCGGCCAGCGCAACGGCGACGGCAGCTACAAGGTGCGCGTGCTGGCGCGCGACGGCAGTGTCGAGAGCCGCAATGTTGGCATCGGCCTAAACGACAAGGTGGTGGCCGAGGTGATCTCGGGCCTCAATGAGGGCGAGCACGTGGTGATGGGCGAGCAGGCAGTGGGTATGTCGATGTCGGGCGGCGGCGGAACCGGCGGGGGACGCGGCATGATGGGCCCGCCTCCGATGGGGGGCTGAGCATGGGCGAGCCGCTGATCCGGCTTCGCGGCGCCGGCCGCGAATACCCCTCGGGCGACGGCGTGCTGCGGGTGCTCAGGGACATCGACCTCGACATCGCGCAGGGCGAGTTCGTCGCCATAATAGGCCCCTCGGGCTCGGGCAAGTCGACGCTGATGAACATCCTCGGCTGCCTCGACCGGCCCAGTTCGGGCAGTTACCGGTTGGCCGGGCGCGAGGTTTCGCGGCTCGGCGCGGGCGAGCTGGCGGCGCTCAGGCGCGAGTTCTTTGGCTTTATCTTCCAGCGCTACCACCTGTTGGCCGAGATGACGGCGCTGGGGAATGTGGAGGTGCCGGCGATCTATCGCGGCCGGTCGTCCGAGGCGCGGCGCGATAAAGCGTGCGGCCTGCTGGGCCGGCTGGGCATGGGCGAGCGTTTGGAGCATCGGCCCGGCCAGCTTTCGGGCGGTCAGCAGCAGCGGGTCTCGATCGCGCGGGCGCTGGTCAACGACGCACGGGTGATCCTGGCTGACGAACCCACTGGGGCGCTGGACAGCCGTAGCGGCGAGGAAGTGCTGGCCATCCTGGACGAGTTGAACTCCGAAGGCCGCACCGTGGTCATCGTCACCCACGATCCCAAGATCGCCACCCGCGCCCGCCGCGTGGTCGAGATTGCCGACGGCCGCATCGTCTCGGACCGCAGCGGCGGCGCCGGGAGTCCGGCAGCGGCCCCCGCGCGGGTTCCCGCCGCGGCGGATCGCGCGGCCGTGCTGGCGGTTGGACGGCTGGCCGAGACGCTGCGGATGGCAGTGCTGGCCTTGCGCGCCCACAAGCTGCGCAGCTTCCTGACCATGCTGGGCATCATCATCGGCATTGCTTCGGTGGTCTCGGTGGTGGCGCTTGGCGAAGGTTCCCGCCAGCGCGTGCTGCAGAACATCTCGGGCCTAGGGACGAATACCCTGCAGATTATGCCTGGGCGGGATTTCGGCGACATGCGCTCGGGTCGCGTGACCACGCTGGTCATGGCCGACGGCCATGCGCTGGCGCGGCAGTCCTATGTCGCGTCGGTCAGCCCTACGGTTAGCGCGACCGAGACGCTGCGCTACGGCGCGGTCGAGGCCAGCGCCCAAATCAGCGGCGTGGGCGACCAGTATTTCGACGTCGCCGGCGTCAGGCTGACCCGCGGCCGCGCCTTCGACGAAGCTGACGTCGCGGCGATGAGCCAGAACGTCGTCATCGACGAGAACACCCGCCAGAGCCTGTTCGGCAAGGAGGGCAAGGCGCTGGGGCGGATCTTTATGGCGGGCAAGGTGCCGCTGCGGGTGATCGGCGTGGCCGAGGTGCAGAGCCGCGGTCCCGGCGGTAGCACCAGCCTGGGGGTCTATGCGCCCTATACCACGGTGCAGGCGCGCTACCTAGGCACCACCAGCGTCAGTGGCCTGACGCTACGCGTGCATGACAACGTGGATATGGCGCTGGCCGAGCAATCGGTCACCGAATTCCTGACCCGGCGCCACGGCATCAAGGATTTCTTTGTCGTCAACAACGACGAGATTCGCCAGTCCATCATCGCAACTACCCAGACCCTAACGCTGCTGATTTCAGCCATCGCCATCATCTCGCTGCTGGTCGGCGGCGTCGGGGTGATGAACATCATGCTGGTCTCGGTCACCGAGCGCATCGGCGAGATCGGGCTGCGCATGGCGGTGGGAGCCCGGCGCGCTGACATCCAAGCGCAATTCCTGACCGAGGCGGTGCTTGTCTGCGTCATCGGCGGCTTGGCCGGCATCCTGGCCGCGCTTGGCTTTGGCTTGGCCTTCGAGCGGTTCAGCAGCAATTTCACCCTGGTCTATTCCCCCCTCTCCATGGTGGTAGCCCTGGCAAGCTCTTCCGCCATTGGGCTCGTCTTCGGATATGTCCCGGCCGTGAATGCTTCACGCCTGGACCCTATCAACGCTCTTGCAAAAGGTTAAATCGATGAAAAAGGAAAGAAAGTGAAAGCCATTCCCATTCTTGCTATGCTCGCCGTACTGGTTGCCTGCTCAGAGAAGGATGAACCGACGGCACATATTTACCGCTATCCCGAGGGTGCAGAGCCGCTGAGTGGTGGGCTTGTGATACGCAGCGGACAGAGCGTACGGGTCGACCATCACAATCACGCTTTGCCAGAACCCGAGGACAGCCAGCATTGGGAACTGCAGCCTGGCGCTTTCTTGCTGATGAATGCCTCGGGGCAAGTGCTCTCAACCGTGCCAGCGCTTTATTCCGGGCTTTGAAATTGCGGGATTTACTAGAAGGCGGCGACCGGATTACCCGATCGCCGCCTCTTGCCAGCTTGTGGGTAAGCGGGAAGCTGATGCCGTTCAGGGCGTGTAGTTCCAAGGCATGAGGACGTCGATTTTGGCGCTCGGCCATTGGTTGGCGATGCGTTCGAGGGTCTGCGTCAGCCAGGCCGTAGGATCGACGTTGTTCATCTTGCAGGTCTGCAGGAGGGTGGCGATGGTGGCCCATGTGCGGCCACCGCCGTCCGAGCCAGCGAAGAGGCTGTTCTTGCGGGTGATGGTCATCACCCGTTCATTCTGCCCATGTCGGGCAATTTGTTGAGGTGCATTACCGCTGGCACGCGCTTTTCGGCCGACAGTTTCGGGTCGAGCGC
>NZ_JHWH01000025.1:23510-40353 GCF_000622145.1 Paracoccus yeei ATCC BAA-599 | reverse complement strand
GACGATGGCATGACAGTGCAAAGCTTGCCATCGCGCCTCGGTACGTCGGGCGTGTGAGGAGATCACTGAACAGTAAGGGCAAAGGATCGACAAGATCCGGGTTGGAGAAAGCAGTATTTGTCGTGGAGCCGAAGAGCTCGCTCTGTTGATTTGCCTCTGACCCGCGCATCGCCATACCGGCCTGCGGCCACGTTCGAGCCGCACCATGAGGCCTGATACATGACCGCATCCGATCACGCGTCTGAGCTATTCAAATACCACTTGCACGAAAGGGGGCATCCATACATGACAAATGGCGGAGCCAGAGGCGGATCGACGTGATGTCGATGAAGCCCAGGAAGCTTTCGGCGGTCTTGTCGTGAGCCGGGTGGCGACGCGACGGGCATTCTTGAGCTTGTTGCGTGGGGATCGACGTCGTTCATCTTGCATCTGTGGACGCCCCGTTGTAAGCGGTGTTCTGACCCCACGCGGCGTCAGTTTTTGCGGAATGGGATGACGTTATCGCCTCGCATGAATGCGACTGCGCCTGCAGCCTCGATGGCTTGGATCGCCGTATTGCGAGCGTCTTTGTCCGAGGCGAACTGGTCATCCCAAACGTGGCAGTGGCTGGTTCCTTCATGATCGACCACTTCGAGCGTCCAGGTCTTGTCCTGTTCGAGGCGGTAGATTTCAATGGAGAAGGGGAAGCCGTCGATGATGACGTGCTGGCTCTTACCGGAGGTGACCAGATTTGGTTCGTCTTCGATCATCGGCGGCGCTCCTGGGATATTGCGTTTTCGACTATGCCGCCTGCTTTGGTCAGGTCAATCGGTCGAGGGCTTACGCGCCCAGTTCCACGGGAGAAGATCGTCGATCCGCCTTTGCCTATGGCCCTGAACGATTGCGGTGAGGGTGGCGGACAGCCACGCATGAGGGTCGACGCCGTTCATTTTGCAGGTTTCTATGAGCGAGGCGATGACGGCCCAGTTTTCGGCCCCGGCGTCGTGGCCTGCAAAGAGGGCGTTCTTGCGGTTAAGGGTCATCACCCGTTCATTCTGCCCATGTCGGGCAATTTGTTGAGGTGCATTACCGCTGGCACGCGCTTTTCGGCCGACAGTTTCGGGTCGAGCGCGTCGACCGACGCAAGTCCGGCCAGTTCGTCCATATCGAGGTGCTGCCTGGAGTATTCATGGTCGTGGCCGCGTGGATGCTCGATCCGGCATCTTGCACCGGCATGGACCTCGGCACACCGCGCGTGTCACTCGTGGTCCTGTCAGATCTCGATGACCTTCTGAGTCGGCGCGGTCTTCGGCGAAGCTCTTCCGGTGATCCCATCGTCGGAAAGGAACAGACCGATGCAAGACCTGCCCATCAAGCCTTCATGCCCCAGGCAATTGCAGATGCAGTTCGACTCGAAGCGGTTGCGCGGGATGAGCCTACGAGAGCGCCAGCAGGTGGTGACGTGCCTGGCCATCCTCCTGGCCGAAGCGGCGGGAGCAAGCGAACCGGAGGGAAGCGATAATGGACGGTGATCTCCTTCCGCCGGCCATCCTGCAGCGCAAGGCGGTAGTCTATGTGCGTCAATCAACCCAAGCCCAAGTCGAACTCAACACCGAGAGCCGACGACGGCAATATGAATTGGTCGAGGTCGCACGTCGTCGCGGTTTCCGGACCGTGGATGTGATCGACGACGATCTCGGCCGCTCTGCCAGCGGCATGGTGGCCCGGCCCGGCTTCGAGAAGCTTGTCGCCGCCTTGTGCGCCGGGGAAGTCGGCGCCGTGCTCTGCTTTGACGCTTCGCGGCTGGCGCGTAACGGCAGGGACTGGCACCACCTGCTCGAACTGTGCGGGCTTGTCGAGGCGCGCGTTATCGACCTCGACGGCGTCTACGATCCTTGCTTGCCCAATGACCGCCTGCTCCTGGGTATGAAGGGCAGCATCAGCGAGTTTGAACTCGGGGTGATCCGAGCACGCATGATTGACGCCGCCCGGGCGAAGGCCCGCCGCGGCGAACTTCGGATCAGCGTGCCGATCGGCTATATCTGGCATCGCGAGATCGGGCTCGGCCTCGATCCCGACTTCCGGCTCCAGCAAGTGATCCGGTTGGTCTTCGAACGGTTCCGCCAACTCGGCAGCGCGCGGCAGACGCATCTGTCGCTGACGGCTGAGGGCGTTTTCTTTCCGCGGCCTTCGGACGGGAAGCGCCTGACAACCTTCGACTGGACAGCAATCCGCTACCGCAATGTCATCGGCCTGCTGAAGAACCCCTTCTACGCAGGGGCATATGTTTATGGAAAGAGCGAGAAGCGGATCGAATTGGTCGACGGGCGCGCGCGCAAGTCCTACGGCCATGGCAAACCACCGGAAGCGTGGGACGTGCTTATCCACGATCATCATGCCGCCTATATCAATTGGGCGGAATACGAGCGGAACCAGATAGTGCTCGCGGCCAACGCCTATGGACGTGCAGGTGGGCAGAAGTCCGGGCGTGGCGGTCGTGCCCTTCTCGCGGGTACGCTGACCTGCGGGCGGTGTGGCCGCGGGCTGGCTGTCGCCTATGCGGGCGCCCCTCCCGGTCGTCCGACCTATCGCTGCGATCGGCCCAATCTCATGCTCGGCCTGCCACGTTGTCTGAGCTTCGGCGGATCCCGTGTGGACGCCGCAATCGTATCGGAGATACTGCGCGTGGTCGAGCCGACGGCGATCGAGGCCGCACTGGAGGCGGAGCGGATGCACAGGGAAGGAGAAGCCGAGCGTCGGCGCGTGGCCGAACTCGATCTGCAGCAGTCAGAGTACGATGCTTCGCTGGCAGAACGGCGCTATGCCGCCTGCGACCCGGAGAACCGGCTTATCGCAGCTCAGCTTGAGAAGCATTGGGAAGCCGCATTGCGCCGTGTCGAGGCTTGCCGGGCACGCCTTGCCGCGACGGATACCCCGGACCCGACCGCGCCGATGCCCAACTTCGAGAGCTTGGCGGCGGACCTTTCCGCAGCCTGGTCGGCGCCGGGTGTCACGACCCGAAGCCGCCAGCAACTGATCCGGGCGCTGATCTCGGACATCATCGCCGATATTGACGACACGACACGGGAGGTCGTGCTGACGATCCACTGGCAAGGTGGTCAGCATTCGCAATTGCGGGTGCGTAAACCGAGGACGGGGGAACATGGTTGCCAGACGCCCGAGCAGGCTCTGGCCGTGATGGAGCGGATGGCAACGCGCTTTTCCGACACCGATATCGCGGCCACCTTGAACCGGATGGGCGTGCGCACCGGCCAGGACAAGACTTGGACGGCGCATCGGGTGGCCTCCATCCGCAGGGTCCGCAGTATCCACGCCTTTCGCTCGGCCGAGAAGGACGGCGCTTGGCTCACCATGCGCGAGGCTGCGGCAAAACTCGGGGTGACCAGCCATGTCGTGCGGCGGATGATCCAGGACGGGATTTTGCCTGCCGAGCAGGTCGTTCCGGGCGCGCCCTGGCAAATCCGGGCCAAAGAACTCGAGAGCAAATGTGTCGTCGAGGCACTTAGACAGACGGGACGCCCGCGTCACGCTGACGACCAGAACCAACTTCCAATGTTTCCAGATACTTGAAGAAGAGGGGTATAATGACTCACCACTCGTGATGGGGCGGATGGTGCGTTCGACGGTGTTGTTGTCGATCTCGACGCGGCCATCGTTGAGGAAGCGGCCAAGGCCGTCGCGGTATTTAGCGATGTAGGCGAGCGCTTCGCCCAATGGGGACTTCGCCGAGGCCCGGGCGCGGTGGTGCGTCAGCCAGTCATCGAGACGGGTGAGGATCGGGGCGGAGCGATCCTGCCGGATGGCCAGTCGGGTGGCGGGGTCGCCGCCGCGGATCTCGGCCTCGATGGCGTAGAGATCGCGGATGAGGGCCACGCCTTCCTCGGCAATTGGCGCAGGTCCGGTGCGGGTGATCTCGATCAGCTTACGGCGCGCGTGCGCCCAGCAATAGGCAAGCTGTATGCCCGGACCGATCCGGTCCGCTGCAATCAGTCGGTTGTATCCGGCATAGCCGTCGACCTGCAGAATGCCGCCAAATCCCTGCAAGATGCGCTCGGCATGCTGGCCTCCCCGACCGGGGGCATAGGTGAAGGCCACGCCCGGTGGTGACGTGCCGCCCCACGGTCGGTCATCGCGGGCCAGCGCCCAGAAGTATCCGGTCTTCGTCTTTCGTGCCCCCGGATCGAGGACGGGGGCGCGGGTCTCATCCATGAAGAGCTTGGTGGATCGCTTCAGGTCAGCCATCAGCGCGTCATGGACGGGGCGGAGCTCGAAGGCGGCGCGATGCCTTGCTGCCCTGGAACTGGTCCCCGCTTCCTGCAACGCTACCCGAGGCCGCCTGATGGCAACCGTTGCCTGAAGGCGCACCGCACGGCGACAAGCCTTCGGTCGAAAAAAGGGGGGCCGGCGACCAGAGGGGCCGTCTGATCGGCCGAACGAAAGGCGGCATGAACACCAAGCTGCATGCTGTCGTCGATGCCGCTGGAGGATCACGCCAGCATCTCGATCGTGGCCCGGCGCAATGGCGTGGCGCCGAACCTGTTGTATCGTTGGCGGCGTCTGATGCTCGAAGGGGGAAGCGTTGCCGTGACCGAGGACGACGATGTCACCAGTAGTCGCGTCGTGCGCGAGATGGAAAGCCGGATCCGCGAGCTGGAACGCCAGCTGGGGCGCAAGACCATGGAAGTGGAGATCCTGCGCGAAGCGCTGGACAAGTCACGGGTAAAAAAACCGACCTTGCTCGTGCGGTCGCCGCTGAAGGGCGATTTCCAGTGAAGGTCGTGGCAGAGACGTTCGGCGTGGCGCGATCAAACCAGGGTCGCAGCAGGCCGCGGCGGGCTATCACAAGGCCGAGGATTCCGATCTGGTGCCGCAGATCATGGCTCTACTCGCCGCGCGGCCGACCTATAGCTACCGCCGGATCACCGCGATCCTGAGGTGAGCGAAGCGCCCGGCTTTTCAGCGCGGACCCTGATAGTCAGCCATCTTGATAAGTTCGATACTACAGACTAGATTGAAAACCAGTTTACAGGATTGTGCCATGCGCGAGATCGGGGCCTTCGAGGCCAAAACCCACCTGTCCGAACTGCTGGGCGCCGCTAGCGCGGGCGAAACGGTAACGATCACCAAGCGCGGAAAACCAGTCGCTCGGCTGGTGCCTCCTGCCGGCAGTGATCGCGCCGAAGCTCTGCTTCGCATGGCCGAACTGCGTCGCAGGCTGGCAGGACGGCCGATTGATATCGGGATAGACGACATCCTGTCGGCCAGAGACGAAGGGCGGCGTTGATGCTCGTTATCGACGCCTCGGCGTTGATCGCGTGGATCATGCCGGACGAATCCGGTGTTGACCTCGCTTCCCTGACAGCCAGGCACGACGAGATCGAAGCCCCATGGCTGCTGTGGGCTGAAGTGCGCAATATCCTGATCGTCAACGAACGGCGGGGCCGCGTTCCGGCCGGCGCTGTCGAGCAGATCATCGAGGTGGTCGATGCCTTCGGCGTCACTCTGGACACGAAGCCGGCACAGTCGGTCGTGATCGATCTGGCCCGGCGGCACGGTCTGACCATCTATGATTCCCTTTATCTGGAACTAGCCTTGCGGAAAGGCGCCGCTCTTGCGACGCTTGATGCGGCCTTGATCCGCGCGGCCAGAGCCGAAGGCGTGCAGGTCGAACAGAACTAGCCTCGCTCGATCGGCTTCCTCCCGCAAGGCAAAGGGTCAGACTGCTGTGAACATTGGCGCATTTTGCCCGCGCCGCGCCTTGGGCTCTGCTCACTCCTCCCCCGCCAGCGGCATCCCCAGGTCCATGCTCTCGCCCTCCAGCAACCCGGCATCCTGCATCGCCTCCAGATCGGGCAGGTCGCGCAGGGTTTCCAGCCCGAACTGCGCCAGGAAGCCCGGGGTGGTGACATAGGTATAGGGCGCGCCGGGCTCGGGACTGCGCGGGCCGCGGCCGATCAGGCCCTGGCGCTGCAGCCGGGCGATCAGGTCACGGCTCACCTCGCGGCCGGTCAGGCGCGCAATCGCGCCGCGCGTGACCGGCTGCATGTAGGCAATGATGGTCAGGACCAGCGCCTCGTTCGGAGTGAGGTCGCGAGGGGCGTCACGCTCGCCGAGCGCGGCGCAGATCGCCTCGGCATGGCGCGCGCGCGTGGTGAGCTGCCAACCGCCGGCGGCGCGGGTGATGGCGTAGGGACGCTCGGCCAGGTCGGCGGCGATATCCTCGATCAGCAGATCGAGCGCGCAGTCGCGGCCGACCACCCGGGCCAGCACCTCGCGACCGACCGGCTCGGCCGCGGCGAACAGCACCGCCTCGACGCGGGCCATCCATTCGCGCCAGCGCAGGGCTTGCGGCAGGTCGGCCAGCTCGGTGTCGAGCGCCCCGGCCATGTCAGAGCCCGTAGAGCCGGAAGCTGGCCCGGCCGGTCAGCTCGCGCACCGCACCGAGCGCCACCAGCCGTTCGAAGAGCCGGCGCGCGGCGCGGTCGCTGGCGCGGGCCCCGGCCTGGGCCGGCAGCGCATCCTCGGTCAGCAGCCGGGCCAGGGTGGCATCGGCATCCTTGCTGCGCAGTTTCGGCGCGGCGCCGCGCAGCCGGTCGGCGCGGCGGGTCAGGTCCGCATGCAGGTCCAGGGCGGCCACGGCCCCCCTGCCCCAGGCGCCGGCGCAGGCCGCAAGCCAGGCCGCGCCCTGCAAGCGGAACGCCGCGCGCGGCAGATGCGCGGCCAGCAGCGGCACCGGCCGGGTCCAGCCAAGCGCCCGGGCCAGAGCCGCATCGGCCAGCCAAAGGGCCAGGCCGCGGTGGGCGGGGCCAAGCGCCAGAACTTCGGCCGCCGCCTCGGCGGCAAAGCGCGGCGGCAGGCTGCGGCCGACGAAGCGCGCGCCCAGATCGCCCAGCAGGTCCCGAAGCGGCGCGGCGGGCAGGTCGAAGGCCGCCGGCAGGCGCGTGGGCCAGTCGGCCGCGCGCAGCGCCCGCGCCTCGCCGAGAAAACGCCAGCCGGCCAGCATCCGGCCAGCAGGGCCGGGATCGTCGCCGGGTCGGGTCAGCGCCAGGGCATCGCGCAGCTGGGCCGCACGCTCGCGCCGGCCCTCCAAGGTGGAGACGGCGGTCGCAGTCTGCAGGGCCAGGCGCTGGCGCCAGAGGCTGCCGACCGGATCGTCAGCGCGCGCGACCGGGTCCAGAACCGCCAGCGCCGCTCCAACAGAGAAGACAGCGTATTCTGATGTTTCCGCGCCGCCGCCGCCGCGGATCCAGCGGGGCAGGACGGGCAGCGAGCAGGCGTCGTCAGGCGGTGAGGCAGCAAGATCCATGGTTGGAGACTAGCACGGAGCGGCGCTTTTGGCCAGATTTGCTTCGAAAAAGCGCCGCCCTTGTCACGAGGGGAAAACATCCGATAATGTTGCCTTATCGGATGTTGGACTTTTCCATGGAAGAATGCGCTGTGAGACCGCCCAGACAGCCGGAAATCGCCCTTGGAGGCGCCTGCGAGGCCTCGCGGGTCAAGGGTCTCGATTGATGTTTCCGCAGCGAGGCCGATGGAAAGCGCGATGATGCAGCCCCGTCCGATCCCTGCTACACTTGCGCCAACTGACAGGATTTTCGTAATGCGCCCCAGGACCTCTCATCCGCTGACGGAACCCCTCCGCCGTGCGACCCCCACCGCACGGCTTATGGCGAGCGCGATTGCCAGCCAAGAGATTGAAGGGTTCCGTCTCGACCCGCAGGCAGCAGCCGAGTTGCGCGAAGTGGAAGCCGGATCGCTGAGCCTGTCGGATTTGCGCACTCGCCTGCTGGAGCGCTACCGCAGACCGTCCTCTGTCGGCTGACCCATGGCCAAATACGACAGCGACGACCGGCATCTCCATCCAGATTCCGGTGTGCTCGTCAATCTGCTCGGAATCACGGATCAGGCAGAGCTTGACGACGCCGAAGCTGCGCTGGTTTTGGTCGCCACACTCAGGATCGGCGCAGCCCCCCTGCCCGAGCCACCGGAAGGACCCGGTTTCCCCTATTTTCTGGCTATTCATCGCGCCTTGTTCGGTGACATCTATGCTTGGGCTGGCAGTATCCGGGAAGTCGACATCTCCAAAGGTGGCAGTCGCTTTGCGAACTGGCGCTTCATCGAGCAGGAGGGCGTACGGCTGACGGCAGAACTGGCGCGGGAACACTGGCTTGCCGGACTGCCGGCGGACCGCTTTGCGGAGCGCATGGCCTGGTACATGGGCGAGTTGAACGTCCTGCATCCCTTCCGGGATGGGAACGGCCGCGCCTTGCGCGAATATGTGCGCTATCTGGCGGAACGCGCGGGCCATCCACTGACCTGGGCAGGCGTACCCCCAGACGAAATGCTTTCCGCATCCATCGCTGCTTATCGCGGCGATGCCGCCCCGCTGGCCGCATTGCTCTTGCGGCAGATCAGAGTCGTCGGCCGCGATGATTGACGACAGTCACCCCCCTGCCCCGTCCGACCATCAGCCCCCAGCCCTGCGCGACCTGGCCGAGCGCGCCCGCGGCTATGCCGAGGCCGCCAGTTCCGCCAACACCCGCCGCGCCTATGCCGCCGACTGGAAACACTTCGCTGCCTGGTGCCGGCGCGAGGGGCTGGACGCCCTGAACCCCGACCCGCAGGTCACGGGCCTCTACATCACCGCCTGCGCCAGCGGGGCACGATCCGTCGGCGGACGCAAGAACGCCGTCTCGACCATCGAGCGGCGGCTCTCGGCGATCAGCTGGGCCTATACCCAGCGCGGCCTGACGCTCGACCGCCGCGACCGCCACATCGCCACCGTGCTGGCCGGCATCCGCAACAGCCACGCCGCACCGCCGCGCCAGAAGGCGGCGATCCTGCCCGAGGACCTGCTGGCCATGCTGGAGACCTGCGACCGCGGCAGCCTCCGGGGCCTGCGCGACCGGGCCATGCTGCTTCTGGGGTTCGCCGGCGGGCTGCGGCGGTCCGAGATCTCCGGCCTCGACCTGGGCAGCGATCAGACCCCCGACGGCCGCGGCTGGGTCGAGATCCTGCCCGGCGGCCTGCTTCTCACCCTGCGCGGCAAGACCGGCTGGCGCGAGGTCGAGATCGGCCCCGGCTCCGCTCCTGCCAGCTGTCCGGTCCAGGCGCTGCAGACCTGGCTGCGCCTCTCGCGCATCAGCGAGGGGCCGCTCTTTCGCCGCATCACCGGCCAGGGCCGCGCGGTCGGCCCGATGCGGCTCAACGACCGCGAGGTCGCCCGCCTGGTCAAGCGCGCCGCCACCGCCGCCGGCCTGCGCGGCGACCTGCCCGAGGCCGAGCGCCCTGCCCTGTTCGCCGGCCACTCGCTGCGCGCCGGCCTCGCCTCCTCGGCCGAGGTCGACGAGCGCCACATCCAGAAGCAGCTCGGCCACGCCAGCGCCGAGATGACCCGACGCTATCAGCGACGACGGGACAGGTTCAGGGTCAATCTGACAAAAGCAGCAGGGTTGTGAGGCGGAGACGCTGGTAACGCTACAGAGGAGAACCTGCCCAATTTTCACGGCTTACATCTTACCGTACCAAGAATCGGCTCTTTCTTACGTGTCCTGATGGCGACTGCTAACTGCAAATTTTTCCGTTACTAGCACTTCAAGAGACAGCTCAGTCTCTTCAAGTTCGGGCCTGTGATCGCCGTGACTCCTGAAAGCACCTCAGCAGTATTTTTCCTTTTAATAACAGAGTATTGATACAATTTCTACGACTGCCGAGTAGAACTAGAGGCATATATGGTAGAACCGAGTCGCACCAACGCAAGATGTCGTTGAACGATTTTTCTTGAGAACTGCGGCCTATGCAGTCATAGCTGTAACGACAAAGGCAGTAAATAATCGCGAAATGCGTTTCCGGCAGAGAAGATCGGCTTCTTGCTCCCGGTAACACGAACAGGCGACACAGCGAGCGGACGATGACACTACCTGTTCTTCACGACAAGCTGAAGGCTGACGCCAAACTCCTCTCCGAGGCGCTGGAGCGTATGTCGAAGCTCTTCCTTGCGCCCAAAGAAGAAAAGACTCTGCGGAGATTCACTTCTGCAGAAGTCGCTGAGCTTCTACGGGTCAGCGACGGTTATCTTCGCAAAGCCCATTTCGACAACAAGATTCCTGATGTCGAACAGGGACCCAATGGCAAGCGGCAGTATTCGGCCGAGTCGATCATCGACATCCGCCACATAATGGCGCAGACCGCCAAAGACCCGTTCCAATACCTGCCCGGTCGCCGCAAGGGTGATAAGCTTCAGATCTGGTCGACCGTTAACTTCAAGGGCGGGTCATCCAAGACTACGACCACCGCGACCCTTGCGATGCGCCTCGCGTTGCGCGGCTATCGTGTGCTGGTGGTCGACGCAGACCCCCAAGCCTCGCTGACCACATTCTTCGGTTATCAGCCAGAGATCGATTTTCGTCACGGCGGCACCCTATACGACGCCATCCGATATAACGACGGGGATACCTCACGAGCCTCGATCACTACCGTTCTGCGGAACACTTACTTTCCCGGCCTTCACTTGGTTCCTGCAGGTATCCTGCTGTCCGAATTCGAAACCGAGACCCCAACTGCGCTCAGCCGCGGCGAACAACCAGTCTTCTTCAACCGGATCAGAGATGCCCTGCGCCAGGTCGAGGACGATTATGACATCGTGCTGATCGATTGCCCGCCGCAACTCGGTTATCTGACCATGTCGGCGGTTTGTGCGTCCACATCACTCCTCATGACAATCACACCCGAGCGGGTGGATCTCGCTTCGGCCAGCCAGTTCCTGATGATGGCCTCCGGTGTGATGGAAGTGTTGCACATAAACGGCGCAGCTGGTGCGTTCGACAATTTCGCCTATCTGCTGACCCGGTTTGATACGTCGATCAGCACGCAGCAAGATCTTGCCGAATGGATACGCGAGTTGCTGGGCAACAGTGTGATCCCCACCCCCTTCGTGAAATCTTCGGCTGTCAGTGAGGCTGGCCTGTCACAGCGCACCATCTTTGAAGTCGACCTGACCATGATAAAGAACCGCAAGACATTCGAGAGGGCATTGGAATCTGCCATCGGATTTTCCAACGATGTCGAGAAACTCATTCAGGCGGCGTGGGGCCGGGAGGTGACCGATGCGAAATAACATTCTTGCTCAAAGCCTTCAGAAGAGTCTTGAGGGTAGCAAGGCTGCTGCCGAGGCGACACCCTCCTCCCCTGCCGCTACGGCAGACGGGCCGAGATCGCTGCGCTCCATGGCCGATGTGCTGTCAAGCGTTTCGGCCCAAGCGCCACAGGAAATTGACCCTGCCGAAATCGCAGATTCCGAGGTCGCAGACAGGTTCGACGTGCAAGACGGCCTGAACGACCTGGTAGAGTCGATCCGTGCCTCAGGCCAACAGTTGCCGGTCATGCTGCGGCACCGGCGCGGTGCAGGACCCCGATACGAAGTCGTCTATGGACGCCGCAGGATTGCTGCCTGCCGGGCACTCGGCATCAAGGTGATAGCCCATATCAAGGAGATGAGCCTTGATGAGGCTCTGATGTCCCAAGCCCTAGAAAACTCGGCAAGGTTAGAGCGGAGCTTCATTGAACAGGCAGTCTTTGCGACCAAGCTCGATGAAGCAGGCTTTAGCGCCGAGCGTATTTGCCAAGCGCTGGCCATCGACACCAGCACCCTCAGTCGGCTGAGGACAGTTGTACGCGATATCCCAGAGCAGCTCATTCGCGGTATTGGAGCAGCCCAAGGTGTCGGCCGGCGTCCTTGGATGGAGCTTCGCGACTTGATAAAGGGTGCGACGGACAAGACGGTACAGAAGGTTGTCGCGATAATACCTGAGTCCGGCTCTGCAGCAGAGCGATTGGAGGCAGTCATCAGTGCTCTCTCCTCGGGCAGTGTCCACGACGAGCCTAAGGCGCAACGGTCTCGCTTACTGCCGCAGCGCACAGTTGTGGCAGGTTCTGTCAGCTATCAATTAACCACGGGAAACATGGTTCTTCGTGCAGAACGCAAGAACGACCGTGCCTTTCTGCAATACGTCAAGAATCACCTTCCTCAACTCTATTCGGACTGGGTAAGAGAAGGCGAGAAAAATTCGTAACACATTGATTATTAACGTTTGACCATGGTCAAAGTTTGACTTTGGTCGATCCTAAGAGTGGCAAGAAACTAAACAAAGGAGCGGACACAAGGTAAAAAGAAACCCCCCGAAAGCGGTGAGCTAACGAAGGGTCCCTGTAACTTTGCACTTACTAGGTAGCCCGAAAAACGAATCAGCGCAACACCGATTTCGGTGATCGGACTTCGTTTGCCGTCTGAAATCGCATGAAACACATCACATCCACGGCCGTTGCGGCCGGGGCACGGGGGATCTGTGCCGCATCCGTGGAGCAATCGCTCCCCGGCATGGGGTCGATCAGCCAGCAGCCGGTGTTTCGGCCGGTGCTTCGGCGCGAGATCATGGCCGCGGTCAACACCTGCAGCCGCGATCTCGGCCTCCGGCAGGGAGCGGTCGTCGTCCTCGACGCGCTGTTGAGCTGCCTGCCCTGCCAAGGCGCGGATGGGCGGGAGGCGCCGGTCGCTCCGAGCACCCTGCTCACGGTCTATGCCAGCAACGAAACGCTCTGCTTCCGCGCCAAGGGTCTCACCGATCGTCAGCTGCGCCGTCATCTGGAAACGCTGGAGAACGCTTGCCTGCTCCGGCGGCGGGACAGCGCCAACGGCAAGCGCTTCCCGGTCATGCAGCATGGAAAGCCCATCGGGGCCTTTGGACTGGATCTCTCCCCCCTCTTCACCCGCGCGGATGAGCTTCTTGCACTGGCGCTCCGGCGCCGAGAAGAAGCGGAGGAATTGCGCGGCATTCGGGCGCAGATCCTGCGGCTGCGGGCCGCCTGCGCCGATTTGCACCTGGACGATGCACAGGCTGCCTTTGTCGACGGCCTGCGCAACCTGGTGCGGCGCACAACGCTGACACTCGTCGAAGCCCGCGCCGCTCTCGCGCAGCTGACCGCGGTGCTTTCGCGTGACACGGGAAGTCCTGTGCCCGAGACAGTTGCTTCGGCGGCACCCACGCCGACCACGCCTACCGAGGTGGAAATCCCTCAGGCTGAACCAGACGCCGAACCCGTCGAGGAACGCGCAGTCGAGCCCGCATTCGCCGCGATCGCAGTTTGCAGCGCCCCTGCCCTTCAGCCCCTTGAAACGGATAAAACGCCCGCCTCTGACGGACAGGATGTCCGCCACATAGAGCAAGACTCAGATACAAAAAAAAGAGAGACTGGAGAAGGCACGGCTGCCTGCTGGAGCGACCTGACCGAGGTCAGCGCCTTCCATGCCGAACCAAAGAACGCCAGGGAAGCAACCATCATTGCCTTCGAGTTCGGAAGAATGCTGAGAATAAGCCGGGACCTCCTGGCCAACGCAGTAACCAGACTGGGCCTCTGGGAGCTTCTCAGGCTCGAAGACCGCATGGCACGACAAATCGGCAGTATCCTGAACCCCGATGCCTATTTGCGAACGGTGCTTCGGTCCTGACCGTGGACCCAGCCGCATGAGATGACACGAAATGAAGTGGCCACTGGTCATTTATTCCCGCTATTGTTCCAGATGCTTCCAAAGCGCGTGATGGGCAGCCTCTACTCGCAGACCAAAGACCAGGACGCAATGCGGCTGGTTTTCAGGGAAGCGCTGAGCAAGGGTGATGAGTTCATCAACACCGCGGGCAATCTTGGGTCATGGACAGGAATCTTTCCCGACTATCAGCCGCCAATCCTCTGCGCCGTTAAAGGACGCAATTGGATCCTAATTACCGTCCGCCGGAGCATGCCACCGCCGCCAGCCGATCTCTCGAGCAAGCGCAGCCACGCCAGGTAACAACCATCCGCAACGTCGATTCACCGCATGGACGCTGCTGGCTTGGCGTGGGGCATCGCGGCCTCGTGCCTATAACCAGTGTTCCGGAAATCGAAGGCTGGTCTGGTTCGACCTCGGCAAAGGCCCGCCGCTGGCCTTTGTCGCCGGTATCTGCAGCGAATGGACCTCACTCTGGAGGTCATGAAGTTAAAGCGGGCAGGGGAGGCCACCGCATTCTTCGGAGTGCTGAGTTGTGAGTTGAAGTCAGGCCTGGGTCATTCGAACGTCATGCCCGTCATTCCGGCCAGGCAGAGGGCTGGCGCCACCGATTGACCGCGGACAAGCCAGAAGCAAAGGCGCTTCAGCGGCCATCGGCCGGCAACCGCATTCAGATCGTCGTGGATGGCGCCCTGTGTGAGCGGATCCTCGGCGCGCATGAAGGTCCGCTTGGGCTCTTGAGCGCCCACGTCTACAAAGCCAAAGTTGGGGCCGAACGGGATCTGAGCTATTTGAGGCCATGAGGCTCGCCGGGCTGATTGTCTGAATCGTGCTTGCGGATGACCGCGACCAGCCGATACCGGGGGCGCTTCCGGAAAGCGTGCCGGAACGGCTGCATCTCACTCAGGTACGAAGCGCGACCGATCTGCTCTGGAGCGCCGAGGAGGCGCTGCGCATGCAGGCTGTCGGGTTGATCATTGCCGCGCCGAGAAAGCCGATCTCGCTGACCGTGGGCCGTGGCTTCAGTTCGCATCCGAGGCGGGCCAAACCAGCTGTCTGATGCTGATCCAGAAGGGCAGGGGCGGCCATGCCGCCGAGACCCGCTGGACCTGTAACCGCTTCCCGGAGCAGCAGGCTTGGCAAGGCACCTGCAAAGCCTTGGTAGGAACAAAATAAGAACATTTGCATCCTTTGACATGAGCTGGAATGGCGCGACGGCCGCTTTCGCCCAATGCTTTCCATGCGCCACGCCGATCCGGTGCGCGAGGGATCGGCGCTTGAACAAGTGCGCCGGTGGGCCCACCGCAATTGGTCGCATGCCGCGAAGGACGGCCCCGCCGGGCTGATCATTGATGTCTCCGGCATGGCGTTGTTGCAAAACTCTGCGTGCCGGGGGATTCACGCAGCGGGGCTGGTAGAGTAAGCGTTTCGGCATGAGCAAGCCCGAAGCTGTCCGCTACCGCACGACGAACTGGAAGTCCTACAACAAGGCCCTGAAGCGGCGCGGGTCACTGCTGATCTGGCTGGACAAGGACATGGTCTGGCTGCCCCCCAAGGCGGGGCGTCCTGGTCGTCCGCCGGTGTTCTCTGATGCAGCGATCCAGTTCTGCCTGATGGTGAAGGTGCTCTTTGGCCTGCCACTCCGGCAAACAACCGGGATGGTGGCCAGCATTCTGAAGATGGCAGGGCTCGACTGGCCGGTGCCGGACTTCTCCACCCTGAGCCGCAGACAAGGATCTTTGGTGGTCGACATACCCCACCGCCGTGCAACGGGGCCGCTGAACCTGCTGGTCGACAGCACCGGGATCAAGTTCCTGGGCGACGGGGAATGGCTGGCGCGCAAGCACGGCACGCACCGCAGGCGCCAATACCGCAAGGTTCATCTGGCGATGGACACGGCCACCGGCGACATCCGAGCGGTGGAGTTCACCTCGAGCCGCGAAGGCGACAGCCCTGTGCTGCCGGATCTGCTGGATCAGATCCCGGCCGATGAACAGGTAGGCACCGTGACCGGCGACGGCGCCTTCGACACCCGGCGGTGTCACACCGCAATCGTCGATCGCGGCGGCACGGCCATCATCCCGATCCGCAAGAACGGACGCCTCTGGAAGGAGAACTGCCCTGCCGCCCGTGCCCGCAACGACATCCTTCGGGCGAGCAAACGCTTTGGGCGAGCAAACTGGAAGCACTGGTCCGGCTATCACGTCCGAAGTCGGATCGAGGCAAAAATGCGCTGCCTGAAGTCCTTCGGCGAGCGCATCGCCTCACGAGACCCCGACCGCCAGACCGCTGAGATCCACATCCGCATCGCCCTCATGAACCGCTTCAACACCCTCGGCACTGCCGAGACCGAACGCGTGGCCTAAGGCTGGTGGGGTAAGGGGACATCACGCTTCAACGCCGAGTTCTGCAACATCAATGCCGGTGAAATCCGATACCCAAAGCATGTTCGGGGCCGGAACGCGGAACTGGCGGTTCACCTTGTCCAGCGGACAGGGGGCTTTCTTGTCCGGGATCGTCGTCCTGTGCGGCTTGCCGCGGATAACGCCCTGAATACCCATGCTCTTCATTAGCCGTGCCACGGTGCATCGGGCGACATCGAAACCTTCGCGGCCCAGCTGCCGCCAAACCTTCCGGACGCCATAGACTCGCCAGTTCTCTTCGAAGACACGAAGGATCTCGGGGCGCAGCGCTTCGTCCTGACGTGCCCGATCAGACAGCCGAGATGGATCGGCCCGCTTCGCCAGATGATCATAGTAGGTGGACGGGGCGATCGGCAGTATGTTGCAGATCGGCTCGACCCCGTGCGCATCCCGATGCGCGTCGATGAAACCCACCATCACTTCGATCGGCGGTCAAGCTCCGCCATCGCAAAATACGCTGACGCATTGCGAAGGATCTCGTTCACCTGGCGCAGCTCGCGGTTCTCGCGTTCCAGCGCCTTCATCTTCTCGGCCATCTCGCTGGAGACGCCCGGACGCTTGCCGCTATCAACCTCGGCCTTCTTGACCCAATCGTTCAAGGTCTGAGGCGCACAGCCGATCTTCGCCGAAATCGACATGACCGCCTGCCACCGCGATCCATGCTGACCCTCATTGTCCAGGACCAACCGCACCGCGCGGTCACGCACTTCCGGAGAAAACTTGTTCGTTGTCTTGCTCATGATGCTCCACCTTACTCAGGAGTTGGAGCCTCCGGCAAACCCGGCGCGTGTGTGGATGCCCCCTGTTTGGCAAGCATAATCTTCGATTTGTCGGCCGGGTCTTCGATCGGACGTGTGTCAGGCCTCTGAACGTGGCCTTC
>NZ_JHWH01000025.1:0-23500 GCF_000622145.1 Paracoccus yeei ATCC BAA-599 | reverse complement strand
TGTTGCGCAAATCCCTGCAGGGATTCCTCTCGTGAATCCAGTATGGTAGCTGGGCGTCATGATCAGACCCACACCCCCGACCTACCAGACCATGAACTGGCCGGCCTACAATGAAGCGCTCAAGCGCCGGGGCTCGCTGACGATCTGGCTTGACCCTGAGATGACCTGGGATGCCGCGCCGACAGGCCGTCGTGGTCGCCAGCAAACCTACAGTGACGCCGCCATCCAGACGTGCCTTTCAATGAAGGTCTTGTTCGGCATGGCGCTTCGGCAGACGACCGGGTTTGTCGAGAGCCTGCTGAAGCTGATCGGCTTGGACTGGGCAGTGCCCGACTTCAGCACGCTGTCCCGCCGCCAGAAGACCTTGGCCGTGAACATTCCGTATCGCGGCTCGAAGGGGCCTTTGCACCTGCTGATCGACAGCACCGGCATCAAGGTCGAGGGTGAAGGCGAGTGGAATGCGCGCAAGCATGGCGGTTCCAAACGGCGGGTCTGGCGCAAAATCCACCTCGGGATCGACGAGCAAACGCTGGAGATCCGAGCCGTTGAGTTTACCAGCAGTGGCATCGGCGACGCGCCCATGCTGCCGGAATTGCTCGATCAGATCCCACCCGAACAGGAGATCGGTAGCGTCACCGCAGACGGCGCCTATGACACGCGCAAGTGCCATGATGCCATTGCGGATCGCGGCGCTGCCGCCGTCATCCCACCGCGCAAGAACGCAAAGCCATGGAAGCCGAACACCCTCGGAGCGGTCGCACGAAACGAAGCCTTACGGGCGTCGAAGTATCTCGGTCGGGCGCTCTGGCGAAACTGGAGCGGTTATCACCGCCGAAGCCGCGTCGAAACGAAGATGCACTGTGTGAAACTGCTGGGGCAGCGCCTCATGGCCCGGGACTTCGACCGTCAGGTCGCTGAACTCCAGATCCGCATAGCCGTCCTGAATGGCTACACCGCGCTCGGCATACCTGTCACTGAGGTCGTGCGATAAGTCTGTCCGGGGATAGGGGAACCTCGACCGTCAGCCGAATTGCGCAACAGAGTCATGTAGTGCTCGACAGCACTTCTGACTGAAGTGGCCTAATATCCTGTATACTCTGAAAATGAATTATTCATTATGCGCGTAGCTTCAGCATCAATCCGAGTATTGGAGTGAAGCAACTCATGAAATAGTCTACCGGCTATCGTAGCTCGATCTTGAGCATATGTATCGTTCTCAATCCCGATCCATATTTTTCCGACCGTGCCAGCTCTTGTTTCGCTTCCCAAATTGATTGCGCCGGTGGCTTGAAAACCCGGTCTATCATTATAGGAGAAAAAAGTAATAGAGCTTCCATTGAAAAGTCCCGGCTGAACCCACATCCCTTGTTGATACGAAGAAAAACCTTCGATGATGCTAGCCGCTAGTTGCGCTTGGGCGTCTGTAGGAGCTGTGAAGTCAGTATATCGCTCGGGGATGTCACTTGATGCTGAAGCATAGCCCGCATACCAAGGTTGCGCATCAAGATCGCCTTTGGAGTAGGTGAACGGCATGTTTTCCTCTTTACTCTGAAGGAGTGATTTCAATGGTGGATATGCTAAAACGCGATATTCCGACTGGAGATACGGTAACAACTTGACGCCCGTATCCTTTAAAATCTACTAGGTAGTTCCAGTCTGTTTCAACAACTCCGCCAAATTTAGGCGAACGAGAGTCCGGTGCGATTTCCTCCATCGCTTTCAGGTTGTAGAAGTTTTTGCTTCCTGCCTCGGAAGCGGCTACATGAGGAAAGCTGCCTTTTGTATCTGGCAATGCTGTTCCTAGTATGGTTCTGTCCGCAAGTGGGGGATCTAACAGGAAAGTAGGACAGTAGTTGACTTCACAATGGGCGGTAGGTCCAACACGGGCAATTAGTCTTGAGTCAGGGAATTTCTGACTGCAACTTACTTTATTAGATTCACCTGATGAGGCCGCTATTAATTTTCTCAAATCGAGCGCGGATTCATCGCAACTGCTAAAGGTTATCTCCTTTGGGGCCGGTGTTGTGTATAGCGGGGGATGGAAATTAATGTCATCGCCACCTGTTTGGATGGATGACATTTCTGCTGCACCGCAAGACGCGGTTATTATGGAGGCGAGACTAATAGCGTATATGTGGCGCATCTCTTTAACTCTTTGCAAGATATGCATAAACTTCGTCTTAATCGGAACGCCTAATGGCTTTCGGAGTTGCGTGTCATTGCTTTGGATGAGCAGGACTTTGCTCATCATGCAAACTTTTACGTTACAAAACAGTTGGTTAGAAGCTTTTGGCTTATTCGGCGCGTCCGGCCCATCCGCCAGACAAGCCTTGCAGGCGGGTACAGTAACATGAAAGTTTGCAAGCGAAGCGACTGTTGGCAAGGCCACATTCACGCCTAACGTCAGGCAAGCATTGTTTTTCGCCCATGGGCGTCTGCCCGCCAAGGCGGGCACCGCGTTCTAGCTCCGGTCGGCTTTGCCGGCCTCCGCCCGAGCCAGACAGGGCGATGCGACCGGCTGCGGCCGGTGCCTGTCCGTCTCTACCCGAGCCGGCCATTCCCCTGCCGGTCCTGGTCGCCCTGCCCTGCCCGTCTCGGCCCTGTCGGGTGACGCCCGCATGACGCGAGGCCGGACATTGCCCACAGGGCATTCGCTCGATCCTTGGCGTCTCGCTCATGCCCTGCAAGGTCTGGCCGCTGGCGCGTCCAGACTGGACAAATCCGGCAAGGGGCCGCGGGCGCGGCCTAAGGCAAGATCGGAAGCCCCGGCAAGCGGTGCCGGGGCTGCTTTTTTGCGGATCGCGGCCCTGCCGGGCCGCTGCATCCAGGCGCGGGGGGATTCGGACAAGCCGAACGCCGCCCGCGCGCCGCGTTGAGCGGTAGGCGCCCCATCATCTTCGTCGGGACGAGCTGCTGGCGCTGCTGGCGCTGGCGGCCAGGCCGGGCGAGATCGCCGGCGAAACGCGGGTGTCGCGGTCGGGATATTGGCTGGGGAAAATGAGGGTCTGGCGGCGGGCGCGTCAAGCGATTTCAACCACATATCATGTTGAAATGCCGAAATAAAATCGGCATTCCCGGCTCGAAACCTCTTGCCTATCCGCTGCGTGTCGTATATACAAATGATAGGGAAACGGGGAAAACCCCGGCCCTGCGGGAACCGGATAACCGGCCCGATCAGTCGCTAGAAGGAGTTGAGCCATGCTCGATCTTATCACCTATACCTGTGCGGCCTGCGCACATGAGTTCCCGGCCGAGTATCAGCCGCGCCGTTGCCCGAAATGCGGGGCGATGGGCGGAAGCCGCGATTTTCCCTCCACTGTGGCGCTGACCATCGCGCGGCAGAATGATCGCTATCGCGCGGCGCTGGCGCTTGTCGCGCCCCGTCTTTGCCAAGAACGGCTTGACCTGGCCCTTGACGCAGGAGCCGCCCTGATCCAGTTGGCGACAGTCACCGTCGCCCCCGAGTTGAATGGCCGCATCGTCGTGACGCCCGGCGTGGCCGAGAAGGGCATTGCTTTCGTCCGCAACGCAGTTGTCGCCTGCGCGATGGACGGGAATTTCAGCGATTTTACCGAGCCTTATCTGAACCATTCATTCGGCACCCTCGATGTGGAAGGTGAGCGCCTTTATTGGGAAATCGGCCTTTATGACGCCGATTGCGAAGGCGGATCGCTGGCCCCTGCCGATCCGTCGAAAACCCACCGCGTCGTGACGATCATGTTCCCCATGGAACGCTGATCGCGCCCGAGATCGGCCCGCTTCGCTCCGGGCGGGCCGATGCTTCCCGAAACATCAACCGGAAAGGGGGTGAGTTTATGAGCAGAGCAATCTTTGAAACGCGCCTCGCGGAAGCATGGGCGCTTATCAGGAAGGGCGATCAGAATGGCATCGGCCGCCGCTTCCTGAACCAGCACGGGATCATTTAAGACCCCTCGCCTCGCCCCATAGGGGCGGGACACCCATAACACAAAACAGTCGTCGCTAACAAGGAACATAGCATAAAACGCGAGAAAATCGCCCCCGCCGTGATCCAGTATTTCCCCTTGGATCAGCTTCACCTGTCCGACCTGAACCCGCGTCAGGACGCCGAGCCGGAAGGGATTGACCTGCTGGCAAACAGCCTTGCCATGATCGGTCTGGTGCAAAACCTATCCGGGCTGGCCGATGCCGAGACAGGTAAGATCGGCATTGTTGCGGGTGGCCGTCGCCTGCGGGCGATTGCCCGCGCCATCGAGCGCGACCCCGCCGTGGTCGAGCGCCAGCCCACCCTTGCGCAAATTCCGGTGCAGATCACGTTCGACACCGAGACGGCCCGTGCATGGGCTAGCGCCGAAAACTCGGCCCGCGAGGACTTGGACCCTGCCGATGAAATCCGGGCCTATGGCCGGATGAAAGAATCCGGCGCTGACGTGCCGACCATCGCCCGCACGTTCGGGCAGACGGAAGCGCAGGTCTATCGCCGCCTTGCCCTTGCTGCTTTGCCTGCGGAAGTTCTGGACGCCCTCTGAACTTTCCCTTAGAGCCGCCTACAGGCTCTGCCATGCCGGTTTCTCTGAAATTCCGTTGCAGCGAAATGCGCATCTTGAAGCCGGGTTCCAAGGCGTTGGCGACTTGCCATCTCTGTGTGTCGCGCCGGTAGCCTTATCACTCGGCGGTTGGTCTCCATCCATCTGAAGGTCCTGTCCGATACGCCCCCCGAGGCGACGTCTCCTGCGGGCAAGCACGAGAAGAGGGCACTCCCGCGCCGACCCTGTTCGCTGCCGAACACGACCCATGCGGACCAGGCAGTCTCATGACACAGGACGTCTTGTGAAAACCCCTTGACGCGGATACGGGGTTCTCTTCTTGTTCCCCGTATTCTCTCGTTGATATTGGAACGGTCATGATCGCAGAGACCCCGGCCGACGGCTCCTCCAACCCGCCTGTTCCTGAACTTGAACGGCGTCTGGCCCAACAGGCGCTGATCGCCGAATTCGGCCGCTTCGCGCTCAAGAACGATACGCTGCAAGCCATCCTGGATGAAGCCTGTCGCATTGCAGCGGACGGGCTTGAAGTGGGCTTTGCAAAGGTGCTCGAACCCTTGCCCATGGAGAATGCTCTTCTTCTGCGCGCGGGGATCGGCTGGAGGCCCGGGTTGGTCGGACATGCCCGTATCGGAGCCGATCTGGAAAGCCCCGCAGGCTACGCCTTCAAGACAGGCGAGCCGGTGATTTCCAACCATCTCTCAGAAGAAAAGCGTTTCCGCACCCCGAAGCTGATGGCGGACCACGGGGTCAAGCGCGCGGTCAACGTGATCATCCAGGGCGAAGGCGTGCCGTTCGGGGTTCTCGAGGCTGATAGCCGCGACCCTGGCGCGTTCAATCCGCATGACATCCATTTTCTGCAGGCGCTCGCCAACACTCTCGGCGTGGCCATCGACAAGGAAGCAGCACGCAGCAGGATCGAGGAACTTGGCAGCGAACTGGCCCAGCGGGAAGCCCATCTGCGGCGCGCGGTCGAACTCAACCCGCAGATCCCCTGGGCGGCCGATGCGGAGGGCCGGATCGTCGAGTTCAACGAGCGATGGCTCAACCGGACAGGCCTGACGCTTCAGGACGCGGAAGGAGAGGGTTGGCTTGAAGCGATCCATCCCGATGATCGCTCTGCCTCCCTTTCGGCCTGGAGGGACGCCATCGAGATGGGCACGGCCTTTGACATCGAATATCGCGTCCGCATGGCGAATGGCGATTATCGCTGGATGCGCAGCCATGCCCATCCCTGGCGGGATGCGCGGGGCGGGATTGCCATGTGGTATGGCGCAACCGAGGATATCCACGAGCGCAAGCTTGCAGAGCAGGCCGTGGCCCAGAGCGAGGAGCGTCTCAGCATCGCCGTCGATGCAGCGGCGCTCGGGCTTTTCGACCATGACCTGGTCACCGGCACAATCGACTGGGACGGGCGCATCCGCGACATCTGGGGCATTGGGGCCGAGGAGCCAGTCAGCTTTGCGACCTTCGCGGAGGGCATACATCCCGAGGACAAAGCCGCGATGCAGGCCGCGCTTGATCAAGCGCTCGATCCGCGGGGCGATGGACGCTCTGCGGCCCAGTATCGCGTCCTGCGCCGTTCGGACAAAGACACCCGTTGGGTTGCTGCCTACGGACGGACGACCTTTGCCGAAGGGCGCCCCGTGCGTCTGGTCGGCATCGTGCAGGATGTCACCACCCATGTCGTGGCGGAAGAGCGACTGCGGCGTGCCCTGGCCGACAAGGATCTTCTATCCCGGGAGATCGACCACCGCATCAAGAACAGCCTGTCGATGGTCGGGGGGCTGCTGCGCATGCAGGAGCGGGCCGTCTCGTCGCAAGAGGCAAAGGACGCCCTGGCCGAGGCTTCGACCCGCGTTTTGAGCGTGGCCCGTATCCACGAGCAGCTTTACCGCTCGGCGAACATGGATACAGTCGAATTCGGGGGATACCTGCAGCGTCTGACAGAAGATATTGCAACCTCACTGGGATCGGCAAAGGCGCAGATCACCGTCGAGGCGACGACGATGCTCCTGCCCATCGACCAGGCGCTGCCGCTTGGCCTGATTGCGAGCGAACTTCTCACCAATGCCCTGAAGCATGCACGGCGCGGAGACGAGCCCGTCCCGATCCAGGTTCACTTCGGACCAGGCCAGGACAAGGAAGGCTTCACGCTTGTCGTAGCAGACCAGGGTCGCGGGTTGCCCGAGGGCTTTGACATGAGGAGCCAGGCAGGCCTCGGCATGCGCCTGATCGTGTCGCTGAGCAGCCAGTTGGATGCCACGGTCGAGACGATCAATACCGCCCAGGGAGCCCAGTTCACGGTGTCGGCAGGAGCTGAGACGAGCTAGGCGCTGTCCCGCGGACAGGGTTCCTTCCAAGGACGAGCGGGATCAGGGAAAAAACCCGGCCTCTGGCGAGGCCATCATGCTGGCAGTCGCAGTCAGCGGTCGGGAAGTAGCTGGGATAGACATCGCAGGACCTGTTCAGGACTGAAGGGCTTATCAAGGAACAGGGCACCTTCAGGCAGGGTATTGGGCTCGGGCGGTTGCGCGCCAGAAGCGACCAGGATCGCGATGTCCGGCATGTCATGGGCGCAGTGCCGGGCCAGGTCGTAGCCGGTCATCGTCCCCGGCGGCATCTGGACATCGGTCAAGAGCAGCTCAATGTCCGGGCCGCGGCGGAGCAGGATCTCCAGGGCCTCATCGGCTCCGGCAGCGGTTAGCACCTGAAACCCCGCTTCGGTGAGGATCGCCTCAGCATCCATCCGGAGCAACGGCTCATCGTCCGCCACCAGGGCATATCGTCCGACACGGTCCATGATCTGAGAGGTCCTTTACGCCTGGAGAGGAAAAGGCTGCAAAGCCGTCGCAGTTCCACCGCGCAGACAGATGAATCCGATATCGGCATGCCTGCCACACGCTTGCTCTCGCTCTTAAGGCTTGGTTCTGCTGCGGAAACTTCCTCCGAGCGCTGCCGACCGCCCGGCGGCTGATTTTTGATCGAGGAACCGGACCAGCCGCCGGGCGGTTAAGCGCCGTCATCCCAGCGGCCCCCCTCATGGAAAAGATCACGGCATGACCATGAACGATGAGCAGTCAGTCCCGGACACCCTCAGGGCTATCGAGGAAGCCGACAAGACCATGGCGCAAGACGCTGTGAACTGATGCGGTGGATGCCCCCACCCAACGACATCTCTTATGCCATGATGGTTTCATCGGAACCGAAGGGAGGGCACATCGATGACGACACCGATCAACATGCTGGCAATCGACTTGGCGAAGGGCAGTTTTCAGGTATGCGCAATAGGATTGGATGGGGCGTGTGTGGATGCCCCCTGTTTGGCAAGCATAATCTTCGATTTGTCGGCCGGGTCTTCGATCGGACGTGTGTCAGGCCTCTGAACGTGGCCTTCATGACGCCACGGGCCGGTATGCTGTTCGGAAGGCTGGGTTCACATCGGTTCAGAGAGCTGCAAGCGCTCGAGCCCCGGGTCTGAATCTTCCTGCCTTGAACTTCGAAGTCCGTGTCGCCTACTCCTCGTCGATCGCTCACCCCGGCCTTGCGGCCATGTCGTGCCGTTGCCCTTCGTGGGCTCGGGTCACGCCATTCTGTAATCCTGCTCCTTTGTCGTCAGCGCCCAGATCATCCGGGCCATTTTGTTTGCCAGCGCAACGGCCGCGACCATCCTTGGCTTGCGCATCACCAGCATTGCCAGCCAGCGGTTCGCGCTGCCACCCTTGCGGACGACCCAGCGTATCACGCTCATGGCGCCCACAATTAGCAGGCGGCGGATGTCGGTCTGACCCATCTTGCTGACCGAACCCAACTTGGTCTTGCCGCCAGTGGACCTCTGTCGTGGCACCAAACCAAGCCAAGCGGCAAAGTTGCGCCCGCTGTCGAAGGTGTCGAGATCTGGCGCAAACGCAGCGACGGCGCCCGCGGTGATAGGCCCGATCCCCGGGATCGTGCAGAGTCGACGTAGTTGATCGTCCGTCTTCGACGCTGCCTCAAGCTCATTCGCCAAACGCACGATCACTTCCGTCAACGTCGCAATCTGATCGAGATAAATCGCTCCCATCTCCCGAACCTGCCCAGGCAGGACGCTGTTCTCGTCGGCCAGCGCGGTCTCGAGCACCTTCAGGCTCGCCGGACCTTTCGGTGCCACCAGCCCGAACTCGGCCAGATGCCCTCGCAGCGCATTGATGAGCTGTGTGCGCTGCCTGACCAGACACTGGTGCGTCCGAAAGGCTACTGCCCGTCCTTGGGTTTCAGCGCTTTTCACGGAAACGAACCGCATGGTCGGGCGAGAGGCCGCCTCCGCGATGGCTTCAGCGTCCGCTTTGTCGTTTTTCTGGCGTTTGACAAATGGCTTCACATACACCGCCGGCACCAGACGCACCTCATGACCATGGGATTCCGCCATCCGGCCCCAGTAGTGTGACGTGGCGCAGGCCTCCATCGCCACGATACAGGATTTCTGCTCAGCCAGCAGCGACACCAGCCGGGTGCGCGACAGAACACGGTTATATAGAACCGCCCCATCCAATCCTATTGCGCATACCTGAAAACTGCCCTTCGCCAAGTCGATTGCCAGCATGTTGATCGGTGTCGTCATCGATGTGCCCTCCCTTCGGTTCCGATGAAACCATCATGGCATAAGAGATGTCGTTGGGTGGGGGCATCCACCGCATCAGTTCACCTTACATCGCGAGGGATACGCAGATCTTCGCCCGCCAGCTCGGCCTGAAGCCCTGCTTCACCCCGGTGCGAAGCCCGCAGAGCAACGGCATCTCGGAGGCCTTCGTGAAGACGCTGAAGCGCGACTACGTCCAGGTAACGCCGCTGCCCGATGCACGGACCGTTCCCGAATTGATCGGAGCCTGGATCAACGACGACAACGAACACCACCCGCACTCAGGGCTGAAGATGCGCTCACCCCGCGAGTTCATCGCAGCTCAAACCGCAACCGCCTGAATGTCCGGCGAAACGGGGGCAAGACCAGCATTGATGAAGGCTGCCCAGACCATCATCAATGCCAGGTTCTGCCGATCATACCGATCCTGGCACGCTTCTGCGGCCTGTGTCCCATTTCGGCGCCGTCACCGTGCCACTAGCCGCTTCCCCTCCCGTCACTCCGCCGAGTTGAGCCGCATCCGGGCACGGCGTTCGCGGCGTTGCAGTTCCCGGCCAAGGCGGATCGACTGCTCGACGAAATCCAGGTGATCGCGGGCAGCCTTGTCGGCCAGGGCGGCGTCGCCCGCCTCGATCGCCGCGATGATTTCGAGGTGCTGGTCCAGCAGCTTGCGGCCGGTGCCGTCGATGCTGCGCAGCAGGTCGCGGTTGTAGAAGATGCCCCGCCTGGTTAGGTCGAAGACCGAGGCCATCATGTGGATCAGCGTCGTGTTGTGGCTGGCGTCCACGACCGCGCTGTGCAGCCGGAAATCGGCCTCCTGCTCGGCCTCGCGGTCCTGGGCGTCCCAGGCGGCCTGAAGCTCGTCCCGAATCGCGGCCAGGCGTTCCTTGTCGGCCGCGGTCGCGCGTTGGGCGGCAAGGCGGGTCGCAAATGCCTCCTGCTCGCGGCGATATTCCAGATAATCGTGGAACGCCTCGCCATGGCGGGCATAAAGGGCCAGCATCGCGGGCGACATCGCTCGCCCGGTAAGTTCGGCGATATAGGTACCGTCGCCGTGGCGGACCGTAACGAGATTGCGGCTTTCAAGAACCTGCAGGGCCTCGCGCAGCTTCGGGCGCGAGACGTGGAAGGCGTCGGCCATCTCGCGTTCGGACGGCAGGCGGGCGCCGCCCTTCAGCACCCCGTCAACGATCATCGTCTCGATCTTGTCCACAACCATCTGGACCACCGATTCGTGGTCGATGGGTTCAAAGACATCCACTGCGATCATGGTCGGCACTCCTCGGCTGCTCGGCGCAGGCAGTCAGTAATAATGTTTACCTTGGAGGGACTGGTTTCAAGGCATTCTAACAGTTGAGCAAGTATCTGTAATTACGAATTTTATCGGAACCACCTTTTGCGGCCCATGCCTCTTCCTACGGCGTGGTCGCCCTAGAATCTTGCTCAGCCTCCTCTTGTGGTAAAGAAAAATATTGACCGCCTGTAGAGGACAATATTATTAACCTCTTGCGACAGATCGTTGTCGCCCGCCGGGAGGGGCGGTCAGGGGGAGCGAGAGGATGCCGATCATACCGAGCAAGACACTTGCGCCTTGCCAGGGCACGGCTTCAGGGGCCGGGCCTGCGTAAGTCCAGAGTCCAGCCTCACGCGACCCCGGAGCGTACCGCCTGCTGGGCGAGGCCTGACCGATCGCGCCGTTGCCATGATCCGGTCGCCGCCTCCGCGTTTCCCAGGCGGGCGAGGCGCAGATCAACAGGACGGACCCCTCGGAAATCGTTGGAGGCCATGTCTGGGTGAGAGGACGGCGCAGAATGGCCGGAACCGTCATCGCCCTGGCCGCTCTGACATCTCAGGGCGCCCTTCAGGGATCGACCGCCGCTGCGTCCCCTGCAAGGCGCGCCTTGTCCCCGCCTACGCCAACCTTCGCATACCTCCGATAGTGCTTCAGCCAAGGGAAACATGATGAAAGATCAGGCTTCTGACATCGACCCCGTCGAATCGCAGGAATGGCAGGACGCCATCGCCGACGTGATCGAGCGTGACGGCGCGAACCGCGCGCATTTCCTGCTGGACAAGGCGGTGCAGCAGGCCCGCGCGGCCGGTGCCAACCTGCCCTTCTCGGCAACCACGCCCTATCAGAACACGATCCCGGTGGACGACCAGCACGAGTTCCCCGGCGATCTTGAGATGGAATGGCGCATCCGCACCATCAACCGCTGGAACGCCATGGCGACCGTCGTGCGGCGCAACAAAGAATCCAGCGAGTACGGCGGGCACATCGCCTCCTACGCCTCGTCGGCGGTGATGTATGACGTGGGCCTCAACCACTTCTGGCGCGCGCAGTCGGAGATTCACGGGGGTGACCTGGTGTTCTTCCAGGGCCATGTGATCCCCGGCATCTACGCGCGGTCCTTCATGGAAGGCCGGATTACCGAGGAGCAGTTGCTGAACTTCCGCTCCGAGGTGGGCGGGGGCGGGCTTTCGTCCTATCCGCATCCCTGGCTGATGCCGGACTACTGGCAGTTCCCGACCGTCTCGATGGGTCTCGGGCCGCTTATGGCGATCTATCAGGCGCGGTTCATGAAATACATGCACAACCGGGGCCTGATCGACATGGCCGACCGCAAGGTCTGGTGCTTTCTCGGCGACGGCGAGATGGACGAGCCCGAAAGCCGCGGCGCCATCGACCTCGCCTCGCGCGAGAAGCTGGACAACCTGATCTTCGTCATCAACTGCAACCTGCAGCGGCTGGACGGGCCGGTCCGCGGCAATGGCAAGATCGTGCAGGAGCTGGAGGGCGATTTCCGGGGCGCCGGCTGGAACGTCATCAAGCTGCTCTGGGGCAAGGGCTGGGACCAGCTGCTGGAGAGGGACACCGCCGGCCGTCTGCGGCAACTGATGGACGAGACCGTGGATGGCGACTACCAGACCTTCAAGTCGAAGGACGGCGCCTACATCCGCAAGCATTTCTTCGGCAAGTACCCCGAAACCGCGGCGCTGGTCGAGGACTGGACCGACGACCAGATCTGGGCGCTGAGCCGCGGCGGCCACGACCCCGAAAAGGTCTACACGGCCTTCCGCAAGGCCATCGAGACGAAGAACCAGCCGACCTGCCTGCTGATCAAGACCATCAAGGGCTATGGCATGGGTTCGGCCGGCGAGGGCCAGAACATCACCCACCAGCAGAAGAAGATGGCCGAGGAGCAGTTGCGCGCCTTCCGCGACCGCTTCAGGATCCCGGTCTCGGACGAGGATCTGCCCAAGGCGCCGTTCGTCGCGCTGAACACCGCGCAGAAGGCCTATCTGGCCGACCGCCGCAAGGCCCTTGGCGGGGACTTCCCCAAGCGCAGCTCGCAGGCGCCGAAGCTGGAGATCCCCCCGTTGGAGGCGTTCCAGGCGCAGCTGACCGGCACAGGCGAGCGCGAGATCTCGACCACCATGGCGTTCGTGCGGATACTGACCACGCTGATCCGCGACAAGAACCTGGGCAAGCATGTCGTGCCGATCGTGCCGGACGAAAGCCGCACCTTCGGGATGGAGGGGCTGTTCCGCTCGATCGGGATCTACAACCCCGAAGGGCAGCTCTACACGCCCGAGGACCGTGAGCAGATGTCCTACTACCGCGAGGCGGTGGACGGACAGGTGCTGCAGGAAGGCATCAACGAGGCCGGCGCCATGGCCGACTGGATCGCGGCGGCCACGTCCTATTCCAACCACGGCGTGCCGATGATCCCCTTCTTCATCTACTATTCGATGTTCGGCTTCCAGCGGGTGGGCGATCTTGCCTGGGCCGCCGGCGACAGCCGCGCCCGCGGCTTCATGCTGGGGGGCACGGCGGGCCGCACGACCCTGAACGGCGAGGGGCTGCAGCACGAGGACGGCCACAGCCACATCCTGGCCGGCACCATCCCCAA
Source organism: Paracoccus yeei ATCC BAA-599 (assembly GCF_000622145.1). Taxonomy (GTDB): domain Bacteria; phylum Pseudomonadota; class Alphaproteobacteria; order Rhodobacterales; family Rhodobacteraceae; genus Paracoccus; species Paracoccus yeei. Next base: position 10,445 of record NZ_JHWH01000025.1, on the reverse strand, counting down.
CTGCATCAGCTACGACCCGACCTTCCAGCACGAGGTGGCGGTCATCGTCCATCACGGTCTCACGCGGATGTTCCAGGATCAGGAGGATGTGTATTTCTACCTGACCCTGATGAACGAGAACTACAGCCACCCCGACATGCCCGACGGCGTCGAGGACGGCATCATCCGCGGCCTCTACCGCTTCCGCGAGGCCGCCCAGCCGGCAGAGCGGCACGTGAACCTGATGGGCTCGGGCACCATCCTGGTGCAGGCGATCAAGGCCGCCGACATGCTGGAAGCCGATTTCGGCGTCACTGCCGACATCTGGTCGGCCACCAGCTTCAACGAACTGGCCCGCGACGGCCAGGACGCGGCGCGGTGGAACCGGCTCAACCCGCTTGAGGCGCCGCGCGTGCCCTATGTCACGCAGGCGCTGTCAGGGGCGAAGGGCCCATTCATCGCCGCCACCGACTACATGAAGAACTATGCCGAACAGATCCGCGCCTTCGTGCCGGGCCGCTACACGGTGCTGGGGACGGACGGCTTTGGCCGCTCGGACAGCCGCGTGAACCTGCGCCGCTTCTTCGAGGTGGACGCCAACCACATCGCGGCGGCGGCGATGGTCGATCTGTTCCGCGAGGGGGCGATCGACGAGGCCACGCTGCGGGACGCACTGAGCAGATACGACATCGACGGCGGCAAGCCCAACCCCCGGCTGGTCTGATCGTGAACGAGGAGGAACCACATGGCAATCGAAGTGAACGTTCCCGACATCGGCGACTTCAAGGATGTCCCGATCATCGGCATCCTCGTGAATGTCGGCGACAGCATCGCCGTCGAGGACCCGCTGATCGAGCTCGAATCCGACAAGGCGACGATGGAGGTGCCAAGCCCCGTCGCAGGCCGGATCGCCGCGATTTCGGTCAACGTGGGCGACAGGGTGTCCGAAGGCGCGCTGATCCTGACCGTCGAGGCCGAAGGAGTGACGGCCGCTGACGCCCCGGCGCAGGACGCGCCCAAGCAGAACATCCCGGACCGGCCCGCCCCGGCGGCGGGGTCTGCTGCGGCCCCGGTCGCGGCAGCCCCGGCGGGGGGCGCTATCACCGACAGCGGTTTCGGCAAGGCCCATGCCTCGCCCTCGGTGCGCGCCTTCGCCCGCCAGTTGGGGGTCGACCTCGGCAGGATCAACGGCAGCGGCCGCAAGGGCCGCATCCTGCGCGAGGACGTGGCCGCCGCGCTGAAGGCCAGCGCCGCCCCCGTGGCGGCGGCCCCCGCGCAGGGCGGCATGGGCATCCCGCCGATCCCGGTGGTGGACTTCTCGAAGTTCGGCCCCGTCGAGGACGTCGAGATGCCGCGCATCAAGAAGCTGTCCGGCCCCGCGCTGCACCGGTCCTGGCTGAACGTCCCCCACGTCACCCACAACGAGGACGCCGACATCACCGAGATCGACCGCTACCGCAAGGAGCTGGACGACGAGGCGAAGAAGGACGGATACCGCGTCACGCTTTTGTCCTTCGTCATCAAGGCCAGCGTCTCGGCCCTGCGGAAACACTGGGAGTTCAACTCGTCGATCCATCCCGACGGCGACAAACTGATCCGCAAGTCCTACTACAACATCGGCTTTGCCGCCGACACGCCAAACGGCCTGGTCGTGCCGGTCATCAAGGACGCCGACCGTAAGGGGATCATCGAGATCTCCAAGGAACTGGGAGAGCTGAGCGCCAAGGCCCGCGCGGGCGAGCTAAAGTCGCAGGACATGCAGGGCGCGACCTTCACCATCTCGTCCCTGGGGGGCATCGGCGGCACGTCCTTCACGCCGATCGTCAACGCGCCCGAGGTGGCGATCCTGGGGCTGACGCGCTCGCGGATGGCGCCAGTCTGGGATGGCGAGCAGTTCGTGGCGCGCAACATGCTGCCGATGTCGCTGAGCTACGACCATCGCGCGGTGGACGGCGCGCTGGCCGCCCGCTTTGCCGCGACGCTGCGGCACCTGCTCGGCGATGTGCGCCGGATCATGCTGTAAGGGAGGGCGACGTCATGGAAGTCAAGGTTCCCGATATTGGCGATTTCAAGGACGTGCCGGTCATCAGCATCCTCGTGGCCGTGGGCGATGAGGTGGCGCAGGAAGCCCCGCTGATCGAGCTTGAATCCGACAAGGCGACGATGGAGGTGCCCTCGCCCGCCGCGGGGCGGGTCACGGCCATCGCCGTCAAGGAAGGCGACAAGGTGTCGGAGGGATCGCTGATCCTGACGCTGGAGGCCGCAGGCGCAGATAAGGGCGCGGGCACGGGCGAGGTGGAGCCGCGCAACAGGGACAGCGGCTATGGCGGGCGCGGCGGTCCGACTGACGCCCCGGCCGCGCCGCAGCCCGCCCCGGCGGTGGTTCCCGCGTCCGCGCGGGGCGACGTCCATGCCGAGGTCGTGGTGCTCGGCTCGGGCCCCGGCGGCTATACCGCCGCCTTCCGGGCCGCCGACCTCGGCAAGAAGGTCGTTCTGATCGAAAGGAATCCAAGCCTCGGTGGCGTCTGCCTCAACGTCGGCTGCATTCCCTCCAAGGCGCTGCTGCACGCCGCCAAGGTCATCACCGAGGCCGAAGAGATGGCCGGCCACGGCATCGCCTTTGACACGCCCGTGGTGGACCTCGACAAGCTGCGCGGCTGGAAGGACTCGGTTGTCAAGCAACTGACCGGCGGCCTGTCCGGGTTGGCCAAGGGCCGCAAGGTGCAGGTGGTGACGGGCTACGGCCGCTTCACCGGCCCGAACATGATCGAGGTCGAACGGGACGGGGCGAAAACATCGGTCAGCTTCGACCAGTGCATCATCGCCGCCGGGTCGGAACCCGTGACGCTGCCCTTCATCCCGCATGACGACCCCCGCGTGATTGATTCCACCGGGGCGCTGGAACTGGACGGCATCCCCGAACGGATGCTGGTGCTGGGCGGCGGCATCATCGGGCTGGAGATGGCCTGCGTCTATGACGCGCTCGGTACCCGCATCACGGTGGTCGAGCTGATGGACCAGATCATCCCCGGCGCCGACAAGGACATCGTCAAGCCCCTGCACAAACGCATCGAGGGACGGTATGAAAAGATCCTGCTGAAGACCAGGGTCACGGACGTGAAGGCGGGCGACGATGGCCTGACCGTCACCTTCGAGGACGAGAAGGGCGCGACCACGATCGACACGTTCGACCGCCTTCTGGTCGCGGTCGGGCGTCGCCCTAATGGCAAGCTGATCGGGGCCGAGGCGGCGGGCGTCGCAGTCGATGAGCGCGGCTTCATCGCCGTGGACAGCCAGCAGCGCACGAACGTGCCGCACATCTTCGCCATCGGCGACGTCGTGGGTCAGCCGATGCTGGCGCACAAGGCGGTGCACGAGGGCAAGGTCGCGGCCGAGGTCGCGGCGGGGCAAAACCGCCATTTCGACGCCCGCGTGATCCCCTCGGTCGCCTACACCGACCCCGAGGTCGCCTGGGTCGGCGTGACCGAGACCTCCGCCAAGGCGGAGGGCCGCAAGATCGGCAAGGGGGTGTTCCCCTGGGCGGCCTCGGGCCGGTCGCTGTCCTTGGGCCGGTCGGAAGGCATCACCAAGGTCATCTTCGACGAGGCCGACGATCGGGTGATCGGCGCGTGCATCGTCGGGCCGAACGCGGGCGACCTGATCGCCGAGGTGGTGCTGGCGATCGAGATGGGCGCCGACGCGGTGGACCTGGGCCATACCATCCACCCCCACCCGACGCTGAGCGAGACGGTCAACTTCGCCGCGGAGATGTTCGAGGGCACGATCACCGACCTGATCCCGCCGAAGAAGCGGCACTGAGCCGGGCGCGCCCGTATCCCGGTTTTCTGAAAGCCCGGCACGGGAGGTCGCGCCGGGGACCACTGGAGCAACAAGACGGCGGGGCTGTCCCCGTGATCCGAGGAGGAAAGATGACTGGTTTCCTGATATTCATCCTGGCCCTGCTGCCCATCGCCACGGTGTTCCTGCTGCTGGTGGTGCTGGAACGCTCGGCCAAGCTTTCGATGTTCGTGGCCTACCTTGTTACGGCGGCAACGGCCCTTCTGGTTTGGGGCACCGACCTGAACAAGGTTCTGGGGGCCACCGCCAACGGGGCCATCACCGCGATCAGCCTGCTCTACATCATCTTCGGCGCGATCCTGCTGCTGTTCACGCTTGAGGAAAGCGGCGGGATCCGATCCATCCGCAGCGGCTTCACCAGCATCTCTCCCGACCGGCGCGTGCAGGCCATCATCATCGCCTGGCTGTTCGGATCGCTGATCGAAGGCGCGTCCGGCTTTGGCACGCCCGCGGCCATCGCCGCCCCGCTGCTGGTCGCGATCGGCTTTCCCGCCATGGCCGCGGTTCTCGTGACGCTGATCATTCAAAGCACGCCGGTGTCCTTCGGCGCGGTCGGCACGCCGATCCTCGTCGGCGTCAACACCGGCCTCGGCGGCCAGGAGATCGTCGAGTCGACCATCGCGCCGATGGCCTACAGCGACTATCTGCTGGAGATCGCCGTCAAGGTCGCCACCATCCACGGCCTCGTGGGCTTCCTGATCCCGCTGATGCTGGTCGGGATGCTGACGCGATTCTTCGGATCCAACCGCTCGTTCATCGAAGGCTTCCGCATCTGGAAATTCGCGCTGTTCGCGGGCCTCGCCTTCACCATCCCCTACTGGATCATCGCCAACATCCTGGGGCCGGAGTTCCCGTCGCTTCTGGGCGGCATCATCGGCCTGCTGATCGTCGTTCCGGCGGCGCGGGCGGGCTTCCTGATGCCGAAGGAGGTCTTCGACTTCCCGCCCCGCACCCAATGGGACGACGCCTGGGTTGGCAAGCTGGACGACCTTGAGGATCACCACGCCAGCCGTCCGGTGATGCCGCTGCTGAAGGCATGGGCGCCCTATCTGCTGGTCGTGGCGCTCTTGGTGCTGACCCGCGCGGTCGGACCGGTCAAGGCATGGCTCACCTCGCCCGAGGTGACGCTGGCGCTGGACAACCTGTTCAGCTCGGGCATCAACGCGCGGGTGCAGGTTCTGTATCTGCCCGGCACGGTGCTGATCCTTGCGTCGATCTTCACCTTCTTCCTGCATGGGATGAGCGGGCGGGACTATGGCCGGGCGCTGCGGTCCTCGGGTTCGACCATGATCGCCGCCGCGCCCGCGCTGCTGCTGGCGGTGCCGATGGTGCAGGTGTTCATCAACTCGGCCTCGGACAGCCTGGCCAGCATGCCGATCGTCCTGGCCGAGGGCGTGTCGTCCGCGGTGGGCCAGGCCTGGCCCATGTTCGCGCCGCTGATCGGGTCGATGGGCGCCTTCGTCGCCGGGTCGAACACGGTCAGCAACATGATGTTCTCGCTGTTCCAGTTCTCGACCGCCGAGCAGATCGGCCTGGGCGCGGCGGGCGCGGGCACCGTGGTGGCGCTGCAGGCCATCGGGGGGGCCGCGGGCAACATGATCTGCGTGCACAACGTGGTCGCCGCCTCGGCCACGGTGGGCCTCGTCAACCGCGAGGGCGAGATCATCCGCATGACCCTGATCCCGATGACCTACTACATCGTCCAGGGCGGGTTCATCGGGCTTGCGCTGCTGGCCGGGGGATTCAACATGTGGTGGATCGCCGCCGTGATCTGGGGTTCGGCCGTGCTGCTTGTCATGTCGCGGAACCGGGGGCGCGCGTCCAACCCCGTCGCCGTCCGAAGCTGAGGTAGGTGAAATGCCCGCAAAGCCCAATCCCCGCGTCGGCCTGTTCGTGACCTGCCTTGTCGATGCCATCCGGCCCGGGATCGGCTTTGCGGCCATCCAGCTGCTGGAGGAAGCGGGCTGCCGGGTCGAGGTGCCGCAGGCCCAGACCTGCTGCGGCCAGCCGGCGTTGAACAGCGGCGATGACAAGGACGCGGCGGACCTTGCGCGCCGGACCATCGCCGCCTTCGAGGGCCATGACTATGTCGTGCTGCCCTCGGGGTCCTGCGCGGGGACCATGGTGCACGCCTATCCCGAACTGCTGGCGGGCGACCCGGAATGGGCCGCCCGCGCCCGCGACTTTGCCGCCCGGACCCACGAGATCACCAGCTTCCTGGTAGATGTCATGGGCTACCGCCCCCAGGGCCGCCGTCTTGACGCGACGGCGACCTATCATGACAGCTGCGCGGGCCTGCGCGAACTCGGCATCGCCGCGCAGCCGCGCGCGCTTCTCGCCTCGGTCGAGGGGCTCGAGATGCGCGGACTTGAGGGCAACGACGTCTGCTGCGGCTTCGGCGGCACCTTCTGCGTGAAATATTCCTCGATCTCGAACGCCATCGTCACCGAAAAGGCCGAGGCGGTCGAGCGCACCGGGGCCGACCTGCTGCTGTCGGGCGACCTCGGCTGCCTGATGAACATGGCGGGCAAGCTGCACCGGCGCGGCGCGAAGACCCGCTGCTTCCACACCATCGAGGTTGTCGCGGGCCGCGCGGGCGGCCCCGCCATCGGCGAGGAGGGCTGAGCATGAACGCCCCGCAGCAAGGCTTCAAGGAACGCGCCGACGCCGAACTGAAGAACGCGGTCCTGAAGATCGCCATCGACCGGACCACCGGCAACGCCGAGCGCAAGCGCGCCGTCGCGGTCGCCGCCTTTCCCGAGTTTCAGGCCGCCCGCGCACGGGGCCGCGCCATCAAGGACCATGTCATCGCCCATCTCGACCACTATCTCGAGATGTTCGAACGGAACGCCACCGCCGCGGGCGCGACCGTCCACTGGGCCAGTGATGACGCCGAGGCCCGCGCCATCATCACCCGCATCTGCCTTGAGGCGGACGCGAAGCTTGTCACCCGCGCGAAATCCATGCTGGGCGAAGAGATCGGCCTGCCGCATGCGCTGGCCGACGCCGGGATCGAGCGGGTCGAGACGGACCTGGCCGAGCACATCATCCAGCTCGCGGGCGAACGGCCGTCGCATATCGTGTGGCCCGCCATGCACCGCACCCGCGAGCAGGTGGCCATCCTGTTCAAGGAAGCCCATCATCCGCCGCCCGCCGCCGATGATCCGGCAACCATGGTGCAAAGCGCCCGGCGCGAGCTGCGGGCCAAGTTCCTGGGCGCGGACGTGGGCATCTCGGGGGCGAACTTCCTGGTCGCGGACACCGGCGCCACCTGCACCGTCACCAACGAGGGCAACGCCGAGCTGACCACCACGCCGCCCCGCATCCACATCGTGACGGCGGGGATCGAGAAGCTGGTGCCATCCACCGCCCACGCCTTCGCGCTGCTGCGGCTGCTGGTGCGGTCGGCCACGGGTGGCGAGATGACGCAGTACACCACCTTCCACTGCGGCCCGAAACGCCCCGGCGACGCCGACGGCCCCGAGGAGATGCACATCGTCCTGGTGGACAACGGCCGCACGCGGATGCTGGCCGACGAGTTCCGCCCCATGCTGCGCTGCATCCGCTGCGGGGCCTGCATGAACCATTGCGTGGTCTATCGCCAGATTGGCGGGCACGCCTATGGCGGGACCTATCCCGGTCCCATGGGCGCGGTGCTGACGCCGGTTCTGGACGGGCTGGCGCAATCCCGCGACCTGCCCCATGCCTGCACCATGAACGGCCGCTGCGCCGAGGTCTGCCCGGTCGAGATCCCCCTGCCCACGCTGCTGCGGGCCTGGCGCACGCGCAGTTGGCGCGAGCGGCTGGAGCCCCGGTCCGTCCGCGCGGCCCTTGGCCTCTGGGCCATGGTGGCGCGGCGGCCGTGGCTTTACCGCCTGGGCAGCCGCATCGGCGTGCGGGCGCTGCGGCTGTTCGGGCGCCGCGGCTGGATCGGCAGCCTGCCGCTGGCCGGCGGCTGGACCGCCTACCGCGACCTGCCGCGCCCGTCGGGGCGGACCTTCATGGAACAGTATCGCGCCGGACAGGCCGGGTGGGCCGGGCAGACGGGGCGGGAGGCGCGGAAATGAGCGCGCGCGACCGCATCCTTGCCGCCATCCGCGCCGCCCGCCCGGCGCCCCTTCCGCCCGCCGAGGCCATCGCCGCCGAGGCCGCTGCCCTGCTGGATGCGCCCGAAAGCGTCCGCCCCTGGCCTGTCGAAGCGGTGCTGGCGGCGGAGTTTGTGCGGAAAGCCTCGGCCCTCGGGACGAGTTTCGACCATCTGCCCGACAGGGCGGCGATCCCCTTGGCTGTCAAACGCTATCTGGACACACATGGCCTGCCGCCGGCGCTGGCGCTGCAGCCGGCCCCGGCGCTCGCCGCTCTGGACTGGACGGACATAGACACCCATGACGTCGTCGCGCCTGACCAGACGGCCGCCCTGGGGCTTGCCCTCTGGGGCATCGCCGAGACCGGGTCGCTGGTCATCCACTCCGGGGCGGATGCGCCGATCCTGCTGTCCTTCCTGCCGCTGCACCACATCGTCGTGCTCGAGGAACGCAGCCTGCTGCCGCATCTCGAAGACTATGCGGCGCGCATGGCGGGACAGCCCCAGCCCCGCAACGCCATCCTCATCACCGGCCCCAGCGGCACCACCGACATCGAGGGCAGCTATGTCCGGGGCGCGCACGGCCCCGGATTTCTGCATGTCCTCATGATCGGCGGCTGCGGCCGGTCCCGCCCGTCATCCGCATCCCGGACCATCCCGCGTCCGGGCTGCCCCGTCATCGCCGATCCGACTGGAGCTCACGAACATGACCCAGCGATCCCCGACTGAACTCAAGGCGGACCCCGCGCCTGTCGAATCCCGTCCGGCCTTCCTTGACGCGCTTCGCGCAACCGTGGGGCCGCGCCACGTCCTGACCCGGCCGCAGGACACCGAGCGCTTCCGCATGGGATACCGCTCCGGTGGCGGCAGGCCAAGGCGGTCGTCCGCCCCGGCTCGCTGCTGAACTGTGGCAGGTGCTGCAGCTTGGCGTGAGGGCGGGACGGATCGTGATCGCGTAGGAGGCCAACACCGGGCTGAGCGAGGGCTCGCCCCCCAAGGGCACCTATGACCGGCCCCTTGCCCCCTTGTCGGCGGCTCCGGCCTGTCCAGCCCCTCTACATCAACACCTGCTGTCTTCCCGGATACCGTCGCCGCTGCCATCCGGCCGCGACCGGCGGACCGGGCGGGGCGCGGCCCGGCATGTCACGTCTTCATGGCCGTGTCCCGATGCGCAGGCTTCATCATTTCCTTTCTTCCCGGTATCTGGCGTGGCAATGTTCTGAACCTGCCTGCAAACTCAGGTCGCTGCCCGTGGGCCTGCCGCCCCGCCCTGCATCTGCGGGACTTGGCAGGCTTGCATCAGCCGGGGATGCGGGGGGTTCAGATCCGGCCTTGCGCGCTGCCGGATAGCGTGCCGATGCGGACTGAAGGAAATGCCGATGCAGACCCCTGCGCCCCTGACGGTTCTTGGCCTTGTCGCCCTTGCCACCACGGCGATCGTCTGCGGCGACACGGCCGGCAAGCTGCTGACGGGGGCGGGGGTGCAGCCGCTGTTCGTGGCCTGGTCGCGCTTCGCGCTGGCGGCCCTGCTGCTGTTCTGGATGCTGGGCCTGGGGCCGGCCGGCCTGGGGCGCCTGCTGGACTGGCGGCTGATCCTGCGGGCGGCCCTGATCGTCGGCGCCATCGCCTCGATCCTGACCGCGCTTCGGACCGAGCCCATCGCGAATGTCTTCGGCGCCTTCTTCATCGGCCCGATCGTGGCCTATGTGCTGTCGGCCCTGCTGCTGGGCGAGCGCGTATCCTGGGCGCGCACGGTGATGCTGGCGCTGGGATTTGCCGGCGTGCTGCTGGTCGTCCGGCCCGGCGGGGAGATGGGGACCGGCATGATTTTCGCGGTGCTGGCCGGCACGCTCTACGGCTCGTATCTTGCCGCGACGCGCTGGCTGACCGCCTTCTATCCGCCGCCCTTCCTGCTCGGCTCGCAACTGCTGATCGGGGCGGTGCTGCTGCTGCCTGCGGGCCTTGCCAGCATTCCGGCAAGCACCGACCTGCGGGTCTGGGTGCTTGTGATCGTCAGTTCGCTTGCCTCTGCCTTCGGCAACTATCTGCTGGTGGTCGTGAACCGGACGACGCCGGTGACGGTCTCGGCGCCCCTCATCTATTTCCAGTTGATCGCCGCCACCGTGATCGGGTTCCTCGTCTTCGGCAACTGGCCGGAACCGCTGACCCTGCTGGGCCTTGCCGTGATCTTCGCCTCGGGTGTCGGCGGCCTGGCGCTAGTGCCGAGGCGCTAGGCGCGGCGGCCCCGTGCGTGGCGTACACTGACAAGCGCCACGAAGCTGCTCTGCAGTAGCCCAGCCTCTGCACGCGATCCACCCGTGCAGGGGCGCGGGAGGTCTGCAGTCGCGCCCTGTTCCCCGGACACGGCCGAGAAACCTAAACGCCGTCTGCAGAGCGCACTGCGCCCAAGCGACGGTATGCAAACCGCAACAGGGCCAAAGGCGAGCGGAGCCCTTAACAGGGCGCTGAAATAGTCGCCGGGCCGGAACGGTTTCCCTTGGTTGCCGGCTTTGCTGCCCGGCCG
>NZ_JHWH01000024.1 GCF_000622145.1 Paracoccus yeei ATCC BAA-599 | reverse complement strand
GCCGTGCATCCCCTCCCGCACCGGCCGCAAGGCCCCGATCCCGCACGACGCCAGCATCTATCGCCTGCGTCACCGGATCGAGAACATGTTCGCACACCTCAAGGATTGGCGGCGGATCGCAATCCGATACGACCGCTGCCCGATCCTGTTCCTCTCAGCCTGCGCTCTCGCCGCAACCGTCATCTATGGGTTGTGAGCCCTGACTCTAGCGTTTGGCGGAGAGGAAACCACGTCGTTTCATGTCATTTCCCATCGAATAGAGGGGAAGGACATGAAGAGGAACGGCTCACCGGGGCGAGCTGGAGAGATGCCGGCGAACGCCAATCGTCCGCCCAACGAGCAGGATGCGGGCACCGAGACCGATGTTACTCAGCGGCTGGACGAGGTGGTGCTGACCATTGCACGGCTGATCGGCAGGCGGATGGCGCGCGAAGATTACGACAAGGCCATGTGCGCCGGCAATGACAATACGCCACCGGCCCGCGATGAGGCAGGGCCGGTTACAGAGGACAAGGACTGACCAAACGGAGACTGCCATTACAAGCGCCGCACTCGATGCCCGCTATTCCGACGACAAGCAGAGCGAGGCGTCCATCGAGGATCAGTTCCGACTCTGCCGGGAACATGCGGGACGGGAGCGGTGGCAGATCGTCGGCTCCTACGAGGACGCGGCGATCTCGGGGGCCAGCGCCATCCTGCGGCCCGGCATCCAGCGGCTGATGCGCGATGCCCTGCACGGCGAGTTCAATATCCTGCTGGCTGAGGCGCTGGACCGGATCAGCCGCGATCAGGCGGACGTCGCCACGCTCTTCAAACAGCTGAAATTCGCGGGCATCACCATCGTCACTCTGGCCGAGGGCGAGATCAGCGAGTTGCACGTCGGCCTCAAGGGCACGATGAACGCGCTGTTTCTGAAGGATCTTGCCATGAAAACCCATCGTGGGCTGCGGGGCAGGGTGGAAAAAGGTAAGGCGGGCGGCGGTCTTTGCTACGGCTCCCGGGTGCTGAAGAAACTGGACGACAATGGCGAGCCGATCCGGGGGCGACCGGGAAATCATCCCTGAGGAGGCGAGATTGTGCGTCGCATTTTCCGCGAGTTTGCTTCTGGCAAGAGCCCCAAGGCCATTGCCGTTGATCTGAACCGGGAGAGCATTCCTGATCCTCTCGGCCGGACTTGGGGCGACAGCAGCATTAGGGGGCACCGGACGCGTGGCACCGGTGTCATGAACAATGAGCTTTATGTTGGCGTGCTGGTCTGAAACCGCCTGCGTTTCGTCAAGGATCAAAGCACCGGCAAGCGCGTTTCGCGTCCGAACCCGGAGGTCCAATGGATCCGGACCGAGGTTCCGCATCTGCGCATCGTGGACGACGCTCTCTGGGAGGCGGTGCGCGAACGCCAGAAGCGGATCGCCGAAGCCTACGGCGCTGACAGACGGGAGGGCAGGGTGGCGCGGCTGCATCTGGGGAACCAGCCGGCCTCGCTTCTGTCAGGTCTTCTGAGCTGCGGCTGTTGTGGCGGAAAGGTCGGCATGGTCCTCTCCGGCAGGTTCGGCTGCCTCAATCATCATCGGCGTGGCACCTGCACCAACAACCGCACCATCCTGCGCGAGAAGCTGGAGGCGCGGGTGCTGATCGGATTGCAGGACAAGCTGGTCTCGGCGCAAGCAGTCGACGAGGCGGTGCGCGCCTATGTCGAGGAAACCAACAGGCTGAACCACCAGCGCCGCGCGCTGGCAAAGATTGAGCGCGCTATCGCTGGGATATTCGCGGCCATCGAGGAGGGCATGTATCAGCCGCGATAAAGGCACGGACGGCTGAGCTGGAACGCCAGAAGGCCGAGATCATCGCCCGGTTGGAAGAGGCGCCTGTAGACATGCCGGACGTTCACCCGAACGCGGTGGTCAACCAGATCAACAACATCGGCATGCTGGCCGGCCCGCCCCTGATGTTCGCGGTCTTTGCCGGCGCCGGCGAGACGGGCCTGCAGGTCCTGCTGGTCCTGGTCGCGGCCGCGCCGGCGCTGATCCTTCAGGCGACAGGGCTGGGCCGTCGGCACGCCGCGCCCCTGCCGCCGGTCGGAACCGCAACGGGCGGATAAGCTCGGCCCCGGACCCAGGCGCGCGTCCGGCCGCGCGACCGGCCGGACGCAACCCCGGCCCGTCTTACAGCGCGCAGACGGGCGGCAGGCGTCCTGCCCAGGGCCGTGCCTCTTCAAGCTGCGCGGCCAGCGCGAACAGGCGCCGTTTCGCGCCGAAGGGTGCGGCGAAATGGGCGCCGATGGGCAAGCCGTCCGGCGTCCAGAACAGCGGCACCGACATGGCCGGCTGGCCGCTGGCGTTGAAGATCGCGGTGAAGGGCGAATAGCTGTGCGACAGTTCGATATACTGCGCGAGGCTTGCCCCGGTCTCCACCCGCAGCGCGCCGATGGGCGGGGCGGGCTTGGCGGTGGTCGGCATCAGCAGCAGGTCGTAATCCTGAAACAGCGCCGCCATCCGCCGCCCCAGGGCGTGGATCGCATCGACCGCGCCCGCGTATTCGGCGCCGCTGACCCCGCCCTTGTCGCGCAGGATCAGGACCTGCACCGGGTCCAGCCGGGTCTCGTCCACCGGGTGGCCGGACTGGCGGGCGATGGTGTCAACCAGATGGCGGGTCTGGGCGCCGATGATGGTGAAGATGCTGTCCAGCAGGGCGGGCGCATCGACGGGCAGGGCGGTCTCCTCGACGCGGTGGCCCAGATCTTCGCAAAGCGCGGCGGCGTCGCGGGCGGCCGCGATGCACAGGGGATCGCTGTCCCAGGGCGCAAGCGCCGTGACCAGGCCGATGCGCAGGCCCTGCGGGCGCTCAGCTAGCGCGGACAGGAAGCGCGCCTCGTCATGGGGCGCGGCATAGGGCGCCCCGGCATCGGCCCCGGCCAGCATGTCCAGCGCCAGCGCGCTGTCGCGGACCGAGACCGAGATGACATGGTTCGTGCCCATGCCGGCCCAGCCCTCGCCCACGTCGGGCCCCATCGGCACCCGGCCGCGCGTGGGCTTCAGCCCGAACACCCCGCAGGCCGAGGCCGGAACCCGCAGCGACCCGCCGCCGTCGTTGCCATGCGCAAAGGGCACCACCCGCGCCGCGACCATCGCCGCCGCCCCGCCGCTCGATCCTCCGGCGCTGCGTTCGGGGTTCCAGGGGTTGCGGGTGGCGCCGAACAGCCGCGATTCCGTGGTGTAGGAACTGCCGAACTCGGGCGAGGTGGTGGTGCCGAAGATCACCGTTCCGGCGCGCTTCAGCCGGGCCACCACCTCGGCGTCATGGCGGGCGACGGCCTCGCGGCAGGTCAGCGAGCCGTTGGTCATCCGCGCGCCGGCCAGCGGCGCGAACAGGTCCTTGACCAGCGTGGGCACGCCGGCCAGCGGCGCGGCTCCCGGCACGATCTGCGCCGCGGCCGCGCGGGCCTGGTCGAACAGCGCCTCGGACAGGGCGTTCAGCGTCGGGTTCACCTTTTCGGCGCGGCCGATCGCCTCGTCCAGAACTTCGGCGGGGGTGCGGTCGCGCCGCGCGATCTGGTCGGCCAGGGCGATGGCGTCCAGCCAGGGTGCGGTTGCGTTCACATTGACATTCATGATGAGACTTTCGCTGGCGCGGCCCGCCGGGACGGGCCGCAGTTTCGGGAAGGGTCGGGCACCCGGATCAGGCGCCGTCCAGGGGCAGGGGCCGGGGCGCGGGCCGCAGTGCGGCGACCGCCGCGCATCCCGCAGCCAGCAGTGCCATCGCCCCGGCCCAGAGGGTGATCGCCGCAGGCAGGCCCGGCGGCATCCCGCCCAGCGGTCCGGCGATGGCGATGATGACGATGGGGTTGGCGAACTGGCCCAGATACAGCGCGGCGGTAAAGCCGCCCATGCCCAGGGCCCGCAGCCGCGCCGGCAGCCGCAGCATCAGCGGCAGCGAGGCATTGGCGACCAGGAAACCGCCGCCAAAGCCGTGGATCAGCACCGCCGTCACCACGCCCGCATAGCTTTGGGCATGGGCCAGCAGGTAAAGGCCCAGGGCCATCGCCGCCAGCAGCAGCGCGTTGACGCCCAGCGTGCCCAGCCGGCGGCGCGCAAGGGGCCAGGCCAGCGACCCCGCCAGCGTCGCCAGCAGGCCCAGCCCGCTGGCCAGGCCGATCATCCCGGTCGAGGTGACGCCGATCCCCACCAGCAGCACCGGCGCCATGACCGGCACCACGAACGAGGTCAGCATCCCCAGGAAGACCAGCCCATAGGACAGCACCAGCGGCAGGGCGATGCCCGTCGCGGGGGCCTGGGCCCCGCCCGCTTCCTCGCGGCGGCGGTCGGGTTCCCACAGCAGCGCCGCCATCGCGGGCAGCAGCAAGAGCGGCAGCAGGTACAGATAGAACGGCGCCCGCCACGACCCAGCGCCGACCACCCCGCCGATGACGAAGAACAGCGCGCCGACGATGCCGATGGTCACCACCTGGCGGGTGACATAGCGGGCGCGCTCGGCCGGCGGCCAGTAATCGGCGATCAGCGTGGCGCAGCAGGTCATGATGATCGCCTCGGCGCAGCCGAACAGCAGGCGCGAGACCAGGATCAGGTGCAGATCGTGCAGAAAGGCCGGCAGCACGCCGAAGCCCGCATAGGCCAGCGTCCCCGCCATCAGCATCCGCTTGCGCCCGGCCTGGTCGGCCAGCCAGCCCGCCAGCGGCGCGAACAGCGCGATGGCCAGCGCCGGGCCGGTGGCGATCAGCGGCACCAGGTCGCCCGCGCGGGGGTGGGCGGGGGCGAATTCGGCGATCATCGCTGGGATCATCGGCGCGATCATCACCGCGCCCATGATGGTCAGGCTGCTGGCCAGCTGGATGACCAGCCCCTGCCTGGCGGTGGCCTGCCGCAAGGGCTGCGCGAAATCGGTCATGGCGCGTTCCCCCGTCAGAAGCTGATCGCCGAGCGGAGCGCGATGTTCACGCCCTCGGCCCGGTTTCGCGCGCCGAATTCCTTGTAGGCGTGCAGGGACAGCGTGGGCAGGCCCGGCTTCAGGAAGCTGACGGCCGGTCCCACCGCATAGACCCGCGCCCGGTTGCCGTCGCCGGCGCCCGGCCCGTCGTCGTCGCTGAGCTGCTGATAGACATAGCCGCCCGCGCCGATGGTCCAGTGGCCGACATGCTGGCCGACGGCGAATTCCTGCTTCCATTCGATGCCGCTGGTATAGTCGGTGTCGGGGTTTTCGGTGTTGACGTTCAGCATGGCCTGGGTCGAGATCTCGAACCCGCCGTCGCTGATCCAGGTCAGCCCGATCATGGGCGAGATGGTCCAGTGGTTGGTGCCGACGTTGAAGGGCTCGCTGACGTCATAGGCCCCGGTCGGCGCCTGGATCTGCAGCATGGCGCTGACGAACAGGTTCGGCGGCGCCGCCCATTGCAGCATCACCGGCAAAAGCTGGATGTCGCCCAGCGCCAGGTCCGAACCGGCCAGCCCCAGCGGGCCGGCGGGCGTGGGCACCGTCACCTGGCCGTCGATGTTCATGAAGGGGATCACCGCGCCGAAGCCGTATTTGGCGCCCCAGATCTCGTGCTCCGTCATCCGCAGGTAGGCCAGGCCATAGGTCTGGACCGAGATGTCGAAGTCGTTGTCCAGCGTATCGCCGCTGGCGTCCCGAAGGCTGTCCGATCCGTAATGCGCCAGGCGCAGCCCCCAGGTGCCCCCGGGCGTCGGCGGCGGCAGCATGCCCGCGCCGAAATCCGTCACGCCGAAGGGCGTGATGGTGGCGCCGCCTTCGACGGCGTGGGCGGCGGTGGCGGCCAGCAGCATGGCGGCGGCAAGCCGCAGCGCGCGCCCGAAGGCGCGTGAGTCCTGTGTCATCCCTGTTTCTCCTGGGTTTCTTGTGCGATCCAGATGACAGGACGGTAACAAGGCGAATCGGCGGGCCGTTATCCGAATTGGGAACCCGCAGGGGCCGCTGGCCCGAAAAGGTCAGGCGGCCCGGCGCGGTCCCAGCGTCTCGGACGGCAGTTCGCCGAACAGCTTGCGGTAATCGCCGGCAAAGCGGCTGAGATGCCAGAAGCCGCAATCGGCGGCCACGTCGCCGATCGAGACCGGGCGTGCCGCCTGCCGGCCGGCGATCAGCCGACCCCGCACCTGGTTCAGCCGTTCCGCGCGCAAAAGCTCGGTTGCGGTCATGCCGACCGAATCCTGGAAGCAGCTTTGCAGATAGCGCCGGCTGATGCCCAGTTCGGCGGCGACGGCGGACAGGCGCGGCGCCTCGGCCCGGTCCAGCAGGAACAGGTCGCGGGCGCTGTCCACCATGCGCTTGCTGCGCGTCTCGGCCAGATGCTCGATGCGCTGCGAACTGGCCAGAAGGCGCAGGAAGGGCCGCAGGATCGCCATTTCGGCCGCCTGGTCCGGCGCGGCGGCGGGCCGGGCGTCGAACAGCGCGGTCAGCCGGGCGACGAAGCGCGCCAGCCCGTCCTGGGGCAGGGCAAAGGCCGCCTGGCCGCGCAGCCGCTCGGTCAGGCCGGGAAGGCCCTGCTGGATGGCGTGCAGCGCGAACCAGCGCCGGTCGAAGACCAGATACAGCAGCTCCATCGATGCAGGCGTGATCAGCTCCATCGGCTGGCGGGCGTCGGTCATCAGCCCGACATGATGGGCAAAGGCATGGCCCGCCACGCGGCAGGCGCCCTCGGACCGGGCGGGCAGGCTGAAGAACAGCAGATCGCCCCCCTGCGCCGCGCGTTTCAGCAGCGTCTTGTTGGTGCGTTCGCGAAACAGCCGCAGGTTCGGGTATTCCAGCCGCGTCAGCCGGTAATCCAGCTTGCCCGGCATGATCTGGAAGAATTCCTGCGTGCAGCCGGGCAGGGTCGCCTGGACCTCCTCGACCGCGAAGGACTGCGGGACATGCGCGAACGGTTGAAACTGCTGCACCGGACAAGCCCTCCCCTGTGTCACCCTGGCCGGACGATCCTGGGGCAGGACGGGCATCCGGCGCAATCAACCGATCGGTTGAGATCGTTGCAAATGCAAGGAACCGCCCGCCATGGTGGCGGGCGGTCTGCCCGAGCCGGGGGGAGGACCGCTCAGGCGGCCGAGGATGCGGCCTGGGCGGTGTATTCGCCCAGCATCTCGGCAAAGACGGCCTCGTAGCGCGCCACGTCCTCCAGCGTGGTGAACGGAGAGATCAGCGCCATGTTGTGGAACGGGCTGACCAGCACGCCGCGATTGGCGAAATACAGGTGGCTCAGCTGCTCGATGTCGTCATGGCGCGCGGCACGGGCCTGGCTGCCGTTCACCGGCACGTCGGGGCGATACAGGTATTCGACCCGCGCGCCCATGCGGCTGACATGCCAGGGCAGGTCATGCGCGGCGATCTGGCGGGCAATGGCCTGTTCCAGCGCGGTCGCGACGGCGATCATGGCGGCGAAGTTCTCCTCGGTCGCGACCTCCTCCAGCGTGCGGCGGATGGTGCGGATCGACAGCGCATTGGCGGCCAGCGTGCCGCCAAAGCCGTAATGGTTGATCGAGGATCCGGGCGTCAGGTCCTCGAGCGCGCGGCCCACGGCCTCGGTCATGCCATAGACGGCGCTGGGGATGCCGCCGGCCAGCACCTTGCCCAGGACCAGCATGTCGGGCTCCAGCCCCAGCTCGCCCGTGCCGCCGCGCGGGCCCATGCAGATGGTGTGCGTCTCGTCCACGATCAGCAGCGTGCCGGTGTCGCGCGTCAGGCGGCGCAGCGCGTCGTGAAAGCCCGGCGCGGCGGGGATCATGCCGATGTTGGTCATGTGCGGCTCGGTCAGGACGGCGGCCACGTCGCCCGCGGCCAGCGCGCGCTCCAGCGCCGGGATGTCGTTGAACTCGACCGCGACGGTGGTGCGGTCCAGGTCCAGGCCGTTCGCGATCACGCCCTGGTGGACGACCATGCGGCCCTGCTCCAGTTCGACCTGGGTGTCGTCGACCGAGCCGTGGAACTTGCCGTTGAAGACCAGCACCTTGGCCCGCCCGGTCAGCATCCGCGCGATGCGCAGCGCATAGCGGTTCGCCTCGGTCGCCGAGGTCGCCACCTGCCACAGCGGCAGGCCGAAGCGGGCGCCCAGGTTCTCGGACATGGCGATGGCGTCCTCGGTCGGCAGCATGAAGGACGTGCCGCGCCCGGTGACCTCGCGCGCCACGGTTTGCGCGATCACCGGATTGGCATGGCCGAAAAAGGCCGCCGAATCGCCCAGGTTGAAATCGACATAGGTATGGCCGTCCACATCCGTCAGCCGGGCCTTGTCGGCGCTTTCGGCATGGATCGGAAAGGGCGTGCCCCATTGGCCCATCCAGTGCAGCGGCACGCCATGCGGCATGACCGCCAGCGCGCGGTCGTGCAGCGCGCGGGCCCTGGGGTGGGTCTCGGCAAAGCGCGCCTCCTCGCGGGCGCGGATCCGGGCCAGGCGGGCGGTGGGGATGGCGTGGGAAGGGGCGCGTCCTGTCGGGAAATCCATTGTTCTGCCTTTTGCGTTGCCGCCGGTCCCGGCGGAGGGGTTTCGTCCCGGTCTTTCTGCGCAAAGGGGCCCGGGCCCGCCATCGGCCGATCGGTTGATCCGGCCGGGCCTTTCCGCGCCTGCACGGGAATTTTTATTGCGCGGCGGCACATTTCGCGGATGATGGACGGCCAGCACCGGCTGTCGCGAAAGGGGGGGAAGCGATGGATCATTCCGGCCAGTCCCGCGACGCCCAGGCCGCGCGCGCGCTGGAATTCGCGGCGGAGCTGTTCGGCAGCGCCTTCGCGTCCTTCTACTGGATCGACGCCGACCGGCCGCTGGACTTTCGCCTGCGCAATGTCGATGCGGATTTCCACGCGCTGTATCTGGCGCGGATGCAGGCGGTCGATCCGCTCAGCGTGCCGCGGCTGGTCCGGGCGCGCCAGCCGGTCCTGGCGCTGGACGACCAGGACGGCGCGGGCGATCCGGCCGCCTATCGCGCCTTCCTGCACCGCTTCGGCCTGGGCGAGATGGTCGAGTTCCTGTTCTGCAGGGACGGCCGCCCCTTTGCCGGCATGGGCCTGGCCTGGAGCAAGCGGACCGACCGCGCCCGCACGATGCGGGACGCGCTGCGCGCGGCGCATGGCTATATGGAATACAACCTGGGCCAGGCGGTGCCGGCCCCCGCTTGCCACCCCGCCGCGACCCTGACGGCGCGCGAACGCGAGGTGGCGCAGCTGCTGTGCTGCGGGCGGTCGAACCCGGAAATCGCGGCGGCGCTGGCGATCAGCCTGGCCACCGTGAAAACCCATGTGATCCACATCTTCGACAAGCTGGGGACCGACAACCGTACCCAGGCCGCCGCCCTGCTGCTGGCCGCGGGCGAGCCGCCGCGCCCGGCGCTGCTGTCCTAGCCGCCGGCTTCCAGGGACGGGGACGGCTGATGCTCGGGATGGGCCTTCTGAAAGGCGGGCAGGCCGGCGCAGCGTTCCGCGACGGCGGTGATGCGGGGCAGGTGGCCAAAGGCCATGCCCCATCGCGTGGCGTTGTAAAGCTGCGGGATCAGGGTGCAGTCGGCCATGCCCGGCTGGTCGCCGTGGCAGAAGCGGCCGGCGGGACCCTGGGCCAGCAGCGCCTCGACCGCCTCCAGCCCCACGGCGATGGTGTCGCGGTTCCAGGCCGCGCGGGCCTCGGACCCGGCCAGCGCCTCGACCCGCTTCAGCACGCGCAGGTTGGCCAGCGGGTGGATCTCGCAGGCGATGGCCTGGGACAGGGCGCGGACGCGGGCGCGGCCCGCCGCGTCTGCGGGCAGCAGCGGGGGGCCGGGGCGGGTCTCGTCCAGGTATTCGATGATCGCCAGCGACTGGGTCAGGCGCAGCCCGTCGATCTCCAGCACCGGGACCAGCCCCTGCGGGCTCAGCGCCAGATGGGCATGGTCGCGCTGCGCGCCCGCCACCAGATCGACCGCCGCACGGTCATGCGCGATCCCCTTCAGCTCCAGCGCGATCCGCACCCGATAGGACGCGGATGAGCGCCAGTAGTCGTGCAGCACAACCGTCATGCTTCGGCCGGCAGGACGGTGCCGGTGCAGGGGCCGAAGCCG
This sequence comes from Paracoccus yeei ATCC BAA-599, assembly GCF_000622145.1. Lineage (GTDB taxonomy): Bacteria > Pseudomonadota > Alphaproteobacteria > Rhodobacterales > Rhodobacteraceae > Paracoccus > Paracoccus yeei. The sequence goes on along the minus strand of NZ_JHWH01000024.1, from coordinate 71,423 downwards.
ATGCGATAGCCCTCGCCCCGCGCCTCGGCGAACAGCGCGATCTCGTCGCCATCCTCGATGAAGGTGCGGGGCGCGCCGTTGACCGTGACCGGGGTCTTGCCGCCCTGGGTCATCTCCAGCAGCGCGCCGGTCTGGTCGGGCGCGGGCCCGCTGATGGTGCCCGAACCCAAAAGGTCGCCCACCCGCATCGGACAGCCCGAACTGGTGTGATGCGCCAGTTGCTGGGCGCTGGAATAATACATCACGGTGTAATTGGTCCGGCCCATGACCTGCCCGTTCATGGTCCAGCCGATGTCCAGGTCGTAAAGGCCGGGCCGTTCCTCGGCCAGATAGGGCAGCAGGGGGTTCAGCCGCTCGGCGCCGGGGCTGCGGAACGGCTCCAGCGCGGCCTGCGTCACCACCCAGGCGCCGATGGTGGTCCCCAGCGCCTTGGACTGGAACGGTCCTAGCGGCTGGTATTCCCAGGCTTGCACGTCGCGCGCCGACCAGTCGTTCAGCAGCACATAGCCAAAGATCATCGCCTCGGCCTGCTCGACGCCGACGCGCTGGCCCATGGTGCTGTCCGCGCCGACGACGGCGCCCAGCTCAAGCTCCAGATCCAGCCGGCGGCAGGGCGCCCATTCCGGGCCGGTCTCGCCCTTCAGCTGCCCCATGGGACGGCGGATCGGCGTGCCCGAGACCACGACCGAGGACGCCCGCCCGTTATAGCCGATCGGCATATGCGTCCATTGCGGCGGCAGCGCGTTCTCGGGCCCCCGGAACAGCACGCCCACGTTGAAGGCATGGTTCCGCGAGGCATAGAAGTCGGTGTATTCCGTCACCCGGATCGGCAGGTGCATCCGCGCATCGTCCATAGCGACCAGCGGCAGGTCGCCCTCGGCGCCCTCGGCCAGCAACGCGGTCAGCCGCGCCCGTACCGCGTCCCAGCGCGCCCGGCCCAGCGCCATGAAGCCGTTCAACTGCGGCTCCGCGAAGGTGCCGCCCGCATCCAGCAGGCCGCGCGCCTCGCAACCCGCCAGGTCCAGGATCATGTCGCCGATGGCCACCCCGCAGCGCGGCGCCTCGCCTGCCGTCGAAAAGACGCCATAGGGCAGGTTGTTCAGGGGAAAGGCACAATCCGGCTGATTGGCGCTCTCGATTCTCGACCGCAGCAAGGCCATGCGCAGCCTCCTTCTTTCTTGGGAAAATATCCTCGGGGGGAGCGCCTGCCTGCCCCCGTCGAGGGGGCGGGCAGGCGCCGGGGGGCAGACGGCCCCCCGCCTTGGGTCACTTCACGCCGGGCGTGCCGTCGAACTTCTTCTCCAGCCGGTCCCAGACCTCGATGTATTCCTCCTGCATCGGCGCCTCGCGGGCGGCGAATTCGGTCAGGTGCTGGGGAAAGCGGGTCTCGAACATGAAGGACATGGTCTCGTCAAGCTTCTCGGGCTTCAGCTCGGCATTGCTCGCGCCCTCGAAGGCGTTGCGGTCGGGACCGTGCGGCAGCATGCAGTTGTGCAGGCTGATGCCGCCTGGCGCAAAGCCCTGGGGCTTGGCATCGTAGACGCCGTAGATGTTGCCCATCAGCTCGGACATGATGTTCTTGTGATACCACGGCGGGCGGAAGCTGTGCTCGGCCACCATCCACCGCTCGCGGAACAGCACGAAGTCGATGTTCGCCGTCCCCTCCTGCCCCGAAGGCGCGGTCAGCACGGTAAAGATCGACGGGTCGGGATGGTCGAACAGGATCGCGCCGATCGGCGAATAGGTGCGCAGGTCGTATTTGTAGGCGCAGTAATTGCCGTGCCAGGCGACGATATCCAGCGGCGAATGGCCGATCCAGGTCTCGTGGAACTGGCCGCACCACTTGACGACCACGCGCGAGCGGGTCTCGCGATCCTCGAAGGCCGCGACGGGGCACTTGAAGTCGCGGGTGTTCGCCATGCAGTTCGCGCCGATCGGGCCGCGTCCGGGCAGTTCGAACTTCTGGCCGTAGTTCTCGCAGACGAAGCCGCGGCATGGGCCTTCCAGCACCTCGACCCGATAGACGAGGCCGCGCGGGATGATGCCGATCTCCTTCGGTTCCAGGTCGATCACGCCCAGTTCGGTGCAGAAACGCAGCTTGCCTTCCTGGGGAACGATCAGCAGTTCGCTGTCTGCGGAAAAGAAATACTCGTCCTGCATGGACCTCGTGACCAGATAGACGTGGCTGGCCATGCCGACCTGGATGTTCACGTCGCCCGCCGTGGTGATGGTGCGCATCCCGGTGATCCAGGTCAGGTCCTGGTCGGGCACCGGGATCGGGTCCCAGCGATACTGGCCCAGCGACATGATGTTCTGCCGGTTCGGGTCGTGCGGCAGGATGTTCGGGGCGGTCTTCCAATAGGGCACGTCTACCGGCTTGAACCGCCCGGTGTGATGGACCGAGGGGCGGATGCGATAGCACCAGGTCCGTTCGTTCTTGCCGCGGGGCGCGGTGAAGGCCGTGCCCGACAGCTGTTCGGCATAAAGCCCGTATGCGCATTTCTGGGGCGAGTTCTGGCCCTGGGGCAGGGCGCCCGGCAAGGCCTCGGTCTCGAAGTCGTTGCCGAAACCGGGCATGTAGCCCTCGGCGGTGCCTGTGGCGGTCGCGGCGCGGATCATGCCTTTCGGCAGGGCGTGGGATGTCATGCGGGCTCCTCCCCGATGGATCGTTGCTGTTGCAATGAAATTACCGTTGCACCAGCAACGATGTCAACGGGCGACTGCGCGCGTCGGGTTTTTTATTGCGGATGCAATGAATTTCTGATGCTTTGGGATCAGGAGAGAACCGCGATGGCCTTTGAACTGGACGACTTCCTGCCCTATCGGCTGGCCGTGGCAGCCAGCCAGGTCAGCCGCCGATTCGCGGCCCTGTACGAGGCCGAGGCCGGGCTGACCATTCCCGAATGGCGCGTTCTGGCGCATCTGTCACAATCGGGCCCGGTCAGCGTGCGCGACATCAACGCCCGGGTGAACCTGGACAAGTCCGTCGTCAGCCGCGCCGCCAGCCGGCTTGAACAGGCGGGGCTGCTGCGCAAGTCCAGCGACGACAGCGACCAGCGGCTTGTCGCGCTGGACCTGACCGACCAGGGCCGGGCGCTGATGGAGCGGCTGGGCCGGATCGCCGAAACCTTCCAGGCCGACCTGATGCGGGAACTGGGCGAGGACGGGCCGCAGCTGTCCCGGACCTTGGGGCGGCTGATGAACCGCGCCTAGCGCGCCGGATCGCCGATCTGCCGGATCGCCTCTCCCAATGCGCCGATGCCTTTCTCCAGCGCGGCGCGGTCCTCGCTGGGCATGGCCATGAAGATGGCGCCGGCCTTGGCCTCGACCGCGCCGAAGACCTCGCGGAACAGGGCCTGCCCGGCCTCGGTGATGGCATATTCCCGCAGGCGCCGGTCCCCGGCCGGAATGCGGCGCAGGATCAGGCCCTTGTCCTCGAGCCGCGAGGCCGCGCGGCTGACTTGCACCTTGTCCAGCGAGGTCCGGCCCGCCAGTTGCAGCGAATCGATCCGGCCTGCGTCCTCGATCAGGAACAGCAGCCGCCATTCCTCGCGCGTCAGCCCGTGTTCGCCGCCATAGACCGCACCCAGCTGGCGCGACAGCGCCTCGGCCACCACGGCCAGCCGATAGGGCAGGAAACCTTCGATCCGCATGCGTCATCCATGATTGTTTCAGATGCAACAATCGCCCGTCCGACGCCCGATTTCAAGCGGCAAGCGGCGGTTGCACCGGTCCCTGCGTCCCTTGGTCGCGCCGGGGCCGCGCGGGGGGGTCAGCGGTCGCGCTGCGCCCGGGGGGACGTGCCGGTCGCAGTCTTGAAGGCCCGCCACAGCGCGGTGCTGTCGGCATAGCCGAGCCGGCGGGCGATCTCGGCATTCGGGATGCGCCCTTCGCGCAGCTGGCTTTGCGCCATGTCCAGCCGTGCCTGCAGGACCAGGGGGCGCAGCGCCGTGCCGGCCTCGGCCAGCCTGCGCTGCAGGCTGCGCGTCGACAGGTTCAGCTCCGCCGCGATCAGCGCCAGCGTGACCGGGCGCTGCCCCAGATGCAGCGCGATCAGCCCGCGCACCCGCGTCACCAGATCGCCCGCCGTCGCCGGCCGCCGCAGGTCCTCGACATGGCGCAAAAGCACGGCCATCAGCCCCGCGTCCTCGCTGCGCACCGCGCGCTCGGCCGTGGCGCGTGCAAAGATCAGGCGGTTCGCCGACTGGCCGAAACTGGGACGCAGCCCCAGGATGCGGGTCAGCCCGGCCGCGCCGGGCGGTGCGTCATGTTCGACGTGGATTTCCTGCGGCCGGCCCGCGGCGCCGAACACGTCCCGGGCCAGGGCCAGGGTAGCGGCCAGCGTGTATTCGCTGTCCTGCCGGTGCGGCCCGATGTCGGACATGGCGATGCGATAGGTCCAGATCACGCTGTCCCGGTCCGTCTCGAGCCGGATCGTGGTTCCGTCCTGCCAACTGGCCAGGTTGCGCGCCAGCCGTTCCAGCCCGCGCCGCAGCGTGGCCGAGGCCGCAAAGATCAGGCCGACGGGCCCCAGGTCGGCGGGGCGAAAGCGGGTCCCGACCCGCGCGCACAGAAACGGGTCCTCGGCAAGCTCTGCCGCATCCTCCAGCAGCGCCACATAGCGGGGCAGCGGAATCTCGGCATAGGCATCGGCCACGGTCTCGCGGCTCAGCAGGTGGCGGGACAGCAGCGTGGCGACCCGCCCGGCCTTGCCCAGCTCGGCGGGGCCGTCCTGGTCGCGCCTGTCCAGCGCGTGCAGCACCGGGGCAAGCGAGGACACGCGGATCATCGGCATCGGACCCGTCAGCATGGCATCACCCCCCCCTGTCTTAGGCCATCCTTGGCGCATTCTATCGGATTCTTGGCGCGTTTCGCAATTTTTGCATCCGAGCGCACGGCGTATCGTTCATTTCATATGCAACGATTGCCACGCGGCACCCAATAGCTGCGGGCCCTTCAGGGAAACGAAACCATCATGTCGCAATCCGCATCCGCGGGCACCCCGCATCGCGCGGGCCTTGCCCGCAATTCCATCGGAACCACGCATATCGTCTTTTTCGTCGTGGCGGCGGCCGCGCCGCTGGCCTCGGTCGTCGGCGCCTCGCCCGCGGCCTTCGCCTTCGGCAATGGCGCGGGCGTACCCGGGGTCTATCTGCTGGTCGGGCTGCTCTATCTGGTCTTTTCGGTCGGCTTCACCGCCATGGCGCGCCATGCAGGGTCGGCCGGTGGGTTCTATTCCTATATCTCGCGGGGCCTGGGCCGACCGGCGGGGGTGGCGGCGGCCGCGATCGCGCTGCTGACCTACAAGGCGATCCAGCTTGCGGCCTATACGCTGTTCGGCATCTTCGTGTCGGGGGCCTTGGCGGGGCTGGGGCTGACCGTGCCCTGGTGGGTGCCGATCATGGTCGTCATGGCGGTGATCTGGCTGTGCGGTGCGCGCAACATCGCCTTTTCGGGCCGGGTCCTGGGCCTGTGCATGCTGGCCGAGATCGCCATCCTGTTCCTTCTGGACATGGGCATCGTGCTTGGCGGCGGCGGGCCTCAGGGCATCACCCTGACCTCGTTCGCGCCGGCGACCGTGCTGGCGCCGGGCCTGGGCGCGGCGCTGGTTTTCGTCATCGCCTCCTTCATGGGCTTCGAGGCGACCGCGATCTTTTCCGAAGAGGCCGAGAACCCGCACCGCACCATCCCCCGCGCGACTTTTGCCGCGGTGGCGCTGATCGCGGGCTTCTATGCCTTCTCGACCTGGTCGATCACCCAGTATTACGGTCCCGCCAACATCCGGGCGGCGGCCGAGGCCGGGCTGGAGACGCTGTTCTTCAACGCCGCCGCCGACGTTCTGGGCGGCTGGTCGGTCAAGGTGATCGAACTGCTGCTGATCGTCAGCCTGTTCGCCTCGGGCCTGTCGTTTCACAACACCATCAACCGCTATTTCTATGCACTGGGCCGCGACGGGCTGCTGCCCCGCAGCTTGGGTCTGGTCCACGAACGCCACGGCTCGCCCCATGTCGCGGGCCGGGCGCAAAGCGTGATCGCGCTGGCCTTGCTGCTGGGGGCGGTGGTGTCGGGCGTCGATGCCTATGCGGTGGTGTTCTCCTGGACCTCGGCCATCGCGGTGATCGGCATCCTGGCGGTGCAGATCATGGTCAGCGTGGCGATCATCGCCTGGTTCCGCCGGCTGCCCGATCCGCCCGGGCTGTGGACGCGGGCCGTGGCACCCGGCCTGGCGCTGGCGGGCCTTGGCGCCGGCATGGCGCTGGTCATCGCGAACCTGCCGCTGCTGGCCGGGTCCGACAGCCTGATCATCTGGTCCTTCCCCTTCATCGTGGCCGCGTTCGGGCTGCTGGGCGCCGGCTATGCCGCCTTCCTTCGCACCCGCCGGCCCGCGCTTTATGCGGCCCTGAACACGGCCATTTCCGAGGTCTGATCCCATGTCCGTGCTTGATCCCAAGGTCATGCGCCATCTGGATGCGCTGAACTACTACACCGCCACCCGCAAATACGACCTGAGCTTTCCGCGCCTGACCCAGGACCTGGACGCCGATGTGGTGGTGATCGGCGGCGGCTTTTCCGGCATCAACACCGCGCTGGAACTGGCCGAGAAGGGCATCACCAACATCGTGGTGCTGGAGGGGCGGCACCTGGGCTATGGCGGCACCGGCCGCAACGGCGGGCAGGTCATGGCCGGCATCGGCCACGACCTGAACGCGGTGAAAAAGCACGTCGGCCCCGGCGGAATGGAAACCCTGTTCAAGATCGCGAACCTGGGTGCCGGCGTCATCCGCGACCGCGTGGCCCGCTATGGCATCGATGCCGATTTCTGCCGCGGCTACGGCTATCTGGCCTATAACCAGCGCCAGATGACGACGCTGCGGAGCTGGTTCGACGAATTCTGCGCCGTCGATCCCGACGAGGACATCGAGCTGCTGGAAGGTCCGGCGGTGCGCCGGATCGTCGGCTCGGACGTCTATGCCGGCGCGATCAAGCACATGGGCGGCGGCCATGTCCATTCGCTGAACCTGCTGCTGGGCGAGGCGCAGGCCCTGGCCGGCCACGGTGCCCGCATCTTTGAAAACTCGCCCGCCGTCTCGGTCGAATACGGCGAGCGCATCACCGTGCGCACCAATGCCGGCAGCGTCAGGGCGCAGAAGCTCCTTTGGGCCTGCGACGGGTTCCTGAACCGGATGGAGCCCGAGATCGCGGGCAAGACCATCAACACCTATGCGTTCCAGATCGCGACCGAGGTGCTGCCCGACGACCTGATCGCCCGCATCAGCCCGATCCGGGGGGCCTATTCCGACATTCGCCCCGTGATCGACTATTACCGCGTCACCACCGAGAACCGGCTGCTCTATGGCTCGGCCACGCGGGTGGTCGATCGCATCCCGCAGGATCTGGCGGGCTGGAACCGGGCCCTGATGCTGAAGACCTTCCCCTATCTGCGCGATGTCAGGATCGACATGGCCTGGGGCGGGCCGATGGCCTGTTCGGCGAACCTGTTCCCGCAGATCGGCACCCTGTCCGGCCGGCCGAACGCCTTCTATGTGCAGGGCTATTCGGGGTTCGGCGTCACCCCCAGCCACATCGTCTGCAAGGTCCTGGCCGAGGGGATGAGCGAGGGGTCCGCCCGCTACGACCTGATGGCCCGCATCCCGCATGTCTCGATCCTCGGGACCGATCATGCGCGCCCCGCCGTCACCACCGCCGCGAAATGCTGGCACCAACTTTCCGGCTATTTCAACGGCCGGCGCTGAACCAACCCTTACGGAGACCATCATGACCATCAAGATCGACACCACCGTCCCCGAGCTGGAACCCTGGGGCAGCGTCACGAACCTCGGTTCCGAGGTGCTGGAGGGCGACGTGCAATGCATGGGCCGGATGATCCACGGTGCCCCGACCGACCCGGTCAGCTGCGCCTGGTTCGGGGCGACGCGGGGCAAGTTCCGCATGACCTATCCCTTCGACGAGCACTCCGTGGTGGTCGAGGGCAGCGTGACCCTGACCAACGAAGCGACCGGCGAGGCCGTCAGCTATGGCGTCGGCGACGCCTGGTTCGTCAGGAAGGGCACGCCGGTCCTGTGGGAGATCACCAGCGACCGCTTCGTCAAGAACTACCTGGCGGTGGCCTGAGCGACCCTGCCGGCCGGCAACCGCCCGGCCGGCGCCCTTTCCCCGAATGACTGGACAAGGACTGCCCCCATGAACAAGGCTTTCGCATCATCCGCCGACACCGCCGCCAAGACCGACACGCTGGAGATCCTGGGCGAGGGCGTCTATGCCCTGACCGCCGAGGGCGATCCGAACGTCGGCGCCGTCGAGGGCGAGGATTTCCTGGTCGCCATCGAAAGCCGCGCGACCCCCGCCGCCAGCCGCGACTGGCTGAAGATCCTGCGCCAGCAGACCGACAAGCCGGTCCGCTATCTGATCCTGACGCATTACCACGCGGTGCGCGTTCTGGGCGCCAGCGCCTTTGACGCGGGCGACATCATCATGTCCGAGGCCTCGCGCGATCTGGTGGCCGAGCGCGGCGAGCAGGACTGGAAAAGCGAATTCGGCCGGATGCCGCGCCTGGCCAAGAACGCCGACGAGGTGCCGGGCCTGACCTGGCCGACCGTCACCTTCGCGACCGACCACGCCATCGACCTGGGCGGCGACCGCGGCAGGCTGGAGTTGCGCTTTCTGGGCCGCGGGCACACCGGCGGCGACATCGTCGTCTGGCACGACAAGACCCGCACGCTGTTCGCGGGCGATCTGGTCGAATCCAAGGCCGCGCTTTACACGGGCGACGCCTATCACTTCGACTGGGCGGGCAAGACGCTGGACAACGTCAAGGCCTATCAGGCCGAGAACCTGATCGGCGGGCGCGGCGCGGTGTCGCGCGGCGTTGCGGAAACCGACGCGGCGGTCGAACAGACCCGCAAGTTCCTGAACGACATGATCGAGAATGTCGGCCGCGTCCACAAGGCCGGCGGCACCCTGAAGGCCGCGTTCGAGGCGACGCGCGACGCGCTGGCCCCCGAATTCGGCGCCTGGCCGATCTTTGAACACTGCCTGCCCTTCGACGTGCAGCGGCTGTGGGACGAATTCGAAGGCATCGAGCATCCCCGCATCTGGACCGCCGAGCGCGACCGCGAGGTCTGGGCGCAGTTGCAGGGCTGATCCGACGGGGAAGGGGAGGAGATCATGGCCAATATCGCGGGGATTCCCGTCTACAAGGAAATCGGCGCCACCCCGGCGCCGGCGGTGCCGCAGGACCGGGCGCCGGTGGTGATCGTCGGCGCCGGCCCCGTCGGGCTGGCGATGGCGCTGGATCTGGGCCGGCGCGGCCATGCCGTGACGGTGCTGAACCGGCTGGATTTCGTCGCGCACTGTTCCAAGGCGATCTGCTTTTCCAAGCGCTCGCTGGACATCCTGGATCGCCTGGGCGTCTGCGACGCGACGATGGACAAGGGCGTGACCTGGAACGTCGGCAAGGTGTTCTGGGGCGCGGGCGACCAGCCGATCTATCAGTTCGACATGGCGTCGGTGAAGGACCAGAAGCGCCCCGGCTTCATCAACATCCAGCAGTATTACATCGAGGAATACCTTCTGGACGGCTGCCGGGCGCTGCCGAATGTCCAGATCCGCTGGGGCCATCGCGTCGATGCCGTGACCCCGCTGAACGACGGCGTGCAGCTGTCGGTCAGCACGGCCGAGACCGGCTATCAGCTGGTGGCCGACTGGCTGATCGCCTGCGACGGCGCGCGTTCGACCGTCCGCGACAGGATGGGGCTGGATTTCGAGGGCCGCGTCTTCGAGGACAATTTCCTGATCGCCGACATCCGCATGAAGCACGAGATGCCGTCCGAGCGCTGGTTCTGGTTCGACCCGCCCTTCAATCCCGGCCGTTCGGCCCTGATGCACAAGCAGCCCGACGACGTCTGGCGGCTGGACTTTCAACTCGGCTGGAACATCGACCGCGAGGCGGCGATCCGCCCCGAGAACGTCGAGCCCTATGTCCGCGCCATGCTGGGCGACGACGTGGAATTCCAGCGCGAATGGTATTCGGTCTATACCTTCCAGTGCCGGCGCATGGCGCGCTTCGTGCATGGCCGGGTGATCTTTGCCGGCGACGCGGCGCATCTGGTGTCGCCCTTCGGGGCGCGGGGCTGCAACGGCGGCTTTGCCGACATCGACAACCTGGGCTGGAAGCTGGACCTGGTGCTGCGCGGCCAGGCCGACGAGGCGCTGATCGAGACCTATAACGACGAGGCGGTGGCGACGGCGGATGAAAACATCCTGAACTCGACCCGCTCGACCGATTTCCTGACCCCGAAGTCGGCGGCCAGCCAGGGCCTGCGCGATGCGGTGCTGGAACTGGCGCAGGATCACGCCTTTGCCCGGCCCTTCGTCAATTCCGGGCGGCTTTCGACGCCGGTCGCCTATCCCGCAAGCCGGCTTTCGACCCCGGACCGCGACCTGTGGCAGGGTGGCGTCGCCCCCGGCGCGCCGGTGCTGGATGCGCCGCATCGGGACGGCTGGCTGCTGGACGCGCTGGGCGACGATTTCACGCTGATCGCGACCGGATGGCAGCGGCCGCCGCCGCAGGGCGTCCGGCTGGTCCTGGTCGAGGGGCTGGCCGCAGAGCGCCTGGAGCTTGCGCCCGGCGCCGCCGTCCTGGTGCGCCCCGATCAGTATGTTGCGGCGCGCTGGAAATCGGCCTCGGCCGCCGACGTCGAGGCTGCGCTGATCCGCGCCAAGGGAGGACAATCATGCCTGCACTGAACCTTGCCCCGAACCTGACCCGGCATGACGACCTGTATCAGGAACTGGTCGCCATGCACGACGGGCTGTCCGAGGCCGAAAGCCTGAAGCTGTGGTCGCGCCTTGTGCTGATCCTGATGAACCAGGTCGGCGACCCCGAGGCGGTGCTGGCCGCCATCGCCGCCGCGCGGTCGCGCTGATCCAAGCAACAAGGGAGGAGACACCATGTTCGATCTGACCATCGACGGCAAGCCCGTCGCCACCGAGGCCCGCTTCGCGGTCATGAACCCCGCGACCGGGGCCGTGGTCGGCCATGCGCCGAACGCGACGCCCGCCGACCTGGACCGCGCGGTCGCGGCGGCGCGCGCCGCGCAGCCCGGCTGGGCCGCGCTGCCCGACGCCGACCGCGCCGCGGCCTGCGCCGCCATCGCCCGCCTGCTGACCGACCATGCCGAGGAACTGGCACGCCTTCTGACGCAGGAACAGGGCAAGCCGCTGAACGGCCTTGGCTCGCGCTGGGAAATGGGCGGGGCGGCCGCCTGGGCGGGCCATACCGCCAGCCTGTCCTTGCCCGAGGAGGTGCTGCAGGATGACGAGGCCGGCCGGGTCCGGCTGCTGCGCAAGCCGATCGGCGTCGCGGGCTCGATCACGCCCTGGAACTTTCCGGTCATGATCGCGGTCTGGCACATCCTGCCGGCGCTGCGGGTCGGCAATGCGGTGGTCATCAAGCCCTCGGCCCTGACGCCGCTTGCCACCCTGCGCATGGTGGAACTGGCCAGCGCGGTGCTGCCGCCGGGCGTGCTGAACATCGTGACCGGCGACGACAAGGGCTTCAACCTGGGCGCCGCGATGTCCGAGCATCCGGGCATCGACAAGATCGTCTTCACCGGCTCGACCCCCACGGGCCGGCATGTGATGCGCGCGGCGGCCGGCAACCTCAAGCGCCTGACGCTGGAACTGGGCGGCAACGACGCGGGCATCGTGCTGCCCGACGCCGATCCGGCCGCGATTGCCGAAGGCCTGTTCTGGGGCGCCTTCATCAACAACGGCCAGACCTGCGCGGCGCTGAAGCGGCTTTACGTCCACGACAGCATCCATGACGCGGTCTGCGCGGCGCTGGTCGCCTTCGCCCGCACGATCCCGCTGGGCGACGGCATGGACGAAGCCAGCGTCCTGGGGCCGGTCCAGAACCGGGCGCAGTTCGACAAGGTGGCCGCGCTGGTCGCCGACGCGGCGGCGCGCGGCCAGGTCCTGCTGGGCGGCGCGCCGGGGCAGGGGCTGTTCTTTCCCCCGACCATCATCGCCGGGCTGCGCAACGGCGATGCGCTGGTCGATCAGGAGCAGTTCGGCCCGGCCCTGCCGGTCATCCGCTATTCCAGCCTGGACGAGGCGGTGGCAATGGCCAACGACAACCCGAACGGGCTTGGCGCCTCGGTCTGGGGCAGCGACGTTGATGCCGCGCGGGCGGTGGCGCGGCGGCTGGAAAGCGGTTCGGTCTGGATCAACAAGCACGGTGCGGTCCAGCCGAACGCGCCCTTCGGCGGGGTCAAGCAATCCGGCATCGGCCTGCAGTTCGGGCTGGAGGGGCTGAAGGAGAACACCACCGCGCAGGTGGTCTTCGGCTGAAGGCCACCCGGGCCCTTGGGCCCGGGTGACCCGGGAACCGTCGCGGGAAGGCGCGCGTCCCCGCAGGGCGCGCGCGCCCGTCCGGTCAATGCACCTCGTGCGCGGGGTCGTATCCGGCGGGGATCTCGTCCGAGCCGTCGCGGATCAGCAGATGCGGCGGGATGCCCTCGGGGCGGACCTTGTCCTTGGGCAGGGCCGAGACGAAGGGGCGGTCCCCCCTGCGCCGGTCAAAATCCGCCCGCGCGGCCGCGCGCAGTTCGGGGTCGGTCATCAGGTCGTGGCCCACCCCCGCCATGATCGTGGCCGAGGCGATGGCGCTTTTGTCGCCGATGCTCATGCCGCCGCAGGCGGTCACCGGCCAGGTGTGCAGCCCGACCCCGATGGGCATCGACACCCAGGCGAACAGCGCCGTCGGGGTGATGTAGCTGACATCGCCGACATCGGTGCCGCCGCCGTTGGTGATCTCGGGCAGAAGCGGCATCAGGATCGGCATCAGCCCTTGCTCGGGCAGGCCCATCTCGCGCTGGCAGGTCTTGGCGAAATCCTGCTCCTCGGCGCTCCACTCGATCGGGACGGCGCCCATGTGCTGGTGGACGCGCTGCAGCAGGGGCTCGTTCGGCAGCAGGTCGTGCATGCCGAAGAACAGGTCCACCTCGGCCTCGGTCCTCGTGGTCAGGGCGGCGCCCCTGGCCACGTCGCGCACCCATTCGGTGACCGCCTCGACCGAGGCGCGGCTTTCGTCGCGGATCATGATCAGCACCGCGGCATGGTCGGGGACGACGTTGGGCGTCTCGCCCGCCGCCTCGTAGACGTAATGCAGCCGGGTGGTCGGCTGCAGGTGTTCGCGCATGAACTGGATGCCGGTGCCGAACAGCTCTGCCCCTTTCAGCGCGCTGCGCCCCTCCCAGGGGTCGACGCCGGCATGGGCGGTGCGGCCGGTGAAGGTGATGCGCAGCATGTTGACCGCCGCCGTGCGCAGCATGCCGGTCGCGTTCATCGGCCCCGGATGCCAGGCCAGTGCCGCATCGAGGTCGTCGAACAGACCGTCGCGCGCCATATAGACCTTGGCGCCTTGGGTTTCCTCGGCCGCGCAGCCATAGACGCGGATCAGGCCGGGCGTGCCGTCGGCCGTCATCATCGCCTTCAGCGCGATGGCGGCGCCCGTGCAGCCCGCGCCCAGCTGGTTGTGGCCGCAGCCGTGGCCGACCTCGGTTCCCTTCGGGCCGGGGGCCTGGCGCGGCTCGGCGGCGTTGCCAAGGCCCGGCAGCGCGTCGTATTCGGGCAGGAAGCCGACCTTGGCCCCGCCCTCGCCCTGCGACCATTCCGCGACGAAGGCGGTCGGGATGTTCGACGTGCCCCGGCTGGTGATCGTGAATCCCGCCGCTTCAAGCTCGCGGATATGGATCTGGTGCGAGATCTCCTCGTGCAGGGACAGTTCGGGGGTTTCCCAGACCTCGCGCGAGATGCGCAGGATCTGGTCGCGGATCGCCTCGACCGCGTCGCGGGCGGCGGCGGCCGATTCGGGGGCGGGGCCGGCGGGCGGCGCGTCCTGCGCCAGCGCCAGATTGGCGCCGACGGGCCACAGCGCCGCCGTCGCCAGCGAACTCAGCATCAGTGCGCGCCGGGACATCCCGACAGGCGGGGCAAGGGTCTGATCGTCATGCATCTTGGACCTCATCCAGGGTTTCGGCAGCGGCGCCGGATGGTTGTCGCCAGGACCAGAAGACAGGAAACCCGGCCCTGGCGCAACTGCCGCGTCGCGCCGGCCCCGGCCCCGCGCCTCTGCGCGGGGCCTTTCCACTCAACTCAGCCCCCCCCCCCCGCGCCTTCGCGCGGTGGCGTCTCCCCTAGCTCAGCCCCCCGCGCCTCTGCGCGGGGCCTTTCGCCTCAGCTCAGCCCCGCCTTGCGCAGGCCGTGGATGTAAAGCTCCAGGTCCTCGGGGTGGCGCAGCGGGGGGACCTTGCGCCAGTGCTCGATGGTGAAGTTCGGATGGACGCGCATGACCTCGGCGGCGTGGTGGCGGGCCTCGGGCATCTGGTCCAGCATGGCATGGCTCGCGGCCAGCAGCCGGTGCGCCTCGGACCGGTCGCGCATCCGGTTCAGGGTCTGGATCGTCTCGGGATACTGGCCGTTGTGGAAATAGGCGTCGCCCAGGAACCACAGGTAGGAATCGGGATGATAGGGGTTCAGCCGGATCGCCCGTTCCAGCATCTGCACGGCGCGCGGCCCCTGGCGGACATAGGCCAGGCAGTCGCCCATATAGGCCAGCAGGTCGGCGTCGTTCGGGTTCAGCCCGATGGCGTGTTCATAGGCGGCCAGCGCCTCGTCGTGCTGCTTGAGGTAAAGATGCGCCAGCCCCATTTCGGAATAGCCGCGCGAATCCAGGTTGTCGCACTCGACCGCCCGCTTGGCCAGGACCAGCGCCTGGTTCAGCGCCCCGGCCGGGTCGCTGGTCCAGTTGTAGCGCCATTCGACGTTGAAGGTCCGCGATATGGCGGCATAGCTGCGGCCATAGGCGGGGTCCAGCTGGCGGGCCTGTTCGAACAGGCGGCGGGCGTGCAGGTTGGCGTCGCGCAGAAAGCGGAACCCCATGTCCTGGCCGCGCAGCACCAGCCCATAGGCATAAAGCGCGGGGTGCTGCTGGGCGGCCAGGCGCTGGCGCTCGGCGGCGTCGATCTGGATGGCGACGCGGGCGGCGGTCATCGCGGCGACATCGTCCTGAAAATCGAAGATCTCGTTCATCATCCCGTCGTAGCGTTCCGACCAGATGATGTTCTCGGACCGCGCCTCGATCAGGTCGGCGGTGATGCGGATGCGGTTGCCCGACCGCCGCAGGCTGCCCGACAGCAGATAGCGCACCCCCAGCCGCTGCCCGATCTCGCGCAGCGAGCCCGAGTTGGCGGCGGCCAGAATCGCCGAATGGCGGGCGATCACCATCAGGTTGCGGAACCGGCTGAGGCTGGTGATCAGGTCGGCGGCGATGCCCTGGCACAGGTAAAGGTCGCCCGGATCGGCCGAGATGTTCTCCATCGGCAGGATCGCGACCGAGGCATCGGGCAGGGTCTCGGCCGGGGGCGCGGGGCGCAGGGGCAGGATCTCCTGCGCCGCGGCGGGGACGGTGGGCAGCATCTCGACGGAAAACACCTCGACCGGGGTCGAGATGTTCTTCAGCCGCTTCGTCCCGATCGAGCGCAGCCGCACCTCGTCGTTCGGGCGCAGCATCCGATAGACGGCGTCGGTGACGCAGATGCCGCCGGGCTCGGCAAAGCTCTGGATCCGCGCGGCCAGGTTCACGCTGTGGCCATAGACCCCGTCCTGCCCCGCGAAGGTGTCCCCGACCGAGATGCCGACCCGGTACAGGATCGGCTGCCCGTCCTCGGTCCAGGCCTGTTCGCGGGCCAGTTCGCGCTGCATCTCCAGCGCGAAATGCAGCGCCTGCTGCACGCTTTCAAACACCGCCACCAGCCCGTCGCCCGCCGTGTTGACGACCGAGCCGCCGTAATCGCCCGTCAGGCTGCGGATCAGCGCAAGCGACCGCGTCAGGCGCGCCAGCGTGCCCTGCTCGTCACGCTCGATCAGGCCGGTGTAGCCGTGGATGTCGGCATACAGCACGGTCATCAGCCGCGGTCCGGTCAAACTGGTCTGGGCGATCATGCCTGCCCTGGTCTCCTTTTCCTGGCCGGGCCGGTTGCCCGACGCCGGATCGGGCGGAACAAAGGCGCACCCGGCTGCGGCGTCAAGTCCATCCGGTCGGCACGCCTTCCTGATACAGGAAATCCGGCTGAAAATCGCCTGAACGATCGATCAAGATCCGTGACATGGCCGATTCACGCCCTATAGTCCGGGCCATGAAGGAATGTCTGGAATTCGGCCTGCGCTCTGCCCGTCCCGATGAATTCGCCTTTGCCGAGGCGATTTACATCAATGCGATGCGCCCCCTGATGGAACAACTGGACGCCTGGGACGAGCCGCTGCGCCGCGCCGCGATCCGGCGGTCGTTCAAGGCGGCCGATTCCTGCATCATCACCCTTGGCGGGCGCGACATCGGCTGGATGCAGGTGACCGAACGGGACGCCGACTACAACCTGGCCCAGATCCAGATCCTCGAGGAATACTGCGGCCTGGGCATCGGCACGCGGATCATCCGCGACCTACTGGACAAGGCGGCGCGGCAGGGGCGGACCGTGTCGCTGTCGGCGGTCCGCACCAACCGCGCCATCGGGCTGTATCAAAGGCTGGGATTCCGCATCATCGACCCCGACGCGTCCCCGATCATCGACATGGTCTGGACGCCCGCCCGCCGGTCGTCGTGACCCCCGGCCAGGGCGGGGCGGGGCGCCCGGACCTGCCGGACGGGGCCAAGTGCCACCGGCTGGGCACCCACCGCATCCTGTCCCCGGCCGAGACAGTCGCCCGCGTCACGCCGCTGATGGCGCGCATGGGCATCACCCGGGTCGCCGATGTCACCGGGCTCGACCGCATCGGCGTGCCGGTGGTGATGGTCTGCCGGCCGAACGCCCGGTCGCTTGCGGTGTCGCAGGGCAAGGGCTGCGACCTGGCCGCCGCCACTGCCTCGGGCCTGATGGAGGCGGCCGAGCTTTACCACGCCGAACACATCGACCGCCCGCTGCGGCTGGGATCGCTGGCCGAACTGTCGGGCGCGCTGCCCTTTGCCGACATCGCCCGGCTGCCGCGCATCTCGGACGCCTTCCACCCGCATCTCGTCACCCTGTGGATCGAGGGGCGGGACCTGGTCTCGGGCCAGCCGCGCTGGCTGCCCTTCGAATCGGTGCGCGCGAACTTCACCCTGCCGCCGCCGCCCGGCAGCGGCTGTTTCGATTGCAGCAGCAACGGCCTCGCCTCGGGCAACAGCATGGCCGAGGCGCTCTGCCACGCCATCTGCGAGGTGATCGAGCGCGACGCCATCGCGCTGTGGAACGCGGGGGGCGAGCGGGGCGCGACGGGGCTGGACCTGGCGGGCGTGGACGACCCGGCCTGCCGCGACCTTCTGGCCCGGCTGGAGGGCGCCGATTTCGACGTGGCCGTCTGGGACATCGCCAGCGACATCGGCGTGCCCGCCTTTTGCTGCCTCATCACCGACCGGCGCGACCCGATGCAGCACATGGGCCTGGGCGCGGGCGCCCATCCCGCGCGCGCCATCGCCCTGTCCCGCGCCCTGACCGAGGCGATCCAGGTCCGCACCACCTATATCTCGGGCGCGAGGGACGACCTGACGCATCGCGATTACGGCGCGGCGGAACGGGCGCGCAAGGCGGCCTGGGCCGCGCGGATGCGGGCCGAGCACCGCCCGGCGCGCGATTTCGGCGGAATCGCGCAGCATGTCTCGGACCGTTTCGGACAGGATCTCGGCTGGCTGCTGGACCGGCTCTCCGGCGTCGGCGCGACCGAGGTCGTCGCGGTCGACCTGAGCAAGCCCGACCTGGGCCTCGATGTCGTGCGGGTGGTGATCCCGGGGCTCGAGGGGCCGGACGACCACCCGCGCTATCGCCCCGGCGCAAGGGCCCGGCGGCGCATGGAGCGCGCCCGATGACCGCGGTGATCTTCGCCGGCCCCTCGCTTCGGGCCGAAGACCGGGCGCGGTTTCCCGGCCTGACCTTCCTGCCGCCCGTGGCCCAGGGCGCGCTTTACGCCGCCGCGCGGCGCGGGCCGCGGGCGATCGGCATGATCGACGGCTTCTTCGACGGCCAGCCCGCCGTCTGGCACAAGGAAATCCTGTGGGCCCTGTCGCAGGGCATCGCGGTCTTTGGCGCGGCCAGCATGGGCGCGCTGCGCGCGGCCGAGCTTGCCCCCTTCGGCATGATCGGGGTCGGCGGGATCTTTCGGGACTTCCGCGACGGCACCCTGCGCGACGATGACGAGGTCGCGCTGCTGCACGGCCCGGCCGAAACCGGCTATCTGGGCCTCAGCGAGCCGATGGTGAACATCCGCGCCACCGTCGGACGCGCCCTGGCCGAAGGCATGCTGGACGCGCCGGGGGCGGGGGCGATCCTGGCGGCGGCCAAGGGCCGTTTCTATCCCGACCGCCTCTGGGAAAACCTGCTGCCGGCCCTGCCCGACCCGGCGGCCCGCAGCGCCCTGGCCGCCTGGCTGGCGCAGGGCCGCGTGGACCGCAAGCGCCAGGACGCGCTGGCGCTGCTGGACGCCGTGCAGGACCATCTGGACCGGGACGGCCCGGCCCCCGCGCCCGGTTTCTTCTTCGAGCCGACCGAGGCCTGGGCCAGCGCCCCCTGGCTCGACGCCGACCCCGACCCGGTGGCCGAGGCGATCCTGGACGAGCTGCGGCTGGACCCCGACGCCTATGGCCGGGTTCGCGACGCGGCCCTGCTGCAGGTCCTGGCCGAAGGCGCGCCCGGAACCGACCCTGGGGCGGACCCGGGCGACAAGGACGAAGCCCTGGCCCAGGTCGTCCACGAATTCCGCATGGCGCAAGGCTTGCTGCGGCAGGCCGATCTGCAGGCCTGGATGGCGCGAAACGACCTGGACACGGCCGGCTTCCGGCGCCTGATGCAGGGCCAGGCCGCGCTGCGGGCGGCGGGGCGGCGCCGCGATCCCGCGCTGGGCGCCGCGATCCTGGACCGGCTGCGGCTGCAGGGCGATTACGCCGCACTGCGCGACCGGGCCCGGGCCAAGCGGCAGGCGGCCGCTGCGGAGCCCGGGCTGCCGCTGCCGCTGCTGGTGGCCTGGTATTTCGAAACGCGGCTGAACCGGCCGCTGCCCGACAGCATCCCCGACCATGCGGCGGCGCTTGGTCTGCCCGATGCCGACCGCTTTCACCGCATCCTGGCCGCCGAATACGCCTTCCTGCGGGCGCAGGCCTCGTGACATCCTTGTCAAGGCTGGAAAACCTCGCCATGCTGCGCGGCAGGGCCTGCGGCGGGACGCGCCGCAAGGGCCCCGATCTTGGCCCAGGCGCATGCGGGAAGGCTGTCCCATGACCGAAACATTGCTGAACACCTCGGCCATCCTGCTGTTCGGGCGCGTGGTCGAGGACCTGCGGATCGACCCCAAGGCCTCGGACCCGGCCCACAGCGGCGCGCCGGGCCATCTGGCCCAGCAGCTTGCGGCCAAGGATCCAAGGCTGGCCCGGGTCTATGGCTTCGGCCTGGCCGGGGTGTATCACCTGCTGCCCACGCCCGCGCTGTTCCTGGTTCACGGGCCGGGCGCGCCCGCCGCGACGCTGCTGGCCGGGCTGAACCCCTCCTCCCTGCCCGAGGCCGGGGACAAGGACCGCGCGCCGGTTCCCGCCGGCGCCCTGCTGCCCGAGGATCTGGTCGCCTGGTCCTATGACAAGGCCGATTACACCATCCGCCTGGATGTCCAGACCGGCTCGTTCGAACAGCTCCTGCTGGGCGGCGGCCCCGACGGCCCCCAGACCCGCGGGATGAGCGTGCAGGGCATGAGCGTCCGGGGCATGAGCTTTCGCGGCATGAGCCTGCGCGGTGGCGACAAGGACTGACGACGATGCCGGCCCCCTTCGGCGCCGACCGGCCAGCGGGCCCGAAGGCGCAAGGCAAAGCGAACGATCCTGACGGGCTGGCTGTCCCGGTCGCGCAAGCGGTCCCGCCCGCCCGCGACGGGCCCCGGCCGAATGCGGCGTCGTCTGCGCGGCGAAAGGAAATCCCGCCGCCGCGCAGCGCCTTTCCCGTGCACCGCCCGCGCGGACGCGATGGTCCGTCCCAACGCTTCGCCGGGCGAAGGCCCATGGCGCCGGATCGTGCCGGCAACCCGGCGGCCGGGCCGCAGGACTGGCCCACACGACGCCGGCGGTTTCGGCAAGGGGCGGCCCTGCATGTCAGCCATGCCGCCGCCCCTTTACCAGCAGGCGCGGCACCGTCGTGCCTGCCTGGCCAGGATCCCCAATCCCCGAGAAAGAGATCGTTCGCGCTGGAAATGGTGAACCGAAAACCTGCTACTTGTAATGATGCGCTGACATGATTGGTAAGATCCTGCTCTCTGTCTATGCGCTTTGCCCCGGCGATTCTGTGCGCAAACGCACAAACCGGGGCCGCTTCGCAAAAAAATATCACCTGCGGGCCGGGGGACGGCCATGCTGATCCAGCTTTGTGATCTGGACTGGTTCCAGGGCCTGCCCGCGCCCGAGCTTGACCGCATCCAGGCGGCCTGCCTGCGCCGCAGTTTCGAACAGGGTCAGCGCATCATCGAACGCGGCGAACCGGGCCAGACGGTCCTGTTCGTGCTGTCCGGCCATGTCCTTGCCGTGCAATGGACCGAGGGCGGGCGCGAAATCGTCTACAAGGACATCGGCCCCGGCGCCCCCTTTGGCGAGCTGTCGGTGATCTCGGGTGCGCCCCGGTCGCTGTCGCTTTACGCCCGCACCGACTGCACGGTGCTGGAAATGCCGGGGCCGTTGCTGCTGGAACTGATCGACACCCGGCCCGAGGTTCGCCAGGCGGTCATGCGCGGCCTGGTGCGCTGCGTCTACGACCTGACCGAGCGGGTGCAGGAGCTGACCGTGCTGGGGGTCGAGGATCGGCTCCGCGCCTATCTTCTGCGCACGGCGCTGGAGCAGGGCGAACTGAAGCCGGGGCTGACGCTGGGCAACCTGCCGACCCATGCCGTGATCGCCAATATCGTCGGCGCCAACCGCGAGGCGATCAGCCGCAGCCTGGCCGCGCTGAACCGGCGCGGCGTCATCCAGTCCGGCCGCCGCTTCCTGCGCATCCTGAAACCCGACGCGCTGATGCGGCTGGACGAAGGCTGACGGGCGCTGCGCCGCCGGGCCCGGCGACGCCGCCGGGGGGCGGCAGCACCGCCCATGTCGTCAATCGGCGGTTCGTCACGGCGGCCAAACCCGCTTCCGGGCCAGCCTGCCGCGCCGTTCACGCCCCCCTCGCCAGAGACCGCCGACCGCCGGGACGCTGGACCGGAAAGCAGCTCTGCCGGTCCGGGCGGGCGCGCCTTGCGCCGGTCACGCCGTCACGGGCCGCTCACCTTCGCGACGAAGGCGTTGAGCTGGGCCAGGGTCTCGTCGAAACGGCCCTCGGCTTCGGCAAAGCGCAGGAACCGGACCTGGTCGACCAGGATTTCGCTCGGCGTCGGCTGCTGCCGGAACAGCGCCATCACCTCGTCGGCGAAGGTTTCCAGCGGCAGATAGCCCTGGCGGCTTTCCTGCCCCGGCGTCAGGCCGGTCTGGACCGCCGGCGGGGCCAGTTCGATGACCTCGACCTTTCCCTTCAATGCCTCCCGCATGGCGACGGTATAGGAATGGATCGCCGCCTTGGTGGCGTTGTAGGTCGGCGTCGTGGTCAGCGGCACGAAGGCCAGCCCCGAGGTCACGTTGACGATGGCCGCATCGGGCTGGGCGACAAGGTGGTCGATCAGCGCGTTGGTCAGCCGGATCGGCCCCAGCAGGTTGGTGGCGATGGTTTCCTCGGCATCCGACAGGTCGCGGGCGCCGTCGAGCCTTTCGAACCGCATGATGCCCGCATTGTTGACAAGAACGTTCAGCGCCGGATGGGCGGCCAGCAGGCGGCGCGCGAAATCGGCGACGCCCTCGGCGCTGTCCACGTCCAGGGTCAGCGCATGCATGTCGGCCCGTCCCGCGCAGGCGCGGTCAAGCGCCTCCTGCCGGCGCCCGGCGATGACGACGGTGTTGCCAAGGTCATGAAAGCGGTGCGCCAGCGCCGCGCCGATGCCCGAGCCACCGCCGGTGACAAGAATGGTGTTGCCTGATTGTTTCATGGGGGTCGGCCTTTCAAAAGGGATAGGTGGTCCAAAGCATTCGAAACCGCGCGCCGGCCGCCTGCAAGGGCCGGCGCGCCGGGATCACTTGGTGGTGTAGCCGCCGTTGACCAGGATGGTCTGGCCCGTCATCCACCAGTCGTCCGACACCAGCAGGCGCACCCACGGCACGATATCCTCGATATCGGTCAGGCCGGCCCTGGAAAACTTCGACAGCGCCGCCGCGGTCTTGTGATAGGCGACCGCGTCCGCGTCCTCGGCCGGATAGAAGAAGGGCGTGTCCATCGGCCCCGGTCCGATGGCGTTGACCGAGATGCCGCGCGTGCCGAACTCCTTCGAGGCGGCGCGGGTGAAATGCTCGACCGGCGCCTTCATGCCGGCATAGCTGGCATAATAGGGCGTGTAGGCCCCCAGCAGCGAGGTCACGATGGTCAGCACCTTGCCGTTGTTG
This sequence comes from Paracoccus yeei ATCC BAA-599, assembly GCF_000622145.1. Taxonomy (GTDB): domain Bacteria; phylum Pseudomonadota; class Alphaproteobacteria; order Rhodobacterales; family Rhodobacteraceae; genus Paracoccus; species Paracoccus yeei. The sequence continues at coordinate 48,877 of NZ_JHWH01000024.1, read as the reverse complement.
TTGACGTTGAGCCCGGCCTCCTTGAGAAAGAAGAAGGCGGCCTTGGCGTTGATCGCGTCCATTTCGTCGTATTCGGCCTCGGAGGTCTCGATCATCGGCTTCTTGAGCACCTTGCCGACGGTGTTGATGGCGATGTCCGGCCGGCCGATCGCCGCGACCGTGTCGGCGAACAGCTTCTCCATCGCGGCGGCCGTGGTCAGGTCGGCCTGAAAGGCGACCCCCTCGGCCCCGGCGGCCTTCAGCGCCGCGACGGTCGCGTCGGCATCGGCCCTGGTGCCTTCGCTGTTGTAGTGGATCGCGATGGCCTTCGCGCCCTGCGCGGCCAGGTCGCGGGCGATCAGCCCGCCCAGGTTCTTGGCGCCGCCGGCGATCAGCGCCGTCTTGCCCTTGATTCTGTGGTCGGTCATGGCGTTCTCCTGTGCGATGAAGGATTGCAAGGCAGCCGTTGATCGGCCCTGCCGTGCCGGCTTGCGGCATCCCGAGGCGCAAGGTATCGTCTGGATTGTTCCAATAAAGACCGGCATTCTGACATGACATGTCAGGAATACCGAACAATCGGCAGGATCGACGCTGGACCGGATCGACCTTTTCCGCATCTTCACCCGCGTCGTCGACGCCGCGAGCTTCACCCGCGCGGCCGATACGCTCGGCCTGCCGCGCTCCTCGGTCTCGGCGGCCGTCGCCGAGCTTGAAGGCCGGGTCGGCGCGCGGCTGCTGAACCGCACCACGCGCAGGGTCGCGCCCACCCAGGACGGGGCCGCCTTCTACGAACGCTGCCTTCGCGTCATCGCCGATGTCGAGGAAACCGAGGGGCTGTTCCGCCAGACTGCCCAGCCCTCCGGCCGGCTGCGGGTCGATGTGCCGGGCCGGATCGGGCGGCTGATCCTGGCGCCCGCGCTGCCCTCGTTCCTGGAGGCCTACCCCGAGATCGACATCGAGCTTGGCGTGACCGACCGCGCCGTCGACCTGGTCGGCGAAGGCGTCGATTGCGTCCTGCGCGTCGGCCCCCTGGGCGATTCCGGCTTGATCGCTCGCACCATCGGCACCCTGCCGCTTATCAATGTCGCGAGCCCGGACTATCTGGCGCGGCACGGATCCCCCGAAACGCCGGCCGATCTTGGCCGCCACTGGGCGGTGAACTACGCCTCGCCCTCGACGGGCCGGGTCGAGCCGTGGGAGTGGGTCGACCAGGGCGCGCTGCGCGCGACGCCCATGCGCGGCCGCGTGACGGTCAACAGCGCCGAAGCCTATATCGCCTGCTGCCTGGCGGGGCTCGGGCTCATCCAGATCCCGGCCTATGACGTGCGCCCGCATCTTGAGGCGGGGGAGCTTGTCGAGGTTTTGCGCGATCACCGGGCCGAGCCGTTGCCCGCGACCCTGCTTTATCCGCACCGCCAGCATCTGTCGCGGCGGGTCCAGGTCTTTGCCGAATGGCTCGAGGCGCTGCTGCGGGACGCGCTGCACGGGACGCCGGGCGCATGACGCCTTCCGCCCAGGCGGCGCAAAAAAGAAAAGCCGCCTCGCGGCGGCCTTCTTTCAGCGTCTGATTTCCCTTCGGAAATCTGGAGCGGGCGATGAGATTCGAACTCACGACCCTAACCTTGGCAAGGTTATGCTCTACCCCTGAGCTACGCCCGCGCTCCGCAACCGTCGGCGCCTTGGCCTTCGGTGAGGGGTCATTTATGGGACCGGGCGGGGGGGTGCAAGAGGAAAAATGCACCCCCGGCGAAAAATCTTGGACCCGCCCCGCACCACCCCCCGGCCGGGCTTGACCCGGCCCGCCGATCGCGAAACCCTGCCCCGATGCAGCAGGGGACAGGCGCGTGAAACCATCCGATCAGCTTGCCGAATTCGTGCGCGCGGCCATGGCGCGGGGCGGCACGCCCGACGCGATCCGGGACGCGCTGCAGGACGCCGGCTGGTCCGCCCCCGAGATCGCCGAGGCGCTGTCGGGCTGGCAGGCGGCGCCCGGCCTGCCGCCGGTGCCGCGCCCGCGCCCCTATGTCTCGGCGCAAGAGGCGCTGATGTACGGCCTGCTGTTCCTGTCGCTGGGGGTGATCGCCTGGCACCTGTGCCAACTGGGGATCGAACTGGTCGACTACCTGATCCCCGATGCCGCCGGCCGCACCCAGCGCCCCGGCGGGGCCGAGCGCTGGTCCATCGCCTCGCTCATCGCCTTCACGCCGCTCTTCTGGGTGCTGAACCGCCGGGTCGCGCGGCTCAGCCAGGGGGACGGCGGGCGCAGGCGGTCGCTGGTGCGCAAGTGGTTCGCCTCGATGACGCTGATGGTCGCCTCGCTCGTGTTCCTGGCGGATGCGATCTATGTGATCTATGCGCTGCTGAACGGCGACCTGACGCTGCGCTTCGCGATCAAGGCCGCGCTGGTCGCGGCGGTGGCGGGGCTCGTCTTCGCCTATTACCGGGACGAACTCGATGCCTAGGGCCCCGATGCGCAAGGGCTGGGCGGCGGCGGCCATCGCGATCCTGTCGGCCCTGACCATCGTGGCAGGCCTCGCGCTGACCGGCGGGCCCGGCACGGCGCGCAAGCAGAACCGCGACCGCGACCGGGAACAGGACCTGATGGCGCTGGCCTCCTTCGTCGATTGCCTGGCGACCGAGGCCAACGCCCTGCCGACATCGCTGGACCCGACGCGGCAATGCGACCGCCGGCTGCGCGTCAGCGATCCGCACAGCGGCACCCCCTATCGCTATCAGGTGCTGGACCCGCGCCGCTATCGGCTGTGCGCCGACTTCGAACTGCCGCCCGACCGGCCGGACGATCCCTGGGGGCGCGACGCGCAGGGCTGCATCATCCGCGATTTCCACCCCGCCCCGGCGCGCAACGCCACCATCCCCTGGCGGCGCTAGGCGGGCTCGGCCGCCAGGGCGCACAGCGCCCCGATGGGCCGGCTGCCCGCGCCGGGCTCCAGCGCGCGGGCCAGAAACGCCGGCAGGCCCCGGGCATGGCGGGCAAAGGCCGCGGCGGGGGTCAGGGCCGGGTCGGCCTCGATGTCCAGGTGCAGGCCGCGCGCCTCGGGATCGGCGCGCAGGGTGATGTTGAACCCGTCGCCCGGACCGTTCGACAGGACGTGCCGCCGCGTGTCGCAGCCCGCGAACCGCGCCTGCTCGAACGGCAGCACGTTGATCAGCGGCGAAAAGAAAAAGCGCTGCTGCGCCCCCAGCCCGTGGTCCGCGCCGATCTGCTCGATCCGGTAGCGGCCGTGCCGGCGCAGCCGCCGCAGCTGCCCCGCCAGCCGCACCAGCGCCGGGCCCAGGGGCTCGGACGGCGCCAGGGTGACGTCGAAGGGCAGGATGTTGACCACCAGCGCCGGCACCCGGATCGCCACGCTGCCCATCCGGCTGAGGTAGGGCAGCCAGACCGGGACCGAGACGCGGCCCGCCCCGTCCCGCCGCCGCGCCGCCGACCCGTCCTCCAGCGTCAGGGCGCACCAGGCCCCGCACAGCACGGTCAGCAGGTCGGGCCAGCCGATCCCGGCCGCCTCGGCCTTGGCCAGCAGCGGGCCGCGCAACGGCGACAGGTCGGTTTCCTGCGCCAGCGGGGCCTCGGCGTAATCCTCCGAGCCCTTGGCCAGGACCCGGGGCGCGGGCAGGGCGGCCAGCATCCCCTGCCAATGGCGCCCGTCCGCCCGGTGGCGCGGGCTGGCCCGATACTCGGCCTCTTCCTGCAGATAGGCGGCCAGCGGCGCCAGCGGCGCGCCCGCGTCCGCCAGTCCCAGCGCGGCCGCGTACAGCCGGGCCGCCCGCGCCTCGATCAGCCCCATCGCATAGCCGTCCAGCGCGATGTGATGGCCCCGGTTGTACCAGACCCAGCGATCTGCCCCCAGCCGCAGCAGCCATTGCGCCGAAATCGGCTGGTCCAGCAGGTCCAGCGGCGCTGTCAGGTCCTGCCGCATCATCGCCATGGCCCGGCCCATCGGATCGGGCTCGTCCGCCAGGTCGATCCGGCGCAGCACCGGGCGGCGGGCCGGGTCCACGGTCTGGCGCGGCGCGCCGTCCGGCCCCACCGACAGGCGCAGCGACAGGACATCGGCCTCGGCCAGCAGGGTCCTTATGGCGCGGGCCAGCGCGTCCCCGTCGACCGGGCCGCAAAGCTCCAGCGCATGGGCCACGGTCGAGACGGCCTCGCCGGGGTGCAGGCGAAACTCCTCCCAGAAATCAAGCTGCGCCAGCGTCAGCGGTTGGGCGGTATTCAGGCTGTGATGATGGGTCATGATCCGTCCTCGGGTGCGAGGCGTGTGAAAGGGGGTGTCTGTGGGAAATGCTGGCCTGGGCGGGTTCGGGGGTGCCCTGCTTGCCTCGGGAAAGAAAGCTGGATAAAAATACTAAACTATTGCAACCCGTCAAGCGCCGCTCGCCCCATGGGCGAAACCCGGCCGGTCCGAAGGATGAAAAGGTGGCCCCATGATCGAGTTCACGCCCTGGCCCGATGACCTGGCGCAGCGCTACCGCGCGCGCGGCTACTGGATCGACCGGCCGCTGACCCGGATCCTGGACGAGGCGGTCGCCGCCCGCCCGGGGGCCACGGCCATCGTCTGCGGCGACCGCCGGCTGAGCTATGCCGATCTCGACCGGCAGTCGCGCAACCTGGCCGGGCGGCTGGCGGCCCGGGGCCTGGGCCACGGCGACACCGCGCTGGTGCAGCTGCCGAACGTCGCCGAATTCTACGTCGCCTTCTTTGCGCTGCTGCGCATCGGCGTGGTGCCGGTCAACGCGCTTTACAGCCATCGGCGGCTGGAACTGTCCGAATACGCCCGCCAGATCGCCCCCGCCGTGGTCATTGCCGCGCGCGGCCACGAGCTGTTCCGGGACGACGCCTTTGTGCACGACCTGTGTACGGGCGGTGTACGCCTTGTGCTGGCTCTGGACGACCCCGATCCGGGCCGGGATCTCGCCCATTGGCTGACCCCGGGCGAACCCCTGCCGCCCGGCGCCGGCCCGACGCCGGCGTCCGAGGTCGCCTTCTTCCAGCTCTCCGGCGGCTCGACCGGAACCCCGAAACTGATCCCGCGCACGCATAACGATTACGACTACAGCATCCGCGCCAGCGCCGAGATCTGCGGCTGTTCCCAGGCCACGCGCTTCCTCTGCGCGATCCCCGCCGCGCATAACTATCCGATGAGCTCGCCGGGCGCGCTGGGCGTCTTTCACGCCGGCGGCACCGTCGTCCTGGCCCCCAGCCCCGAGCCCTTGACCTGCTTCCAGATCATCGCCCGCGAAGGCGTGACCATGGTGCCGCTGGTGCCGCCCGCCGTCGCCCTGTGGCTGCGCGCGGTCGAGGAAGACCCCGCCCGCCGCGCCCTTCTGGATACGGTCGAACTGATGCTGGTCGGCGGCGCAAGCTTTGCCGAGGCGACGGCCCGGCGCGTCCCCGAGGTGCTGGGCTGCGGGCTGATGCAGGTCTTCGGCATGGCCGAGGGGCTGGTGAACTACACCCGCCTCGACGATCCGCCCGAGATCGTGTTCGCGACGCAAGGCCGCCCGATCAGCCCCGACGACGAGATCCGGGTCCTGGACGAGGACACCGGCGAGCCCGTCCCCGACGGCGTGCCGGGCGCGCTCGCAACCCGCGGACCCTATACATTTCAAGGCTATTACCGCAGCCCCGAGCATAATGCGAAGGCCTTCGACGCCGACGGCTTCTATCACTCGGGCGATGTGGTGGTGCGTCAGGACGGCTATCTGCGCGTAGTCGGCCGGATCAAGGACCAGATCAACCGGGGCGGCGAAAAGATCGCCGCCGAGGAAATCGAGAACCTGCTCTTGCGCCACACCGACATCACCCATGCCGCGCTGGTGGCGATGCAGGACGAGGCCCTGGGCGAGAAAAGCTGCGCCTTCCTGGTGCTGCGGGCGGGCGCGGGCAAGCTCAGCCCGCCGGCGCTGCGCCGCCACCTGCTGGACCTCGGCGTGGCCGAATACAAGCTGCCCGACCGCTTCCGTTTCGTCGATGCGCTGCCGCTGACGCCGGTGGGCAAGATCGACAAGCGCCGGCTGCGCGACAGCCTGGCCGCCCCCGCCTGACGACGCCTGAAAGGACCAAGACCCATGACCGTCAAGACCGACCTCAGCCCCGCCTGGCTGGCCGCCCGCGTGCAGAAGATGATCGAGGACGATTGCGACATCGACCCGGCCGAGAACCTGGTGCTCTACGGCCTCGATTCCATCGCGGTGATGACCTTCTCCAGCGAGCTGAAGCAGATGGGCGTCGAGGCCAGCTTCGAGGAACTGGCCCGCGAGCCGACGCTGGACGCCTGGTGGGCGCTGATCCAGCCCCGGCTGTGACGCCTCAGGCGCGCATCGTCGCGCCACCGTCCACATAAAGATCCGCCATGGTCACATGGCCCGCCTGGTCGGACAGCAGGAACATCACGGCGCCCGCGATATCCTCGGGCGTCGCCAGCTTTTTCAAGGGGATGCCGGTGCGATATGCCTCTAGGCTGCCCTCGATCACCGCGCGTTCGCCAGCTCCGCCATCCTCGGCCCACATGCCCGTCTGCATCGGCGTCAGCGTCGATCCCGGCGCGACGATGTTGCAGCGCACCCCCTGCGCGGCCAGTTCCAGGCCCAGGCAGCGCACCAACATCGTGGCCGCCGCCTTCGACGCCGCATAGGCGCCCATGTTCAGCCGCGGGATGCCGGCCGCGTTCGAACTGACCGCGACGATCGCACCGCGCCCCTGGCGCGCCATGGCCCGGCCAAAGGCGCGGGTGACGTTGAAGGTGCCGGTGGCGTTCACGCCCATCACCCGGTCCCATTCCTGCGGCACCATGTCGAGAATCGGGGCGATCCCCAGAACCCCCGCCGCATGGACGCCCAAGGCCAGGGGCCCGTGCGCGGCCTCGACCCCGGCCACCAGCGCCTCGGTGGCCTCGGCGTCGCGGACGTCCAGCGCGCGGTTCTCGGCCCCCGGCACCGGGGCGGCCTGCAGGGCGGCCTCGGTATCGGTGGCGATGACGCGGGCGCCGGCCTCGACCAGCGCTGCGACCACGCTGCGGCCGATGCCGCCGGCGGCACCGGTGACGATGGCGGTGCGGTCCTGAAATCCGGTCAGGCGCATTGCGCGACCTTTCCCGACAGCGCGGCCAGCGCCTGTTCGGTCAGCATCGGCACGCCGCAGGTCGCGGCGATCCAGGACATGGCCATGGCGTGCTTCTCGGCCGAGAAATCGGCCTGGGCATCGGCGACGGCAAAGGCCTCGATGTCGCGCTGGAACGCCTCGGCCATGGTCGCAAGGCAGCCGATATGGGCATAGATGCCGCAGACCATCAGCTGGTCGCGGCCCCGCGCCCGCATCAGATGGTCCAGGTTCGAACGCTGGAACGCGCTGTAGCGGTGCTTGACCAGCACGATGTCGCCCGCCGCCGGAGCAAGCTCGGGCAGGATCTCCTCATGCTCGGGGATGGCCTGCATGCCGGGGCCCCACAGATCCGCCTGAAGCCCGCGGTCGGGGCGGAACTGGTCGCCCTTCTGCGCGGTGTAGAAGACCGGCACGCCCGCCGCCCGCGCGGCCTGGATCAGCCGGGCGATGTTGGCGACGGCCGGCTCCAGCGGCGCGCCCGCGGGGAAGGGGCGGCAGAAATAGCGTTGCATGTCATGGACCAGCAGCGCCAGCCGGTCGCGTTCGGCCCGCCAGGGGCCGCGCGGCTGGGGCAGGTCGGTCGGCAGCGTATAGCCGGGGATACCGGGCAGTCCCATCATTCCACCTCGTTCGGGGCCAGCCCGGCCAGCCCCGCATCCGGGGGCAGGCCAAGCGCGGCCAGGAAGGCGCCGAACTTGGCGCCGGTTTCGGCCGCCTCGGCCATCGGGTCCGAGCCGGGGACGATGCCCGCGCCGGCGTAAAGCCGGGCGGTCGCGCCCGCGATCTCGGCGCAGCGGATCGCCACGTACCAGGCGCCGTCGCCGCGCGCGTCGCACCAGCCCACCGCCCCGGCATAGAAGTCGCGCGGCACGGGTTCAAGGTCGTGGATCAGCGCATTGGCCCGCGCCATCGGCACGCCGCAGACGGCGGGCGTCGGGTGCAGCAGCGCCGCCAGCACCACCGAGGGCATCTCGGGGTCCTTCAGCATGCCCTCGATCCGGGTGCCCAGGTGCCACATGCTGCGCGTCGTGGTCAGCTGCGTGCCCTCGGGGGCGCTCAGGCTGCGGCACCAGGGCGACAGGACGTCCAGGATGCTTTCGACGACCAGCGCATGTTCGCGCTGGTCCTTGTCGGAACGTGCCAGGACCTGGGCCGCGGCGCGGTCGGCCTCGGGGTCGGCCAGGCGGCGGGCCGATCCCGCCAGCGGATGCGAGGCGATCAGGGCCCCGGCCTTGGACAGCAGCAGCTCGGGCGTTGCCCCGCACAACTGGCGGGTCTGGCGCCCGCGCGGTGGCAGCGCCACGCGAAAGGCGGTGACCGAGGCATCCTGCGCCAGCCGCTCCATCAGCGCCTCGACGGCGATCGGGGCCCCGGATTCGGCCCGCAGGCTGCGCGCAAGCACGATCTTTTCCAGCGCGCCGGCACGACCCGCCTCGTCCTGCATGATGGCCAGCGCGCGGGCCACGGCGCGGGCATAGGCGGCGGGCTCGGGTTCGGCGGTCAGCCGCCAGTCGGGGCGCTGGTCGGCGCCGGGCACCGCCGCCGGCCGGGCTGCGGCGGCCGGCTGCGGCGCGGCGCGGTTGCACAGCCACAGGCAATCCGCCTGCGTGCGGTCAAAGGGCAGGGCGCCCCCGATCATCGCCCCCGGCAGCGCCCCGGACAGGGCTTGCCCGACGCGCGCGGCCACCGTATCGGCACCGCCGCGCGGCACCTGCACCGGCGCGCCCCGGCCCTGCACGCGCCCATGCGGGCCCTGAAAGGCGAACAGGACCGGGTCGTCGTCCAGCGGAGCCAGGATTTCGGGTGCCTCTGACATGCGAATATTCATGCGTCTCTCATCGAATGGCTTTGCGCCCCGGCGGCCTGGAAACCAGGCCAGGGTCGACAAACAGCGTGTCACGAAACGGCAAGGATGCGTTTCTGTCGTGAGCGGCAGACATCTCCTGCTGTGACGGCTCATGGGTGGCGCGCCCGTCCGCCAAGGATGCGGAACAAGCGGGAGGGGGTGGTCAATCCGCCGGCTGCCCGCGCGCAACCTGCCAGAGCCCGCCAGCCGGAGCAAGTAAAAAACTCAGGATTGCCGCGCTGCGGAACCGGGCGGGCCTGCGCGGGTTTGCACAGGGGCCAGTGAAACGATTTCCCGGGGGATTCATGGACGATGCCGGCAAGCCTTACGACCTGTCGCAGGCGCGCTGCTGCGTGATCGCGAACACCGGCTCGGGGCGCAAGGCGGGGGCCAGCATCGCCGACCTGCTGCAGGACCGGCTGCGGGACCGCGTCGCCAGCCTCGAGGTGCGGCGCATCGACAAGGGTGCGGACCTGCCCGGAACGGCGCGACAGGCCGTGGCCGAGGGGTTCGATCTGATCGTGGCGGCGGGGGGAGACGGCACCCAGGCGGCGGTCGCCAGCGCCGTCGCGGGCAGCGACAGCACGATGGTGGTGATCCCGGGCGGCACCTTCAACTATTTCGCCCGCGACCTCGGTTCGGGCGAGACGGTCGAGGAGGCGATGAAGATCTTCGACACCCCCGTCCTGCGCCGCATCCATGTCGGCGAAATGAACGGCATGATCTTTCTGAACAACGTCAGCTTCGGCGCCTATCCCGAAATCCTCAAGCGGCGCGAAAGCATCTATCGCCGCTGGGGCCGGTCGCGCGTGGCGGCCTACTGGTCGGCGGCGGCGGCGCTCTGGACCCTGCGCCGGCCGCTGACGCTGACCGTGCGCGCGAACGGAGAGGAACGCCAGTTCACCACCGCCCTGGCCTTCGTCGCCAAAAGCGCCTACCAGCTCGACAGCTTCGGGCTGGAAGGCGCCGACTGCATCCGCGACGGCAAGCTGGCGCTGCTGGTCGCCCGCGCCCGTCATCCCGGCCCCCTGATCCGCTCGGCCCTGCGGCTGGCGATGGGGAAATCGGCGCGTTATCACGATTTCGACCTGATCAGCGCCTCCGAGATGGAGCTCGAAACCGTGCCGCGCCACGAATACGTCGCCCATGACGGCGAGAAGGACTGGATGGATTCGCCCTTTAGGGTCCGTGTGCGGGCCCATGACCTCAAGGTTCTGGTGCCGCAGGGCAGCGAGGGTCGCGACAGGGCATGACGCGACTGGTGCATCTTTCGGACCTGCATTTCGGCTTTGACCGCACGGCGCTGATCGAACCGCTGCTGGACCGGGTGAACCGCGCCGGCGCCGATCTGGTGGTGGTGACGGGCGATCTGACCCACCGCGCGCGTTCGGCGCAGTTCGCGCAGGCCGCGGCCTTCCTGCGCCGGATCGAGGTGCCGCTGATCGCCGTCCCCGGCAACCACGACATCCCGCTCTACAAGCTGGCGGACCGGATGATGAAGCCCTATCGCCGGTATCGCCGCATCATCGCGCAGAACATGGAGCCCGTGGGCCATGTCGGCCAGGTGCGGGTGCAGGGCATCAACAGCGTCGATCCGATGGCCTGGCAGCGCGGCGTCATCAGCGCCGCCCAGATGCGCCGCGTGGTCGAAGGCATCGACCCCGATTGCGTGAACATCGTGGCCCTGCACCATCCGATGCAGCAGCGTCCCGAGGTTGACAAGCAGCTGATGCGCGGCGCGCGCGAGGCGATGGCGCTGTTCGAGCTTCAGGGCGTGCAGGTCGTGCTCAGCGGGCATCTGCACATCTGGTCGGCCGGCGCCTTCCTGCCCCCCGAGGGTCGCAGCGTGCTGCAGATCCAGGGCGGAACGGCGCTCTGCGCGCGGCTGGACGACCGCCAGAACGAATTCGCCGTGCTGGATTTTCAGGGCCCCGACCTGCTGATCGAACGCCATGTCGCGCCGATGGATGAGCCGGGCTTCCGCCCGCCCGAACACCTGCGCTTCACCCGCCGCGACCGCCGCTGGCACCGGACCTGATCGGGCCTTCACCGTTTTCCAAATACCCCGGGGGAGTCCCGCAGGGACGGGGGCAGAGCCCCCATCTTCCTCAATGCTCCAGCCGCAGCCGGGTGCCCCAGGGATCGACGGCCTCGGTCGCGCCCAGGGGCAGGGCAGCCCCGGGATCGGCGGTCAGCACGATCTCGGCCAGTCCTGTCGCGTCGGGGCTGCGCGGGCCCGCGCCGCGGCTGTTCCAGATATTGCCCGCCAGATGGTGGTGATAGCCGCCCCAGGAAAAGAAGCTCGCCCCAGGGTATTGCAGGGTGCGGTCAAGCCCCAGCGCGCCGGTCATGAAATCCCCGGCCGACGCCAGATCGCCCACCTGCAGGTGGACGTGGCCCACGACCGTGTCCTCGGGCGCGCCCTGCCACGGCCGCGCCTGGGCCAGCAGGTCGGGGACGTCCAGCCGCGTGGTATCCATCAGCACCTCGCTATCCCGCCAGGCCCAGGCGCTGCGGGGGCGGTCGGCATAGATCTCGATCCCGTTGCCTTCGGGGTCGCGCAGATAGACGGCCTCGCTGACCCGGTGGTCCGAGGCGCCGTCCAGCGCCAGCCCCCGCGCCGCCGCCATACCCAGCCAGTCCGCCAGGTCGATGCGGCCCGGCAGCAGGAAGGCGGTGTGAAACAGCCCCGCCTCGGCCGGGCGGTGCCGCGCCGCGCGGTCCTCGCGCAATTCCAGCAGCGGGCGGTCGCCCGCCCCCAGCACCATCGTCCCGCCGTCCTGCGACAGCCTGCGCAGGCCGACGACCCTCTGGTAGAAATCCCCGACGGTGGCCAGGTCGTTCACCGTCAGCGCCACCCGGCCGATGCGGATGGGGGCATCGCTGGTCGCCATGATATCCTCCTGTGTTCCAGTTCCCCGCCAATCTAGGCGCGCCACGCCTTCGTTGAAGCGGCGATGAAAACGGAAGATCGTCTCCGATACGTGGACAATTCCGCCGGTTGCCTTTGGGCGCGCCACGCCGCATGATGCGCTGCCCTTTTCGACGGACCCGCGAGATGAAACCCAGACCCAAGCCCGCCGGTCCCCGGCCGCAGCCCGCGACCGATCCGGGCGCGCGTCCCGAAGCCGCGCCCCTGGCCGCCGATCCGCGCCGGATGGAGGTCTTTCTGGTCGCCACCCCCGGCCTCGAGCAGCCCCTGGCCGACGAGGCGCGGGCGCTGGGCTTCGACGCCTTGGTCCAGCCGGGCGGGGTCGTCTTTCACGGCGGCTGGCCCGAGGTCTGGCGCGCCAATCTGATGCTGCGTGGCGCGACGCGGGTGCTGGCCCGGATCGGCGCCTTTCGCGCCATGCACCCGGCGCAACTGGACAAGCGGGCGCGGCGCTTTCCCTGGGCGGACTGGCTGCGCGCCGACGTGCCCTTGCGGATCGAGGCCACCAGCCGCAAGTCGCGCATCTATCACGCCGGCGCCATCATCCAGCGGATCGAGGCGGCGATCCGCGACACCCTGGGCGCCCCCATCGCCGAGGATGCGCCGGTCACGCTGAAGGTGCGGATCGAGGACGATCTGTGCACGCTCAGCCTGGATACCTCGGGCGAAAGCCTGCACAAGCGCGGCCACAAACAGGCGGTCGGCAAGGCGCCGATGCGCGAGACCATGGCCGCGATGTTTCTACGCCAATGCGGGTTCGACGGGAGCGAGCCGGTCCTGGACCCGATGTGCGGATCGGGCACCTTCGTGATCGAGGCGGCCGAGATCGCGGCCGGCCTCGCCCCGGGGCGGCTGCGCGGCTTTGCCTTCCAGCACCTGCCCGGCTTCGACGCTGCCGCCTTCGACGCCTTGCGCCCCGCCGCGGCCCCGGCGCCCGCGCTGCTGTTTCACGGCAGCGACCGCGACCCCGGCGCCATCCGCATGAGCCGCGAGAACGCCGAGCGCGCCGGCGTCGCCGCCTGGACCGATTTCCAAAACCTTGCCTTCGCCGACCTGTCCCGCCCCGAGGGGCCGCCGGGCCTGGTCATCATCAACCCGCCCTACGGGGCGCGGATCGGGAACAAGGGCCCCCTGTTCGGCCTGCATGCCGCGATGGGCGAGGTGCTGCGCGCCCGCTTCCAGGGCTGGCGCGTGGGGCTGGTCACCACCGATGCCGCCCTGGCGCGTGCCACCGGCCTGCCGTTCCGCGAACCCGGCCCCCACATCGCGCATGGCGGGCTGAAGATCCGGCTGTGGCAGACCGGGCCGCTTTGAACGCCAAGGCGGGCGCCCTCGGGGGGACGCCCGCCTTTCGCTTGGCGCATCTCGAACACGCTGGAGGCTGACTTTTGCACCGAGGCTTTGAACGAGGCCATCCACCGCTTTGGCGCGCGCGGGACCATGAACCCCGACAGTCATACGGTTGACACCAGTTCTCGGGTGGCTTCCTGGCCAGCATTCGGCCAAGCCAGCTGCCGTCCGGCACTCTCTTACGGCTTGCATGTTGCACAACGGCCATCGCTCCTGTGATGAGCAGTCGACGTATGTCGCGCTGGCCCATCTTCGATGTCGCTCCCACCTTTACCGGCCATTTCCATCTCTCACGGCGGGCGCGATGCTTCTGGCGACGTGGGGCTTACCGCGAGCCGGGCCCTCAATCCCCCGATGCATAAAGCAGGGCGATGTCCCGGTGGTGGAGCTCGCAGGCCCCCGTCTCAGACCTCACGACCGCGCGCTGCGGCTCCAGGACAACGACGCAGCCACTCTTGAAGCTGTAATGCCTGTCGCCGTTTGGCAGGGTCTTCTGCACAGGAACCTCGTCCATGGGTCGCTCAGGCTCTGCAGGGACAGGCGCCGTCGCAACCGGGGTTTCACATGCGGCAAGAAACATGGCGGCAGCGAGCGGGGCAATCGTCGTTTTCATGGTCGACCTCTGGAATATCCTGAACCTGTCCCATAACGCTTCCCGGTGTGGAAGGGATGCGAGGCGGTTTCGGTGCGTGGACCGGCAGAATGGGCCGCCACTATTCCCGCTACATCTCCGGTCTGTAGCGGCAGTAGCGGGTGCCGTCGATGTTTAGCACCAGGTCGGGCATTAATGCGTTCAAGGCGCGCTTCTGTCTTTCTTCGACCGGCCCTTATCGCAGTTGCGGCAATTTGAGGATGGGCGAAGCGGCTGCACGTCAATGCCGCAAGGGCCTTGGCTCTGTCCGCGATGGGTGAACGCCGCATCGGGCAGGGCAGAATCGCGGAATTGCGTGAATCGCAGCGGTTCGGCTCTCATTTGAGGCCTGCTCTGCGTCGATTGTTAGAAGGGATAAAAGTTGTGAACGGGCAACAATCGAAAGCAGCCGGCACGGCGCCAGCGTCCCGGCGCTCAGGGTCCAGCGACAGATCGCGCGTGTGAGACGGGGTTAGCTCTATCCATCCCGTCGCGTGGCAAATGCGCACCGTTGACAACCGCATATTTGAAGGCGGCATGATCGTGGGTGCCAAGCCATCGTCACGATTTTTCTATAAATATCAATTCTATATGGCGGAGACGAAGGGATTCGAACCCTCGAGACGGTTTCCCGTCTGCACCCTTAGCAGGGGTGTGCCTTCGACCACTCGGCCACGTCTCCGCCGCCCCGTATAGGGGGCGGGGAACGGGGAAACAAGGGGATTTTCGTGGGATCGGCCAAGGTGGGCGCGGGGGGTGAACCGCAATTCCGCGCCAGGAAACAGGGCGTCCCTGCCTGGTCCGAACAGAACGGAACGCTCCCTCGGAACGGGTGCGCGCAAGAGGTTCCTGTCTTTGTCCAGGCAGCCGGTGTCCGAAGGTCCGGGTCTGCCAGGCGGGGGGTCCAGGCCTCTGCTTGGCCTCACCGTCAAAGGGCCTTCCCCCATCTGCCACGACCGGCGGCCGAACGCCCCACGCAATCAGGACACGCGCGCGCCCTCATCCCAAAGTGTGACGCCCGACCGGCTGGATCGGCCGCGAAAATCCTGCCAAGCTGGCGGCGGTTCCGCGCGCCGGGACCGCCGCTCGGGGAGGAGCGAGGTGGAGGACATTCAGACCATCGAGCCGGCCGACGCCCTCGGCCCGGTCGCAGCGCTTGCCGATCAGGTCGCAACCGGGCTGATCGGGCATGAACATCTGGTCGAGCGGCTGGCGATCGCGCTGCTCGCTGGCGGCCATGTGCTGATCGAGGGGCCGCCGGGACTGGCCAAGACGCGGGCTGTCAAGCGGCTGGCCGCGGGGCTGGCGGGCAGCTTCGCCCGCATCCAGTGCACGCCCGACCTGATGCCCTCGGACATGACCGGCACCCAGGTCTTTCGCCCCGACAGCGGGCGGTTCGACTTTCTGCCCGGGCCGCTGTTTCACGAACTGGTGCTGGTCGACGAAATCAACCGCGCCCCGCCCAAGGTCCAGTCCGCGCTGCTCGAGGCGATGGCCGAGGCGCAGGTGACGGCCGGCGGGGTGACGCGGAAGCTGCCCGATCCGTTCATGGTCGTCGCCACCCAGAACTCGATCGAACACGAGGGCACCTTTCCCCTGCCCGAGGCGCAGCTCGACCGCTTTCTGCTGCACCTGAACCTGTCCCTGCCGGGGGCCGAGGCGGAGCGCGCGATCCTGGATCTGGTCGAGCAGGAGGACCGCGCCCCCCCTGTCCCGCCCGCGCACAGGCTGGAGGCAGGGGCGATCCATGCCGCGCGCGCGGCGGTCGCGCGGGTGACGCTGGCCCCGGCGCTGAAGGACTTCATCGTCCGGCTGGTCGTTGCAACGCGCGAAGCGCAGGGGACGCCGCTGGAGGGGCTTGTGGAACATCCGGTCTCGCCCCGGGGGACACTGGCGCTGGCCGCCTCGGTCCGGGCGCGGGCGGCGCTGCGGGGCCGCGACTATGGCCTGCCCGAGGATGTCGAGGCGCTGGCCGCCGACGCGTTGTCCCACCGGATGATCCCCAGCTGGCGCGCCACGTCCGAGGGGCTGGGCGCGCGCGACCTGGTGGCGCGGCTGCTGGACCATGTGCGGCCGTGGTAGGGGCGCGGGCGCCTGATCCCGCGGCCGTCAGCGTGGCGGGGCTGATGGCGCTCGAGCCGCGCGCGGCCCGCGCCGGGCGCGAGGCATCCGCCCTGGCCGAGCGTCCCGGCACGACCGCCACCCGCCGGCGCGGCCAAGGCCATGAGATCCGCGAGATCCGGCCCTTTGCCGAGGGTGACGAGCCGCGCCACATCGACGCCGCCGCGACCGCCCGCAGCGGCAGCCTTCAGGTGCGCAGCTTTCACGAGGACCGCGAGCGCAACCTGCTGCTGATCGCGGATTTCCGCCGGCCGATGCTGTGGGGCACGGCGGGCCGGCTGCGCTCGGTCGCGGCGGCCGAGGTGCTGGCGCTGATGGGCTGGCAGGCGTCGCTGCATGGCGGCGCGGTCGGCGTGGTCGCCTTGACCGACGATGGCCCGGACGGCCAGCCGCCGCGCCCGCGCCACCGGGGCATGGCGATGGTCACGGCGTGCCTGGCGCGCGCCCATGCCGCGGCGCTGGCGGCGGCGGAACGCGCGGCGGCGCATGGCAAGGCGGCGCCGGTCAGGCCGCTGGCTGCCGATCTGGTCCGCGCCGCCCGTCAGGCGCCGCCCGGCGCGGGGATCGTGCTGGCGACCGCGCTGGACGATCCGGGCGAGGGGTTCGACGCGGCGCTGGCCATCCTGGCCGCGCGCGGGCCCCTGCAACTGATCCTGGTCGAGGACCCGTTCGAGGTCGCGCCCCCCGCCCACGCCTTGCCCCATGCCTTGCCCGAGGGCGCGGCATTTGCCCGCTTCGCCGGCCTGCCGGCCGATCGTGCGGCGCGCGCGGCGCGGCTGGCGCGGCCGGGGCTGCGGGTCCGCCGCCTGTCCACCACGGCCGAGCCCGAGGCCGCGGAATGATCCCCGACATCGTCGCAGACCTGCATCCGCCGCGCCTGCCCGCGCCGTTCACCGCACCCGGCTGGGACGATTTCCTGGCAGCCGCCGGGCTGGGCCTGATGCTGGCGGCGCTGCTGGTGGCCATCGCCATGCCGGCGCTGCGCCGCCGCGCCCGTCCGCCACGCCTGTCCCACCGGTTGGCGCTGGCCGCGGGTCTGCCGCCGGCGGACAGGCTGCTGGCGCTGGCCCGCATCCTGGCCGAACAGGGCAGGGCCCTGCCGCCCGACCAGCGCCGGGCGCTGTATCGCGGCGAGCCGGGCGACCCCGACGCGGTCGAGGCGCTGATCCGTTCCGGCACGCGAGAACGGCGGCGGCGGAGGGCGGCGCGGTGATCGAACTGGCCCAGCCGCTGGCCATGCTGCTGCTGCCGCTGCCGCTGCTGGCGCGGCTTTGGCCGGCGCGCGTGGCGACCGCCCAGGCGATGGCGCTGCCGCAGGGCGTCGCGGCGCTGGCGGTCCCCGCGCCCGGGCCCCGGCGCTGGCGCGGGCTTGCCCTGGTCGCGGGCGCCTGGCTGGGGCTGTGCCTGGCCCTGGCACAGCCGCAGCGCATCCAGATGGTGCCCGACCGCAGCGCCTCGGGGCGCAACATCGTCATCGCCCTGGACATGTCCGGCAGCATGGCGACGCCCGATTTCGCGCTGGAGGGGCAGACGGTGACCCGCCTCGACGCCGTCAAGCAGGTGGCCGAGGGTTTCATCCGCGCCCGCACCGGGGACCGGATCGGGCTGGTCCTGTTTGCCGACCGCGCCTATGTGGCCGCGCCGCTCAGCCACGACCTGCGGGCCGTGGCGCTGGCGCTGGCGGATGCACAGATCGGGCTGACAGGGCGCTCCACGAACATCTCGGACGGGCTCGGTCTGGCGATCCGGCGGGTGCTGGCGGAATCCTCGCGCTCGAACGTGATCGTGCTTCTGTCGGACGGGCGCGACACCTCGGCGCTGCTCGACGCGACGCAGGTCGCCCGGCTCGCGGCCGAGCGCGGCGTCCGCATCCATACCGTCGCGCTGGGCCCCGAGGACCTGGAGTCCCGCCCGGCCGCCCGTGACGCGGTGGACCTGGCGACGCTGCGGGCCATCGCCGGGGCGGCGGGCGGGCAGACCTTCCGCGTGCGCAGCATGGACGATCTGCGCGCGATGGCCGAGGAGCTGGACCGGCTCGAGCCGAACCCTTCCGAGCGCCCGCCAGTGGCGCAGGCGCGGGCGCTGTGGATCTGGCCGGCGATCATGGCGCTGGTCCTGGCCCTGGCGCGGGGCATGGGGACGCGGGAATGACGCTGGGCGGCCTGATCCTGCTGCGGCCCTGGTGGCTGGCGGCGCTGCCGCTGATCGCGCTGTCCTGGGCCTGGGTGCGGCAGCGGCGCGCGGCGGGCGAATGGACGGCGGTCCTGGACCCCGCGCTGATGCCTGCGCTGCGCCGCCTGGGTCTTTTGACGGACGGCCGCCACACGCCCGACGTGGCGCTGCCCTTTCTGGCCGCGCTGGCGCTGGTGCTGGCGCTGTCGGGACCGGCGGTGCTGCGCCCCGGCGCGGTCGAATACCGCGCGCTGGACCCGTTGATCCTGGCCATGGACCTGTCGCCCTCGGTCGCCGGCGACCAGCGCGTGCTGGACGAGGCGCGGTCGGCGGCGGCGATGCTGCTGCCCCTGGCGCAGGGCCGCCCGGTCGGGCTGATGCTTTACGCGGGCGACGCCTATCTGGCCTCGGCGCCCACCTCGGACGCGGCGACCCTGTCGGACCTGATCGCGGTCCTGTCGCGCGACACCATGCCCGTCGCGGGCAGCCGTCCCGACATCGCGCTGTCGATGGCGCGCGACCTGTTCGGCGGCCGCGACGGACCGGGCCTGGGCGGCGCCGACCTGGTTCTGGTGACGGACGGCGGCGGCGTGCGTCCCCGCGCCGTCGAGGAGGCCGCGCGTCTGGCCAGCGACGGCGCCCGGGTCTGGGCGCTGGTCCTGCCCGCCGCGGCCGCGGGCGCGCCTCCGCCCGCGCCCGGCCCGGTGGCCGACCTGGCCCGCGCCGGCGGCGGCGAGGCCATGCCCGCCGCCGATCCGCCGGCCCTGATGGCCCGCATCGCCGCCCGCCGCACCGCGCGGCTGGCGCGCGACGACACCGCCGGGCATAGCTTTCTGGACCTTGGCCCGTGGTTGCTGCCCCTGGCGATGCTGGCGATCCTGCCCCTGTTCCGGAGGCGGCGATGAGGCTGGCCGCCGCCCTGTTCGGCGCGGGTCTTGCCGCGCTGGTCCTGGCCGGGGGCGACGCCCGGACCAAGCTGGCGCTTGCGGCGGGCCTGCCAGGCCTCGCCGCGATCATGCTGGACGACCCCGCCGTCCGGGGCGTGGCGCTGTATCAGGCGGGCGATTACGCGGGGGCGGACGATGCGTTCCGCGAAGCCGGGCGCGGATCGACCTACAACCGGGGCCTGTCGCTGGCGGTGACCGGAAACCTGCCGCTGTCGCGCGACTATTTCGACGCCGTGCTGTTTGCCAACCCCGCCGACAGCCAGGCGCGCGAGAACCGCAATGTGGTGAACGCGCTGATCCCGCCCACCATGGGCCAGGGCAATGCGGCCGGGCGCATCGCGGTGACGGTGATTGCCGCCGTCGGCGGCTCTCCGGTCGACGAGATCAAGCGGCTGGGCCGCCCGCTGGACGAGGGCCGCCGGGTCGCCGATGCCGAATGGCTGGAAACCCTGCCCGACAACCCGGGCGAGTTCCTGCGGCTGCGCCTCGAAGCCGAACAGAAGCGCCGCATCGCCATGGGCCTTGCCACCGGAGAGGAGGGCGACCCTTGGTAAGGCTGGTCCTGACCCTGCTGGCCCTGGCGCTGTTCCCCGCCTGCGGCTGGGCCGAGGGCAACCTGCGGCTGACGATCACCGCCCAGGGCAACCCCCATCCCGTCGTTGGCGAGATGGTTCCGGTCGTCATCCGCGCCGTCTACGATCGCAAGATCGCCAACGAAAAGCTGGAAATCGCCCCAAACGACAGTTTCGACTGGATCCAGACCGGCCCGGACGACTGGCACGAGGAGATGATCGACGGGCTGCGCTGGATCGTGATGGAGCGCCATCTGGCGATCTGGCCCAAGCGGGCCGGTCCCCTGCAGTTCGGCCCGGCCCGGCATCGGCTGACCATCATCGACACGCAAAGCCAGCGCCGCGACGTGGTGGTCGAGGCCAAGCCCCTGTCCCTGTCGGTGGGCGAGTTTCCCGCCCAGCGGGGATGGCATTTCACCGGCCGCGCGCTGGAGCTGACCGACAGCCTCTCGGCCGATCCGGCGCGGCTGGCCGACGGCCAGATCCTGACCCGCCGAGTCACGCTGCGCGTGCTGGGCGCCTTGCCCGAGCAGCTGCCGCCCCGTCCGGTGGTGTCCGAGAACTGGCTGATCACCTTTGCCCAGCCGGTCGAGCGCAACCTGATCCTGACCGCCGAGGGGCCCGTGGCCGAAGCCGTCTGGGCCTGGCAGTTCCGCCCCCACACGGGTGAGCCGGGGGTGCTGGAGCCGGTCGACATTCCCTGGTTCAACACCCAGACCCGCCGGATCGAGAACGCCCGCATCCCGGCCCTGACCATCGGCTACGCCAGCTTCTATACCGGCCAGGTGCCGACCGGGCGGCTGGGCGCCTGGCAGGTCGCCGAACTGGCGGGCAGCGTGGTGCTGGGCCTGCTGCTGGGCTTGGGCATTGCTGCTGTCCGGCTGGCGCCCGACGGGGTGGGGGCGGGGTGGCGGCGCATCCGCGACCGCTGGTCGCCCCTGCTGCGGCTGGCCTATCGCCGGGCCCTGGCGCGGGGCGACCTGCTGGCGGCGCGCCGCCTGGCCGGGCGCATCGGCCTGCCGGCGCATCGGCTGGCGGCGCTGGAACGCGCAATCTACGACCCCCGCGCGGCGCGGCCTTCGCCCTGAGGCGGCGGGCAGGGCCGGCCTCATACTTTTGTTCAGGGGCGGGTTCCTGTCGTTGACAAGGCGGATCAACTGAACGTTTTATAAAACATATATAAGAACCGGGCCGATATGGCGGAGGCGATGACGCCCGGTTCCTGCCTCAATCGTTTCTCAGGGGAGGAGAATGACGATGAAGAAGCGGATTTTCGGGCTGCTGGCCGCGTTGTCGGTATCGGTGGCCGTACCCGCAATCGCCAACGATTCGGTCATGGCCGGTCAGAGCGATGCCAAGCAGTGGGTCATGCAGCTGGGCAACTATGCCGGCACCCGCTATTCGGAACTGGATCAGATCAACAAGGACAACGTGGGCGACCTGCAGGTTGCCTGGACCTTCTCGACCGGGGTGCTGCGCGGGCACGAGGGCTCGCCGCTGGTGATCGGCGACGTGATGTATCTGCACACGCCCTTCCCGAACATCGTCTACGCGCTGGACCTGAACAACGACGGCAAGATCCTGTGGCGCTATCACCCGGAACAGAACCCGGACGTGATCGGCGTGATGTGCTGCGACACCGTCTATCGTGGCCTGGCCTATGCCGATGACACCATCTTCCTGCACCAGGCCGACACCACGCTGGTGGCGCTGGATGCCAAGACCGGCAAGGTGAAATGGTCGGTCGTGAACGGCGATCCCGCCAAGGGCGAGACGAACACCGCCACCGTCACCGTGATCCGGGACAAGGTCATCGTCGGCATCTCGGGCGGCGAATACGGCGTCCGCGGCCACCTGACCGCCTACAACATCGCCGACGGCAAGATGGTCTGGCGCGCCTATTCGACCGGCCCGGACGAAGAAATGCTGGTCGATCCCGAAAAGACCACGCATCTGGGCAAGCCCATCGGCAAGGACAGCTCGCTCAAGACCTGGGAAGGCGACCAGTGGAAGATCGGCGGCGGCACCACCTGGGGCTGGACCACCTATGACCCCGAGCTGAACCTGATCTATTACGGCACCGGTAACCCCTCGACCTGGAACCCCAGCCAGCGTCCGGGCGACAACCGCTGGTCGATGACGATCATGGCCCGCGATCCCGACACCGGCATGGCCAAGTGGTTCTACCAGAAGACGCCGCATGACGAATGGGACTTTGACGGCGTGAACGAAAACCTGCTGGTCGACAAGGAAATCGACGGCAAGATGCGCAAGCTGCTGGTCAACTTCGACCGCAACGGCTTCGGCTATACGCTGGACCGCGAGACGGGCGAGCTGCTGGTGGCCGAGAAATACGACCCCGCCGTCAACTGGGCCACGCATGTCGAGATGGACCCGAATTCGGACCAGTACGGCCGGCCGCAGGTGGTCGCCGAATATTCGACCGAACAGAACGGCGAGGACGTGAACACCACCGGCGTCTGCCCGGCGGCGCTGGGGTCCAAGGACCAGCAGCCCTCGACCTACTCGCCCAAGACCGGCCTGTTCTATGTGCCGACGAACCACGTCTGCATGGACTATGAACCGTTCCGCGTCAGCTATGCGGCGGGCCAGCCCTATGTCGGCGCGACCCTGTCCATGTTCCCGGCCCCCGACAGCCACGGCGGCATGGGCAACTTCATTGCCTGGGACGCGGTCGAGGGCAAGATCAAGTGGTCGCTCCCCGAGCAGTTCTCGGTCTGGTCGGGCGCCATGGCGACGGCGGGCGATATCGTGTTCTATGGCACGCTGGAAGGCTATCTGAAGGCGGTGGACGCCGAGACGGGCAAGGAGCTTTACAGGTTCAAGACCCCCTCGGGCATCATCGGCAACG
This sequence comes from Paracoccus yeei ATCC BAA-599, assembly GCF_000622145.1. GTDB lineage: Bacteria > Pseudomonadota > Alphaproteobacteria > Rhodobacterales > Rhodobacteraceae > Paracoccus > Paracoccus yeei. The sequence goes on along the minus strand of NZ_JHWH01000024.1, from coordinate 26,335 downwards.
TCTTCACCTATGAACACGGCGGCAAGCAGTATGTGGGCGTGCTGTCCGGGATCGGCGGCTGGGCCGGCATCGGCCTTGCGGCGGGCCTGACCAATGCCAACGACGGCCTGGGCGCCGTGGGCGGCTATGCGGCCCTGTCGGATTATACCGCCCTGGGCGGCCAGCTGACGATGTTCAAGCTGCCCGACTGATCGGCGCAATCCCTGCAAGACGAAAGGCTGCCCCTAGGGGCAGCCTTTTTCATGTCCGGCCTTGGCCGGGGGGTCAGAAACACAGCATCTCGGCCTCGGCCTGGGCGCGGCGCAGGTCGGCCAGGATGGCGCTGGTCGCGGGCGTGCCGCCGCGGAACATGGCGGCGCGCTCGCCCGCGCCCTGGCGCATCCGCAGCACCGTCTCGGCCGAGACATAGCGGTCATAGGGCAGGATCGAGGCGATGGCGTCGATCGAACAGGAACAGCGCCGCAGCGCGTCCTGGGTCTGGCCGTTGGTCGCCATGCAGGCAAAGACGTATTCGGCCCGGGCGTCGGTCGGATAGTCGTTGACCGCCGGCGGCTGGGCGGCGGCGGTCCCGCCGAAGGTCACCAGGGCCAGGGCAAGGGCTTGGGAACGCATCGTCATTTCTCCGCGATCAGGCCGAGGGTCTCGTGATAGCCGCCGGCATCGCCGGTATCGGCGTCCAGCCCGACCAGGGCGCCGGGCCGGGCGGGGTCATAGCGGATCGCCAGCCGCAGCTTGGCGAATTCGCCCATGCGCGGCGCGTTGGGGTCGCCGGCGAAGGGCTGCAGCGCGACCTCGGCCACGCCGTCCCGCGCCGTCCCGGCGGGCAAGGCCACCAGGCTGTCGCGGATCCGGTTGCGGATGTAATAGGGGCTGCCGCCGGTCTGCGTCGCCATGCTGCGCACCACGTTTTCCAGAAAGAACAGCAGGATGGGATTGGGACCCGAGCGCGGGAACTCGGCCACCACATGTGCGGGCGTCTTGTCGTCCGACAGGCTCAGCGCCAGCAGGCTGTCGTCCTGGGACAGGGACAGCACCGCCTGGCCGCGCTCGACCGGCCGCGTGGGCAGGATGCCCCCCGCCGCCTGCGCCGAAGGGTCCGCCTGCCGCGGCGCGGGCAGCCGGCGTTCATGGGCATAGCGCAGGATCGCGCCATCCGCCCCCGCCGGGGCCTGGGTCAGCAGGCCCGGCGCCATCAGAAGGTCGGTCAGCCCGCCCGCCAGGGCGGACAAGGGGAAAGCCAGCCCCAGAAGCAGGGCCAGGACAGGTGCCTTCATTCCGAAATCTCCTGCGTCAGGACAAAGCCGCGCCGGCGCAGGGTGCGCAGCGCCAGCCCATAGGGTGTGAAATTGTCCAGCTTGCGCCGGATATAGCCCAGATAGACGTCGACCACATTGTCGGTCGATCCGCCGTGCTGGGCCCAGAGTGCGTCGAACAGTTCGCCCCGGGTCAGGACCTGGCCCGGGCGCGCCATCAGATAGGCCAGCAGCTCGCCCTCGCGTTCGGTCATGACGACCGCGCGGCCGGTGCCGCCCAGGGCCGAGGCGGCGCGGGTGTCGGGGTCATAGACCAGCCGGCCCAGGGCGATCGGCCCCTGCCGGGGGGCCGCGCGGTGCAGCTGCACCTCAAGCCGGGCCAGCAGTTCGGACAGCTGGAAGGGCTTGACCACATAATCCTGCGCCCCGGCCTCGAGCCCCTCGGCCCGGTCCTCGACGCGGGCCAAGGCCGACAGCATGATCGCGGGCATCCGGTTGCCCTGCGCGCGCAGGTCGGCCAGCAGGCTTGCGCCGCTGTCGTCGCCCAGCATCATGTCGATGATCGCCGCGTCGAAGCTGGCGGCCGCGATGCGGTCGGCGGCCGCCTCGACCGTGTCGGCCCAGTCGACGCGGTGCCCCGCCGCGCCCAGGCCCCGCGACAGCAGCGAGGCGATGTCGGGATCGTCCTCGACCACAAGGATATGCGCCATCACTCCTCCTCCCAAAGGGGCAGCCGCAGGTCCAGCGCAAGGCCCGTGGCCGAGGGCGCCAGCACCAGGCTGCCGCCCAAGGTTTCCACGACCCAGCGCGCCAGGGCAAGGCCCACGCCGAAGCCGCCGCCCTGATCCGCCTGGGCGTCGCGGGTAAAGCGGTCCAGCACCGCCGCGCCCAGGCCCTCGGGCAGGCCGCGTCCGGTGTCGGCGACCCGGACCAGGGCCATCCCCCCGTCGGCCCGGGCCGAGACCGTGACCTCGGCGCCCCGGCCGGCGTATTTCGCGGCGTTCTCGAACAGGCCGGCAAAGACCTGGCGCAGCCAGTCGGGATCGCCCTGCACGGCGAGCGGGGGCAGGTCGACCTGCGCCGAGACGCCCGCCCGCTTCAGCGCCGGGGCAAGGTCGGCCAGCGCCCCCCGAACCGCCGCGCCCAGGTCCACGCGCTCGGCCGCCAGCTCCAGCCGGCCGCTTTCGGACCGGGCGATGCGCAGCATGTCCTCGATCCGGCGGAACAGGCGGGCGGCGCGGGCGCCGATGGTCTGGAAGGCGGCGCGGGCTTCGGGGTCGGGATGGGCCTCGCCCAGTTCCGCCTCGCCAATGATGACGGTCAGGGGGGTGCGCAGCTCGTGGCCGACATCGGCGAAAAAGCGGCGCCGGTTGCGGTCGATCAGCGCCAGCCGGTCGTTCGCGGCGGAAAGCGCCGCGGTGCGCTCCTCGATCGCCGCCTCCAGCCGGGCGCGGCGGCGGTCGATGCGCGCCGCCATCTGGCGCAGGCGGGCGAACATCAGCCCCAGTTCGTCGTGCCCGCCCGCCCCGTGCGGAAGGTCGGCGGCCGAGAGCGTCGCGGCAAAGGCGGTGCCTTGCCGCAGCCGGCGGAACAGCGGGCCCAGCACCAGCAGGTACAGCGCGGCCAATACAAGGGGCGCGGCCAGCGCGACCAGCGCCGCCCCGGTCAGCAGCGGGCGGCGCAAGGATTGCATGGCGACAAGGGCGGCTTCGCGGCGATGCATTTCGTGGTCGATCTGCCGGGCGATGGCGCCGGGCGCCTGGGCGGCGTGAAAGGCCAGCGCCGCCTGTCCGGCGGGCGTGTCGGGCGGGGTGGTGCGAAAGGTGCTTTCCAACTGGTTGAACAGGCCGCGCAGCCGGGCCGGGGTCATGCTTTGCCGGGCGCGGACGGTGGCTTCGGTCGGATCGGGGGCAGCCTTCACATCCTCGGCCAGCAGCCGGTCCAGCCGGTCCAGCGCCTGGACCACGGGCCGGCTGTCGGGACCGGGCATGCCCGGGACCATCCCCGGCGCGCCGACCCAGGCCAGCAGCCATTCGTTCAGCCGGGCCGACAGCGCGCCATAGGCCTCGATCCGGTTCTGCGCGGCCATCGCCTCGATCGCATGGGCCTGGGTGCGGATCAGGCCCCAGGCGGCCAGCCCCGCCGCCGTCACCGCCAGCCCCGCCAGCAGCAGGGCGCCCAGCCACAGCCGGAACCGCAGGCTGGGACGGCAGGTCATGCGGCTCGGCCGGGGCGGAAGGCGGGCGGCCAAGCGGTCAGCGCGGCACCTGGGCCGCGATGATCCGGCCCAGGGCAAAGGCGCGCTGTTCCAGCACCACCGGCGTTTCGCAGACATAGGTCAGCGACTGCTGGCGGTCCTGGAAGATGCGGGTGGACCAGTCGATCTGTTCCTCGATCTTGTCGAGCGCGTCGAAATCCTTGGGCTCGGCCTGATCGAGCCGCGCGAATTCATGGCGCAGGTCCTCGATCCGGACCTCCAGCGCCTCCTGCTTGTGGGCATAGCGGGTGATGCCCTCCATGACGCGGTTGCGCTGGTGCTGGATGTGGTCAAAGGCCGCCAGGAACAGCCCGACCAGCGCCGATGCGTCATGGGCGCCGGCAAAGTCGCGCACCAGGCCCTCGGCCTCGGGCAAGGGGGTGCGGCGCAGCGCGATGACCTGGGCCAGCTGCTGCACGTCCGGATCCTCGATATGCGCCTGCGCGGCGTCGTCGGGCGGCGGGCCGCCCCAGATCTGGCCGACCGACAGCGCGGGCTGGCGGCGCTGGACGCAGGGCCAGTCGGGATCGACCGGGCCCGCCGCATGGCCTGCCGTGACGGCCAAGGCCGACAGGATCACCCCCGACAGAATGCTGCGCATCGTCACACCCCTCCCTTGCGGCCGCGCCACAGGCCCTTGGCCGGATCATACATGAAGACGGTCCCCCCGAAAAAGACCAGGATGCAGCCCAGCGTGACGGCCAGCGACACCGGCTCGACTTGGCCGTAAAGCGCGAAGCGGATCAGTTCGACCGCATGGGTGAACGGGTTCAGCGCGCAGATGTCGTGCAGAAGCGTGCTGGATTCGCGCATCCGCCACAGCGGATAAAGCGCGGTCGAGGCAAAGAACATCGGGAAGATGACGAAGTTCATCACCCCGGCGAAATTCTCAAGCTGCCGGATCGCCGAGGAGATCAGCAAGCCCAGGGACCCCAGCATCACCCCCGCCAGCACCAGCGCCGGCAGCACCGTCAGATAGCCGTGCCACGGCGGGCGGATGCCCCAGAGCCAGGCGATCAGCAGGAAGGCATAGACCTGCATCACCGCCACCATGACCGAGGCGACCAGCTTGGACCCCAGCAGGAACCAGCGCGGATAGGGGCTGACCAGCAGGCTGCGCATGGCCCCCGTCTCACGGTCGTAGACCATCGACAGCGACGACTGCATCCCGGAAAACAGCAGGATCATGCCGCACAGGCCGGGGGTGACATAGACCTCGTAAAGGACATAGGTGCGATAGGGCGGCGTGATCGAGAGCCCCAGGACCGAGCGGAAGCCGGCCGCAAAGATGAACAGCCAGACCAGCGGCCGGACCAGCGCGGCCAGGAACCGTTCCCGCTGGCGGGTAAAGCGCAGGAACTCGCGCCGCACGATGCCGCCGAAGGCAGTGGTCCAGCCCTTCATGCCAGGATCTCCGCATCGGTGCCGGTCAGGCGCAGGAAGGCGGCGGGCAGGGTGTCCCCGTCCATCAGCTCGGCGGCGGGCGCGTCGGCCAGCACCCGGCCGCGATGCAGCAGCACGACATGATCCTGCGGCGTGATCTCGTCGAAGATATGCGTGGCCCAAAGCGCCGAGACGCCCTCCTCGGCGATCAGGCGGCGGGTCAGGGCCAGCACCTCGGCCCGGGCGCGCAGGTCCAGGCCCGCCGTCGCCTCGTCCAGCAGCAAAAGCTGGGGGCGGTGCAGCAGGGCGCGGGCGATCTCGGCCCGGCGCTGCTGGCCGCCCGACAGGGTCGAGGCGCGGGCGCCGGCCTTGTCGGACAGGTCGACCAGCGCCAGCACCTCGGCGATGCGGGGCAGGGCGTCGCGGCGGCGGATGCCGTGCAGCGCCGCGTGATAGGCCAGGTTCTGGCGCAGCGTCAGGTCGCTGTCCAGGGCGCGGGACTGGAACACCACGCCCAGCCGCGACAGCGCCCGGCCGGGCTGGCGCCGAGCGTCGAAGCCCGCCACGGCGATCCGGCCCGAGGTCGAATCGTAAAGCCGCGTGACCAGCGAGAACAGCGTGGTCTTTCCCGCGCCGTTGATCCCCAGCAGCGCGCAGAAGCTGCCCGGCCGGACCGTGAAGCTGACGTCGCGCAGCGCCTCGACGGTGCCAAAGCGGTGGCTCACGCCCTGGATGTCAAGCGCGGGGGGAAGGTCCCCCGCGCCCGTGGGCAGGATCATTCCTTGCGCCGCTCTTTTTCGGTGAAATCGGCGTTCAGCTTGATGTCATATTGCCCATCAGCGCAGATCACGTCGTCCAGATCGAAGCTGCCGTCGTTCTCGACGTCGATATTGTCGGCATCGACCTCGCAGGTCATGGCGGCCAGCGCCTCGTCGATCTTGGCGACCTGGTCGGCGGTCGGATCGGTGTCGGCAAAGGCCGGGGCGCCGAAGGCGATCAGCGTCGAGGCAAGCAGGATGCGTTTCATGGTCTCTCCCTGGGTCAGCGGATGTTGAAGACGGCTTTCTGGCTGTCCCCGTGCGATCCGGGAATGGCCAGTTCGAAGGTGCCGGGCGTGATCGCGATGAAGCTGATCTCGGCCTCGCCGGCGGCGTCGAATTCCAGCGAATGGACGCCCATGGGGCGCACCTCGATGTTGTTGATGACGATCTCGTTGATCCAGACGGCGCGGAAGAAATCGCCGCCCGACAGCGCCAGTTCCGCCGAGCCGTCGGCCACGATCTTCATCTTGTAATAGGCGCCCGATTTCAGGTCATAGGGCTTTTCCGCCACCGGCTTGCCCGAGCCCAGCGTCAGCGGCGCCAGTTCGACCCGGTTCGCCTTGCCCATCAGCCCCGCAAAGCCGTAATCGAACTGCTGCGCCCCCGCCGTGCCTGCGGCCATCAGCGCCGCGGCCAGGATCCATGCCTTCATCTTCGCCTCCCTTCAGTCGGATTTCACCGCAACGACCCCCCAGGGCTGTTCGCCCACCGGGACCGAGACGGTCACCTCGTCGGTCGCCGTGTCGATGACCGAGATGTCGTTGGAATTGCCGTTCGTCGTGTAGAGGAACTTGCCGTCGGGCGAGAAGGCCAGCTGCCAGACCCGCTGCCCCACCAGCAGGTAATCCTTGACCTCGAGGCTGGCCAGATCCAGCACCGCCACCCGGTTCGCCGGCCCAAGCGCCACATAGGCCTTGGTCCCGTCCGCCGTCACCCGCAAGCCCACGGGCTGCAGCGCCTCGGGCAGCACGCCCGGCACCTCGAAGGTGATCTTCTTCGTGACCTCGTTCGTGGCGGTGTCGATCACGCTGACCGTGCCGCCGATCTCGGCCGTGACGAACAGCAATTTGCCGTCCGGCGTGTATTCGGCAAAGCGGGGGCGCGAGTCGACCAGCACGTTCGCCACGATCTCATAGCTCGAGGTGTCGATCATATGGGCCATGTTCGTCGTTTCGGACGTATTGACCACGATCTTGCCGTCCGGGCTGACGCCCATGCCCTCGGGCTCGACCCCCACGGGAACCTCGGCCAGGACCTGGCGGGTGTTCACGTCGACCACGGTGACGATGTTGTCGTCCTCATTCGCGATGAACAGCGGGTTCCCGGACGGGTGCAGCACGAACAGTTCGGGGTCCGGTCCGGACGGCAGCGAGGGCAGTTCCTCATAGGTGGCGGCGTCGTAGACCCTGACCAGGTTGTCGTCCGAGGCGCAGACATAGATGTGCTTGCCATCGGGCGAGGCGGTGATGCCGCGCGGCCGCTGCATGCCTTCGATGGTGTGGATCACCTCAAGGCTGGTGGCATCCAGAACGCTGATCGTGTTGCCTTTTTCGTTCGACACGAAGATCTTGTCGGCCAGGGCCGGACCGGCGCACAGCGCGGCCAGGCAGCCCAGAACGGCAGTTCTCATTCCTTACCTCCCTGTTGACGTCGGCATTCGGATTCGGTCCGGTCGATGCCCAGCGTGTCCAGCTGGCTGACCTGGTGCAGGAATTCGTCCTGCGGGCTGACCGAGGCGACGACCCGATCGGCCGCCAGCAGCACGGGTTGGCGCAGCTGCCCGTCCCAGTCGCGGAAGCTGAGCTTTTGTCCCTTGAACGCGGCCAGGTCGAAGTTCGGTGACAGGATGAAGTCATGCACGGCCTTGTCGTCGCCGCCCTTGGTGCGGGTCGCGGCCTCGCCGATGACGCGCAGCGCCATCCAGACCTGGTAATCCTCGGGCCGGGCGGGGCGGTTCGCCAGTTTCTCGAAACGGCTCTGGAACTGGGTGCCGCCCCAGGCCTCTTGCGCGGGATGCCAGCTTTCCGGGACCAGCCCGGCCGAGCCCGTCACCGGCCGCGCGTCCCAGGTGTGATAGGGCAGCCAGTCGGCAAAGACCCCGGCCCGGTCGGCGGCGACCACGACGTCATGATCGGCGGCGCGCTGGGTAAAGACCGGCATCTGCTTTTGCACCTGGACATGGCCGCTGTCGGTGCGCCGGGCGCCGCCGGTGTCCTCATAGACGCGCTCCTCGACGATCCGGGCGCCGAACTTCTCGGCGGCGCGGCGATAGGCGGCGGCCAGGGCCTGATCCTCGGGGTGGCTGCCTTCGATCAGGAACCAGTCGGTCCATTTCTTCCAGACCAGGTATTGCGCCAGCGCATCCGCCAGCATCGCATCGGACGGGGCCACATGCAGCAGGTTCGCCCGGCAGTCGGCCGCCCGCAGGCTGTCGTCGGTCGCGGTCGCATTGAAGATCAGCGCCCGGTCGCCCGCCAGATCGGCCAGCCGCACGACGGTCGGCGCATCGGCCATGACCACGATATAGGGCACGCCCGCGTCCAGCAGCTTCGTCAACTCGGCCTCGGCCGTGTCGGGCGTGGCGGCGACGGTCTGGGTCGTGAAGCTTTGCCCCATGAAGCTGCCGGTGGTGGCATTGTCGGCGGTGCCGAGTTCGGCCCCCGCAAAGCCCAGGTCGTCGGGCTTGAGGTCCAGCCGCGAGATCGGCAGCGGCCCTGCGGGCGCATCGACGCGCAGCACGGCGGCGCGGTATTCCACCTCGGCCCAGGCGGGCATGGCGGTGGCCGTGCAAAGAAGAAGCCCCGCCAAGGCGGGCCAGCGGATCTGGTGCATTGTCATCTCCTCCCATACCGGATGATGCACGACCCGCCTTGTTCGCAAAGGATTATCCCCTAATAAAAGATAAATAATAAGCTTCCTTTCCAAAGCCATACCTAAGGATGATTGTCCCGGGCCCGCCGGGGGTTTCATCTCGGCCCTGTCAAATGGAACAGGAAGGACTGCACGATGCGACAGCTTGCGATGGCCTTGGCGGTGGGGCTGGCCGCCATGACGGGGGCGGCCGAGGCGCACGGCCCCTCGCGGCTGAAAACCGATCAAAGCGTGACGCTGAACGCATCTCCCGACGAGGTCTGGGCCGTCGTCGGCGATTTCACGGACATGAGCTGGTATCCCGGCGTCGCCAAGGTCGAGGCGACCGGCAACGACAAGGGCGCGACCCGCGTGCGCACCATGGAGGACGGCCAGGTCCTGCACGAGGAGCTGCTGAAGCGCGACGACGAACGCCACGCCATTTCGGTCCGCTTCACCGAGGACAATCTCGAGGCCGTCAAGGCGACCAACTATGCCTCGCACATCACGCTGAAGGACCAGGGCGGCAAGACGCTGCTGGACTGGAAGGGCGCGTTCTATCGGGCCTATCCCAACAACAACCCGCCCGCCGACCAGAACGACGAAGCCTCGGCGGCCTCGGTCGAGGCGGCGCACCAGAAGGGCATCGACGCGCTGGTCGAACGTTTCGGCAAGGCGGAATGAGCGGACTGGCGGCGGGGTGCCGGGCCGCTGCCCTGGCCCTGCTGCTGGGAACGCCCGGCCTGGCCGACATCGCGGCCGTCACCTCGCAGAACGCGGGGATGCTCAGCCTGATCGACACCGACGGGATGCGGCTGATCGGTTCGGTGCCGCTGCCGGGCAAGCCGGCGGCCGTGGCCGTCGACGGGCCGCGCGGGCGGATCATGGCGATCTCGGTCGAGGATGGGCGGCTGCATGTGCTGGACCTGTCCGGCCGCGAACAGGCCGCGCATGGGCTGGGCGGGGCGCCCTTCGGCCTGGCGGTGGACCCGGCCAGCGGGCACGCCCTGGTGACGGATTGGGGCGGCGCCCTGCGCGAGATCGACCCGGCGGACGGCCGCGCGCTGCGCCGCTGGGCGACCGGGGCCACGCCCTCGGGCGTCGCGGCGGGGCGGGGGGTCATCGTCACCGCCGACCGCGACGCGGACAGCGTGACGATCATCCGGCCGGGGGGCGTGGTGCGGGTCGCGGTCGGCCATCACCCCTTCGGCGTCACCCTTCGGGGCGGCCGGGCCTTTGTCACCAATGTCCTGTCCGACAGCGTCAGCGTGATCGACCTGGAAGCCGACCGGGTCGTCGCGACCATCGCCACGGGCGAGCGGCCCTATGCCGTGGCCTTTGCGGCCGGGCGGGGCTTTGTCACGAACCAGTACGACGCCAGCGTCACGGTGTTCGACGAAGCCAGCCTGTCCGTCCTTGGCCGGATCGAGACGGACGAATACCCCGAAGGCATCGCCGCCACGGCGGACGGGAACCGCATTCTGGTCGCCAACTGGTTTTCCGACACGGTGCAGGCGATCGACCCCGCCGGCATGGCGGTGGTCGAGACGCTGGACATGCCCGAGGGGCCGCGCGCCTTCGGCCAGTTCATCGGCCGCCCGTAAGGCCCCGTAAGCCTCAGGGCGCGACGGGTTTCAGCTGCTTGCCGTAATCGTCCACCAGCGGCACGCCGGCATCGCGCAGGATGGCGTCGATTTCACCCTGGTTGCGCCGGATCATGCTGTTCAACTCGCGCTTCCAGACATCCTCGCCAGGCCGGACGCCCATGGTGATGCGAAAGAACAGCCGCGGCGTCGTCGTTTCCCTGAGCAGCGGGATGACCTTGAGCTTGGGGTTGTCCTTGGCCAGAGGCCCCGCGATCGGTCCCCACATCAGCGCGGCGTCGGTCGCCCCGGTCTCGACATCGTGCAGCATGTCGCCGGCGGGGTTTTCCACCCGGCGGTCGGTCATCAGGTCATAGGGCTTGGCATCCTTCATCAGCCCCAGGCGGGCCACATGGGTCGCGGGCGGCGCGCCCGCCACCACGCCGATCTTGCGCCCCTTGAGCGCGGGGTCCGACAGGTGATCGACCCCCGTCAGATCGCCATCCGCCCGCACCACCAGCACATGGGTCGAGGTATAGTAGTGGTTCGTGTTCAGGACCAGCTCGTCGCCCTGGGCAAAGCCGATCACCACGTCGCATTTGCCCGCGCCCAGCGTCTGGCGCACAAAGCCGATGACCTGCGGGAACCAGGTGTATTGCACCGGCACACCCAGCTTGGCCGCAAAAAGGTCAGCGATGCGGTTTTCGAACCCGGTGCCGTCCTGCGACGACAGCGGCAGGTTCGCCGGGTCCGCGCAGACCCGGAAGGCGGTGTGATCGACCAGGTCCGCCACCTGCGCCCGCGCCGCCGGGGCCGCAAGCGGGGCCAGCGCCAGCATCACCACCGCCGCAAGGGCAGGGCGCATCAACTGCCCCCCATGCAGCTTTTCTCGGCCTCGGCATAGGCTTCGGACTTGGCCTCTTTCTTGGCGGGCCGGCCGCGCGGCACGGCGTCGGTGCCGCGGGCGCGCAGATAGGTATAGATGTCGTCCAGATAGCACATGACGTTCGGGTTCGCGCCAAAGGCCGGCATCACCTGGTTTTCGGCCTGGCCCACCTTCTGGCGCCCGTCCGCGACCACCGCATAGAAGTCGTAATAGTCCATGCGCAGGGCCGAGTTCTTCAGCGCGGGGGCATAGCTCGACCCCTCGCCGTCGGGGCCGTGGCAGACGTGGCATTCCGCGTGATAGCGGCGATAGCCCGAAAACGTCGGCCAGTCGATCGTGCCGTCCTCGGCGATCTTGTAGGTGGGCGTCTCGTCCGAGTTGAACCAGCGGACGCCATCGGTATTGACGGCTTCGACGTTCGGCTTGTCCTGGGCCAGGGCGGCTGTGGCAAAGAACGTGGCGAATGCCAGCAAGGGCACGGCTGCTTTCATGGTATTTTTTCCTCCCGTTGGCGGGATACTATGCACATTCCGGCACAACACCAATCAAACTTAAGTCTTGCGGAATGACGGCGGCGCCCGCGGCGAAACTCGCCGGGGCGCCGGGAAAAAAGCCCTGCAGGCGCTGGATCAGGCGTTGAACAGGAAGTGCAGCACGTCGCCGTCCTTGACGACATAGGACTTGCCCTCGACCCGGAACTTGCCGGCCTCGCGCGCGCCGGCCTCGCCCTTGTAGGTAACGTAATCGTCATAGGCGACGGTTTCGGCGCGGATGAAGCCGCGTTCGAAATCGCCGTGGATGACGCCCGCCGCGGCCGGGGCCAGCGTGCCCTTGTGGATGGTCCAGGCGCGGGCCTCCTTGGGGCCGACGGTGAAATAGGTCTCAAGCCCCAGAAGCTTGTAGCCCTCGCGGATCAGGCGATCCAGGCCCGCTTCGTGCAGGCCCATCTCCTCAAGGAACATGGCGGCCTCCTCGGGGGGCAGCTGGCTGATCTCCTCCTCGATCTTGGCGGAAATCACCACATGGCCGGCGCCCTGCGCCTGCGCCATCTCGGCCACGCGGTCGGACTGGGCGTTGCCGGTCGCGGCCTTGTCCTCCTCGACGTTGCAGACGAACAGGACGGGCTTGGCGGTCAAAAGCTGCAGCATGTCCCAGGCGCGGCGCTCGTCCTCGGCCACCGCGACGGTGCGGGCGGGCTTGCCCGATTCCAGCGCCGCCTGCGCGGCCTTCAGCAGTTTTTCCTGCGCCAGCGCGTCCTTGTCGCCGCCCTTCAGCTTGCGGGCGATGTTGGCCAGCCGGCGCTCGACCGACTCCAGGTCGGCGATCATCAATTCGGTCTCGATGGTCTCGGCGTCGGCGATGGGATCGACGCGGCCCTCGACATGGGTGACGTCGCCGTCCTCGAAGCAGCGCAGCACATGGGCGATGGCGTCCACCTCGCGGATGTTGGCCAGGAACTGGTTGCCCAGGCCCTCGCCCTTGCTGGCGCCTTTGACCAGGCCGGCGATGTCCACGAAGGTGATGCGGGTCGGGATGATCTGCTTGGACCCGGCGATCTGGGCCAAGGTGTCCAGGCGCGGGTCGGGCACCGCGACCTCGCCCACGTTGGGTTCGATGGTGCAGAACGGGAAATTCGCGGCCTGGGCGGCGGCGGTTTTCGTCAGCGCGTTGAACAGCGTCGACTTGCCCACGTTCGGCAAGCCGACGATCCCCATGCGAAAGCCCATGATGCACCCCTTTTTGCCCGGATTTGCGCGCCTTTTATGGGCCGGTGACGCGCAAGTCCAGTGCCGGGCGTTGATCTTGCCCCCTGTCCCGCGATAGGGCTTTGGCCGACCATCAGGGGGACGGGGCGCATGAGCAGAATCGACGACACCTTCGCGCGGCTGGCCGAGACCGGCGGCAAGGCCTTTGTCGCCTACATGATGGGCTGCGACCCGGACTATGACACCGCGCTGCAGATCATGCGCGGCCTGCCGGGCGCTGGGGTTGACATCATCGAACTGGGGATGCCCTTCACCGACCCGATGGCGGACGGTGCCACGATCCAGGCCGCCGGCCAGCGCGCGCTGGCGGCGGGCGGCAGCGTCAGCCGCGTGCTGGACATGGTGCGGGCGTTCCGCGCCGAGGACCGGCGCACGCCCATCGTGCTGATGGGCTATTACAACCCGATCTATGCCCGCGACGGCGGGGTGACCCGCTTTCTGGCCGAGGCGTCGGAGGCGGGGATCGACGGGCTGATCGTCGTCGACCTTCCGCCCGAGGAGGACGCCGAGCTGTGCCTTCCCGCGCGCGAGGCCGGCATCAACTTCATCCGGCTGGCGACGCCCACGACCGACGACCGCCGCCTGCCGGCGGTGGTGAAGAACACCAGCGGCTTCGTCTATTACGTCAGCGTCACCGGCATCACCGGCGGCCCGGCGGCCGACGCGGCCGAGGTCGCGCCCGAGGTTGCCCGCATCCGCGCGGCGGCCGGCCTGCCCGTCGTGGTGGGCTTCGGCATCTCGACCCCCGATGCGGCGCAGGCGGTGGCGGGCGTGGCCGATGGCTGCGTCGTCGGCAGCGCCATCGTCAAGCAGATCGGCGAAGGCCGGCCAGTGCCCGAGGTGCTGGATTTCGTCGCCGACCTTGCACGCGGCGCCCACGGCGGCTGAACCGCTCCGCCCTCCATGCGTTCGCCTTGGCCGAACGCCGCGTTCCCGCGCCACGCGCTTGGGAAAACGCGGCGGCCGGCTATGTTGGACGCGTGACGGAGGAAGGATCCCATGCCCAAGCTGATTTACCACACCGGCGCCTGTTCGCTTGCGCCCCATGTCGTGCTGGAATGGATCGGCGCGCCCTATGAGGAACAGGCGGTCGAATTCGGCGACCGCGACCTGCTGGCCGCCAACCCCGCCGGCGCAGTGCCCGTCCTGATCGAGGACGACGGCTGGACCCTGACCCAATGCGGCGCGATCCTGCACTATCTGGCCCGCAAGCACCCGCAGGCCGATCTGGCGGGCGGCGACGATGCGCGGGCCGCGGCCGAACTTGACCGCTGGTCCAGCTTCTTCACCGGCGACCTGCACCCCAGCTTCTACCCGATCTTCATGCCTCAGCGCTATACGACCAGCGCCGACCCCGCCGCCCGCGACGCAGTGCAAGAGGCCGGGCGCAAGCTGGTGCGCAAGCGGCTGAAGCTGCTGGACGCGCAGCTGGACGGGCGCGACTTCATCCTGGGCCGCCGCTCGGTCGTCGATGCCTATGCCTTCCCCATGATCCGCTGGGCCGCGAACCTGCTGCCCGAGGGGATCCAGGCCTGGCCGAACGTCCAGGCCCTGCACGACCGGATCGCGGCGGACCCCGCCGTGCAACGCGTCCTGGCCCGCGAAGAGGGCGAATAAGGAGCAAGCCATGCCCAGCGGCATCCATCACGTCACCGGCATCACCCGCCGGGTCCAGGCCAATGTCGATTTCTACGCCGGCTTCCTGGGCCTTCGCCTGGTCAAGCGCACGGCCGGCTTCGAGGATGCCGAGCAGCTGCACCTGTTCTATGGCGACGCGCTGGGCTCGCCCGGCTCGCTCGTCACCTTCCTGGTCTGGGAGGATGGCGCGCCGGGCCGCGTGGGCCATGGCCAGGTGACCGAGATCGCCCTGGCCGTGCCGCCCGCAAGCATCGGCGACTGGCTGACCCGCGCGATGTCCGCCCATATCCCCGTCGAAGGCCCCAGCCGCGAGATGGGCGAGACGGTCCTGCGCCTGAAGGACCCCGACGGGGTGATCGTCAAGCTGGTGGGCGCGGACCTGCCCGCCGCCGCGCCGCTGGCCGATCCGGTCGCGCCGACCCGACTGCGCGGCGTCACGGTCTGGAGCGAGGACCCCGCCGGGACCGCCGCCTTCCTGGCCCGCTTCGGCTATCGCATCGAAGGGGTGCACGGGGCGATCACGCGGCTGGTTTCGGACAGCGATGCCGTCGATATCCGCGATGCCGGCGGCTTTTTCCCCGGCATTCCGGGCACCGGCGTCCTGGACCATGTGGCGTTCCGCGCCCCGGACGCGGATGCGGTCGATGCCATGCAGTCCGCCCTGGCGGGCAGCGACGTGACCCATGTCCACGACCGCAGGTATTTCCGGTCGCTCTATGTCCGCGAACCGGCCGGCACGCTGCTGGAATATGCGACCGACGGGCCCGGGTTCACCCTGGACGAGGCGCCCGAGGACCTGGGCCGGACGCTGTTCGTCCCGCCCCATGACGCAGCGCGCGCGCGGGATCTGCGCGTGATGCTGCCGCAATTCGCTCTGCCGGGCGAGGAAAGGACCCCGATGCGCGAACTTCACTTCATCCACCGCTTTCACCGGCCCGACGATCCCGACGGCAGCACCATCGTCCTGCTGCACGGGACCGGCGGCAACGAATCGGACCTGATGCCGCTTGCCGCCCGACTGGCGCCCCGCGCCACGGCCCTGGGTGTGCGCGGCCGCTCGACCGAGGAGGGGATCAACCGCTGGTTCCGCCGCTTCGACGCGGTGACCTATGACCAGGCCGACATCCGTGCCGAGGCCGAGGCCTTTGCCGCCTTCATCGACGAGGCGGTGCGGGCCTATGGGCTGGACCGGCAGCGGCTGGTCTTTCTGGGCTATTCCAACGGCGCGAATCTTCTGGGTGCGATCCTGCAACTGCATCCCGGCGTGATCGGACGGGCGATTCTGCTGCGTGCCGTCCAGGCGCTGGAGGCCCCGCCCGAGCTTGCCCCCGACGCGCTTGCGGGCAGCCACGTGCTGATGCTGACGGGCGCGCGCGACATGTTCGGGCGCATGGCCCCGGCGTTGGAAAGCGCGCTACGCCAGGGCGGCGCCGATCTTGCGGTGCAAAGGCTGCCGGCCGGCCACGAACTGTCGCAGGATGACCTTGTACAGGCGCGAAAGTGGCTGTCTGCCGAAACGACGTAACGTCAAAACGCATCAGGGAAGGCGAACTGTCCAAAAGGTCAACTACCGCATTCCGCGAACATGGTGCATACGGTGCATGTGGTTAAGCGGTAGCATGTTTTTTGCCGTAACTAGTTGAGTGTTGACGATATTACAATTCGGGCGAGCGTGTTTTCGCTCGCCCGACAGTCAACCTCCGGATGAGTTATTGTCCGTTTCGTATCCTCCGACGAAATCCGACCCGCCCCGGCCGTCCTGGCCCTGATGGCCGCGATTCCAGGTGTCGACCGCTTCCCAGCGGGGATTTTCGTCGCCCAGGTGGCGCTGCAGACCCCAGTAACCGAAGGGGCTGGGCCGGTCGCATTCCACGAATTGGTTGAATTGACTGCCCCCTGCGGCGGCCCATTCGTCCAGCGCGGCGGTATAGACCTGCCCCATCTCGGCCGAATAGTTGAAACGCTGGTAGAATTCGGCCAGCGCCGGATCGGCCAGCGCCGGGGCCGGGGGCGTGATATGACTGCCGCCCTCGTACATGACCAGGGCAAGGCCGCGGCGGCGGGCGATCTCGGCGTGGTAATCCCAGGTCTGGCGCAGGCTGGCGATGGTCCGCCCGCTTTCGGGCCAGCCGCCGTGCAGCATCTGGTCGCGCAGCGCCGTGCGGGCGGCGGCTTCGCCCTGTTCCAGCAACGCGCGGATCGCGGGCACGTTCTCTGCGCGGTCGATGCCGCCGTCGAAATAGCCCGAGACGGCATAGGCGTCGAAATGCCGGTAGGGCGGGGGCTTCAGCGGATGGTCGGCGCGCCAGTCCGGGGCGTCCAGCGCCGCCCCCTCAAGCCCCAGCCAATGGGTGTGGGTCGAGATCACCTTGACGCAGCGTCCCGGATCGGCGGCGTGGATGCGGTCCAGTTCCTCGGCCATGGCGACGGACCGCGCGGCATAAAGCTGCATGAACCCGTCGCCCTGCGCGGGCCACAGCCCGCGCGCCTGTTCGATGGCCCATTGCGTCTGGCCGAACTGCATGTTCCACATCTCGTTCGAATATTCGTACCAGGCGCGCAGCCCCGGGCTCAGCCCGTCGCGCACCACCGTCGCAAAGCGCCGCAGCCAGTCGGCCGAGGCCAGGTGCGGGACGCAGAACCAGCCGTCCGCCCCGACCTCGTTCAGCGCCGCGACCATGACCTCGACCGGGGCGCCGCGCCAGGTATAGAAGGCATCCTCGGGGCGCGGCCGGTCGGCCCATTCCGCCTGGACCGAGTTGTTGGTGAACATCCAGTCCATGAAGCGCAGCAGGCGATAGTTGCGCACCCGGTCCAGCCATTCGCGGCGAAACAGCTGCCCGTCGCGATGGCGGGACAGGTTGTCCAGCTGCACCACGCGGATGTCGCGGATCGGCCCGCGCGTGATCCGGGTGATGTCCAGCCCCAGCGCGCGCTGGGGGTCGGGCCGGAAATCGAAGGCGATGCCGCCGTCCTGCGGCGCCTGCGCGGTGGCGCCCTTCAGCGCGATCTCGCCCTCGCCCCGCCAGGTCAGCAGGTAGCGCCCGGCCAGGTCCTGAGCGCCCGCGTGCAGTTCCGTCAGAAGCACCGTCGAGACCGCCTCGACCCCCTCGGGCACGGCCAGCGGCCAGCCCTGCGGGTCGATGACCCCCTGCGCGCGCAGATCGTCGAAGGACAGCGCGCCGAACCGGCCGCCCACGGTCCCGGTCCAGGGTCGTGCCAGCTTGAAATGGTCCAGCAGGGGCTGGGCCGTGCTCCAGTCCAGAAGCCCGGCCAGTCCCACGGCCAGCGGCGGGTTGGTCAGCGTGCCGGGAAGGGTCATGGGCGCCTCGTGCAGGAAAGACCGTGCGTTCAAGGCTGCCCCAGCCGATGCGGGCCCCGCAAGGCCGGGAATGACCGTTTCCGCCGCAGCGCAGGAATGTGAGGGGCGAAAACGCGCGAAAAGGGTTGAAACCGGGGCGCGCATGACCTTCCCTTTGGGGGCGGGGCCCTGCTGCCCCGGACGACCCGATCCAGGACGAATTCGACGATGACGCGCCCAGCAGACCACGGACCCGGCCGGCGGCGGATGACGCTGACACCCGAACTGGTCGCCCTGACCCTGCGCCCGGAACCGGACCTTGGCCACGAACCCGGCTGGACCGAGATGACCGAGGCCGAGCTGGACGCCCTGGCGCAGGACTACGACCGCCAGTGCGGCGCGGACCCGCTGTGGGTCTTTGCCTATGGCTCGCTGATCTGGAAGCCCGATTTCGACGCCGAGGATCATTGCCGCGCCAGCGCCTATGGCTGGCACCGTTCGTTCTGCCTCAAGATGCACCGCTGGCGCGGCTCGCCCCAGCACATGGGGCTGATGATGGCGCTGGAACGCGGCGGACGCTGCGACGGGGTGATCTATCGCGTGCGGGCCGAG
Organism: Paracoccus yeei ATCC BAA-599; assembly: GCF_000622145.1. Taxonomy (GTDB): domain Bacteria; phylum Pseudomonadota; class Alphaproteobacteria; order Rhodobacterales; family Rhodobacteraceae; genus Paracoccus; species Paracoccus yeei. The sequence goes on along the minus strand of NZ_JHWH01000024.1, from coordinate 7,985 downwards.
GACCGGCTGGACCAGATCCGCCGCATGCTGCGGCGCGAGATCCGCTTCCGCGAAAACCGCGACATGGTGCGCTGGATCCGGGTCCGCACGGCCGAGGGGCCACGCCGGGTCATGGTGTTCTGGGCCGGACCGCACGGGCCGCGCATCCTCAGCCGGCTGCCGCTGGAGCAGGTGGCGGGCATCCTGGCCCCGGCCTGCGGGCCGGTGGGGTCCTGCGCGGAATACCTGTTCAACACCGTCCGCCATCTCGAGGAGTTCGGCATCCACGACCGCAACCTGTGGCACCTGCAAAAGCTGGTCGCGGCAGAGATCGAACGGCTGCACCGGACCTGCCAGGCCGCGGAATAGGGCCGCCGGTCGGTCCGGCGGCCCTGCGTTCGTTCAGTCCAGCGGCTTCAGCCCGGCCTCGATCTGGTCGCGCCGGCCTTCCAGGAAGGGGGGCAGCGACAGGCGTTCGCCCAGGGCGTCCAGCGGTTCGTCCACGGCAAATCCCGGATCGTCGGTCGCGATCTCGAACAGGTTGCCGCCGGGTTCGCGGAAGTAAAGCGAGCGGAAATAGTAGCGCTCGACCTCGCCCGAACTCGGCACCCGCATCTGCTTGAGCCGCTCGGCCCATTGGTGGATCGTCGGATGATCGGGCACCCGGAAGGCGACGTGGTGTACGCCGCCCGCACCCTGGCGGGCCACCGGCAGGTCGGGCTGGACCGCCACATGCAGTTCCGCCGCCGGGCCGCCCGCGCCCATCTCAAAGACATGGACGGTGCCCTGCCCGTCGGGGCTGGCATAGTCGCGGGCCCTGCGCATGGCCATGACCTGGGTCAGCACCGCTTCGGTCGGGGCAAGGTCGGGAACCGAGATGGTGATCGGCCCCAGTCCGTGGATCTGGTGATCCGCCGGCACGGGCGATTTCGCCCAGGGGTTCGCCGCAGTGCTGTCGTCCTCGGTCAGGCGGAAACGCTGGCCCTCGGGATCCTCGAAATCCAGGCTGGTGCGGCCATCGAGCTGACCCACGGTTCCGACCGTCAGCCCCGCGTCGTTCAGCCGGCCGGCCCAGAAGTCGAAGCTGTCCTTGCCGATCCGCAGCCCGGTGCGGCTGATCGAGCGGGTGCCGCGCCGTTCGCGCGCCGCTGGCCAGTCAAAGAAGGTCAGGTCGGTGCCGGGCGAGGCGAGCCCGTCGGCATAGAACAGGTGATAGGCGCTGGTATCGTCCTGGTTCACGGTCTTCTTGACCAGGCGCAGGCCCAGCGTGTCGGTATAAAACCGCTTGTTCTGGGACGCCTTGGCGGTGATCGCCGTCAGATGGTGTATTCCGGTGAGCTGCATGATGGCTCCTCCTTTCGTTGCGACCAATCTGGGCACCCGGGCCGTTTCCGCCAGCGCGGCGGATGCGAACCTCGCGTTCGGTCCAGCCGAACATCAGGGGCTTCCGGCGGGTTCCCGGGCGCCCTATCTTGGGGCCATGCGCTACGATCTCGACGACCTCGAAACCTTCCTGACGGTGATGGAACTGGGCACCGTGACCGCCGCCGCGGCGCGGCTGAACCTGTCGAAATCTGTGGTCAGCAAGCGCATAGCCGATCTGGAAACCACGCTGGGCGCTGCCCTGTTCCGCCGCAACGCGGGCCGCATCACGCCCACCGAGGCGGCGCAGCGCCTGGCCGAACGGCTGCGCCCCGCGCTGACCGAACTGGTCGCCGCGGCCGAGGCGACGGCCTGGGACATGGATGGCCTGACGCCCCTGCGCGGCAGCCTGTCCATCGCCGCGCCGATGAGCTTCGGCGTGTTGCACCTGGGCCCGATCATCGCCCGCTTTGCCGAGGCCAACCCCGATCTGGAAATCACCGTCGATTACGACGACCGCACCCGCGACCTGGCGCGCGAGGGCTTCGACGTCGGCATCCGCATCGGCAAGATGCGCGACAAGGCCCTGATGCAAAGGAAGCTGTGCGAGGACGAAAGCCTGGCGGTCGCCAGCCCCGCCTATCTGGACCGCCACGGCCGCCCGCGGACCTTGGCCGACCTGCGCGACCATCCGGTGATCGGCTACAGCCATATGCCGAACAGCCAGCTCTGGCAGTTCCAGGACCGCGACCGTTTCGTCTCGCCCCTGGTCACCGGCCGGATGTCGCTGAACAATGGCGAGGCGATCCGTTGCATGGCGATCCAGGGCCTGGGGCTGGCGATGCTGCCCGGCTTCATCGCCGCCCCCGCGCTGGCCCAGGGCACGCTGGAACGCGTGCTGCCCGGCTATCCGGCCCGCCGGATGCCCATCGTCGCCGTCTGGCCCCCCGTATCCCCCATGCCCGCCAAGCTGCGCCGGTTCATCGACCACCTGGCGGCCGAACTGAAGACGCCGCCCTGGCAGGGCGCGCCCGAGGAAAGCTCATGAAGAAAATCGGTTTCCTGTCCTTTGGCCACTGGTCGCCCGACCGTGGCTCGGCCACCCGCAGCGCCCAGGACACGCTGCTGCAATCCATCGACCTGGCCATCGCTGCCGAGGAACTGGGCGCGGACGGCGCCTATTTCCGGGTGCATCACTTTGCCCGCCAGCTCGGCTCGCCCTTTCCGCTGCTGGCGGCGGTCGGCACGCGCACCAGGACCATTGAGATCGGCACCGCCGTCATCGACATGCGCTATGAAAACCCGCTGTACATGGCCGAGGACGCCGGCAGCGCCGACCTGATCTCTGGCGGGCGGCTGCAGCTTGGAATCTCGCGCGGCTCGCCCGAGCAGGTGATCGACGGCTGGCGGCATTTCGGCTATCAGCCGGCCGAGGGCGAAAGCGACGCCGACATGGCGCGGCGCCACGCCGAGGTGTTCCTGAACGTCATCCAGGGCCACGGCTTTGCCGAGCCGAACCCGCGCCCGATGTTTCCGAACCCGCCCGGGATGCTGCGGCTGGAGCCTTACAGCCCGGGCCTGCGCGACCGCATCTGGTGGGGCGCGGGGTCGAACGCCACCGCCCGCTGGGCGGCGCAGATGGGCATGAACCTGCAAAGCTCGACGCTGAAGGACGACGAGAACGGCAAGCCCTTCCACGTCCAGCAGGCCGAGCAGATCCGCGCCTATCGCGAGGCCTGGGCCGAGGTCGGCCACGAACGCCAGCCCCGCGTCTCGGTCAGCCGCTCGATCTTTCCGCTGATGAACGACATGGACCGGATGTATTTCGGCCGCGGCGGCAAGGAACAGGACCAGGTCGGCTTCATCGAGCAGACCCGCTCGATCTTTGGCCGGGGCTATGCGGCCGAGCCGGACAAGCTGATCGAGGAACTGCGCACCGACGAAGGCATCGCCGAGGCCGACACCCTGCTGCTGACCGTGCCGAACCAGCTGGGCGTCGACTACAACGCCCATGTGCTGGAAAGCATCCTGAAACACGTCGCCCCGGCGCTTGGCTGGCGCTAGGGCTGGGCCCAGCGATAGCCGACACCCGGCTCGGTCAGGATCAGTTCCGGCCGGGCCGGGTCGCGTTCCAGCTTCTGGCGCAGCTGGCCGATGAAGACCCGCAGATAGGGCACATCGTCCACATGCGCCGGCCCCCAGACCTGGCCCAGCAGCTTGCGGTGCGTCATCACCCGGCCGGCGTTCAGCGCCAGCGCGACCATCAGGTCGAATTCCTTGGGGGTCAGGCGCAGCACCTCGCCGTCGCGGCTGACCTGGTGGGCGTCCAGGTCGATGACCAGCCCGTCCTGGCGGATCGCCTCGGGCCGGGCGGCGCGGCGCGGGCGCAGGCTGACCCGCAGCCGGGCCAGCAACTCGCCGATGCCGAAGGGCTTGGGGACGAAGTCGTCGGCGCCCAGGTCCAGCGCCATGATCTTTTCCATCTCCTGGTCATGGGCCGACAGGACGATCACCGGCATGTCGGACCGCAGCCGCAGCCGCTCGATCACCTCCTTGCCATTCATGTCGGGCAGGCCCAGGTCCAGGATCATCAGGTCGGGGTCCTGGCTGTCGGCCAGCGCCAGGGCCTCGTGCCCGTTCGCGGCCGACAGCGTGTCATAGCCGGCGGCCGTCAGCGCGTGGCCCAGGAACCGCTGGATCTGGGGCTCGTCGTCGACGATCAGGACCGTCTGCCGGGTCATGCGCCGCGCGCCGGCGGCACCGGCAACAGGATCTCGATCACCGCCCCGGCACCGCCGGGACCGCGCCGGGCGACAAGCCGGCCCCCCAGCGCGGCGGCGATGCCCTTGCTGATCGGCAGGCCCAGCCCCGCGCCCTGCGGCGGCCGCGCCATCGCGTCCGAGGCCAGCCATTCCGCCACCGGCCCGGGCAGGCCCGGCCCCTGGTCCGCGACCGACAGGGCCAGCCAGCCATCCGGCTGCACCCCGGCCGACACCCGGATCGGGCCGGGCGCGTATTTCACCGCGTTCTCGATCAGGTTGAAGATCGCCTGTTCCAGCAGCCCGGCCTCGGCCCGCAGCATCGGCAGGGGCGGGACCTCGGCCTCGATCCGGGCCTGGGGCCAGGACCGGCGGGCGCGCGCGACGGCGGCCTGGGCCGCGTCGCCGGCATCCACCCAGGCCATGTTGACCTCCATCCCCGATTGCAGCCGCGTCAGCTGCAACAGCTTCTCGACATAGCGGGCCAGCCGCTCGGCCTCCTCCTCGATGGCGGCCAGCAGGTCGGTCCGGGCCGAAGGCGACAGCGTTCCGCCCAGTTCGCGCAGCGTGGTCACCGATCCCAGGATCGTCGCCAGGGGCGTGCGCAGGTCGTGGGACAGCGAGGCCAGCAGGGCAGCGCGCATTTCCTCGCTGGTGGCGCGGCGGCGCTCGGCCTCGGCCTCCTCGGTCAGGGCCAGGCGCTGCAGGGCCTGGCCGGTCTGGCGCAGGATCACCTCGATGGCCTGTTCGCGCCAGCCGTGGTCGCGCTGGTCCTGCGGGATGCGGGCATGGCCCAGCACCGGGCCATGCCCCGGCCCACCCGTCCCCACCGGATAGAAGGTCAGCCGCGACCCGCTCCAGCCCTGGGCCGAGGCGAATTCGGGCCGGCCGCGCCGGAAGGCCACGTCCGCGGCCTCAAGCTCGCTCGCCTCGGGCAGATAGTCCTGCGGCTCGGCCGCGATCAGGCGCAGCTGGCCCCCGACCGGGGCCAGGGCCACGGCGGGCCCGTGCGCCAGGGCGTTCAGGTGGCGCACGGCGACCCTGGCCACCTCGGCCTGCGATCCGGCCAGCGCCAGGTCGGTCGAGACGCGCGACAGCACCTCCAGCGCGGCGGCCCGGCCCTGCGCCGCGTCCACCTGCTCGCGCAGCCGCCCCGAGATCAGCCCCGTGATCGCCGCCGCCAGCAGGAAGATGCCCAGCTTGATGATGTCCTGGGGCCGGGCGATGTGCAGCGTGAAATGCGGCTCGACATACATGAAGTTGAAGCCGGCCAGCGCCCCCACCGCGCTGATGATCCCGACCCAGAAGCCGAAGCCCGCGGCCGAGATCAGCACCGCCGTCAGGAACAGCAGGATCGCGACCGATTCGGGCAGCACATGGCGGGCCGAACCGACGATCACCGCCGCCGCCATCAGGATGGCCGCCGCCCCCGCGAACCCTCCCAGGGTGGGCGCGGTCATCCGGTAGCGATCCTCCGGCAGGCGGGGCGGCTCCATGCGGTCCATGCCCGCGATCTGGCGGCAAGCCGGGCCGCTTGTCCACCGTCTTTACGAATTCCTTACGCGGCGGGGCGAAATCCCCCTCGAACCTTTACGCCGCCTCGCGGCATCCTGCGCCCTTGCCGGGGAAGGACCCGGTTCCAAGGATGGATCACATGGCCAGTCTGGACACCCATGCCGAGGACACGACCGCGCATCGCCCGGGGCTGTTGCCGCTGTCGCTGGCCGCCATCGGCGTGGTCTATGGCGACATCGGCACCTCGCCGCTTTACGCCTTCCGCGAGGCGATGCTGGCCGCAGGCGCCCGCCACGGCCAGGTCCTGCGCGAGGACGTGCTGGGCGTCCTGTCGCTGATCGTCTGGGCGCTGATCCTGATCGTGACGGTGAAATACGTCCTGATCCTTCTGCGCGCCGACAACGAGGGCGAGGGCGGCACCCTGTCGCTGCTGGCCCTGGCGCAGCGCGCCATGGGCCGACCGAACCGCGCCATCCTGATCCTGGGCATGGTGGGCGCCGCGCTGTTTTACGGCGACGCCGCGATCACGCCCGCGATCTCGGTCCTCTCGGCGGTCGAGGGGCTCAAGCTGGTCACACCCGAGGTCGAGCCCTTCATCGAGCCCATCGCCATCGCCATCATCGTGGTGCTGTTCCTGGTCCAGAACCGGGGCACCGAGGCCGTGGCCCGGTTCTTCGGCCCGATCACCCTGGTCTGGTTCCTGGTCATGGCGGCAGCGGGGACGCATTGGATGATGCAGGACCCCGAGGTGCTGTCGGCGATCAACCCGGTCCACGCCCTGCGCTTCGTCCTGGAAAACGGCAAGCTGGGGCTGATCGTGCTGGGCGCGGTGTTCCTTGCCGTCACCGGGGCCGAGGCGCTTTATGCCGACATGGGCCATTTCGGCAAAAGGCCGATCCAGCTCGCCTGGCTGTTCGTGGCCTTCCCCGCGCTGCTGCTGACCTATTTCGGCCAGGGCGCGCTGGTCCTGTCGCGCCCCGAGGCGATCGAGAACCCCTTCTTCCTGCTGTTCCCGGCCTGGGCGCTGCTGCCGGTGGTGGTGCTGGCGACGCTGGCCACCATCATCGCCAGCCAGGCCGTCATCACCGGCGCCTTTTCCCTGACCCAGCAGGCGGTGCAGCTGCACATGCTGCCGCGCATGAAGATCCGCCACACCTCGGACCAGCACCAGGGCCAGATCTATCTGCCGGGTGTCAACCAGTGGCTGATGTTCGCCGTGCTGGCGCTGGTCGTGGGCTTCGGCTCCTCCTCCAGCCTTGCCTCGGCCTACGGGATCAGCGTCACGGGCACCATGGTCATCACGGCCACCCTGGCGATGATCGTGGCGCGCAAGCACTGGAAGCTGCCGCTGTGGCTGTCGGTGGGCATGATGCTGCCCTTTCTGGCGCTGGACCTGACCTTCCTGGGCGCGAACCTGATCAAGGTGGCCGAGGGCGGCTTCGTCCCCCTGGGCATCGCCGGCATCATGCTGATCGTCATGGCCAGCTGGATCCGCGGCAGCGCCATCATCGCCCGCAAGGACCGCGAGGCCGAGCTGCCGCTGGACACGCTGCTGGGCCAGATCGAGAAATCGGCCTCGATCGGCACCGTGCCGGGGACGGCCGTGTTCCTGACCTCGAACCCGGACCTGACGCCGGCAGCCATGCTGCACAGCCTCAAGCACTTCAAGGCGCTGCACGAACAGAACGTCATCCTGACGATCCAGACGGCCGAGGTGCCGCGCGTGCCCATCCGCGACCGCGTGCGGATCGAGGACATCAACGACCGCTTCCGCCGCGTCACCCTGCTTTACGGCTATGCCGAGGACCCCGACGTGCCTCAGGCTCTGCTGCAATGCCGCAAGCAGGGGTGGAAATTCGACATCATGGCGACCTCGTTCATCCTGTCGCGCCGCCGCATCCGCATCTCGACCCGCTCGCGCGTGCCGGGCTGGCAGGGCAAGCTGTTCATCGCGCTGGCCCGCAACGCGGCCGGGGCCTCGGATTATTTCCGCATCCCGGCCGGCCGCGTGGTGGAAATCGGCACCCAGATGAACATCTAGATTCAGGGCTCACAACCCATAGATGACGGTTGCGGCGAGAGCGCAGGCTGAGAGGAACAGGATCGGGCAGCGGTCGTATCGGATTGCGATCCGCCGCCAATCCTTGAGGTGTGCGAACATGTTCTCGATCCGGTGACGCAGGCGATAGATGCTGGCGTCGTGCGGGATCGGGGCCTTGCGGCCGGTGCGGGAGGGGATGCACGGCGAAATGCCCCTCTCGATCAGCGCGTTGCGGAACCAGTCGGCGTCATGGCCCCGGTCTGCAAGCAACGCCCCGGCCGAGGGGATCGAGGACAGCAGCGCCCGCGCGCCGATGCAGTCGGAGGTCT
>NZ_JHWH01000023.1 GCF_000622145.1 Paracoccus yeei ATCC BAA-599 | reverse complement strand
CGTTCCAAAAAGGCGCCAAACAGCGCCCTGACGGGACGCCCCAACGTCTTCGTCTTCCCAGACCTCGCCTCGGGCAACATCGGCTACAAGATCGCGCAGCGTCTGGGCGGGCTGACCGCCATCGGCCCCATCCTGCAGGGCCTCGCAAAGCCCGCGAACGACCTGTCGCGCGGATGCTCGGTCGAGGATATCATCGCCGCCGCCGCAATCACACAGTTGCAGGCCGAACCCTGAGACAGGCAGCGTGGCATCCCACCGTGTGCGCAAACCCGCATGATCGCAAGCCCTGGTCGCATGAAGCGGACTGGGCTAACCGGGGCGCCTTCTTGCGGTGCGGGGCGGAAGACCTGCGCCCAGTCCGACTTCATGTCGACCAGCAGCCAGCGGCGCCTTGGCCTCATCCAGGGCGCGGTCCAACCGGCCGACCAGGGTTTCGCTTGGTATCGGTGCGCCCGGCCATTTCCCGTACGAATGCGGAGGCAGGGCAGAGGACTCACCACCCCTGACGTCAGCCCGCGCTGACGGCTGAACGGCGCCCGCACGCCCCCCCTCGCTATATCCGCAGCGGCTCCTTCTGCCGGCCTGCGGCGTCGAAGTTGTCGGGGTGCAGCCATGCCAGGTAAAGCGGCCGCAGCCGCTGCCAGTCGCCGTCCGTCATCGCGAACCAGGCCGTGTCGCGGCTTTCGCCCTTGACGACCATGTGCTGGCGGAACACGCCCTCGGGCCGGAAGCCGAATCGTTCCGCGGCCCGTTTCGAGGGCGCGTTCAAGGCGTTGCATTTCCATTCGAAGCGCCGGTAGCCAAGGTCGAAGACATGATCGGCGAACAGGAACAGCGCCTCGGTCGCCATGCGCGTGCGCTGCAGGGCCGGACCCCACATGATATTGCCGATCTCGATGACGCCGTGGCCCTGGTCGATGCGCATCAGCGCCTGCCGTCCCTCGGCGCGGCCGGTCCGCCGATCCACGACGGCGAAGAACAGCGGATCGTCGGAACGGGCGGCCCGTTCAAGCCAGTCGCCGAACGCGTCCTGGCTTTCAGGCGGCGTTTCGAACAGCCAGCGGAAGCGGTCCTCGGCCCCCGGAGCGGTGGCGGCATCGAACAGCGCCGGGGCATGATCCTGCGCCAGCGGCTCAAGGCGCACATAGCGACCCTCCAGCGGCGCGCGCGCGGGGCGCGGGCGTGGGGTCCAGTCTGTCAGCGTCATCGTCGACCTCCGGGAAATGGCAAGCGGGCTGGCCCGTTCTAGCGGGCGATCACCCTTCCTGCCACTGGCAACGAAGGCGTGCCAAGGCCGGCACAGCTTCAGTTCACCGGGGTCGGCAACGGCTGGCCTGCGAAGAAGGCCGCCAGGTTGTCCAGCGTCAACTGGGCCATGCGGTCGCGGGTTTCCTCGGTCCCGCTGGCGTGGTGGGGATAAAGCACCGCGTTCGGCAGCGCCGCGAACGCGGGGTCCGGCCGCGGTTCGTTCAGATAGACGTCCAGCCCGGCCGAGCCCAGGCGGCCATCGCGCAGGGCCGCGACCAGCGCGCCCTCGTCCACCACCGTGCCGCGCGCGACATTGACCAGCGTTCCCTCCGGTCCCAGCGCCGCGATCACCGGGGCCGAGATCAGCCCCTCGGTCTCGGGCCCGCCCGGGGTCGCCACGATCAGGATGTCGGCCCAGCCGGCCAGCGCCGTCAGGTCGGGAAAGAAGTCGTAATCCACCGGCTTTCGGCTGCGCCCGAAATAGCCGATCCGGTGGCCCAGGGCCTCGCACCGGCGCGCGATGGCCCGGCCGATATTGCCAAGCCCGACGATCCCCGTGCGCTTGCCCACGGTCGAGGGGGTTGGGCCGCATTCCCTTGCTCCGGGAGTCAAGACACACCAAGATACTAGTGTGTCAGATCACCATGGATGTCCGCTCAGCCCAAGGCCTCGGCAGCCGTCTCGTTTTCTGCCCCGTCCTGCGACTGCCGAATGCGTACGCTCAGCCCCAGGCGGGCACGGCTGCGGCGCGACACCAGGTCGATCAGCACCGTGACCAGGACCGTCACCGCCAGCAAAACGACGGCACGGTCGGTCCTGATTTCCTGGATGGCGGTGCCGATGTAGAACCCCAGGGTCGAAATGCCCAAAAGCCCCAGGATCGCCGATTCCCGGACGATGATCTCCCATCGGTAAAGGCACAGCGCCAGGAAGTTGCCGTAGATGCGGGGCAGCACCTCCCAGGTGTAAAGGTCGACGCCGCGCGGCGCGTCGGGACGCAGGTCGCGCGTCACATGGTCGGACTGACGGCCGACCAGATGGGCGATGATCGCGCCGTTGTGCAGCCCCAGCGCGATGACCGCCGGCAGCATCGAGGGGCCGAGGATCTGAAGCATCACATAGGCCAGCATGTATTCCGGCGTCGATCGCCCGACGACCAGCCCCAGATGGCCTGCCAGCGCCCCCCAGCGGCCGGCGATGCGCGGCACGATCAGCGGAAAGCCCAGCAGCGCGACAAGCCCCGCGAGGACCAGCGCAAGTTGCGCCACCACCATCGTCGCCCCCAGTCCCGGCAGCGCCTGGTGCCACAGAAGATCGCCCAGCCAGCCGGCGAAGCGCTGCCAGGTCGCGGCGTCGCTCAGCTCACCGCCGCGCAGGGGTGCGGGCACGATGTCGCTGGTCAGGAACCGCCACAGCGCGCCGGGCGCCATCGGCGGGGTCGCAAGCGTCGCCAGGAACGCAGCCGAGCTCAGCACGTAAAGCGGCGCCAGCCGCCAGCGCATCCACAGCCACATGCTGGCGATCATCGCGTAATAGACGATCAGCACCGCCGCGACGGCGCCGTACATGCCCTGGCGGAAAAAGCTGTCCAGCTCGAACCCCAGGGTGGGCAGGCCGATGAAGCCCAGGACCGCGCTGGACCGCAGCGCACATTCCAGCCGGTAAAGCGCATAGGTCCCGAATTCGCGCAAGACCAGCGGCAGGCGGGCATAGAAGAACACCGACAGGACCCCGGCGCCCGGCGGCATGGCGCGGGCGGGGCGGGGGTCGGCCTCGTCCAGGTATTCCGAGAAGACCTTGGCGAAGATGCCCGCATAAGGGATCGCGATGGCCAGGATGCCGGTGGTGGCCGACAGGCCCGTGACCTGCATCAGCAGGATGGCCCAGAACAGTTCGTGGACCGCACGGATGGCGACACAGCCCAGCCGCACCGGGCCGAGCCTGTAAAGCGGCGCCAGCGCAAAGCCGCAGGCCGCGCCCAGGGCGACGCCACACAGCGCAAAGGCCACGGTCAGCCCCGCCGTGCGGGCCAGCGACTCCAGCGCGCCGAAATCGGGCGCCATCAGACCCGAGACCATGCGCCTGAGTTCGGCCCAGGGGGCGTGGCCGGCGATGCCCAGGTCCGCAAAGGGCAGCAGCGCCAGCCCCAGAGCCACGAAGGCCAGCGCCGTGCCGATGCGGCCGGGCGCATATCCGCGCGCGGGGCTAGACACGGTAAAGCGCGTCGATCTGGTCATCCGTCACCGCCTGCGCGGGCTGGTCCAGCACCAGCCGCCCGCCCCGGATGCCGACGATCCGGCTGGCCAGCCGCCGTGCCTGCGCCACATCATGCAGCGCGACCAGCATGGTCGGAAACCGCGCCGCCAGCAGGTCCAGAAGCGCGGCCCCGTGGCGTTCGTCCACGGCCGAGACGGGTTCGTCCGCGATCAGCACATCGCCGCCGCGATGGATCGCCCGCGCCAGCGCGGTACGCTGCTTCTGCCCGCCCGACAGGGCGCCGACCGGCCGCCGCGCCAGGCCCGCCAAGCCCACCCGGTCCAGCGCCAGATCGACCGAGGCGCGCGCGCTTCGCTGGGGCCAGACCAGGTTCAGCAGGTTCCAGGCCGTCGAATGGCGGTCCAGCCGCCCCATGTAGGTGTTGTGAAAGACCGAAAGCTGCGGCACCAGCCCGTGTTCCTGCGGCACCAGCGCGATGCGCGCGGCGTGTTCGGGGGCAAGACGCGCATAGGCCGCGTTCAGCAGCGTGCTTTTCCCGCTGCCGCTGCGGCCCAGCAGGACGACGCGCTCGCCCTGGCGCAGGTGAAAGCGCAGGTCGGCCAGCACCGCCCGGTCGCCGTATCCCAGCGTCTCGCCCTCGATCCGCAGCATCGGCGGCGGTCAGTCCAGCAGACCCAGCGCGCGGCCGGTTTCCAGGATCGGCTGATAGGCCTCGTTCGAGGTCGGGATGAACGCCTTGCGCGGGAAGGATTCAAGCAGCGCCGGGTCGGTCATGCCGATCAGGGCGGCGCGGACCTTCTCGATGAAGCCTTCGCCGAACCGCGCATCGACATCGCCCCGGATCGTCCAGTTGTAATCGGGGAACGGCGGCGTCTGCCAGATCACGCGGGTGGTCGCGACCTCGGGGGCCTGTTCGGCCACGGCCTTTTCATAGACGGTATAGTTCAGCGCGCCGACCTGATAGGCCCCGGTCGACACCAGCCGCAGCGTCTGCGCGTGATCCCCCGAAAAGCCCACGCGCGAAAAGAACTGGTCCGGCGCCTCGCCCGTTTCCTTGCGGATGTAATAATCCGGGAACAGCCGCCCCGAGGTCGAGGTCTGCGCGCCGAAGGTAAAGCTCAGGCCGCGCGCGCCCATCGGGAAGCCGTCGGATTTCTGCAACCCGGTGCTCTCGTGGGCGATGAAATAGGACACGAAGCGCGCGTCCTCGTCCCCTTGGGCGATGGCCTGCGATCCGGGAACGGCCAGCTGCGCCTGCACGCCGGTCAGCCCGCCGAACCAGCCCAGCTGGATCTGGTCGTTGCGAAAGGCCACGACCGAGGCCGCGTAATCCTTGACCGGGACATAGCGCACCGGAACGCCGAGCTGGCGTTCCAGATAGGCGGCGACGCCCGAGAAGCGCTGCATCAGCCGGGTTTCGTCGTCATCGGGAATGGCCGAGAAATACAGCGTCGGCTGGCCCTGGGCGCGCGCCGGGCTGCGGGCACCCAGGCCAAGGGCGGCAAGGCCCAGTCCCATGCCGATCACGGTGCGGCGGCCTGGTTTCAAGGCGGCGGGCTTAATGATCATGCTGATTTCCTTTGCAATCGGGTCCGTGCCAGTGCCCGGAATTGATCGCATATCCGGTCCCGAAGCTCCAGCGCCGGTTGCATCTTTGCGCCGGCCGGGGAACCATGCGCGCGACAGGGGCGAAAGGATGCAAACCCGATGGCAAAGATGATCCACTCGATGATCCGGGTGCTGGACGAGGCACGCTCGGTTGATTTCTACGGCCAGGCGTTCGGCTTGCGGGTGGCGCAAAGGCTGGATTTCGACAGCTTCACGCTGGTCTATCTGTCCAATGACGAAACCGGGTTCGAGCTGGAACTGACGATCAACAAGAACCGCGAGGCACCCTATGACCTGGGCGACGGCTATGGGCATCTGGCCGTTTCGGTCGCGGATGTCGACGCCGAACATGCGCGGCTGACCGCCCTGGGCCTGGCGCCGCGCAAGCTGGTCGACTTTGCACCAGGGGGCGAGGTGATCGCGCGCTTCTTCTTCGTCGCCGACCCGGACGGCTATCAGATCGAGGTGCTGCAGCGGCGGGGCCGCTATCTGTGACGCAAGGCCGCAGGCCCGGGCCGGAACCCGGGCGGCGGCACGCTGTTCCACACGGGCGCGGCAGCGCGCCCGCGAACCAGAAAGGACATGCCATGGACATCCGCTTTGATGGAAAGACCGCCTTGGTGACGGGCGCAGGCTCGGGCATCGGCGAGGCGATTGCGCTGGACCTGGCGCGGGCCGGCGCCAAGGTGATCGTGGCCGACCTGAACGCAGACGCCGCGCAAAGGGTCACGGACCGGATCGGCGGCGAGGGCGGCCAGGCGCTGGCGGCGGGCGGCGACGTGTCGGACCCCCAGGCGGTGTCGCGGCTGGTCGATCTGGCCCGCGACAACGGCGGGCTGCACCTGCTGGTCAACAACGCCGGCATCGGCGGGGCAAGCGCGCCGACCGGGGAATACCCGCTGGAGGCCTGGGACAAGGTCATCGGCGTCAACCTGAACGCCGTCTTCTACGGCATGCGGTTCGGCATTCCCGCAATGCTGGACGCGGGCGGCGGGGCCATCGTCAACATGGCCTCGATCCTGGGGTCCGTCGGATTCGCCGGGTCGCCCGCCTATGTCGCGGCCAAGCACGCCGTCGTCGGGCTGACCAAGTCGGCGGCGATGGAATACGGCGACAAGGGCATCCGCGTGAACTCGGTCGGGCCCGGCTTCATCGACACGCCGCTGCTGTCGCACATGGACCAGGACCAGCGCAGCTGGCTGATCGGCAAGCACCCGATCGGGCGGCTGGGCCGGTCCGAGGAAATCTCGGGCCTGGTCCTGTTCCTGCTGTCCGACCACGCCAGCTTCATCACCGGCAGCTATCACCTGGTCGACGGCGGCTATACCGCGCCCTGACCGGGCCAGCCGGCGGCGCAGGCATCGACGGCCAGCATGTAAAGGCTGGTCGTCGCGGTGATGAACAGCCGGTTGCCGCGCGGCCCGCCGAAGCACAGGTTCGAGACCACCTCGGGCACCAGGATCTTGCCCAGAAGCGTGCCGTCGGGGGCAAAGACATGCACCCCGTCGGCGGCCGAGGACCAGAGGTTGCCGGCCGCGTCGCAGCGGATGCCATCGGGCAGGCCGGCATCGACGGTCGCGAAGTCGCGGCCCTGTCCCAGCCCATCGCCCGCGACGTCATAGACCCGGATGACCGGGGGCACCGAGGGATCGTGGCTCGACCCCGATTCCGCGATGTAGAGCAGGCTTTCGTCGGGCGAAAAGCACAGCCCGTTCGGTTGGGTGAAGTCCCTGCAGACCGGCAACGGGGCGCCGCCTCCGGGCGGGATGCGCCAGACGAAGCTGCCGGCCTGTTCGGGCGCGGCCTTGTAGCCTTCGAGGTCCGACAGGATGCCATAGGTCGGATCGGTGAACCAGACCGAGCCGTCGGACTTCACCACCACGTCGTTGGGGGAATTCAGCCGCCGGCCCTGGCCTTGGGCGGCCAGCGTGGTCAGGCTGCCGTCGTGCTCGGTCCGCGTCACGGCGCGCAGCCCGTGGTGGCAGGTGACAAGCCGGCCCTGCGGGTCGCGGGTGTTGCCGTTCGAATAGCCCGAATCCTCGCGAAAGATGCTGCAGCCGGTCTGCGCGGTCCAGCGCATCATCCGATGCGCCGGGATGTCGGAAAACAGCAGCATCTGGGCGGCGGGAAACCAGGCCGGCCCCTCGGCCCATTCAAAGCCGCTGCCGATCTGGTGCAGCCCCGCGTTCGGATGGATCAGCGCCCGAAAGCGCGGGTCGCGCCGGTCATAGATGGACATGGGTTCAGCCCTTTCTGCCGCTGGCCACGGCGACGATGGCGATGATGATGATCCCCGTCGACAGCAGCCGCACCCCGGCCCCCAGCCCGTAGGAGTTCAGCATCGAGACGATCAGATACATGAACAGCGCGCCCGCCCAGATGCCGGGCACGTTGGAATTGCCCCCCGCGATGGACGAGCCGCCGATCACCGTGACGGCGATGGACATCAGCAGGAACTCGGCCCCCATGTTCAGCGCGGCGCCGCCCGAGAAGCAGGCCAGCAGGAAGCCGGCGAGCGCCGCCATCACCGCCGAGATCACATAGGTCGCGGCCGATGTGCGGGCGACCGGCACCCCCGCCAGCCGCGCCGCGCGCGGATTCTGCCCGATGGCCGAGACGCGCCGGCCAAAGCCCGAGCGGTTCAGCAGCACCCAGAACACGACGCTGATCGCCAGGGCCACCCAGGCCAGGTTCGGCACACCCAGCAGCGCCCGGCCGGTGGTGAATTCGGCCAGCGCCGCGGGCGGCTTGATGCGCAGACCGCGGTTCGACCAGATCGCCAGCGACTGGTAAAGGAAACTGGCCGACAGCGTGGCGATGATCGGCGGGATGCGCAGCAGCCGGATCAGCGCGAAGTTGACGACCCCGACCCCTGCCCCGATGGCAAGCGCCGCCACCAGCCCGGCGGCGATCCAGATCCCGCCCGCGCCCGCCATCAGCTTCAGCGACAGGGTGGCGGCCAGCGTCATCGTGGCCGGGATCGACAGGTCGGTGTTGCCGGGGCCCAGGGTGATGACCAGCATCTGCCCCAGCCCGGTCAGGACCGAGAAGCTGCCGAAGGTCAGCGCGGCGACCGCCAGGGCGGCTCCGCCGCCTCCGGTGCTCAGCGACCAGGTGGCCAGGAACGCCGCAAGGGCCGCGACCCAGGCCCAGAACCAGGGCGCCTTGTGCAAGGTCATGGTCATGGTCATGAACGTTTCTCCGCCTGGCGCACGACCAGCCGCGCCGCCAGCACCAGAATCAGGATCGCGCCCTGGGCGCCGATCTGCCAGTCGGGCGACAGCCGCAGGAAGGACAGGAAGCTGCCCGCCAGCGTCAGCGTCAGCGCCCCGATCACCGCGCCTACCGGGGACACCCGACCGCCCGTGAACTCGCCCCCGCCCAGGATCACGCCGGCGATGGACAAAAGCGTATAGCGCAGCGCGATGTTGGCGTCGCCCGAGGTGGTCAGCCCGACCAGCGCCATCCCCGACAGCACCGCGAACAGCCCCGCCAGCGCATAGGCCCAGGCCCGCAGCGCCACGGTCGAGCGGCCCGCGCGCGACAGGGCCCGCGCATTGCCCCCGAGCGCCCGCAGCCGCACCCCGAAGCTTGAGCGCATGATGACCAGATGCGCCACGGCGGCGATCAGCACGCTGGCAACGATGGCCATCGGGACCAGCGGGGGCTTGGCCTTCATCACCCCGGTCAGCCAGCCCGGCGCCGTCCCTCCGGGCGAGGGCAGGATCAGCACCGCCGCACCCCCCCAGACAAAGGACATGCCCAGGGTCACGACGATGGCCGGCAGGCCCCGCGCCTCGATCAGCGCGCCAAGCGCGGCATAGGCCAGCACGCAGCCCGCCAGCATCAAGGCCCCCAGCACGGGATTGACCGGCAGGATGGCGGCGGTGATGCAGGCCACCAGGCTGACGAAGGCGCCCATCGACAGGTCGATGTCGCCCACCATGATGACGACCATCTGCGCCACCGTCGCCAGCGCGATGGGCACCGCCAGATTGAACAGCAGGTTCACGCCCACATAGCTCATGGCGCGGGGCTGCAACCAGAAGACGGCGGCGACCAGGACGGCCAGCGACAGCACCGGCAGCGCCAGGCGCGGGTTGATCAGCCGTGTCATGCGGCGGTTTCCCCGAATTCGAAGCTGGCGGCCAGGACGTTTTCCTCGGTGATGGCCGTGCCCTCGAGTTCGGCCGAGATGGCGCCGTCGCGGAACACGAAGACGCGGTCGCAGTTGCGGATCTCGTCCATCTCGGTCGAATACCACAGGAAGGTGCGGCCCTGCGCGGCCTCGTGCCGGATCATGTCGTAGACCTCGGTCTTGGTGCCGATGTCGACGCCGCGCATCGGGTCGTCCATGACGATCACCGGCGCGCTGGTGGCCAGGGCCCGCGCGAACAGCGCCTTTTGCTGGTTGCCGCCGGACAGCGACAGGATGGGGTTGCCCATGTCGGGCGTGCGGATGCCGATGCGCCGCTGCCAGTTCGCGCCGATCTCGCGTTCGCGGTCGCGGTCCACAAGGCCCCGGCGCAGCAGCGTGTCCAGCGCCGCTAGCGTCAGGTTGCGCCGGATCGACCAGACCGGCATGATCCCGTCGCGCCGCCGGTCGCCGGCGACAAAGGCCGCGCGGGGCCGGGCCGAACTGCGCCAGTCCGAACTTTGCGCCAGATAGAACCGCGCCAGCGCCTCGGCCTGGCCGTGACCGGCAAGGCCGGCAAGGCCGACGATCTCGCCGCGCCGCGCCGCGATCCCCTCCGGGGTGCGCAGGATCGCGGCGCTCTTGTCGCCCAGGGCGCGGGCAAGCGCGGCGGGCGTGGCGGGGTGATCGTCCTCGGCCGCGACATGGCCCATGGCATCGACCAGACCGCGGCGGCTGAAGCCATGCGCCGGTCGGTCGGCGATCGCCTGCCCATCGCGCATGACGACGATGCGGCTGGCGACGGCGAAAATCTCGCCCAGCATGTGCGAGATGAAGACCACCGCCCCCCCTTCGGCGCAAAAGCGGCGGACATGCGCCAGAAGCTGCGCCGCGATCGAGGCGTCCAGCGACGAGGTGGGCTCGTCCAGCACCACCAGCCGGGCGGGGATGGGCCCTTCGGCGAAGCCGATGGCGATCTCGGCCATCTGCGCCTCGGCCAGGGTCATGTCGGCGACCATCCGGTCGGGCCGGATGCGGTGGCCGGGAAAGATCGCGTCCAGCGCCGCCCCGATCCGGTCCGCGGCCCGCCCGCGCCAGCCCGGCCCGGTCAGGTCGCGCTGCACGACGGACAGGTTTTCCAGCACCGTCAGGTTCGGGCAGAGCGTGCCTTCCTGGGAAATGGCACGGACGCCGGCCTGCAGGGGACCGTCGGCGCCGGGATAGACCACACGCCCGTCCGAAGGCGCGAAAAGGCCGGTGACAAGGTTCACCAGGGTCGATTTTCCCGCCCCGTTGTGGCCGACCAGCCCCAGGCATTCGCCGGGGCGGATGGCCAGGTCCACACGGTCCAGCGCCCTGAGCGCGCCAAAGGTTTTCGACGCCGTCTCAAGGCGCACGACCGCGCCGCCACCATCCGCTGCCGGGGCTTGCGCCCCGGCCCGATCCTCGCCTTCGATGCCTGCCATCAGTTGGTTCCGGCAATCACTTTCTTGGCGTCGTCCAGCGTGTAGTCCACGTTGGTGACGCCGCCTTCGGGCGTATCCTTCAGCGCCTGGTCCAGGGTTTCCTGCGTCACCGACAGGAAGGGCACGGTCAGGTCCTTGGGCACCTCGGCCCCGTCCAGGATCTGCTGCGCGACCCAGAACGCCAGCGTCGAGACGCCCGGCGCAATCGAGGTCGAGATGGTTTCATAGCCGTTCGCGTCGCGCTGTTCGGCCCACCATTTCAGCTCGTCCTGGCGGTTGCCCATGATGATGATCGGCATCGGCCGCCCGGCGGCGGCAAAGGCCTGCGCCGCGCCATAGCCGTCGCCGCCCTGCGTCACCACGGCCGCGATCTCGGGCAGCGAGGGCAGGATGCCCGCGACCGCCTTCTGCGCCACGTCCTGCGCCCAGTCACCGTTCACGGACCCCACGACCTTGAAGTTCGGGTGGGCCTTCACGCCCTCCTCGATGCCCGCGTGGATCTCGTCGTCGACGGACACGCCGGCCAGGCCCCGGATCTCCAGCAGGTTGCCGCCGTCGGGCAGGCGGCCGGCCAGATAGGCGATCTCGTCCGCGCCCATCTTCTTGAAATCGACCTTGACGCGCCAGGCGCAGGGCTCGGTCACGATGCCGTCGAAGCTGACGACGGTGATGCCCGCGTCGCAGGCCTCCTTGATGGCGCCGTTCAGCGCGGTGGGCGATGCGGCGTTGACCACGATCGCGTCATAGCCCTGCAGGATCATGTTCTGGATCTGCGCGGCCTGTTCCGTCGCCTGGTTTTCGGCGGTGGTAAAGGCGTCGGCGGCGGCGACGATGCCGTCGGCCACGGCCTTGTCGGTCACGCGCTTCCAGCTTTCCAGCATGGCCTGGCGCCAGCTGTTGCCGGCATAGTTGTTCGACAGCGCGATGCGCTTTTGCGCGGTGTCGGCCATCGCCGTCCCGCCCATGGCCAGGATCGTCGCGGCCGTCAGCAGCAGTCCCTTGCGGGTCATCCTTGAGTCCTCCCCCTTCATGTCCCGGCGCCGGGCGCCGTCCTCCGGGGTCAAGGATAGGGCGGGACGGCAGGCTGCCTAGACCGGAACTGAGCCCGGACCTGCATCTTTCCGCGCGCCGTTTGCGGAAACCCGCAAGTTCGGCGCGGCACCGCTTGGACGCAGGCCGGCGCCTGTGGCATCGTCGCCCCGAGGGACACCAGCGGAGGCGCGCCGTGCACGAGGGGATGAGCGAGCTTTCGGACCAGGAGGTCGATCCCGGGCCGCTGCTGCCGCATCTGTTCCGCATCTCGCGCGCGCTGGCGGGGCGGCTGGACTTCCTGTCGGCGATCCGTTCGGTCGCGCAGGAAATCAGCCGCTTCCTGCCCTATGATCACCTGGACCTGTGCCTGCTGCGCCACGACGGAACCCTGTCGGCCGCCTACGAGACCGGGATCGAGACCGCCTGGGGCCGCAAGGAGACGGCAGGCGTCCAGAACAGCCCGATCCGCGAGCTGCTGTGGGGCCATGTCGATCACATCCTGACCGAGGACGCGACCGCCGATCCGCGCTTTGCCTTTCCGGGCGTGTTCTGCGCCCCGATCCACGACCACAACCTGCGCGCCCGGGTCCATGCGCCGCTGGTGGTGGCGGGGGACATCATCGGCGCGCTCAGCATCTCGTCCTTTGCGCCAGGGCGCTACGGGCCGCGCGACGTGGCGGCGGCGCGCTATGTGGCGGACCTGATCTCGCCCTATCTGTTCGCGCTGCGCGAGGCGGAACGGTCGCGCCAGGCCGCCATCGTCGAAACCGAGGCCCGCGCGCGCGAGGAAGGGCTGCGGCTGGGCGCGCGCGACCTGACCCAGGCGCTGGAACAGGAACGCCAACGCATCGGCATGGACCTGCACGACCAGACCCTGGCGGACCTGTCGCGGCTGATGCGCGACCTGTCGCGCCCCGGCGCGCTGGACGCGGAAACGGTGCTGGCGCGGCTGGACGATTGCGTGGCCGACCTGCGGCGCATCATCGACACGGCGGTGCCCTCGATCCTGGACATGTTCGGCTTTGCCCATGCGGTGCGGGTGCATCTGGAACGGGCCGCGGGCGGCGCCCAGGTCGAGGTGCAGGACGACAGCCAGGGCGCCCCCGACGCGCTGGACCCGGTGGCCCGGATCGCCCTGTTCCGCATCGTGCAGGAGGCGATCAACAACGCCGGCCGCCACGCCCGCGCGGGGCGCATCGACGTGCGCATCGCGGCCCAGCCGCGCCTGCGCATCACCGTGGCCGACGATGGCTGCGGCCTGCCCGAGGACGTGCGCCGCAGCCGCAAGAAAGGCGGCCTGTCGCACATGCGCACCCGCGCCCAGCTGATCGGCGCGCGGCTTTCGGTCCGTTCGGGCCGGACCGGCACCAGCGTTTCCGTCAGCCTGCCCGCGGGGGGCCCGCCATGAAGATCCTGCTGGTCGAGGACGACCCCCTGCACGCGGCCTTCCTGCGCGACGCGGTCGGCCAGGCCCTGCCCGAGGCCAGCCAGATCCTGACCGCCGAAAACGGCCGCGAGGGCGAGGCGATGGCCCGCAAGGGCGTTCTGGCCGTCGTCATGGACCTGCAGATGAAGGAACGCAACGGCATCGACGCCGCCCGCACGATCTGGTCCGAACGCCCGGAAACCCGCATCCTGTTCTGGTCGAACTACGCCGACGAAGCCTATCTGCGCGGGCTGACGCGCATCGTGCCGCCCGGCTCGCCCTATGGCTATGTGCTGAAAACCGCGCCGGTCCAGCGGCTGCACCTGGCCATGCGCGCCGTGCTGGTCGAAGGCCAGGTGGTCGTCGACCGCGAGATCCACCGCCTGCAGCAGCGCCAGTCGCGCCCCGCCCAGGGGCTGAGCGAAAGCGAATATACCGTTCTGCTGGACATGGCGCTTGGCCTGCCCGACCGCGAGATCGCGCGCCGGCGCGGCATGTCAGAGCGCACGGTGCAGAACCGGCTGCTGTCGCTTTACGAAAAGCTGGCGGTCGAACTGCCCGTGGCCGAAGGCGTCATGAACAAGCGCGTCCGCGCCGTCGCCTGCGCCCTGACCAGCGGCGCGCTGAACGCCGAGGCGCTGCGCAGCGCCGAGCGCGACATGCAGGACTGGCTGCGCCGCCGTTAGGCGGGCGGCGCGGCGCGCGGCCGCAGCAACTGCCGGGCCAGGGCCGCGATCAGGTCGGTCTGCGTCACGATGCCCCGGATGCGCCCGCGGTTCAGGATCGGCACCGCATGGGCGCCCGGCCCCGACAGCAGCGGCAGCAGCGCGCCGATGGTGCTTCCCGGGGCGGCATGGGGAATGTCGCGGCGCATGACCTGGCCCGCGCTCAGCGCCTCGGGCTGGGACAGCAGCCGGGCGCGCAGCCCGGGGCCGGGATGCGCCGCCAGCCGGATCAGGTCGATCTGGAAGATGATGCCCAGATACTTGTCCCCCTCCTCGACCACCGGGATCGAGGTGAAGCCATGGGCGCGAAACAGTTCGGCCACCTCGGCCAGCGGGGTTTCCGGGGCGACGGTCACCAGGTCGCGCGACATGAAGGCCTCGGCCGGCATGGGGTCGGCGCGATGGCCCGCGGCCTGCATCTCGGCCGCGCCGATCAGCCGCGCCAGGTCCTCGACCCCCAGGTTCAGCGACTGGCGATAGTTGCGCAGGATCTCCTCGAGTTCCTCGCGCGCCAGGCCCAGCCGCTCGGGCGCGGGGTGGTCGGCGGTGCCCGCAGGGCCGGGTTCGTCGAACTGGCGCAGCGGATAGTGGCGGCCGGTCAGCCGGGCATAGATCATCGCCATGCCGACCAGGATCAGCGTTCCCGTCAGCACCGGCGCCAGCACGAAGCCGAAGCCCAGCTTCTCGATCGGCTCGGGGTTCAGGGCGGCGGTCATGGCGACGGCGCCGGCGGGCGGATGCACGGCGCGCAGCATGATGGTCAGGGCGATGGCGCCGCCGACCGACACGGCGACCCGCGCCAGGGGATCGGGAATGACCATGCAGGCGAGCACGCCCGCGGCGGCGGCGGCGCCGTTCCCGACCAGCGCCGACCAGGGCTGCGCGAGCGGGCTGTTCGGGACCGCGAACAGCAGGACCGAGCTGGCCCCGAAGGGCGCGATCAGATAAAGCCCCAGCACCGGGTCCAGCCGGCCCGCCAGCATGAAGAACCCCGAGACGCCCAGCCCCAGCGCCGCGCCCAGGGCCGCGCGCAGCGCCTCGACCGGACGACCCGGGGCGATCGCGGGCCCGAGGCCCCGTAGCAGGCTGCGTCCGTCCATGCCCTGTCCCTTGCTCATCGTCGTCCCCCCCTTGCCCGCGGCCGCCGGACCCTGCCGGATGGCGCGCGCCGGGGCAAGCCCGGGCGGCGCGATCTACCATACCGCTGTATCGACTTTTCCGCGACGGCCGGCTGCTCTATGCAGCCGGGAACCTATCCGACCCGACCCGACAGACCCGGCCCCGATTCCAGCACGAGACCATGAGCGCCCAGCCCACGCCCCCGCGGCCTGCCCCGATCGAGGACCCGAGCTCGCCCGCGCTCTGGCGGCAGTTCCTGCCCTATGTCGTGGCCTCGCTGCTGTTCGCGGCGGGGCTTTACGCGCTGAACAAGCTGCTGGCCCCGGTCAACATCCACGAGGTCGCGAACCAGATCCGCGCCACGCCCTGGCATGTCACCGGGCTTGCCGTCCTGTCCACGGTCGCGGGCTATCTGTTCCTGGCGGGCTATGACTGGTCGGCGCTGCGCCATATCGGCAAGCCCCTGCCCCTGCCGGTCGCGATGACCGGCGGGCTGATGGCCTATGCCTTCGGCAACACCATCGGACTTTCGGCGATCACCGGGGGGGCGGTGCGCTGGCGGGTCTATTCGGGCCTGGGGCTGGACGGCTATGACATCGCGGCGATCTCGACCTTCACGGCGGCGTCCTTCGGGATCGCGGCCTCGCTGCTGGGCTTCACGGCGCTGGCGATGCACCCGGGCGCGCTGGGGCCCCTGCTGCCCCTGCCCCAGGCCAGCATCCGGCTGTTCGCGCTGGCGGCGATCCTGGCGGTCATCCTGCCGCTGCTGTGGGCTGGGAGCACCCGGCGCGAACTGCGCATCGGCCGGTTCCGTCTGCACGCGCCGGGCCTGTCGGTGCTGGGCACGCAGCTGTTCATCTGCCTGGGCGACATCTGCTTTTCGGCGCTGACGCTTTATGTCCTGCTGCCCGACGCGGGGATCGGCTTTCCGACCTTCCTGGCGATCTTTGCCGCCGCCACCATGGCGGGCGTCCTGAGCCACGTTCCAGGCGGCGTCGGCGTCTTTGAAAGCGTCATCATCGCCGCCATGCCGCCCAGCGTGCCCATCGACACCGTGGCTGCCGCCCTGCTGCTGTTCCGGCTGATCTATTACCTGATGCCCTTTGCCCTGGCCCTGGTGCTGCTTGCCGTCTACGAGGGCTGGCGCGTGCTGGGCCGGCGCAGCCCCGCATCGGCCCTGGGTCGCGGGCTTGCGGCCATCGAGCCCGCCCTGCGCGCCGTGACGCCGCTGGCGCCGCTGCTGCTGGCCGTCATGGTCTTCGATTCGGGCCTGTGGATGAGCGTCTCGGCCGTGCTGCCGCCGATGACCGAGACCTCGGAACTGGCCGAAAGCTTCTTTCCGCTGGCCTTCGTCGAAGGCTCGGTGCTGCTGTCCAGCGCGCTTGGCGCGGCGCTGATCGTGCTGTCGCTGGGCGTCGTGCGGCGCAGCCTGGGGGCGTTCTGGCTGACGGTCGGGGCAATGCTCGCTGGCGCGGTCTTTGCCGTGCTGGAGGGCGCGGACCTGCAACAGGCCGGCGCGCTGGTCCTGTTCGTGCTGATCCTGATGCCGTTCCGCCGCGCCTTTCACCGCCGGTCCATGCTGACCCATTCGGCGCTGACGCCGGGCTGGATCGCCCTGATCGTGGCGGCGCTGGTGGGCTTTGGCTTCGTGCTGTTCTTTTCGCACAAGGAAACGCCCTATTCGAACGAACTCTGGTGGCAATTCGCGGCCGACGAACGCGCGCCGCGCGCGCTGCGCTCGGGCCTGCTGGCGGGGTTGCTGGTCGGCCTCGGGTCGCTGTTCCTGCTGCTGCGCATCCCGCGCTTTCGCCCCGCGCCCCCCGATCCGCGCACGCTGGAAATCGCCGGCCAGATCGCCATGGCGGGCGAGAACCCCGACGCGGGCTTCGTGCTGACCGGGGACAAGGCGATCATGCTGTCCGACAACCAGCACGCTTTCCTGATGTTCGGCGTCGCGGGCTCCAGCTGGATCGCCTATGGCCCCCCCGTGGGCGATGAGGAAGCCTGCGAGGAAGTCGCCTACAGCTTTGTCGATGCCGCCCGCCGCGCCGGCGCCCGGCCGATCTTTTACGAGGTCGGGCCCGAGGCCGTGCCGCTGATGCTGGACCTGGGCATGACGCTGCACAAGATGGGCGAAGAGGCGGTCGTGAACCTGCGCCGCTTTACCCTGGAAGGGCCGCAGCGCAAGCGGCTGCGCACCACCTATGCCCGCGCGGGCCGGGACGGGCTGACGCTGGACATCGCCATGCCGCCGCACGACCCCGCCCTGATGGCTGAACTGCGGGCGATTTCCGACGAATGGCTGGCGGCCAAGAAATCGCGCGAGAAGGGCTTTTCGGTCGGCCGCTTCGACCCGGAGTGGCTGGATCGCTGGGCCCTGGCGCTGGTGCGCCAGGATGGCCGGCTGGTCGCATTCGGCAACATCATGACGACCGACCGCCACGCCATGGCTTCGATCGACCTGATGCGGCACCGCTCGGACGCGCCCTCGGGGACGATGGAGTTCATGTTCACCGCCCTGATGCTGGCGCTGAAGGAACGCGGCTATCCGGCCTTTTCGCTGGGCATGGCGCCGCTGGCCGGGCTTGACCCGAACCGTTCGCGCCGGGTCTGGGACCGCTTCGGGGCGCTGATCTTTCGCCACGGCGGCAGCTTCTACAAGTTCGAGGGGCTGCGCGCCTTCAAGGACAAGTTCGATCCGGACTGGAGCCCGCATTACCTGGCCACGCCCACCGCGATGCCGCCGCTGCTGCCCCTGGCCGATGCCGCCCGGCTGATCGCCCGCCAGCCCGGCGCGGGCAGCGCCGTGCGCGAGGATGCCTGACGGACGGGCATCCGGCGCGCGATCTGCCCAGCACATGGGCAGACATCGCCCCAGCCACCGATACCGCGCCTCCATGCGATGCATTCCGGCGCGCGGCTTGTCATTGATCCGGCAAGGCACCGGCCCGGAAGGCAGATGGACAAGCGGCTCTCAATCGTCATCATCGAACCAGACCCGGACCGGGCCGAACCGATCATGGCCGGCCTGCGCGATGCGGGCGATCACGACATCCGCATCATCGCGGGCGAAACCGGCCTGGCGCGCCGCATCGCCGAACTGCGCCCCGACGTGGTGCTGATCGACCTTGCGAACCCCTCGCGCGACATCCTCGAGGAACTGGCGCTGGCCTCGGGCCCCATGGAGCGGCCGGTCGCCATGTTCGTGGACCAGTCCGACGAACAGCTGACCCGCGCCGCGATCGAGGCCGGGATTTCCGCCTATGTCGTCGACGGGCTGCGCGCCGACCGGCTGCAGCCGATCCTGGACGCTGCCATCGCGCGCTTTCACCTGTTCCAGCGAATGCGGGCGGAACTGGCGTCGATGCGCACCGCGCTGGAGGAGCGCAAGATCATCGACCGCGCCAAGGCGATCCTGATGAAGGCGCGCGGAATCGACGAGGAAGCGGCCTATGCCCTGCTGCGCAAGACCGCGATGGACCAGGGCAAGCGCGTGGCCGAGATCGCCCAGCAGCTGGTCATGGCGGCGGGGCTTCTGACATGAACCTGACGCCGCTGCGCCTGGGCTATCTGCCGCTGATCGACGCCGCGCCCCTGGTCGTCACCCATGAGCTGGGCTTTGCCGCCGAGGAAGGGCTGGGCCTCGATCTGGTGCGCCAGACCGCCTGGGCGCAAAGCCGCGACATGCTGGGCGCGGGGCTGGTCGATGCCGCGCATATGCTGGTGCCGATGCCGGTCGCGCAGGCCATGGGGCTGGGGCCGCGGATGCCGGCGCTGGACCTGCTGATGGTGCTGTCGCAGGGGGGCCAGGCGGTCGCCGTCAGCCGCGATCTGACCGCCCGGCTGCGCGCGCGGGGCCACGACTTCGCCTTTGACGACGCCCGTGCCGCCGGTCTTGCGTTGCGCGCCGTCGCGCCCCAGGGGCTGCGGGTGGCGGTGCCCTTTGCCTTTTCGACCCAGCACGAGCTGATCGCGCATTGGCTGGGCGCCTGCGGCGTCGGCGATGTGCGCGTGACGACCGTGCCGCCGCCGATGATGGCCGACGCCCTCGCCTCGGCCGAGGTCGACGTCTTTTGCGTGGGCGAGCCCTGGGCCTCGTTCGCGGTCGAACGCGGCCTTGCCGCGCTGCTGTTGCCGGGCAACGCGATCTGGGCGGCCGCGCCGGAAAAGGGGCTGGTGATGCGCCGCGACCTGGCCGAGGGCCGGCCCGAGATCACCGGCCGCCTGATGCGCGCCGTCTGGCGGGCCTGCCGCTGGCTGGACGAGGCGCAGAACCGTGGCACCGCCGCCGACATCCTGTCCCGCCCGGCCTATCTGGACCTGTCCCCCGAACTGGCCGAGCGGGGCCTGACCGGCCGCCTGATGGTCACGCCCGACGGCGACATGCGGCAGGACGCACACTTCATCGCGTTTCACGATGGCGCGGCAAATTTTCCGTGGAAAAGCCGCGCGGCCCTCTTCGCCCACCGCATTGCACAACGGCACGGTCTGGACCCCGGCCCCGCCATGCAGGCGGCGATGGGCCATTTCCGCACCGACCTTTATCGCCAGCACCTGCGCCCGGCCGGCGCGGCGCTGCCCGGTGCCTCGTCCCGGGTCGAAGGCGCCCTGCCCCAGGACCGCCTGGTCGCCGCCGAAAAGGGCCAGATGATTCTGGGTGCCGACGGGTTCTTCGACGGCTTCACCTTCGACCCCGCCGCGCCCGCGTCCACAAACTGACGAAACCGCAGGCAACGGACGCCGCGCCCGCATCATTTTCGCGCGGCAGGCCGTTTTCCTGCGTTGGGCCGGATCCCAGGCTTGCGATGGCACCCGGCACAGGCGATCAAGGGACATGGCCCGGCGCAATGGCGCGCCACAGGCCCGCTCGCAACGATGCGGCATTCCCGATGAAAGCGTCACGCTGCGGATCGCCGCAGGACCCCCAAGGGGCGTCCCGACCGCTTGTGCCGCTTTCCGACAGCCACTGCCCCCAGTTTCGCCATCGGAGCATCCATGTCCGCGACAGTCTTACCCGATTCCAGCCGCGCGCTGGTCCTTTCGACCTTTGCCTTCACCATCTGCTTTGCCGTGTGGACGATCTTTTCCATCATCGGCATCCAGATCGGCAGGGAGCTGAACCTGACCGAGACGCAGTTCGGCCTGCTGGCCGGCATGCCCATCCTGACCGGATCGCTGGTCCGCATCGTGCTGGGCGTCGCCACCGACCGGCTGGGCGGGCGGCGCGTCTATACGCTGACGATGCTGGCCGCCGCGCTTGCCACCTTCCTGCTGAGCCGGGCCGAGACCTATCCCCAGCTGCTGGTCGCGGCCCTGGGCGTGGGGCTGGCGGGCGGGTCCTTCGCGGTGGGCGTAGCCTATGTGTCGCGCTTTTTCGAGGGCGAGCGGCAGGGCACCGCGCTTGGCATCTTCGGCGTCGGCAACATCGGCGCAGCGCTGACCAAGTTCGTCGCCCCCTTCGTCATGCTGGCCTGGGGCTGGCAGGCCACCGCGCAGATCTGGGCCGCCGCGCTGGCGCTGACGGCGCTGCTGTTCTGGCTGTTCAGCACGGACGACCCGGTGACCGCCTCGCGCCGCGGCGCCCGCGCGCCCCTGCGCAGCCTGCGGGCCGAATTCGCGCCGCTGAAGAACCTGCAGGTCTGGCGCTTTTCGGCCTATTACTTCTTCAGCTTCGGAGCCTTCGTCGCGCTGGCGCTGTGGCTGCCGCATTACCTGATCGGCGTCTACGGCTTCGACGTCCGAACGGCGGGCATGGTCGGCGCGGCCTATTCCATCCCCGCCTCGATCTTTCGCGCCTATGGCGGTGTGCTGTCGGATCGGATCGGCGCGCGCAAGGTGATGTATGCGACCTTCGCCGTGTCGCTGGTCGCGACGGCGACCCTGGCGCTGCCCGCGGGCGTGCCGGTGGGCCTGTTCCTGGCGGTGATCTTTGTCCTCGGGTTCTTCATGAGCCTCGGCAAGGCCGCCGTCTACAAGCACATCCCGACCTATTATCCGCAGAACGTCGGCGCGGTCGGCGGGCTCGTGGGCATGATCGGCGGCCTGGGCGGCTTTATCCTGCCGCTGCTGTTCGGCTGGCTCAAGGACCAGACCGGGCTGTGGTCCAGCTGTTTCGCGGTCCTGTTCCTGCTGGTCGCGGCCTGCGCGATCTGGATGCACGCCTCGATCCGCCGCCTGCCCGCCCCCGCCCTGCAAGCCGCCTGAGAAGGAGCAAGCCATGAAGAAGAAACTTGTCGTCATCGGCGCCGGCATGGCCTCGGGCCGGATGCTGGAACAGCTGCTCGATGCAGCCCCCGACGCCTGGGACGTGACCCTGTTCAACGCCGAGCCGCGCGGCAACTACAACCGGCTGATGCTGTCGCCGGTGCTGTCGGGCGAAAAGACCTATGAACAGATCGTCACCCATGACGCCGACTGGTATGCCGCCCATGGCGTCGATTGCCGCTTGGGCGAGGCCGTGGTCCGCATCGACCGCGCAGCGCGCGTGGTGCATTCAAACAAATCCAGCGTCGGATACGACGCGCTGGTCATCGCCACCGGCTCGGCGCCCTTCATCATCCCGGTGGCGGGCAAGGACCTGCCCGGCGTGGTCGCCTATCGCGACCTCGAGGACACGCAGGCGATGATGGCGACCGAAGGCAAGGACGCGGTGGTGATCGGCGGCGGGCTTCTGGGCCTCGAGGCGGCGGCGGGCATGGCCGCGCGCGGCGCCCGTGTCACCGTCATCCACCTGATGGGCCACCTGATGGAGCGCCAGCTGGACCCGGCCGCCGGCTACCTGCTGCAACGCGATCTGGAAAAGCGCGGCATCACCGTCCATTGCAAGGGCGCGACCAAGGCGATCCTGGGCAACGACCGGGCCGAGGCCGTGCTGCTGGAGGACGGCACTGTCTATCCCGCCGATCTGGTCTGCATGGCCGTCGGCATCCGCCCCGAGACGCGGCTGGCCAATGACGCGCATCTGGAGGTCGAGCGCGGCATCGTCGTCGACGACGCCATGCGCACCAGCGACCCGCACATCTTCGCGCTCGGCGAATGCACCGAGCATCGCGGCCAGCTCTTCGGCCTTGTCGCGCCGCTTTACGACCAGGCCAAGGTTCTGGCCCGCACGCTGATGGGCGAGGAGGCCGCCTTTGCCCCGGTCCAGACCGCGACCAAGCTGAAGGTCACCGGCTGCGACCTGTTCAGCGCCGGCGATTTCGCCGAAGCCGAGGGCCGCGAGGACATCGTGTTCCGCGATCCGGGGCGCGGCATCTACAAGCGGCTGGTCCTGGAAAACGACCGCATTGTCGGCGTGGTGATGTATGGCGACACGGCCGACGGCAGCTGGTTCTACGGCCTGATGAAGGACGCCACCGACATCAGCGACATGCGCGAGACGCTGATCTTCGGCCCGGCCTTTCAGGGGGGTGCAGCGCCGGACCCTATGGCGGCCGTTGCAGCCTTGCCGCCTGAGGCGGAGATCTGCGGCTGCAACGGCGTTTCCAAGGGCACCATTCTGGACGCGGTAGCGGGCGGGGCCTGCACGCTGGAGGCGGTGCGGACCTGCACCAAGGCGTCGGCCTCCTGCGGCACCTGCACCGGGCTGGTAAGCCAGGTCATGGCCTTGGCGCTTGGCGGCGCGGTGGCCGAGGCCCCGGCGGGGATGTGCAAATGCACCGACCACACGCATGAGGACGTGCGCCGCCTGATCCGGTCCATGGGGCTGAAGACGATCCCCGCCGTGATGCAGGAGCTTGGCTGGAAAACCGTCGGCGGATGCCATTCCTGCCGCCCGGCGCTGAACTATTACCTGCTGGCGGAATGGCCGCTGGAATACCGCGACGACCGCCAGTCGCGTTTCGTCAACGAAAGAAACCACGCCAACATCCAGAAGGACGGCACCTATTCGGTGGTGCCGCGCATGTGGGGCGGCGTCACCACGCCGGCGGAACTGCGCGCCATCGCCGACGCGGCCGAGAAATACAACGTGCCGATGGTCAAGGTCACGGGCGGCCAGCGCATCGACCTGCTGGGCGTGCGGAAAGAGGACCTGCCGCACATGTGGGCCGACCTGAACGCCGCCGGGATGGTGTCGGGCGCGGCCTATTCCAAGGGGCTGCGCACGGTCAAGACCTGCGTCGGCAAGGAATTCTGCCGCGTCGGCACGCAGGATTCCACCGGCCTGGGCATCCGGCTGGAAAAGGCGATGTGGGGGTCCTGGACGCCGCACAAGCTGAAGCTGGGCGTCTCGGGCTGTCCCAGGAACTGCGCCGAGGCGACCTGCAAGGACATCGGCGTGGTCTGCGTGGACAGCGGCTACAATATCTCGATCGGCGGCGCGGCGGGGATGGAGGTCAAGGAAACCGTGGCCCTGGCCTCGACCCCCTCCGAGGATGAGGCGGTCGAGATCATCCTGGCCGTGACACAGCTTTACCGCGAAAACGCCCGCTATCTGGACCGCATCTGGAAATGGATGGGCAAGGTCGGGCTGGACTGGATCAAGGCGCAGGTCGTGGACGACATGGACAACCGCCGCGCCCTGGTCGAGCGGTTCGAGATCAGCCAGTCCGTCTATCGCCGCGACCCCTGGGCCGACCTGTCCACTCCCGCCGAGACGCCCAAATGGGCCCCCCTTGCCGACCTGACGCTGGAGGCCGCGGAATGACCATCTTCGTTGACATCGGACCCTTGGACGCCATCCCCCGGCAGGGCGCGCGTCTGGTCAAGACCGCGCAGGGCTGCGTGGCGGTGTTCCGCACCATGGACGACCGGGTCTTTGCGCTGGACGACCGCTGCCCGCACAAGGGCGGACCGCTGTCCGAGGGCATCGTGCACGGCACGTCCGTCACCTGCCCGCTGCACAACTGGGTCTTCGACATGAACACCGGCTCGGCGCAGGGCGCCGACCAGGGCACTGTCCGCACCTATCCCATCCGCGTCCAGCAGGGCCGCGTCCTGATCGACGCCAGCCTGATCCGCCGCGCCACCGCCGCCTGAGGAAACACATCATGTCCTACGTCAATCCCGCTGATTTCGCAAAGAAAATGATCGACGCCGGCGAGGCGAAGGTGTTCATGTCCACCAAGGACACGCTGATCCGCGCCTATATGGCGGGCGCAATCCTGGCACTGGCGGCCGCCTTCGCCGTCACCGTCACCGTGAACACCGGCAACCCGCTGATCGGCGCGCTGCTGTTCCCGGTGGGCTTCTGCATGCTTTATCTGCTGGGGTTCGATCTGCTGACCGGGGTGTTCACGCTGGTCCCGCTGGCGCTGATCGACCGGCGGCGCGGCGTCACCCTGCGCGGCATGCTGCGCAACTGGGGCCTGGTGTTTCTGGGCAATTTCGGCGGCGCCTTCACGGTGGCGGTCTTCATGGCGATCATCGTCACCTTCGGCTGGTCCGAGGCCCCGAACGCGGTGGGCGAAAAGATCGGCCATATCGGCGAGGGGCGGACGCTCGGCTATGCCGCCCATGGCGCGGCGGGGATGCTGACGCTGTTCGTGCGCGCGGTCATGTGCAACTGGATGGTTTCGACCGGGGTCGTCGCGGCGATGATGTCCACCAGCGTCTCGGGCAAGATCATGGCGATGTGGATGCCGATCCTGGTGTTCTTCTACATGGGGTTCGAACATTCCATCGTGAACATGTTCCTGTTCCCGGCGGGCCTCCTGCTGGGCGGCAACTTCACGATCATGGATTACATGATCTGGAACGAGATCCCGACCGTCGTCGGCAATCTGGTCGGCGGGCTGACCTTTGTCGGCGCGATGATCTATGCCACCCATCACAAGACCTCGCCCGAACTGGACCGCGCGCCCGCCCCGCAGGCCCCTGCCGTCCCGGCCGAGTGACGCCATGATCCAGCCCATCCGAACCACCTGTCCCTATTGCGGCACCGGCTGCGGCGTGCTGGCCACGCCCGACGGTCGGGGCGGGCTCGCCATCGCGGGCGACCCCGATCATCCGGCGAATTTCGGCAGGCTCTGCGTCAAGGGCGCGGCGCTGGGTGAAACCCTGGGGACGGGGGGCCGGCTGCTCGCCCCCCGCATCAACGGGCGCGAGGCAGGCTGGGACGAGGCGCTGGACATGGTCGCGGGGCGCCTGTCCCGGACCATCGCCGCGCATGGGCCGGATGCGGTCGCCATGTATGTCTCGGGCCAGTTGTTGACCGAGGATTACTATGTCGCCAACAAGTTGATGAAGGGCTTTGTCGGCAGCGCCAACATCGACACGAATTCGCGGCTGTGCATGGCCTCGTCGGTCGCGGGGCACCGCCGGGCATTCGGCTCTGACACCGTGCCGGGACTGTACGAGGACCTTGAGCAGGCGGATGTGGTGGTCCTGGTCGGGTCGAACCTGGCGTGGTGCCATCCGGTGCTGTACCAGCGCCTTGCCGCCGCGCGCGAGGCGCGGGGCACGCAGGTCGTGGTCGTCGATCCCCGCCGCACGGCCAGTTGCGACATCGCCGATCTGCATCTGGCGCTGAGGCTCGGGACAGACACCGTTCTTTTCAACTGGCTTCTTTCCAATTCAGCGCATTGCATGGACTCCCTTGAAAATGTCGAGGGTGCGGAAGAGGCGCTGGCGCAGGCCCGGCTGGCGGCTGTGGAAACCACCGGCCTGGACCCTGCCGACCTGGCGCAGTTTCTGTCGATCTGGCGGGGCAGCGACAGGGTTGTGACGGTCTATTCTCAGGGCGTGAACCAGTCCGACGACGGGACCGACAAGGTCAATGCCATCCTGAACTGCCACCTTGCGACGGGGCGCATCGGCCAGCCCGGCATGGGCCCCTTCAGCATCACCGGCCAGCCCAACGCCATGGGCGGGCGCGAGGTGGGCGGGCTTGCCAACATGCTGGCCTGCCACCTCGATATCGAGAACCCCGCCCATCGCGCCGCCGTCCAGTCCTTCTGGGCCTCGCCCACCATCGCGGAAAAGCCAGGGCTGAAGGCCGTGGACATGTTCCGCGCGGTCGAGGAGGGGCGCATCAAGGCGCTGTGGATCGTCTGCACCAATCCCGCCGTCTCGATGCCCGAGGCCGACCGGGTCGCTCGCGCCATCGCCGGCTGCGACTTCGTGGTGGTCTCGGACATGGTGGCGCGGACCGACACGACGCGGCTTGCGCATGTGCTGCTGCCCGCCACCGGCTGGGGCGAAAAGGACGGCACGGTGACAAACTCGGAACGCCGCATCTCGCGCCAACGCAGCAGCCTGCCGCCGGCGGGCCAGGCGCGCGACGACTGGCGCATCATCGCGGATGTTGCCGCCCGCATGGGCTGGGGCAAGGCCTTTGCCTGGGAAAACCCGACCCAGGTCTTTGCCGAGCACGCCGCCCTGTCGGGCGTCGCCGGTCGGCTGGGCAGCGACTTCGACATCTCGGACCATGCCAACATCAAGACGGCCGATTACAACGCGATGCAGCCGTTCCTGTGGCCGCAATCGCCGCGCAAGGCGGGTGGGCGGTTCTTTGGCGATGGCCGCTTTCATACCCCGTCGGGCAAGGCGCGGATGGTGGCGGTGGCCCCACGCATCCCGATGGCCCCCGATCCCGCTCATCCCTTCCGGCTGAACACCGGGCGGGTGCGGGACCATTGGCACACGATGACCCGCACCGGCCTGTCACCCCGCCTGTCGCGGCACATGGCCGAGCCCTTCCTGGAACTGCACCCGCAGGATGCGGGCCGGCTGGGCCTGCGGCCCGCCACGCTGGCGCAGGTGGAAAGCCCCTTGGGCCGTGCCGTCCTGCGGGTCCTGATCACCGACCGCGTGGCGCCCGGCCAGCCCTTTGCCCCAATGCACTGGACCGCCGAAACCGCGCCGACCGGGCGCGTCGACGCCCTGGTGCCGGCGCTGACCGACCCCGTCTCGGGCCAGCCGGCGCTGAAATCGGCGCAGGTTGCGATCCGGCCCTTTGCGGCGGCCTGGTACGGCTTCGCGGTCGCGGCCGGGCCGATCACGCCGCGCGCGGATTACTGGGCGCGGGCCACCTTGCCCAAGGGCCAGCAGGTGGAACTGGCCGGCGGCGCCCTGCCCGAGGACTGGATACAGGAGGCACGCGCCCTGTTCGGCCTGACGGGCGATCCGCTGGTGATGCAGGATCGCCGCCGCGGCCTGGTGCGGCTGGCCTTTGTCCGGGACGGGCGGCTGCAGGCGGCCCTGTTCGTCGCGCCCGAACCCGTCGCGCTGTCGCGCAGCCATGTGGCCGCCGCGCTTGGCGCGGACTGCGGGCCGGACCTGCTGGCGGGTCAGGCCGCGGCCGGACGGCCGGATGACGGGGCGCTGATCTGCGCCTGCTTCTCGGTCGGGGTGAACAGCATCGTCCGGGCCATCGCCAGCCAGGCCCTGACCTCGGTCGAGGCGGTGGGCAAGGCGCTTGGCGCGGGCACGAACTGCGGTTCGTGCCGGCCCGAGATTCGCGCCATCCTTGAGGCCAAGGCGGTCGCAAGGGCCGCCGAATAGATCATTCGGTTTCCAGATTCTTCACGCAAGCCCTTGATCATCAAACCCTACGCCGAATCGAACTGACGCCGCGCAGGACCACGACATAGAACACGGCGACCAGGAAGATGCCGATGACAGCCGATGTCGCGATGCCGCCCAGAACCCCGATGCCGATGGATTTCTGCGCGGCTGCCCCCGCGCCGCTGGCCAAGGCAAGCGGCATGACGCCCAGCATGAAGGCCAGCGTCGTCATCAGGATCGGCCGCAGCCGCATGCGCGAGGCCTCGACCGCCGCCTCCAGCAAAGGCTTGCCCTGCTTTCGCAGCATCTCGGCGAACTCGACGATCAGGATGGCGTTCCGGGCGGCAAGGCCGATGGTGGTCAGCATCCCGACCTTGAAATAGACGTCGTTCGACTGCCCGAAGACCAGCGCCGCCGCCATCGCGCCGACGATGCCGATGGGCACCGTCATCATCACCGAGATCGGCACCGACCAGCTTTCGTAAAGCGCGGCCAGGGCCAGGAACACGACCAGCGCCGACAGGGCGAACAGCATGGGCGCCTGGTTCCCCGACAGCCGCTCCTGATAGGATAACCCCGTCCAGGCGGTGCCATAGCCGCCGTCGAGCTGGCCGACCAGTTCCTCCATCACGTCCATCGCCGTGCCCGAGGAGACGCCCTGCGCCGCCGCGCCGGAAATTTCCATCGAGCGGGTACCGCCATAGCGCGCCAGGCTTTGCGCCTGCTGGTCCCATTCCTGGGCGGTAAAGGCGGCAAAGGACACCATGTCACCGTCCTCGTTGCGGACATACCACTTCTCGATGTCGTCGGACTGCATCCGGGCCTGGGCCCGCCCCTGCACGATCACCGGCCGCAGTTCGCCCGACAGCGAAAAGTCGTTGACGTTCGAGCTGGCGAAGATGATCGACAGCGTCTGGTTCAGGTCCGAGATCGACAGCCCATAGGCCGCGGCCTTCTGCTGGTCGATGTCGATGCGCCGCGAGGTCTGGAACGGGGCGTCGTTGCCCTGCAGGCTGGTCACGCGACCGTCGGCATTGGCGCGGGCCACCAGTTCGTCGGCGGCGGCCGCCAGACGTTCCTGCCCGGTGCCGGCCTGGTCGATCAGCTGCATGGTGAAGCCCGCGGTGTTGCCCATGCCCTGGATTGCCGGCGGCTGCATGAAGAACACGCGGCCGTTCTTGTTCGACATGAACTTCATGTTTCCCCGCGTCGCCATCGAGGCGGCGTCGAACCCTTCGCGTTCGGCAAAGTCCTTGAGCTTGATGAACACCATCGCATTGCGCTGGCCCGAGCCTCCGAAGCCGAAGCCAAGCGCGGCGAACACGCTTTCGGCGGTGTCCTTTTCATCCTGAAGAACGAACTGCTCGACTTCCTCGACCAGCGCCCGGGTGCGTTCGGCGGTCGAGCCCTCGGGGGTTTCAACCATGACCATCAGCACGCCCTGGTCCTCGGACGGCAGGAACGATCCGGGCAGTTTCTGGTACAGCATCCAGGCGCCTAGGCCAAAGGCCAGCAGCACGACCAGAAAGCGGAACGGCCGCTTGACGAAAGCCCCAACCGTGCCGGCATAGCCGTTGGTCGCGCGGTCGAGCGTGCGGTTGAACCAGCGCGCCGGCGCGATGCCCCCGCCGTGCTTCTTCGGCTTCAGCAAGGTGGCGCACATCGCCGGCGTCAGGATCAGCGCGACCGCCAGGGACAGCACCATGGCGCTGATGATGGTGATCGAGAACTGGCGATAGATCACCCCGGTCGAGCCCGACATGAAGGCCATCGGCAGGAACACCGCCGACAGGACCAGCACGATGCCGACCAGCGCGGACGAGATCTCGTCCATGCTCTTCTCGGTCGCCTCGACGGGGCCAAGACCCTCTTCCTCCATCACCCGCTCGACGTTCTCGACCACCACGATGGCGTCGTCGACCAGCAGGCCGATCGCCAGCACCATGGCGAACATGGTCAGCGTGTTGATCGACATGCCCGCGAAGGCCAGCACCGCAAAGGTCCCCAGCAGCACCACCGGGATCGCCAGCGTCGGGATCAGCGTCGCGCGCCAGCTTTGCAGGAAGATCAGGATGACGACGAAGACCAGGACCACCGCCTCGGCCAGTGTGTGATAGACTTGGTTGATCGATTCCTCGACAAAGGGCGAGGTGTCATAGGGATAGACGATCTGCACCCCGGCGGGCAGCGAGGCTTGCAGCCCGTCCAGCACCTGGCGCACGGCCGCCGCGGTGTCGACCGCATTCGCCCCCGTCGCCAGGTTCACGCCGAAGCCCGCCGCCGGCATCCCGTTGAAGCGCGAGGCGCTGCCGTAATCCTCCTGCCCGATCTCGATGTCGGCCACGTCGCCCAGGAAGATGGTGGCGCCGTCGCTGTCGGTGCGCAGCAGGATGCTTTCGAATTCGCGCACCGAGGTCAGTTGCGACTGCGCCGATAGGGCCACGTTCAGCTGCTGGCCCTTGACCGTGGGCTGGTCGCCCAGACTGCCCACGGTAACGTTGGTGTTCTGTTCGCTGACGGCCGCGACGACATCCGCGGGCGTCACCTGATATTGCAGCATCCGGTCGGGATCGAGCCAGATGCGCATCGCGTAGCCCGAGCCGAAACTCTGCACTGACCCTACGCCACTCGTGCGCTTGACCGGATCCTCGATCATCTGGCTGACCAGGTCGCCCAGTTCCAGCGAGGTGTGGCTGCCGTCGGTCGAGGTCAGCGCCCCCACCAGCAGGATCGACGAGGTCGAGCGGCTGACCGACACGCCCTGGCTTTGCACGGCGTCGGGCAGTTGCGGCGTCACCAGCTGCAGCTTGTTCTGGACCTGCACCTGGGCGATGTCGGGGTCCACGCTGCCGTCGAAGGTCAACTGGATGGACGCCGAGCCCTGCGACGACGTCGAGGTCATGTAGATCAGCCCGTCGATGCCGGTCATCCCGT
Source organism: Paracoccus yeei ATCC BAA-599 (assembly GCF_000622145.1). Taxonomy (GTDB): domain Bacteria; phylum Pseudomonadota; class Alphaproteobacteria; order Rhodobacterales; family Rhodobacteraceae; genus Paracoccus; species Paracoccus yeei. Next base: position 58,588 of record NZ_JHWH01000023.1, on the reverse strand, counting down.
CCTCGATCACCGTCGTGACCGAGTTTTCCACGATGTCGGGCGACGCGCCGGTATAGGTCGCGCTGATGCGCACCGTGGTCGGCGCGATGTCGGGATATTGCGCGATGGGCAGGCTGGACAGGCCGTAGACCCCCGCCAGCATGGTGATGATCGCCAGGACCCAGGCAAAGACCGGCCGGTGAATGAAGAACCGCGCCATGGTCTATTCCGCCCCGCCTTGCGCTGCCGGAGCTGTGTCGTTCGCTGGGGCCCTCTCGTCTTGCGGCGTCGTCTCCCCGGCTGAAGCGGCATCGTCCGTCCCGATTGTGGCTTGATCCACCGTGGCTTGGTCGCGTACCACGCCGTCCTCATCGACCACGACGGGGGTGGCGGCGATCTCGGCGCCTTCGGCAAGACTCGTGGTGCCGTTGACGATCAGCACCTCGCCTTCTTGCAGCCCGGTGGTGACGATCCAGGCGTTTTCATGCACGCCCTCTTCGGTCAGGATGCGCTTCATCGCCTTGCCGTCCTCTGCCACCCAGGCAGTCAGCGTGCCGTCGCGGCCGCGGGTTGCCGCCATCTGCGGCACCAGGATCGCCTGGATGCGGCCGATTTCGATGCTGCCGCGCACGAACATGCCGGGCAGGATGCGGCGTTCGGGGTTCTCGAAGCGAAAGCGGAAGTCGATGGCCCCGGTCGAGGTCGAGACCTCGAACCCCGGCGCCACCAATTCTCCCTTCGCGGCATAGGTCCGGCCGTTTTCCAGCGTCAGTTGCGCGTTGATCGAATCCGCGCGCTGGATCGTGCCGGCCTCGATGCGGTCGCGGATGCGCTGCAAGCGGGCCGATGGCTCGAACATGTCCACGTCGATGGGATCAAGCTGGGTGACGGTGGCCAGCGCATCGCTTTGCCCGGCCGTGACCAGATCGCCCACCGACACCGCCGAAACCGAGGGCAGGCCGTCCAGCGGGCTGGTGATCGTGGTCCAGGACAGCTGCGCCTCAGCCGTGCGCAGGGCAGCCTCGGCCGCGCTCACGGCAGCACGCGCCTGTTCCAGCGTGGCTTCCGCTTCCTCAAGGTCCGCGCGGGTCGAGCCGGAATTTTGCAGCCTGCTCGATCGCTCATAAGCCGCCTCAGCCTGCGGCACCGCCGCCTTGGCCGAGGCGAGGTTAGCCTTGGCCTCCTCGACCGACGCCTGATAGGTGGTACGATCGATCTGGAACATCGGATCGCCCGCCTTGATCTGCTGGCCGGGATTATAGACGATCTCGGTCACAAAACCGTCAACGCGCGGGCGGATGTCCACGGAATCGCGTGCCACCGCCCGCCCCGGCAGCGTGCTTACCAACGGCACCGATTGCGCCTTGAGCGTGACGACCCCAACTTGCCTGGGGCCGGTCGCGGGAGGCTGCTGCGCCCCCGCCTGCCCTGCGACGGAAAGGGCGGCCAGGGCCATACCCACCCTGGCAAATCGAAGCAAAGAGCAAAAGATCATGAGTAATCCTCGGTCGAGAGGTGGCGCGCAAGGTTCAACCTGCTGCAGGTTGCGCCCCGATCGGAAGCAAAGGTTCATCCTCGTCCTCTGTCACGTTCCACAACAACAAGATCCAGAACAGGCAGCAATACGCTTATGGCAGCAGCGCGCTTGATATGGCCGAAGGCCCAGCCGATCAGCGCGCAGGCCTCGACGCTGAGCACCAGCGACATGACGAACCAGATCAAGCGGACACTTTGCAGCGTGTCTACCAAGCTCGACCTCAGTTCGAGAAGGCCGCCTTTTACATGACCCAGTCGCAAGGCCGGTCTTTCATTGCCAGCCTTAATCAGGCTCAACAAGAGCGGCGCATAAAGCGCGACCTGTCGTGCGGTGCCGGCAATGGTTTGGCGTGCCATGGTTGCATATCCAGTTATCAGTTCTCGAACTGCTTCTTGCTGCCACAAGCATGTGGCCCGACAATCACTCGGGCGCACGCATAGATTTGTAAGGAATTGTTTCTGACGTGCGGTCGGAAACGCTGTGTTGCAATTTCGATTTTTTGGGAAACATCCAGACACGCGAAAGGCTAACGAGAGAAACAGGTCATGACTCCAGCTGACGAAGTTCCGTGTAGCGGATGTCCTCGGCGAGTTGGGATTTCTGCGGGATGCGGGAGAGCTGGACCTCCAGCCAAGGCTTAACGGGCCGCTGAAATAGTCCTGCCTCGACAGTGGTTTGAGAACATGATTCACCGTCGGCATGATAACGGCGGGGGTTATGATGCGCGGGACGGACGAGGCGAGCGGGTCGCTGTTCAGCTATGTGGACCTGGAGGCGCGCATCCCCGCGCGGCATCCGTTGCGCAAGATCCGGCAGGTGGTGAACGACGCGCTGGCCAGCCTGGATGGCGAGTTCGAGGCGCTTTACACCGATTTCGGCCGCCCCTCGATCCCGCCGGAACGGCTGATCCGGGCGAGCCTGATCCAGATCCTGTTCTCGGTCCGCTCCGCGCGGCAGTTGATGGAACAGATGCAGTATAACCTCTTGTTCCGCTGGTTCGTCGGCCTCGGGATTGACGACGCCGTCTGGGTGCCGACCGTCTTCACCAAGAACCGCGACCGGCTACTGACCACCGGGATGTCGCGCAAGGTGATGGCAGCGATCCTGGCCCATCGCGAGGTCGCGCCGCTCTTGTCGGACGACCACTTCTCGGTCGATGGCACACTTGTGAAGGCCTGGGCCTCCATGAAGAGCTTCCAGCCGAAGGCGACCGACACGCCGTCTGACGACGATCCGGGCGGCCCGCCCGGTCCAGACAGCCCCACCGAAGACCACCCTGAGCCGACACCGTCCGAGACCGACCCGATGTCCCGCCCCACCCACCAGAACCGCAATGCCGAAGTCGATTTCCGGGGCCAGAAGCGCTCCAATGCCACCCATGCCTCGACGACCGACCCCGACGCGCGGCTCTACAAGAAATCCCCCGGCACCGGCGCGATGCTGTGCTTCATCGGGCATGCGCTGATGGAGAACCGGAATGGGCTCATCGTGCAGGGCGACCTTACGCAGGCCGACGGTCACGCGGAACGGCGTGCCGCACTGGACATGATCCACCGCCATTCACCCGGCTCGACCCGACAGTTGACGCTCGGCGCCGACAAGGGGTTCGACGCGGCAGAGTTCGTCGCCGACCTGCGAAAAGCCTGCATAACACCCCATATCGCGCAGAAATCGAGATATTCAGCGATCGACGGCCGCACCACCCGGCACGAGGGTTACTCCCTGTCGATCAAACACCGCAAACGGATCGAAGAGGCATTTGGCTGGGCCAAAACCGTCGGTGGCATGGCCCAGACCGTCTATCGGGGCATCGAACGGGTGCGTTCCCGCTTCATCCTGACGATGACTGCCAACAACCTCGCGCGACTGCCTCGGCTGTTGGCCGCATGATGACGAAAAACCGCGTCAGTCACACACACGCGTTTCAGAACAAAAAGCGCACGGCCGGGCAGCAAAGCCGGCAACCAAGGGAAACCGTTCCGGCCCGGCGACTATTTCAGCGCCCTGTTAGACCGGCGGCGGCCCGTTCCCGCTGGAACCGACCGAGATACCCGGAGTGGGGTCCCGAGGGTCAGACCACGACCGCCGCGCCTTCGGTTGCCGGGCCGACATGGGCACGGAAGGCGCGGAACAGCTCCCGTCCCATGCCTTCGGACGAGGGCGCTGGGTCATGGGACGCCGGTGCGCGATCCGCGAAATCCGCAGCCAGGCATTCCAGCGTGCCCGCCACCGCATCCAGCCGCACCAGGTCGCCGTCACGCAGCCGCGCCAAGGGTCCCCCATCCGCCGCCTCGGGCGAGATGTGGATCGCCGCCGGCACCTTGCCCGAGGCGCCCGACATGCGCCCGTCCGTCACCAGCGCCACCCGCAGCCCGCGATCCTGCAGGACCGACAGGGTGGGGGTCAGCGAATGCAGCTCGGGCATGCCGTTGGCGCGCGGGCCCTGGAAGCGGACGACGACCACCGTGTCGCCGGTGAACTCGCCCCGCTTGAAGGCGGCCTTGACCTCTTCCTGGTCGGCGAAGACGCGGGCCGGCGCCTCGATCACATGGCGTTCGGGCGCGACGGCCGAGACCTTGATGACGCCCCGGCCCAGATTGCCGGCCAGCTGCTTCAGCCCGCCGATCGGGGCAAAGGGGTCGGCCACGGGGCGCAGGATCTTGTCGTTCAGCGTCTCGCGTGCGCCATCGACCCAGCGGATGCCGCCCTCGGCCAGCTGCGGCTCGCGCGCATAGGCGTCCAGCCCGGCCCCGGCGATGGTCTTGACGTCGGGATGCAGCAAGCCGGCCTGCAGCAACTGCCCGATCATGAAACCCAGGCCCCCGGCCGCGTGGAAATGGTTCACGTCCGCCAGCCCGTTGGGATAGACCCGCGCCATCAGCGGCACCGCCTCGGACAGGTCGTGGAAATCCTCGAGGTCCAGGATCACCCCCGCCGCCCGCGCCATCGCCGGCAGGTGCAGCACCAGATTCGTGGACCCGCCCGTCGCCATCAGCCCGACGATGCCGTTGACGAAGGCGCGCTCGTCCAGCACCTCGCCCGCCGGCAGGTAGTCGTTGCCCAGCCGGGTGATCGCGGCCGCGCGTTCGACCGCGGCCACGGTCAAGGCGTCGCGCAGGGGCGTGTTCGGGTTCACGAAGCTCGAGCCCGGCAGGTGCAGGCCCATGAACTCCATCAGCATCTGGTTGGTGTTCGCCGTGCCGTAGAAGGTGCAGGTGCCCGGCGCGTGATAGCTGGCCATCTCGGCCGCCATCAGCGCGTCGCGCCCGACCTCGCCCGTGGCGAACAGGTTGCGGATGCGCGACTTTTCGTCATTGGGCAGGCCCGAGGGCATGGGGCCAGCCGGCACGAACACCGCCGGGATATGGCCGAAGGTCGCGGCGGCGATGATCAGCCCCGGCACGATCTTGTCGCAGACGCCTAGATACAGCGCCGCGTCGAAGGTGTCATGCGACAGCGCGACGCCGGACGCGAGCGCAATCACGTCGCGCGAAAACAGCGACAGCTCCATTCCCGCGCGACCCTGCGTCACGCCATCGCACATCGCCGGCACGCCCCCCGCGACCTGCGCCGTGGCCCCCGCCGCATGGGCCGCCTGCCGGATCAGGTCCGGGTAACGCTCATAGGGCTGATGCGCCGACAGCATGTCGTTGTAGGCGGTGACGATGCCGATGTTGGGCTTGCGCGTCGTTGCCATGTCCTGCTTGTCGGGCATCGCGGCATAGGCATGGGCCTGGTTGCCGCAGGACAGGTGGGCGCGGCGCGGCCCGTCCTCGGCGGCGCGGGCGATCTTTTTCAGATAGGCGGCGCGGCTGGCGTCCGAGCGGGCGCGGATGCGGTCGGTAACGCGGTCGATGGTGGCGTGCAGGGTCATGGCTGGCTCGCTTTCTGGTCCTGGATATAGTCCGTTAGCGTTAACGGCGCAACCGGCCCGCTCTTGCCCCGCGGCCGCAGGCATGGCAATCCTGCCCGCGTTTTGCATGAGGCCCGCATGTCCGCCGATCTGCCCGTCATCCGTTTGCGTCCCAAGTCCAAACCCCAGGCGATCCGTCATGGTTTCCCCTGGGTCTTCGCCGACGAGGCGGTGGTGGACCGCCGCACCCGCGCGATTGCGCCCGGCAGCTTCGCGGCGCTTGAGGACGCCGAGCGGCGGCCGATGGGCGTGGTCACGGTCAATCCGAATTCCAAGATCATCGCGCGGATGATGGACCCCGATCCGGCGGCTGTGATCGACCGCGACTGGATCGCCGCCCGGCTGGCCCGCGCGCTGGCCCTGCGCGAGCGGCTGTTCGACGCCCCCTTCTATCGCCTGGTCCATGCCGAGGCGGACGGCTTGCCCGGCACCGTCATCGACCGTTTCGGCGATGCCGCCGTGATCCAGCCGAACGCCGCCTGGGCCGAGCGCATGGTGCCCGAGATCGCCGAGGCGCTGCGCGCCGTCACCGGGGTCTCGACCGTCATCCTGAACGGGCAGGGCAGGGCGCGCGGCCTTGAAGGGCTGGACGAGCGGATGGAAATCCTGTCGGGCGGCGTCGATGGCCCGGTCCCGGTGCCGATGAACGGCGCCACCTATCTGGCCGATCTGCTGGGCGGGCAAAAGACCGGCCTCTTCTATGACCAGCGCCCGAACCATGCCTTTGCCCAGCGGCTCGCGCGGGGCGCACGGGTGCTAGACGTGTTCTCGCATGTCGGTGGCTTCGGCCTTGCTGCGCTGGCCGGTGGCGCCGTGCAGGCCACCTGCGTGGACGGCTCGGCCCCGGCGCTGGCCCTGGCGCAGGGCGGGGCGCGCGCGATGGGGGCCGAGGATCGGCTGGTGACGCGCCAGGGTGACGCCTTTGCCCAGATGGAGGCGCTGGCCGAGGAAGGCGCGCGCTTCGACCTGGTGATCTGCGACCCGCCGGCCTTCGCGCCGTCGAAACCCGCGCTCGAGGCGGGGTTGCGCGCCTATGAACGGGTCGCCCGCCTGGCCGCGCCGCTGGTCGCGCCCGGGGGGTATCTGGTCCTGTGTTCATGCAGCCACGCCGCCGACCTGACCGCGTTTCGCAGCGCCAGCGCGCGCGGCATCGGCCGGGGCGGGCGGCGGATGCAGCTTCTGCATACGGGCCAGGCCGGGCCGGACCATCCCACCCTGCCGCAACTGGCCGAGACCGGCTATCTCAAGGCCCTGTTCTTTCGGCTGGACGGATGAGGGCGGTGCTGGACGCCTGCGTCCTTTACCCCACCATCCTGCGCGAGATCCTGGGCGATTGCGCCGCCGCCGGGCTGTTCCGGCCCGTCTGGTCGCAGCGCATCCTGGACGAATGGCGCGTGGCCGCCGACCGCAACGGCCTGCCGGCCGGCCCCGAGATCGCGCTGCTCACCGACCGCTTTCCCGAGGCGATGGCGGTGCCCGCCGGGGGTGCGGACGGCATGGACCTGCCCGACCCGGCCGACCGCCATGTGCTTGAAACCGCGCTGGCTGGCGGGGCGGACCGGATCGTCACCGCGAATCTGCGCGACTTTCCGCGCCCGGCGCTGGCGCCCCTGGGCCTGCACGCGACCCACCCCGACGAATTCCTGCGCGACCTGTTCCTGCGGCATCCCGGCCCGGTTCTGGCCGCCGTCGAGGCAACCGAGGCGCGCGCCCGTCACGCGGGTGCCGCAATCCCGCGCAAGGAATTGATGCGCCGCGCCCGCCTGCCCAGGCTGGCCAAGGCCATCGCGCGTTCGGACATGGAGAAAGGCCAGGGTTGATGTTATCGCTAACAGAGGCTAATCCCACATGGGCCGCCCCCCAATCGGGCGGCGAGGAGGGCTTGATGGTATCGCGCATCATACCTGTCGAGGATTTCGACCTGGTGATCTTTGGCGCCACGGGCGACCTGGCCCGGCGCAAGATCCTGCCGGGCTTGTACCGGCGCTATGTGGCGGGCCAGATCCCGGGGTCCGCCCGGATCATCGGCGCGGCGCGCACCCGCCAGGACGACGCGGCCTTTCGGGACGAGGCGCGGGCCGCGATCCGCGAATTCGCCAGCCCCGGGGACGACGCCTCGCAGCTTGATGATTTCCTGAATCACCTGGGCTATGTGCCCATCGATGCGCGCGGCACCGACGGCTGGGACGACCTGCGGTCCCGCATCCGGCCGGGCGTGGTCCATGCGTTCTATTTCTCGGTCGCGCCGGCGCTGTTCGGCGACATCGCGCAGCGGCTTGCCGATCACGGCATCGCCGACCAGGACAGCCGCATCGTGGTCGAAAAGCCCTTCGGCCGCGACCTGGCCACCGCGCGCGAGCTGAACGCGGTGCTCGCGCGGCATTTCAGCGAAAGCCAGATCTATCGCATCGACCATTACCTGGGCAAGGAAACCGTCCAGAACCTGATGGCCGTGCGCTTCGCCAACATGCTGTTCGAGCCGCTGTGGAATTCGCTTTACGTCGACCACGTCCAGATCACCGTGGCCGAGACGGTGGGCGTGGGCGGGCGCGGCGAATACTACGACCATTCGGGTGCCATGCGCGACATGGTGCAGAACCACATGATGCAGCTTCTGTGCCTGATCGCGATGGAGCCGCCCTATCATTTCGACCCGGACGCGGTGCGCGACGAAAAGCTCAAGGTGATCCGCGCGCTGGAACCCCTGCACCCGGCCGAGATCGTGCGCGGCCAGTATCAGGCCGATGGCGACGAACCGGGTTATCTGCAGGACGTCGGCAACCCCAACTCGCGCACCGAAAGCTATGTCGCGCTCAAGGCGCATATCGCGAACTGGCGCTGGTCGGGCACGCCCTTCTACCTGCGCACCGGCAAGAAGCTGCGGGCGCGGACCAGCGAGATCGTGGTGACCTTCAAGGCCCCGCCGCATTCCATCTTCGACGAGGTGGACGGCCCGCGCTCGAACCAGCTTGTCATCAAGCTGCAACCGAACGAAGGCATGGACCTGACGGTGATGATCAAGGAACCGGGCCCCGGCGGCATGCGGCTGGTTCAGGTGCCTCTGGACATGAGCTTTGCCGACGCGCTGGGCGCGAACGGCAAGGACATGCCCGACGCCTATGAACGGCTGATCATGGATGTGATCCGGGGCAACCAGACGCTCTTCATGCGCGGCGACGAGGTCGAGGCGGCCTGGGCCTGGACCGATCCCATCATTTCGGAATGGGAGGCTGGATCGAAACGCCCCGAGCCCTATGATGCGGGTTCAAGCGGTCCCGAGGAAGCCCTGCGGCTTCTGCACCGCGACAACCGCCGCTGGAGGGAGATCAGGCCATGACCCTGGAATTCGTCGAATACCCCGACCGCGAGATGCTGGCCCTGTCGCTGGCCAACAAGATCGCGGGCCAACTGGCCCAGCACCTGCGCGTGAACGACCGCGCCAGCCTCTGCGTGCCCGGCGGCACCACGCCCGCCCCGGTCTACGACACGCTGGCAGGGACCGGGCTGCTGGACTGGTCGCGGGTGACGGTGTTCCTGAACGACGAACGCTGGGTCGATGGCAGCCACAACCGCTCGAACGGGCGGCTCCTGCGGCGTCACCTGATGACCGGCAAGGCGGCGGATGCGCGCTATATCGACCTCTACAGCGGCGACGCCGAACCCGAGGCGGCGGCCGAGCGGCTGGATGCGCTGATCGCGCCGGAACTGCCGATCACGGTCCTGCTGCTGGGCATGGGCACGGACATGCACACGGCAAGCCTGTTTCCCGGTGCGCCCGAAACCGCGCTGGCGCTGGCCCCGGACGCGCCGCGGGTGATGGCCGTCCGCTCGGTTCGGGACGAGCCGCGCATCACCCTGACCCCGGCCGCCCTGCAAAAGGCCATCAACACCCATCTGATGATCACCGGCCCCGAAAAGCGCGCCGCGCTGGAACGCGCGCAGGGGCTCGACCCCCGGGACGCGCCGATCCGGGCCTTCCTGGGCGATATCACCGTGCATTGGGCTGAATGATGACAAGCGACATCTGGAACCGACTGAAGGACCATCGCCGGGCTCAGGCCGACCTGCGCATCTCGGCCCTGTTCGCCGCCGACCCCGACCGGGCGACGCGCTTTTCGACGGAAGCTGACGGCCTGACGCTCGACTGGTCCAAGACCCTGATCGACGAGACCGCGCGCGACCTGCTCCTGGAACTGGCCCAGCAGGTGCCCGCCCGCCGCGACGCCATGTTCCGGGGCGAGCGCATCAACCAGACCGAGGACCGCGCCGTCCTGCACACGGCGCTGCGCAACCTGCAGGGCTCGGTCGTGGTGGACGGGCGCGACGTGATGCCCGACGTGCGCGAGACGCATGAGCGGATGCGCGACTTCGCCTCCCGCGTGCGCGACGGGCGCTTTTCGGGGCAGGGCGGGCGGTTCACCGACGTGGTCAACATCGGCATCGGCGGATCGGACCTCGGGCCGGCGATGGCGACGCGCGCGCTCGCGCCCTGGCACGACGGGCCGCGCGTGCATTTCGTGTCGAACGTGGACGGCGCCGACATCGCCGACACGCTGAAGGGGCTTGATCCCGAAACCACGCTGGTGATCGTCGCCTCCAAGACCTTCACCACCATCGAGACGATGACCAATGCCGAAACCGCACGGGCCTGGATGGGGAAAACCGTCACCACGCCGGCCGCGCAATTCGCCGCCCTGTCCTCGGCCCAGGGGCGCACCGCGCAATGGGGCATCGACGCCGACCGCGTCTTCGGCTTCGAGGACTGGGTCGGCGGGCGCTATTCGATGTGGGGGCCGATCGGCCTGTCGCTGATGATCGCCATCGGCCCGGACGATTTCGACCGCTTCCTGGCCGGCGGCCTGGCGATGGACAACCATTTCCGCCAGGCGCCGCCCGAGGCGAACCTGCCGGTGATCCTGGCCCTGGTCGGGATCTGGCACCACCAGGTCTGCGGCTACGGCACCCGTGCGGTCCTGCCCTATGACAACCGCCTGGCGCGGCTGCCGGCCTATCTGCAGCAGCTGGAAATGGAATCGAACGGCAAGGGCGTCGCCATGGACGGCAGCGCCCTGACCGTCCCCTCGGGTCCCGTGGTCTGGGGCGAGCCGGGCACCAACGGTCAGCACGCCTTCTACCAGCTGATCCACCAGGGCACGGCGGTCGTGCCCTGCGAATTCATGGTCGCCGCGCGCGGCCATGAACCCGATCTCGACCACCACCACCTGCTGCTGGTGGCGAACTGCCTGGCGCAGTCCGAGGCGCTGATGCAGGGCCGTCCCCTGGAAAAAGCGCTGGACCTGATGCGCGCCAAGGGCCTCGAGGGCGACGAACTCGAGCGTCAGGCCCGCCACCGGGTGTTCCCCGGCAACCGCCCCTCGACCACCCTCGTCTATCCCGACCTGTCGCCCTACACGCTGGGCCAGATCGTCGCGCTCTACGAACATCGCGTGTTCGTCGAGGGCGCGATCCTGGGGATCAACAGCTTCGACCAATGGGGCGTCGAACTGGGCAAGGAACTCGCGCTTCAGGTCGCCCCCCTGCTCGACGGCGAGGCCGCCCCGGGCCACGATCCCTCGACCGAACGCCTGGCCCGGCTGATCCGCGAGTTGCGCGACTGATCCCGTCCCTTGGCCGCGCCCCGAGGGTGGCGCGGCCGCGATTTGGGTATTTGAACAACAAGGAAGACCTGCCCGTGGCGCGCGGGCTTTCCCCGTTCCTGCGTCAAGGGCGGCGGGAAACGTCCTGCCCCGTTTCCTTGTTGTTCAAATACCCATTCCTGCCTTGCCGCCCGTCCGAAGGGCGAAAGTTTTTCTTTGTCGTTGCAAGGGGCTGCTTCCTGTCCCACCCTCCGCCGCAGCAACTGGAGGAGTTCGCGATGAGCAATGAATGGGGCTTTGACACGACGGCGATCCATGCCGGCGCGGCGCCCGATCCCGCGACCGGGGCGCGGCAGGTGCCGATCTATCAGACCACGGCCTATGTCTTTAAGGATGCGGCCCATGCCGCGCGGCTGTTTGCCCTGCAGGAGGTCGGCTACATCTATTCGCGGCTGACCAATCCCACGGTGGCCGCGCTGCAGTCGCGCATCGCCGCGATGGAGGGGGGCGCGGGCGCCGTCTGCTGTTCCTCGGGCCACGCCGCACAGATCCTGGCGCTGTTCCCGCTGATGGGGCCGGGGCGCAACATCGTCGCCTCGACCCGGCTTTACGGCGGCACCGTCACCCAGTTCGCCCAGACCATCCGCCGCTTCGGCTGGAGCGCGCGCTTTGTCGATTTCGACGACCTGGACGCGCTGCGCGCCGCCGTGGACGGGGACACCCGCGCGATCTTTTGCGAATCGATCAGCAATCCGGGCGGCTATGTCACCGACATCCCGGCGGTAGCGCGGCTTGCGGAGGATCTCGGCCTGCCGCTGATCGTGGACAATACCCTCGCCACGCCCTGGCTTTGCAGGCCGATCGAGATGGGCGCCACCCTGGTCGTGCACAGCCTGACCAAGTACATGACCGGCAACGGCACGGTGACCGGCGGCGTGGTGGTCGACAGCGGGCGCTTCGACTGGTCGGCCAGCGACCGCTTCCCCAGCCTCTCGCAGCCCGAGCCCGCCTATCACGGGCTGACGTTCCATCAGGCCTTCGGCAACCTCGCCTTCACCTTTCACGGCATCGCCATCGGGCTGCGCGACCTCGGCATGACGCTGAACCCGCAGGCCGCCCATTACACGCTGATGGGGATCGAGACGCTGGGCTTGCGCATGGCCCGCCACGTCGAGAACGCCCGCGCGGTCGCCGAATGGCTGGAGCGCGACCCGCGCGTCGCCTCGGTCAGCTATGCGGGGCTGGAGTCCTCGCCCTGGCACGCCACCGCGCAGCGGGTCTGCCCGAAAGGGGCGGGGGCGCTCTTCACCTTTCGCATCAAGGGTGGATACGACGCGGCGGTCCGGCTGGTCGATGCCCTGAAGCTGTTCAGCCATGTGGCGAACCTGGGGGATGCGCGCTCGCTGGTGATCCATTCCGCCTCGACCACGCACAGCCAGCTGACGGACGACCAGAAGACCGCGGCCGGCGCGGGGCCCGACGTGGTGCGCCTGTCGGTCGGGATCGAGGACGCCGCCGACCTGATCGCCGATCTGGACCAGGCGCTGGCCGCCGCGACCGGCTGAGGATCGCGGCGGCGCGGGGTCTTGGCTCAGTTCGCCGGGGCCTCGGGTGCCTCGCCGTCGGGGGCAGGCGCATCGGGGGCAGGCGCGTCGCCGGGCAGCAGGTCATAGACCGCGCTGACCTGGGCGGTCACCGACAGCTCGCCCGCCTCGATGGGGGTGGCGTCGGCGGCCTTGGCCTCGGCCCGCATCATCATCGGCCGCGGCCCCTCGGCGACCGGCGCATCCGACAGCGCGCGCAGCGCGCCGAGCCGCATCCCGGCCGCCCCGGCCATCTGCTCGGCGCGGCGGCGGGCCTCGGCGATGGCGCGGGCGCGGGCCTCGTCGCGGGCGGCCTCCATGTCCTCGCGGGCAAAGCCGATGCCGTTGATCTCGTTCGCGCCGGTCTCGACCAGCTTGTCCAGCACCGGGCCCAGCCGGGCTAGGTCGCGGACCCGGACCGTGACCATGTTCTGCGCGGTATAGCCCGACAGCTTCGGCGGCTGGCCCTCGGCAAAGGCCATGCGCGGCGACAGGTTCAGCCCCGAGGTCTGGATGTCGCGCGCCGCGATCCCCTCGGCCTTCAGCGCGTCGATGACGGCCTGCTGGCGGGTGGCGTTCTGGGCCATCGCTTCCTGCGCGGTGGCGGCCTCGGTGCTGACGCCCAGCGAGATCGTGGCCATGTCGGGCTGGGTGGCAGACTGGCCCTCTCCGGTGACGCTCAGGCGGGCGGCGTGGGGCTTGGGATGACCCGGCATGGCGTGATGGGCGCCCGGCGCGGGCGGGGCGTCGCCCGGCGCGGGCATCTGCGCCAGGGCGGGCCCCGAGGCCAGCGCAAGAAGCGAGGCGGCGGCGATCAGGGGGCGGATAGCAGGCATGTCTGTCCCTCCTTGGGTGCGGCGGGCAAAGCCGCGTCGCACCTTGTTGCAGTAAGGCCGATATAACGTCGATTTTGCGCTCCTGCTCCCACACATTCCGGTGTTTGGCTTTTCACGCGGCGCGTTCTGCGATAGTCCGGAAGCATCATTGGGAATGTGCGCCACGGCGCCCGGAACTGTAAGGCAAAGCCTGCTGATGTCGCTTGATTCCGCTACCGAATATGCCCTCTCCTTCAGCGGGGACGCGGTCCACCTGCAGCATCGCGAACGCATGCCTGCGGTTGCGGGCCACCGGCGGCCGTGGCGTCACCTGGGCTCGGTCGAATTCGACGACCCGCAGTTTCGCGACAGCCTGACGCAGCTGCGCCGGATGGCCAGCGGGCAGGATGGCGATGCCGCCCTGCCGGTGACGCTGGTCATTCCCGACGACCAGATCCTGTACACCGGCCTGACGGTGGGCCCGGCGGCCGACCGGGAAAGCGCGGTCGGCCGGGCGCTGGACGGGCTGACCCCCTATCCCATCGCCGATCTCGCCTTCGACTGGGACGGCGACGGGGAGGCGGTGCAGGTGGCCGCCGTGGCGCGCCAGACCCTGCGCGAGGCGCGCGATTTCGCCGCGCAATACGGATTCGAGGGCACGGCCTATTGCGCGGACCCGCAGGACGGCGGCTTCCCGGGTGAGCCGGTCTTCGTGCTGGACCCGCCCGAGGCCCGCCGCCCGGCCTTTGCCGCGCCCAGGACCGGGGACGAGCCGCCCGAGACACCGGCCGCGGAAACCTCCGACGCGGAAACCCTCGCCGCCGAGACACGCGAAGACGAGACCCCCAAAGACGAAACTCCCGACACCGACGCGCTCGACGACGAAACGCCCACCATCGCCGCATCGGGCCGAGGGCTTTCCGCCGCGCAGCTGGAACTGCCCGCCGAGATGCCGGCCGAGGAGCCCGAGCCCGAGCCCACGTCCGAACCCGAACCCCAGCCCGAGGACGTTCCCGAGCCGAAGCCCGAGCCCGAGGACGCGCCCAGGCCCGAGCCACAGCCCGTCGAGGCGCCGGCGACCGATACCCCCGGAAATCCCGCCGAACCGGCCGAGGCTCCGGCCGAATCCGACCCGGTTCCCGTGGCCGATCCGCCCGCGCCCGAACAGGCCGAGGCGCCCGCATCCCAGTCCGCGCGGGTGCCGCCCGTCGTGCGCCACGCGCCGCGCAGCGCGACCGCCGCCGCCCCGGCGGCCCGCCGGCCCGAGCCGACCGAGCCGCGCGCCCGCGCCGTCCATGACCGCGCCGCCTCGGCCCGTCAGGTGCGGCTGGGAAGCCCGGTGGCCGGCCGCGAGCAGCCCCCGGCCGGCCCCCGGCCCGCGCCCCAGGCCGCGCCCGTCCTGACGCCGCGCCCCGATCCCGTCGCCGCCGCCGCGCCCCGCCCCGAGGCCGGCCGCCGCGGCAGTCTGGCCGGGCTTGTGGCGATGCTGGCCGCGCTGGTCCTGGGCCTGCTGCTGATCTGGAGCTTTGCCGTCCCCGGCGACGGCCCCGCCCAGGTGGTGGCCAGCGAAGAGGAACCCGCGCCCTCGGAAACCCCGGCGACGATTCCGGCGACGCCCGCGCCGGCGCCGGCCGCCGATCCGGCGCCCGCTGCGACGACCCCGGCGCCCGCCCAACCCGCGCCCGCCCCATCCGCTCCGGCCGAGGCGGCGGCCGAGGATGAGCCCGAGGACGCCGGCGCCCCCGCCCAGCTGCGCGCCGATCCGGCGGCCGAGATGGCGGCGCAGGAACCCGCCCCGGTCTCGGCGCTGACGCAGGATGAACAGCGCCGCGTGCTGATCGCCGCCGCAGCCGTCGCGGCGGCCGTGGTCCCGCCCGAAAGCCCGCGTGTCCAGCCCGCCGCCCAGCCGGCCCAGCCGGCCGCCGGCGCGGCACTGGCAGAGACCGCACCGACCCCCGAGCGTCCCCGCGCGGCACCCGCCGCCACCGCCACCCCGGCGCGGCCCGCGCCGCAACCGGCGGCGCAGCCCGCCCCATCGCGGGCGTCTGCGCCAACCCCGGCGCCGGCTGCGAGCCCGGTTGCGACCCCTGCTGCCACTCCGGCCGCGCGTCCGGCGCAGCCCGGCCTCGGCGCGCTGACCAGTTCGGCCCGGCCGCAGCTGTCCCCGCGCCGCAGCACGCCGCGCGCGACGACACCCCGCGTCGATACTCCGCCCGCCGTGCCGGCCAATCCCGTGCCCTTCGCGCAACGCGACCAGGCGGCGCGCCCGACCGCCAGTGCCCGGCCGCCCAGCCGTCCGCAACGGGCCGCGCCCGCCGCGACCCAGGCCGCCGCCCCGGCCCCCGTCCCGGCTTCGGCGATCCGGGCGAACCGCCCGCCGCCGCGGCCCGAAGGCTCGGCCCCCGACCTGATCCTGGACGAAGCCGCCGGGCTCGACCCGGCCGATCTGGACCAGATGGACGCGCTGGCCCGCGACATGCGCCGGCAGGGGCTGATCCCCGTGCCGCAGCGCGCCGCGCGCGACGCCCATCCCCCCGCCGGGTCCCGCCTGGCCGAGGCGCGGCCCCTGCGCAAGCCCGCCGGCCGGGGCGGGCGCAGCGTCAGCGACGCGGTTTCGCCCTCGGCGGTCGATGCGGCGCTGCGCTCGGCCACGACGCAGCCGCCGCCAGACCGGCCCGACACAGCGAAGACGGCCACGACGCCCGCCCGGACCTCGGGCGGGCTTTTGCATGGCTCGCTGCGCCCGGTGGCAAGGCCCGGCCGGGACGGCGCCGCCCGCTCGGCCGGGCATGCCGCCGAGAAGCCTGCCGAAAAGCCAGCCGGCAAGCCCAGCGAAAGCGCCATCGAAAGCGCCATTGCCGCCGCCGTCGATGCCTCGCCGGCGACCCCGGGCGGCGTCGGCCTGGCGGCGCTGGCCTCCTCGCCGCTGCCGCCGCGCCGCGCGACGCCGCTGGCCCCGTCGGCCGCTGCTGCTGCCGCCGCCGCGCCCGCCGCCGCTGCTGCTGCGGCCGCGACGCCTGCGGCACCGACCCCGGCTGCCGCCGCCGCGCCGGGGCCGACGGAATCCGAAATCGCCGCCCGCCGCGCGCTCGACGAACAGCTTCAGGCCCAGGCCGAGGCGCGCATCCGCGCGCGCGCCGCCGCCGACGCCGCCGCCGAGGCCCAGGCCCGCGCCCAGGCCGAGGCCCGCGCCCGCGCCCAGGCCGAGGCCGAGGAGCGCGCCGCCCGCGCCCGCCGCCAGGACTACAAGCCGCCCGAGATCGACAACGAACCCGAGATCGCCGCCAACATGGCGCGCGGCGGCACCACCGCGGCCAGCGTCGCCCGCGCCGCCACCCAGTCGCGCGGCATCGACATGGGCCGCACCACGATCATCGGCATCATCGGCGCGGGCCAGGCCAGCCGCGCGCTGATCCGGCTGCGCAACGGCAAGGTCGTGACGGTGCGGCTGGGCGACCGCATCGACGGCGGCACGATCAATTCGATCGGCAATGGCCGGCTGACCTATGTGAAATCGGGCCAGACCCGCGAATTGCGCATGCTGGACGGGAGATAGATGGAATCCTTCCTGCTGCTCGCCACGGTCTATCTGATGACCATGGTCGTCGCCGTGCCGCTGTCGGCGCGGCTGGGGCTTGGGTCGGTTCTGGGCTATCTCATCTCGGGCATCCTGATCGGCCCGGTCCTGGGCCTGGCGGGCTCCGAGGGCGAGATGGCCGACCTGCAGCATTTCGCCGAATTCGGCGTGGTGATGATGCTGTTCCTGATCGGGCTGGAACTTGAGCCGCGCGCGCTCTGGCAGATGCGCCAGCGGCTGATCGGGCTGGCGGGAATGCAGATCCTGGGCACCGTCGCCCTGCTGGCGCTGGTGGCGCTGGCGCTGCGGCAAAGCTGGCAGGTGGCGCTGACGCTCGGCATGATCCTGTCGCTCAGCTCGACCGCCATCGTGCTCCAGACCCTGTCCGAGAAATCGCTGATGCAGACGGCCGGCGGGCGCAGCGCCTTCGCCGTGCTGCTGACCCAGGACATCGCCGTGATCCCGATGATCGCGCTGATGCCGCTGCTGGCGCCCCGCGCCATGGCCCTGGCCGAGGAGGACCAAGGCGGCGCCGCCTTCATGCACAGCCTGCCGGGCTGGGCGGCGGCGCTGGTGACGCTGGGGGCGGTGGCGGGCGTCATCCTGATCGGCCAGTACCTGATCCGCCCGGCCTTCCGCTATGTCTATTCCGCGCGGCTGAACGAACTCGACACCGCGCTCGCGCTCCTGATCGTGGTGGGCATCGCCTCGCTGATGGAGATCGTGGGCCTCTCTCCCGCGCTCGGCACCTTCCTCGCCGGGGTGATGCTCGCGGGCTCCGAGTTCCGCCACGAGCTCGAAGGCCAGATCGCCCCGTTCAAGGGGCTGCTCCTGGGCCTGTTCTTCATCACCGTGGGCGCGGGCATGGATTTCGGCCTGCTGTTCCAGATGCCGGCCCTGGTGCTGGGCGTCACCGTCACCGTCATCGCGATCAAGGCGCTGGTCCTGCACGGGGTCGCCCGCGTCACCGGGCTCAAGGGCCGCGACCGCACGCTTTTCACCCTGTCCTTGGCGCAGGCGGGCGAATTCGGCTTCGTCCTCATCTCCTATGCCGTGTCGCTGGCGGTGCTGCCCCGGCCCCTGGCGCAGGGGATGCTGCTGGTCATCGCGCTCTCGATGCTGGCGACGCCCCTTCTGTTCATCCTGTCGGACTTCATCTCGCGCCGCCTGGCCGAGGAACGCGCCGACCTGCCCCCGGACGACATCCCCGAACAGCAGCCCGTCATCATCGCGGGCGTCGGCCGCTTCGGCCAGGTGGTGAACCGCCTCGTCACCATGTCGGGCTTCCGCACCACCGTGCTCGACCACGACCTCGAGGTCATCCAGCTCATGCGCCGCTTCGGCTTCAAGGGCTATTTCGGCGACCCGACCCGCCCGGAAATCCTGACCGCCGCCGGCCTCGACAAGGCCCGCATCCTGGTCGCCGCGCTGGACGATCCGCAGGCCAACCTGCGCCTGATCCGCTATGCCAAGGAAAAGCGCCCCGACATCGTGGTGATCGCCCGCGCCCGCGACCGGGTGAACGTGTTCCAGCTTTACGATGCCAAGGCCGACCATATCGTGCGCGAAACCTTCGACAGCTCGCTGCGCGCCGGCCGCTATGTCCTGGAACACGTGGGCCTGTCGGAATACGAGGCATCCGAGCTGGAGCGCATCTTCTATCGCATGGACCGCGCCAGCCTGCGCGAACTGGCCGAGGTCTGGAAGCCGGGCGTGCCGCTGCAGGACAATCCCGACTACATCCGCCTCAGCCGCGAAATGAACCGCCAGCTGGAACAGGCGCTGGCCCAGCGCTTCGCCCAGGGGCCCGCCGCCGGCCCGGTCACGACGGACACCGACGACGAGGCCCCCGAACACGGCCTGCCGCCGGTCGCGCCCCGGCCCCCGGCCCGCGCCGCCGGCCGCTAGGACGCTTGCCCCGCGCGCGCCAAGGGCCTAGAACGACCCGCGAAATGCCAGGGGAAACGCCATGCTCGACCATCTGACCTATACCGCGCCGGAACCCAAGGTGATCGCCGGGGCCAAGGGCGACTGGGAACTGGTCATCGGGCTCGAGGTCCATGCCCAGGTCGCCTCGAACGCGAAGCTCTTTTCCGGCGCCTCGACCGGCTTCGGGGCGGAGCCGAACAGCCACGTGGCCTTCGTCGATGCCGCCATGCCCGGCATGCTGCCCGTCATCAACGAATTCTGCGTGGCCCAGGCGGTCAAGACCGGACTCGGCCTCAAGGCCGCGATCAACCTGCGCTCGGCCTTCGACCGCAAGAACTATTTCTACCCCGACCTGCCGCAAGGCTACCAGATCAGCCAGCTGTACCACCCCATCGTGGGCGAGGGCGAGGTGATCGTGGACATGGGCCCCGGCGTCGCCCGCCGCGTGCGCATCGAGCGCATCCACCTGGAACAGGACGCGGGCAAGTCGATCCACGACATGGACCCGACCATGTCCTTCGTCGACCTGAACCGCACCGGCGTCGCGCTGATGGAGATCGTCTCGCGCCCCGACATCCGCGGACCCGAGGAGGCGGCGGCCTATGTCGCGAAACTCCGCCAGATCATGCGCTATCTGGGCACCTGCGACGGCAACATGCAGAACGGCAACCTGCGCGCCGACGTGAACGTCTCGGTCTGCAAGCCGGGCGATTACGAACGCTATCAGGAAACCCAGGACTTCAGCCACCTGGGCACACGCTGCGAGATCAAGAACATGAACTCGCTGCGCTTCATCCAGGCCGCCATCGAATACGAGGCGCGCCGCCAGATCGCCATTCTGGAAGACGGCGGCACGGTGGTGCAGGAAACCCGCCTCTACGATCCCGACAACGGCGAGACGCGCTCGATGCGGTCGAAAGAGGAAGCGCACGACTACCGCTATTTCCCCGATCCCGACCTGCTGCCCCTGGACATCGAACAGGAATGGGTGGATGGCATCGCGCAGTCGATGCCCGAACTGCCGGACGAAAAAAAGGCCCGCTTCGTCAAGGAACTCGGCCTTTCCGAATACGATGCCGGCGTGCTGACCGCCGAGGTCGAAAGCGCCGACTATTTCGAGGCAGTCGCGCAGGGACGCGACGGCAAGATGGCCGCGAACTGGGTCATCAACGAACTGTTCGGCCGCCTGAACAAGGAAGGCCTCAGCGTCGAGACCTCGCCCGTTTCCGCCGCCCAGCTTGGCGGCGTGATCGACCTGATCGGCTCGGGCGCGATTTCCGGCAAGATCGCCAAGGAACTGTTCGAGATCCTCTGGACCGAGGGCGGCGACCCCGCCGCCATCGTCGAGGAACGCGGCATGAAACAGGTCACCGACCTGGGCGCCATCGAAAAGGCAGTGGACGACATCATCGCCGCGAACCCCGCGCAGGTGGAAAAGGCGCGTGCCAACCCCAAGCTTGCGGGCTGGTTCGTGGGCCAGGTCCTGAAGGCCACCGGCGGCAAGGCCAATCCGGCGGCCGTGCAGGACCTGGTGGCGAAAAAGCTGGGCGCGTAACGGCGCGCCAAGGGGGCGACATCATCGCCAGCCTCCCCCGCCTTGAACGGGCCAGCCGCTGTCAGACCGGCTGTTTTGGGGTCGGGGTGCCCAAGGTGACCCGACCCTGGCCCTGCGCCTGCCGGGAACCGGGGCCGGGCTGCGGCGCTTCCCCCGCGATACCGCAGCACTACAAGGATCGCCCATGACACGCTGGCGCTGGCTCATGTCGCAACTCCTGCGCAAGCTCTGGCTGCGCGCGACCTGCTTTGCGCTTCTGGGCGTGTTCTCGGCGGTGGTGGCGATCTGGGCGCAGCACCTGATCCCCTGGCAGGTTGCGGACTGGATCGGCTCGGACGCGGTCGACAGCCTTCTGAACATCATCGCCAGCTCGATGCTGGCGGTGACCACCTTCTCGCTCTCGGTAATGAACTCGGCCTATTCGGCGGCCACCACCAACGTCACCCCCCGCGCCACCCGCCTGCTGGTCGAGGATCGGCTGGCCCAGAACGT
Organism: Paracoccus yeei ATCC BAA-599; assembly: GCF_000622145.1. GTDB lineage: Bacteria > Pseudomonadota > Alphaproteobacteria > Rhodobacterales > Rhodobacteraceae > Paracoccus > Paracoccus yeei. The sequence continues at coordinate 37,611 of NZ_JHWH01000023.1, read as the reverse complement.
GCTGTCGACCTTCATCGGATCGTTCCTGTTCAGCATCGTCGGCATCATCGTGCTGCGCACCGGCGCCTATGGTCCGGGCGGCCGGGCGGTGCTGTTCCTGGTCACCATCGCCGTGGTGGCGGTCATCGTCATCATGCTGCTGCGCTGGATCGAACACCTGACCCGGCTGGGCCGCGTCGGCGAAACCACCCAGCGCGTCGAACAGGCGACGCACCGGGCCCTGCGCGACCGGCTGGACGATCCCTGGCTGGGCGGCGTGGCCCTGACGCCCGAACGGGCGACGGTGCCCGGCGACGCCATGACGGTGCTGGCCGGCCAGATCGGCTATCTGCAGCACATCGACATGTTCGCCCTGTCGGATTGCGCCGACAAGGCGGGGTGCGACATCCACCTGCTGCACAACCCCGGCGCCTTTCTTTACCCCGACAGCGTGCTGGCCTGGGCGCGCTGGCCACAGGGCGATGCGCAGACCCGCCAGGACTTCCGCCAGGGCGTGCGCGCGGCCTTCACCCTGGGCGACACCCGCCTTTTCGACCAGGATCCGCGCTTCGGCCTCGCCGTCCTCAGCGAGATCGGCTCGCGCGCGCTCTCGCCCGCGACCAATGACCCCGGCACCGCCATCGACGTGATCGGCCGCGCGACCCGGCTTCTGGCGGAATGGGGCGGGGCCGACCTGCGCGGCGCGGCGGCCGAACCGGACCACCCCCGCGTCCACGTCCCGCCCCTGACCGATGCCGATCTTTTCGAGGACGCCTTCATGCTGATGGCCCGCGACGGCGCCGGCCTGATCGAGGTGCAGCTGCGCCTGCAGAAAAGCCTGGCCGCCCTGGCGCGGCTCGGACCGGACTCGTTTCGCGCCGCCGCGCGCGACCAGGCCGCCCTGGCGCTCGCCCGTGCCGAATCCGGGCTGACCCAGCCCCAGGACCTCGCCCGCCTGCGGGCCGAGATCGCCGCCAGCGCGGGTCCGGCGTGATCCGTCCGGCCGCGCCTCCGGTGTACGCCCTGTGTACGCGCGCTGTACGCCCCGTGCACGCCCGGAACAGCGAAAACCCCGGCAAACGCAGGGGTTCGGCGCCCCGCCGCCCGGCCCGGTGCACCGCGCAACGCCCGCAGCCGTTGCGAAGCGCCCGGCTTGCGCCTAACCTGCCGCCAAAGGAAAGGCCACGGTCATGAGCAGCTACGAATACATCGCCATTCCCGCCCCCGCGCGCGGGGAAAAGATCAGGGGCGCCAAGACCGGCATCGACCGTTTCGCCGCCACCCTCACCGACACGCTGAACCGCATGGCCGGCGACGGCTGGGACTATGTCCGCGCCGAAACCCTGCCGGCCGAGGAACGCTCGGGCCTGACCAGCCGCACGACCGTCTATCACAACCTGCTGATTTTCCGGCGCTCCCTGGCCGCCGCGCAGCCCATGCCGGACCCCGTCCACGCCGCCCCCGAACCCGCGCCCGCACCCGTGCCGGAACCTGCGCCCGCGCCCGAACCCGCCGAAACCACCCCGCCGGTCCGCGCGCCTTTCAGCCAGCCCATGCGCGCCATGCCGAAACAGCAGCAGCAGGCCCGCCCGGCCGAGCCGCCCCTGACCGCGCCCGCGCCGACCACGCCGCCCGGCCCGCGCCTGGGCCCGGCAAACCGCTGATCCTTCACCGTTTTTCAAATACCCCGGGGCGCGGGGCAGCGCCCCGCAAGACGCCTACCAATGCGGCGGGCGCTGGTCGGCCAGCGGGATCGTGCCGCCCTCGGCCTCGCGTTCGGCCTCCCGCTCCATCAGCAGGCCGACGCGCCGCGACAGCCGGAGGATCTCGCGCTCCTGCCGGGCCACGACCTCGGACAGATCCTCGACCACCCGGCCCAGATGCGCCACGGCCTCCTCCAGCCGCAGGATTCGCTCGTCCTTGTCCATCCAGCCTCCATCCGCTAGACCCGCGCCTGGAAAAGCCCGAGGCAAACCATGGCGAAAGATCAAAAGAAACAGCCCCGTCCCAAGGCCGAAACACCCAAGGGGTTCCGTGACTATTTCGGCGCGGACGTCACCGAACGCAAGCAGATGCTGGACCGCATCGCCGAGATCTATCATCGCCACGGCTTCGATCCCCTGGAAACCAGCGCGGTGGAGACCGTCGAGGCGCTCGGGAAATTCCTGCCTGACGTGGACCGCCCGAACGCCGGCGTCTTCGCCTGGCAGGAAGCCGACGTTCCGGGCGGTGGCGCCGGCGACTGGCTGGCGCTGCGCTATGACCTGACCGCGCCGCTCGCGCGCGTCGCGGCGCAGTTCCGAAACGATCTGCCCAGCCCCTATCGCCGCTATGCCATGGGCCCGGTCTGGCGCAACGAAAAGCCGGGGCCCGGCCGGTTCCGCCAGTTCTATCAATGCGATGCCGATACCGTGGGCTCCGCCTCGGTCGCCGCGGATGCCGAGATCTGCGCCATGCTGGCGGCGGCGCTGGAACATGCCGGAATCGCCCGCGGCGATTACCTGATCCGCATCAACAACCGCAAGGTGCTGAACGGCATCCTGGAATCCATGGGCGTGGATCAGGGCAAGCCCGCCGACGACGTGCTGCGCACCATCGACAAGTTCGACAAGGTCGGCGAGGAGGGCGTGCGCCAGCTGCTGACCTCGGGCCGCAAGGACGACAGCGGCGCCTTTATCGAGGGCGTGGGGCTCAGCCCCGAACAGGCCGGGCCGGTGCTGGCCTTCCTGACCTCAAAAGGCGCCAATAACGCGGAAACGCTGGGCAATCTGCGCGCCGCCGTCGGCGCCTCGGCCGTGGGGGCAGAAGGCGTCGAGGAACTGGCCCAGATCGCCGACATGCTTGCAGCGATGGGCGTGGCCGAGGATCGGGCGATCATCGACCCCTCGATCGTGCGCGGCCTTGGCTATTATACCGGCCCGGTGTTCGAGGCCGAATTGACCTTTGAAATCCTGGACGAAAAAGGCCGCAAGCGCCAGTTCGGTTCGGTCGCCGGCGGCGGGCGTTACGATGGCCTCGTGGAACGCTTCACCGGGCAAAAGGTGCCCGCGACCGGGGTTTCCATCGGCGTCGACCGTCTGCTGGCCGCCCTGCGCGCCAAGGGGCTGATGGGCGGGACCGAGCCGGGCCCGGTCGTCGTCACCGTCATGGACCGCGACCGCATGGCCGATTATCAGGCCATGGCGGCGGAATTGCGCGCCGCCGGCATCCGGGCCGAGGTCTATCTGGGCAACCCCAAGAACTTCGGCAACCAGTTGAAATATGCCGACAAGCGTGGTTCAGAAATCGCTGTTATTCAAGGTGCGGACGAAGCTGAGCGCGGCGTGCTCCAGATAAAGGATCTTCACCTCGGGGCAATTGTATCAAATACCAATTTGAGCCACGAGGAATGGAAGTCCCATCCAACACAGATTGAAGTATCTCGCGACAAGCTGGTTGAGGCTGTTCAAGGGCTTGAGCGGACGATCGGGTGGCGCAAACAAGAGCGAGCCAAGTTGCTGGATAGAAAATGACCAAGCGCGCCAAACAGGCCATCGGCCAGCAGATCCTGGCGGCCTTCCGCGCCGCTGGCGCCGTCGAGGTCGCGCCCGACATCCTGCTCGAGGCGGAAACGCTGCTGGACCTTTACGGCGAGGATATCCGCGCCCGCGCCTATGTCACGCAGGACCCGATCCGGGGCGAGATGATGCTGCGGCCCGACTTCACCGTGCCGGTGGTGCAGATGCACATGCGGAACGGCGCCGAGCCGGCGCGCTATTGCTACCTGGGCGAGGTGTTCCGCAAGCAGGACCACGGCGACACCCGGCCCGAACATCCGCGCGACAACGAATACCTTCAGGCGGGGTTCGAGCTGTTCGCCCGCGACCCGGATGCCGACGCCGAGGTCTTCGCGCTGTTCCATTCCATCCTCAAGCCGTTGGATTTGCAGGCGACCATGGGGGACATGGACCTGCTGATGGATGCGGTGCGCGCGCTGCCCCTGTCGGGCGCGCGCCGTGCGGCGCTGCTGCATCACATCTGGCGGCCGAAGCGCTTTGCCAAGGCGCTGGCCCGGTTCGCAGCGCCCAGCGCGCCGCGCCGGTTCGAGGCGTCGGCCGCGCCCTGGAACGGCCTGCGCTCGCGCGAGGAAATGCAGGCCCGCATCGCCCGGCTTCAGGCCGACGCCGCCGAGACGCCGCTGCCGGCCATCTGGGCCGAACGGTTGCAGCGCCTGTTCACCGTCGACGCCCCGGCGCCGCAGGCGCTGGCCGACTTGCGCGCGCTGGCGACGGAAATCCCCGACATCGCCGAGGCGGTGGACCGGCTGGCGCGCAACCTGGCGCTGCTGTCCGCGCGCGGCATCGACGTGGGCGCCATCCGCTTTGACGCCAGCCACGGCCGGCACACGATGGAATATTACGACGGCATGACCTTCAGCTTCGTGGCGCCGGGCCGTGCCGACTGGCCGCCGGTCGCCTCGGGCGGGCGCTATGACGCGCTGGCCGCCGTGCTGGGGCAGGCGCAGGGCCGCTCGATCCCTGCGGTGGGGGGCATCATCCGCCCCGGTCTGGTCCATGAACTCGGGGGCCTTTCATGATCCGGCTGGGGGTGCCGTCCAAGGGGCGGCTGATGGAGCAGACCTTCGACTGGTTCGCCGAACGCGGCGTGCAGCTGTCGCGCGCCGGGTCGGACCGCGAATATGCCGGCCGCGTCGAGGGGGCCGAGAATGTCGCGCTGGTGCTGTTGTCGGCGGGCGAGATCCCGCGCGAACTCAGCGCCGGGCGCATCCACCTGGGCGTCACCGGCACCGACCTGATCCGCGAGAAGCTGGCCGGCTGGCGCAGCCATGTCGAGGAACTGGCGCCGATGGGCTTCGGCCACGCCGACCTGATCCTGGCCGTGCCGGCCTGCTGGGCCGACTGCGAGACGCTGGACGATTTCGCCACCATCGCCCGCGACTTCCGCGCCGAACATGGCTTTCGCCTGCGCATCGCCACCAAGTATCACCGGCTGGTGCGGGCCTGGCTTTCGGCCGAGGAGGTCGCCGATTACCAGCTGGTCGACAGCCAGGGCGCGACCGAAGGCACGGTCGCGAACCTGACCGCCGAGGCCATCGCCGACATCACCTCGTCGGGGGAAACCCTGCGCGCCAACCACCTCAAGATCATCGGGGGCGAGCCGATCCTGCGCAGCCAGGCGACGCTGCTGCGCTCGCTCGCGGCGGGGGACGAGGCCGAGGTGCGCGCCTTTGCGCTGCGGCTGGGGCTATAGGCCCTCAGCCGCCAGATGGCGCAGCCGGTCCAGCGCGCCTTGCAGGATATAGCCCGCCGCGACCTGGTCGATGACCTCGGCCCGGCGCTTGCGCGAGGTGTCGCCCTCGAGCAGGGCGCGTTCGGCGGCGACGGTGGACAGGCGTTCGTCCCAGAAGCCGATGGGCAGGGGCGTCAGTCGCTCCAGGTTGCGGGCAAAGGCGCGGGTCGATTGCGCGCGCGGCCCCTCGGACCCGTCCATGTTGCGCGGCAGGCCCAGGACGATGCCCACCAGCGCGCGATCCGCCACGATCTTCAGCAGGGCCTGGGCGTCCAGCGTGAACTTTTCGCGCCGGATCACCAGCAGCGGCGAGGCGACGCCGCGCAGCCCGTCGCTGACCGCGACGCCGATGGTCTTGGTCCCCAGGTCCAGCCCGGCGATGGCGCCGGTGCGGGGCAGGGCGGCGGCGAAATCCTCGATGGCGGCGCAGATCATTCCAGCCCCGCCTTTCCAGCCGCCTCGGCGATGACGGCCAGCGCCTTGGGCGTGGCGGAAAAGCGGGCGCGGGCCTCGGCCAGGATGTCGCGGGCGTGGTCCTGGCGTCCGATCACGACCAGCGCGCCGATCAGCCGCGCCCATTCGTCGGGCGCGCCGCCCTGGGTCGCAAGCCGGGTCTCCAGCCCCTCGACCATGCCTTCGACCATGCGGCGGCGGTCCTCGGGCGTCATGGCCTCGGCCGCCGCCATGGCCTCGGCATCGGGGCCGGGCAGGGCGGTGCCGGAAGGTTCGGGCGGGGTATAGCCGGGCTGGCCCGCGAACCAGGCAAGATCCTGGATCGAGGCGCGGATCGGCGCGAGCCACGGCGCGTCCGCCGGCCCCTCGGCCAGAAGCGCGGCCCAGACCGGGAAGGCGCGGTCGGGCCGGCCGTTCTGGATCTGCAAGAGACCAGCCATGAAGCGGGCCTGCGGATCGCGCGGGTCCAGTTGCAGGGCGCGGGCCATCTGGGCCTCGGCCTCGGGGGTGATCAGCCCGCCCGCCGCCTCGGCCATCAGCGCGGCCAGGCGGGCGTGGTCGGCGGCGGTGGCGTCCGTGCCGCGCAGTGCCACCAGATCCCCTTGCGCCTTGCGCGCGGCGGCCAGGTTGCCCAACCGCTCCTCGTGCAGGGCCAGCAGTTCCAGGCCCCGGGGATCGTTCGGGTTCGCGGAGACGGCGGCGCGCAGCTCTTCGATCAGGCGCAGGTATTCGGCATCGGGCTGCGGGCGCTGGACCTTGGGGGCGGCGGCCTCGGCCTGGGCCTGGGTGGGCCGGGCGTCGTAGCGGGCCTGCGCCGCGGCGATGCGCGTGGCGATGGGCTCGTCGGGCCGCTGCGGCGCGCCGAGATCGCGGTAAAGCAGGAAGGCCCCGCCCAGCAGCGCCAGCAGCACCGCGACGGCCAGCGGCCCGCCCGGGGCGCGGGCGCGCTCGGCCTGACGCTCCAGCGCGCGGTCGGCGGCCAAGACCTTGCGCCCGATCTCGGTGCGCAGCCGCTCGGCCTCGGCGGGCTCGATCAGCCGGCGCTCCAGGTCGCGCCCGACCTCGCGCAGCTGGTCGCGATAGACCCGCAGGTCATAGGCGGCGGCGGGCGCCTCGGTGCCGCTGCCCCGGCGCATCAGGGGCGCGGCGACCGCAATCGCCACCACCGCCGTCAGCGCGGCGCAGATGATCCAGAACATCGCATCCCCTTCATTGCGGTTCCCGCTTCATAGCCGGTTTGCGCGGCGCGAAAAAGCCACAGACCTGCGACAAGGCGCGCGGGGCCCCCGGGCGGAACATCTGCGCCGTCCCTGACGCATTCCGACAATTTTCCCGTCGCAACGCGGCTTGCCCGAAAGGCCCCGAAAATCCACTGTGCCCTCGACGAGTCGCGAGAGGTCCCCATGTCCGCATCCCCCACCAGAGGCACCGGCAAGTATTCGGTCTTTGCCATCGCGCGCGAGGCGATGCGCCTGCACACAGGCTGGAAGCGCGCCTGGGCCAGCCCCGAGCCCAAGAAGAAATACAAGGTCGTCATTGTGGGCGCCGGCGGGCATGGCCTGGCGACGGCCTATTACCTTGGCAAGAACCACGGCATCACCGATGTCGCGATCATCGAAAAGGGCTGGCTGGGCGGCGGCAACACCGGGCGGAACACGACCATCATCCGCTCGAACTACCTGCAGGACGCCTCGGCCGCGATCTTCGACAAGTCGCTGAAGCTGTACGAGGATCTGTCCCAGGACCTGAACTACAACATCATGTTCAGCCCGCGCGGCCTTCTGATGCTGGCGCAGACCGAACACGAGGTGCGCGGCTACAAGCGCACCGTCTATGCCAACCAGTTGCAGAACGTCGCGACCGAATGGGTCACGCCCGAGCGCATCAAGGAGATGCTGCCGATCATCAACATCGACGGGCCGCGCTATCCGGTGCTGGGCGGGCTTTACCAGGCCCGCGGCGGCACCGCGCGCCACGACGCCGTGGCCTGGGGCTATGCCCGGGCCTGCAGCGCGATGGGCATGGACATCATCCAGACCTGCGAGGTCAAGGGCGTCGAGACCGCGAACGGCCAGGTCCGCGCGGTCAACACCACCAAGGGCCGCATCGAATGCGACAAGCTGGCCATGATCGTGGCGGGCAACTCCTCGGTCCTGGCCGAGATGGCGGGCTTTCGCCTGCCGATCGAGTCGGTCGCCCTGCAGGCCCTGGTCAGCGAACCGATCAAGCCCTGCTGCGACCTGGTCATCATGGCCAACACCGTGCACGGCTATCTGTCGCAATCCGACAAGGGCGAGATGGTGATCGGCGGCGGCACCGACGGGTTCAACAACTATTCGCAGCGCGGGTCCTGGCACCATATCGAGGAAACCGTCCGCGCCCTGGTCGAAACCTTCCCGATGCTGTCGCGGCTGAAGATGCTGCGGCAATGGGGCGGGATCGTGGACATGACCGGCGACCGCTCGCCCATCCTGTCGACGACGCCGGTGGGCAACATCTTCGTCAACTGCGGCTGGGGCACCGGCGGGTTCAAGGCGATTCCCGGCTCGGGCTGGGCCATGGCGGAGCTGGTCGCGAACGGAACGCCCGGGCCGCTTGCGGCCGAATTCGGGCTGAACCGCTTCCGCGAAGGCCGCTTCATCGACGAAAGCGTCGCGGCGGGGGTCGCGCACTGATGCAACCGGCGCGCGTCCCGTCCACCCGGCCCACGACGGGCAGGCCGTTTCCCGCCCAATTCGCGGCGGGGTGGAAAAACGTGCAATTTCAATGGAACTATTCGGCGTTTCATGCTTTCCTAGGTCACGTCCCCATGACCAAGGAGTTCACTTCATGGCCGAACAGAACAAGAGCAACATGTGGCTCATCATCGGCGCCATCATCGTGGTGCTTGCCGTTATCTGGTGGTACATGTCTGCCGGCACCTCGCCCGACACGACGCCGCCTGCCGACACGGCAACGACCACCGCGCCAGCAACGACTGCACCGGCCACAACCGCCCCTGCTGGCGGCGATGCCGTCAGCGTCGAGCCCGCTGCTCCTGCAACGCCCGCCCCGACCGAGCCTGCTCCGGCCACGCCCGGCACCACTGCGCCGGCCAGCAACTAAGGGGTTCCTGCCGGCCCCCCTGGGTGCCCGCGAACCTGCTGCAACCATCCGGGGCCGGTGGGCGTTCAGCCCTTCGGCCCCGCTGCCCGCCATTCGCGCCACCCGTGCCACACAGGGGGCGCCCATGGCCCGAGATGCCCGTCTTGAAGGCGCCATGCGCCGTGATCTGGGCGCGCTGCCCGGCCTGACCGAACGTCCGATGTTCGGGGGCCTGTGCTTTCTTCTGAACCGCCACATGCGTTGCGCGATCCGGCAGGAGGGCGCGATGGTTCGTGTCGGTCCCGCCCGCCAGGCGCAGGTGCTGGCCATGACCAATCTCGCCCCGATGATCCACCAGGGCCGGCCCTCTGCAGGCTGGGTGTGGCTGGCGGGCGATTCCCTTTCCGATGACAAGACCCGCGCCCGGCTGGCTGCCCGGGCGCCTGAGACCGTGCGCGCGCTGACGCCGAAGGAGTGATGGATGCTGACCCTGACCTGTCCCTATTGCGGCATCCGTGCCGAAGAGACCGAACTGGCCCCGGGGGGCGAGGCGCATCTGAAACGCTTCGGCCCGGGGGCCTCGGACGAGGATTTCGAAGGCTATCTGTTCGCCCGCAAGAACCCGCGCGGCGTGCATTTCGAACGCTGGCGCCATGCCTATGGCTGCGGCAAGTGGTTCCTGGCCGCGCGCGACACCGTCACGCTTGAGGTTTACGGCACCTACAGGGCGCAGACCCCGTTCCCCACGCCCGAGATCGTCGCCGCCATCCAGGCCCGTCACCCGGACTGGACGCCCGATTTCGACGCCACCAGCCCGACGCCCACCTCCACCCCTGAAGGCCTGATCCAATGACCACCGAGAACGGACCCTTCCGCCTGCCGCGCGGCGGCCGCCTGATCGATCGCGCCTATCAACTGCCGTTCCGCTTCGACGGCCGCCATATGCGCGGGCTGGCGGGGGACACGCTGGCCTCGGCGCTGCTGGCGAACGGCCAGCTGATGATGGGCCGCAGCTTCAAGTATCACCGGCCGCGCGGCCCCGTCGCCAGCGGCGCCGAGGAGCCGAACGCGCTGCTGGGCCTTGGCCAGGGCGGCCGGTTCGAGCCGAACCAGCGCGCAACGACGACGCCCTTGGTCGGCGGCATGGTCACGACCAGCCAGAACTGCTGGCCCAGCCTGAACGTCGATATCGGCGCGGTGAACAACTGGCTGTACCGCTTCCTGCCGGCGGGCTTTTACTACAAGACCTTCATCCATCCCCGCGCGGCCTGGAAGCACCTGTTCGAGCCGATCATCCGCCGCTCGGCGGGTCTCGGCAAGGCCCCGACCGAGGCCGACCCGGACAGCTATGAACAGGCTTATGCTCATGCCGACCTGGTGGTGGTGGGCGGCGGCATCGCCGGCCTGACCGCCGCGCTCGAGGCCGGTCGCGTGGGCAAGACGGTGATCGTGCTGGAACAGATGCCGGTGTTCGGGGGCCGCACGCCCACGGACCACGAAGGCGGGCAGGGGTGCATCGACGCGGTCCTGGCCGAACTGCGGGCGCTGCCCAATGTCACGCTGCGCCGCTCGACGATGGCGACCGGGCTTTACGACCACGGCTATCTGCTGGCGCGCGAGGCGGTGGCCGACCACGACCCGAACGCCGGCCTGCCCCGCCAGCGCCTGTGGCGCATCCGCGCGGGCCATGTGATCGTGGCCTCGGGCGCGCTGGAACGGCCGCTCAGCTTTGCCGGCAACGACGTGCCGGGCGTGATGCTGGCCTCGGCCGTGCGCGACTTCATCAAGGATTACGGCGTGGCGCCGGGCCGGCGCATCGTCGTGGTCACGAACAACGACGACGCCTATCGCACCGCGCTGGCGGCGCTGGACGCCGGGCTTGAGGTTCCTGTCGTGATCGACGCCCGCCCGCAGGCCAATGGCGCGCTGCCCGAGGCCCTGCGCGCCCGCGGCGTGCGCGTCCTGACCGGCAGCGCCGTTGCCGGCATCAAGGGCGGCCAGGCGGTCGAGGCGGTCAAGCTCTGCGCCCATTCGGGCAGCGGCGAGGTCACCGAGACCATCGAGGCCGATTGCGTCGCCATGTCCGGCGGCTGGTCCCCGGTGGTCCATTTCTGGAGCCATTGCGGCGGCAAGCTCTCCTGGTCCGAGGATCAGGCGATGTTCTACCCCGACACCGCCCGCCCGCCGACCGGGGCGGACGGCCAGGCGATGGCGACCCCCGTGGGCGCCGCCGCGGGCGACCTGCTGGTCGCAGAGGCCACCGGCGCCGAGGCCGAGCAGCCCCTGCTGCCGGTCTGGGTCATGCCGCAGAACGCGACCCGCAAGATGAAGTTCAAGATGTGGCTGGACTTCCAGAACGACGTGAAGGTTTCGGACGTCGAACTGGCCGCGCGCGAAGGCTATGAAAGCGTCGAGCACACCAAGCGCTACACCACGCTGGGCATGGCGACCGACCAGGGCAAGGTCAGCAACATCAACGGCCTGGCCGTGCTGTCGAACGCGCTGAACCAGCCGATCCCGCAGACCGGCACCACGACCTTCCGCCCGCCCTATACGCCGCTGACGCTGGGCACCATCGCGGCCGAGGCGCGGGGCGATCTGTTCCAGCCGCTGCGCAAGACCGCGATCCACGGCTGGCACGAGGCGCATGGCGCCTTCTTCGAGCCCGTGGGCCACTGGCGCCGGCCCTATTGCTATCCGAAGGCGGGCGAAAGCCATCACGACGCAGTGGCGCGGGAAATCCGGGCGGTGCGGGCCTCGGTCGGCACGCTCGACGCCTCGACCCTGGGCAAGATCATCGTCAAGGGCCCGGACGCCGGCAAGTTCCTCGACATGATGTATACCGGCATGATGTCGACCCTGCCCATCGGGAAGTGCCGCTACGGCCTGATCTGCAATGAGAACGGCTTCCTGAACGACGACGGCGTGGCCGCGCGCCTGTCCGAGGACACCTGGCTGGTGCATACCACGACCGGCGGCGCCGACCGCATGCACGCCCATATGGAAGACTGGCTGCAATGCGAATGGTGGGACTGGAAGGTCTATACCGCCAACGTGACCGAGCAATGGTCGCAGGTCGCCGTGGTCGGTCCCAAGGCCCGCACCCTGCTGGAGCGCCTGGGCGGGACCATCGACCTTTCGGCCGAGGCGCTGCCCTTCATGGGCTGGGCCGAGGGCGAGATCGCCGGGATCCCCGCGCGCATCTATCGCATCAGCTTCTCGGGCGAGCTGTCCTTCGAAGTGGCGGTGCCGGCCAAGCGCGGGCTTGAGCTTTGGGAAAAGCTGAACGAGGCCGGGCGCGACCTGAACGTGACCCCTTATGGCACCGAGGCAATGCATGTCATGCGCGCCGAAAAGGGCTTCATCATGATCGGCGACGAAACCGACGGCACGGTGATCCCGCAGGATCTGGGCATGTCCTGGGCGATTTCCAAGAAAAAGCCCGACTATATCGGCAAGCGCGCGCAGGAGCGGTCCTTCATGGCCAATCCCGACCGCTGGAAGCTGGTCGGCCTGGAAAGCGTCGATGGCCGGGTGCTGCCCGACGGCGTCTATGCCGTGGCCCCGGGTGTCAACGCCAATGGCCAGCGCAACACGCAGGGCCGCGTGACCTCGACCTACCTGTCGCCCACGCTGAACAAGCCCATCGCCATGGGTCTGGTGCTGCACGGCCCCGACCGCATGGGCGAGGTGCTGGAGTTCCCGGTGCAGGGAGCGGAAACCTACAAGGCGCGGATCGTCGATCCGGTGTTCTATGACAAGGAAGGGAGCCGGGCGAATGGCTGAGGCGCTGGCACGAATCACCGAACTGACCGACCTGGGCATGATCCAGATCCGCGCCGATCTGGACCGGGCCGGGGACGCCATCGCCGGCGCAGCCGGGCTTGCGGTCCCGGCCCAGACCTCGGCCACCGCGGACGGCAGCCGCACCCTGCTGTGGATGTCGCCGGACGAACTGCTGCTGGTCCTGCCCCGGGCCGAAACGGCCGGGGCGCTGACCGCGCTGACCGACGCGCTGGCGACCGAACATTCGCTGGTCCTCGACGTCAGCGACATGCGCGCGGCCTTTGCCGTCGAGGGACCGAAGGCCGAACAGGTGCTGATGAAGCTTTGCCCCGCGGACATCGCGTCGATGCCCGACGATGGCGTGCGCCGCACCCGCGCGGCCCAGGTCGCCTGCGGGCTGTGGCGCACGGGCCAGGGCTATGTGCTGATCGGCTTCCGCTCGGTCGGGGATTACATCGGCGGGCTGCTCAGGAATGCGGCGCGGCCAGGGACGCATCTGGACCCGCGCTGACCTGCGCTTCGTGTCTTGTCGCGGCGCGCGGCGCGGCTATGGATGGGGCGATCCTTGCCAGAAGTTCCGCCATGCGCCGTCTGTTGCCCTGCCTGCCTCTTCTTCTGTCCCTCGCGGCCTGCGTTTCCTCCGCGCCGCCGCCGCAGCCTGCGCCGCCGCCCCTGGCGCCGGGCGCGCTGCGGGTGATGATGTGCGAGATCCGGGACGAAAGCGGCACCGGCTGGGTGCCGGGCTTTCTGATGCTGACGCGCCAGACCGCCGGCCCGCACAGCGGCCGGATCGAGGTCTTCGACCCGATCCTGCAAAATCTTGTCGGCCGTCCGGTCGCGGCCCAGGTCACCGCCGATGACGGCGCCAGCCGCAGCTATGGCTGGGCACTGTCGGGCGTGCGCAACGGCTCGGGCCAATATGCCGCGCGGCTGGACTATCGGCTGACCGTGTCGAAGTCGGACGGAGCGGCGCATGTGACGGCCGTTGCCGAAGGCTATGACAACATCATGCACGGCCAGGGCCGCTGCCTTTCGCCCGCCGAGGGCTGACCCCGGAACCCCGGGGGACCGGAACCCCGCCCCGCGCCCCGCGTTGGTGCGCCGGCGGCAGGACTTGCATCCGGGCTTTCCCCGGCGCATGTTCCATGTCAGAAACCGTTTCCGAAACCGTTGGAAAGGAAATCGAAAATGGCCTTCACGCTTCCCGATCTTCCCTATGCCCATGACGCGCTGGCCGCGGGCGGCATGTCGAAAGAGACGCTGGAATACCACCACGACAAGCACCACAAGGCCTATGTCGACAAGCTGAACGAGCTGGTCGCCGGCACCGAATGGGAAGGCAAAAGCCTTGAGGACATCGTCACCGGCACCTACCAGTCGGGCGCCGTGGCGCAGAACGGCATCTTCAACAACGCCAGCCAGCACTGGAACCATACCCAGTTCTGGGAAATGATGGCCCCGAACCCCGGCGCCATCCCGGGCGAACTGGAAAAGGCGATCACCGAATCCTTCGGCTCGGTCGAGGACTTCAAGAAGAAGTTCTCGGAAGCCGGCGTCGGCCAGTTCGGCTCGGGCTGGGCCTGGCTCGTCAAGGACAAGGACGGCAGCCTGAAGATCACCAAGACCGAGAACGGCGTGAACCCGCTCTGCTTCGGCCAGACCGCGCTGCTGGGCTGCGACGTGTGGGAGCACAGCTACTACATCGACTTCCGCAACGCGCGGCCGAAATATCTGGAAAACTTCCTGAACAATCTGGTGAACTGGGAAAACGTGGCCTCGCGCCTCTGACCCGCTTGCCGACCGAAAGGGAAAGGCCCGCCCCCGCAGGCGGGCCTTTTGCCATTCTTTCTTGTCCAAATATCCCGGGGGGAGCGTCCGGCCGGCCCCGTTCAGGGGCAGGCCGGCGCCGGGGGGCAGCGCCCCCCGCGCCGCGCTTGCCAATCCCGGGGAACGGGCGCATGAGAGGCGCCGCGAAAGGATCGGCAGATGAGCGAACGGACCAAGGGCTTCTGGGCAATGATCGGCGTCTGCGTGGTCTGGGGCCTGTCGCCGATCTTCTATCACGCGCTGGCGGGCGTCCCGGTGATCGAGGTGCTGATCCACCGCACCCTGTGGTCGCTGCTGCTGTTCGTCCTGATCCTGGCCTGGCAGGGCCGGCTGGCCGAGTTCCGGCGCGCAATGAGCGGGCGTTACCTGGGCCAGCTGGGCTTCGCGGCGGCGATGATCTCGGTCAACTGGGGGCTGTTCATCTGGGCGGTGCAGTCGGGCCATGTCATGCAAAGCTCGCTGGGCTACTACATCTTTCCGCTGGTCGCGGTGCTGATGGGCATGGTCTTTTTCGGCGAAAGGCTCAGCCCGCTGCAGGCGGCGGCGGTGATCCTGGCGGCGCTTGCGGTGCTCCTGCTGACCTGGGGCCTGGGCGTCGCGCCCTGGATCAGTCTGGCCCTGGCGGTCAGCTTCGGCTTTTACGGCATGGCCAAGAAGGCGCTGCCGATGGGCCCGGTCCCGTCGGTCGCCTGCGAGGTGGCGATCCTGACGCCCTTTGCGCTGGCCTGGCTGGCGCTGCAGGGCGCGGGCTGGCTGCCCGGCGGACTTGCCGAGCCGATGGCCTTCGGGACCGACCTGCGGGCCAGCCTGCTGCTTGCGGCCTCGGGCGTGGTCACGGCGCTGCCGCTTATCCTGTTCAGCTACGCCTCGCGCCGGCTCGAGATGGCGACGCAAGGGCTGATGCTTTACCTGAACCCGACGCTGCAGTTCTTCTGCGCCGTCGCCATCTTCGGCGAGGCGGTGACGGGCTGGCACCTGACCGCATTCGCCATGATCTGGACCGCGCTTGCGCTTTATTCCGCCGCCTCGCTGTGGCAGGCGCGGACGGCGCGCCGGCAGGCGTGATCGGGCGGGGGCCTTCGGCGCCATTGGCAAACCGGCGCAAGCCCGTATAGAACAACGCCGAACGACACGGGCGCGACCACGACGGGGACAAGATGGCCAACCAGAACGACAGCTTCATCGACGAGGTGACGGACGATCTGCGCCGCGACCGGCTGTTCCGCGCCTTTCGCCGCTTTGGCTGGATTGCCATCGTGCTGATCCTGGCGCTGGTGGGCGGCGCGGTCTGGCGCGAATACGCCGCCAGCCAGCGCGAGGCGCAGGCCCGCGCCTGGGGCGACGCCGTCCTGGCCGCGCAGGCCGAGGCCGACAAGGCCGCGGCGCTGTCGGCGGTCGACGCCCAGGGCTCGGCCGCGCGCAAGCTTCTGTCCGAGATGCTGGCCGCCGGCGCCGAGGTCGAGGCCGGCCTGTCCCAGAAGGCGGCCGAGCGGCTGCTGGCCGCGGCCGAGGGCGTCAAGGACGATCCGGTGCTGCACGACCTGGCCCAGCTCAAGGCGGTGATGGCGGCGGGGCCCGCGATGGACCCGGCCCGGCGCGACGCGCTGCTGTCGGAACTGTCCAAGCCCGGCGCACCCTTCGAGCTGCTGGCGCTGGAACAGAAGGCGGTCGCGCTGATCGGCGCCGGCCGGACCGAGGACGCGGTGGTGCTGATCCGCCAGATCCAGCAGCGGGACGGGCTTTCGGAACCCTTGCGCCGCCGCCTTGCCGAGATGATGATCGCGCTTGGCGCCGCGCCCGATCAGCCCGCCGGACCGGGGCCCCAGACCATGACCGTGGCCCCTGCCGGCTGATCGCCGCGCCATGATACCAGAACCAAGGCCGGGGACGGCCGTGCCCGTCCCGCCCGCCAACTTGAGGAGACAGCGATGACACGGTTGCCCCTGATCGCCGCTTTGGCGGGCCTGACCGCCCTGGCTGCCTGCCAGCAAAAGGATGACATCCTGCCCGGCGAAAGGCTGGACCCGCGCACCGTGCTTTCCCCCGAAAGCGGGCTGACGCAGGGGCGTGTCGCGCCGACCACCGCCGCCCTGTCGCTGCCGCCGGTGCGCGGCAACGCCGACTGGCCGCAGCGCGCGGGCGGTCCGGCACATGTCTCGGGCAACATGGCGCTGGGGGCGGGGACCAGCCGGATCTGGTCTGCCAACATTGGCGCTGCCTCGGACCGGCGCCACCGCGTCACCGCCGACCCGATCGTGGCGGCGGGGCTGGTCTTCGCGCTGGACAGCCAGTCCACCGTCACCGCCACCACCCCCGGCGGCGGCCGTGTCTGGGGCGTGGACCTGCGCCCGGCGGGCGAAAACGACCGCAGCGTGTCGGGCGGCGGCCTGGCCTTCGAGGACAACCGCGTCTTTGCCACCACCGGCTATGGCGAGCTTGTGGCGCTGGATGCCCGCACCGGCGGCGTCGCCTGGCGCCAGCGCGTCGGCGCTCCGATCGGCGGCGCCCCCACGGTCGCCAATGGCGTGGTCTATGTCATGGGCCGCGACGCCCAGGGCTGGGCCGTGCGCGCCAATGACGGCAAGGTGCTGTGGCAGGTGTCCGGCAACGACGGCATGGCCGGCGTGATGGGCGTGTCCTCCCCCGCCGTCGCCGGCTCGACCGTGGTCTTTCCCTATTCCACGGGCGAGCTGATGGGGGTCGAGCGCGACGGTGGCGGCCAGCTCTGGTCGGCCAATGTCGCGGGCACGCGGCTGGGCCGGGCCATCGGGCTGTTCCGCGACATGACGGGCGACCCGGTGATCCTGGGCGATACGGTCTATGCCGGCACCAGCTCGGGCCGGGTCGGGGCCTATGACCTGGCGACCGGCGCCATGAAATGGGAGGCGCCCGAGGGCGCGTCCAGCCCGCCCCTGGTCGCCGGCAACGCGGTCTTCCTGGTCAACGACCAGGCGCAGCTGATCCGGCTGGATGCCGCGAACGGCGGCCGGGTCTGGGCGCAGAAGCTGCCCTATTTCACCAGACAGGTCGTGCGCAAGCAGGACAAGGTCTGGAACCACTACGGCCCGGTGCTGGCGGGGAACAAGCTTTACCTTGCCGGCTCGGACGGC
This sequence comes from Paracoccus yeei ATCC BAA-599, assembly GCF_000622145.1. Lineage (GTDB taxonomy): Bacteria > Pseudomonadota > Alphaproteobacteria > Rhodobacterales > Rhodobacteraceae > Paracoccus > Paracoccus yeei. The sequence continues at coordinate 20,083 of NZ_JHWH01000023.1, read as the reverse complement.
TATCTGCGCGTCTTCGACCCCGCTTCGGGCGCCCTGATCGGCACGGCCGAGATCCCGGGCGGCGCCGCCGCGGCCCCGGCCGTCGCGGGCCAGACCCTTTATGTCGTCACCCATGACGGCCAGTTGATCGCATACAGATGAGCTTTACCCTCGCCATCGTCGGGCGGCCGAACGTCGGCAAGTCCACCCTGTTCAACCGCCTGGTCGGCAAGCGCCTGGCCCTGGTCGACGACCAGCCCGGCGTGACCCGCGACCTGCGCGAAGGGCAGGGGCGCCTGGGCGACCTGCGCTTTATCGTGGTCGATTCGGCCGGCCTTGAAATGGCCGACGACGACAGCCTGCAAGGCCGCATGCGCCGCCTGACCGAACGCGCGGTGGACGAGGCGGACGTCTGCCTGTTCGTGATCGACGCCCGCGCGGGCGTGACCGCGGCCGACGAATATTTCGCCGACATCCTGCGCAAGCGCGCCAGGCACGTCATCCTGGCCGCCAACAAGGCCGAGGGCCGCGCCGGCGAATCCGGCGCGCTGGAGGCCTATGCCCTGGGCCTGGGCGAGCCTCTGCGCATCAGCGCCGAGCACGGCGAGGGGATGGACGATCTTTATCGCGCGCTGGTTCCGCTGGCCGAAGAATTCGAGGCCGCGAATGTCCAGCAGGCCCCCGACACCGATGTCGACGTGGCCGAGGATGACGACGAAAGCTGGCGTCCCAGCGCGGCGAAGCCCCTGCAGATCGCCGTCATCGGCCGCCCCAACGCGGGCAAGTCCACGCTGATCAACAAGATCCTGGGCGAGGATCGCCTGCTGACCGGCCCCGAGGCCGGAATCACCCGCGATTCGATCAGCGTCGCCACCGATTTCATGGGCACGCCGGTGCGCATCTTCGACACCGCCGGGATGCGGAAGAAGGCCCGGATCAGCGACAAGGTGGAAAAGCTCTCGGTCGCCGACGGACTGCGCGCGGTGCGTTTCGCCGAAGTGGTCGTCGTGCTGCTGGACGTGGGCATCCCGTTCGAGCAGCAGGACCTGCGCATCGCCGATTTCGCCGAAAGCGAAGGCCGCGCCGTGGTCATCGCCGCGAACAAATGGGACCTCGAGGACGACAAGCCGCACAAGCTGAACGAATTGCGCGAGGCGTTCGAGCGCCTGCTGCCGCAGCTCAAGGGCGCGCCGCTGGTCACGGTGTCCGCGCGTACCGGCAAGGGGCTGGACCGGCTGCACAACGCCATCCTGAAGGCGCACGAGGTCTGGAACCGCCGTGTGCCGACCGCGCGGCTGAACCAGTGGCTGGGCGCCATGACCGAGGCGCATCCGCCGCCCGCGCCCGGCGGGCGCCGCATCCGGCTGCGCTACATGACGCAGGTGAAAACCCGGCCGCCGGCCTTCGTGGTCATGGCGACGCATGTGGACAAGCTGCCCGACAGCTATCAGCGCTATCTGGTAAACGGGCTGCGGGCCGATTTCGACATGCCAGGCACGCCGATCCGGCTGACCTTCCGCGACCAGGGGACCAAGAACCCCTACAAGGACAAGGCCGACAAGATCAACCAGTCCGGCGCGCTGTCCAAGCACAAGACCCGGCAAAAGCCCAAGGCCTAGGTCGCCGCCTGCACCAGGCCAAAGACGATGACCGCGATGGCCAGGACCGCCAGCGTCGCCAGCGCCGCATTGACGGTCACGGTGCTGGCGGCCAGCGCGACCAGCCCCCAAAGCACCGCCAGGCTGAAGCCGATGGTGCGCCCCATCCGCAACTGCACGCTCAGCGCCGCAAGCGCGGCCAGCGCCAGGCCCACGGTGGCGGCCAGGGTCAGGGGCGCGCCGAGCTTGCGTTGCAGCAGGGCGATGAACAGGGCGAATGTCACCATCGTGGCCCAGCCCGCCACAAAGCCCAGGGGGTTGCTTTGTTGCCGCAGCTTGCCCTGGCGGGTGCCGCGCAGGGCGGCCGCCAGGAAGCCTGCCAGGCTGACCGCTGCGACCAGGAAGGCCGCCAGCGGGGACTTGGGAAACAGCCAGGGCCAGACTGCGCCGGCCACCAGCCCGATGATCGCCGGGGCATGTTCGGCCAGGCTGTCGTCGCGCCGGTGCAGTTCCAGGATCTGACGCGGCGGCGGCGGGCCCGAGGCGCCCGCCCGCAGCCTGCGGCCCAGCCGGTCGCGCAGCGCGGCCTCGGCCGTGCGCAGGCGCTGGGTTTCCTGCAACCGATAGGCCGCGTGATAAAGCAGCGCAGCAATGGCCAGCGCCATCAGCGACCCCATCGCCAGATTCGGGGGCCGCAGGAACAGGCCGACGATATCGACCCCGGGCAGGGGGCCGCCCGAAAGCGGATCAAGGGAAGCGGACCCCCGTGGCGGCGAGCGGGGGATCATCGCATAGGCCAGCAGGCTGGCCACGAATGCCAGCGTCGCTACAATCAGAAGATGGCCGCCAGCTCGTCTCATGCCATCGGAACGCCCGGCAGCCACGCCGGTTTCGCCCCATTGCGGAGCGGCTGACGATTAATCTGCCGGGCCTCAGGCCAGGGTGCCGTCCGCCGCCAGCCGGGTCTTGCCTCCCAGATAGGGATGCAGCGCCTCGGGCAGTTCGACCGAGCCGTCGGCCTGCTGGCCGTTCTCCAGCACCGCGATCAGCGTGCGCCCGACGGCCAGCCCCGAACCGTTCAGCGTATGCACGAACTCGGGCTTGCCGCCGCCGTCCGGGCGATAGCGGGCGTTCATGCGCCGGGCCTGGAAATCGCCGCAATAGCTGACGCTGGAAATCTCGCGGTAACGGTCCTGGCCGGGCAGCCAGACTTCCAGGTCATGGGTGATGCGGGCGCCAAAGCCCATGTCGCCGCCGCAGAGCACGATGGTGCGATAGGGCAGGCCCAGCCGTTCCAGCACGGTTTCGGCGCAGCGGGTCATGCGGGCGTGTTCCGCCATGCCGCTTTCGGCATCGGTGATCGAGACCATCTCGACCTTCTCGAACTGGTGCTGGCGCAGCATCCCGGCGGTGTCGCGGCCCGCGCTGCCTGCCTCGGACCGGAAGCATTGGCTGTGGGCGACCATGCGGCGCGGCAGGCTGGCGTGATCGACCAGATCGCCATGCACGGTGTTGGTCAGCGTCACCTCGGAGGTCGGGATCAGCCACCAGCCTTCGCGGGTCTGATAGCTGTCCTCGCCGAACTTGGGCAGCTGGCCGGTGCCGACCATCATGTCCGAAAGCACCAGGACCGGGGTCCAGGTTTCCTCGAGCCCGTGTTCGGCGGTGTGCAGGTCCAGCATGAACTGCGCCAGGGCGCGCTGGATGCGCGCGACGCCCCCCTTCAGCACGACGAAGCGGGCGCCCGACAGCTTGGCGGCTGTCTCGAAATCCATGCCGGGCTTGACGCCTTCGATCTGGTAATGCTCGCGCGGGGTGAAATCGAAGGTGCGGGGCTGTCCCCAGCGGTTGATCTCGACATTGTCATTTTCGTCCTGCCCGGGGGGGACGCTTTCGACCGGCAGGTTCGGGATGCCCATCAGCATCTCGCGCAGCTGCCCGTCCAGGGCGGCAGCCTCGGCCTGCATGCGGGCGATCTCGTCCTTCTTGGCGGACACCAGCGCGCGCAGCCGCTCGAACTCGGCCTCGTCGCCGCGGCCCTTCGCGGCCCCCGCTTCCTTGCTGGCCTTGTTCTGCTCGGCCTGGGCGGCCTCGGCGGCGCTGATCCGGGACCGGCGCTCGGCATCCAGCGACAGGATCTGCGGCGAGGCCGGGGGCAGGTTGCGCAGGCCCAGGGCCGCGTCGAAGGCTGCGGGGTTCTCGCGGATGGCGCGGATGTCGTGCATGACGGTTCCTCATCAGGTTCACGCGGCCCCAGATAGCGCAAGCCCAGGCAGGGCGAAAGCCTTCAGGCGCGCGCCCGCTCCAGCATGGCCCGCAGGACCGGAAAGAACCGCTCGGCGCCCGGATAGCCCTCGAACCGCGTCACCTCCAGCCCGTCCCGCAGCAGGATGAAGCTGGGCGTCAGCCAGGGCTTGCGATCCAGCGCCAGCCCGTCGGGATAGGGCCCGTCCACATCGACCATCATCAGCGGGGCGGCCCGGCCCTCGGGGTGACGGGCATAGACCGGACCGACCTCGCGGTCCCAGGCGGCGCAATGGACGCAGCCCCGGCGCCGCACCATCAGCAGCCGCAGCCCGTCCCCGGCCAGCGCCGGTCCCGCCAGCCCCGCCGCGATGGCGGCCAACAGGGTTCGTCGTGTCAGCATCGGCCCTCCGTCGCGGCGGACCCTAGCGTTCGCCCAGGCCTGCGGCAAGCGCGTCATGCGCGGTTCTTTCGTGGACAAAGATCCACGGGGGTTGACGGTCGGCGCGCCATCGGTCCAAGACCGACCGGCGACGGGGCAGTCGGCCCCCGCGGTCACGGGCGGGAACGCATGGATGATCTGACCACGGCCCTAGTCCAGGGCGACCGGCGCGCCCTGTCGCGCGCCATCACGCTGATCGAAAGCACGCGCGCCGACCACCGGGCCCGGGCGCTTGCGCTGCTGTCGGACCTGCCCGGCCGCCAGGCGCTGCGCATCGGGCTGTCGGGTACGCCGGGGGTGGGCAAGTCCACCTTCATCGAGGCGTTCGGCAAGATGCTGACCGGGCAGGGGCTTCGCGTCGCGGTCCTGGCGGTCGACCCCAGCTCGGTCCGCTCGGGCGGCTCCATCCTGGGCGACAAGACCCGGATGGAGACGCTGGCGCGCGACCCCATGGCCTTCATCCGCCCCTCGCCCTCGCGCGCGGAACTGGGCGGCGTCGGCCGCCGCACGCGCGAGACGGTGCGCCTGTGCGAGGCGGCGGGCTTCGACGTGGTGCTGATCGAGACCGTGGGCGTCGGGCAGTCCGAGACCCTGGTGGCCGAGATGTCGGACCTGTTCATCCTGTTGCTGGCCCCGGCCGGCGGCGACGAATTGCAGGGCGTCAAGCGCGGCATCATGGAGATCGCCGACATCATCCTGGTCAACAAGGCCGACGGCGCGCTTCACGACACCGCGCTGCGCACCGTGGCCGATTACGCCGGCGCGCTGCGGCTGATGCGCAAGCGGCCCTACGACCCCGAGGGATTTCCCCAGGCGCTGCCCGTCTCGGCCCAGACGGGGCTGGGGCTGGACACGGCCTGGGCGCGGATGACCGCCCTGGCCGACTGGCGGCGCGACCACGGCCATTTCGCTGCGCGGCGGGCCGAACAGGCGCGGCACTGGTTCCTGGCGGACGTGCGCGCGGGCCTGCTGGCGCGGCTGGAACAGCCCGAGGTCCGCGACCGGCTGCGGCGCGCGGGCGACGCCGTCGCGCGGGGCGAAAGCGACCCCAATGCGGCGGCGGCGGATGTGCTGGACTGGCTGCGGACCTTCGATGCCTGCCCCGGCGCCGATCCCGCCGTGCGGGACGGGGCAGGGGCGGCAAGGAATCGGGGCGAAAAGGCTTGACCTTGGGCCTGGCTGCGTTTATTCCCCCGCAGACAGAATTCCGGGCGCTGCCACGCGGCGCCCTTTCATATTGCGGGCGACCGCTCAAACGAATCGAAGGAACAAGATCATGTCGCGCGTTTGCGAACTGACCGGCAAGGGCCCGATGAGCGGCAACAACGTGTCCCACGCCAACAACAAGACCCGCCGCCGGTTTCTGCCCAACCTGAACGAGGTCTCGCTGATCTCGGACAAGCTGGGCCGCACCTACCAGCTGCGCATCTCGGCCGCTGCCCTGCGCTCGGTGGACCACCGCGGGGGCCTCGACGCCTTCCTGGCGAAAGCCCGCGACGAGGAGCTGTCGGACCGCGCCCTGAAGATCAAGCGCGAGCTGGCCAAGGCCTGATCCGCGCCGGATTGCCGGGCCGACCGATTCGCGGTCCCGGGGATTCCTGCAAAGCCCTGCCATTCGGCGGGGCTTTTGGCATTTCGGGCGGTGTCAGCCGCCTGCCGCCTGCCGCTTGCGCTGGACCTGGGCCAGCAGCGCCTCGACCTGGGGCCCCAGGGCTTCGACCACCAGCCGCACGCCGTCGGCCGAGGCGTGGACGCCGTCCCCTTGCATCATGCGCGGCAGTTCGGACTGCGGCAGCGAGAAAAGCGGCATGTAAAGATTGTCATAGACCAGCGTGCCATGCCTTTGCGCCAGCCTTGGCCAAAGCTCGGCCCAGGCGCGGCGCCGGGCCTCGTCCCGGTCGGGCTTGGCGATGCCCACCAGCAGCACGGGCCGACCCCCCTGTGTGGCCGCCGTCAGGATGGCGTCCAGGTTGTCCTCGGCCCCGGCCACGCCCAGGTCATAGAGCAGGTCGTTGCCCCCCAGTTCCACCATCACCGCGTCGGGGTCGTGGCGCGCCAGCGACCGTTCGATGCGGGCGCGGCCGCCCGCCGTGGTGTCGCCCGACAGGCCCCCGTTCAGCACCACCACGTCATGGCCGTGCGCGTCCAGCCAGGCCTGAAGGCGCGGCACCAGTCCGTCGGCCTGTTTCAGCCCGTAGCCTGCGGTCAGGCTGTCGCCAAAGGCCAAAAGTCGGATCTGTTCGGCCTGGGCGGCAAGGGGGGCTGCGGTCATGGCAAGAAGCAGGGCAAGAGCACGGAACGGCATGGAGAATAACCTTGGCAATCGTCAGGACAAGCGACACGGATGTCGCGCCGGCATCCTAGCAGCGTGCCCGGCGCCGGGGACATGGACGCTGCGTCACAAGGCTTTGGACGGCGCTTCTGCCCGTATTCTGGACAGCGGGGCGTGGCAGGATTGCCGCCCTGTGCCCCCGTCACGGCGCTTTGAGTTGATTGCCCGCGACCAAGGCGTTACCGGCTGGGATGACATGCCCGAAGCCAGGACAAGATGATGAACCGCCGCCAGATGCTGATGCTTTCCGCCTCGCTCGCCGTTGCGCCTTCGCTGCTGCTGGCGCAACAGCAGGCCACCCCTGTCGCCGCCCAAGCCGAGACCCGGCGCGACCCCTATGCCCCGACCGAGGTGGCGATCCGCCCCGATTTCGAGGTGGGCAGCATCGTCGTCGTGTCCAAGGATTTCTTCCTTTATCACGTCGTGGCCCCCGGCCGGGCGATTCGCTACGGCGTCGCCGTGGGCAAGGACGAACTGGTCTGGAAGGGCCGCGCCACCGTGGGCCGCAAGACCGAATGGCCCAGCTGGAGGCCCACCCCCGCGATGATCAAGCGCAAGCCCCAGCAATACGGCAAATGGGCCGACGGGATGCCGGGCGGCCCGACGAACCCCTTGGGCGCGCGGGCGCTTTATCTTTACGACGCCAAGGGCAACGACACCTCGATCCGCATCCACGGCACGACCGAGCCGAACTCGATCGGGCGCGCGGTGTCGAACGGCTGCCTGCGCATGCGCAACGAGGCGGTGATGGACCTGTACGAACAGGTCCCGGTCGGCACCCCCGTCTACGTCTACTGATTGGACATCCGGCTGACATCGCTGTCGGACCCGGCGCTGGCCGGGTTCGACACCATCATCGACGGCCGCTCTCCCTCGGAGTATGCCGAGGATCACCTGCCGGGCGCCGTCAGCCTGCCGGTGCTGTCGGACGACGAACGGGCCCGGGTCGGCACGATCTACAAGCAGGTTTCCCCCTTTGACGCGCGCAAGCTGGGCGGCGCGCTGGTCGCGGCCAATGTGGCGCGCCACATCGCAGGGCCGCTCTCGGGTCACGGCGGCGGCTGGCGGCCGCTGATCTATTGCTGGCGCGGCGGGCAGCGGTCCGGCGCCTTCGCCACCATCCTGGGCCAGATCGGCTGGCGTGTCGGCCGGATCGAAGGCGGCTACAAGGCCTGGCGCGCGCTGGTGGTCGCGCGCGTCACGGCGCCGGTCCGCTCGCCCGTGGTGGTGCTGGACGGCAATACCGGCAGCGCCAAGACCGAGATCCTGCACCGCCTTGCCGCCCGCGGCCATCAGGTCATCGACCTGGAGGGGCTGGCGAACCATCGCGGCAGCCTGTTCGGCGCCATGCCCGGCGGCCAGCCCGGCCAGAAGCTGTTCGAGGGCCGGCTGGCCATGGCGCTTGAGGCGCTGGACCCTGCGCGCCCCGTGCTGGTCGAGGCCGAAAGTTCGCGCATCGGCGACCTGAACCTGCCGCGCGGCATCTGGCAGGCCATCATCGCCGCCCCGCGCATCCGGCTTGCCGTCCCGGTCGAGGCTCGCGCCGCCTATACCGCGCAAAGCTATGCCGAGGCCGCCGCCGACCCCGAGCGCGTGGCCGGCATCGTGAACAGCCTGCGCCCGGTCCACCCCGCCGAGCGGATCGAGGGCTGGCTGCGTCTGGTCGATGCCCGCGACTGGGCGGGGCTTTCCGCCGCGCTGATGCGCGACCATTACGACCCCCGCTATGACCGGCACCGCGCCCGCCACGACGACGGCCGCGGCCGGGTGGTGGCGCTTGGGGGTCTGGACGATCTGGACGCGGCGGCGGATCGGGTCGAGGCGGCTCTGGCCGGGCTCGACTGGCAGCCCGGCGCCGGCGGCGCGGCCGGTGCCTCCGGCGGGGATATTTAGACAAGAAAGAAACGCGGGGATCAGGCGCTGTCGCGCAGAAAGCGCCGCAGCACCCGTTCCAGCTTGGCCGCGCCCAGGGGGGCCATGGCCTTGGTGTGGTCGTGGCTGATCGCTTCGTCCGACAGTCCCGCCCCCATGTTCGTGATGACCGAGATCGCCGCGCAGCGCAGACCCAGGAAGCGGGCCAGGATCACCTCGGGGACCGTGGACATGCCGACCGCATCGGCGCCCAGCACCCGGGCGGCCCGGATCTCGGCCGGGGTTTCGAAGCTGGGGCCCGAAAACCAGCAATAGACCCCTTCGGGCAGGTCCAGCCCCTCGGCGCCGGCCGCCGCCATCAGCGCGTGGCGCAGGCCGGGGTCGTGAGCGTCTGTCATCGGGACGAAGCGGGCCTCGCTGGGCTCGCCGATCAGGGGGTTGGTGCCGGCAAAGGCGATGTGGTCGGACAGCAGCATCAGCGATCCGGGCGGCAGGTCGGGCCGCAGGCTGCCGGCCGCGTTCGTCAGGATCAGGCGCGGGCATCCCAGCGCCTTCAGGACCTCGAGCGCCGGGCGCATCGCATCGGCGCGGCCCGTTTCGTAGTAATGCGCCCGCCCGCCCAGGACGGCGACGCGACGGCCCTCCAGCCGGCCGATGGCCAGCCGCGGCACATGGCCCGAGACGCCGGCCTGCGGAAAGCCCGGCAGGTCGGCATAGGGGATCGCCACGCCTTCGACCGCCGCCGACAGGTGCCCCAGGCCCGACCCCAGGATCAGCCCGAATTCCGGCGCCTCCGCGCCCGCGCGGTCGCGGATCAGGCGGACAAGCTCAGCGTTCCTTGACATAGGGCTCTCCTCCGGCGCGGGGCGGGATGGCGCGGCCGACAAAGCCTGCCAGGATGATGACGGTCAGGATATAGGGCAGCGCGGTCATGAACATCGACGGGATGGTGACGATCCCCAGGTCCAGGTTCGGATAGCGGTTCGCCACCGCCTCCATCAGCCCGAACAGGAAGGTGGCGCCAAGCGCGCCCCAGGGCCGCCACTTGGCAAAGATCAGGGCCGCCAGCGCGATGAAGCCGCGCCCGGCCGTCATCTCCTTGACGAAGCCAGCCGAGATGGCGGTGGCAAGATAGGCGCCCGCGATGCCGCAGAGTACGCCGCAGATCAGCACGGCGCCGTAGCGCAGCCGCGTTACCGACACGCCGGCGGTGTCGACCGAGGCCGGGTTTTCGCCGACCGCCCGCAGGCGCAGGCCAAAGCGTGTGCGGTAAAGCACCCACCAGGTCAGCGGCACGATCGCAAGGCCCAGATAGACCAGGACCGAATGGCCCGAGATGAGGTCGGCGTAGATGCGCCCGACCACCGGCACCGGCCGCAGCGCCTCGGCGAAGGGCAGGGTAATCTCCGTGAACCGCGCCGTGCCGTCAAGCGACGGGGTGCGCCCGCCAAGCGCAAAGATCCTTTGCCCCAGCAGCACCGTCAACCCCGAGGCCAGGAAATTGATCGCCACGCCCGAGATCAGCTGGTTGCCCCGGAAGGTGATCGAGGCGAGCCCGTGGATCAGCGACAGCACCAGCGACCCTGCGATGCCCGCCGCCAGCCCTGCCCAGGCGCTGCCCGTCGCATAGGCGACCGAGCCCGAGGCAAAGGCCGCCATCAGCATCTTGCCCTCCAGCCCGATGTCGAACACGCCCGCCCGTTCGGAATAAAGCCCGGCCAGGCAGGCCAGCAGCAGGGGCACCATCAGCCGCACGGCACTGTCGAGGATCTGGATGACCGTCGGGAAATCCATCACGCCCCTCCGCGCCTGCGGGCGAACAGCCGTTCCAGCGGCATCCGCACCATGTTGTCCAAGGCCCCGGTGAACAGGATCACCAGCGCCTGGATGACCACGATCAACTCGCGCGGGATGGTGGTCCACAGCGCCAGCTCGCCCCCGCCCTGGTACAGGAACCCGAACAGCAGCGCCGCCAGGGCCACGCCCAGGGGGTGGTTGCGCCCCATCAGGGCCACCGCGATGCCGATGAAGCCCGCGCCCTCGACCGCGTTCAGCACCAGCCGCTCGGCCTCGCCCATGACGGTGTTGACGGCCATCAGCCCGGCCAGCGCGCCCGAGATCACCATGGCCATGACCGTGATCCGCAGCGGAGAGATGCCGGCGTAAAGCGCCGCGGGCTCGGACCGGCCGAAGGCCCGGATCTCATAGCCCAGCCGCGTGCGCCAGATCAGCAGCCAGACCAGGACGCAGGCGGCCAGCGCGATGAAGAAGGTGACGTTCGCCGGCGTGTTCTTGCCCCAGGTCACGCCCAGAGCCAGCGCCATGTCCGACAGCTTCGGCAGATGCACGGCCGCCGGAAAGCTGGCCGAGGCGGGGTCCATGCTGCCCACCGGGCGCAGCACATTGACCAGCACATAGTTCAGCACCGCCGCCGCGATGAAGTTGAACATGATCGTGGTGATGACGACATGGCTGCCGCGCCGGGCCTGCAGCCAGGCGGGGATCAGCGCCCAAAGCGCGCCGAACCCCGCCGCCCCGACCATCGCGGCGGGCAGGGCCAGGGCCCAATGCGGCCAGGGCAGGGCCAGGACCACCAGCGTGACGCCCAGGCCCCCCATCGCCGCCTGGCCCTCGCCGCCGATGTTGAACAGGCCGGCGTGGTAGGCGACCGAAACGGCAAGCCCCGTGAAGATGAAGTTCGTCGCGTAATACAGGGTAAAGCCCCAGCCATAGCTGGACCCCAGCGCGCCCTCGACCATGACCTTCAGCGCCTCGGTCGGGCTTTCGCCGATCGCCAGGATCACCAGTGCCGAGATCGCGAAGGCCAGCGCCAGCGAGATCAGCGGCGTCAGGATCACGTCGGCCCATCGCGGCATCCGCTCCATCAGCGCGCCTCCACCGGCTTTCGCCGTTTTCCAAATACCCCCGCCGGAGGCGTGCGACCGCGCATCAGGCGACCCCCTCGGGTGCGGCGCCGGGCGCGGCCGCCGGCGGGATCGCGGCTTCGGGCGGCGCCACCGCGGGATCGACGCCCGCCATCAGGCAGCCCAGATCGCCGGTCTTGGCCTCGTCCGGCCGGCGCTCGCCCATGATGCGGCCGTCGAACATCACCGCGATGCGATCCGACAGCGCCAGGATCTCGTCCAGCTCGACCGAGACCAGCAGCACCGCCCGGCCCGCGTTGCGCAGCGCCACGATGCGCTTGTGGATGAATTCGATGGCGCCGATGTCGACGCCGCGGGTGGGCTGCCCGATCAGCAGCAGGTCGGGGTCGCGCTCGACCTCGCGCGCGACGACGATCTTCTGCTGGTTCCCGCCCGAGAAGTTGCGCGCCGCCAGGTCCGGGTCGGGCGGGCGCACGTCGAAGCGCTCGATCTTGCCCTGCGCATCGGCGCGGATCGCGGCCTCGTCCATCAGCCAGCCCCGGTTGTATTCCGGCGCGTCGTGATAGCCGAAGGCCACGTTTTCCCAGGCCGAGAACTCCAGGATCAGCCCCTCGGCCTGGCGGTCCTCGGGGACATGGCCGATGCCGGCATGCCGCCGCGCGCGCGCGTCCGACCCCGCCAGCGGCAGCACCCGGCCGTTCAGCCGGACCTCGCCCGAAAGCCGCGCGCCGGCTTCGGGATAGCCGCCGAGGATCTCCAGCAGCTGGGTCTGGCCGTTGCCGGCGACGCCGGCCAGCCCCAGGATCTCGCCGGCGCGGATGGTCAGGTCGATGCCGCGCAGCCGCTCGACGCCCTGGGCATCGACCATGCGCAGGCCGCGCACCTCCAGCACGGGCGCGCCGGGGCGGGCGGGGGCCTTGTCGACGCGCAGCAGCACCTTACGCCCGACCATCAGCTCGGCCAGCGCGGCCGGGCTCGTGTCGGCGGTCCGGACCGAGGCCACCATCTCGCCGCGCCGCATTACGCTGACATTGTCGGTGATCTCCATGATCTCGCGCAGCTTGTGGGTGATCAGGATGATGGTCTTGCCCTCGTCCCGCAGGCCCCGCAGGATGCGGAACAGGTGGTCGGCCTCGGCCGGCGTCAGGACGCCCGTAGGCTCGTCCAGGATCAGGATGTCGGCCTGGCGATACAGCGCCTTCAGGATCTCCACCCGCTGCTGGTGGCCGACCGACAGGTCCTCGACCAGCGCGTCGGGATCGACCTGCAGTTCGTATTCCCGCGCCAGCCGCTGCAATTCGCCGCGCGCCCGCGCCAGCGAGGGGCGCAGAAGGCCGCCGTCTTCGGCCCCCAGGATGACGTTTTCCAGCACGGTGAAATTCTGGACCAGCTTGAAATGCTGGAACACCATGCCGATGCCCGCGCGGATCGCCGCCTGGCTGTCGGCGATGGCGACGGGCTTGCCGCCGATCAGGATCTCGCCCGCGTCTGGGCGATAGAACCCGTAAAGGATCGACATCAGCGTCGATTTTCCGGCGCCGTTCTCGCCGATGATGCCGTGGATGGTGCCGCGCGGCACGCTGAGGTCGATGCCCTTGTTCGCCTGAACCGGGCCGAAGGCCTTGGAAATCCCCCGGAGTTCGATGGCCGGGGGCTCCGGCGCCGCCATCACTGCACCGGGCAGGTGTTGTCGGTCATGTAGTCGTGCACCGCGATCGAGCCGTCGATGATGCCCTTGCTGGCAGCCTCGACGGCCTCGGTCATCTCGGGCGTGACCAGGGGCTTGTTGTTGTCGTCCATCGCCACCGACACCCCGCCCGAGGCCAGATCCATCAGCTTGCGCCCGGGGGCGAGGTCGGCGCCGGCCTTGAACGCCTCGTAGACCGCGTTGTCCACGCCCTTGACCATCGAGGTCAGCACCTTGCCCGGATGCAGCGCGTTCTGGTTGCTGTCCACGCCGATCGACAGGATGCCGCCGTCGGCTGCCGCCTGCAGCACGCCGATGCCGGTCGCGCCCGCCGCGGCATAGATCACGTCCGCCCCCTGCGAGATCTGCGCCTTGACCAGCTCGCCGCCCTTGACCGGGTCGTTCCAGGCCGCGGGCGTGGTGCCGGCATAGTTCACGATCAGCGTGCCGTCGGGCCGCGCGGCCTTGAAGCCCTGGGCATAGCCGCATTCGAACTTGTGGATCAGCGGAATGTCCATGCCCCCGATAAAGCCGACGGTGCCCGATTTCGAGGCCTTGGCCGCCATCACCCCCGCCAGATACGAGCCCTGCTCCTCGGAGAACTCGATCGACTGCACGTTGGGCTGGTCCACGCTGGCGTCGATGATGACGAATTTCGTGTCGGGATAGTCGGGCGCGACCTTGGACAGCACCTCGCCAAAGGCAAAGCCGGTCATCACGATGGGATTGGCCCCGGTTTCGGACAGCCGGCGCAGCGCCTGTTCGCGCATCGCCTCGGACTGCATCTCCAGTTCCTTGTAGCTGCCGCCCGTCTCGGCCTTCCAGCGTTCGGCGCCGTTATAGGCCGCCTCGTTGAAGGATTTGTCGAATTTCCCGCCCAGGTCGAAGATCAGCGCCGGATCGGCCAGCGCCCCCAGCGGCATCAGGGTCAGGCAGGCGCCGGCCAGCAGCGATTTCATCAGGGACATTGTTCGAACCTCAACCTGTTGCGGGCGATTCAGCCCGGGAGCCAGGGGATTAGGGCGCATGGGCCCTGGTCCGTCAACCGGCTACAGCGCCCGGTCCATCAGGATCGCGTCGATGCCGGGCGCGTAATAACCCCGCCGCCGTCCCGCCTCGGCCCAGCCCTCGCTGCGGTAAAGCGCAAGCGCGGCCGGGTTGTCGGACGCCACCTCAAGAAAGGCGCGCTCCGCGCCGCGCTCGCGCGACCTTGCGTAAAATCCGGCCAGCAGCGCGCGCGCCAGCCCCTGCCGGCGGGTCTCGGGGGCGACGGCCAGGGTCAGAAGCTCGGCCTCGTCGGCGACGGCGCGGCCGATCAGGAAGCCTTGTGGCAGGTCGATCAGGAAATTCGGCGGGCTGTCCAACAGCCCCTCAATCTCGGTCGCGGACCAGGGGCGGGGGTGGGCGGCAAAGCAGCGCGCATGCAGCGCGGCCAGGGCTGCGGGGGTCATGCCAGGATCACCGGCCCCCGGTCGCGCGCGGGGGCGGCATCGGCGGGGCGCAGATAGATCGGCGCGGGCCGGGGCAGGCCGGGCTGGTCGCGCCGGGCCAGGGCGATGCGGGCGATGGCCACCGCCGGCGGGTGGCGCTGCAGCAGGATCGGGGGCCCGGGTGGCAGCATGTGCAGCGGCCCCTGCGCCGGCCGGTCAGCGGCGTCCCTGGGCCCGAAGTCCTGCCAGATCACCTCGCCCGCGCGGGCGGGCAGGGCGACGCGGCAGGGGCGCGGCAGGTCCAGGGCGGCGGCCTCGGTTGCGCTGACACCCACGGCGGGGATGCGCAGCGACAGCGCCAGGCCGCGCGCGGCGGCCACCGCGATGCGGACGCCGGTGAAATTGCCCGGCCCGGTGCCGACGCCCACGACCGACAGGTCGCGCCAGTCCACGCCCGCCTCGGCCAGCAGTTCGGCCAGCAAGGGGAACAGCCGCTCGGCCTGGCCCTTGGTCATCTCCTCGTGCCGGGCGGCCAGGATGCGGGTGCCGCTGACCAAAGCGGCCGCGCAATGCGCGGCCGATGTGTCGAACCCCAGGGACAGGCCGTCAGCCAACGGGCCGGACCTCGGTCACTTCGGGGATATAGTGGCGCAGCAGGTTCTCGATCCCCATCTTCAGCGTCAGGGTCGAGGACGGGCAGCCGGCGCAGGCGCCCTGCATGTGCAGATAGACCACGCCGCGGTCGAAGCCGTGAAAGGTGATGTCGCCGCCGTCCTGCGCCACCGCCGGCCGTACGCGGGTGTCCAGCAGTTCCTTGATCTGCTCGACGATGCCGGCGTCGGGACCGGCCTGATCGTTATGGGCGCTTTGGGCCACGCCTTCGATCGCCGGGGCGCCGGACTGGTAATGTTCCATGATCGCGCCCAGGACCGACGGCTTGAGGTGGTCCCAGACGGCGCTGTCGGCCTTGGTGACGGTCACGAAGTCCGAGCCCAGGAAAACCCCCGTGACGCCCGGCACGGCAAAGATGCGGCGCGCCAGCGGGCTGGCGGCGGCGGTGCCGGCCTCGGTGAAATCGGCGGTCCCGCTGCCCAGAACGGTTTCGCCCGGAAGGAACTTCAGCGTGGCGGGGTTCGGGGTGGTTTCGGTCTGGATGAACATGGAGGCACTCCTTTGCCGGGGATATGGGGAGCCGAGGGGGGCCAAGTCAAGGGAGAGCCCCGCGCCGCGGCCCCTTACGCCGGAGAGTGGGCGGCGATGATCCAGAAGACCGCCAGGTTCAGCGCCGCGTGGCCCAGGGCACCCGCGCCCGCGCTGCCGGAACTGAGCCGCGCCCCCATCGCGGGCACGGCCAGCAGGGCCGCGGCCAGCAGCATGTTCACGTCGTTGCAGGCATGGGTAATGCGCGCCTGTCCCGCCATCGGCGCCAGGTGCCACAGCACGAACAGCCCCAGCGGCGCCAGCGCGCGGCCCCAGTCGCCTCGGCCCAGGCCGGGGATCAGCGCGCCGCGCCAGAACCCTTCCTCGAGAAAGCCGTTCAGCAGCGCCGAGACGACGACCGCCGCCATGACCAGCGGGGAAAGCCGGTCCAGGCAGTCCCGCCCCATCCACAGGGCAAGCCCCAGCAGCGCCGCGAAACCCAGGACCGTCCAGCGTGCCGGCCTGCCGATGCGCCAGGGCCAGCACCCGCGCCAGACCAGCGCCGCGATCAGCAGCAGCCAGTAGACGCCCATCCCGATCAGATAGCCCGTCAACGGATGCCGGGTCAGCGACAGCAGGTGGAACAGCCCGGCCATGGGCGGGATCAGCGCCAGCGCGATCCAGCCCAGTCGGCGGTCCATCAGGTGATCTTTTCCAGCCGCTCGCGCGAGATGTCGCCCGGCACGATGGTGATGGGGCAGGGCAGCGTCGCCACCTCGCGCATCAGGCGCGTGACCAGCGGCCCCGGCCCCGAACTGTCGGCCGAGGCGGCCAGCACCACGATGCCGATTTCCGGGTCGTCGCCGATCTGGGCCAGAAGCTCGGTCGCGGGCTCGCCCTCGCGGATGACCAGTTCGGGCTCGACCCCGGGGCGGTCGCGCATCCATTTGGCAAAGACCTCGAAATGGGCCTGGATGCGTTCATAGGCCTCGGCCCGCATGACCTCGGCCACGCCCATGCCATGCTGGATTTCCGAGGCGGGGATGACGGCCAGCACCTGCACCCCGCCGCCCGTCTTGGCCGCGCGCATGGCGGCAAAGCGGATGGCGTTCAGACATTCGCGGGTGTCGTCCAGAACGACCAGGGATTTCCGCATGTTTCAGGCGACCGGCTGCAAGGATGATGGGCAAAGACTGGCCGAAAGGACACGGTCGCGCAAGTCCGTTGCGCTTTGCCCCTTGCGTTCGTTCCCATTTTCGCCCCGCTATGCTAGGGCGAAAAACAAGGCACACAGGCAAAAGCGCGGGAATCCCATTGTGACCATTCACCAGGATTGGGACAAAGCCGACCGCCGTGACCTCGCTTCGGTCCCCGGGTTCGAGCTTGCCTGGATCGCCCGCGAACCGGACTCGGGCCGGATCGGCATGACGCCGGGCAAGCGGGTCTTCGACATCGTGCTGGCGCTGGTGCTGCTGGTGCCGCTGTCGGTGGTGATGGTGGTGGTGGCGGCGGTGCTGCTGCTGATGCAGGGCAGGCCGCTGTTCTATGTCGCGCCGCGCATGCGCGCCCCGGGGGAACAGTTCAAGCTGCTCAAGTTCCGCACCATGCTGCGCCAGGACGGCGATTCGGGGGCGACGGGTGCGCACAAGCACTGGCGCATCACCCGGGTCGGGCGTTTCCTGCGGCGCACGCGCATCGACGAACTGCCGCAGCTGTTCAACATCCTGCGCGGCGACATGAGCTTTGTCGGACCGCGCCCGCCGCTGCGCGAATATGTCGAGCGGTTCCCCGCGCTTTACGCCGTGGTGCTGCAGGACCGGCCGGGCGTCACCGGCCTTGCGACGATGATCTATCACGCCCACGAAGACCGCATCATGGCGCGCTGCACCACCGCCGAGGCGACCGAGGCCGCCTATTACCGCCGCTGCCTGCCGACAAAGCTGCGGCTCGACATGATCTATCAGCGCCGGCGCAACCTGCGCGTGGACCTGTGGATCATCTGGCACACCATCATGACCGTGCTGATCCCGAACTGGCAGGGGCGCGGTCGCCGCCGGGCGCCGTCGGGAAAAGTGCCGGCGTCGCCCAAGGCCAATGCCACCGCCGCCAAGGCGCATGCGCTGGTGATCCCGCCCCGTGCGGTCGTGGCGCCAAGCCCGCTCGAGGCCAACCGCATCCCTGCGGAATAACCCCTCCTCAGGCGAAGGGATCGGCGGGATAGCCCACGCCGGTCAGGTAAAGCCCCTGCGGCGGGCAGACCGGGCCGCAGGCCGCGCGGTCGCGCGCCGCCAGGGCCTCGGCCACGCGGTCGGGGTGCCAGGCGCCCGCCCCCACCCGTTCCAGCGTGCCGACGATGGACCGCACCTGGTTGTGCAGGAAGGACCGGGCCCGCAGGTGAAAGCGGTATTCGCGGCCGCGCGGAATGGGAAACTCTTCGATCCTGATGGCGTCCAGCGTCTTCACCGGGCTTTTCGACTGACACATGGTCGACCGGAAGGTGGTGAAGTCGTGGCGGCCCAGCAGATGCGCCGCGCCCGCGCGCATGGCCTCCAGATCCAGCGGGCTCAGCACCTGCCAGACCCGGCCCCGGTCATGCGTGACCGGCGCGCGCCGGGCGACCAGGCGAAAGCTGTAGCGCCGCTCCTGGGCCGAGAATCGGGCATGGAAATCCTCGTCCACGCGCGCGGCGGCCAGGATGGCGACAGGGGCGGGCTTCAGGTGCCAGTTCAGCGCTTCGGACAGGCGGAACGGGTCCCAGTCGCGGGCGAGGTCGGCATGGGCGACCTGCCCGGTGGCGTGGACCCCCGCGTCGGTGCGGCCGGCGGCCGCGATGCGCGCGCCCTGGGCAAAGCCCGGGTCCAGCCGGGCCAGCGCCGCCTCGATCGCGCCCTGCACACTGGGCTGTTCGGCCTGCGCCTGCCAACCGGCAAAGGGTGTGCCGTCATAGTCGATCAGCAAGGCAAAACGCGGCATCAGCGTCTCGTCGGCTCGCGCGGGATCAGCAGGTCGTCGAGCGTCATCGGCCGCTCGAGTTCGGCCGGCTCGGAGGGCTCGGCCGGGGCAGGGGGCCGGACGCCTTCGCGGGCCAGCCGGTCGCGCAGCACGCTGATCTCGATATCCAGGTCGGCGCGGTCGCCCTCGACCAGCTTGCGGGTGCGGGCGGCGAACTGCGATTCCAGGTCGCCCAGCAGGGTTTCGTAATCCTGGCGCGCGCGCGGGTCGCGGGTCTGGGCATAAAGGTCGGCAAACTTCACCGTCGCGTCGCGGGCGCCCTGCAGATAGACGCCCATGTAGCGCCGGGTCGCGGCGATGTCGCCCGGGTCCTGTTCGATGCGCTGGAACAGGTCGCGCGCGGTGGCCGCGAACATGGCGACCCGGGCGTCCAGCCGGCGGTCGCCGGTGCGCAGGATCGCGTCCTGCATGGCCTTCAGATGCGCCTCGCCTTCGGCGATGATGCGGTGGGCGCGGTCCTGCTGGACGCTGTCGATGCCCTCCATCCCCTTGTCGCGCATCGGGTCGGGGCCAAAGGCCAGCCAGTGCAGCACGCCGCCCGCGACGCCGATGACGGCGGCGCCAAGCTCGGCGCCCGGCACCCAGGAGCCCACGCCCAGCGCCACGCCGGTCAGGATGCCGCCAAACAGCTTGCGCGGCCAGGCGGGGCGGCGGGCGACGGGGCGGGCGTCATAGGCCGCTTCGGCCATCAGCCCTTCGCGCGTCAGGGCCATCCCCAGCGCCAGCCCGCCGAAGGCCGCAAGATGCGCGGCCAGGCCCAGCGGCCCCTGCCAGAAGGCGCTCAGCAGGAACGGGATCGCCATGAGGGTGATCCAGCGGGTGCGCGATTCCAGCGGATGGCGCAGGTCGCGCGGGCGGGGCAGGGGGCGGCGGTCGTCCGGCCGGGCCTGCGGTGAATGAGGGCCCGTGTAGCGTTTCGCCATGATCAGCCCGCGCCCCCGAACGAGGCGTAAAGCACCAGCCCCATCAGCAGGAAAAAGGACAGGCGCTGTGTCGCTTTGCGGGACATGGGTTTCCTTTCGCGGCCAGTCGTTCGCCTGCCAGCATATAGGACGGCCCCGGCCCGAACAAAAGGCCGGGCCGGGCCGGCCGGTCGAACAGGGAAGGGCTCTGATGGCGTGGATGCCCCCACCTGACGGCATCGCAATGTGCCAATGTGATGCGTGTTGAAGCCATCACAGAAGGAGGGAGCATCCATGTCCGAGGTTACGATTATCGGGATCGATCTGGCAAAGCGCATTTTCCACCTGCACGGTGCCGGTCACGACGGATCCGTCGTGTTTCGCAAAAGGCTTTCGCGTGGCCAGCTACTTGCGTTCATGTCTCAGGTACCGCGGTGCGTTGTCGCCATGGAGGCGTGTGCGACGGCGCATGGCTGGGGCCGCGCTTTCGAGACGTTTGGACATGAAGTGCGCCTGATCCCGCCGGTCTACGTGAAGCCATTCGTCAAACGCCAGAAGAA
>NZ_JHWH01000022.1 GCF_000622145.1 Paracoccus yeei ATCC BAA-599 | reverse complement strand
ACAAAGGGCTTCACATAGGCCGGCGGGATGAGCCGCACCTCATGGCCCAGCTTCCCGATCTCACGACCCCAGAAATGGGCGCCACCGCACGCCTCCATCACGACGACGCAGGATGGTAGCTGGCTGAAGAACGCCAGCACCTGGTCCCGCCGAAGCTTCTTGCGCAGCACCGCTCGCCCAGAAGCGTCGGCCCCGTGAAGCTGAAACACATGCTTCGCAAGATCGAGCCCGATCGTGGTAATCTCCGACATGACCTCTCCCCTCTGTGGATCGTCCCAGACCCACCCTGGCACAGCGAAGCCGTCGGGGGGGCGGTCACATCATCAGAGCCAAGCGGCACAGGAAGACAGCCAGATTTGTTACAATCGGCACTCTTCCTAAGTGGCTCCCTTATACGACAGGATTCGCATATTGGAGTCAAGCTCGCGCAATGCGTGTGCTGCGATGAGTCCAACAGCGATTCAGGCGCCGACCTCGATGCCGCGCTGCACGGCCGGGCGGGCGAGGAAGCGCTCCAGGTAGGCCTGCACATTGGCCAAGCCGTCCATGCCGGTTTCCGCCTCGGCCTCGTAGTTCACGCGCACGGTGCGCAGCCAGGGGGCGATGGCCATGTCGGCGATGGAGTAGGCGCCGGTGACCCAGTCGCGCCCCTCGAGCTGGCGGTCGAGCACGCCCAGCAGGCGCCGCGCCTCGGTGTAATAGCGGGTGCGGGGGCGCGGATCCTCGATTTCCTTGCCCTTGTAGCGGTGGAAGAAGCCGACCTGGCCCAGCATCGGGCCCAGGCCGCCCATCTGCCACATCAGCCACTGGATCGTGTGATAGCGCGCCGCGCCCGAGGCGGGCAGGAACTGGCCGGTCTTGTCGCCCAGATAGATCAGGATCGCGCCGGTCTCGAAGATGCCGATGGGCTGGCCGCCCGGGCCGTTCGGGTCGATCATCGCCGGGATCTTGTTGTTGGGGTTCAGCGACAGGAACTCGGGCGTCATCTGATCTTCGGGATCGGTGATGGAAATGCGGTGCGCGTCGTAGTCCAGCCCGCATTCTTCCAGCATGACCGAGGTCTTGATGCCGTTCGGCGTGTTCAGCGTGTAAAGCTGGATCACATCGGGGCGGACGGGCGGCCAGCGGCGGGTGATCGGGAAATCGGCAAGGTCGGTCATGGCATGTCCTGACTGTCTGGGCTGGATTCCGGGGGACTCTATGGGCAAGATCGCCCCACGTGCGACAGGAAAGGTAAGTCCATGTTCAAGGAATTCAAGGAATTCATCGCCCGCGGCAATGTCGTGGATCTGGCCGTCGGCATCATCATCGGCGCCGCCTTTACCGCCATCGTCAATTCGCTGGTGGCCGACCTGATCAACCCGATCATCGGCCTTTTGACCGGCGGCACCGATTTCAGCGGCCATTACCTGGTCCTGAAGGGCACCGTCCCCGAGGGCGCGAGCCTGGCCGCCGCGCGCGATTCCGGCGCCTCGGTCTTTGCCTATGGCTCGTTCCTGTCGGCGATCATCAACTTCCTCATCATCGCCTGGGCGGTGTTCCTGCTGGTCAAGGCGGTGAACAAGATCCAGAGCACCGCCGTGCGCAAGAAAGAGGCCGAGGCCGCCCCCGCAGGCCCGACGCAGGAAGAGCTGCTGATGCAGATCCGCGACGAGCTGCGTGGCCTGCGCGCCTGAGCCCATGCCAGGGGATGCGTCATGATCGAGCTTGACCCGACCGACCGGCGCATCCTGGCGGTGCTGCAGCGCAACGGCCGCATCACCAATGCGGAACTGGCGGCCGAGGTCGCGCTGTCGGCCAGCGCCTGCCACCGCCGCGTGCAGCGGCTTGAGGAGACCGGCCTGATCCGGGGCTATGTCGCGCTGCTGGACGCGCGCAAGCTGGAGCGCCCGACCACCGTCTTTGTCGAGATCACCCTGTCGGGCCAGGCGGACGAGCTGCTGGATGCGTTCGAGCGCGCCGTGCGCCAGATCCCCGACGTGCTGGAATGCCATCTGATGGCGGGATCGGCCGACTACCTGCTGAAGGTCGTGGCCAAGGACACCGACGATTTCGCCCGCATCCATCGCCAGCGGCTGGCCAAGTTGCCGGGGGTCCAGCAGATGCACAGCTCGTTCTCGCTGAAGACGGTGGCGCAGACGACGGCGCTGCCGGTCTGAGCCGGGCAAAAGAAAACCCCCGCCGGAGCAGGGGTTTTCGGAAAACGAACGTGCCGCTCGTCTTACAGCGCGCCTTCGCGTTGGGCCTTTTTACGGGCCAGCTTGCGGGCGCGGCGAACGGCCTCGGCCTTTTCACGGGCCTTCTTGACCGAGGGCTTCTCGAAATGCTGCTTGAGCTTCATTTCCCGAAACACCCCTTCGCGCTGAAGTTTCTTCTTCAGAGCACGAAGCGCCTGTTCGACGTTGTTGTCGCGAACACTTACCTGCATGTGGTTGTCACCACCTTCCTAGGTTAAAGTTGAGCTGAATTGCAGGACGCGGCCTTCTAGCAAGGCGAATCGCGTTTGTCCAGAAATTCCGGCAAGACGGGGAAAAGCCATGACGAGCGAACGGGAAAAGCTGATCGACGCGGCGCTGAACCATGTCGTCTTCGAAGGCATGAACGACAAGGCCGTGGCGGCGGGCGCGCGCGACCTGGGGATGTCGGTGCAGATGGCGCGGGTGCTGCTGCCGCGGGGGGGCGCGGACCTGGCGGCCGCCTATCACCGGCGCGGCGACCAGGAGCTGCGCGACTGGCTGGACCGGCACCCGCCGCAGGGCCGCTTCCGCGACCGCATCCTGGACGCGGTGATGCACCGCCTGGCGCTGTCCGACCGCGAGATGGCCCGCGCCGGCGCCGTGGTCCTGGCGCTGCCCCAGCACGCCGCCCTGGGCGCGCGGCTGCTGTGGGAAACCGCCGACACGGTGTGGGAGGGGCTGGGCGACCAGTCCGACGACGTGAACTGGTATTCCAAGCGCGCGACCCTGTCCGCGGTCTATGGCGCGACCGTGCTGTACTGGCTGGGCGACGAGACGCCGGACATGGGCGCGACGCGCGCCTTCCTGGAGCGCCGGATCGACGGGGTGATGCAGTTCGAGAAGCTGAAGGGCCGGCTGCGGGCGATTCCCGGCGTCTCGACCCTGACGGGGCTGGCGACCGGCTGGATCCGGGCGCCCGGCCCGCGCACTGCGCCGGGCGGAACGGGCCGCCCCCCCAGGCCCGCGCCGGGCGGGGCCGACGCATGATCCCCGACCTGATGCGGGCGGTCGAGATCACCGCCCCGGGCGATGCCGATGTGCTCAAGCTCGCGCGCCGCCCGGTTCCTGTCGCGGGCCACGGCCAGATCCTGATCCGGGTGGCCTGGGCCGGAGTGAACCGCCCCGACGTGCTGCAACGCGCCGGCGCCTATGCGCCGCCGCCCGGGGCCTCGGACCTGCCGGGCCTGGAATGCGCGGGCGTGGTGGCCGCGGTCGGCCCGGGCGTCACCCGCTGGAAGCCGGGCGAGCGGGTCTGCGCCCTGCTGCCGGGCGGAGGCTATGCCGAATACGCGCTGTGCTGCGCCGATCACGCGCTGCCCATCCCCGAGGGCCTGTCCCTGCGCGAGGCCGCGGCCCTGCCGGAAACCGCCTTCACCGTCTGGTCCAACGTGGTCGAGCGCGGCGGCCTTCGCGCCGGCGAACGCTTCCTGGTCCATGGCGGGTCGTCGGGCATCGGCACCATGGCGATCCAGATCGCGCGGGCGCTGGGCGCCCGGGTCTGGGCCACAGCCGGCTCGGACCCGAAATGCGCCGCCATCGCGGGCCTGGGCGCCCAGCCCGTCAACTATCGCGAGGAGGACTTCGTGGCCGTCCTGCAGCGGACGGGCGGGGCCGACCTGATCCTGGACATGGTGGGGGGCGATTACATCGCGCGCAACCTCAAGGCGCTGGCCGACGACGGGCGGCTGGTCTTCATCGCCTTCCTGGGCGGGCCCAAGGCCGCGATCAACTTTGCCCCGGTCATGACCCGGCGGCTGACGGTGACGGGATCGACCCTGCGGCCGCAATCCGACGCCGCCAAGGCCCGCATCGCCGAGGCGCTGTGCCGCGCGCTCTGGCCCCTGGTCGAGGCGGGTGCGGTCCGGCCGCTGATCGACAGCACCTATGCTCTGGACGAGGCCGTTGCCGCCCATCGCCACATGGAATCCAGCACCCATGTCGGCAAGATCCTGTTGCAGGTGGCGCCCGAGGATTGAGAGGGCGGGCCTGGCAGCGCGGCCCGGTGCCTCCGGCGGGGATATTTAGACAAGAAAGAAAAGCACACACCCCGCCCGCCGGAGCAAAGGGCTAGGGTGTGGCTTCTTCCTTGACGGCCATCGGCGTCCCCGCCTGTTCCGTAACCTCAAGCTGCCAGCAAATCCTTGCGATTCGATTAACGGCTTCTTTCTTGCTAAAATATCCCCGCCGGAGGCATCCGAGCGTGCCGTCAGCGCGGCGCCGGGATCAGGATGCTGCCCTTGCAATCCCGTTGCGCATCCGGCCCGCAGGCGCGGGGCGTCAGATCCTTGTCCAGGCAGATGCGGATCTCTTGCAGGGAGCGGCTCCGGCAGGTGACGGTGATCCCGTCGCGGCGGAGGGCCGGATTGGCCTCGATGAAGGCATCCTCGATCACGCTTGCGGGCACGGTGATGTCGCGCGGCAGGCGCGCCAGGGTCTCCGGCAGGCGGATCGCCGCGGCGGCGCGGCGCGTCAGGGCGAAATAGTCCTGCGCCGGCAACCCGCTGCAGCGGCCATGCTTTTTCCACTGGTACCAGGCCAGCCCGCCTGACCCCATCAGGTCGGCCATCGCGGCCGTCTCGCGCCGCGAGGGATCGGGCCGGGCCGAGGGGCAATCCGCCGGCCAGCCGGTTTCGTGTTGCGGCCACAGCCCATGGACGGTGAAGCCCAGCCGCCGGCCCGGCGCACATTGCCGGGCGCCGCTTTCCGCGCCTTCGCGGGCGCACCAGGCGGGCGACCAGCTCAGCGACAGGACATAATGGTCGAACCGGCCGGCCACGTCCTGTCGGTCCAGATCCGGGGCCGCGGTCTGGGCCAGGGCGGGCAGGCAGGCCAGGGCCGCCAGCGCGGCGGCAAGGACGATCAGCGGTCTCATGCCGGCATGATTAGCCCGCCGCCCCGGTCGCCGCCACGAAATTCAGGCTTTATTCCGGACCCGCCCCGGCCTATATAGGCCGTCAATCCCCCCTGAAAATGGAATGGCGCCCGCCACCAGCCGTTTTCCCGGCCGAAGAAGATATTTGTCAAGGAGAAGGTCATGAACAAGCCGCTGATGGCCAAGGCCACCGCAGTCTGGCTGGTCGACAATACCACGCTCAGCTTCAAGCAGATCGGCGATTTCTGCGGCCTGCACGAGCTCGAGGTCCAGGGCATCGCGGACGGCGACGTGGCCGCCGGCGTCAAGGGCTTCGATCCGGTCGCCTCGAACCAGCTCGATGCGTCCGAGATCGCCAAGGGCGAAAAGGACCCGCGCTACAAGCTCAAGCTCAAGCACAACCCCGCCGCCGAGGGCGAGGAGAAGCGCCGCGGTCCCCGCTATACGCCGCTGTCCAAGCGCCAGGACCGGCCGAACGCCATCCTGTGGCTGGTGAAGTTCCACCCCGAACTGGCCGATGCGCAGATCGCCAAGCTGGTCGGCACCACCAAGCCCACCATCGCCTCGATCCGCGAGCGGACGCACTGGAACATCCAGAACATGCAACCCATCGACCCGGTGGCGCTGGGCCTGTGCCGGCAGACCGAGCTTGACGCCGCGGTGCAGAAGGCGGCCAAGAAGAAGGCGGCCGAGGGCGGCGCCATGACCGACGACGAGCGCCGCAAGCTGCTGTCGACCGAAAGCTCGCTCGCCATGCCGGACGAGCCGCGGATGCCGTCCTCGATCGCCGGGCTCGAGAACTTCAGCCTGACGCGCGACGAGGAGAAGCCCGCGCCCGCCGAGGACCTGGATGCCGACAGCTTCTTCAACCTGCCCGATGCGGGCGAGGATGACGAGGACGAGGACCGCTGAACGCAGAACCCCGGGCACGCCGCCCGGGGTTCTTCGTCAGATCGACAGGCAGATGTATTTCATCTCCAGGTAATCCTCGATCCCGTGACGCGAGCCTTCGCGTCCCAGGCCCGACTGCTTGACCCCGCCGAAGGGGGCGACCTCGGTCGAGATGATGCCGGTGTTCACGCCGACGATGCCGTATTCCAGCGCCTCCTGCACCCGCGTCACCCGGCCGATGTCGCGGGCGTAGAAATAGGCGGCGAGGCCGAAGATCGTGTCGTTGGCGCGCGCGATCGCCTCGTCTTCGGTGTCGAAGCGGAACAGCGGCGCGAGCGGTCCGAAGGTCTCCTCGGTCGAGACCTTCATGGAATCGGTGATCCCCGTCACCACGGTGGGCTCGAAGAACAGCCCCTCCTTGCGCTTGCCGCCGGTGACGATGGTGGCGCCGCCGTCCAGCGCGTCCTGGATATGCTCCTCGACCTTCTCGACGGCCTTGGCGTTGATCAGCGGGCCGGTCGTGACGTCCTCGCTCAGCCCGTCGCCGACGCGCAGCTTGTCGACCGCCGCCGCCAGCTTCCTGGCGAAGGCGTCATAGACCCCGGCCTGGACATAGATCCGGTTGGCGCAGACGCAGGTCTGGCCGTTGTTGCGGAACTTCGAGGCCATGGCGCCCTCGACCGCCGCATCCAGATCGGCGTCGTCGAAGACGATGAAGGGCGCGTTGCCGCCCAGCTCCATCGAGCATTTCAGCACCTGGTCGGCAGCCTGGCGCAGCAGGATGCGGCCAACCTCGGTCGAGCCGGTGAAGGTCAGCTTGCGGATCAGCGGATTCTCGCAGAACTCCTTGCCGATGTCCGAGGATCGCGACGAGGTCACGATGCTGAACAGCCCCTTGGGCACGCCGGCGCGTTCGGCCAGCACCGCCAGCGCCAGCGCGGACAGCGGCGTTTCCGCCGCGGGCCGACCAACGAAGCCGCAGCCCGCCGCCAGCGCCGGGCCGCATTTGCGGGTGATCATGGCATTCGGGAAGTTCCAGGGCGTGATCGAGCCCACCACCCCGATTGGCTGGCGGATCACGGTCAGCCGCTTGTCGGGCAGGTGGCCGGGGATCGTCTCGCCATAGATGCGCTTGGCTTCCTCGCCGAACCATTCGATGAAGCTCGCGCCATAGGCGATCTCGCCCTTGGCCTCGGCCAGCGGCTTGCCCTGTTCGGCGGTCAGGATGCGGCCCAGGTCGTCCTGATTCTCCATCATCAGGTCGAACCATTTGCGCAACACCTGGGCGCGTTCCTTGGCGGTGCGGGCGGCCCAGCCCTTCATGGCCTGGGCCGAGGCGGCGATGGCGCGACCGACCTCGGCGCGCGACAGGTCGGCCACCCGCGCGATCACGTCGCCACGCGCGGGATTCACCACGTCAAAGGTCGCGCCGTCCGCGGCGTCGATCCATTCGCCCGCGACATAGGCGCGGGTCTGCAAAAGCGAGGGGTCTTTCAGAAGCATCCCCAGGTCGGTGGCATGTCGGGTCATGGCCGTGCTCCTTGGTTCTCGGGTCGCCGGCAGGCTTGCGCGTTCGGCCCGCGAAGGCAAGCCCAAGGCGCGCCGCCCCCGATCACGGAAAATGTGATGGAGCCCCCGGCCGCCCGCGCGCGTTCACCAGATATCGTCAGGTTTTCCCTCTTGGCGTATCAGACTGCGGGGCGGCGGATCTCTCTCCTGCTGCCTCATTTTTCTTTCTTGTCCAAATATCCCGGGGGGAACGCCGTCAGGCGTGGGGGGCAGAGCCCCCCTGCCGCGCGCGCCAGCACGGCTGAAGATCGCCCGGACGCGCCTCGGCCTCGCAGACACCCCGGGCGATGGCGCGGGCCAGCGTACAGGCCGCGGCATGGCCCAGCAGGAACGGCGTCAGCGCCGGATCGGGCAGGGGGCGGGCGCCGGTCGAGACGGCAAAGACCAGGTCGCCGTCATGGGGCGTGTGGCTGGGGACGATGGCGCGGGCCATGCCGTCATGGGCGGCGGTGGCCAGCCGCGTCAGCCCGGCCTTGTCCAGGCCTGCGTCGGTCGCGATGATGGCAATCGTCGTGGCCTCGCCCAGGCGCTTGGCCATCGCCGGCTCGGCCCCGCCGTCGAAGGGGCCGGACAGGCCCAGGCCTCCGAACTCGTCGCCGATCTCCCAGGGCGCGGCCCAGAACTGCCCGCCGGGCGCTGTCACCGACCCCAGCGCATTGACCGCGACCAGCGCCCCCACCGTCACCCCGCAATCCAGCACCGCCGAGGCCGAGCCGAGCCCGCCTTTCCAGCGATGCGTCATTGCGCCGGTGCCCGCGCCTTCGCTGCCCAGGGCGAAATCGGGGCCAGCTGCTGCCAGCGCCGCCCGGCCGAGCGCCGGATAGGGGTTCTCGGCCCAGTCCTTGTCGCCGCCGTTCAGCAGGTCGAACAGGATCGCGCCGGGCACGATCGGGACCCGCACCGGGCCGACCGCAAAGCCCCGGCCCAGGGCGCGCAGGCCGTCCGCCACCCCGTCGCAGGCCGCCAGCCCGAAGGCCGAGCCGCCCGACAGCACCAGCGCATTGACGCCGCCGACCAGCCGGTCGGGCACCAGCAGGTCGGTTTCCCGCGTGCCCGGCGCGCCGCCCATGACATGGACGCCGCAGGCCAGGGGGCGGTCCGCCGTCAGCACGCTCACGCCCGACCGCAGCCGGTCGTCGCGCGCATTGCCGACGAGCAGCCCCACGACATCGGTGATCAGGTTCCGCGATCCGGCCTGCATGGCGTTTCCTTTCCCTGGTGCCCGAACCGGGGACGACCCCTGCGTGTTGTCACGGGCGGCGGCGTTGCAGGATGCTAGGCCCGCGCCTAGATTGACTGCAACCGCTTTCCAAAGGGAGACGACCCATGACAGCCCCCATCCACCGCATTTTCGGCCGCCCGATGGACGGCGAGATCCCCAAGGGCTTCGACCAGGCGATTTTCGGCATGGGCTGCTATTGGGGGGTCGAGCGCCTGTTCTGGCAGCTTGACGGCGTCTGGCTGACCGAGGTCGGCTTCGCGGGCGGCACGGTCGAGAACCCGACCTACAAGCAGGTCTGTTCCGGCACGACCGGCCATGCCGAGGTGGTGCGCGTGGTCTATGACAGTTCGCGCATCAGCTATGAACGGCTGCTGCAGGTGTTCTGGGAAAACCACGACCCGACCCAGGGCAATCGGCAGGGCAACGACGTCGGCAGCCAGTATCGCAGCCTGATCATGTATTTCACCGACAGCCAGCGGGCGGCGGCGGAACTCAGCAAGGCCGATTACAACAACCGCCTTGCGGTCGAGGGCTATCCCGCGATCACCACCCAGATCCTGCCGGCCGCGCCCTTCTATCCGGCCGAGGAGGATCACCAGCAATATCTGGACCGCTATCCCGACGGCTATTGCGGCTTGCGCGGCACGGGCGTAGAGGCGCCCCTGACAAGCCCCGCCGAGGAGAACTGATGTCCACCTGGACCGCGCTGACCCAGACCGCCGGGCGCGAGGCGGCCGAGGCCCTGACCGAACTGGCCGAGGACCTGACCCCCGAGCCCGTGGGCACCGGCATCTTCGAGATCGAGGACGGCCGCGGCCGCTGGGAGGTGGGGCTGTATTTCACCGAAAGGCCCGACGAGCTGGCGCTTGCGTTGATGGCGGCGGCCTGGGGGGCCGACCCTTTCGTCCTGTCGGAACTGCCCGAGGTGGACTGGGTCGCCCATGTCCGGCGCGAGCTTTCCCCGGTCGAGGCGGGGCGCTTCTTCGTCCACGGCAGCCATGACGCCGACCGCGTGCCCGAGGGCGCCGAGGCGCTGCTGATCGAGGCGGCGATGGCATTCGGCACCGGGCACCACGCCACCACGCGGGGCTGCCTGCTGGCGCTGGACCGGCTGGTGTCCCAAGGCTTCCAGCCCCGGCGCATCGTCGACGTGGGCTGCGGCACCGCGGTCCTGGCCATGGCGGCGGCGCGGGTCTTTCCGGTGATCGTGCTGGCGGGCGACATCGACCCGCAGGCGGTCGACGTGGCGCGCGCCAATGTCATCGCGAACGGCCTGCTGGGCCGCGTCGAATGTGTCGAGGCCGTGGGCTTCGACCATCCGCTGATCGAGGGCGCGGCGCCCTTCGACCTGGTTTTCGCCAATATCCTGAAGCAGCCGCTGATCGACCTGGTGCCGGACATGGCGCGCTATGTCGCACCGGGTGGCCATGCGATCCTGTCGGGGATCCTGGCGACCCAGGCCGACGCGGTGGTCGCGGCCTATGCCGCGGGGGGGCTTGCGCTTGAGACGCGCGAGGATCACGGCGAATGGACGACCCTGGTGGTGCGGCGCGGCTAGGCCCGGTCGGTCCCTCGGGGAATGTGGACCCGAACCTGAGGGAGGAACCGGATGAGCATTGCCAAAAACACGATCTGCCTGTGGTTCGACCTCGAGGCGGAACAGGCGGCGCGGTTTTACGCCGAAACCTTTCCCGACAGCGCCGTGGACGAGATCGTCCGCGCCCCGGCCGATTTTCCGTCGGGCCGCGCGGGCGACGTGCTGACGGTGCGCTTCACCGTGCTGGGCATCCCCTGCCTGGGGCTGAACGGCGGGCCGAGCTTTCGCCACAGCGAGGCGTTCTCGTTCCAGGTCACGACCGAGGACCAGGCGGAAACCGACCGCTACTGGAACGCCATCGTCGGCAACGGCGGGCAGGAAAGCGAATGCGGCTGGTGCAAGGACCGCTGGGGCATCTCCTGGCAGATCACGCCCCGGGCGCTTAGCGAGGCGCTGTCCGCCGGCGGAGACGAGGCGCGGCGCGCCTTCGTCGCCATGATGGACATGCGCAAGATCGACGTGGCCGCGATCGGGGCCGCGCGCCGGGGCTGACGCGCCAGGGCGGCGGGCATGAAAAAGGCCCCGCCGGGATCGTCCCGAGGGGGCCTGTTTCGCATCATTTCCGCCAAATCAGCGGGCGTGCGCGATCCGGTCGATATCGCCGCGGCACAGACCGATATCGTCCAGCTCGCGGTCCGTGAGACGGCTCAACGCGTTCTTCGTCACGCGCGCGTCATTCCACGCGGCCAGCGCCGCGAAGATCGAGCCAATACCGAAAGATCCCGCCCCGCCATGGACGCGGTTCGTGTCAATCGCCGACATAGTTTTCACCTGCTTGAAAGTGCCCCGCCTTGGGGCGTTGTCTGATGCACAAGCATATAGTTCGGGCAGTTTGGAAACTCTACGTCCGTGCGGGCATTGCAGCCATGCAGCGCATGCATAAGGCGCCGTTATCATTAAGTTTTTGTGTCAAACGGGTTTTCCGGGGCCGATTCTGCAAGAAACCGACGCTTGGCGCGCGAAAAGCGGCACGGGATTGCGGCGAAATCGCGCAGCCCCGTCAGCCCCAATCGCCCAGGGCGGCCTGCCACAAGGCAAGTGACGCAACGGCAGCGGTGTCCGCGCGCAGGATCCGGGGCCCCAGCGAGACGCGCGTGACATGCGCCAGCGCCCCCAGCCGGGCGCGTTCCGATTCGGACCAGCCGCCTTCGGGACCGATCAGGATGGCCCAGGGGCCGCGGGGCAGGGCGGCCAGGGTGGCTGCGGGACCGGCCAGCGCCTCGTCCGCCCACAGGATGCGCCGGGCGGGATCCCAGCCGTCCAGCAGGCGGCCCAAGGGCGTCAGCTCGGCCACCTCGGGGACGAAGGTGCCGCCGCATTGCTCGGCCGCCTCGACGGCATGGGCTTGCAGGCGGTCCTGGCGGATGCGTTCGGAATTGGTGTGGTCGGTCTGCACCGGGACGATGCGCGCGGCGCCCATTTCGGCCGCCTTTTCCACGATGAAATCGGTGCGCGCCTTCTTGATCGGCGCGAACAGCAGCCACAGGTCGGGCGGGTTTCGTTGCGGCGCGCTCTGCCGCAACGCCACCAGGTCGCCGCCGCGCTTGGCCAGCCGCTCGATCCGCGCCAGCCATTCGCCGTCGCGCCCGTTGAAGACCAGCAGCGCGTCCCCCGGACCCTGCCGCATGACCGAGCCCAGGTAATGCGCCTGATCGGGCGTCAGCGCGACGCCTTGTCCTTGGGCCAGCGGGTGATCTATGAAAAGCCTGATTTTCGCCATGATGGGGCGCAGCTTATGCAGACCGACCGCCTGACGCCAGAGGCGCATCGCAGCGTCGCCGACGCGCCCCCCGACAACTGGGTGGACCGCCATGCCCCGCCGGGCTGGAGACCCTGGCTGCGCCTGTCGCGCGCCGACCGGCCCATCGGCACCTGGCTGCTGCTGCTGCCCTGCTGGTGGGGGATCGGGCTGGCCATGATCGCCGACGCGCCCCTGTGGCGCGACCTGTGGATCGCCGTCGCCTGCGGCCTGGGCGCGATCCTGATGCGGGGCGCGGGCTGCACCTGGAACGACATCACCGACCGCGACATCGACGACAAGGTGGCGCGGACGCGGTCGCGGCCCATTCCCTCGGGACAGGTGACGGTGCGGGGCGCGGCGCTGTGGCTGGTGGCGCAGTCGCTGGCGGGCTTCGTCATCCTGCTGACGCTGGGGCCGGCGGCGATCTGGCTGGGCGTCGCCTCGCTGGCGCTGGTCGCGATCTATCCCTTCGCCAAGCGCTTCACCTGGTGGCCGCAGGTGTTCCTGGGGCTGGCCTTCAACTGGGGGGCGCTGCTGGCCTGGGCCGCGCATATGGGCAATGTCGCGCCCGCGCCGGTGCTGGCCTGGCTGGCGGGGATCTGCTGGACGATCTTTTACGACACCATCTATGCCCACCAGGACGCCGAGGACGATGCGCTGATCGGCGTCAAGTCGACCGCGCGCCTGTTCGGCCGCGATTCGCGGCGCTGGCTGGCGGGCTTTGGCGCGGGGGCGGTGGCGCTGCTGGTGCTGGCGGTGCTGGCCGCGCGCCCGCACGGTCTGGCGCTGCTGGTCGCGCTGGTCGGCATCGCGGGTTTTGCCGCGCACCTGGCCTGGCAGCTGCGGCGCTTTGACATGGACGATCCCCGGGGCTGCCTGCGGCTGTTCCGTTCAAATCGCGATGCCGGATTGTTGATGGCCCTGGGGCTGGCCGTGGCGGGGCTGGTCTGATTGCACAGCGGGGCAGTTGGGTTTAGACCCGCCCAACCGGAAACAGCCCTAAGGTCCCCCTGATGGCCAATCCAGAACGCCGCCGCGGCCGCGCCGTGGCCGCCGCCAGCCTGATCGCGCTTGCCGCCGCCGGCGGCCTTTCCTATCTGGCCGCACGCGAGGCCGCCGACTTCATCGAGACGCGCTCGGCCGCCGATGTCGCGCAGGCCATGGCGGGCGGCGGGTTCGACTGGGCTCGGGTTTCGACGGATGGGCTGATCGTGCGCCTGACCGGCACCGCGCCCGACGAGGTGCAGCGGTTCCGCGCCAAGTCCCGGGCCGAGGCCGTCGTCCAGCCGGGCCGCGTCGTCGACGACATCGAGGTCGCCGCCCGCGCCGCGCTGGAGCCGCCGGATTTCGGGATCGAGCTTTTGCGCAATGACGATGGCGTGTCGGTGCTGGGGCTTCTGCCCCGCGCCCAGGACCGCGCCGCGCTGGTGGCGGGGCTGCGGCGCGCCACTGGCGGCAAGCCCGTCTCGGACCTGGTCGAGACGGCGGATTACCCCGTCCCGCCCGGCTGGGACGATGCGCTGGCCTTTGGGCTGCGGGCCACCCAGCTTGCGCCGCGGGCCAAGATCTCGGTCGCGCCGGGCCGGGTCGTGGTGCGCGCCGTCACCGACAGCGCCGGCGCCCGGGCCGATCTGGAAGCCGCGCTGAACCGCGCCAGGCCCCAGGGTGTCGCGCTGGACCTGGACGTGACCGCGCCGCGGCCCGTCATCGCCCCCTTTACCCTGCGCTTCGTCAAGGACATGGCGGGGGCGCGCTTCGACGCCTGCGCCGCCGACAGCGAAACGGCACGGGACGCGATCCTGACGGCCGGAACCCGCGCCGGCATCGCGGGGACGCCGCGCTGCACGCTGGGCCTGGGGGCGCCAAGCCCCGACTGGGCGCAGGCCGCTGTCGCGGGCATTCAGGCGGTCGATGCGCTGGGGGCGGGGGCGGTCACGCTGTCGGATGCCGATGTCGCGCTGTTCGCCCCGGCCTCGGTCCCGGCCGCGGAATTCGACAGGGCGGCGGGCCGCCTGCAGGCCGCGCTGCCCGAGGGCTTCGCCCTGACCGCCGAGCATGAGAAGGCCGCCCTGCCGCAGGGCCCGGCCGAGTTCCTGGCCACGGTGAACGCCGGCACCGTGTCGCTGCGCGGCCGCGTGGCGGATGCGCGGATGCGCGAGGCGGTCGAAAGCCTGGCCCGCGCCCGCTTTGGCGACGTGGACAGCGCCCTGCGGCTGGACGACGACTTTCCGGAGGGCTGGACCTTGCGCGCCATTGCCGCGCTCGAGGCGATGGGCGGGCTCGACCGGGGGCGGGCCACCGTCTCGCCCGACCTGATCCGCATCACCGGGGTGGCGGGCAGCCAGACCGCCTCGGACAATGCGGCGGCGCGGCTGGCCGAGCGGCTGGGCGCCGGCGCCCGCTATGAACTGGCGATCCGCTATGACCGGCGGCTGGACCCGGTGCTGGGCCTGCCGTCGGGGGTGGAATGCGTGGACGGGCTGAACGCGGCCATGCGCGAATCCGAGATCGGGTTCGAGCCCAGCCGCTCGGTCATCGCGGGCGACCCGAGCCCGACGCTGGACCGCATCGCCGCGATCATGGCCGACTGCGCCGAATACCGCATCGAACTGGGCGGCCATACCGATGCCCAGGGGTCCGAGGAGCTGAACGCCGAACTGTCGCGGGCGCGCGCCCAGGCCGTGTTCGAGGCGATGCGCGCGCATGGCGTGGATGTGTCGAACATGACGGTGCGCGGCTATGGCGAAAGCCGCCCGGTGGCCGACAACGACACCGAGGCCGGGCGCGAGGCGAACCGCCGGATCGAGTTCACGCTGCTGGCCGACGAACCCGTGGTGCGCGAACCGCCCGCGCCCGCCCGCACCGTGGCGGGCGTGACCGACGCGCCCGAGGTCGTGCGGGCCCGTGCGGAACAGGCCGCGCTGGCCGCCGCGACCGGGGCCCTGGCGCCGGTGCTGCGCCCCGACCCTGCGCCCGCACTGCCCCCCGCGATCGCCGCCGCGTCCGAGCCGGCGCTGGCGGCGGTGCAGGGGGCCATCTCGCTGCAGGTGATCGACGCGCTGACCGTCCCCGCGATCGAGGCGGCCTTCCCCGACAATGGCGAGGCGCACGGCGAAGGGGCGGCGGAATGAGGATCAGCGGAAAGGACCGGCCATGAACCGCAACGAATTCATCATCGCGACCGCGATCATCCTGTTCGCGGCCTTCCTGCTGGGCTGGTTCGCAAGCTGGGTGGTCCATCGCCTGGGCCGCAGCAGCAAGGCCGACCTGGGCGCGCTGGAGGGCATGGCCCGGCAGCTGCACGATGCCGAAGACGCGCGCGACCGCGCGATCGGCACGCTGGAGGCGCGCGAGGCGGACCTGGTCGCCCGGCTGGGCGCCGTCGAGGCCGAGGCGAGTGCCGCGCAGGACGCGCTGAAGGAGGCCCGCGCCGAGATCGAGGACCTGCGCGCCTATATCGAGCGCAAGCTGGGCCCCCGGTCCTGACCGGCAGGAAACGGGCCGCCTGCCTTGCGGCGGCGGCCCGCACCGCAGGGCGTCAAACGCCCGCTTCGATGATGGCGCGGGCGAGGACCGGGATGGTGGATTCGTTCAGCCCGGCGATGTTCAGCCGCGAATCGCCCACCATGTAGATGCCGAATTCCTCTTTCATCCGGGCGACCTGCTCGGGCGTGGCGCCCAGGCGCGAAAACATGCCGCGGTGTTCGGCGATGAAGCCGAAGCGATCCGAGCCGGACAGGTCGCGCAGTTCGCGGGCCAGCTGCTCGCGCAGCTTCAGCATGCCGCCGCGCACCTCCTCAAGCTCTGCCATCCAGTCGGCCCGCAGGTCCGCATCGGTCAGGATGGTCGAGACGATCTTGGCGCCGTGGAAGGGCGGGAAGGAATAGGTCTGGCGGTTCAGGAAGGCCATCGCGCCCTGCGCCAGGTCCTTGGTCGCCTTGTCGGTGCACAGCGCCAGAAGGCAGCCGGTGCGTTCGCGATAGATGCCGAAGTTCTTGCTGCACGATGCCGCGATCAGCACCTCGGGGATGCGGGATGCGATCAGCCGGGTGCCGGCCGCGTCCTCTTCCAGCCCGTCGCCGAAGCCCTGATAGGCCAGGTCGATCAGGGGCGTCGCGCCGGTCTTTTCCAGGATCGCGGCGACCTCGGCCCATTGCTCCAGCGTCAGGTTGGCGCCGGTCGGGTTGTGGCAGCAGCCGTGCAGCAGCACCACGTCGCCCTTTTTCGCATCCGAGATGTCGGCCTTCATCGCCTCGAAATCGACGCCGCGGGTGTCGTTGTCGAAATAGCGGTAGCTGACCTGCGGCAGGCCCATGAAGTTCATGATCGAGATGTGGTTCGGCCAGGTCGGATCGCTGACGAAGACCCGCAGGTCCGGGTTCGCCATCCGCGCCAGTTCCAGCGCCTGCCGGATCGCGCCGGTGCCGCCGACGGTCGCCAGCGCGGCGGTGGTCTCGGCCTTGTAGCCGTCGCCCAGAATCAGTTCGGCCATGGCCTTCTGGAACTCGGGCTCGCCGGCGAGGCCGGCATAAGTCTTGGTCGTTTCGGTTTCCAGCATGCGGCTCTCGGCGGCGCGGACGGCGCGCATGATGGGGGTGTGGCCGGTCGCATCCTTGTAGACGCCCACGCCCAGGTCGATCTTGCCCTGGCGGGGATCGGCCTTGAACTCGCCCATCAGGGCCAGGATCTTGTCGGGGGCCTGCGGTTTCAGATTGCCCAGCATTCACGCATCTCCGGTTGCGATTTTAAGGTCCGGGAAGCTGCCCCATTCGGCCCAGCTTCCGTCGTAAAGCGAATGGTCCCGGTGCCCGATCCGGTCGAGCGCCAGGAACAGGATGGCCGCGGTCACGCCCGATCCGCAGGTGGTGATGACCGGCCGCGTCAGGTCGACCCCGGCAGCGGTGAATTCGGCGCGCAGCGCGTCGGGGTCCTTCATCGTGCCGTCGTCGCGAAACAGCCGGCCGAAGGGCAGGTTGCGCGCGCCCGGGATATGGCCCGAGCGCAGGCCGGCGCGCGGCTCGGGCGCCTCGCCGCGAAAGCGTGCCTCGCCCCGCGCATCGACGATCTCGTGGCTGCCAAGCTTGCTGGCGGCGGCGACCTGGGTCACGTCGCGCACCAGCCCCGCCTGGCGCTGCACGGTGATGTGGCGGTCGCGCAGGACGGGGGGCATGTCCTCGGTCTCGCGGCCCTCTGCCAGCCATTTGGCAAGCCCGCCGTCCAGCACCGCGACATCCTGCTTGCCCATCAGGCGGAAGGTCCACCAGACCCGCGCCGCCGAATGCACCGGCGAATTGTCATAGACCACGACCTGATGGCCGTCGCCGATGCCCATGGCGCGCATCCGGCTGACGAACATCTCGGGCTGGGGGGCCATATGCGGCAGGCCGCTGCGGCCGTCGGCGATGGCGTCCAGGTCAAAGAACCGCGCGCCGGGGATATGGGCGGCCTCGTATTCCGCGCGGGCGTCGCGGCCGGGTTCCAGGAACCATGTCGCGTCGATCACCCGCAGGTCGGGATCGTTCAGATGCGCCGCCAGCCATGCGGTCGAGACCAGCGTCCTGGGATCGTCTGAATCGGTGGTCATGGCCCCTCCCTCCGGTAGACGCGAAAGCGCCCCCCATGTAACCGGCGGGGCAGGCCCCTGCAATGGTCGGAAGGTCTAGCCCTGCTTCAGAAGCCGCTGTTTCTGGCGGTTCCAGTCGCGCTTGGCGTCGGTTTCGCGCTTGTCGTGGTTTTTCTTGCCCTTGGCGACGCCGATCTTCAGCTTCACCATGCCACGGTCGTTGAAATACATGACCAGCGGCACCAGCGTCATCCCCTCGCGCCCGATGGCCTGCCATAGCCGCGCCAGTTCCTTGCGCGACACCAGCAGCTTGCGCCGCCGCCGTTCTTCGTGGCCAAAGACGCCGGCCTGCTTGTAGGCGGCGATATAGGCGTTGATCAGCCACAGCTCGCCCCCCTCGACCGAGGCATAGCTTTCGGCGATGTTCGACTGGCCCGTGCGCAGGGATTTCACCTCGGAGCCGGTCAGGACGATGCCGACCTCGAGGTCGCTTTCGATGAAGTAATCGAACCGCGCCCGGCGGTTTTCGGCGATGATCTTGTAATTGGGATCGGATTTCGTGGCCATGATCGGGCAGAGATAGGGGGCGGGCCCCGCAAAGTAAAGTCAGCGCCCCCCGGCCATTTCCCCGGCCAGCCGTTCCAGCAGCGCCTCGACCCCCAGGGTCACGTCCTGCCAGGTCGCGTCGAACCCGGCCGCATCGCCGAAATAGGGGTCGGCGACGGGCTGGCCTTCGCGGCCGGGGACATGGTCCATCAGCAGGGACAACCGGGCCCGCGCATCGGGGGGCGCCACGGCCCGCAGCCCGGCCAGGTTTTCATTGTCCATCGCGACGATGTGGTCGAAGCTGCGGAAGTCGTCGGGCCTGACCTGGCGCGCGCGCAGGCGCGAAATGTTGATGCCGTGGCGCGCCGCCACCGCCTGGGCGCGCCGGTCGGGTTCGGACCCGACATGCCAGTCGCCGGTCCCGGCCGAATCGATTCGAACCTCGATCCCGCGAAGCTCGGCGGCTTCACGCATGACCCCTTCGGCAAGCGGAGAGCGGCAGATATTGCCCAGACAGACGAAGAGCACCGACGGACGGTCCATGATTAACCTCTTACCACGGGCAAGACCTGCCCCAACCGGCGCAAGCTAGCCCAGACCGCCCCCAAGGCAAAGAGAGGGCGACGTTCGACGCGGCGGCCGTTCCGGCCCCGAAGGCGGACTGCCGCCGACCGCGCGATCAGGCGTCTGGCGCCGGCGCGGCAAGCGGCTGTGCGCCATGCCTCGGGCCTGGGTTTGGCGCATAAAAATTAACATCATGTTACGATCTCGTGAAACATGATATTTGACGTAAGGGCCTGTTCGACGGATTTCTGACGCCAGTGATCCGGCGCGCGGGGGACCAGGCGGCGCCACATCAGGGAGGTTTCACATGAGCGCTTCGTCGATGGGCGAAACCAGGGACACAAGCCAGTCCAGCAAGGCCGCGGCCAGCGGCTGGATCGGATCGGCCCTGGAATATTACGACTTCTTCATCTACGCGACGGCCGCTTCGCTGGTCTTCCCGCAGATCTTCTTTCCGTCCGAAAACCCGCGCGTGGCGATCATCGCCTCGCTGGCCACCTATGGCGTGGGCTATGTCGCCCGCCCCATCGGCGCCTTCGTGCTGGGCCACTGGGGCGACACGCATGGCCGCAAGAACGTGCTGATCCTGTGCATGTTCCTGATGGGCATCTCGACCCTGCTGGTCGGCCTGCTGCCGACCTATCAGCAGGTGGGCATCCTGGCGCCGATCCTGCTGGTGATCCTGCGCCTGGTGCAGGGCTTTGCCGTCGCGGGCGAGATCTCGGGCGCAAGCTCGATGGTGCTGGAACACGCGCCCTTTGGCCGGCGGGGCTTTTTCGCCAGCTTCACGCTGCAGGGCGTGCAGGCCGGCCAGATCCTGGCCGCCGCCGTCTTCCTGCCGCTGGCCCATTTCATGCCCGACGACGCCTTCAACAGCTGGGGCTGGCGCATCCCGTTCCTGCTGAGCTTCGTCGTCATCATCGCCGGCTGGATCATCCGCCGCGAGGTCCAGGAGACCCCCGCCTTCCAGAAGGAAGAGGCAAGCCACACCAAGCCGAAATCCCCGGTGATCGAGGCGATCCAGACCGGCTGGCCCGACATGATCCGGGTGATCTGCATGGCGCTGATGAACACGATCCCGGTCGTCGCCACCGTCTTCGGCGCGGCCTATGCGGTGCAGGCGGCCTATGGCGTCGGCTTCCACAAGGACGTCTACCTGTGGATCCCGGTCATGGGCAACATCCTGGCCTGCCTGGTGATCCCGCTGGTCGGCAACCTGTCGGACAAGATCGGCCGCCGCCCGCCCATCATCGTCGGCGCGCTGGGCTCGGGCCTGCTGGCCTTCGGCTATCTCTATGCCATCTCGATCCATTCGGTGCCGCTGGCGATCCTGATGTCGCTGCTGATGTGGGGCGTCGTCTATCAGGGCTACAACGCGGTCTTCCCCAGCTTCTATCCCGAACTGTTCCCGACCCGGACCCGGGTGTCGTCGATGGCGATCTCGCAGAACATCGGCACCACGATCACGGCCCTGCTGCCGGCGCTGTTCGCGACCGTGGCGCCCCCCGGTTCGACCAACGTGTGGCTGGTGGTGGGCTCGATCGCCTTCGCCATCACCTGCATCGCGGCCGCCGCGGCCTTCACGGCGCGGGAAACCTATCGGGTGCGGATGGAGGACCTGGGCAAGCCGAACGCGGTTCCCGTCCCCAAGGCGGAATACGACCGCCTGCGCGCCGAGGCCCTGGCCAACCGCTAAGGGCGCGGCCACCCGCAAGACCAGGAAGGCCCCGGGATGCCGGGGCCTTTTCCTATTCCGCCGCGGGGCTGTCGCTCCAGCTTTCGCGCGCCACGGCGGCGGCCATCTCGCGGCGAAAGCGGTCGATGGCCAGCTCGGCATAGCTCGACAGCGGCCGGCCCTTGCGCGTCACCGCATAGGCGGTGATGCCGGCGCGCTCGGCCAGGGGGCGGCGCACGATGCCGGGCATATAGACCTCGGCCACGGAAAACTCGTCGATCAGCGACACGCCCAGGCCGTGGCGCACCAGGCTGACCAGGGTCTGGGCAAAGCGGCCGCGCATGGCGTATCGCGGCGCGATCCCCGCCTCGACGAAGGGGCGGGCGATGATCGCGCCGTAAGGGTCCTCGGGGTCGATGCCGATGAAATCCTCCTCGACCAGATCCCGGACCGAGATCTCGGACCGCTCGGCCAGAGGGTGGCCTTCGGGCACGATGACGACCAGCCGTCCCGTCGCCAGGGGCTCGCTGCTGAGCGCGGGGTTGGCGACCGCCGAACTCATGATGACGAACTCGCCCCGGTCCAGCAGCAGGTAGTCGACGGTTTCCTCGATCTTGAGGATGTTGAGGTCGATATAGAGGTCGGGAAACCGCGCCCGCACGCCCCGGATCGCGCGCGCGGCGATGAACTGCGCGATCGAGGGCGCCGAGGCGAAGCTCAGCCGCACGTCCTGGCCCTGGCGCAGCGCCCGCACCGCGCCATTCAGATTGTCCATCTGGCGATGCACCTGGTGGATCATCTCGAAGATCGACGCCGCCTCGGCCGCCGGCACGAACAGCCCGCCCCTGCGGTCGAACAGGCGGATGCCCAGCGATTCCTCGGAATATTTCACCAACCGCGACACGCCGGGGGCCGAGACGTTCAACAGTTCCGCCGCCCCCTGGATGGTGCCCGCCATCATGACGGCGCGGATCACCTCGACCTGGCGGATGGTCAGCTGGCTCATGATTCCCTCCCCTGCTGTGGCAGGTTAACATGATGTTACGATCAGGCGAATTTGGATATTTGACGGCAGGAAGCCGGCCTGCGATCCATGGGCTGAAGTCGCGCGGCAGGGGGCTCGCGCACCAAGCCTCAGGAGGGCACGGCATGATCCGCGGAACCACGAAACTGATCGCGCATCTGGGTTATCCCACGACGACCTTCAAGGCGCCGATGATCTATAACCCCTGGTTCGCGCATCGCGGCATCGACGCCGTGGTGGTACCGATGGGCGTCCGCCCCGAGGATTACGCCGCCTTTCTGCCGCTGGTGTTCCGGTTGTCGAACATCCACGGCGCGCTGGTCACCATGCCGCACAAGGTGGCGACCGTGGCCCTGGCCGACCGGGTGTCGGTCACGGCGCAGATCGCCGGTTCGGCCAATGCGCTGCGCCTGGGCGACGATGGCAAGCTCGAGGCCGACATGTTCGACGGCGAAGGCTTTATCGGCGGGGTGCTGGGCAAGGGCCAGCAGATCGCGGGCGCCTCGGTCCTGGTGGTCGGCGCGGGCGGCGTGGGGTCTGCGATCGCGGCCTCGCTGGCCAAGGCCGGGGCGGCCCGGCTGGCGCTTTACGACCCGAATGCCGCCGGTGCCGAGGCGCTGGCCGGGCGGCTGAGCGCCGCCTATCCCAAGCTGACGGTCCAGACCGGATCGAAGGACCCGGCCGGGTTCGACATCGTGGTCAACGCCTCGCCCCTGGGAATGAACGCGGACGACCCGCTGCCGATGGACGTGGACCGCATCGACCCCGCGACCTTCGTGGGCGAAGTGGTGATGAAATCCGAGATGACGCCCTTTCTGGCCGCCGCCGCTGCCAAGGGCTGCCGCTATCAGGTCGGGACCGACATGCTGTTCGAACAGATCCCGGCCTATCTGGACTTCTTCGGCTTCGGCAAGCCGCCGGTCCAGGAACTGCGCGACCACGCGACGATCCGCTACTGATCGCGGCGCTACGGGTCCCGGGCGGACGCCTCGGTTCCGGCCGCGGCCATCCGCAGCCGGCGCGACGGCGGCTCGGCCTCGGGGACGCCTTCCTGCGACAGCATGACGGCCACGGGCCGCAGCCAGGGGATGCGGGCGCAGACGATCATGACCGCGACCATGATCGGCACCGCCAGGAAGGTGCCGGCGATGCCCCAGACCGCGCCCCAGAAGGCCAGCGCCAGCACGATTCCAAAGGATGACAGCCGCAGCGTCTGGCCCAGCAGCATCGGGTCGAAGATGTTGCCGATGACGAAATGCACCACCGTCGTCAGGCTGCCCAGCGCCAGCGTGGTCGCCGGGTCGCCGGTCTGCGCCAGCACCATCGCCACGGTAACGACCGTCGCGATGATCGAGCCGAGCGTGGGGATGAAGTTCAGGATGAAGGTCAGCGTGGCGATGGCGCCCGCAAGTTCAAGCCCGGCGCCGCGAAAGATCAGCCAGATCAGCCCGGCGGTGACGGCGCTGATCCCGGTCTTGACCACCAGATAGCGGTTCACCCGCCGCATGATGGTGTGGACCGTGTCCAGCCAAAGCTGGGCGCGGGCCGGGTCGCCGGTCAGCCGCTCGACCTTGACCGGGAACCAGATCCGTTCGCTGAACATGAAGCCCACGAAGGTCAGGATCAGGACCGAGCCGGAAATCAGGTTCGACGCCTGCGACGCGGCCGAGCGGATCCAGCCCGCCACGTCGATGTTGCCCAGGAAGGTCGCGATGTTTTCCTGCGCCTTGGGGCCCCAGCGTTCGCTGAGCGTGGCCAGCACCCGTTGCGCCCGGTCGGTATAGGCGATCGAGGTCGTCACCACCTCGTTGACCTGGCCCACCACCGTGGTCGCGGCCCAAAGGACGCCCACGGTGATGGCGATCAGCGCCAGCGTCGTTGCCAGCCAGTTGGGCACCTTCAGCCGCGCAAAGGCCGATATCGCATCCGATGTCAGCGAAAAGATGATGATGGCGAAGGCCAGGCAGACCAGGATGAAGCGCGCCTGCACCAGCAGCGCCAGAATCAGCCCAAAGGCGATGACCCCCAGAAAGCCGGTCTGCAACCGTTCGCTCAGCTGCGAGTCGCGTGCCTTCAATCCTGTCCCTCACGATGCTGGCGGGACCGGGGCCGTCTGCCCCGGCGGTCCTTATGCCTCGGCCTCATCCTCGCCATTTTCGGCGATGCGGGCAACGGAAACCACCGTCTCGCCCTCTCCGGTATTGAAGACGCGCACGCCGCCGGCAGAGCGCGAACGGAAGCTGATCCCGTCGACAGGCACCCGGATCGACTGCCCGGTCGATGTCGCCAGCATGATCTGGTCGTCGCCTTCGACCGGGAAGCTTGCGACCAGTTCACCGCCACGCATGGCCTTGTCCATCGCCATCACGCCCTGGCCGCCGCGCCCGCGCACCGGATAGTCGTGGCTGGAACTGATCTTGCCCGAGCCCTTGGCGGTGATGGTCAGGATCAGGTCCTCGGCCGCCGACATCTCGGCATAGCGTTCCTGGGTCACGCTGCCCTCGGCCACGGCTTCCTCGTCCTCGTCCGCCTCGGCGCCGTCGTCCAGCGCACCGGCCACGGCGCGGCGCATCTTCAGATAGGCGGCGCGTTCGGCCGGGTCGGCCTCGAAATGGCGGATGACGGACATGCT
Source organism: Paracoccus yeei ATCC BAA-599 (assembly GCF_000622145.1). Classification (GTDB taxonomy): domain Bacteria; phylum Pseudomonadota; class Alphaproteobacteria; order Rhodobacterales; family Rhodobacteraceae; genus Paracoccus; species Paracoccus yeei. Next base: position 64,927 of record NZ_JHWH01000022.1, on the reverse strand, counting down.
GACCACGCGGTCGCCCTTGGCCAGGCGGATGCCCCGGACGCCGGTCGAATCGCGGCCCTTGAAGACCCGCACGTCGGTCGTCGGGAAGCGGATCGCGCGGCCCGCCGCCGTCACCAGCATCACGTCGTCGCCCGCCGTCGCCATGCGCACGCCGATCAGCTCGACCCCTTCGGGCAGCTTCATGGCGATCTTGCCGTTGCGCATGACGTTGGCGAAGTCCGACAGCGCATTGCGCCGCACGTCACCGTCCGAGGTGGCGAACACGACCTGATAGTCCTCCCAGTCCTTTTCGGGCGCATCGACCGGCATCAGTGCCGCGATGGAAACGCCCGGGTCGATCGGCAGGATGTTGACGATGGCCTTGCCCTTGGCGGTGCGCCCGCCCAGCGGCAGGCGCCAGGTCTTGAGCCGATAGACCATGCCGTCGGTGGTGAAGAACAGCAGTTCCGTATGCGTGTTGGCGACGAACAGCGTGGTCACCACGTCGTCTTCCTTGGTGGCCATGCCCGACAGGCCCTTGCCGCCGCGCCGCTGGCTGCGGAATTCGGCCAACGCGGTGCGCTTGATGTAGCCGCCCGAGGTGATGGTGACGACCATGTCCTCGCGCTCGATCAGGTCCTCGTCGTCCAGATCGCCCGCCCAGTCGGTGATCTCGGTCCGGCGCGGCACGGCGAACTGGCTGCGCACCTCGCGCAATTCGTCGCTGATGATCGCCATGATGCGGTCGCGCGACGCCAGGATCGCCAGATAGTCGCGGATCGACTCGGCCAGGGATTTCAGCTCGTCCGTGACCTCCTGCACGCCCAGTTGCGTCAGGCGCTGCAGGCGCAGTTCCAGGATGGCGCGGGCCTGGGTCTCGGACAGGTTGTAGGTGCCATCCTCGTTCACGGGATGCAGCGGATCGTCGATCAGCCGCAGGTATTCGACGATCTCATGCGCCGGCCAGCGCCGCTCCATCAGCCGCCCCCGCGCCTCGGCCGTGTCGGCCGAGGACCGGATGGTGGCCACCACCTCGTCGACGTTCGACACCGCGACCGCCAGGCCGCACAGCACATGCGCCCGTTCGCGGGCGCGGCGCAGCTCATAGGCGGTGCGCCGCGCCACGACCTCTTCGCGGAAGGCGATGAAATGGGTCAGGAAGTCGCGCAGCGCCAGCTGTTCCGGCCGGCCGCCGTTCAGCGCCAGCATGTTGCAGCCGAAGCTGGTCTGCATGGCGGTAAAGCGGAACAGCTGGTTCAGCACCACCTCGGCCGTGGCGTCGCGCTTGAGTTCGATGACGACCCGCACGCCGACGCGGTCGGATTCGTCCTGCACATGGGCGATGCCCTCGATGCGCTTTTCCTTGGCGAGTTCCGCGATCTTCTCGATCAGCGTGGCCTTGTTCACCTGATAGGGGATCTCGTCCAGGACGATCATCTGGCGGCCGTTGCGGCCTTCCTCGATCCGGGTCTTGGCGCGGATGACGACAGACCCGCGCCCTTCCAGATAGGCCTTGCGCGCGCCCGAGCGGCCCAGGATGATGCCGCCGGTCGGAAAGTCCGGGCCCGGGATGATGTCCAGCAGGCGTTCGGTCGGCAGATCGGGGTTGGCGATCAGTTCCAGCGTGGCGTCGATCACCTCGCCCAGGTTGTGGGGCGGGATGTTCGTCGCCATGCCCACGGCGATGCCGCCCGCGCCGTTGACCAGCATGTTCGGAAAGCGCGCCGGCAGCACCGTCGGCTCGCGGTCCTTGCCGTCGTAGTTGTCCTGGAACTCGACCGTGTCCTTGTCGATGTCCATCAGCAGGTAGGCCGAGGGCTTGTCCATCCGCACCTCGGTATAGCGCATGGCCGCCGCGGAATCGCCGTCCATCGAGCCGAAGTTGCCCTGCCCGTCCAGCAGGGGCAGGGACATGGAAAAGTCCTGCGCCATCCGCACCAGCGCGTCATAGATCGCCGCGTCGCCGTGCGGGTGATACTTACCCATGACGTCGCCGACCGGGCGGGCCGACTTGCGATAGGGCTTGTCGTGGGTGTTGCCGGTTTCGTGCATGGCGAACAGGATGCGCCGGTGCACCGGCTTCAGCCCGTCGCGCAGGTCGGGAATGGCCCGGCTGACGATGACCGACATGGCGTAATCGAGATAGGACGAGCGCATTTCGCGCGCGATGTCGATGACCGGCCCGTCATGGGGCATGACGGCACGCTCGGGCGTCCCGTTCTCTGCGGAACCGTCGTCGTTTTCGGGGGTATCAGCCAAAGGATCGCCTCAACATCTTGTTGAAAGGCGGTCTATCCCATACCAGCGGGCGGCGCAATCTTTCCGGGCCGGGAAAGCCCGTTCAGGCCAGCCCGCGCTGTCTGTCGCGCCCGCGCAGGCAGGCCAGCCACAGCGCGGCGAGCCCGGCCGAGCAGATCGCGTTCCAGCCCGCCATCGAAATGCCGAACAGGCTCCAGGCGACCTGGTCGCAGCGCACGACGGGCGCGGCGTTGATCGCGGCCAGCAGGTCCTGCGTGGACATGGCGGCCAGGTTCGACACGCCCCCCGAACAGTGCTGCGGCCCGGCCCAAAGCTGCATCTCGACCCCGGCGTGATAGACGGCCAGACCGAAGGCCGCCAGCGCCGCGGCCAGCCCCAGCGCCGCCAGCCAGCGCCGCCAGCCCAGCACCGCGACCAGCGCGCCGGCCACGGCGGCGGCCAGATGCGGCCAGCGCTGCAGGATGCACAGCTCGCAGGGCGCATAGCCCGCCGCCTGGAATCCCAGAGCCGCCGCCAGCAACAGCGCCGAACCGGCGCCCGCGGCCATTCCCATCTGTCTTGGTGTCATCGCAGCCCTCAATGCGGTTTCCAGCGGATCACCCGCCACAGATAGATCGCGACCACCGCCACGATCACCAGCTTGGACAGCGGATCGACGTAATCGGCAACCAGCGCATAGTTTTCGTGCAGCACCAGCCCCGCGACGGTCAGCACCCCCGTCCACAGCGCCGAGCCCAGGACGGTATAAAGCAGGAAGCGCCAGAACGGCATGTTCGACAGCCCCGCCGGGACCGAGATCAGCGTGCGGATCGCCGGGATCATGCGGCCGAAGAACACCGCCGCCGCGCCGTGGCGCTGGAACCAGTCCCGCGCATTGTCGATGTCCGAAGGCGCCAGCGTCAGCAGCCGGCCGTGGCGGGCGGCGAAACGCTTCAGCCGCGCCTCGCCGATGGCGCGGCCCAGATAGTACCAGGCCAGCGTGCCCAGGACCGAACCCAGCGTGCCGACCAGGATGGTCAGGGCCAAAGACAGGTCGCCCCGACCGGCCAGGAACCCGGCCAGCGGCATGATGACCTCGGAGGGGATCGGCGGAAAGATGTTCTCGGCCACCATCAGCAGGAAGACCCCCAGATAGCCCCAGCCCTCGATCGTCGAGACCACCCAGTCGAACATCGCCCGTCCCCGCTTGCCTGCGTCGCTTTGCTGGACGCGGGGGCCGGAACTGTCAAGGCCGCGAAACGGTTGCGGAATGGCGCAATCGCGTTATCACATCGTGACAGGCCGTTACGCGGGAGGGCGGATCATGGAATGGCGGGGCAGGCGGGGCAGCCGGAACGTCGAGGACCGGCGCGGCATGGGACGCGCGGGGGCCGCGGGCGGCGTCGGCATCGTGGGCATGCTGGCGATCCTGGCGGTGGGCTATTTCTTCGGCATCGACATCTCGCCCATCGTGGGGGCGATGGACGATGGCGGCCAGCCTGGCGAGGCGCGCGAGTTGACCCCCGAGGAACAGGAGGTCGGCCAGTTCGTCAGCGTCGTGCTGGCCGATACCGAGGAGGTCTGGGCCAGCATCCTGCCGGCGCAGGCCGGCGTCGACTATGTCGCGCCGCAGCTGGTGATGTTCTCGGGGATCGACAGTTCGGCCTGCGGCACGGCGCAATCGGCGATGGGACCGTTCTATTGCCCGAACGACCGGACGGTCTATCTGGACACCGATTTCTTCCGGACGATGCAGACCCGGATGGACGCGGGCGGCGATTTCGCCTTTGCCTATGTCATCGCGCACGAGGTCGGCCACCATGTCCAGAACCAGCTGGGCATCCTGGGCCAGACCATGCAGGCCCGCCAGCAATCCAGCCAGGCGGACGCGAACCGCATCTCGGTCATGACCGAGTTGCAGGCCGACTGCTTCGCCGGCATCTGGGCGCGCCAGGCAAACGAGATGTTCGGCACCCTCCAGCCCGGCGACATCGAGGAGGCGATGAACGCCGCCGCCGCCGTGGGCGACGACCGGCTGATGGAAAAGGCGGGCCGCGCGCCCATGCGCGACAGCTTTACCCACGGCTCGTCGGCCGAGCGGCAGGAATGGTTCGACCGCGGCTTCAACTCGGGCGAACTGGCGCAGTGCAACACCTTCAAGGCGGCGGGGCTGTAGCGGCCCCCACATTACGCCCGATCGTCAGGGCCGTTGCAGATGCATCCCGCGCGGCCGGTCCATGATGGCCCAGTCGGGCCACAGGCCGAAATGCTGCATTCCCGCGATGGCGACGCAGGCCGCGATCACGGCAAGCACCAGCTTGACCCGTTTGGCGCTGGGCGGGTTCCGCGCCCAGCGGGAGGCCCGCAGCAGCCAGATGAGGTTGTTCATATGGTCCATACCCTATAGTGCTGCCCGAAACGGAAATCGCCCCGGGACCACGTCTTGCCTCAGCACAGCGACAGCCGCATCCTGCCCTATACCGCCGACCAGATGTATGCGCTGGTCGCCGACATCGAAAGATACCCCGAGTTCCTGCCCTGGAACAGCGCCGCCCGAATCCGCGCCCGCACCCCCGGGCCAGAGGGCAGCGAGGTGGTCGAGGCCGACCTGGTCATCAGCTTCAAGGTGTTTCGCGAACGCTTCGGTTCGCGCGTGACGCTGTGGCCCGAGCGCAAGCGCATCGACACCGAATATCTGGACGGCCCGTTCCGCTATCTGAAAAGCGGCTGGAGCTTTGCCGACCTGCCTGCGCCGGAAACGGGCTGCAAGGTCGATTTCTTCGTCGACTTCGAGTTTCGCAACGCCATCCTCGGCAGGGTGATCGGCGTCGTCTTCGGCGAGGCGATGACGCGCATCGTCCGCGCCTTCGAGGACCGCGCCCGCGCGCTTTACGGCGCCGCCTGAGCGCAGGCTAGATGTGCCGGGCGGCCTGCCAGACCTCGTATTCCCGGGCCAGCGCCTTGCGGGCCAGGGCCTCGGTCTCGGGGGAAAGCTCGGTCGTTGCCGGGGGGGAGGCATTGGCGCGTTCCAGCGTGACGGGTGTGCCCAGCCGGTCCGACAGGAAGTCGAGCGCGAGGTCCATCGCCTCGTAGCGATAGACGTGGCGGACCGCGAGCCGGTCGTCGTGGTCGGTCAGGAAGGCCGACTGCCGACCCAGACGCGCATAGGCCGGGCGGCGCCCTTCGGACAGGTAGTCGCGCACGAAGCGGTCAAAGCTGACCGTGGCGGTGCTGTTTTCATGCCCGATCAGGTCGTCGCGCAGGCGAAAGCGATACCAGCTGCGCAGCCAGTCCAGCGGTTCGCGCACCACGGCCATGCTTTCGAATTCCGGCCCCCGCAGGGGGGCGAGCAGCGGCTTGATCCGGTTCAGGTACTGGCGGTGGGTCAGGTGCTTGATCTCGGGTCGGGCGCGGAAGGCGATCTCGGCCCGCGGCGCAAGCGCCTGTTCCAGCGCGGTCGTCCCGGTCTTGGGGATCGACAGCAGCACGAGCCGCGGTTGGATGAAGATCAGCATGATGCGCCCGGTGTCCGTGGTTCACCCGCGCGGCTTAGCGCGGGAGGGCGGCGCGCTTCAACCTGAAACGGCAACCGTCGCGGCGGTCGGCGGCGTCGGCATGGGTATTGGGAAAACGGTGAAGACCGCAGGCCGGGTGCAACTTTTCCCCGCCCTGCGCGTAGGGATGCGTCATCATGGAGGAAGCCATGATCGAGCTGTTCTTCGTCGCCTGCCTGATCGCCGAGCCGCGCGTCTGCCACGACCACAGCCTGCTTTTCTTCGAACAGAACGGGTTGTTCACCTGCATGTTGCAGGGCCAGAACGAACTGGCCCGCTGGGTGGCCGCGCATCCGCGCGAGCGCGTGCGGGAATGGAAATGCCGCTATGCGCGCGAGGGCGGCGAGGAGGCCTGACAGGGCGCCGCCTGTTCTGCGGCCATGACGGGGGGCGGGCAGCCGGCGGGATGGCTGGTGCCCGCCGGCCCGGAGGGCTTAGCGCCGTCCCGCCTCCAGCGCGTCCTCGAAGGTGCGCAGGCCCGTCACCGGGGACTGGACCAGCACCGCCATGTTGCCGGGCTTGTGCTGGTTCTTGTACATCTTCATGTGCGCGGCGGGAATTTCGGCCCAGGGGAACACCTCGGACATGCAGGGATCGAGCCGGCGTTCCAGCATCAGCTTGTTCGCGGCGCTGGCCTGCTTCAGGTGGGCGAAGTGGCTGCCTTGCAGGCGCTTCTGGTGCATCCACATGTAGCGCACGTCGAAGGTGCAGTTGAACCCGGTGGTGCCGGCGCAGATCACCACCATGCCGCCCTTCTTGCAGACGAAGGTCGAAACCGGGAAGGTCGCCTCGCCCGGATGTTCAAAGACGATGTCGACGTTGTTGCCCTTGCCGGTGATGTCCCAGATCGCCTTGCCGAAACGGCGCACCTCGTTGAACCAGTCCTTGTATTCGGGCGTGTTCACCTTGGGCAGCTGGCCCCAGCAGTTGAACTCCTTGCGGTTGATGACGCCTTTCGCGCCCAGGCCCATGACGAAGTCGCGCTTGTCCTCTTCGCTGATGACGCCGATGGCATTGCCGCCGGCGGCGTTCACCAACTGGATCGCATAGGACCCGAGGCCCCCCGAGGCGCCCCAGACCAGCACGTTCATGCCCGGTTTCAGTTCGTGCGGCTCGTGCCCGAAGAGCATCCGGTAGGCGGTGGCCAGCGTCAGCGTATAGCAGGCCGATTCCTCCCAGGTCAGGTGGCGGGGACGGCGCATCAGCTGCTGGGCCTGGACGCGGGTGAACTGGGCGAAGCTGCCGTCCGGCGTCTCATAGCCCCAGATGCGCTGGCTGGGCGAATACATCGGGTCGCCGCCGTTGCATTCCTCGTCGTTTCCGTCGTCCTGGTTGCAATGGACGACGACCTCGTCGCCGACCTTCCAGTTCTTGACCTTGTCGCCCACCGCCCAGACGATCCCCGAGGCGTCCGAGCCCGCGATGTGATAGGGCGCGCCATGGCCGTCGAAGGGGCTGATCGGCACGCCGAGCCCGGCCCAGATGCCGTTGTAGTTGACGCCCGCCGCCATCACCAGGACCAGCACCTCGTTGCTGTCGATCGAGGGCGTTTCCACCACTTCGATCTGCATGGCCTTGTCGGGTTCGCCATGGCGTTCGCGCCGGATCGCCCAAGCGTACATCTGCTTGGGGACGTAGCCCAGGGGGGGCATCTCGCCGATCTCGTAGAGATCCTTTTGCGGCGCATCGTAGGGTGCAATGCTGGTCGGTGCGTCGAGGGCCATCCGCTTCTCCTGTCTTGCCGCGATGCAGAATCGGGCTTGCGATGAGAGTATGGTTAGCTGGTGCAGCGCAACATTGCAACAGTTTGGCGACGGTTGTGCGCAATAATATGACCCATCGGTGCTTTTGTAGCCGCGGCGCAGAAACGTCGAGAGGCGGCGCGGGCAGGCGCGGCCGCCGTCCGGCGCCCTAGCCGTCCGCCCGGCGCAGGTGCCGCGTCAGGAAGCCCGCCAGATCGCCCAGCACCCGGTCGCCGCCAAAGGCGCCGGTGCCGTGACCCTCGCCCTCCAGCAGGGCAAAGTCGATCTCGGCGCGCGGATCGACCTGGCGCCAGGCGTTGCGCAGATGCTCGGCCTGATGGACCGAGACGATCGAATCCCGCATCCCGTGCCGGATCATCAGCGGCGGCAGGCGCAGCCCGTCCGCCAGCGCGGCCAGGCGGCCGACCGGGCCCATCGCGGTCGCCTCCTGCCGGCGCTCGCCCACCGCATAGCCGACCAGCAGCGATTCCACGCTTTCGGGCGAATCGGCCGGGGCGCGCTTGACCGGCCTGCCCAGCCGGGCCATGTCGGCGTCCATGCTGCCGAAATCCATCGGTCCGTAGAAATCGACCACGGCGGCGGGGGCGTTCCCCTCTTGCACCATGCTCAGCGCCGCCGAGACCGCCAGGAAGGCGCCGGCCGAGCGGCCGCCCAGCGCCAGCCGGTCCGGCACCAGCCCCAGTTCCCCCGCGCGCGATTGCAGGAAATGCGCCGCCGCCAGCACGTCCTCGTGCTGGGCGGGCCAGCGCGCCTGGTTCGACAGGCGGTAATTCATCCGCGCCACGGCGATGCCTGCCTGCAGCACCTGCCGGGGCACCGCCAGCTGGCGCTTGTCCCCGGTCAGAAAGCCGCCGCCATGGATGTCCAGCAGCACCGGGAACGGCCCCCGCCCGTCGGGCCGGTGGATGTCCAGCCGGTTGCGGGGCGAGGCCTGGGCATAGGCCAGATCCGCAAGGCCCGGGGCCTTCTGCGCCTGGCTCAGGGCCGGGGTGGCCAGGGCGCTTGTCAGCACCGCAAGCGCGCTGCGGCGGGTCATCATGCCGGTCTCCTGCCTGTCGTTCGTCGCATGCGGCAAGGCTAGCATCAGGGCCCCCGCCGCAACAGCGCCGCAGCCGCACCATGCCGTGAAACCTTGGGCTTTCGCTTGATAAGGCTGGGAAACAAGGCCGGGCTTCGCAGCGCTCCGGCGACCTCGACGCGGGCCGGCGTCCGCCGCGACACGAACTGCGTGGGGAATCGGTGCCCCGGCTCAGGACCGCAGCCGCAGATGCTCGGGGTCGTAGAGCGCGCCGCCACCTCGACCGGATAGGTTTCGGCGAAATAGTCGACCATCAGCGTGCGGCCCGGCTGGCAGCAGTCATGCGGCAGATAGGCCATCATGATGTTGCGCCCCATGCTGGGGCCATAGGCGATCGAGGTGGTGAAGGACCGCCGGCCCAGGCTGTCGACCAGCGGCTCGCCGGTTTCGGGGTCGAGGATCGGCAGGATGCCGACCCCGCCAGCGCCGCCGTCTGGCCCCCCAGATGCCGGTAAAGACGATAACGATATCGGCGCGGATCGTGCCGCGCGGTGTGACGACGCCGCGGATATGGCCGTCCTCGATGATCAGCTCCAGCGCCGGGGTATTGGCGAAAGCGCGCAGCCGGCCGGTCTTTTCGGCGTTTTCCACCAGCAGCCCGGCCACGGTCTGCGACCGCGGCACCACCAGCCCCGCGTCGGGGTCCCACAGCCCGCCCTGGATCATGCTTTCCTCGATCAGCGGGAATTTCGCCTTGATCTCGGCCGGCGTCACCATGCGAGGTCGAGCCGATGTCGGTGGGAATCGCCGAGGTTGTCGATGCCGACGATATCGTCCAGCCGCGCTCGATCAGGTGATGGGCGACCGAGGCGCCGACGATGCCGCCCAGGCCGGCGATGACGATGTTTGCTTTTTCGGGAAACTTGCGCATGGATGATCCTCGGGGAACGATGCCGGTCAGGCCAGGGCGCGGGCCGCCGTCTTGAAGCTCGGCGAGCGACATCGACCATACACCCGGCGACGGCGCCGCGCGGACCGACCGGGGGACCACGAAAGCTGCGTCAGCTGGATCTGCCGCGACGCCTTTCGCCAGCGTTTCCCGGACCACAGGCTGCGTTCGGCCACCTCTTCGCCCTTGAGGGGCGGCGCGGGTCCTGCGCGGGCGGCAGCGGCGCGGCCGACATGGCGGCCGAGATCGTGCGCCGCCACATCAGCCATCACGCCGAACGCAAGGCCCTGGACATCCTTCAGATCGACAAGGCGCGCCGCGCTTCGGGCACGCAGGTGCGCAAACCCCTGTCCATCGCCTGCGACGACCCCCGGCTGAAGGCGGCCCTGATCGCGATGGAGAACAGCAGCGACGGCAGCCTGCAGATCGCCGAACCGGCCCGCCGCGTCGGCCTGTCCCGGCGACAGCTGGAACGGCTGTTCGTGGCGCAGCTGCACGACACCCCGGCCGCCATCCACAAGCGGCTCAGGCTGGACCGCGCGCGCCAGCTGCTGGCGCTGTCGCGGTTCCCGCTGACGGAAATCGCCTTTGATCTGGGCTTCGACAACGTTTCGCATTTTGCCCGCCTGTTCAAAAGGATCTACGGTGTGCCCCCCGGCCAGTTCAGGTCCAAGGCGCAAGGCGCGCGTACCGATCCGGGGTTGTCGTCCTGAAGGATCGGCTTGACGGTGCCGATGGCGGGTCGGAAAGGGGCGTTTGCGCCTGGGCGCGGACGGTGCCGCGACACAAAATCCCGCCCGATGCGCCTTATCCGCTCAAAACTGCCGGAGGTGCCGCATCTTCGGAACCTAAATCCACCCGCGCGGTGGCATGACTGGCCGCATACCAGAATCACGACGACATCAGGAGACCCGATGACCGCCCACAAGATTGCGCTGATCCCTGGCGACGGTATCGGCGTCGATGTGACCGAGGCCACGATGCAGGTGCTGGCGGCCGCAGGCACCCGCTTCGGCTTCACGCTGGAGCCCACCCGCTTCGGCTGGTCCTGCGAGACCTATCTCGCGACCGGCCGGATGATGCCCGAGGACGGGATCGAGCAGCTGCGGCCCTTTGACGCGATCTTTCTGGGTGCGGTCGGCTGGCCGGCCACGGTGCCGGATTCGGTGTCGCTGCACGGTCTGCTGCTGCCGATCCGCAAGGCCTTCGACCAATATGCCAACATCCGCCCGCACCGGCTGCTGCCGGGGGTCGAGGGGCCGCTGAAGGCGGAAGGCTTCGACATCCTCTGCATCCGCGAGAACACCGAGGGCGAATATTCCGGCGCCGGCGGCCGCGTCCACCAAGGCCGCGACAACGAGGTCGCCGTGGAAACCGCGATCTTCACCCGCAAGGGGGTCGAGCGCATCCTGCGCTTCGGGTTCGAGCAGGCGCGGGCGCGCAGGAAGCACCTGACCTCGGTCACGAAATCGAATGCGCAGAAATATTCGATGGTGTTCTGGGACGAGGTGACGCGCGAACTGGCCGCCGAATATCCCGACGTGACCGTCAGCCCCATGCATATCGACGCGATGGCCGCCAAGATGGTGATGGCGCCGCAGGATCTGGACGTGGTGGTGGCGTCGAACCTGTTCGGCGACATCCTGACCGACCTCGGCGCGGCGATCCAGGGGGGCTTGGGCTTTGCGGCCTCGGCCAATATCTGTCCCGACCGCAGCGGTCCCTCGATGTTCGAGCCGGTGCACGGCTCGGCCCCGGACATCGCCGGCAAGAACATCGCCAACCCCATCGCCGCGATCTGGTCGGGCGCGATGATGCTGGAGCACCTGGGCGAGAAGGCCGCCGCCGAGGCGGTGCTGGCCGCCGTGCAATCCGCGACCGCCAGGGGCATCGGCATCCGCCCCGGCACGCACGGCACCGATCAAATCACGGCGGCAGTCCTGGCCGCGCTGGAGGAGCAAGCATGAACCAGATGAGCCCGAACGCACGCGACATCCGGGCCGCGCTGAAGGACCCCGACCTGTTCCGCGAAGCCGCGCTGATCGACGGCGAATGGCTGGCGCGGGCCGACATGGAGGTGCTCGACCCCGCCACCGGCGCGGTGCTGGGCCGGATGCCGGATTGCACCGCGGCCGAGACGCAGCGGGCCATCGCCGCCGCCGAAACGGCGATGAAGGCCTGGAAGGCGCGCACCCATGCCGACCGCGCCGACCTGCTGATGGCCTGGCACCAGCTGATCCTGGACCATGCCGACGATCTGGCGCTGATCCTGACCCGCGAACAGGGCAAGCCCTTGGCCGAGGCGCGGGGCGAGATCCTGTATGGCGCCAGCTTCGTGCGCTGGTTCGCCGAGGAGGCGCGGCGGATCAACGGCAAGATCATCCCCTCGCCCGTGCCGGGGAAGAAGATCTTTGCGATGAAAGAGCCGGTCGGCGTCTGCGCCATCGTCACGCCGTGGAACTTTCCCAATGCGATGATCACCCGCAAGGTCGCGCCGGGGCTGGCCGCCGGCTGCACGATGGTCATCAAGCCCTCGGACTTCACCCCCTATTCGGCGCTGGCGCTTGGCGTGCTGGCGGAACGCGCGGGGATCCCGGCGGGCGTGCTGAACATCCTGACCGGCCGGCCCGAGGCGATCGGCGGCGCGCTGACCGCAAGCCCGGTGGTGCGCAAGCTGTCCTTCACCGGATCGACCCGCGTGGGCGCCCTGCTGGCGGAACAATGCGCGCCGACGCTGAAGAAGATGTCGCTGGAACTGGGCGGCAACGCGCCCTTCATCGTCTTCGACGACGCGGATCTGGATGCCGCAGTCGAAGGCGCGATGGTCAGCAAGTTCCGCAACGGCGGGCAGACCTGCGTCTGTGCGAACCGCATCCTGGTGCAATCGGGCATCCACGACGCCTTCGTCGCGGCGCTGGCCGCCCGCGTCGATGCGCTGAAGGTCGGCCCCGGCACCGAACCGGGGGTCCAGATCGGCCCGATGATCAACCCCGCCGCCATCGCCAAGATCGGCGCCCATATCGACGACGCGCTGTCCAAGGGCGCAACCCGCGCCACCGCGACACGCGAGCTGGGGCAGCAGTTCGCCGACCCGACCGTGCTGGTGGGCGCCACGACCGAGATGCAGCTGGCCTCGGAGGAGACCTTCGGCCCGGTCGCGCCGATCTTCCGCTTCGAGACCGAGGACGAGGCGCTGGCCATCGCCAATGGCACGCCCTTCGGCCTGGCCGCCTATTTCTTCACCCGCGACATGGCCCGCGCCTTCCGCTTCGGCGAGGCGCTGGAGGCCGGGCTGGTCGGCCTGAACACCGGCGCGGTCAGCCATGCCGAGGCGCCCTTCGGCGGCGTCAAGGCCTCAGGCCTGGGCCGCGAGGGCGCGCAGGAGGGGATCGAGGAATACCTGGAAACCAAGGCGTTCCATTTCGGCGGGCTGTAAGCCACCCTGTATCCTGCCCCGCCGCCTGCCGGGTTGCGGGGCCGGACCAAAGCCGGGTCGTTCCATGACCGAGATCCGACCAACACGGCCATCGTCATCGCCTTCTACGAGGGCTTCGCCCGTGCCGATCTCGATGCCTTCGACGGCATCCTTGCGCCGGACTGGATCAATCCCCCCGCCGATCCCGGACGAGCGTCTTCAGAGCGATTGAGCCAAGGCCCTTGGCCCGGCGTCTTTTCCGCGCGGATCGACCGGCGGCGCGCAGGCGATTTTCACGGCTGACTGAAGCCGAAAATCAGGACCACGACTGGATACAACAGCGGCTCGTCCCGGCATGGACAGAGCCCGCTTTTTCACAGGTATCGCGAAGCGGCCGGGGGATCGAAATTCCCGATGGTTTCGATGACCAATTGTCATTCGCCGGGGCCTTCCCGGAATGATAGGGCTTGCGCATCGCGTGGGACAGCGCGCCCGGAACGCTCCGGCGCAGCATCCTTCGAAAGATACGCAGCAGGTTGCACACCTTCGCCCTCACGTCCGCGATGAGGTTGCCCGGCAACGACGGCTGCTTCCAGCCATGGGCTGCATTCCTGTCAATCTCTGGGAGGAGATTCATGATTCTGACTGAAAGCCAGAACGGCGCCGATCCATCTGCATTGGATCTGGCGCCGCTGAAGAAGATCCATGTCATGGCCGCGGCCGCCATCATGGGCGGCGCGGTTCTGGACGGATATGTTCTGGGCATCATCGGCCCCTCGCTGACGCTTGCCAGCGCTGAATTGCATCTGTCGGGGCTGAACCAGGGGCTGATCGCCGCCAGCGCCCTGATCGGTGTCTTTATCGGCGGGATGATCTTCGGCAATCTCGCCGACCGCTATGGACGCCGCCCGGTCTTTGCCTGGAACCTGGCCGCATTCGTCATCCTGTCGGTGCTGCAGTATTTCGTGCAGGAGATGTGGCAGCTGGTGGCGCTGCGCCTGGCGCTGGGTCTGGCGATCGGTGTCGAATATGCCGTGGGCACGGCGGTGCTGGCGGAATTCTCGCGCCGGCGTGGGCGCGGTGTGCTGCTGGGCAGCTTCGCGCTGGCCTGGCAGGCCGGGTTCAGCGTCGCCTTTATCGTGGGGATTTTGTACGATGGCAGCGATTGGCGGATGCTTCTGGCCAGCAGCGCCATTCCGGCCGGCATCACCTTCCTGTTGCGGCTGGGCCTGCCCGAAAGCCCGATGTGGCTGAAGGCGCGCGGCCGCGAGGCCGAGGCCGAAGCGATCGTGCGCCGCCATTTCGGCCCCGGCCATACCATCCCGGCGCTGACGCTCGAACAATCCCATCCCTCGCCTGCGGAACTGTTCCGGCACAAGAACTGGCGCGCGCATCTTTATGCCGGCCTGTTCTGGTTCTGCCAGATCGGTCCGTTCTTTGCGATCTTCACCTTCGCCATGCCGGTTTTCCGGTCGCTGGGCATCGACAGCGGCGTGACCGTCGACATCCTCCTGAACGGCTTGCAGATAGTGGGCGCGGTATTCGGGCTTTGGCTGCTGCATTGGCTGACGCGCCGGCATTTCGTGATCTGGACCTTCGCCATCATGTTTGCCGTGCTGCTTTTGCTGGGCCTGCTGCCCGATGCGCCGACCTGGCTGATCGTGACGCTGTTTGCCGGCTACATGTTCATCGCCCCGGCCGCGAACAACATGCAGTTCGTCTATCCCTCCGAGATTTTCGAGACCCGCATTCGGTCCACCGGCGTCGGCTTTGCCGCGGCATTCTCGCGCATTTCGGCAGCGGCCGCGACCTATCTTCTGCCGGTGACGATGCAGGCCTATGGCGTTTCCGCCACGCTGCTTATCATGGCGGCCTTCCCGCTGCTGGGGCTGGTGGTGTCTCTGGTCTGGGCGCCGGAAACCAAGCGCGCGCAACTGCAATAAAAACCGGCCGCGCCGCGCCATCATGGCGCGGCCGAACCATCCTAATTGCCGATGTCCTGCTTCATTTCCAGAAGCACGGCATCGGCGAAATTGCGTTCCAGCCGCGAGGGCAGCGCCGCCCGACTGCGCAGCACATGCGAGACCGAGGGCATCGCCGGCAGGTCGGAATGCAGTTCGGTCAGCCCCT
This sequence comes from Paracoccus yeei ATCC BAA-599, assembly GCF_000622145.1. Classification (GTDB taxonomy): domain Bacteria; phylum Pseudomonadota; class Alphaproteobacteria; order Rhodobacterales; family Rhodobacteraceae; genus Paracoccus; species Paracoccus yeei. Next base: position 49,881 of record NZ_JHWH01000022.1, on the reverse strand, counting down.
CCTCAAGGTTGCTGCGCCCCAGCAGGCCGATGCCGAAGCCGCTTTTGATGCCGGCGCGCACGCCCTCCTTGCCCGGACATTCCAGCACCACCCGCAACGTGCGCCCGACCGCCGACAGGTGCCGCATCGCCGCCAGCTTGTAGAAGGAATTGCTGTCGAAGGACACGAAGGGAATGATTTCTCCCAGCTGCGGCGGGTGATCGACGCTGCGCACCCAGATCAGGTCCTCGCGCCACAGCTCGATGTCGTCCGGCTCCATGTCCTTGGTGAAGGTCTGCAGGATCGCCATGTCGATCTCGCCCGTGCTCAGCCAGAAGTTCAGCATCAGGCTTTGCGCCACCCGCGCATACAACGAGACGTTGGGATGCACGCGGCCGAACCGGCCCAGCACCTTGGCCAGTTCCGCGCTGGTGGCGTCCTCGGTCGCGCCCAGCCGGATCTGCCCGGTCAGGTCCGAAGACTGGAAATGCGCCGCCGCCTCGTCATGCAGCGAGATCAGGCGTTCGGCGTAATGCAGCAGCCCCTGGCCGTCCGAGGTCGGCACCATGCCGTGTTCGCCCTTCATCAGGATCGGTCGGCCAAGCCGGCTTTCCAGCCGGGTGATCTTGTGGCTGACCGCCGACTGCGTCAGGTTCAGCGCCTTGGCCGCGCGGGTCACGCCGCCATGGTCCAGCACCGCCTTGAAGGCGCGCAGGGATTCGATGTCCAACCGCATCATTCGGCCTCCTGTGACAGGAATGCGTGGTCGCCGGGACGCTCGGCACCTTCGTCATGTCGGGACGGCCGCATATAACCCGCCTGCCGTGCAAAGTGCCATGCCAAATTGTCATGCGGTCGATGAAATCATGTCAGTTCGGAGATCGGGCGATCCGGGCTAAACCGACGCCATCCAGTTGCCCTAGGGGGAGAGACACCATGGCCCTGACCGACCGCAAAATCCTGACCTTCGACGTCGTCGGCACGCTTGTCGACTTCGAAGCCGGCGTCATCAACTTCTTCCGCCCGATCTTCGACAAGGCCGGCGTCGAGATCGAGGACGCCAGGATCCTGACCGAATTCGCTGATGCCGAGGACGAACAGCACCACCTGACCCCCGGCATCCCCTTCACCTGGATGCTGCCCGAGGTCTATCGCACCATCGCCACCAAATACGGCCTGCCGATCGACGACGACCACCTGGACGGCCTGCGCCGGTCGATGACCGACTGGCCGGCCTTCCCGGATGCGGTCGAGGGCATGAAGGCGCTGCGCAAGCGCTTCCGCCTGGTCGCGCTGACCAATGCCGACAACTGGGCCTATGAGCAGTTCTCGGCCACGCTGGATCACCCCTTCGACGACAAGGTGACGGCCGAGGATGTCGAGGTCTGCAAGCCCGATCCGCAGGTGTTCTCCTATGTCCGCGGCCGCAACAGCCACCTGGGCTTCCGCCTGAAGGACTATCTACACGTCGCGCAAAGCCAGTTCCACGACATCCGCGTGGCCAAGAAACTGGGCATCCAGGTCGCCTGGATCGAGCGGCGCAAGGGTCTGGAAGGCTATGGCGGCTCGCCCGCGGTCGCTGACGCGGCGGTGCCGGACTATCACTTCGCCTCGATCGCCGAACTGGTCGAAGCCGTCGAAGCCGGCAAGTAAGAGGCCCTCGCCATGTCGCAGATGATCGTGTTCGACCTGGAAAACCTCGGCACGCCCGAACTGTCGCAAGCCGCGCCCGACCGGTTGGTCGAGGGCGATCCCCGCTACAAGACCTGGGAACAGGACGTGGTCGACGGCGGCCGCATCCGCAGCGGCGTCTGGGAAGCGAGCCCCGGCGCCACCCGCTCGATCAAGGGCGAGACCTGGGAGTTCTGCCACGTCCTGTCGGGCGTGGTCGAACTGACCGAGGACGGCGGCGAGACGCGGCGCCTGACGGCGGGCGACACCTTCATCATGCGCCCCGGCTTCGTCGGCACCTGGCGCACCATCGAGACGGTGCGCAAGCTGTGGGTCATCGTGTCCTAGGGCCTTGGGTCCGACCCGGACAAGTCCAGCCGCGCGGGCAGGGGCATCTGCCCTTTGCCCGCGCCGGTCATTTCAACCCTGGAAACGAAAGACAGATCATGTCCCAATCCCTGCCGATTGCCGATGTCCGCTCGTTCTGGCAGGCCACGGCCGTCAACCGGCCCCAGGCGCCCGAACTGCGCGGGTCCAGGCAGTACGATGTCGCCATCATCGGCGGCGGCTTCACGGGCCTCTCCACCGCCCGCTACCTGGCGAAACGCGGGCTGTCCTGCGCCATCCTGGAGGCCAACGCCATCGGCTGGGGATGCAGCGGCCGCAACGGCGGCGTCGTTTCCGCCAAATACCGCATCACCTATCCCGAGATCGCCCGCATCCACGGGCTGGAGGCCGCGCGCCGGATGCACGCCCTGGGCCGCGAGACGGTCGAGCATCTGAACGAACTGGTCGAGGATTACGGCATCGAGGCCGCCGATTACCGCCAGGGCGGCTGGCTCTTGTGCGCGCATACGCACAGCTACATGCGCAAGATCGAAAAAGAGATCGAGTGGATGCGCATCAACCTGGGCGACACCACCAACCGGCTGGTCAGTGCCGAGGAGGTCCATGCCGAAACCAGCTCGCGCGATTTCGTGGGCGGCATGCTGACCTCGTTCGGGGGCACGCTGCACCCGCTGAACCTGGTCTTCGGCATGGCGAACGGGGTGATGCGGGACGGGGTCTCGATCTATCAGAACTCGCCGGTGCTCAAGACGCATCAGTCGGGCGGCCGCGTGATCCTGGAAACGCCGAAACGCACCATCAACGCGGGCCAGATGGTCATCGGCACCGACGGCTATAACGAACTGACCCCGGCGACCGGGGGCGTGCGCAAGGCCATCGTGCCGTTCCGGTCGGCCATGATCGTCAGCGAGCCGCTGGAGCAGTCGGTGGCCGACAGCCTGTTCACCGAAGGCCGCAGCTATGCCGAGACGCGCCGCATGATGCGCTGGTTCCGCAAGGTCGACAACCGGCTGATGTATGGCGGCCGCGGCGCCTTCGGCAAGGAGGATTCGGAATCCGCCTTCGAGGCGCTGCGCCGCGCGATGTTCCGGCAGTTCCCGCAGCTTGAGGGCAAGCGGATCACGCATCGCTGGTCGGGGCTGGTGGCGCTGACGCTGGACAGCATCCCGCATCTGGGCCGGCTGGACGACAAGACGGTCTACGCCATGGGCTACAACGGCACCGGCGTCGCCATGTCCTCGGCCATCGGGAAATACGTGGCGGCGGTGGTTGCCGGGGAAAAGCCGGACCTGGGCCTGATTACCGCGACCCCGCTGAAGCAGGTGCCGATGTACGGGGTCCGCGAACCCGCCGTGCGCATGGTCGCCGGATGGTATCAGTTCCTGGACGCGATCGGCCGGTAGGCCGCGCCGCACAGCAGAAATCCGCACAGCAAAAAAGGGCGGCGCCGCAAGCGCCGCCTTTCTTGTTGCAGACGGAAGACACCGCCGGGGACGAACCCCCTGCGCTGCTTCACTCTGCGCCGTAGATTGCTTCGGCCGATCCGACGTGCACGTCGTCTTTGGCCAGCACGCAGTCGCGGCCGGGCGAGATCGCGTCTTCGGTGATCCCCAGGGCGGCGATGTCGGCGGGGATGCCGGCGCCCACCGCCAGCGCGGCCGCAAGCCGCGCCGCGGCGGCGCTGGCCATGACCCCGTTGCCGCCCTGGCCGGCCAGCCAGACGAAGCCCGCGTCCTGCGGATCGGGGCCGATCACCGGCTCGTGGTCGGGGGCGAAGGTGCGCAGGCCGCCCCATTTGTGCGAAAGGCGCGGCACGGTCATGGTGGTGAAGGTCTCGATCCGGTCGATGGCGATGGCGACCTCCATCTCGTCGGCCTGGGCGTCGCAGGGCTCGGACCGGGCCATGTCCACGGGCGAGACCATGACCTTGCCCGCCTCGGGCTTGAAATAGAAGGTCTCGGCCACGTCGAAGGTCATCGGCCAATGGTGCAGGTTGCTGCCCGCCGGCGCGTCGAAGGTGACGGCGGTGCGGCGGAACGGCACCACGTTGCGATAGCCCAGGCCCGCCATCTCGGCCACCTGCTGCACCCAGCCGCCGGCGGCGTTCACCACCACGCCGCCCTGGAAGGCGCCGGCGGTCGTCTCGACCTGCCAGCCCCCCGCGTCGCGGCGGATCGCGGTCACCCGCGCGCCGGTCACGACCGCGCCGCCCGCCGCGCGGATGCCGCGCTGATAGCCCATCATCAGCTCGTTCGTGTCCACGTCCTTGCAGTCGGGCTCGTACATGGCGGTGGCGTATTTCTCGGCCCGCAGCACCTCGCACCAGCGCAGCGCATCGGCGGCCGCGACCAGCTCGACCCTGGCGCCGCGCGCGATCAGGTCGTCGTATTGCGCCTGAAGCTGCTCCGTCTCATGCGCCTGGGCCAGGAACAGCGCGCCCCGGTCGGTGACCAGCGGCGCGGTGGCAAAGCCTTCGGGCGGGTTTTCCAGAAAGCCGCGGGTGGCGCTGACCAGGCGGCTCCACAGCCGGGGGCCGTAGTTCTCGGACATGACGGCGGCGGAACGGCCGGTCGAGTGATAGCCGAGCGCGCTTTCCTGCTCCAGCACGATCACGCTGCCATGCGGCAGCAGCTCATAGGCCACCGAAGCGCCGGCGATCCCGCCGCCGATCACGATGAAATCCGCAGTATTGGGCATGTCGTTCCCCTGTCCGTTGCCAGCCCGGTTTACGCCGAAGGCGGCGGGTTTTTGTAGCAAACATTCCCGCACTTGCGACGCATGCTGTCGCGCGCGGGGATCAGGTCGACGGAATCTGTCGCAGGACTGGCCTAGTCTGGACGGACAAGGGAAAACGCGCGGGGAGATCACGCATGAAGGCCTGGTTCATCGACTGCACCCCGGAACTGGCCGCGCTGTTCGACGCGGGCGCGGCCCCTGTCCCGCCGGGCGTGCGCATCCATCGCGGCGACCCGGACGCGGCCGCGATCCTGGCCATGGCGCAGGACGCCCAGGTGCTGATGGTCGAACATACGGTGATCCCGGATGCGGTCTTTGCCCGGGCGCCGGGCCTGCGGGCCATCGTCTTCATGGGCACCGGGGCCGGGACCTATGTCGATGCCGCGCTGGCCGCCCGGCACGGGGTCGCGGTGCTGACCACGCCGGGCTACGGCTCGGTCGCGGTGGCGGAACATGCCTTCGCCCTGATGATGGCGGGCGCGCGCCGCATCGCGCGGATGGACCGCGAGATCCGCGCCGGCCTCTGGCAGCCGCGCGGCGGGCTGCAGCTGGCGGGCCGCAAGGTGGCGGTGCTGGGTCTGGGCGGCATCGGGCGGGCCTTCGCCGAACGCTGCGCCGCCTTCGGCATGACGGTCGCGGGCTGGAACCGCAGCGCGCTGGACCATCCGCATTATTGCCCGGACCCGGAGGAGGCGCTGCGCGGCGCCGATGTCGTGTCCCTGCACCTGGCCCTGAACCAGGCGACGCGCGGCTTTCTGGACGCGGCCCGGCTGGCCCTGCCTGCGCCGGGCTTTCTGCTGGTCAACACCGCCCGGTCGCAGCTGATCGACCCCGCCGCGCTGACCGCCGCCCTGGACAGCGGCCAGGTCGGCCATCTGGCGACCGACGTGTTCGACGCCGAGCCGGTGGCCCCCGACGACCCGCTGCTGGCCCGCGACGACGTGACCCTGACCGCGCACGCCGCCTACATGACCCGCGACGCCTATCTGGAACTCTGGAAACGCACCTGCGCTCAGGTCCAGGCGGCGCGGGACGGTTCAGCGCAGGGCAGGGCGGCGCCCACCCGTTCCGGCGAGTCGGTCCCGCAGGGCGCAAGTCCACGGCTGCCCTGACATTTCCTGCCGCATTGCGGGCGTAATTGTCATGCGATGTCGGGACTTGGGGCGATTAAGGGAAAAACATCCCCGACGCCCCGCTATTTCTCGGGACATCCGCAGCGCAAGAAGGGACATCCGATGCTCGCCAATTCGCTCCAGGCCCTCGACCGGGCCCATCTGATCCACCCCGTTGTTTCGCTGCGAGAGCACGAGCGGAAAGGCGTCACCGTCCTTCAATCCGCGAAGGGCTGCTACCTGACCGACAGCGAGGGGCGGCAACTGCTTGACGGGTTCGCCGGGCTGTGGTGCGTCAATGCGGGCTATGGGCACAAAAGCATTGTCGATGCGGCCGCCGAACAGATGATGCGCCTGCCCTATGCCACGGGCTATTTCCATTTCGGCAGCGAACCGGCGATCCGGCTGGCCGCCGAACTGGCCGAACTGGCGCCCGAAGGGGTGGACCATGTGTTCTTCACGCTGGGCGGCTCGGACGCGGTCGATTCGGTGATCCGTCTGGTGCGCTATTTCTGGAACGCGCGCGGCCGCCAGACGAAAAAGCATTTCATCGCCCTGGAATCGGGCTATCACGGCTCGTCCACCACCGGCTCGGGGCTGACCGCGCTGCCGCTGTTCCACACGGGCTTCGACGTGCCCGGCCCCTGGCAGCACCATATCCCGTCCCCCAACCCCTATCGCCACCCGGCCGGCCCCGACGGCAATGCGATCATCCGGGCCTGCGTGCAGTCGCTTCGGGACAAGGTCGCCGAACTGGGCGCCGAGAACGTCGCCGCCTTCATCATGGAGCCGGTGCAGGGCTCGGGCGGCGTGATCGTGCCGCCTGCCGGCTTCGCCCGCGCCATGCAGGAGGCCTGCCGCGAACTGGACATCCTGTTCATCGTCGACGAGGTCATCACCGGCTTTGGCCGCACCGGCCCGATGCTGGCCTGCGAACACGAGGGGCTGACCCCGGATTTCATCACCATCGCCAAGGGCCTGACCTCGGGCTATGCGCCGATGGGCGCGGTGCTGATGGCGGATCGCGTCTATCAGGTCATTGCCGACGCGGCGCCCGAGGGCACGGCGCTTGGCCACGGGCTGACCTATTCCGGCCACCCGGTCAGCGCCGCCGTCGCGCTCGAGGTGCTGAAGCTCTATCGCGGCGGCATGATCGACAACGCCCACCGCGCCGGGGCCTATTTCGGCCAGCGGCTGCGCGAATTCCGGGATCACCCGCTGGTCGGGGATGTCCGCAGCCAGGGCCTGCTGGGCGCGATCGAACTGGTCAGCGACAAGGCGACCAAGGCGAAATTCCCTGCCGAGGCCCGCATCGGCCCCCGCCTGGCCGAGGCCGGCTATCGCCACGGCATCATCTTCCGCGCCTTCAACGACGGCACCCTGGGCTTTGCCCCGCCGATCTGCATCTCGCAGGACGAGATCGACCTGCTGATCGCCCGTGTCGGCGCCACCCTTGCCGAAGTCACCAACCTGTAAGGAAACCTCATGAAACTGACCGATTTCAAGGCCCTGACCTTCGACGTCTACGGCACGCTGATCGACTGGGAAAGCGGCATGGTCGAAGGCCTGAAGGGCCTGACCGCCCGCGTCGACCGCGACCTGTCGCGCGACGAGATCCTGGAGGCGCATGCCCGCCACGAATCCAGCCAGCAGAAATACACGCCCGCCAAGAAATACAGCGAGCTTCTGCAGATCGTCTACAAGCGCCTGGCCGAGGAATGGGGCGTTCCCTTCACCCGCGAGGAATGCGTCGAATACGGCGAGTCGGTCAAGAAATGGCCGGCCTTCCCCGACAGCGAAGGCGCGCTGCAATACCTGAAAAAGCACTACAAGCTGATCGTGCTGACCAACACCGACAACGACAGCTTCGCCGCCTCGAACAGGAAGCTCGGCGTCGATTTCGACGGCAGCTATACGGCCGAGGACGTGGGCAGCTACAAGCCCGCCCCGCGCAACTTCGACTACATGCTGGAAAAGCTGGCTTCTCTGGGCCTGCAGAAATCCGATGTGCTGCACACCGCCGAAAGCATGTTCCACGACCACGGACCGGCCAACGCATACGGCCTTGCGAATTGCTGGATCTATCGCCGCCACGACCAGAAGGGCTTCGGCGCCACCATGAACCCGGGCGAAATGCCCAAGTATGACTTCCAGTTCAACTCGATGGCCGATCTGGTAAAAGCACACCAGGCGGAACTGCGCGGCTGATGCTGCCGCTGCGCAAGAGGTGAAAGATTTGCATGGCTGACAATCCAAAGCTGGACCGGATCGACATCAACATTCTTGCGCAGCTCCAGGCCGACAGCGGCATGACCAACGTCAGGCTGGCCGAAGCGGTCGGCCTGTCGCCATCGCCCTGCCTGCAACGGGTGAAGCGGCTCGAGAAGGCCGGCTTCATCGAATGCTATCGCGCGCGGATCAACATCGGCAAGCTGACGGAAAGCGTGATCATCTTTACCGAGGTGACGCTGGCCGACCACCGCAAGGACGACTTCCAGAAGTTCGAGCGGGAAATCCGCAAGATCGACAATCTGCAGGAAATGCACCTCATTTCCGGCGGGTACGATTATCTGCTCAAGTTCACGGTGCGCAACATGCTGCACTATCAGGACATCATTTCCGACGTTCTTGAAAAGAACATCGGCGTCTCGAAATACTTCAGCTATATCGTCATCCAGACCCTGCTGGACCGCGGCTATGTCCCGATCAAGACATTGACGCGCAAGGATATCTGATGTGACTTCGGGCCTGGAAACGGAACAGGGGCGCAGGGCGCCCGGACGGAGGACGACAGTGTTGAAACCGGAAATCACCTATGACGACCTTTCCAAGGTCGAGATGCGCGTGGGCAAGATCGTCGAGGTCCAGCCCTTTCCCCGCGCGCGCAATCCCTCCTACAAGGTCAGGGTCGATTTCGGGGATGGCGGGGAACGCTGGTCAAGCGCGCAGATCACGAACTATTCCGAAGCCGAGCTTCTGGGCCGGCTGGTCGTCTGCGTGGTCAACATGCCGCCAAGAAACATCGCAGGCTTCAAATCCGAAATCCTGGTGATGGGCGCCCCCGACGCCGAAGGCCGGACCATGCTGCTTCAGCCCGACGCCGGGGCCGTTGTCGGATCGGAAATCTTCTAGCCCGGAGCGGCGCGCCGACCGGCATCGAAGGTCCATGACATCCTGTCATGGACACGATGAAAACATGTCGGTTTGATCGCTCCGAAACAGGGCTATGTTTTCTCCGACCCTTGCCGGGTCCCCGGGCGACCAGCCGCGGGGACAGGTTCAAGCATTGGAAAACCCGCACGCATGGCCGCGACGCCGAAACTCGACAGGATCGACATCAACATTCTGGCGCAGCTGCAACGGAATGGCCGGCTGACGAACCTTCGCCTTGCGGAGGCGGTCGGCCTATCGCCCAGCCCCTGCCTGTCCCGCGTCAAGCGGCTGGAAAAGGCGGGTTACATCGTCGGCTATAACGCCCGGCTCCAGCTTTCCAGGCTGGTCGAACACATCACCGTCTTTACCGAAGTCACCCTGCTCGACCATCGGCGCGAGGATTTCCTGAAATTCGAATCCAGCATCCGCCGATGCAGCGCGCTGAAGGAATGTCACCTGGTCAGCGGCGGCTATGATTACCTTCTGAAATTCGTGGTGCGCAATATCGACCGCTATCAGGCGACGATGGAGGCCATGCTCGAGAGCGATATCGGCATCGAGAAATACTTCAGCTATGTGGTCCTGAAAACGGTGATCGACCTGGAATCGGTGCCGCTCGCATCGCTGATCGAGGACGCCTGACCCAAGGCGACGGCGCTGCGAACCCTTCCCCCAGCGGCGGCCCTTCGCGGTCGTGGCAAGACAAGTCGAGGAAACCAGATCGTGCAACCCATTGAACAGGTGCTGGCCCAGCTGCCGGCCGAGATCGTCACCCGCGATCCCGACATCATCGCCGGCTATGCCACCGATTTCCGCCGCCAGCATACCGGACGCACGCCCGCGCTGCTGCGCCCCCGCGACACGGCCGAGGTCCAGCGCATCGTCCGCGCCTGCGCGGCTGCGGGCGTGGCCCTGGTCCCGCAGGGCGGCAACACCGGCTATTGCGCGGCGGCCACCCCCTCGGACAGCGGCCAGGACCTGCTCGTCAGCCTCGAGCGGATGAACCGCCTGCGCGACCTGGATCCGGGCAACCTGTCGCTGACCGCCGAGGCCGGCATGATTCTGGCCGAGATCCAGCACGCCGCAGACGACGCCGGGCTGCTGATGCCGCTGGGGCTCGGCTCGCAGCAATCCTGCCGCATCGGCGGCAATCTCTCGACCAATGCGGGCGGGCTGTCGGTGCTGCGATACGGCATGGCGCGCGACCTGGTGCTGGGGCTCGAGGTGGTCCTGCCCGACGGCAGCCTGTTCAGCGACCTTTCGCCCCTGCGCAAGAACAACGCGGGCTATGACGTGAAGCAGCTGTTCCTGGGGGCCGAGGGCACGCTGGGCATCATCACCGCGGTGTCGCTGAAACTGGCCCGCAAGCCGCGCCAGACGGTGACGGCCTTCCTGGCCATCCAGGACATCGCCAGCCTGGCGACCATCCTGGGCATGGCGCAGGAACAGACGGGCGAGATGGTGACCTCGTTCGAGTATCTCTCGGACAGATCCCTGCAACTGCTGCTCTCGGCCCGGCCGGAACTGCGCCACCCGCTGTCGGCGCCAGGCCCGCATTACGTCCTGCTCGAGGCGGCGACCGCCTCTCCGGTCCTGAACCTCGAAGATACGGCAAGCGCACTCCTTGAACAGCTGTTCGAGGAGGGGCTGGTCAGCGACGGCGCCATCGCCGCCAGCGGCCAGCAGCGCGCCGCGTTCTGGACCCTGCGCGAAAGCATCCCCGAGGCCGAGGTGCATCACGGCGGCTCGGTCAAGCACGATGTCGCCGTGCGAAGCTCGCGCCTGGCCGAATTCATCCAGGCGGCCTCGGCCATCGTCGCGCGCGAGGCACCGGACGCGATTCTCTCGGTCTATGGCCATGTCGGCGACGGCAATGTCCACTTCAACATCCTGGCGCCGGCAGGGTCGGACCAGCCTGGCTTCAAGCGGTCCCTCGAGGCAAGCGTCTCGCCGCTGATCTACGACCTGGCCGCGCTGATGGAGGGCACGTTCAGCGCCGAATACGGTATCGGCCAGGTCAAGCGCGACCTGCTGGCCCGCCATGCCCCCGCCGGCAAGCTCGCCCTGATGCGCGCGCTGAAGCAGGCCCTGGACCCCAAGGACCTGATGAACCCGGGCAAGGTCATTCCCCACGGATGACGCGGGCCCCGGAGGGAGAGCGGCGCCGACAGCCAGGGCGCCCTTTCGCCTCCGCCGCATGAACAGCGCGTCCTGCAGGAGCCGAGGTCGCCGCCCATTTTCTGCGTTGCGGCGAATTGACGCCGCAGCAATGTTACGCTACCCATTCCTCTGTGGTAATAAAGTTGCGAGGCAATGTCGTGGCGCAGAAGGACAAACCCTGGCTGTTCCGCACCTATGCGGGGCACTCGACGGCCGAGAAATCGAACGCGCTCTACCGCACCAACCTGGCCAAGGGGCAGACGGGCCTGTCGGTGGCCTTCGACCTGCCGACCCAGACCGGCTATGACAGCGACCACGTCCTGGCGCGGGGCGAGGTCGGCAAGGTCGGCGTGCCGGTCTGCCACCTGGGCGACATGCGGGCGCTGTTCGACCAGATCCCGCTCGAGCAGATGAACACCTCGATGACGATCAACGCCACCGCGCCGTGGCTCCTGTCGCTTTACATCGCGGTGGCCGAAGAGCAGGGCGCCGATGTGACCAAGCTGCAAGGCACGGTGCAGAACGACATCATCAAGGAATACCTGTCGCGCGGCACCTATATCTGCCCGCCGAAGCCCTCGCTGAAGATGATTACCGACGTCGCGGCCTATACGGCACGGAACCTGCCCAAATGGAACCCGATGAACGTCTGCTCCTATCACCTGCAGGAAGCCGGCGCGACGCCCGAACAGGAACTGGCCTATGCGCTGGCGACCGGCATCGCCGTGCTGGACGATCTGAAAACCAAGGTCGAGGCGCAGGATTTCCCGGCTATGGTCGGCCGCATCAGCTTCTTCGTGAACGCCGGCATCCGCTTCGTGACCGAACTGTGCAAGATGCGCGCCTTTACCGAACTCTGGGACGAGATCTGCCGCGACCGCTACGCCATCGAGGACGAGAAATTCCGCCGCTTCCGCTACGGCGTGCAGGTGAACAGCCTCGGCCTGACCGAGCAGCAGCCGGAAAACAACGTCTATCGCATCCTCTTGGAAATGCTGGCCGTGGTGCTGTCCAAGAACGCCCGCGCCCGCGCCGTGCAGCTGCCGGCCTGGAACGAGGCGCTGGGCCTGCCTCGGCCCTGGGACCAGCAATGGTCGCTGCGGATGCAGCAGATCGTCGCCTATGAGACCGACCTGCTGGAATACGGCGATCTTTTCGACGGCAATCCGGCCATCGCCGCCAAGGTCGAGGAGCTGAAGGAGGGTGCGCGGTCAGAGCTGGCGACGCTGGACCAGATGGGCGGCGCCATCGCCGCCATCGAATACATGAAGTCGCGGCTGGTCGAATCGAACGCCGCGCGGCTGAACCGGATCGAGGCGAACGAGACGGTGGTCGTGGGCGTCAACCGCTGGCAGCAGGGCGAGCCCTCGCCGCTGACCGCGGGCGACGGCGGCATCATGGTCGTCGATCCGGCGGTGGAACAGGACCAGATCGCCCGGCTGCAGGCCTGGCGGCAAGCCCGCGACGAGACGGCCGCCCGTGCCGCCCTCGCCGCGCTGCGCGATGCCGCGCAGAGGGGCCAGAACGTGATGCCCTTTTCCATCGCCGCCGCCAAGGCCGGGGCCACGACCGGCGAATGGGCCCAGGTCATGCGCGAGGTCCACGGCGAATACCGCGGGCCCACGGGCGTGTCGCAATCGCCCTCGAACCGCACCGAGGGGCTCGAGCCGATCCGCGAGGCGGTGGATGCGGTCAGCCATCGCCTGGGCCGGCGGCTCAAGTTCCTGGTCGGCAAGCCGGGCCTCGACGGCCATTCGAACGGCGCCGAGCAGATCGCCTTCCGCGCCCGCGATTGCGGCATGGACATCACCTATGAAGGCATCCGCCTGACGCCCGAGCAGATCGTCGCCCGCGCGGCCGAGGAGGACGCCCATATCGTCGGCCTCTCCATCCTCTCGGGCAGCCACCTGCCGCTGATCGAGGACCTGATGGAGCGGATGCGCGCGGCGGGGCTGGCGCAGGTGCCGGTGGTCGTCGGCGGCATCATCCCCGACGACGACGCCGCCCGGCTGCGCGCCATGGGCGTGGCCCGCGTCTATACCCCCAAGGACTTCGAACTGAACCGCATCATGATGGACATCGTGGCCCTGGTCGCGCCCAAGGAGGCAGCCGCCTGAGCCCGTGGCGGGCGCCGCATGGGTATTTGGGCAACAAGGAAGACCCTGGCGTTTCCTTGTTGCTGAAATACCCGGTCGCGACCGCTGGCCAGGCGGGACGTCGGGGCGGGGCGCGTCCGGTTGACTCGCGCCGCCATCTGGACTATGCATCCCCGGATTCCCGGAAGGTCTGCCCTTCCGGTCCCTGGCTCGGCCGGGGATCGCCCCCCGTCAGCGCGTTGCGCCCACGGGGGCGTCTCTGCCTATCGCGTCCCGCTTCCGGGGCAAACGGCAAACCACTGGAGGGCCGCCGATGTTTGAAAACCTGTCCGACCGCCTTGGAGGCGTCTTCGACCGGCTGACCAAGCAGGGCGCGCTGTCCGAGGACGACGTCGCCGCCGCCATGCGCGAGGTGCGCGTCGCCCTGCTGGAGGCCGACGTGTCCCTGCCCGTGGCGCGCAGCTTCGTGAAGTCGGTCACCGCCAAGGCCACCGGCGCGGCCGTCACGAAATCGGTGACGCCGGGCCAGCAGGTCGTCAAGATCGTCCATGACGAGCTGATCAAGGTCCTGCAGGGCGAGGGCGCGCCCGACGCGCTGCGCATCGACAGCCCGCCGGCGCCGATCCTGATGGTCGGGCTGCAGGGCTCGGGCAAGACCACCACCACGGCAAAGCTCGCCAAGCGCCTGAAGGACCGCGAGAAGAAGCGCGTGCTGATGGCGTCCCTGGACACCAACCGCCCGGCCGCGATGGAGCAGCTGGCGATCCTGGGCAGCCAGATTGGCGTCGACACCCTGCCGATCGTGCCGGGCGAGAATGCGGTCCAGATCGCGAAACGCGCCAAGCAGCAGGCGTCCCTGGGCGGCTATGACGTCTACATGCTCGACACCGCCGGTCGGCTGCACATCGACGAAGTCCTGATGGACGAGGTCCAGGCGGTCCGCGACGTGGCCAGCCCGCGCGAGACGCTGCTGGTCGTCGACGGTCTGACCGGCCAGGACGCCGTCAATGTCGCCAGCGAATTCGACGCCAAGGTCGGTGTCACAGGCGTCGTGCTGACGCGGATGGACGGCGACGGGCGCGGGGGCGCGGCGCTCTCGATGCGGGCCGTCACCGGCAAGCCGATCCGCTTTGTCGGCCTGGGCGAAAAGATGGACGCCCTCGAGGTCTTCGATGCGCAGCGCATCGCCGGCCGCATCCTCGGCATGGGCGACATCGTCGCCCTGGTCGAGAAGGCGCAGGAGGTGCTGGAGGTCGAGCAGGCCGAGCGCATGATGAAGCGCTTCCAGAAGGGTCTGTTCAACATGAACGACCTGAAGAACCAGCTTGAGCAGATGATCAAGATGGGCGGCATGCAGTCGATCATGGGCATGATGCCCGGCATGGGCAAGATGGCCAAGCAGGCCGAATCGGCCGGGCTCGACGACAAGGCGCTGAAGCGCCAGATCGCGCTGATCAACTCGATGACGAAAAAGGAACGCGCCAACCCGGACATGCTGCAGGCCAGCCGCAAGAAGCGGATCGCCGCCGGCGCCGGCATGGACGTGGCCGAGCTGAACAAGCTTCTGAAGATGCAGAAGCAGATGGCCGACACGATGAAGAAGCTGGGCAAGATGGGCAAGGGCGGCATGCTGAAGCAGGCCATGCGCGCCATGGCCGGCAAGGGTGGCGGCCTGCCCGACATGGCCAATGTCGATCCGGCCCAGATGGCCGAGGCGACCAAGATGCTGCAGGACCCCAAGGGCCTGGGCGGGCAGCTGGGCGGCATGAACCTGCCCGGCGGGCTTTCCGGGCTGTTCGGGAAGAAATAGGTGATCACGCTTTCCGACACGCCTGTGCTGACGACCGAGCGTCTGGTCCTGCGCGCGCCGCAGGCTGGCGACTGGCCGGTCTGGCGTGACTTTGCCGCATCCGAACGCTCGGTCTGGGTCGGCGGGCCGCTCTTGGCGCCGGGCCTGGCCTGGCGCGCCTTCGGCCATATCATCGGCCATTGGGTGCTGCGCGGCTATGGGCTGTTCACCGTGACCGACCGCGCGAGCGGTGCCGCGCTGGGCGGGATCGGGCCCTGGTTTCCCGACGGCTGGCCCGAGCCCGAGATCGGCTGGACGCTGTGGGACGCCGCCGCCGAGGGCAGGGGCATCGCGCATGAGGCGGCGCTGGCCGCCCGCGACTTTGCCGCCCGCAGCCTCGGCTGGACCACCGCCGTCAGCTATATCCTGCCCGCCAACGACCGCTCGGCCGCGCTGGCCCGGCGGCTGGGGGCCGAGCGCGATGCCGCCGCCGCGCATCCCGGCGCCGAGCCCTGCGACGTCTGGCGCCACCCGGCGGAGGCCTTCGCATGAGCGACGCCCGGTGCATGGCCGGTGTACGCCCGGTGTACGGGCGGTGCACAGCCGCTTTCTTGAAAATCAACTGCTTGGAGTTTTCCGCGTGAAGGATGACGCCGCCCGCGCCGCGCAGCTTCTGAAAGAGCACCGCGCCAGCATCGACCGTCTGGACGCGATCCTGGTCTATACGCTGGCCGAGCGCTTCAAGCACACCCAGAACGTCGGCCGCCTCAAGGCCGAACACGACCTTCCTCCGTCCGATCCCGCCCGCGAGGCGAGCCAGATCGAGCGGCTGGAACGCCTCGCGCGCGAGGCCGATCTCGACCCGGAATTCGCGCGCAAATTCCTGAATTTCGTGATTGCCGAAGTGATCCGGCATCACGAGACCTTCCAAGCCTGACAGCCGGGCCAAGCCCGGCTAACACCGCCATTTCAAAGGAGAAAACCCAATGGCAATGAAAATCCGTCTGGCCCGCGGCGGCAGCAAGAAGCGCCCGCATTACGCCATCGTCGCGACCGATTCGCGCATGCCGCGCGACGGCCGCTTCCTGGAAAAGCTGGGCACCTACAACCCGCTGCTGGCCAAGGATTCCGAAGACCGCATCAAGATGGACGTGGAACGCGTCCAGTACTGGCTGGGTCAGGGCGCGCAGCCCACGGACCGCGTCGCCCGCTTCCTGGAAGCCGCTGGCGTGAAAGAGAAAACCGAGCGCAAGAACCTCAAGAAAGGCGAGCCGGGCAAGGCTGCGAAAGAGCGTGCCGAAAAGCGCGCCGCGCGTGAGGCCGCCGGCACCGAGGCCGCGTCGGAATAATCCATGCCCGAGCGGATCTGTGTCGGCGCGATCGCGGGCGCCTTTGGCGTCCGGGGCGAGGTGCGGCTGAAAAGCTTTACCTCGCAACCCAATGATATTGCTGCCTATGGTCCGCTCTGGTCCGAGGACGGGACACGTTCGTTCACCGTGCGGCTGACGCGGCCGGTGACGGGCGGGCTGGGCGCCCGGCTGTCGGGCGTCGACACGCGCGAGGCGGCCGACGCGCTCAAGGGCGTGACCCTGTGGGCGGATCGCGACCGGCTGCCGTCGCTGCCGGATGATGAGTTCTATCATACGGATCTGATTGGCCTTTCCGTCTACGACACCGGCGGTGCGCCGATCGGCAAGGTCCATGCGATCTATGACCATGGGGCTGGCGACATCCTGGAAATCCTGGGTCCCGGTCGTCGGCAGCCGCTGCTGCTGCCCTTTACCCGGGCCTTCGTGCCGACGGTGGACCTGTCCGCCGGACGCATCATCGCCGACCCGCCCGAGGAGGAAGGCGATGCGTAATGCCCTGTTCGCGCTTGGCTTTCTGCTGATGCTGGCCGGTCCCCTGTTGCAGGGGCTGGCCGGCAGCGACAATCCGAACGCCTATGTCTTTGCCCCGGTCATGTTGGCAGGGCTGATCCCGCTGCTGGCCGGCCGCAACCTGTCGCCCGAACCCCGGCTGATGGTCGGGGCGCTGCTGGTCTGCGGCGCGCTTTGCCTGGGTGCGTGGTACCTGGGCGGGCTGCTGCCGCCGCGTCCGCTGCACGCGGCGCTGCCGGTGGGCTGCGCGATCTTGGGGGCGCTGGTCTCGACCGGCGCGAACCTCTTGCGGCGGCAGGCATGACCGATCAGCCGAACGCCGGCGGCGGCAAGTCGCATGGCCGGCTGTCGATCCGCGCCAGTCTGCAACCGCGCGACCTGATGGCCGAGCCGCAGGTGCGCGGCGCCTGGACGGCCCAGGTCATCACCTTGTTTCCCGAGGCTTTTCCGGGCGTCCTGGGCCTGTCCCTGACCGGCCGGGCGCTGGCCGAGGGGCTGTGGAACCTGCGCACCACCGACCTGCGCCCCTTCGGCATCGGCAGGCACCGCAACGTCGACGGCACCCCCGCCGGCGGCGGCGCGGGCATGGTGATCCGCCCCGACGTGATGGACGCCGCCCTGCGCGAGGCGGGGCCCGGCCTGCCGGTGATCTACCTGTCGCCGCGCGGCAAGCCCTTTACCCAGGCGCGCGCCCGTGCCCTGGCGAACGGCCCGGGCATGACGCTGATCTGCGGCCGGTTCGAGGGTGTGGACCAGCGCGTGCTGGACGCCCATGCGGTCGAGGAGATCAGCATCGGCGATTATGTCCTGACCGGGGGCGAACTCGCCGCTCAGGTCTTGATCGACGCGACGGTTCGCCTTATACCGCGCGTGCTGGGGAATCAGGAATCGCTGGCCGAGGAATCCTTTTCCGACGGCCTGCTTGAACATCCCCAGTATACGAAGCCCGCCCTTTGGGAAGGCCGCGCGATCCCGGAAGTGCTTCTCTCGGGCAATCACGCGGCTATTGCCACATGGCGGCGCGACATGGCCGAAAGGCTGACCAAGGAACGCCGCCCCGACCTGTGGCGGGCATACGGGGAAACCCGCGTGGACCCGGCAAAGGACCGACAGCTCTCGGGCGCATCAGACCAATCGCGGGACTACCGCGAGCAACCGAAGGAACCAAAGCGATGAACCTGATCGCCCAACTGGAAGCCGAGCAGATCGCCTCGCTCGGCAAGGAAATCCCGGATTTCAAGGCCGGCGACACCGTGCGCGTCGGCTATAAAGTGACCGAAGGCACCCGCACCCGCGTGCAGAACTACGAAGGCGTGGTCATCTCGCGCAAGGGCGGCGGCATCGGTGCGTCGTTCACCGTGCGCAAGATCTCGTTCGGCGAGGGTGTCGAGCGCGTCTTCCCGCTGTATTCGACCAACATCGACTCGATCACCGTGGTGCGCCGCGGCCGTGTCCGCCGCGCCAAGCTGTACTACCTGCGCGACCGCCGCGGCAAATCGGCCCGTATCGCCGAAGTCACCAACTACAAGCCCAAAGCCGAAGCCAAGGCCTGAGGAGACGCGCCATGAAAGCAGATACCCATCCCGACTATCACTTCATCACCGTGAAGATGACCGACGGCACGACCTATCAGGTGCGTTCGACCTGGGGCAAGGAAGGCGACACCATGACGCTGGACATCGACCCGACCGTGCACCCCGCCTGGACCGGCGGCTCGGCCAAGCTGATGGACACCGGCGGCCGCGTGTCGAAGTTCAAGAACAAATACGCGGGCCTGGGCTTCTAAGCACCGCCCCCGCGAAAATGCGAACGCCGCCCCGATCCGGGCGGCGTTTTTCTTTGGCTGCTCCGCAGGGTGGGCGCTGCGGGCGGGGCAGGGGTGCAGGCCCCCGGCTGGCCGGGGATCAGACCATGCCGACGAACAGAAGGGGCGTCCAGACCGGAAGCTCGGGCGCTTCACTGGCCAGGGGCCTGCCGGTCAGGTGGCCCCGACCGGTATCGATCACGACGCGACCGTCGCGATAGCTGCGCAGGACCGGCCCCTGGGCGCTGCGATGGGCCGACAGCGCGATGGTGGCATAGACGGGCGCGGCGGGCTGGCTGCGAGGGATCAGGGGAAAGCGGATCACTGGATGGCTCCGTTGCGGTCCATGCGTTCGATGAAGATGTCCCACACCCCCGGGTCGCGGTTGCGCATCAATTCGTGGGACGCGGTGACGGGCTCGGCTGTCATCACCACCAGCGGAATCCCCGAGATGGTATGGGGCCTGCCCGTGCGTCGGTCGATCACGCCACGCTGTAGCGCGGCGAAAAGGGCGTCGTGGCCCGGATGGCGCGGTCGGCCAAGGCCGACAGATGGTTCAGCATGGACATCCTTGGCTCCTTTCCAGCGATGACCGTGGGACGGTCCTGACAGCTATATAACGACATGGTTGATCGTCTTTTTCAAGAGAAAAATCTATTGCGATTGTCGTGATATAATCACGTTGAAAATCATCAGCTTGACATCGGAAGGCCGCTTGTTGGCGGGAAGCGCGCGGGTCATGCAGCGGCGAATCCCGCGCTTTTCAAGCGCGGTGCCCGGCCCTATGGTCCTGCCCGGGCAAACCGCAGGACACGGGGGGATTCATGGCGCATATCATCGTCGTCGGGAACGAAAAGGGCGGCTCGGGCAAGTCCACCACCTCGATGCATGTGGCGACGGCGCTGGCGCGGATGGGGCATCGGGTGGGTGCCTTGGACCTGGACGTGCGCCAGCGCAGCTTTGCCCGCTATCTGGAAAACCGCCTGCATTTCCTGAAGGACGCAGGGCTGGACCTGCCGACGCCGCGGCTGGGCGCGCTGGAGCCCGAGGGCCCGGACCCGCTGTCCCACGCCGTCGCCGCGCTTGAGCCCGATTGCGATTTCATCCTGCTGGACTGCCCCGGTTCGCACACGCGGCTTAGCCAGATGGCGCACAGCCTGGCCGATACGCTGATCACGCCGATGAACGACAGCTTCATCGACTTCGACCTGCTGGCGCGCATGTCGCCCGAAGGCAAGGTACTGGGCCCCTCGATCTATGCCGAGATGGTCTGGGGCGCGCGGCAGCTGCGCGGACAGGCCGGGGCGGGGCCGATCGACTGGCTGGTGCTGAGGAACCGGCTGGGCACCCAGGCCATGCACAACAAGCGCAAGGTCGGCGGCGCGCTGGAGACGCTGTCGAAACGCATCGGCTTTCGTGTGGCGCCGGGCTTTTCGGAGCGGGTGATCTTTCGCGAACTGTTCCCGCGCGGCCTGACCCTGCTGGACCTGCGCGACATCGGGACCGAGCAGCTTTCCATGTCCAATATCGCCGCCCGGCAGGAATTGCGCGAACTGATCGCGGAATTGCGTTTGCCGGGGGTCAGCGTGGCCTTCTAGCCGGGATTGTTGCTGCCGCCCTGCCAGCCTATCTAAGGGCAGTCGCAGAAGGGGAGAGCGGGATGGCCGGGTTCGGCAGGATTGGAATGCTGCTGGCCCTGATGCTGGCCGCCCCGCCGGGTCCGGTTCGGGCGCAAGAGGCCGATGCCGCCGTCCTGCGGCAGGAGGCGCCGGTCGTCTCCCTCGCCCCGGTCGCGCGAAGCACCATCGAGGTCCGGGTGCCGGTCACGGGCTCGCTTGTCGCGCGCGACCCGGTGCAGGTCCATGCCAATGTCGCGGGCTACGAGATCCGGGAACTGCGGGCCGAGGTCGGGGACCGCGTCAAGGCGGGCGATGTGCTGGCGCGTCTGGACGATGCGGCGCTGAGCGCGCAGCTTGCCCAGGCCGATGCCGAACATGCCCGCGCCACCGCGGCCGAGCGCCAGGCCGAAAGCCAGATCGCCAGCGCCGAGGCGGCGCTGACCGAAGCCGCCGCCATCCTGCAGCGCACCCGCAGCCTGCGCGAAAGCGGCAGCGCCAGCCAGGCGGTGCTGGACCAGGCCATTGCGACCGAGGCCTCGGCCGCCGCGGCGCTGGCCTCGGCCCGCGAAGGGCTGGGGGTGGCGCGCGCCGCCGTGGCCCAGGCCAGGGCGGCCCAAAGGATCGCGGCGTTGAACCTGGGCCACGCCCGGATCACCGCCCCGGTGGATGGCATCGTCGTCGCCCGCAATGCCGAGATCGGCGCGCTGTCCGGCTCGGCTGGCGAACCCATGTTCCAGCTGGTCGCGCGGGGCGAGATCGAGTTGGCGGCCGATGTGATCGAAACCGCGCTGGGGCAGGTCAAGCCCGGCGATCCGGCCGAGATCCGGGTCTCGGGCCTGGGCGATGTGGCGGGCCGGGTGCGGCTGGTGCCGGCGCGGGTCGATCCCGCGACGCGGCTGGGGCAGGCGCGCATTGCGCTCGACCCTGCGCCGGGCCTGCGGCTGGGCCTGTTCGCCAGCGGCTGGATCGTCACCGACCGGCGCGAGGCGCTGACCGTGCCGCTGTCGGCGGTGCTCGCCGACGAGAGGGGCGAGCGGGTGCAGGTCGTGCGGAACGGCGTCGTGGAAACCCGCCCGGTCCGCGCGGGCCTTGTCTGGCAGGACCGGCGCGAGATCCTGGAGGGGCTCGAGGCGGGCGAGCAGGTCATCGCCCGCGCCGGCGCGTTCTTTCGCACGGGCGATCCGGTCCGCGCGGCGCCGGGGTCGCAGCCATGAACTTTTCCGCCCTGTCGATCCGCCACCCGGTGCCGCCCATCGCGATCTTTCTGGTGCTGCTGCTGGTGGGGCTTTACAGCTTCAACAGGCTGGCGGTCACGGCGATGCCGAACATCGACCTGCCGCTGGTGCAGGTCACGGTCAGCCAGCCCGGTGCGGCGCCTTCGGAACTGGTGCGGCAGGTCATCCAGCCGATCGAGGATTCGCTGGCCTCGATCACCGGGGTGCGGCACATCACCTCGGCCGCGACCGACAGCGCGGCGCATCTCTATGTCGAGTTCGAGCTTGAGACGAACACCGACCGCGCGGTGAACGACGTCAAGGACGCGGTGGCCAATGTCCGCGCCGACCTGCCCGAATCCATCGTGGAGCCGCTGGTCAAGCGCATCGACGTCAGCGGCATGGCGATCCTGACCTATGCCGTCAGCAACCCCGGCCAGTCGATGGAGCAGCTGTCGCAATTCGTCGACGACGTGGTGGCGCGCGACCTGACCACCGTGCCGGGGGTCGCCAGCATCACCCGCATCGGCGGCGCCGACCGGCAGGTCAATGTCGAGCTGGACCCAGGCCGGGTGCAGGCCATGGGGCTGACCGCGGCCGAGGTCTCGGACCAGTTGCGGGCCAAGAACATCGACATGGGCGGCGGGCGCGGCGACCTGGCCGGCACCGAATATTCCATCCGCGCGCTTGGCGGGGCAGAGGACGTGGCGCGGCTTGCCGCCACGCCCATCCTGATCGGTGGCGGCCGCACGGTGCGGCTGGACCAGCTGGGCCAGGTCAGCGAAGGCCCCAGCGAAGAGCGCAGCTTTGCCCTGCTGGACGGGCGTCCGGTCGTGGCCTTCGGCGTCTTTCGCGGCACGGGCGAATCCGACCTGGTGGCCGGGGACGGCACCAAGGCCCGCGTGGCCGAGATCGAGGCCCGCCACCCCGGCACACGGATCGAGCTGATCGACGACGCCACCACCCACACCGCCGCCAGCTATCACCGCGCGATGGAGACGCTGTACGAAGGCGCGGCGCTGGCCGTGATCGTCGTTTTCCTGTTCCTGCGGAACTGGCGCGCGACCGTCATCGCGGCGGTGGCGCTGCCCCTGTCGATCATACCGACCTTCTTTGTCATGCACTGGCTGGGCTTCACGCTGAACGGCATCAGCCTGCTGGCGATCACCCTGGTCACCGGCATCCTGGTCGACGACGCCATCGTCGAGATCGAGAACATCGTGCGCCACATCACCATGGGCACACCCCCCTACGAGGCCAGCATGGAGGCCGCGAACGAGATCGGCCTGACCGTCATCGCGATCAGCTTTTCCATCGTCGCGGTCTTTGCGCCGGTCAGCTTCATGGGCGGGATCCCGGGGCAGTATTTCAAGCAGTTCGGGTTGACGGTCGCGGTGTCGGTCCTGTTCTCGCTGCTGGTGGCGCGGCTGGTCACGCCGATGATGGCGGCCTATCTGCTGCGCCGCACCGGCCATCACGCGGCGGAGGAGCGCGACGGCCTGCTTCTGCGCGCCCTGATGCGGGTGCTGGACTGGACCCTGGCGCATCGCGGGGTGACGCTGGTCCTGGGCCTGGGGGTCTTTGCCGCCTCGATCTGGTCGGCGACCCTGCTGCCGACCGAATTCATCCCGGCCCAGGACGTGGGCCGCAGCCAGATCACGGTCGAGACGCCGCCCGGTTCCACCATCGCCGAGACCGAGGATGCCGCGCGCCGCGTCTCGGCCCGGATCGCCCAGGAGCCCGAGGTGCGGGCGGTCTTCGTGAACGGCGGCGACGGCGACGTGACCGACGCCAAGATCATGGTGAACTATGGCCCCAAGGACAGCCGCGAACGCTCGAGCTTCCAGATCGAGGATGCGCTGAAGCACGACCTGGCCGAGATGCCCGACCTGCGGATCAACTTCCAGAACGAGGCCGGGGCGAGCGACCTGGAAATCTCGGTCCTGGGCGAGACCGAGGCGGCGGCGACGGAGGCCGCCGAGCGGCTGATGGCCGCGATGAAGACCCTGCCGAGCCTGGAGGGAGTCACATCCTCGGCCGCGCTGCAGCGCCCCGAGATCCGCATCCATCCGCGCGACGGCGTGGCGGCGGAACTGGGCGTGACGGCCAGCGCGCTTGCGACCACGCTGCGCGTGGCGACCCTGGGCGATACGGAATCGAACCTGGCCAAGTTCAATACGGGCACCGAGCAGATCCCCATCATGGTCCGCCTGAACCATGCGGCGCGGCGCGACCTGATGAGCCTGCGCGACCTGCGGGTGCCCAGCTCCGCCGGGCCGGTCCCGCTGGAGGCGGTGGCCGACGTGTCCCTGTCGGCCGGGGCCACCCAGATCGAACGCTATGACCGGCGTTACCAGACCAAAGTGTCGGCGAACCTGGTGGACGGCGCCCTGCTGGGGCCGGTGAACGCCCAGGTGGCCGAGTTGCAGAAGACGGTGGACCTGCCGCCCGGCACCCGCATCCAGCCCTCGGGCGACGCCGAGATCATGGCCGAGGTGTTCGAGGCCTTTGCCGTCGCCATGATATCGGGGGTGATGCTGACCTATGTGGTGCTGGTGCTGCTGTTCCACAGCTTTGTCGTTCCGGTCTCGATCCTGATGTCGCTGCCGCTGGCGATCGGGGGGGCGATCCTGGCGCTGTTCCTGACCGGCAATTCGATCAGCATGGCGGTGGTGATCGGGTTCCTGATGCTGATGGGGATCGTGACCAAGAACGCGATCATGCTGGTCGAATTCGCGCTGAGCGGCATCGACCGGGGCGTCGAGAAGCGCGCCGCGATCCTGGACGCGGTCCACAAGCGGGCGCGTCCCATCGTGATGACGACCATCGCCATGACGGCGGGCATGGTGCCCTCGGCGCTGGGGCGGGGCGAGGGGGCCGAGTTCAGTGCCCCCATGGCCATCGCGGTGATCGGCGGGCTTTTGCTGTCGACGCTGCTGTCTCTGCTGTTCGTGCCCTCGCTGTTCTCGCTGATCCATGGGGGACAGGTGCGGGCCGGGCGCTGGCTGGCGCGCCGCATCGGCCTGAACGCCGCGTCCGACCCGGCGGAATAGCGGAACCCGCGCGCGGGGCGAAACATTGGTAGGCCATCCCTATCACCTGAACGGAGATGCCTCATGGCAGATGTTCTTATCATGGCGTCGGACGGGTTCGAGCAGTCGGAACTGTTCGTGCCCCTGGAAAAGCTGCGCGAGGCCGGCCACCGCGTCGATATCGCCGCGCCCGAGGCGGGACCGATCAAGGCCTGGGACAAGAAGGACTGGGGCAAGACGGTCGAGGCCGGGCTTGCCATCGCGGACGCGCGCGCGGGGGATTACGACGTGCTGGTCCTGCCGGGCGGCGTCATCAACCCCGATACGCTGCGCCAGGACGACAAGGCCATCGCGCTGATCCGCGACTTTGCCGCGGCCGGCAAGCCCGTGGCCGCAATCTGCCACGCCCCCTGGCTGCTGGCCGAGGCCGGGCTTGCCAAGGGCCGACGGTTGACCAGCTATGGCTCGATCCGTACCGACATGAAGAACGCCGGCGCCGAGGTGGTCGACGAGAAGGTCGTGGTGGACGGCGGCATCATCACCAGCCGCAACCCGGACGACCTGGATGCCTTTGTCGGCGCCATCGAGGAGGCCCTGGGCTGAATTGCGTCTCGCGGCCCCGGGGGACTTCGCGTCCCCCGGACCCCCTGCGGGGTATTTCGACAACAAGGAAACCAAAAAGGGGCGCCGCGGCGCCCCTTTCGATTGGTCCGGGTTTCCGCCCGTTCAGACCAGCATGCCCATCGGGTTTTCCAGATGGTTCACGATGGCTTGCAGGAGTTGCGCCCCGAGCGCGCCGTCGATCACGCGGTGATCGACCGAAAGCGTCATGGACATGACGTTGCGGATCACCACCTCGCCATTCTCGACCACCGGCGTCTGGATGCCGGCACCGACGGCAAGGATCGCGCCATGCGGCGGGTTGATCACCGCGTCGAAATTCTCGATCCCGAACATGCCGAGGTTCGAGATCGCGAAGCTGCCGCCCTGGTATTCGTGGGGGGCGAGCTTTTTCGTCTTGGCGCGGTTGGCCAGGTCCTTCATCTCGGTCGAGAGGGCGGACAGCGTCTTTTGCTGCGCGTCCTTGAGGACCGGGGTGAAGAGGCCGCCTTCGATCGCGACGGCCACGGCCACGTCAGAGGGCTTCAGCTTCAGGATGCGGTCGCCGGCCCAGACGGCATTGGCATCGGGCACCTCTTGCAAGGCGAGCGCACAGGCCTTGATGATGAAGTCGTTGACCGACAGCTTCACGCCGCGCGCTTCCAGCTGCTTGTTCAGCATGGCGCGGAACTTCATCAGCTCGTCGAGCTTGGCAGACCGGCGCAGGTAGAAATGCGGGATGGTCTGCTTGGCTTCCGACAGACGCGCGGCAATGGTGCGGCGCATGCCGTCGAGCGCAACCTCGGTCGTTTCGCGGTCGGCATACATTTTCAGGATGGTTTCGGCCGAAGGGCCGGTCGGGGCGGCGGCCGCGGGGGCCTTGGCCGGGGCGGGCGCGGCCGGGGCTGCCGGGGCTGCGCTGGCAGCAGTGGGCTTGGCGGCGCCGGGCTTGGCGCCTTCCACGTCGGCCTTGACGATGCGGCCGTGCGGGCCGGAACCCGTGATCGCGCCCAGGTCGATGCCCTTTTCCGCCGCGATGCGACGTGCCAGCGGCGAGGCAAAGACGCGGCCGCCGGCAGCAGGGGCCGGCTGGGCGGCGCCGGCCTTGCCGGTGGCCAGATCGCCCGCGACCGGCGCGCCGATCGGACCGCCATAGCCCTTTTCGGCGGCAGAGCGTTCGGCGTCGGCCTGGGGCTTGGGCGCGGAAGCATCGGACGATGCGGTGGAGGCGGACGACACCGCCGAGGCGTCCTCGCCCTCTTCCAGCAGGACCGCGATGGGGGTGTTCACCTTGACCCCGGCCGAGCCCTCGGCGACCAGCAGCTTGCCGATCCTGCCCTCGTCGACGGCCTCGAACTCCATCGTGGCCTTGTCGGTCTCGATCTCGGCCAGGATGTCGCCGGACTTGACCTCGTCCCCTTCCTTGACCAGCCATTTGGCCAGCGTGCCCTCCTCCATCGTCGGGGACAGGGCGGGCATCAGGATTTCTGTCGGCATCTTGATAACCCCTTACTTGTAGGTGACTTTTTTGACGGCCTGCACCACCTCGTCGGCGGTGACCAGCGCAAGCTTTTCCAGGTTCGCGGCATAGGGCATGGGCACGTCCTTGCCGGTGCAGTTGATGACCGGCGCGTCGAGATAATCGAAGGCGTTTTCCATGATATAGGCCGACAGGTGGTTGCCGATGGCGCCCACGGGGAAGCCTTCCTCGACCGTCACGCAGCGGTTGGTCTTCTTGACCGATTCAAGGATGGTGCCATAGTCCAGCGGGCGCAGGGTCCGCAGGTCGATCACCTCGGCCTCGATCCCGTCCTCGGCCAGCTTGTCGGCGGCTTCCAGCGCATGGGCCATGCCGATGCCGAAGCTGACGATGGTCACGTCCTTGCCGGTCCGCGCGATGCGCGCCTTGCCGAAGGGGATGGTGAAGTCCGGCAGGTCCGGCACCTCGAACGAGCGGCCGTAGAGGATCTCGTTTTCCAGGAAGATCACCGGGTTCGGGTCTCGGATCGCCTGTTTCAGCAGGCCTTTGGCATCGGCCGCCGAATAGGGCATCACCACCTTGAGGCCGGGGATCTGGGCATACCAGGCGGCGTAATCCTGGCTGTGCTGGGCGCCCACGCGGGCGGCGGCGCCGTTCGGGCCGCGGAACACGATGGGACAGCCCATCTGGCCGCCGGACATGTACAGCGTCTTGGCGGCCGAGTTGATGATGTGGTCGATGGCCTGCATCGCGAAGTTGAAGGTCATGAACTCGACGATGGGGCGCAGCCCGGCCAGCGCGGCGCCGGTGCCGATGCCGGCAAAGCCGATCTCGCTGATCGGGGTGTCGACGACGCGGCGCGGGCCGAACTTGTCCAGAAGGCCCTGGCTGATCTTGTAGGCGCCCTGGTATTCGCCGACCTCCTCGCCCATCAGGAACACGGTGTCGTCGCGTTCCATCTCCTCGGCCATGGCCTCGCGCAGGGCTTCCCGCACCGTCATGGACTTCATCCTGGTGCCTTCCGGCCAGTCGGGGCTGCGGTCGGGCTCAGGCGTCTTGACGGTTTCGACGGCGGATTGCGCGGGGGCTTCGGACTTCGCCTCGGCGGGGGCGGCTTCGGCTTTGGGCGCCTCGGCCTGCACGTCGCTTACGGATTCGCCTTCCTCGACCAGAACCGCGATGGGGGTGTTCACCTTGACCCCCTGGCTGCCTTCGCCGATCAGGATCTTGCCCAGGATGCCTTCATCCACGGCCTCGAACTCCATCGTGGCCTTGTCGGTCTCGATCTCGGCGATGATGTCGCCGGCCTTGACCGCATCGCCTTCCTTCTTCAGCCATTTCGCCAGCGTGCCTTCCTCCATGGTCGGCGACAGGGCGGGCATCAGGATTTCGGTTGCCATTGTTGTTCCCCTCCCTCAGGCGTTCTCGGTGGCCGAGCCTTGCGGCAGGTCTTCGGCATAGATGTCGGTCCACAGCTGATCCAGCGCGGGTTCCGGGCTTTCCTTGGCGAACTCGGCGGATTCGTTGACGATATCCTTGATTTCCTTGTCGATCGCCTTCAGGTCGTCCTCGGAGGCGTGGCTGCCGGTCAGCAGCAGGTCGCGCACGTGTTCGATGGCGTCGCGTTCGTCGCGCATCTTCTGGACTTCCTCGCGGGTGCGGTATTTCGCCGGGTCCGACATCGAATGCCCGCGATAGCGATAGGTCATCACTTCCAGGATATAGGGGCCCTTGCCCGCGCGGCAGTGGGCCACGGCCTTTTCGCCGGCGGCCTTGACGGCCAGCACGTCCATGCCGTCCACCCGTTCGCCCGCGATGCCGAAGGCTTCGCCCCGGCCGTAAAGCGTCGTCGACTTGGTCGAGCGCGACATCGAGGTGCCCATGGCGTACTGGTTGTTCTCGATCACGAAAACCACCGGCAGGGACCACAGCTCGGCCATGTTGTAGGTCTCGTAGACTTGGCCCTGGTTGGCCGCGCCGTCGCCGAAATAGGTGAAGGTGACGTTGTCGTTGCCAAGGTACTTGTCGGCGAAGGCCAGGCCCGCGCCCAGCGGCACCTGCGCCGCGACGATGCCGTGACCGCCGTAGAAATGCTTTTCGCGGCTGAACATGTGCATGCTGCCGCCCTTGCCCTTGGAATATCCGCCCTCGCGGCCGGTCAGTTCGGCCATGACGCCCTTGGCGTCCATGCCGCAGGCCAGCATGTGGCCATGGTCGCGATAGCTGGTGATGCGCTTGTCGCCGTCCTTGGCGCAGGCCTCCAGGCCCACGACCACGGCTTCCTGGCCGATGTACAGGTGGCAGAAGCCGCCGATCAGGCCCATGCCGTAAAGCTGGCCGGCCTTTTCCTCGAATCGACGGATCAGAAGCATGTCGCGGTAGTATTTCAAAAGCTCGTCGCGCGAGACGTTGGACGTGCTTTCCTTGGCTGCTGGCTTTCTGACCATGCGGGCCCCCTCCTTGGCACAGGAATAGTTCAGCGTTAAACTACTTCTAGGACGGAGTTCGCGGAAATGTAAACCTGCGATCTGCGGGCGCGCGGAAATTGGGCAGGGCGCCGCCCGAGGCCCCTAGCGGACGATGATTTCGTCGGGCCGGATATAGCCCAGCACGTCGCGGGCGCGTTCGTCCAGCAGGTCCAGGTCCAGGTATTCGTCCGACAGCCGGCGCGTCAGGTTGCGCATGCGGTCCACCTCGGCCTGCAGCTTGTCGCGTTGGGCGACCAGTTCGCGGGTGTCGGCGCGCAGCTGTTCGCGCCGCAGCACCCCCGAGGGCCCCTGCACGGCCGCAAAGGCGAAATAGGCGCCCAGCAGCGCCATGATGACGAAAAACACCAGGGCGCTGATGGAAAGGCGTTCGGACATGGGGCGGCTCGCTTGGTTTCGGGCGATCATGCCACAGCCGCCGGGCCGGGAAAATCCCCGACGGCAGCGATTGACAGCGGCGCGCGTCCGGCCTTCCATGCGCCAGAACCACCGGGGAGCACCGCGGAAATGTTTGCCTTTTTGCGCCTGATCGGCATGGTGCTGGTCATCGAGCTGATCTTCTATGCGCTGCTGACGGCCTATCTGCGCAGCACGCGGGGCGAGGCGCTGGAAGAGGAATGGGACCGCCGCCACCCGGATCGCGCGGGCGATTCCCCGGAACGGCGCGAATTCGTGCGGCGTTCCATGATCGGCTTTCGCCGAACGCTGCGCGCCCGGCTTGCGCTTCTGGTGCTGGTGTTGCCGGTGGTCGCGATTGCGGCGATCATCGTCCTTGTGAACTACAACTGAGGGGGCGCCGATGCGCTGGTTCCTGACCGTCCTGGGGGTGCTGTTCGGCATCGCCGTATTCCTGTTTCTGGATTATGCCCTGCCGTCGCGGCAGACGGTGCGCATCACCAACACCTACAACCGGCTGACCGACATCGGCGCGAACCGCATCTTCTATGCCTCGCCCGACACCGGCACCGTGCAGAACGCCCAGGGCCAGCGCGACGTGCGCTTCATCGACACGGTGCGCCCCAGCGGACGGCCCTATGTCTATCGCAACGAGGACACTGGCTGGATCTGGCCGCCCTATTTCAAATACGACAGTTCGAACCTGCATGCGCGGGCGACGGACCTGCGGTCGACCTCGGCCGATCCGCAATGGGTCAGCGTCACCTCGTACGGCTGGCGGGTGTCGTGGCTGTCGATCTATCCCAATGCGATCTCGATCCGGCCGGTCGCGGGGCCCGACGTGCGGCCCTTCAACTGGCCCGCGGTGCTGATCCTGCTGGTGCTGGGGGCGCTGCTGGCGCTGATCTGGCGGATGTGGAACCAGTTCCGCGAACGCAGCATCGATCCGGCGCTGGCCTCGGCCGACGCGGCGGGGGACAGGGCGCGGGGGCGGCTGTCGCGCTGGTGGAACAGGCGCTAGGCATGGCCGAAGGACGCAACCCCGGCACCCCGTTCCGTCCCGAGGCCTTTGCCCGGATCGCCGTCAACACCCCGGCGGCCGAGCGTCGTGCCGCGACCCTGACCGCGCGGCGCAGTCTCAAGGGCGACTGGCAGGCGGCCTGGCTGTTGAATGCGGTGCGCTGCATCGACCTGACGACGCTGTCGGGCGACGACACCCCCGACCGCGTGGCGCGGCTTTGCGCCAAGGCGCGCCAGCCCGTCGACGCGGGGCAGCTTAAGGCGCTTGGCGTCGGCAGGCTGACGACCGGCGCGGTCTGCGTCTATCCCACCATGGTCGCGGCGGCAAAGCGCGCGCTGCAGGGCGCGGCCATCCCGGTGGCGTCGGTCGCGACCGGCTTTCCGGCCGGGCTGATGCCGCTGGACCTGCGCCTGGCCGAGATCCGTTATGCGCTGGACATGGGCGCCGACGAAATCGACATCGTCATTTCGCGCGGCCTTGCCCTGCGCGGCGAATGGTCGGCGCTTTACGACGAGCTTTGCGCCATGCGCGAAGCCTGCGGGCCCGCGCTGATGAAGGCGATCCTAGCGACCGGGGAACTCAAGTCCCTGACCACGGTGGCCCGCGCCAGCCATGTCGCCATGCAGGCGGGCGCCGATTTCATCAAGACCTCGACCGGGAAAGAGCCGGTGAACGCCACGCTGCCGGTCAGCCTGGTCATGCTGCGCGCGATCCGCGACTATCGCGACGCGACCGGCGTTGCCGTGGGCTTCAAGCCCGCCGGCGGGTTGCGGACGGCCAGGGACGCGTTGAACTGGCAGGTGCTGATGGCCGAGGAACTGGGCCGCGACTGGTTGCGCCCCGATCTGTTCCGCATCGGCGCATCCTCGCTTCTGGCCGATATCGAGCGCCAGATTTCCCATCACGTCACCGGGCGCTATGCCGCGTCCCATCGCCTGGCCGCAGGATAAGATGCCGAAAGTCTCTGACATCATGGAAAGCATGGAATACGGCCCCGCCCCCGAGGATGCCTCGGCCGTCCGCGACTGGCTGCGCGAGCGCGGCACCTTTGGCCATTTCATCGCTGGCCGCTTCACCCGCCCGGGCGAGGCCTTCGTCACAAGCGATCCCGCGACGGGGGAGGAACTGGCCCGCGTCACGCAGGGAACGGGCCGCGACGTCGCCAAGGCCGTGCGCGCCGCGCGCCGGGCGCAGCGGGGTTGGGGCGCCATGCCGGGCCATGACCGGGCGCGGTTCCTGTATGCCATCGCCCGCACCATCCAGAAGCGCGAGCGGTTTCTGGCGGTGCTGGAAACGCTGGACAACGGCAAGCCGATCCGGGAAAGCCGCGACATCGACCTGCCCTTGGTCGTGCGCCATTTTTATCATCACGCCGGCTGGGCCGAGATCGCCGAGACCGAGTTTCCCGGCCACCGCGCGCTCGGTGTCTGCGGCCAGATCATCCCGTGGAACTTTCCGCTGCTGATGCTGGCCTGGAAGGTCGCGCCCGCGCTGGCCGCCGGCAATACCGTGGTCTTGAAGCCCGCCGAATATACGCCCCTGACCGCGCTGGCCTTTGCCGAGATCTGCGCCCATGTCGGCCTGCCCGCCGGCGTCGTGAACATCGTCATCGGCGACGGCGGCACCGGCCAGGCGCTGGTCAGGGCGGCGGTGGACAAGATCGCCTTCACCGGCTCGACCGAGGTCGGCCGCGCCATCGCCGCAGACGTCGCCGGCTCGGGCAAGCGGCTGACGCTGGAACTGGGCGGCAAATCGCCCTTCGTGGTGCTGGAGGACGCCGACCTGGATGCGGCGGTCGAGGGCGTCGTGGACGGGGTCTGGTTCAACCAGGGCCAGGTCTGCTGCGCCGGTTCGCGCATCCTGGTCGCCGAAAGCGTGGCCGAACGGTTCGAGGCGCTGCTTCGCGCCCGCATGGACAGGCTGCGGGTCGGCCCGCCGCTGGACAAGTCCACCGATGTCGGCGCCATCGTCCATCCGGTGCAGCGGGACCGCATCCTTGCCATCCTGGCCCGCGCCCGGGCCGAGGGCGCGGAGCTGGTCGGCGGCGCGGCGGGGCAGGGCTGCGTCATCGCGCCGGGCTATCTGCGCAACATCGCCCCCGCCAACCCCGGCATGGTCGAGGAAATTTTTGGCCCCATCGCCACGCTTTCGACCTTTCGGACACCGGACGAGGCGGTCGATCTGGCCAACAACACGCGCTATGGCCTGGCCGCCTCGGTCTGGTCGGAAAGCGCGACGGTCGCGACCGACATCGCCGCGCGGATCAAGGCCGGCGTGGTCTGGGTGAACTGCGCCAACGTCTTTGACGCCGCCGCGCCCTTTGGCGGCATCCGCGACAGCGGCTATGGCCGCGAAGGCGGGCGCGAAGGGATGCTGGACTATCTGGCCGCCCCTCCGGTTCGCCCCGCCCGGGAACCCGCGCCTGCCCCGGTGTCGGCCCTGCCCGATGGGCTGGCGCATGACGAAAGGGGCATCGACCGCACCGTGAAGCTGTATATCGGCGGCGCGCAAAAGCGACCCGACGGCGGCGCGAGCTATCTGGCGCAGGACGAGCTGGTCCCGCTGGGCGGGCGCAAGGACATCCGCAACGCCGTCGAGGCGGCGCAGGGCGCATTGGGCAAATGGCAGGGCCTGGGCGGGCACGGCCGGGCGCAGGTGCTGTATTTCCTGGCCGAGAACCTGGCCCTGCGGCGGTCCGAATTCGCGGGCTTCGCCACGCTCGAGGAAACCGAGGCCGCGATCCGGCGCTGCTTTTTCTATGCCGGGTTCGCCGACAAGTTCGACGGCGCTACGGTTTCGGCCAAGCCCGGCCATCTGTGCCACGTCCAGCACGATCCGCATGGCGTGATGGGCGTGATCGCGCCCAATGCCGCGCCGCTGGCGGGCCTTCTGTCGCTGGTCCTGCCTGCCATCGCGATGGGCAATGCGGTGGTTGCCGTGCCCTCGCAGGACCGGCCGATGGCGGCGCTGACGCTGGCGCAGGTGCTGGCCTGTTCGGACGTGCCGGGGGGTGTCGTCAACATCGTCACCGGCCCGCGCGAGGATCTGTCCCGGACGCTGGCCGGCCATGACGGTGTCGGCGCGATCTGGCATGTGGGGCAGGGCGAGGGGCTGGCCGCGACCGAGCGCGCCGCCGCGCAAACCCTGATCCCCGTCTGGGCGCCCGAGCCGCGCGACTGGGCCGCGCCCGAGGCGCAGGGCCGCGAATTCCTGCGCCGCGCCACCCGAAGCAGGACCATCTGGCTGCCCCATGGCGCGCTTCCCGCGGGCACCGGCAGCGCCGCCTATTAGGCCGAGCGCAGCCAGCGCAGCCCGGCCTCGGTCGAGGTCAGGGGCGTGTATTCGGCGCCGATCCAGCCGTCGTAGCCGGCCTCGTCCAGCGCCCGATAGAATCGGGCAAAGTCGATGTCGCCGGTGCGCGGCTCGTGCCGGCCGGGAAAGCCCGCAACCTGCACATGGCGCGTGATCGGCGCCAGCCGGCGCCAAAGGTCCAGCACATCGCCATGGATCATCTGGGCCTGATAAGCGTCGAATTGCAGCCCGAGGTTCGGCGCGCCGACCTCGGCGATGATCTCGGCGGCAAGGTCGAAGTCGTTCAGGAAATAGCCGGGCATGTCCTGGGTGTTGGTCGGCTCGATCGTCAGGCTGGCGCGGGGGGCGCGGCGGGCGGCCCATTTCAGGTTCTCGATCATGGTGCGGCGCGCCTGCGGGCCCTCGGCGCGTCCGGCCATGATGTGGACGTGCTGCACGTCCAGCGCCTGGGCATAGCGGATCGCGCGGTCGAAGTCGCTGCGAAAGCGCGCCTCGTTGCCCGGCTCGGCCGCAAAGCCGCGCGGGCCCCCCGCCCAGTTCGGCGGCGGCGAGTTCAGCAGCACGAACTCCAGCCCCGTGGCTTCGGCGCACCGCACCAGTTCCTTGACGGCCAGGTCATAGGGAAACAGGATCTCGACCCCCTGGAACCCGGCGCGGCGGGCAGCGGCGAAACGCTGCTGCATCGGCAGTTCGGTGAACAGATAGGTCAGGTTTGCGGCAAAATGCGCCATGTCAGGGCTCCAGCGGAAAGGTTTCCCCACCCGAGTGCAGAATCATGCGCCCATGGGAATCGGGCGCGGCCACATCGGCCAGTCGATAAAATGTCTTTCGATCAATCAGCGCCCACAGCCCGCGCCGGACGTGGACATAGGGACGCGGCGCCTCGGGGGTGCCACGCATCTGGATGGCGTTGTCGGGACCCGCGGTCACCTGGTCGCCCACATTGGTGGTGAATATGATCGTCGGGCCGATCTCGGCATCCACCGCTACGAAGGGCGCGTCCACGACGCGGATGCGCACCTTTTCGACGGGCGTCACCAGGAAATACTCGTCCCCCTCGCGTTTCAGGATCGAGGCGAACAGCCGCACCATCGCCGGCCGCCCGATGGGGCTGCCCTGATAGAACCAGGTCCCGTCGGCGCGGATCTCCATGTCCAGATCCCCGCAGAACGGCGGGTCCCACAGGTGCACCGGCGGCGGGCCCTTTTTCGAGGCACGGCCGGCCGCCGCGGCGATCCCTGCCGCATCGCTCACAGGATTGTCAGTCTTGCGAACCATTATCAGTGGAGCCCCGTTGCCGCCCATCCTATGCTGTCCTAGATCAGAAAAGAGGCGTTGTCATGGCCGAGGATGATAAACTCGTCGTTGAAATCCAGTCGCTGACCAACCGGCTTGGCGATGCAAGGGCCAGCGTCGAGCGGCGCTTCGTCGGGCAGCATGCCGTCGTCGAACAGGTTCTGTCGGCGATCCTGTCGGGGGGGCACGCGCTGCTGGTGGGCCAGCCGGGCCTGGGCAAGACCATGCTGGTCGATACGCTTTCGACGGTGCTGGGGCTCGACAGCGCGCGGGTGCAGTTCACCCCCGACCTGATGCCGGCCGACATCCTGGGGTCCGAGGTGCTGGACGTGCGCCCCGACGGCAGCCGCGCCTTTCGCTTCATCCAGGGGCCGGTCTTTACCCAGCTTCTGATGGCCGACGAGATCAACCGCGCCAGCCCCCGCACCCAGTCCGCGCTGCTGCAGGCGATGCAGGAGGCCGAGGTGACGATCGGGGGCGAGCATCGCCCGCTCGGTCGCCCGTTCCATGTGCTGGCGACCCAGAACCCCATCGAGCAGGAAGGCACCTATCCCCTGCCCGAGGCGCAGCTTGACCGCTTCCTGCTGCAGATCGACGTGGATTATCCCGACCGCGACACGGAACGCGCGATCCTGCTGGCGACCACCGGGACGGAACAGGGCGCGGCCCATGCCGTCTTCGACGCGGCGGGGCTGATCCAGGCGCAGGCGCTGATCCGGCGGATGCCGGTGGGCGAATCGGTCCTGAACGCCATCCTCGATCTGGTGCGCGCCGCCCGCCCCGGCGCGCCCGAGGCCCCCGCATGGGTTGCCGAGACGCTGGTCTGGGGGCCGGGTCCGCGCGCCGCGCAGGCACTGACGCTGGTCGCCCGCGCGCGCGCCGCGCTGAACGGCCGCTTTGCCCCGACGCTCGACGATGTCGAGGCGATGGCCGCCCCCGTCCTGCGCCATCGCATGGCGCTGAGCTTTGCCGCCCGCGCCCGGGGCGAGACGGTCGAGGGCGTCATCGCCCGGCTGCTGGGCGACCGGATGCAGGCCGCAGCGTGAGCCCCTCGGCCGATCAGCTGCGCGCGGGGGCGGAGGCCGCCTCGGCCGCCCTGCCGGCGCTGATGCTGTCGGCCGAACGGCTGGCGGCCAGCCTAACCGCCGGCGCGCATGGCCAGCGCCGCGCCGGCGCGGGCGAGGATTTCTGGCAATACCGGCCCGCGACCCAGGGCGACACCGCGCGCAGCATCGACTGGCGCCGGTCGGCGCGCTCGGACGGCCAGTTCGTCCGCGACCGCGAGGCACAGGTGGCGCAATCGGCGGTGTTGTGGGTTTCGGCCGCTGCCGGCATGGATTTCTCGGGCGGCGCCGACCGGCCGGCCAAGCGCGACCGCGCCGCCCTGCTGGCGCTTGCCCTGGCCTTGGGGCTGCTGGCGGGGGGCGAGCGCGTGGCCCTGGCCGGCCAGCCGCCGCGCCCGGGCCGGATGCAGGCCGACCGGATCGCCGAGGCATTGGTCGCCCGCGCGCCCCTGCCCGCGGACGAGGACACGCCCCCGGCCAAGGCGCTGCGCCCCGGCCAGCGCATCGTGCTGATCGACGATTTCCTGGGCGACCCGGCGCCGATCCTGGCCTATCTGGACCGGGCCGCCGGTCTTGGCGTCCGGGGCGCACTGCTGCAGGTGCTGGACCCCGACGAGGAGACCTTTCCCTATGGCGGGGCGGTGCTGTTCCGTTCGGCCTCGGGGGCGCTCAGGCACGACACCCGCGATGCGGGGGGGCTGCGCGCCGCCTATCTGGCCCGACTGGCCGAGCGGCGCGCCGCGCTGACCCGCGCCGCCGGGACCGCCGGCTGGCATTTCGGCACACATGACACCGCCGCGCCGCCCGCGCAGGCGCTTCTGTGGCTCTGGTCGGTGCTGGAGGGCTGATGCTGGTCCTGGGTCCTCTTGGCTTCGCAACGCCCTGGCTGCTGGCGGCGCTGGCCGCGCTGCCGGTGCTGTGGCTGATCCTGCGCGCGATGCCGCCCTCGCCCCGGCTGGTGCGCTTTCCCGGCACGCGGCTGCTGCTGGGCCTGCGCGATGCCCGCCCGGTGGCACGGCATACCCCCTGGTGGCTGCTCTTGATCCGCATGCTGGCGATCGCGGCGCTGATCCTGGGCTTTGCCGGCCCGGTCTGGAAACCGGCGCCCGATCCGGCGGGGCAGGGCCCTTTGCTGATCGTCCTGGACGCGGGCTGGGCCGCCGCGCCCGACTGGCCGCAGCGCCAGACACGCGCCTTGCAGGCGGTGGACCGGGCCGCGCGCGACGGCCAGCCGGCCGCGCTGCTGGTCGCGGATGGCCGGGCCAGCGCCACGCTGCCGTTCCTGCCGGCATCCGAGCTGGCCGCGCAACTGCGCGCCGTCCAGCCCGCCCCATGGGAGACGCGCTATCCCTCGGACCTTGACGCGCTGCTGTCGCAGGCGCCGTCGGGCCTGTCGGTGCTGTGGCTGTCGGACGGTCTGGACCATCCCGGCCGCGCCGCCCTGCTGTCGGCCCTGGCGGCGCGGGGCGCGGTCACCGTGGCACCGCCCGACGGCCCCCGCCTGTCCCTGCAATCGGTGCCGGGGGACCGGCCCGCGCTGCGGCTGCGTACGACCGGAACCGCGGCACCCGATGTCATCGCCTATGGCGTCGACCCGCAGGGGGCGCCGCGTGAGTTGGCGCGGCTGAAGCCGCTGGCCGCCCCGGTCGCGGCGGCGGCGGGAGAGCGGCTGGTGCCCATCGACCTGCCCTCCGAACTGCGCAACCGCATCACCCGCTTTCAGATCGACGGGCAGAGCGCGGCCGGGGCGGTGGTGCTGGCCGACGATTCCCTGCGCCGGCGCAAGGTCGCGCTGGTCGGCGACAGCGCCGCGCGCGAGGGCCAGCAGTTGCTGTCGCCCATGCATTACCTGCGCCGGGCGCTGGCCCCCTCGACCGACCTGATCGAAGGGGGCGCGGCGGATGTGCTACAGGCCGCGCCCGACGTGATCGTGCTGGCCGACCAGATCGGCCTGCCCGAGGCCGAGGCCCTGCAGGGCTGGGTGGACCAGGGCGGGCTGCTGATCCGCTTTGCCGGACCGCGCATGGCCGCGTCCGACCGGCTGGCCGAGGAGCCGCTGCTGCCCGTCCGGCTGCGGGCGGGCGGGCGCGACATCGGCGGCGCGCTGAGCTGGGGCGATCCGCGCGGCCTTGCCCCCTTCGCCCCCGAAGGGCCGTTCGCGGGTCTTGCGATTCCGGCCGACGCGCTGGTCCGTGCGCAGCTTCTGCCCGAACCCTCGCCCGACCTGGCCCCGCGCACGCTGGCCGCGCTGACCGACGGCACGCCCCTGGTCACGCGCGCGCCCCTGGGCGAAGGGCAGGTGGTGCTGTTTCACACCACGGCCAACGCGGAATGGTCGAACCTCGCCCTGTCGGGCCTGTTCGTCGAGATGCTGCAGCGCCTGGTCCAAAGCGCCCGTGCCGGGTCGGGGGCGACGGCCGCTCCCGATCCCTCGGCGGACACCTATTGGACGCCGGTGCAGGTGCTGGATGGCTTCGGCCAGGTGCGGGACCCGCAGGACCCGGTGCCGGTGGCGGGCGCCGATTTCGCGCGCGGCCCGGCGCCCGGCGCGCCCGCCGGTCTGTACCGGGCGGGCGAACGGGTAGCCGCACTGAACGCGGGCGGACCGCTGGTCGCAGCCCAGGGCCCGGCCGACTGGCCCGGCGCCATGGTCGAGGCGCAGGCCCAGGCCCCCGGCGTCGATCTGCGCGGCTGGCTGATCGCGCTGGCGGTGCTGCTGCTGGCTCTGGATGCGCTGGGCAGCGCCTGGCTTGCGCGGGGCCGCGGCCCAGGAAAGGCTTTGGCATGAAACGCCTGATCCCGATCCTTGTGGCCTTGCTGGCCTGGTCCTGGCCTGCCCTTGCGCAGGACGACCCGGACCCGCGCCTGATCCGCGCCGCGGACGAGGTCGCGCTGGCCTATGTCGTGACGGGCGATGCCGATGTGGACCGTGCCTCCGAAGCCGGGCTGCGCGGCGTCTCGCAGGTGCTGACCCAGCGCACCACGGTCGAACCGGGCGAGCCCATCGGCATCGACCTGGACCGCGACGACCTGTCGCTGCTGACCTTCCTGTATTGGCCGGTGACGGACAGCCAGCCCTCGCCCACGCCGCAGGCCTATGTGCGGCTGAACCATTTCCTGAAATCGGGCGGCGTGATCCTGTTCGACACCCGCGACGGGGATATCGCTGGCCTGGGCGGGCCCGACGGTTCGGCCGCGCTGCAGCGGCTGGCGGCGCCCCTGGACATCCCGCCGCTGGCGCCGATCCCGGCCGACCATGTGCTGACCCGCAGCTTCTATCTGCTGCAGGACTTCCCGGGCCGCTACAGCGGGCGCGACGTCTGGGCCGAGGCCCCGCCCCCCGGCGCCGAGGCGGCCGAGGGCGTGCCGTTCCGCAACCTCAACGACGGGGTCTCTCCGGTCATCATCGGCGGCAATGCCTGGGCCGAGGCCTGGGCCGTCGACCAGAACGGCCTGCCGATGTTCAGCATGGGCTCGGGGTTCGAGGGCGAGGAGAACCGCGAGATGGCGAACCGCTTCGGCGTCAACCTGATCATGTATGTGCTGACCGGGAACTACAAATCCGACCAGGTGCATGTGCCAGCCCTGCTTGACCGGCTGCGCGCCGAGGAAGTGACCCAATGACGGGCCTGAGCTTTGACCCGCTGCTGCCCTGGCCGCTGGTTGCGTCGGTGGCTGCGCTGGGACTGCTGGTGGCGCTGTGGTCGCTGTGGCGCGGCTTGCGCGGCTGGTTCTGGCGCGGGCTCGCGGGGCTGGCTGCGGCGCTTGCGCTGGCTGGGCCCGCGCTGGAATCGGGGGTGCGCCAGGCGCTTTCGGACATCGTCATCCTGCTGGACGACCGCAGCGCCAGCCAGTCGCTGCCGGGCCGGGCCGAGCAGTCCGACCAGGCGGTGCAGGCGCTTTCGCGCCAGATCGAGGCCCTGCCGAACACCGAGATCCGCCGCGTCACGCTGGGCGACGACGATGACGGCACCCTGTTGGGCGCGGCGCTGGCCAAGGCCTTGGCGGCCGAACCCCAGACCCGCGTGGCGGGCGTCGTCGCGGTGACGGACGGGCTGGCCCATGACGCGGCGCAGATGCCCGGCACCGCGCCCGCGCCGGTCCATGTCCTGCCGACCGGCCAGCCGGCCGACTGGGACCGCCGCCTGGTGATCGAGGAAGCCCCGGCCTTTGGCCTGATCGGCCAGCCCGTCACCATCCGCCTGCGCGTCGAGGACCAGGGCGCTGTCCCGCCCGAGGTCGCCGCCAGCCCCGCCCGGCTGCGCATCCAGCTGGACGGCGCGGACAGCCGCAGCCTGGAGCTGCCGCCCGGCGTGACGCTGGACCTGCCGGTGGTGCCCGAGCACGCGGGGCAGAACGTCGTCTCGATCGGCTTCGACGCGCCCGGGGGCGCCGTGCCGGAACTGACCGACCGCAACAATGCCG
Source organism: Paracoccus yeei ATCC BAA-599 (assembly GCF_000622145.1). Classification (GTDB taxonomy): domain Bacteria; phylum Pseudomonadota; class Alphaproteobacteria; order Rhodobacterales; family Rhodobacteraceae; genus Paracoccus; species Paracoccus yeei. The sequence goes on along the minus strand of NZ_JHWH01000022.1, from coordinate 9,208 downwards.
CCGCCGTCCAGATCCAGGGGGTGCACGACCGGCTGCGCGTGCTGCTGGTCTCGGGAGAGCCGCACGCGGGCGAGCGGACCTGGCGCAACCTGCTGAAGTCGGACGCGAACGTGGACCTGATCCACTTCACCATCCTGCGGCCGCCGGACAAGATGGACGGCGTGCCGGTCGACGAGCTGTCGCTGATTGCCTTCCCCACGCAGGAACTGTTCATGGAGCGGATCCGCGATTTCGACCTGATCATCTTCGACCGGGACCGGGTGCGGGGCATCCTGACGCCGCAATACTACGACAACATCCGCCGCTATGTCGAAGAGGGCGGCGCCATCCTGGTCTCGGCCGGGCCCGAGATGTCCTCGGTTGAAAGCCTGAACCTGTCGCCGATGGGGGCGATCATCCCGGGCCGGCCGACCGGGCGGGTCTATGATCAGCCGTTCCTGCCGCAACTGACCGACGAAGGCCGGCGCCATCCGGTCACGGCGGGCCTGACCGGCGCGCCGGCCGAGGGCAGCGACAGCCATTGGGGCCGCTGGCTGCGCATGTCCCAGGTGATCCCCGACCCGCGCGCCCAGGTGGTGATGACCGGGGCCGAGGACCAGCCGCTGCTGATCCTGAACCGGGTGGGCAAGGGCCGGGTGGCGCTGCTGACTTCGGACCAGGTCTGGCTGTGGGGGCGCGGCTTCGAAGGGGGCGGGCCGCAGCTGGAACTGCTGCGCCGCATCGCCCATTGGTCGATGAAGGAACCCGAGCTTGAGGAAGAGGCGCTGCTGGCCGATGTCTCGGCCGGCCTTGGCGTGACGATCACCCGCCGCACCATGGCCGAGCAGGTCGGGCCGGTCCGCATCACCTATCCCGACGGCCGGACCGAGGAGATCGCCCTGGCCCAGACCGGCCCCGGCCGCTTCGCCGCGCGCTGGACCGCGCCCGGCCCCGGGCTTTACCGCCTGGCCGAGGGCGAGATCACCCGCATCCTGGCGCTTGGCCCCGCCGCGCCCCGCGAGTTCGAGGAAACCGTCGCTTCGGACCGGGTGGTGGCGCCCCTGGTCCAGGCGACGCAGGGCGCCGTCCTGCGCCTGTCGGATGGGATTCCGACCCTGCGCACCGTCCGCGAGGGGCGGTCCGCGCATGGCCAGGGCGTGGGCGGCGACTGGATCGGCATCACGCCGCGTGGCGCCGCCTCGGTGTCGGGGGTGACGCATCGGCCCCTGCTGCCCGGCTGGGCCTGGCTTTGCATCGTGGCGGGGCTGGCGCTGGTCGGTTGGCTGGCCGAGGGGCGCGGCTGGGGCAGGGGCCGGGCGGCATAGGCAAACTTGCCAAGCCCGCGCCCCGTTGCTAGGCAAATGGAAACCATTTCACGAGGGACCGCATGGCCGCCGCCCAGAACGACGCCGAGACCGCCTACATCCCGCCGACCGAAGTCGATCTGGCCGCGATCAAGCGGATCCTGCCGCATCGCTATCCCTTCCTGCTGGTGGATCGGGTCCGCGACATCGTGCCCATGAAAAGCTGCGTGGGCGTCAAGAACGTCACCTCGAACGAGCCGCATTTCGAGGGGCATTTCCCGCAGGAACCCGTCATGCCCGGCGTGCTGATCATCGAGGCCATGGCCCAGGCCGCCGCCGTCCTGGTCGGCGTCAGCCTGGATCTGGCCGGCAAGGGCATGGGCACCTATTTCATGTCCATCGACAAGTGCCGCTTCCGCCAGAAGGTGGTGCCGGGCGACGTCCTGGAACTGCACATGACCACGCTGCGCGGCGGCGGCAAGATCTGGAAGTTCGAGGGGCGCGCCATGGTCAATGGCCAGCTTGCCGCCGAGGCCGAGGTCATGGCCATGCTGAACCGTGGCGACAATGGCTGACCCCCGGGTCCACCCCTCGGCCGTGGTCGACCCCGCCGCCGTGATCGGCGAGGATTGCGAGATCGGCCCGTTCTGCGTCGTCGGTCCCGAGGTGAAGCTCGGCCGCGGCGTGGTGTTGAAATCGCACGTCGTGATCTCCGGCGACACCAGCATCGGCGACGAGACGGTGGTGTTTCCCTTTGCCTCGGTCGGCGAGGTGCCGCAGGACCTGAAGTTCCGCGGTGAAAAGGTCCGGCTGGAGATCGGCGCCCGCAACCGCATCCGCGAATATGTCACCATGAACCCCGGGACCGAGGGCGGCGGCGGCGTCACCCGCATCGGGAACGACGGCCTTTTCATGGCGGGCAGCCATGTGGCCCATGACTGCCAGATCGGCGACCGCGTGATCCTGGTCAACAACGCTTCGGTCGCCGGGCATTGCCACCTCGAGGATGACGTGATCGTGGGCGGGCTTTCGGGCGTGCACCAATGGGTGCGCATCGGGCGCGGCGCGATGATCGGCGCGGTCTGCATGGTGACGGCGGACGTGATTCCCTTTGGCCTGGTGCAGGGCCCGCGCGGCCATCTGGACGGGCTGAACCTGGTGGGCCTCAAGCGCCGCGGCGCCTCGCGGGAGGAAATCCACGCGCTGCGCGACATGCTGGGCAAGCTGGGCTCTGGCAGCTTCCGCGACACGGCCCGCCACATGGCCGAGGGGCCGAACGGGCCGATGGTGCAGGAAGTGCTGGACTTCATCCTGGGTCCCTCGGACCGCAGCTTCCTGGCGCCCCATCCATGAGAGCCCGTCCATGAGCCGCACCGCCCTGATCGCGGGCGAGGGCAGCCTTGCCCCCGCCATCGCCGCTGCGCTGGACCGGCCGCTGGTCTATGCGCTGGACCATCTGCACCCCCAGGTCGAGGCCAAGCCGTTCCGGCTGGAGCGGCTGGTGCCCTTTCTGGACGAACTGGCCGAACAGGGCGTGACTCGGGCGGTCTTCGCCGGGGCCATCCGCCGCCCCCGGATCGAGCCCGACCTGTTCGACCCGCGCACCATGGCCATCGTCCCGCGCATCCTGATGGGCATGCAGTCGGGCGACGATGCCGCCCTGCGCGCGGTGCTTGATGTCTTCGAAGAGGCCGGGATCGCCATCGCCTCGGTCGACCAGATCCTGCCTGGGCTGGTTCCCGGTGCCGGCGTTCTGGCAGGCGAACCGACGCCCCGCGACCAGAAGGATGCCGCCCGCGCCGCCGAGATCGTCCAGGGCCTTGGCGCGCTTGACATCGGGCAGGGCGCGGTGGTGGCGCAAGGCTTGTGCCTGGCGGTCGAGGCGCTGCCGGGCACCCAGGCGATGCTGGACTTCGTGCGGCTCCACGCCGGTCTCAAGCCCGATCCGAAGGGGCCGCGCGGGGTGCTCTACAAGGCGCCGAAGCCCGGTCAGGACCGCCGCATCGACTTGCCGACCATCGGTCCCGACACCGTGCGCCAAGCCGCCGAGGCGGGCCTGGGCGGCATCGCCTGGCAGGCCGGCAGCGTCATCCTGCTGGATCGGGAAGACGCCATCGCCCGCGCTGAACAGGCGGGCCTGTTCCTGTGGTCGCGGCCGTGAGCGGGTATTTGGAAAACAGTGAAAACCCTATGGTCTCACCGTTTTTCAAATACCCATCTCCGGGCCGCGCGTCCGGAGCCATGTCATGAAATTCTTCCTGATCGCGGGCGAGCCTTCGGGTGACAATCTGGGCGGTCCCTTGATGGCGGGGCTGAAAAGCCTTGATCCAATGGCAGAGTTTCTGGGCGTGGGCGGCCCGGCGATGGCGGCCCAAGGGCTCGCCAGCCTGTTCCCGATGGAGGAACTGTCGGTCATGGGCATCGTCGAGGTGCTGCCGAAATACCGCCAGCTCAAGGCCCGCATTCGGCAGACCGCGCAGGCCGTGGCCGATGCGCGGCCCGACGCGCTGATCACCATCGACAGCCCCGATTTCTGCCTGCGGGTCGTCGCCGAGGCGCGGGCCCTGTGCCCGGATCTGCGCACGATCCATTACGTCGCGCCCTCGGTCTGGGCCTGGCGGGCCGGGCGGGCGAAGAAGATGGCCCGCGTCATCGACCATGTGCTGGCCATCCTGCCCTTCGAGCCACCTTACATGCAGGCGGCTGGGATGAGCTGCGATTTCGTCGGTCATCCCATCGCGGTCGAACCCGTGGCCGGCCCCGCCGAGGCGGCGGCCTTTCGCGACGCCCATGGCATCGCCCCCGATGCGCCCTTGCTGCTGTGCCTGCCCGGGTCGCGCCGGGGCGAGGTGGGCCGGCTGGGCCCCCGGTTCGACGAGGCGCTGATTCGACTGCGCGACCGCGTGCCCGAGGTGCGGGTCGTTCTGCCGACCGTCAGGGGCGTTTCGCAACTGGTGCGGGACATGGCCCGGCGCTGGCCCTCGGCCCCCGTGGTGGTCGAGGGCGAGGCGCGGCGCGCGGCCTTTGCCGCAGCCGACCTGGCGCTGGCGGCCTCGGGCACGGTCAGCCTGGATCTTGCGGCGAACGACGTGCCGATGGTGATCGGCTATGACGTGGCGCCGCTGAGCCGCCTGCTGATCGGGTTGTTGCTGAAGACCGATACGGTGACGCTGGTGAACCTGGTCAGCGAAACCCGCGCCGTGCCGGAATATCTGGGCCGCCGCTGCCTTCCCGGCCTGCTGTCGCAGGCGCTGTTCGATCTGCTGGAAAATCCCGAGGCGAGGCAGGCGCAGCATGCGGCGATGGCCTTGACCATGCAGCGCCTGGGGCGCGGCGGCGAGGCCCCTGGCCTGCGCGCCGCGCGTTCGGTCATGGCGGCGGTTACTTCTGCGCCGCGACCACGATGATTTCGACCTTGTAGTCGGGCGTCGCCAGCTTCGATTCGCCCGTCGCGCGTGCCGGCGTATGGCCTTGGGGCACCCATTCGTCCCAGACGGCATTCATTTCCGCAAAGGTGGACATGTCGGCCAGCCAGATCTGGGTCGACAGGATGCGCGTCTTGTCCGAACCGCATTCGGCCAGCAGCCGGTCGACTTCGGCCAGGGCGCCGCGGGTCTGTTCCGTCACCGAAGCGCCCGGATTGGCGATCTGGCCGGCCAGATAGATGGTGCCGTTGTGGATGACGGCCTCGCTCATGCGGGGGCCGGTGCCGATGCGTTCGATCTGGGACATGGGAATCCTTTCGGGGTTTGGCCGGCGGATGCCGGGGCAGGGCCGTCATGCCAAAGCCGGCCGCCGCGTTCAATGGCCTGCCCGACATGCGAAACGCCCGGCGACAGGTCGCCGGGCGCAGTCGCATTCCGATGGGGGACATCGTAGGTCAGAAAATACCCGTCAGATAAAACAGAATGATGACGACGATCGGCACGCCGAGCAGCCAGGCAACGATGCCTTTCATGGGTTCGCCCTTTCCTGATCCATGTGTTGTCGGCCAAACGCCCGGCAGCAGGGCGAAGTTCCTGACGGGCGGTGCGCATTAATCCTTAACGCTGGAACTTTATATAATATTTCATTTAATTCAACATCTTAAATAGTTTTCCTCGGCTGGGGCCGGTGCCATAACGGCTGCATTCAGGAGGTGATTGAGATGATCTTTCGTTTTTCGGTCGTGATGGCGGCCCTTTCATTGGCTGGCTGCGCCACCATTACCCGCGGCACGAATGACGTGCTCGTGGTGGAATCCACGCCCCAGGCGGCTCAGGTCAAGCTGAGCAACGGGCAAAGCTGCGACGGCACACCCTGCAGCTTCAAGCTGCCGCGAAAGTCCGAGCGAATCTCGTGGTCAGCAAGGAAGGTTGCAAGCCTGTCAATGTGCATGTGACGAACCGCGTGTCGGGCGGCGGCGGGGCAGCAATGGCGGGCAACGTCCTGGTCGGCGGCATCATCGGCGCCGGGGTGGATGCCGGTACGGGCGCCATGCTGGAACTGGTCCCCAATTCGGTAAAAGTCCAGCTGGAGTGCCGACGCTAGGTTTTCCTGACGTCCGAGCGCAATGCGTCCCGCTGGCCGGACCGGCGGGATGAAGCGTTATAAGGCCGGACGGCTGAATGGGGAAGGGATGGTGCTGTGAGAGAGGATTGAACTCGACGGACGGCGTTGTTATATCTTGTTTTTATTGAATAATTTTTGGCGTTTTGCAAGGGCTGTGTGTAAGTGTTGTGTGTAGGCTCCTGAGCGGGTCATGCGAGCAACTGCGGGGCGGAATCTCAGTTGCGCCATTGCGGGCGGCCCCGCTGTTTCCTATGCGAACTGTCAGTCACCGTTGAGAGGTGGCGCGGTATTACAGAATACCAAACGCGAGGATGCAAAATGGCCGAGACAGCGATGCAAACCGAGAATATGTTCGGTAATAAATTATATCAGGTTCGCGCGAGGAAAGCCTTGCCAATACTTGTGCGTCAGGCCCGATCCCGTGAGCCTATATTCTACGAAGCGCTGGCCGACGAACTTGGAATGTCAAACCCGCGAAACCTGAATCATGTTTTGGGTAGTGTCGGTGTCACGCTAAATGAACTGTCTGAGGATTCCGATTGGGGTGAAATTCCTCATATTCAATCACTCGTAATAAACCAGCGCAGTCGGCTTCCTGGGGAAGGCTTTGACGGTTTCTTGGCAAAGAGAATGAAGGAGTATCAACGGTTATCTCTGGCTGAAAGGCGGGCATATCTTGATGCCTATTGGCACGAGATCTATGCGTATCCTTACTGGTTCGATGTGCTGAAGAGCTGCGATCTTACCCCCGTCACGATAGGTGCAGCGAGTATCATAGAACGAGCCAAAACTGGTAACAGCGCTGGCGGTGGCGAAGGCGAGGAGCACCGCAGACTAAAGGAGTATGTGGCGACAAACCCTGGTGTTGTTGGACTGCCCCACAGCTTTGGCCTAGGGGCGATAGAGGCTCCGCTACCGTCTGGAGACAGGCTCGATATCCTATTTCGCACCCACAAGCGACATGTTGCAATAGAAGTCAAGTCAAAGATTTCCAATGAGGTAGACCTAACGCGCGGACTGTTTCAATGCGTGAAATATCGTGCGGTGATGGAGGCGGAACGCGGCTTCAATGGGACGCAGCATTCCATTGAAGTGTTATTGGTTGTGGGGAAAGCGTTCCCGAAGAATCTATGCTCTCTGAAAAACAGCTTAGGGGTGCAAGTCGTAGAGATAATCGGCCGATGCTGATTTTTGTGCGTAGTCACAAGGACGGTTCTCCAGACGCGCTGACAGGGGCTTGTAGCGGCCTTCTCAGCGTTCCCAGTGCTCTCCCCCCATGAAAGCGCAGGGGTGCCCCTCTCGGGCCTCCTAGAGGTTCCCGTCCGCGTTCTGCCGCTGGTTACGCACTCGGAACACACCCCGGCTCTCGTTAGGGTCCCGATAGAAAATCACATGCGAGCCCATAAGGGCCTCTGGTTAGGCTTGGGAATGGCCCGAGAGGCGCTAGGAGGGCCACTGAGCGGGCGTCTGGTGGTTGTCGTGGGCTGGGGCGGAGGATGGCAGGAAGGCGCTCCTGGTGTCTCTACGGCCTCTGTGAAGAGGGTGGCTGGTTGGGAGTGGTTGTTCCGGCTGGACGGGCGGGGGAGATGGAAAGGCTTCTGTTACTCCTTACCATAGCTCCTACCAGGGTTCACATGGGGTGGGGAGGGGGAGATCTAATTACCCCCTACCATAGCCCCTACGATCCCTGAAAGATACACACAGGGGTATAGTAGGGCTGTTCAATGTCATGAGGTAGGGTCCTCAAGGGGTCCCTCCCACCGACCCCCTCCCTCCCAGGAACCTCATTAGGCTGTTCAATGTTATGAGGATCTTCGTCCACCCCTTGACAGCTCCTCGGCTGCGCCTCGTCGCCATCAAGGGGTCTTGCGGATATTTGGTGGAAAAATCCGAGGTCCCACCCTCGACAGGATTGAACCCCGCGCACCCCCCGTGCCCCCGCGCGGTTATGGCTCCCGCGCATCGCCCCTGCGCCCACAGAATGGCTACCGCGCCCGACCATCCGCTGCCTTTGGCCTGGGCTTCGCCTGGGATGCACCGGCGCAGAAGAGCCGGCCGCATTGCCATGTAACATCCACAACCAACGTTGACATTTGAAACGGAATGGCGTATGCAGGGCTTTGAAACGGTCTATCAGGCTGTAACCAAAGGGCTTTTGAGGGGAGAAGAAGCATGGAACTTCCGCAAATGATCGGCTGGGGCATCGTCGCTATCTGGTTCCTCGTGGGCATGTTGGCCCTTTGGATGCGACCGCCCTACTGACAGGCCCCTTTTTCAATAGGTCAGTAATGCTGACTAATGTGTTGGCTCGGTACCCCTGGATTTCTATCCATAGACCGTCCTACCGACCCCGAGGCGGCGCGGGTCCAGCAGACCCCGGCTAAGGCTATCTGTTCACCAGCGAGAGCTTATCTGTCTCATGAAACGATATGTGGTCTACACCCGCGTCAGCACCGCCGAGCAGGGCAAAAGCGGCCTCGGCTTGGAAGGCCAGAAGCGCGACATTGCGATCTTCCTAGAGCGCTTCTCAGAGGAACCCTATGAGATCATTGCCGAGCACCGAGACGTCCAGACCGGCAAGGACGATGACCGCCCCCAACTGGCCGCAGCTCTCGCCCTGGTCCGCGCCATGCCCGGCTCTGAACTCCTCGTCTCGAAGCTCGACAGGCTAAGCCGAAAGGTCTCCTTCATCGCCTCCCTGCTGGACGACAAGAGGGTCTGCCTGCGGGTCGCGTCCATGCCCTACGCGGACAAGTTCCAGCTTCACATCTACGCAGCCCTGGCCGAGCAGGAGCGGGAGTTCATCTCGCTTCGCACCAAGGCCGCCCTAGAGGCCACCAAGGCGCGGGGAACGAAGCTTGGGGGGCTCCGGGACAAGACAGCCGAGCGGAACAAAGCCATCCAGCGCAACGCCCAGGAGCGGGCAAGGCAGGTTGCGGACATCGTGGAACCCATGCGGGCCCAAGGCGCGACCCTGAGGGCCATTGCAGAGGCGCTGAACAAGGCCGGCGTGGGGACTGCAAGGGGCGGAGAATGGCACCCCGCGCAGGTCGCCAGGGTCCTTGAGAGGCTGGGCTAGCATTCTCCGCAGGTTGACTCACTCGGGGTCTATGGAGCCGCAGCAGGGGTGCTGAAAAGCTAGATTGCCTCCTCGCGTGTGTAATGCCCTGATGCGGCGTGATGACTGCGAGGCTAGCATGGACACCGAACAATCTTTTTCTACCTTGGACGGGCTCTGATGATGTGACCGCCCCCCCGACGGCTTCGCTGTGCCAGGGTGGGTCTGGGACGATCCACAGAGGGGAGAGGTCATGTCGGAGATTACCACGATCGGGCTCGATCTTGCGAAGCATGTGTTTCAGCTTCACGGGGCC
>NZ_JHWH01000021.1 GCF_000622145.1 Paracoccus yeei ATCC BAA-599 | reverse complement strand
GTAGCTGGCTGAAGAACGCCAGCACCTGGTCCCGCCGAAGCTTCTTGCGCAGCACCGCTCGCCCAGAAGCGTCGGCCCCGTGAAGCTGAAACACATGCTTCGCAAGATCGAGCCCGATCGTGGTAATCTCCGACATGACCTCTCCCCTCTGTGGATCGTCCCAGACCCACCCTGGCACAGCGAAGCCGTCGGGGGGGCGGTCACATCATCAGAGCCCTGCATTGTTCAGACATGCAGCAGCCCAACAGCCGGTCGAACGGTTCTGCACTACGCACTGTCCCATGCAGCGCGGCAAGGCACTGTTTCCCAGAAGCTGCTCCGGGCCATCGTCCCACCCCGGCCCATAACGCGGGCCAACAGCAAGCCTGACCGCCAATGGTCCGAACAAGACTGGCAGGCATTCAGGCACGAACACCCCAAAGGCACCATTGAGAGGGTCGCCGCTGTCCTGATGGTCCATCTAGGAACAACCTGGCAAGAACTATGCCAGATGTCCGGCGACGAACTCATGGCGCGCATAGGGAACCAGCCGCATCCTGAACTGCAAGACGATATCGGCGGGCTGGATTTTTCAGCGGGTATGCAGTTCTGGGACACGCGGGAAGGCTGGCGTGTCCCGAACTCTCGCCTACATGATGCAATTTGGCGCGGGTCAATCAAATGCAGGATATGGTTCTTCCACCGCCGCGCACTGCGTCAGCTATTCTATCGCCGCGCGGCTGACTGCGGGCTGGCCCTGCTACAGCGCCCGCCTGCGGCGCCGGGGGCGCCCACAAGACAACTTAATAGTACCGCCCTACCCGACCGCACAAACGTCGCCCTACGGTCGGCACAGACTCTCCCAGAGGCATCTTGATATGAAGCAGCATTGGAATAGCAAACGCGGCACGGATCAGGTCGTAGCCGGCCTGTCTGAAACCAAGGCTGGGCTAGAAGGGCTGGGCCTTCCACTGACCGCTGACAGCCAGCCCGGAATGACAGGGGATGAAATCCAGCGGCTAGCAGCAGCGGCCTTCCCTGATCCGGCCCCCGGCGAGGATGCTGCCCCGAGCATCACGGCTGATCTGCTTCAAGCCCTTCTCGGTCTGCTGCGCGCATCTGCGCGTTCCGTGGTAGTTCCCCCCGCCCCACCGCCGCGCCGGCGCGTGAAGGCCACCTCCAAACAGATCGATGGTTCTCTACGGCTGATCCAGCAGTGCGGCCTGACACCAAGCGCGGTTGCCCTGCGCCCTGATGGCTCGACCGTGATCGAGATAAGCACGGCGGCACAACCGGACCCCCGCAAGCCAAAGGGCTGGAAGGTCACGGGGCGATCCTAACCGAATGCAGGCTGGCCTGCCTAAAACTCGAACTTGTCGATTGCCGCCTTGAGTTGCGCAGGCCGGAAGCCGTGGAAGTACGTGCTGAACGTGACGCCGTGCTGCTCATGCCCCAAGATAGCCTTTACCTGCGTGTCGGAAACATCAGCCCGTGCCAGCTTCGTCGCCATTGTGTGCCGCAGGCTGTGGAACACCAGCCCCGCATCCTGCATCCCCAGCGCAGGCAATAGGCTGTCGTTGAACCATCGTCCGGGATTGCGACCATAACCGTTCTGTGTGCTGTACGACAACGCAGGGAACAGGCGCGCGCTGCCTCTCTTGCGGCGATCCTCCACGAACGCGGGCAGTCCAGCGGCAACCAAGTGGTCATGCAGCGGGACAAGGCGACGGGACGCGCTGTTCTTGAGGCGCTTGTTCGGGCTTCCCTCATCGGTCACGCGAATGAACCACAACCCGTCATCACCTTGCTGCATATCATCAAGATCAAGCTGGGCTATCTCGTTCAACCGCATCCCTGTGAACATACCAATGAGACTGATCCACTTGTGATCCTGATTGCGCACCAGTCTATCGGGGTTCTTGGTGAGATGCTTGAATAGCAGCTTCAACTGATCGTCGGTGAATGCCTGCCTGCCATCGTCCCTAGCGCGCTTCGACAGCTTCACTCTTGTGCCGTCGAAGATGTTCTCGGAGGCGTGGCCGTGCGATACGGCCCAGGCAAAGAAAGTCTGTAAGGCGCTGATATACGCGTTAACGGTACGTGTGGCGATAGTTTCCACGCCGGGCAGGTCCAGCACGTCAGACAGCGGCTTGCCCTTGGTAGCGGCCATCTTGTTCCGGTTCTTGGGATAGCGCAGCAGTACGTCCTTCACCCGCCTGGCGTCGGCCTTGGTCATGGCGGCTATAGGCTTGCTGTGCGTGATCTCCCCCAACAAAGCTAGCGCCTCGCGCTTGCTGTCTGCTGTCTTTCCCCTGACTTGCCCTGTTCGCTGCAACTCCGTCAGATACTCCACCAGCACATCCTGATAGCTGGCATGGGTAGCGGGGGCATCGCCAGGAACAGCCGCAACGGCAGCACCAACCGGAAGTGCGGGGCTCAAATCGAACCGATCCAAGCTATCCAGAAACCCGGCAGCCTCCTGCCAGAACGCACCGACGCCATGCACCAGCGCCTCATTCAGCCCTTGCCGCACATTGGGATCGAGGCTGTCAGAATCAATCCCCCGATGCTCACAGAACGCCCGCACCTGCTGCGCAGCCTGATCTGCCCCGATCTGATCTGCATGAGCGGACCAGTTCTGGCCCAGCATGGCGCGGATGTTCCGCATCAGCACTTGGCGATCTTCGTCAGGCGGGCCGTTCTCCATCACACCAGCCTTGAACCGGGCTAACTACTCTTGGAAGTGCTGGGCCACCTGTCCCCTGATTTCATCATACCGCATGCAAGAAGCAGATGCAGATGCAAGCCGCGATTGTCCAGACAGCACCAGCAATCGAGATAGTCGCTGCGCCGTAGCCGGGCATCCGGTCCGTAGCGACAGGCGCACATGGCCGCGCTTCCGGTCGGGATGAAGACGGGCCGGGATCGGCCAGCGGAAGTAAAAGACCCCATGGCGGGATCGGCTCAAATAGGCGGCAAGGCGCATCCTGTGGCTCACTTATGTGGCGCACCAGAAGAAGCCAGCCGTCAAGCACTTGAGATCGGGGGGAATGGTGGGCGACCCTGGAATCGAACCAGGCATGGGTCTCCCCGGCGGAGTTACAGTCCGCTGCCGCACCTTGCAGCACGTCGCCCGCCGAACGCCTCGGCGTGCGGGGTGATTACCGGCAGCGCGCGGGGGCGTCAAGCGGGATGGTGCGAAAAATGCGCGCCCGGGGATGGGAGAGCGCCGGGGCAGCAATCTTGCATTCCGCCGCGATTTCTGCGCAACCCATCCCAAAGCAAAGGTGCGCCATGGCCGAGAAACCGCAAAAGTCCAAGAAGCCCGCCTGGGTCATCGACAAGGAACGCGCCCGGCGGGCGGCGGCGGCCGAAACGGTCTGGCTGTTCGGCCTGCATGCCGTCCGCGATGCCCTGGCAAACCCGGCGCGGGACAAGCTGCGGCTGGTCGTCACGCAGAACGCGCTGGACCGGCTCGGCCCCCTGCCCGAGGGGATCGAGCCCGAGATCTCGGATGCGCGGACCTTCGACAAGCTGGTGCCGCTGCCCCCCGAAAGCGTCCACCAGGGCGCCGCGCTTGAGGTGAAGCCGCTGAAATGGGGCGGGCTTGCCGACCTTGCGCTGGGGGGCGCGGGCAAGCCGCTGCTGGTCGCGCTGGACCGGGTCACGGACCCCCACAACGTCGGCGCGATCCTGCGCTCGGCCGAGGTCTTTGGCGCGCGCGCGGTCATTGCCCCGTCGCGCCATGCCGCGCCGGAAACCGGGGCTCTGGCCAAGACCGCCTCGGGCGCGCTGGAACGCCAGCCCTATCTGCGGGTCGGCAACCTGGCCGATACGCTGATCGAACTGCGCGACATGGGCTATGTCATCCTGGGCCTGGACGGCACCGGCACCGAAACCCTGCCCGAGGCGCTGGATGCCCTGCCCGGTCGGGCGCTGTGCCTGGTCCTGGGGGCCGAGGGGCCGGGCCTGCGCGAACGCACCCGCGAGACCTGTGACCGGATCGTGCGCATCCCCTTTGCGGCCGAGTTCGGCTCGCTCAACGTCTCGAACGCGGCGGCGGTCGCGCTGTACGCCGCTTCACGGGCCTGAGCGCCCGGATCACAACCCGATCATAAGATTGCCACCCCGGTTGAGAATCGGCGGGCGATTTGCCAGATCCGGCGACAGGAACCCGCTTGGCAGACCGACCCATGATCCGCACTACCGCCCTTGCCCTTGTGCTGACGTTTCCCGCCCTGGGGGCGCTTGCGCAGGACTGGGCGCTGGATGGAATCGACCCGGTGGCCTACGGCACCCAGGGGGCCGCAGTTCCGGGCCGGTCGGACATCGTGACATTGTGGCGCGGTAAGACCTGGCACTTCCTGTCCGAACAGAACCGCAATCTGTTCGAGGCCAACCCCCGCGCCTATGCGCCGGCGCTTGGCGGCCTGTGCGTCGTGGCCCTGTCCGAGGGCCGGTCCGAGCCGGGAAACCCGCGCTACTTTGCGGTGGTGGACCAAAAGACCTATCTTTTGCGATCCCGAAAGGCCAAGGAACGCTTTCTGGCCGATCCGCAGCATATCCTTGAACAGGCCAAGGCGGTCTGGGCGCGTCTGAAGCAATAACTCCTCACTTTATCGCGAGAGGGGTGGAACCTTTCGGCCACAGTGTGCATTTATTTCGTGAACATGGGCACGGAACGCTCGTGTTCAGATCACTGTCCCTCGTTCCGCGACTTGCGCCCGGCCAGACTTCTGGACCGGGCGCTTTTTATATGCCACTTTAGATTGAGATCTGGGGGAGGATCACAATGAATTTCGCCGTTCTCAAGGATATCGGCTCATCGCCGATGGACGACGACATTGCACGAATCGCCCGTGAAACAAGGTCCATCGCCATGGTGGGCCTGTCTCCGAACGAGTTGCGTCCCGCTTGGGGTGTGGCGCGTTACCTGAAATCGCAGGGCTTCCGGGTCATTCCGGTCAATCCCAGCCACGCGGAATCGCGGCTGCTGGAAGAAGAGGTCTATCCCGACCTCGCCTCGATCCCGGCCGAGGCGCGAATCGACATGGTGGACATCTTCCGCCGCTCGGACGCGGTGCCCGCCATCGTCGAGGAGGCGGTCGCCTGCCTGCCGCATCTGCGCACGATCTGGATGCAGCTTGGCATCCTGCACCCCGAGGCGGCCGAGCGCGGCCGCCGCCACGGTCTGACGGTGATCGAGGATCGCTGCCCCAAGATCGAGTTTCCGCGCTATCTCTGACGCGGAACACCCCCTTAGTAAGCGGTATAAAGCCCTTCGTAGATCGGGCCCAGCGTGTCCACCTCGAACAGCGAGCTGACCGAGGTGCCGTTCCAGATGTTCAGGATGGCTTGGGCAAACATCGGCGCGGTGGGCACGATGCGGATGTTGCTGGCGTTGCGGACCGGCTCGGTCGGCTCGATGGAATCGGTGATGACCAGCGTCTTCATGACCGATTTCTGCACCCGCTCGACCGCGGGGCCGGACAGAACGCCATGGGTGATATAGGCGTGGACCTCGGTCGCGCCGTGCTGGGTCAGGACCTCGGCCGCCTTGCAAAGCGTGCCGGCCGTGTCGCAGATGTCGTCGACGATGATGCAGGTCTTGCCGCTGACGTCGCCGATCACGGTCATTTCGGCAATCTCGCCAGGCTTCTCGCGGCGCTTGTCCACGATGGCCAGAGGGGCACCGATCCGCTGCGCGAGTTCCCGGGCGCGCGCCACGCCACCCACGTCGGGGGAAATCACCATCAGGTCCGACATCCGGTCGCGGAAATGATGCTGGATATCCAGCGCAAAGACCGGCGCGGCATAAAGGTTGTCCACCGGGATGTCGAAGAACCCCTGGATCTGCGCCGCGTGCAGGTCCAGCGTCAGCACCCGGTCCACGCCCGCCTCGGTCAGCAGGTTCGCGACCAGCTTGGCGCTGATCGGCGTGCGGGCCTTGGCGCGACGGTCCTGCCGCGCATAGCCGAAATAGGGAATGACCGCCGTAATGCGCGACGCCGAGGACCGGCGCAGCGCATCGGTCATGATCAGCAGCTCCATCAGGTTGTCGTTCGCCGGGTTCGAGGTGGACTGGATGATGAACATGTCCTCGCCCCGGACGTTCTCATAGACCTCGACGAAGATTTCCTGGTCGTTGAACCGCTCGACCCGTGCCTCGATGGGGGCCACGTTCATGCCGCGGTGCATGGACATCCGGCGGGCGATGGCGTTGGCCAGGGGCCGGTTGGCGTTGCCCGCGATCAGCTTGGGTTCGGTCATGGCCGGCATGGCTGGCTCCGTATAAGGCTGGATTCGTGTGATTGCGCCTCGCTTATCAGCAAGCTAGCCTGCCCGCAAACCCCGGAGGCCCCGCATGGCGCATATCGACTATTACCTGGGCACATTCAGCCCCTACTGCTATCTGGCCGGCGACCAGCTGGAACAGATCGCCCAGCGGCATGGCGCGACGATCACCTACAAGCCGCTGGACCTGTGGCAGTTGTTCGACCGCACCGGCGGCACGCGCCCGGCGGCGCGCCACCAGAACCGCCTGGACTATCGCGCTCAGGACCTGCCGCGCCTGGCCGAGCACCTGGGCCTGCCCTTCAACCTGAAGCCGGCCTTCATGCCGGTGAACGGCGCGCCGTCGTCCTATGCGGTGATCGCGGCGCAGAAGGCGGGGGGCGGCGATCTGGGCGGGCTGGTTCGCAGCTTCCTGCGCGCGGTCTGGGCCGAGGATCAGGACATCGCCGATGACGCCGTGATCCGCGCCAAGCTCAAGGACGCGGGGTTCGACCCCGAGCTTGCCAATTCCGGCCTGTTCGTGGGCGCCCAGGTCTATGAGCGCAACCTGGAGGACGCCATCGAGGCCGGGGCCTTCGGCGCCCCCTTCTACATCGTGCGCGAGACGGACCAGCGGTTTTGGGGCCAGGATCGGCTGGCGTTTCTGGACAGGCACCTGGCGCGCCTATGACCGGGCTGCACCTGCGGACATGGCCGGGCACGCAGGACCGCCCGGCGCTGGCGCTGCATTGCATGATGGGCAACGCGAGCTACTGGGGCCCGATCGCCGCAGGGCTGGCGGATCTGGTGCAGGTGACGGCCCCGGACCTGCCCGGCCACGGCCAGAGCCCCGACTGGCCCGGCGAGCCGCCGGATTTCCACACCCATGTCACCCGGCAGGTGGCGCCCCTGATCACCCGCCCGCTGGACCTGATCGGCCACAGCCTGGGCGCCACGGTCGCCCTGCGCATCGCGGTCGGTGCGCCCGAGGCCGTGCGCAGCCTGACCCTGATCGAGCCCGTGCTGTTCGCCGCCGCGCCCGAGGCCGGGAACGACGGCCTGCTGGAGGATATCCACGCCCTGGCCGAGGCCGGCCGGCCCGAACACGCAGCCCGCCGTTTCCTGGAGGTCTGGGGCGGCATCGACTGGGACCAGCAGACCCCCGCCGGCCGTGCCCGGCTGACCCGGCAGATCGGCATGGTCATCGCCGGCAACGACGCCCTGGCGCATGACAGTGCCAATATCCTGCGCGACGGCGGGCTGGAATCGGTCGATGCGCCGGTGCTGATCGTCATGGGGGGCGATTCGCCCCCGGTCATTCCCGCGATCGCGGATGCTCTGGCCGCGCGCCTGCCGGATGTCGGGCGGGCGACGGTGCCGGGAGCCGCGCATATGCTGCCGATCACCCATCCGGGCCCCGCCACCGACCTGATCCGCCTGAACCTGGAACGCAGTTGAACCCGGTGGGGCCGGGCCCCTCCGGTCCCTCGGCGTCAGTCCACGTCGAAATCCGTGACGTGGCGGACCGCTCCGATAGCCATCCAGCCGACCCGGACACGGGCCACGCGGGTATCGCCCCAGGTGCGGAACTCGACCACGAAGCCTTCGGCGTCGATGTCGATGGCCTGAACATCGGCGCGCTGGTTGCCACCGACCGAGATGTCCCACATCGTCAGCGAGACATGGACCACGGGCGGCCGCACGAAGGCTTCGTCAAATCGGATGTGGCGCCGCTCGGTGCGGGGTCCCTGCCCCGTCCAAAGCGGGCCGTCTGTTTCAAATCCCGAAAAATGGACAATGCCGTTCGCAACGCCGACGGCAAAATGATCGAAACGGTGCAAACGCCTGCCTCCTTTCCCCGATAATGAAGCGGAATATGCATGTGATAAAGCCCCGGACTGGCCGGGGCTTCATGTTTTTGCCTCGAATTTAAGACGTTAGTGCGGGAAGTTCGCCTGGTTGGGGTCCAGTCCGATATGGGTGCCCAAGGCCTCCATGTCGGCCAGCAGCTTGACGGCTGCGGTGACGATATCTTCGCCCGTCGAGGAACGCTCCTGCGCCTGCTTCACGCGGCGATGCGCCTGGGCCATCATCTCGTTGAAGACCTCTTGCGTCATCTCGGCGCGCGGGTGGCCGCGTTCGGCCAGCAGGCTGACGGAATCGTTGTTGATCTCGGCAAAGCCGCCGGTCACCGCGAATTCCGTCGAGGTCCCGTCCGCGGCGACCACGGTGACCAGGCCGGGGCGCAGGTTCACGATGGCCGGCGCGTGGCCGGGCATCGCGGTCAGGTCGCCCTCGGCGCCGGGCAGGCGCACCTCGCGCACCGGGACGGACACCAGGTTCCGTTCCGGCGACACCAGGTCGAACTGCATCGTGTCGGCCATGTCGCCCCCTTACGCCGCGTCAGCGGCGAGGCGCTGCGCCTTGGCTTTCACGTCCTCGATGCCGCCGACCATGTAGAAGGCCGCTTCCGGCAGGTGGTCGTATTCGCCGTTCACGACCGCCTTGAACGACCGGATCGTGTCTTCCAGCGGGACCTGCACGCCGTCCGAGCCGGTGAAGACCTTGGCCACGTCGAAGGGCTGCGACAGGAAGCGCTGGATCTTGCGGGCGCGGGCCACGGTCAGCTTGTCCTCTTCGGACAGTTCGTCCATGCCGAGGATGGCGATGATGTCCTGCAGCGACTTGTATTTCTGCAGGATGCCCTGCACCGCGCGGGCGGTATTGTAGTGGTCCTCGCCCACGACGGCCGGGTCGAGGATCCGCGAGTTCGAGTCGAGCGGGTCCACCGCCGGATAGATTCCGAGCTCCGAGATCGCGCGCGACAGCACCGTCGTGGCGTCGAGGTGGGCGAAGGTCGTCGCCGGCGCCGGGTCGGTCAGGTCGTCGGCCGGAACGTAGACGGCCTGGATCGAGGTGATCGAGCCGTTCTTGGTCGAGGTGATGCGTTCCTGCATTGCGCCCATGTCGGTCGCCAGCGTCGGCTGGTAGCCCACGGCGGACGGAATGCGGCCCAGCAGCGCGGACACTTCCGAACCCGCCTGCGTGAAGCGGAAGATGTTGTCGACGAAGAACAGAACGTCGGTGCCAGTCGAATCGCGGAACTGCTCGGCCAGGGTCAGGCCGGTCAGCGCGACGCGCATCCGCGCCCCCGGAGGCTCGTTCATCTGGCCATAGACCAGCGCCACTTGCGATTCCGACAGGTTGTCGGGCTTGATGACGCCCGATTCCACCATCTCGTGGTAAAGGTCGTTGCCTTCACGGGTGCGTTCGCCCACGCCCGCGAACACCGAATAGCCCGAGTGCACCTTGGCGATGTTGTTGATCAGTTCCATGATCAGAACCGTCTTGCCGACGCCCGCGCCGCCGAACAGGCCGATCTTGCCGCCCTTCGAATAAGGGGCCAGCA
Source organism: Paracoccus yeei ATCC BAA-599 (assembly GCF_000622145.1). Lineage (GTDB taxonomy): Bacteria > Pseudomonadota > Alphaproteobacteria > Rhodobacterales > Rhodobacteraceae > Paracoccus > Paracoccus yeei. The sequence goes on along the minus strand of NZ_JHWH01000021.1, from coordinate 79,513 downwards.
GGTCGATGACCTTGATGCCGGTGACGAGGATTTCCGACGAGGTCGCCTGCTGGGCGAAGTCCGGCGCCGGCTGGTGGATTGCCCGCTTGTCCGAGGCAGCCAGCGGCGCGCCTTCGTCCACGGGTTCGCCCACCACGTTCAGGATGCGGCCCAGCGTCACGTCGCCCACCGGAACGGTGATCGGCGCGCCGGTGTCGGTCACGGGCAGGCCGCGGACCAGACCTTCGGTCGCGTCCATCGCGATGGTGCGGACGGTGTTCTCGCCCAGGTGCTGGGCAACTTCCAGCACCAGGCGCTTGCCGTTGTTCTCGGTCTCCAGAGCGTTCAGAATCGCAGGAAGATGGCCGTCGAACTGCACGTCCACGACGGCGCCGATCACCTGCGTGATTTTTCCTTTGGCCTCTGCCATGTGTTTAACCCCTACGGTGTCAGAGCGCCTCTGCGCCCGAGATGATTTCAATCAGTTCCTTGGTGATCGCGGCCTGACGCGAGCGGTTGTACTCGGTCGTCAGCCTGTCGATCATGTCGCCGGCGTTGCGCGTCGCGTTGTCCATGGCGGTCATCCGCGCGCCCTGCTCGGAGGCCGCGTTTTCCAGAAGCGCCGCAAAGACCTGGGTCGCCACGGAACGCGGCAGAAGGTCGTTCAGGATCGCGCCCTCGTCCGGCTCATAGTCGTAAAGCGCCGAGGCACCCGGCTCGGCGGCTTCCTCGACCACGGCGGGGATGATCTGCCGGGCGGTCGGAACCTGGCTGATGACGGATTCGAAACGGTTGTAGAACAGCGTCGCCACGTCGAAGCCGCCCGCGTCGAACCGATCCAGGATCTCGTCCGCGATCTCACGGGCGTTGTCATAGCCGATGCGCTTGACCTCGCTCATGTCGACGTGATGGACGAACAGGTCGCCATATTCGCGCTTGAGCTGTTCGCGGCCCTTCTTGCCGACGGTCAGCAGTTCGACCTGTTTGCCCTGGGCGCGCAGTTCGATCAGCCGCTGACGCGCCAGCTTGACGATGGACGAGTTGAACCCGCCTGCGAGGCCGCGTTCGGATGTCATCACCACCAGCAGGTGGCGCCGATCCTCGCCCGTGCCGGCCAGCAGGCGTGGCGCCCCGTCCGAGCCGGCCGCCGCAGCGGTCAGCCCGGCCACGACGGCGGCCATGCGGTCGGCATAGGGACGCGCAGCCTCGGCCGCTTCCTGCGCGCGGCGCAGTTTCGCGGCGGCGACCATCTGCATCGCCTTGGTGATCTTGCGCGTGTTCTTGACGCTGCCGATCCGGTTTTTCAGATCCTTGAGGCTGGGCATCTAAAGCTCCCCTCTCAGGCGTAGGTCTTGGCGTAACCGCTCAGCGCAGCCTTGATCGCATCTTCCAGTTCGCCCGCGATCTTGCGGTCGTTCCGGGTCATGTCGTCAAGCAGGTCGGCCTTCTGGTTGCGCAGATACTGGATCAGACCCTGTTCCCACTTGGTCACGTCCGCGACCGGGATGTTGTCCAGATACCCCTTGGTGCCGGCATAGATGACGATGACGATCTCGGCGTTGGTCAGCGGCGAATACTGCGGCTGCTTCATCAGCTCGGTCAGGCGCGCGCCGCGGTTCAGCAGCTTCTGCGTCGCCGCGTCGAGGTCAGACCCGAACTGGGCAAAGGCCGCCATCTCGCGGTACTGGGCCAGTTCCAGCTTGACCGGGCCGGCGACCGATTTCATCGCCTTGGTCTGGGCGGCCGAGCCGACGCGCGACACCGACAGGCCGGTGTTCACGGCCGGACGGATGCCCTGGAAGAACAGTTCCGTTTCCAGGAAGATCTGGCCGTCGGTGATCGAGATCACGTTGGTCGGAATATAGGCCGACACGTCGCCCGCCTGCGTCTCGATGATCGGCAGCGCGGTCAGCGAACCGGCGCCATTGGCCTCGTTCAGCTTGGCCGAACGCTCCAGCAGGCGCGAGTGCAGATAGAACACGTCGCCCGGATAGGCTTCGCGCCCCGGCGGACGGCGCAGCAGCAGCGACATCTGGCGGTAAGCCACGGCCTGCTTGGACAGGTCGTCATAGATGATGAGCGCGTCCATGCCGTTGTCGCGGAAATATTCGCCCATGGCGGTCGCCGAATAGGGCGCCAGATACTGCATCGGCGCCGGGTCCGAGGCGGTCGCGGCCACGACGGTGGTGTAGGCCATGGCGCCGGTCTCTTCCAGCTTCTTGACCAGCTGGGCGACGGTCGAGCGCTTCTGGCCGACGGCGACATAGATGCAGTGCAGGGTCTTCATGCCATCGGCCTCGCGGCCGTTGTAGTTCTGCTGGTTCAGGATGGTGTCCAGCGCGATGGCGGTCTTGCCGGTCTGGCGGTCGCCGATGATCAGCTCCCGCTGGCCGCGGCCGACGGGGATCATCGCGTCCACCGACTTCAGGCCGGTCGCCATCGGCTCGTGCACCGATTTGCGCGGCATGATGCCGGGGGCCTTGACGTCGGCAATGGCCATGATCGGGTCGGCGATCGGGCCCTTGCCGTCGATCGGGTTGCCAAGCGCGTCGACGACGCGGCCCAGCAGACCCTTGCCGGTCGGGACTTCCACGATGGCGCCGGTGCGCTTGACGGTATCGCCTTCCTTGATCGAGCGGTCGTCGCCGAAGATCACGACGCCGACGTTGTCGGTTTCAAGGTTCAGCACCATGCCGCGGATGCCGCCCGGGAATTCGACCATCTCGCCAGCCTGAACCTTGTCCAGGCCGTAGACGCGGGCGATGCCGTCACCGACGGACAGCACCTGCCCGACCTCGGCCACCTCGGCGTCCTGACCGAAATTCTTGATCTGATCCTTGAGGATGGCCGAGATTTCGGCTGCCTGGATTCCCATTATCCGACCTCTTTCATAGCATTCTGGAGGGAGGCGAGCTTGGAGCGGATCGAGCTGTCGATCATCTGCGAGCCCAGTTTGACGATCATGCCGCCGATGAGGCTTTCATCGACGCGCGCGTTCAGTTTGACGTTCTTGCCGGTCTTGGCGTGCAGCGTGCCGACTAGGCGGTTCTTCTGATCCTCGGTCAGTTCCTGGGCGCTGACCACGTCGGCGGTCACCTCGCCCCTGGCATCGGCGATCAGGCCGCGCAGCTTGGCGATGAACTGGGGCAGCGTGAACAGGCGCCGGTTGCGGGCCAGCAGGCGCAGTGTGTTCGCCAGTTCGGGCGAAAAGCCGGCGCGCGCCGCCAGGGCGGCGATCGCGGCCTCTTGCTGGTCCCGATTGTACAGCGGCGAGACGGTCAGGTCGCGCAGATCCGCACTGTCGTCATAGGCCCGGGCCAGTTCGTCGATTTGCACGGACAGGGCATCGATGCCGCCCGAATCCTTCACCAGATCGAAAAGGGCCTGTGCATAACGCCCGGCGATATCAGCGGAAATCGAAGCGGAATTGGCCACGGTCATCCTTCCGGTTTGCGCAAGCTCCGCAGGCGGGCCGTCCCTTTGGGGAACGGTCTGTCGCGGAGCGCGGGTCAAGGGGGTCCGGCCGTGCCGGGCTGGACGCCCCGAAATCTGGCGTGTCTCTAGCAGCAGATTTCCCCTGCCGCAACCGCATTGAACACGGAAATGCGAGGGTTTGCGCCCTTGGTATCAGCGCCGCGGCGGCGAATGGCCGCCGGTTGCGCTAACGCCGGACGGTACACGCGGCGGGCTGGTCCCCTGGCCGGTTGCACGGCCGGCGGGAAGGGGACAGATTCGCGTCTTACCGGCCATTCCGGTGCAGGCGCCCCGCGTGGCGTGCGGTCTTGCCGCTGCCGGCGGGCTTGGGCCGGGCGATGCCTTCCAGCACGTCGAGCGGGCTGGGCACGCTGACCCGGCCGACCCGCCCCACCGGCGCCTGGACCTGCTTGCTGAATTCGGTCATCACGACCCCGGCGACCAACACCTGGCTGATGCGCAAGCCGGCGCGTTCCCACATATGCGCGCTGCGCAGCCAGAAGCGCCGGTCCGAGGGCGGGATGTAAAGCGCCGCCCCGGTCCGTTCGGTGACGAAGCCCGCGTCCCGCGCCTGCGCCTCGAGTTGGCCCGCCGTATAGCTGCGGCCAAAGCCGAAGGGCGTCTTTTCCGACCGCGCCCAGAGCCCCGCGCGGTTCGGCGCCATGACCAGCATGCGCCCGCCCGGCCCCAGCACGCGCCAGGCCTCGGACAGCACCGCATGGGGATGGTCGGCGGTTTCCAGCGCGTGCAGCAGGACCAGACGGTCGACGCTGCCCGTGTCCAGCGGCCAGGCGGTCTCCTCGGCCAGGACCGAGCAGTTGGGCAGGCCGGCGGGCCAGGCCATGACGCCCTGCGGGCCGGGCATCAGGCTGGTCACGCGACGCGCGCGCGCCAGCCAAGGCCGCAGCAGGGGCGCGGCAAAGCCATAGCCCACGACGCTCATCCCGCCGCATTGATCGGGCGGCCAAAGCTGGGCCAGCCGGTCGCGCAGCACGCGCTGAACCACCCGGCCCAGCGCCCGGGTGTAATAGAACTTTCGCAGTTCGATCACGTCGTGATGCATTGCGCCCCTCGTCCGACCGCGCCAGACTGGGGCAAAGCAGGGGAATTGCCAATGCCGCTGGAATGGATCGCCGTACGCTGCCTGACGGACAACTACGCCTGGCTGGTGCATGGCAACGGCCAGACCGCGCTGATCGACGCGCCCGAGGCCGCGCCCATCCTGGCCGAGCTTGCGTCCCGGGGTTGGGGGCTGGACCTGATCGCCCTGACGCACCACCACGCCGACCACATCCAGGCGGTGTCTGATCTGGTGGCGGCGACCGGGGCGCGGGTGATGGGCAATGCCGATGACGCGGCCCGGCTGCCGCCGCTCGACCTGCCCGTTCGCACGGGCGAGACCATCACCATCTGCGGTGAGCCGGCCGAGGTTATCGACGTCTCCGGCCATACGGTCGGGCATGTCGCCTTTCACCTGCCCGGCTCGGCCCTGGCCTTTACCGCCGACAGCCTGATGGCGCTCGGCTGCGGCCGCCTGTTCGAGGGCAGCGCCCAGATGATGTGGGACAGCCTGTCGCGGCTGAACGCTCTGCCCGGCCAAACGCTGGTCTGTTCGGGCCATGACTACTGCCGGGGCAACGGCGCATTCGCCCTGTCCGTCGATCCGGGGAATGAGGCTTTGCGGCAACGCCTGGACGACACCGCGGCGGGCCGCCGGCCCTGCGCCCCGGCCACGCTGGAGGATGAGCGCGCGACCAATCCCTTCCTGCGCGTTGCGGCCCTGAGGGGGTCGCTGGGGCTGCCGGACGCACCGGATGTCGATGTTTTCGCACGGCTTCGCACCATGAAGGACGCGTTCTGAGGCCTTCGTGCAACGCAGCAAGCCGCCAGGCGACCCCAGCCGCCCGAAATCCGCATCTGGCGGGTGCAAAGTGTCGCTGCTTGAAATTGGGGCATCGGATCATCACATCTTCCTCAGCCGCCGGAAATTCGGCAAGGGCGGATGCAGATACCGCTTGAATTGCGCGAAAATCCACCAATTCTTAACTGTATCGTGACAGTCTGGTCAGGTGGACCGCTAAATCTTGGCGGCCCATACCGCCAGCCGACTGACAGGAGCTGAAACGTGCCGTCCTTTTCGAACACGCTGGAACAGGCCATCCATGCTGCGCTTGCGCTGGCCAATGATCACCGCCACGAGCTGGCCACGCTCGAGCATCTCTTGCTCGCGCTGACGGATGAGCCCGATGCCGTCAAGGTCATGCGGGCGTGCAACGTCGATCTGGACGAATTGCGTCGGATGCTCGTGGAATTCATCGAAGACGATCTTTCGACGCTGATCACCGATGTCGAAGGCTCGGAAGCCGTGCCGACCGCCGCCTTCCAGCGGGTGATCCAGCGCGCGGCGATCCATGTGCAATCCTCGGGCCGGACCGAGGTGACGGGGGCGAACGTCCTGGTCGCGATCTTTGCCGAGCGCGAATCGAACGCCGCCTTCTTCCTGCAGGAACTGGACATGACGCGGTACGATGCGGTGAATTTCATCGCGCATGGCGTGGCCAAGAATCCGTCCTTTTCCGAAAGCCGGCCGGTTCAGGGCGCCGACCAGCCGGGCGAACAGGCGCAGGCCGAACAGCCGGCCGCCAAGGATGAATCCGCCCTGGCGAAATATTGCGTCAATCTGAACAAGAAGGCCTCGAAGGGCGACGTCGACCCGCTGATCGGCCGCGCCGACGAAGTCGAGCGCTGCATCCAGGTCCTGTGCCGCCGGCGCAAGAACAACCCCCTGCTGGTGGGCGACCCGGGCGTCGGCAAGACCGCCATCGCCGAGGGGCTCGCGCTCAAGATCACGCGGGGCGAAACCCCGGACGTGCTGGCCGGTTCGACCATCTTCTCGCTCGACATGGGCGCGCTGCTGGCCGGCACCCGCTATCGCGGCGATTTCGAGGAGCGGCTGAAGGCCGTCGTCAAGGAGCTTGAAGAGCATCCTGACGCGATCCTGTTCATCGACGAGATCCATACCGTGATCGGCGCCGGCGCGACCTCGGGCGGGGCGATGGACGCTTCGAACCTGCTCAAGCCCGCGCTTTCGGGCGGCAAGCTGCGCTGCATGGGCTCGACCACCTACAAGGAGTTCCGCCAGCATTTCGAAAAGGACCGCGCGCTTTCCCGTCGCTTCCAGAAGATCGACGTGAACGAGCCGAACGTGCCGGATGCCATCAAGATCCTGATGGGGCTGAAGCCCAGCTTCGAAAAGCACCACGACCTCCGCTATACCAACGATGCGATCAAGTCGGCGGTGGAACTGGCCTCGCGCTACATCAACGATCGCAAGCTGCCCGACAGCGCCATCGACGTGATCGACGAGGCGGGGGCGGCCCAGCACCTGGTTTCGGAAAGCAAGCGCCGCAAGACCATCGGCCCGAAAGAGATCGAGGCGGTGGTCGCCAAGATCGCCCGCATTCCCCCCAAGAACGTCTCCAAGGACGATGCGGCGGTGCTGAAGGACCTGGACGCGACGCTGAAGCGCCTGGTCTTTGGCCAGGACGCGGCGATCGACGCCTTGTCCTCGGCGATCAAGCTGGCCCGCGCCGGCCTGCGCGAGCCTGAAAAGCCCATCGGCAACTATCTGTTCGCCGGCCCCACCGGCGTCGGCAAGACCGAGGTGGCCAAGCAGCTTGCCAGCACGCTGGGCGTGGAACTGCTGCGCTTCGACATGTCTGAGTACATGGAGAAACATGCGGTTTCCCGGCTGATCGGCGCGCCTCCGGGCTATGTCGGCTTCGACCAGGGCGGGCTGTTGACCGATGGCGTCGACCAGCATCCGCATTGCGTGCTGCTGCTGGACGAGATCGAGAAGGCGCATCCGGACGTGTTCAACATCCTGTTGCAGGTGATGGACCACGGCAAGCTGACCGACCACAACGGCCGGCAGGTGGATTTCCGCAACGTGATCCTGATCATGACCTCGAACGCGGGTGCCTCGGACATGCAGAAGGCCGCGATCGGCTTTGGCCGCGACAAGCGCGAGGGCGAGGATACCGCCGCCATCGAGCGCACCTTCACGCCCGAATTCCGCAACCGGCTGGACGCGATCATCAGCTTCGCCCCGCTGTCGCGCGATATCATCGTCCAGGTGGTCGAGAAATTCGTGCTGCAACTCGAGGCACAACTGATCGACCGTGGCGTCCATATCGAACTGACCTCGGAAGCGGCCAACTGGCTGGCGGAAAAAGGCTATGACGACAAGATGGGCGCCCGCCCCCTGGGCCGCGTGATCCAAGAGACGATCAAGAAGCCCCTGGCCGAGGAACTGCTGTTCGGCCGCCTGACCAAGGGCGGCGTGGTCCGGGTGCGGATCGAGGACGACAAGCCGGTGTTCGACATCACCGGCCCGGACGCCCCGCGCCTCAGCAAGTCAAAGCCACCGCTGCTGACGGCGGACTGATCGACCAGAAAGGCGGCGCCAAACGCGCCGCCTTTCTTGTTTCCGGCCGTGCAAAGGCCGCACAGGTGCCGCGCGGCGCAGAGCCCCTTGCAGCGTCCTGCTATCCCTTCGCCCGGCCTTCCTTGACCTTGGCCGCCAAATCCTTGGCGATGGCGAAGGCGCCCTTGATGCGGTCCGCATCCGAGGGCCAATCGCGCAGCACCACGATCTTGTTGTCCGAGACCTTGGCTTGGCCGCCCTGATCGTGGATGAATGCGACCAGCCCGGCGGGGTTCGGGAACTTGTCGCCGTGGAACTGCACCGTCGCGCCCTTCGGCCCTGCGTCCAGCTTGGAGATGTTCGCCCGCTTGGCCATCGCCTTGATGCGGATGACCAGCAGCAGGGTGTTCACCTCGCGCGGCAGCGGACCGAAGCGATCGATCAACTCGGCGGCGAAGCCCTCCAGTTCGACCTTGGTGGTCAGTTCCGCAAGCCGGCGATAAAGCCCCAGCCGCACGTCGAGGTCCGGGATATAGCTTTCGGGGATCGTCACCGGCACGCCCAGGTTCAGCTGCGGCGCCCATTCGTCCTCGGGCGTACCCTCGATCTCGCCGGACTTCAGCTTGGCGATGGTCTCCTCCAGCATCTGCTGGTACAGTTCGAAGCCGACCTCCTTGATATGGCCGGACTGCTCCTCGCCCAGAAGGTTGCCCGCACCGCGCAGGTCCAGGTCCTGGGATGCGAGATTGAAACCGGCCCCGAGGCTGTCGATCGAGCCCAGGAACTTCAGCCGCCGCATCGCTTGCGGGGTCAGCGGCACCCGCGGCTTGGTCGTCAGGTAGCAATAGGCGCGGGTCTTGGACCGGCCCACCCTGCCCCGGATCTGGTAAAGCTGTGCCAAGCCGAACATGTCGGCACGCCAGACGACCATGGTGTTCGCAGTCGGGATATCCAGCCCCGATTCGACGATGGTCGTGGCCAGCAGCACGTCGGCGCCCCGGTCGTAGAAAGCGTTCATCCGCTGGTCCAGATCGCCCGCCGCCAGCTGGCCGTGCGCGACGATATAGGACACCTCGGGGACGTGTTCTTTCAGCCAGTCCTCGACCTCGGGCAGGTCGGCCAGGCGCGGCACGACAAAAAAGCTTTGCCCGCCGCGATATTTCTCGCGCAGCAGCGCCTCGCGGATGGTGACGCTGTCGAATTCGCTGACATAGGTGCGGATCGAGAGCCGGTCCACCGGCGGCGTGCCGATGATCGACAGGTCCCGCACCCCGGTCAGCGACAACTGCAGCGTGCGCGGGATCGGCGTCGCGGTCAGGGTCAGCACGTGGATGTCGCTGCGCAACTCCTTCAGCCGTTCCTTGTGCGCCACGCCGAAGTGCTGTTCTTCGTCGACGATCAGCAGGCCCAGGTTCTTGAACCGGACCTGCTTTGCCAGCACGGCATGGGTGCCGACGACGATGTCCACCGTGCCCTCGGCCAGGCCCTTGCGGGTCTCGGCAGCGTCCTTGGCGGACACAAAGCGCGACAGCGGGCGCACGTTGATCGCCGTGCCCCGGAAGCGTTCGGCAAAGGTGCGGAAATGCTGGCGCGCGAGCAGCGTGGTCGGCGCCACCACGGCGACCTGCCGGCCCTGGCTTGCGGCGATGAAGGCCGCGCGCATGGCGACTTCGGTCTTGCCGAAGCCCACGTCGCCCACCACCAGCCGGTCCATCGGCCGGCCGGCGGCCAGGTCCTCGGCCACGTCGGCGATGGCGGCGGCCTGGTCCTCGGTCTCGGCATAGGGGAAGCGGGCGGCGAAGCTTTCGACCTCGTGATGCTCGGGCTCCAGCACCGGGGCGGGGCGCAGCAGGCGTTCGGCGGCGACGCGCATCAGCTTGTCGGCGATCAGCTTGATGCGTTCCTTGAGCCGCGCCTTGCGGGCCTGCCAGGCGCCGCCGCCCAGCTTGTCCAGCAAGCCTTCTTCGTGCCCGTAGCGGCTGAGCAGCTCGATGTTCTCGACCGGCAGGAACAGGCGGTCGCCGCCGGCATATTCCAGCGCCACGCAGTCGTGCGGCACGCCCAGCGCCATCACGGTTTCCAGCCCCTTGTAGCGGCCGATGCCATGTTCGACATGAACCACCAGATCGCCGGGGGTCAGCGTCGTGGTGTCGCGCAGGAAATTCTCGGCCTTGCGACGACGTTTCGCGCCCCGGATCAGCCGGTCGCCCAGAACGTCCTGTTCGGAAATCACCGCCAGCGGCCCGGTCGCCTGCCCGTCCGAGGTGAAGCCCTCCTCCAGCGGCCAGACGGCAAGGCCCAGCGCGCCGGGCTGGTCGGGCAGGTCGCGCAGGTCGGCGATGGGCTTGGCGCCCCTGATCCCTTCGTCCGCGATCAACCCCGACAGACGTTCGCGCGCCCCTTCCGAGAAACTGGCGATCACCACCCGGCGCGAGGCTTGCAGGCTGCGGACGTGATCGGCCAGCGCCTTGAACAGGTTTCCTTTTTCTGCCTGGCGTTCGGGGGCGAAATTGCGCCCCACCCGTCCGCCGGCGTCCAGCACGCCCGGCCCCGGGGGCTGGGGCAGGACCGAAAGACGCAGCACGCGATGCGATTTCAGCCAGTCCGCCCATTCGGCCTCGTCGGGGAACATGGCTCGCGGCGGGACCGGGCGATAGACGGTGTCGGTGCCGCCCTTGCGGGCCAGGGCCTCGCGCCGGGCATCGAACTGTTCGCGGATCGTGTGCAGCCGGGCGTCGCGCACCTGGTCCAGATGGTCGTCGGCCACCACCGAGGCCTCGGGCAGATAGGACAGCAGGCTTTCCAACCGGTCGTGGAACCAGGGCAGCCAGTGTTCCATCCCGGCCATCTTGCGCCCGGCGCTGATGCCTTCGTACAGCGGATCGTTCGCGCCCCCGCCATATTCGGCGCGATAGTTCTGGCGAAACCGGGTGATCGCGGCCTCGTCCAGGATCACCTCGGACATCGGGGCCAGGTCGAGGTGGTCCAGCTTCTCGGTCGAGCGCTGGGTCTCGGCATCGAAGCGGCGGGCCGATTCCAGCACGTCGCCGAACATGTCCAGCCGGATCGGGCCGGAATCGCCCGGGGGATAGATGTCGATGATGCCGCCTCGGACCGCGAAATCGCCGGGCTCGGTCACGGTGGGCGCCTGGGAAAAGCCCATACGGGCCAGAAAGGCGCGCAACGCCCCTTCGTCCATGCGGTCGCCCACGCGGGCGGAAAAGCTGGCCTCGCGCAGCGCATCGCGGGGCGGCACCCGCTGCATGGCGGCGGCAAGGGTCGTCAGCAGGACGAAGGGCCCCTTGATCGCACCATGCGCCAGGGCGGTCAGCACCGCCATGCGCGCCGCCATCACCGCAGGCGCGGGCGAAACGCGGTCATAGGGCGTGGTGTCCCATGCGGGAAATTCCAGCACCACCGCCTGGGGCGCAAAGAAGCCAAGCGCCGCGCGCATCGCGGCCATGCGCCGGTCGTCGCGGGCGATATGGATGACGGGCGCGCCTCGGGCCAGCTCGCGGGCGATCAGCGCCGCGTCAAGGCCCTCGGGCGCCCCGGAAAGGATCAGATGTTCGGCCATGCGGTGTGACCTAGCGCGGGCGGGACCGAAGTCAAGACGCGCCTTTCAGAAGCCGAAGGGATGGGCGACCAGCCACAGGGCGCCGCGCCAGGCCGTCGCCGCCACCGCAAGCAACGAGGCCAGCGTCACCACCCGCCGGTGCCGCCGCATCAGGCTCGAGGCCGCACGCCCCGCCCGGTCCACCGGCAGGCTGCCCGCCTCGGCCGCCGCGACGATCGCGGACAGGCGGCGTGCCAGCTGGACCTCCAGCGCCAGCAGCAGGGCCAGCGGCAGCGCCAGCAGAACCAGCGCCTGCGCCATTTCCAGCCCATAGCCAAAGCCCAGCACCGCCAGCGCGCTCAGCCCGAAGGCGCCAAGCCCCAGCAGAACCGCGCCCTCCTTCGGGCCCAGCCGCCAGCGCGGCAGCGTCAGCGACAGCCAGTCGAGCAGCAGCAGCGCGGCGGGCTCGTCGCCCCCGCGGGCGGCCTGCGCGATATCGACCGGAACGCCCAGGACGCGCCGGCCGGCGTGGCCCCAGACCAGCACCAGCAGCAGCCAGAACCAGATCGAGCCAAAGGATCGGCTGTCGAGGATGGACAGTATGGCCTGGATCAAGGTCCGGTCAGCTCCCGCATGGTGGCAGGATAAGCCTAACCCCGGACGACGAAAAGGAAAACCGTCGGACCGCGCGACCGGCCGGCAGGGGTTGCGCTGCTGCAACTGAATGTGCAGGCTTTGGGCGCATCTGGCCGGGCCCCGCCCCCGGCCCCGCAAGCCAAGGATCGCCCATGTCTCCCACCCCGATCATCGCCCCGTTTCCGCTGACCCGCCTGCGCCGCCTGCGCCGCACCCCGGCCCTGCGCGCCTTGACGACCGAGGTGAACCTGACCCCCGCGAACCTGATCTGGCCGATCTTCGTGACCGAGATCGAGGGCGGCGCGGGCGAGATCCCCTCGATGCCGGGGGTCGAGCGTCTGACGCTGGACGGCGCGAAACGGGCGGCCGAGACCGCGATGCGGCTGGACATTCCGGCGATCTGCATCTTTCCGCATTCGGACCCGGACCAGAAGACCGAGGACTGCGAACGGGCCTGGGATCCAGACAACATCGGCAACCGCGCCATCCGCGCCATCAAGGAGGTGGCGCCGGATCTGGCGGTGATGACCGACATCGCGCTGGACCCCTACAACGCCAACGGCCACGACGGCATCGTGCGTAACGGCGTGATCCTGAACGACGAGACGGTCGAGGCGCTGGGGCGCATGGCGCTGGTCCAGGCCGAGGCGGGGGCGGACATCCTTGGTCCCTCGGACATGATGGACGGCCGCATCGGCGCGCTGCGGGCGCTTCTGGAGGAGGAGGGCCACAAGGATGTGGCGATCCTGTCCTATGCGGCGAAATATGCCAGCGGCTTCTACGGCCCGTTCCGGGATGCGGTGGGCGCCTCGGGCCGGCTGGTCGGCGACAAGAAGACCTATCAGATCAACCCCGCGAACCGCGACGAGGCGATGCGCTGCGTCGCCCGCGACCTGGCCGAGGGCGCCGACATGGTCATGGTGAAGCCCGGCATGCCCTATCTGGACATCTGCCGGATGGTGCGCGACCAGTTCGCGGCGCCAACCTTCGCCTATCAGGTCAGCGGCGAGTACGCAATGCTGGAAGGCGCGATCCGCCAGGGCTGGCTTTCGCGCGACGTGGTGCTGGAAAGCCTGCTCGCGTTCCGCCGCGCGGGCTGCGACGGCATCCTGACCTATTACGCCCCCCAAGTGGCCGAAAGGCTGGCGTGACGCCGGGAAAGCACGTATCATCAACAGCTAAGGGCGGGTCCACCGCCATTCATGGGACGAGGGCGAATATGGATTTCAACGCGATGAGCAGGCGCGGCCTGCTGCTGGGCGCCGCGGCGCTTGGGCTGGCGGCCTGCAACAATGCGGTGGGCCAGGACGCTCCGGCGCGGCTGGACGCGCGGGTGGATGCGACGCGCAACTTCCTGCTGCAGAACTATCCCGCCGTCGCCCCCATGCTGCAATCGGCCAAGGGCGTCCTTTACATGCCGCTGATGACCGAGGCGGGCTTCGGCGTCGGCGGCGCCTATGGGCAAGGCGCGCTCCGCATCAACAATGCGACGGTGGACTACTATTCTGCCACGCAGGCCAGCGTCGGCTTCCAGATCGGGGCCCAGCAATACGCCCATGTGCTGATCTTCCAGACCGATGCGGCACTGTCGGATTTCCGCCGCGCCCCCGGCTGGGTGGCCGAGGCGGGCGCCTATTACGCCCTGCCCGCCAAGGGCATGTCGGTCGGCGGCGACACGCTGAGCGCGCAGCAGCCCATCATCGCGATGGTCTTTGGCCAGTCCGGCCTGATGGCCGGAGCGGCGATCGCCGGGACCAAGTACACGCGGATCATCCCCTCGACCTTCTGAAGCGAAAGGGCCGCGATGCGGCCCCCTTCCCTCAGCTTCCGTGGATGATGCGGACGTAGTTCCGCGTCTCGCGATAGGGCGGGACGCCGCCGTATTTCTGCACGGCCCCCGGCCCGGCATTGTAGGCCGCCAGCGCCAGCCGCCAGTTCCCGAAGGTGTTGTACATCATCCGCAGATAGCGCGCGCCGCCTTCCAGGTTCTGGATCGGGTCGCTGGCGTCCACGCCCAGCTTGGCCGCGGTGCCCGGCATCAGCTGCGCCAGCCCCCGCGCGCCCTTGTTCGACCTGGCCGAGGGGTTCCAGCCCGATTCCTGCTGCACCAGGCGCAGGAACAGGTCCTCGGGCACGCCGTGCTTGCGCGCCATCGCCCGGGCATGGGGCAGGTACTGGCTGCGCCGGTTGCCGGAATAGGCGGGAATCGTCCCCGGCACGGCCAGGTCCACCACGCTTTTCGTCGAGGTCCCCTTGGGCCGCAGCCGCGCGGATTGCTGGTATTGCCCGGCCAGCCGCGAATCCAGCAGCCGGGTCTGGCGTTCGAACTGTGCGATGCGCGACTTGCCGCTTTTCTGGATGCGAAGCCCGTCGGCCATGGCCGGAACAGCAAGGCCAAGTCCCAGGCTCAAGGCCAGGGCGGCGCGGGCCAGGCGCCGCGCAGCGCTGCGTGCAAACATGTCTCGTCCCTCATGCCGACGTCTTTTTGCGTGGCACTATAGCCCAAAGCCGGGGCGATGGCGCAAGTCGTTTCGGGCCGCCCGGGCATCGGCTCGTCTTGGGCGGATTTCCGCCAAGCCCTCAAGCGTCGGTCCGAGCGGCCGCCACGGACCGCAAGGCCCTTGTCGCGCCCCCTCGCAAGGCGCTACATCGGCGTGACGAGCGAAGAAAGGACCGTTTCGATGGCAGGCAGCGTGAACAAGGTGATCCTGATCGGCAATCTGGGTCAAGACCCCGAGATCCGCAGCTTCCAGAACGGCGGCAAGATCGCCAACCTGCGGATCGCGACCTCCGAGACCTGGAAGGATCGCAACACCGGCGAACGCAAGGAACGCACCGAGTGGCACACCGTCGCCATCTATTCGGAGCCCCTGGTCCGCGTGGCCGAGCAATACCTGAAGAAGGGCAGCAAGGTCTATGTCGAGGGCCAGCTGGAAACCCGCAAATGGCAGGACCAGCAAGGCAACGACCGCTATTCGACCGAGGTGGCGCTGCGTCCCTTCCGCAGCGAGCTGACCATGCTCGACGGCCGTGGCGGCTCGGGCGGTGGCGGCGGCGGTCGCGGCGATGAGGGCTATGGCTACGAAGGCGGCTCCTCGGGCGGCGGCTCGGGCCGCAGCTCCTCTCCTGCCAGCCGTCCCGATTTCGACGACGAGATCCCGTTCTGATCCCTTCGCGGGAACCAGGGCCCAAGGCAGCGCCGCTCCGCAAGGACGCGGCGCTTTTTACTGGCCGAGTGACGGCGCGCGACAAGCGCCGAACAGCCGCAAACGCCCGCGGATGCAGTCGTCTTGTCGTTTCGGGAAAGGATAATTTGGTGGAGCCAAGGGGAGTCGAACCCCTGACCTCTTGAATGCCATTCAAGCGCTCTACCAACTGAGCTATGGCCCCACCGGAGGTCCAGATGACGTTGCCGCCGTCTGCGTGGGGCGTCGTATAGGGGGGCCGCGAAACGGGCGCAAGCGAAAAAAATGCGCCGCCGGAAAGAAAATGCGCCGGCCGGGATGCGCACCCTGCGGCGTGTCGGGCGCCGGCACGGGCGGCGGGAAAAACCCCGCAGGACGGCCTTGCGGGCAGGCGCGGAACCGGCCTTCCTCCTTGCTATGGGCGCCGAAATCCCATAGCTAGCGCGCTGAAACGGCGGGGGCCGGGCACGGCGCCCGGCCGGGGGAACGCCCCCTCAACCGCAGCAAGGTTGGATGAAGGAACCCAAATGCAGGTCAAGGAAACCCAGAACGAAGGGCTGAAGCGCGGCTATCAATTCACCCTGCCCGCCGCCGATCTTGCGGCGCAGGTCGAGGCGAAGCTGAAAGAGGCCCAGCCCGAAGTCGAGATGAAGGGCTTCCGCAAGGGCAAGGTGCCGATGGCGATGCTGAAAAAGCAGTTCGGCCCCCGCGTCATGGGCGATGCCATGCAGGAAGCGATCGACAGCGCGCTGCGCAACCACCTGGAGACCTCGGGCGACCGTCCGGCGCTGCAGCCGAAGGTCGAAATGGTCGGCGGCGAATCCTGGAAGGAAGGCGACGACCTGGTCGTGGACGTGACCTACGAGGCCCTGCCGGCCATCCCCGAAGCCGACCTGTCGGGCATCGAGCTTGAGCGGCTGGTGGTCGAGGCGAGCGACGAGCAGGTCAACGAAGCCCTTGAGAACCTTGCCAAGAACGCCCAGTCCTTCGAGGACCGCAAGAAGGGCTCCAAGGCCAAGGACGGCGATCAGGTCGTGATCGACTTCAAGGGCATGGTCGACGGCGAGGCCTTCGAGGGCGGCGCGGCCGAGGATTACCCCCTGGTGCTGGGCTCGGGCAGCTTCATCCCCGGCTTCGAGGAGCAGCTGGTCGGCGCCAAGGCCGGCGACGAGATCAAGGTCGAGGTCAAGTTCCCCGAGGAATACGGCGCGCCGCACCTGGCCGGCAAGGACGCGGTCTTCGAGACCACCGTCAAGGCCGTCAAGGAACCGAAGGCCGCCGAACTTGACGACGAACTGGCCAAGAAGTTCGGCGCCGAGAGCCTCGACGCGCTGAAGGCCCAGATCCGCGAGCGGCTGGAAGCCGAATACAAGGGCGCGTCGCGCCAGGTGCTGAAGCGCGCCCTGCTGGACAAGCTGGATGCGCTGGTCAAGTTCGACCTGCCCGAATCGCTGGTCGAGGCCGAGGCGGCACAGATCGCCCACCAGCTTTACCACGAAGAGCATCCGGACGATCACGGCCACAACCATGGCGAGATCGAGCCCACGGACGAACACAAGAAGCTGGCCGAGCGCCGCGTCCGTCTTGGCCTTCTGCTGGCCGAGATCGGCCAGAAGGCCGAGATCACCGTGTCCGACCAGGAAATGACCCAGGCCGTGCTGCGCCAGGCCCGCCAGTATCCGGGCCAGGAACGCGCGTTCTTCGAGTTCATCCAGCAGAACCCGCAGGCCCAGCAACAGCTGCGCGCCCCGATCTTCGAGGACAAGGTCGTCGACCACATCGTCGAAGGCGCCAAGGTCACGGACAAGACCGTGACCAAGGACGAGCTGGAAAAGGCCATCGAGGCGCTGGACGACGTCTGATCGCCCAAGCTTCGGACCGACCCGAACGCTCCCCCATCCGGGGGAGCGTTCTTCGTTTTCGGGCGCTCGCGCGCCCCGCGACCTGCCCAAAGGGACAGGTCGCCCACAGCGGGAATTGACGAAATAGCCAGCTACCCCCTGCGGGCGGGCTCGGGCATAACTTCCCTGTCGGCAAGCGATTGCTTGTTGTGGTGGTAAGCGATTGTTCTGGTTCATGTCCGGCGCTGCCGGGCGGGTTCGTGGTGGGACCCGCCCGGCTGTCCCCGTTCCCCCGCCGCGCCTTCGTCGCAGGGATAGGGCCGCGGGTGGTTTTCCTGACCGGCAATGAAGGCTAGTGTGCGCTCAGAAGCAATCAGAGGTGCGCATTTCATGCAGGTCGTTTTTCATTGCGGTGTCCACGGCACGGATCTGTCCCGCATGGTCAAGACCCTGATGCAGAACCGCGACTGGCTGCTGAAGAACCGCATCGAGGCGCTGCCGCCGAACAAGCACCGCGAGATCTTCAACGATGCGCTGACCGCGCTGCGCGGCGGCCCCGCCACGCCCGACATGGAACAGGTGATGCTGGACGCGATCCTGGACACCGACCAGCCCGAACGCGTGATCTTCAGCACGCCCACCTTCCTCGGCAAGGCCGAGCGGGCGATTTCCGCCGAGGGGCTTTACGCGGCGGCGGGCGAGAAGATGGCGGCGCTGGCCAATCTTTTCCCCTCGGCCGAGGTCGAGTTCTTCCTGGCGATGAAGAACCCCGCGACGCTGCTGCCCTTTGTCTTTGCCCAGGACGGCAGCGGCCGGTACGAGGACGTGATGGCCGGCATCGACCCCGAGCGGCTGCGGTGGGCCCCGGCGATCCGCCGCATCCAGGCCGCAATCCCCGGCCTGCGCCTGGTGCTGTGGTGCCACGAGGACACTTCGCTGATCTGGCCCGAGGTCGTGCGTCGCATCGCCACCATGCCCAGCGACGTGCCGCTGAAGGCGGGGCTGCAGATCCTGGGCGACATCCTGCGCCCCGAAGGCATCCAGATGATCCATGACGAGATGGCCAAGCAGGAACGGCTGACGGTCGACAGCCGCCGCGCCATCTTTTCGGCCGCGCTGGCCCGCCACGCCCTGCCCGAGCAGATGGAGATCGAGGTGTCGCTGCCCGGCTGGACCCAGGACCTGGTCGACCGCCTGAGCGATCTTTACGACGAGGACGTGGCCCAGATCGCCGCGCTGCCGGGGATCGAATTCATCGCGCCCTGAACGGGCCATGAAAAAGGGGGCCGCGGCCCCCGTTTCCTCAGACCATGCCCAGCGCGGCCTTGTACATCTCGAGGATCGCTTCCTCCTCGGCGATGTCGTCCTTGTCGCGCTTGCGCAGCGCGATCACCTTGCGCATGACCTTGGTGTCATAGCCGCGCGCCTTGGCCTCGGCCATCAGCTCCTTCTGGCGCTCGGCCACGTCCTTCTTTTCGGCCTCGAGCTGCTCGAACTGCTCGATGAACTGGCGCAGCTCGCCCGCCGCAATGCCATAAGCGTTGTCGTCCTGCATCGTCCGCTCCTTCTTTGCGGCGGGGTGTAGGCGGTCTTGCGGGCGGGTGCAATCGCCGCTAGGCGGTCCGCGACGGATGGAGGTGCGCATGACGATCTGGGACGGGCTGATCTGGGGCGGAACGGCGCTGACGCTGGCGGGGCTGGCGGCGCTGGTCTGGTGCATCGTGATGGCGGCGCGCGCCAAGGCGCGGGCCCTGCCCGAAGACCGGATGCGCGCGGTCATGCGCCGGGTCGTGGCGGTCAACATGGCGGCGCTGGGGGCATCGGTCTTTGGCCTGATGTTCGTCGTCCTTGGCATCATGCTGGGGCGCTAGAGGATGCGCGCCCTGATCCAGCGCGTGACCGAGGCGCGCGTCACCATCGCGGGCGAAACCGTGGGCGCCATCGGTCCGGGCCTGATGGTGCTGGTCTGCGCCATGCAGGGCGATCCCGACGACGCGCCCGAGAAGCTTGCCGCCCGCGTGGCCAAGCTGCGCATCTTCCGCGACGAGGCCGGCAAGATGAACCGCTCGGTCCAGGACATCGGCGGCGCGGTGCTGGTGGTCAGCCAGTTCACCCTGGCCGCCGACACCCGCACCGGCAACCGCCCCGGCTTTTCCAGCGCCGAAGGCCCGGCCCGGGGCGAGACGCTGTACCTGCGCTTTGCGGATGCGCTGCGCGACCTGGGCCTGACCGTCGAAGCCGGCCGTTTTGGCGCGGACATGCAGGTCGCCCTGGTCAACGACGGGCCGGTGACGATCTGGATGGATTCGACCGACCGGGTGTGATCAGGGTTGACTTTCGCGTCACGCTGCCTCATATCCGCCGGGTAGCCAACCGCTGCCGCGTGAGCAGCCGACGCACCTTGCGTCCAGGTTCGGCACGATTTCCAGTTTCCCATTCACGCGGGGAGGCAGGCGGGTTCCGTAATGGCCCGCCCCCTCGTAACCCGCCGCGCCATGACGCGTGGCCCCAAGCCTGGCGCGCCGATACGGCTGGCGTCCGGGTCGAAAGATGACATGACGCAAGAAACCGCTCGCCCGGCCCGCTCGGGCAAACCGCAACCCCGTGGCGCCGACGCCCGCCCGCGTGGCCAGGGCGGCAAGCCCGCCTTCCGCGACGCCAAGCCCCCGGTCAACCACCGCCGCCACCGCGACGAGCCCGAGGAAAAGTTCATCCGCCGGGCCATCCCCGACATCGACACGCCCTTTACCCGCATGGGCATCGACGCCCGCGTCGCGGTGAACCTGTCGCCGATGGGCATCGACGCGCCCTCGCCGATCCAGGAAAAGGCTATCCCCGGCATCGTCGAGGGCCGCGACCTGCTGGGCCTTGCCCAGACCGGCACCGGCAAGACGGCGGCCTTCGGCCTGCCGATGCTGACCCGGCTCCTGAACATCGGCCGCAAGCCCGAGCCGCGGACCTGCCGCGCGCTGATCCTGGCGCCGACCCGCGAACTGGCGACCCAGATCGCCGCCAACATTGACGCCTATGCCGCTGGCACCGCCATCCGGCAGTTCCGCGTCGTCGGCGGCGCCTCGATCAACACCCAAACCATGCGCATGGAACGCGGCGTGGACGTGCTGATCGCCACCCCTGGCCGGCTGATCGACCTAATCGAGCGCGGCGCGGTCGACCTGTCGCAGACCAAATACCTGGTGCTGGACGAGGCCGACCAGATGCTGGACATCGGTTTCATCCACGCGCTGCGCCGCATCGCCAAGATGCTGCCGCGCGAACGCCAGACGCTGCTGTTCTCGGCCACCATGCCGAAGCTGATGGAAGAGCTGGCCGACAGCTACCTGACCGATCCGCTGAAGGTCGCGGTGAACCCGCCCGGCCAGGCCGCCGCCAAGATCGAACAGGGCGTGCATTTCGTGAACCAGGGCGACAAGGCGACGCTGCTGGCGGAATACCTCGGCAAGCACCGCGACGAACTGGCGATCGTCTTTGGCCGCACCAAGCACGGCTCGGAAAAGCTGTCCAAGCTGCTTGAGAAGTGGGGCTTCAAGGTCGCCGCGATCCACGGCAACAAAAGCCAGGGCCAGCGGGAGCGCGCGCTTGCAGGCTTCCGCAGCGGCGACACCAAGGTGCTGGTGGCGACCGACGTGGCGGCGCGGGGCCTAGACATCCCCGAGGTGGCGCATGTCTACAACTACGACCTGCCGAACGTGCCGGAAAACTATGTCCACCGCATCGGCCGCACCGCCCGCGCCGGCCGCGACGGCCGCGCCATCGCGCTGTGCGCCCCGGCCGAGATCGGCGAATTGCGCGCCATCGAAAAGGCGATGAAAGCCTCGATCCCCGTGGTCGGCGGCGAGGTGCCCTTCGAGGCGGCCAGGATGCGCGAACGCGGCGGCCCCGTCGGCCGCGGCGCGCCCTCGGGCCAGCAGCCCGCGCGCAAGCGTCCGGCCCGCCGCCCGTCGCGCGCGCCCAAGGCCGCCCAGCGGGACTGACGACAGCGTGAGCCGCCGCCCCCGCGCGGCGGCTTGCCCCCCTGCCCCCAGCGCGGCTATGTGGCGTGCATGGCCAGGCTTTATTTTCATTATTCCACGATGAACGCGGGCAAAAGCACGATGCTTTTGCAGGCCTCGCACAATTATCGCGAACGCGGCATGCGCACGCTGCTGCTGACGGCTGCGCTGGACGACCGCGCCGGACCGGGCCTGATCGCCAGCCGCATCGGCATCGCCGAACCCGCCACGACCTTTGCCCCCGACACCGATCTGTTCGCCCTGGTCCGCGACCGGGGCGCGGGCTGCGCCTGCGTCCTTCTGGACGAGGCCCAGTTCCTCAGCCAGGCACAGGTCTGGCAACTCGCCCGCGTCGTCGACGACCTGGACCTGCCGGTGATGTGCTATGGCCTGCGCGTCGATTTCCGGGGGCAGCTGTTTCCTGGCTCGGCGGCGCTGCTGGCCTGGGCGGACGAGCTGCGCGAGGTGCGCACCGTCTGCCATTGCGGCCGACGCGCCACCATGGTCATCCGCCGGGACGACCAGGGCCGGGCGCTGCGCGACGGCGCGCAGGTCCAGGTCGGCGGAAATGAAACCTATGTCTCGCTCTGCCGCCGCCATTGGCGCGAAGCGATGGGAGAAATCCGATGAACGCCAGCAACACAGCCCGCGCCTATGGCTGGGTCGCCCGCTTCTTCCACTGGACCGTCGCGGTCCTGATCCTGGCGGCCATCGCGCTGGGGCTTTACGCGGGCGGCCTGCCGCAGGGCACGCAGGACCAGATGCAGGCGATCTTCGCGACATTCTCGGTCCACAAGACGGTGGGCGTCGCGGTGCTGATCCTCGCCCTGGGCCGCATCCTGTGGACGCTGAGCCAACCCCGTCCCCGTCCCCTGCACCCCAATCGTCGGGCCGAGACCTTCCTGGCCGAGACGGTGCACTGGGCGCTGTATCTGGGCATGGTCATCATGCCGCTGTCGGGCTGGCTGCTGCATTCGGCCGCACCCGGCGGGTTTTCCCGCATCCTGTGGCCGCTGGGCCAGCGCCTGCCGCTGGTGCCCCAGGACGCGGCCCTGTCGGACCGCTTCGCCGCCTTCCACGAAACCGGCTGGTGGGTGCTTGCGGGGCTGGTCGCGCTGCATGTCGCCGGCGCGCTGAAGCATGCGCTGATCGACCGCGACGGCACCCTCGCCCGCATGGCCGGGGATCCCGAAAGCGCGCCGCAGCCGCCCCAGGCGCCGCGCCGGCCGCTGATCCATGTCCTTGCGGCGCTGCTGGCGCTGGGGCTTTGGGCCGCGACCGCGCTGCTGTCGGCCGAGGCGCCCGAGGAAACGGCCCCCGCCGCAACGACCCAGCCTGCCGCGACCCAGCCCGCCGCGCCCACGACGGCGACAACGGCCGCGCAAGGCACCGCCTGGACCGTCCAGCAAGGCACCCTGGGCATCGAGGTCACCCAGGGCGGCAATCCCGTGCAGGGCACGTTCGGCGGCTGGAGCGCCGACATCGACTATGACCCGGCGACGGGCTCGGGCCATGTCGAGGTGCTGATCGACGTCGCCTCGCTCAGCCTGGGTGCGGTCAGCGATTCCGCCAAGGGGCCGGACTTCCTGAACGCCCCCGCCCATCCGCAGGCCCGCTTCGACGCCCGGATCCTGCCGCCGCAGACCCAGGGCGGCCCGCATGTCGCCCAGGGCACGCTGACCATCGCCGGCAAGCCGGTCGAGACGACCCTGCCCTTCGAGCTGACGATCGACGGCGACCGGGCCACTGCGCGGGGCACGCTGACCGTGGACCGCCGCGATTTCGGCGTCGGTGCGGGCTACGCGGACGAAAGCACCGTGGGCTTCGGCGTGGCGATCCGGTTCGATCTGACTGCCAGCCGCCAGCCCTAGGCCGAACAACATTCAGGCTTTCCACATCGCTTGAAGACTGCTTCATGGGCGACCGCGCTTGATCACCGAGGCTGGCGATCCCGGGCGCACGACAGAACGCGGCATCCGGGAAAGAGGCGCCAAGGATCAGGCGCTGGGGCGTTCCCGAGGTGGATTGACCTCCGGGATCCACATGCTGGCCGATGCGCTTGGCAGGCCACTGCGTTTCATCATCACCGCCGGTCAGATCGGCGACATCACGCAAGCTCCGGCGACATCTGGGGGCAGATCGGCAATGCCGTGCTGGCGAAGGGGCTGATCACTTTGTTCGGCAGTCCGGAGACGGCAGGGTCGCCCTGACGGTGTGCGGCCTCCGGCCGGGGAACGGCAGTCCGGTCCAACAGGCCCTGGTTCCGTGATATCCATGTCACATCGTCGGCCCAGCCGACCACCTGGCATCTTGCCAGATCCGGCAGACGGGCAGATAGGAACCCCATGCCAGCGAATGCCAGCCGTATCAACGAACGGAGGCAATCGTTACGGAATGACCAGTCACCCCATGCGCCGTCGGATGGCCGCCACCACATCGCTGGTCGCGGGCGTTCTGCCGTTCCTGCTGCCGGTCGCGCTTTTGGCGCAGGACGCGCCGGTCACGCTGGACGAGGTCGTCATTACCGCCGCGCCAGCGACCACGACCCAGGACAGCGGCAGCTGGACCACTGAATGGATGCGTTCGGCCACCGGCCTCGTCCTCAGCCAGAAGGAAACGCCGCAATCCACCAGCGTGATCACCGATCAGCAGATGAAGGACCGCAACATCACCACCATCTCGGAGACGATGGAGGCGGCCACGGGCATCACCGTCCAGGCCTTCGAAAGCGACCGGATCAACTACTACGCGCGCGGCTTTCCGATCGACGCCTATCAATACGACGGCGTGCCGATCCCGCGCGACGGGACCTGGCAATTCGACGACAACAACCCCGACATGGCGCTTTATGACCATGTCG
This sequence comes from Paracoccus yeei ATCC BAA-599, assembly GCF_000622145.1. GTDB lineage: Bacteria > Pseudomonadota > Alphaproteobacteria > Rhodobacterales > Rhodobacteraceae > Paracoccus > Paracoccus yeei. The sequence continues at coordinate 55,546 of NZ_JHWH01000021.1, read as the reverse complement.
AGATCGTGCGGGGTGCCAACGGCCTGATGCAGGGCGCGGGCGAGCCGGGCGCCTCGATCAACTTCATCAGGAAACGCCCCACCGACAGTCTGCGCAACGAGGCCGCGGTATCGCTGGCCTATCCCAGGGGCGGCCGCGTCGAGGCCGATGTCTCGGGCCCGCTGAACCCGGCGGGGACCATCCGGGGCCGGCTGATCGGCGTCGCGGACAGCCGCGACGGTACGCTGGACCGCTATCACAAGAAGAAATACGTCCTGTTCGGCGCGCTCGAAGCCGACCTGACCGACAGCACGATCCTCAGCACCGGGCTGACCTATCAGAAGACGAAGGCCGATGGCGTCACCTGGGGCGGGTTGCAGCCCTTCTACGCCGACGGCGGGCTGATCGACTGGGAAAAGGGCGCCAGCACCGGCACCGACTGGACCTATGTCGACACCGAGCGAACCGAATTCTTCGCATCGCTCGAGCACGTTTTCCAGAACGGCTGGACCGGACGGCTGGTCTACACCCATGTCCGGAACGACATGGATGCGACGCTGGCCTGGATCCACGGCACGCCCGACCGCGAGACAGGCGAGGGCATGAGCGGATACGGCACGCGCTATGACGGCGGCTACCGGCAGGACAACCTGAACGCCATCGTCAACGGCGATTTCCAGGCCTTTGGCCGCGACCACCAGTTCGTCATGGGCGCGATGTACTCCAAGGGCAGGGGAAAATACTACGGCTATGGCGCGGGCGAGACCTTCCCGGTCAACCGCTATCGCCTGAACGGCAAGTTTCCGGCGCCGGTCCTGTCCGAAGCGCCGACCTATGTCGACGAAAGCCGGATCACGCAATACGGGCTTTACGCCACCACGCGCCTTGCCGTGACCGACGCGCTGCATGTGCTGGCCGGCGCGCGGGTGAACTGGTGGGACGGCATGTCCGGCGACGGCACGCGAACGACGGCGTCCTACAAGTTCTCGGGCGAGGTGACGCCCTATGTCGGCTTCACCTATGACCTGAATCCGACCTATACCGCCTATGGCAGCGTCACCAGCATCTACAAGCCCCAGTTGGCGCAGGACATCGACCGGCAGTACCTGCCACCGACCTATGGCTGGAACTATGAACTGGGCGTCAAGGCGGACCTTCTGGACGGGGCGCTGCTGGCCTCGGCGGCGATCTTCCAGACCGACCAGAAGGACGTGGCGAAATACGTCGATTACATCGACGAGGAAGCCCGCAGCGTCTATGAAAGCATCGACGGCACCAAGACGCGCGGGTTCGAGCTTGAGGTGGCAGGCGCGATCAGCGACCGCTGGAACGTCTCGGCCGGCTATACCTATCGCACCTCCAAGGACAAGGACGGCAACACGCTTTACGCCGACCAGCCCAAGCACAGTCTGAAGCTGGCGACTGATTATCGGGTTGCGGGCGTCCTCGACGACCGGCTGACCCTCGGCGGCGCGCTGCGCTGGCAAAGCGGGACCGACAGCATGGACTTCACCTCGGATGTCGAGCAGCCGAACGTCCACCAGGGCAGCTTTGCGGTCTTTGACCTGAACGGCTCGCTTCGGATCGACGCGCGGACCGAACTGACGCTCAGCGTCAACAACCTCTTCGACAAGACATATTACGCCACGACCGGGTTCTACGACACGGTCGTCTATGGCGAGGGCCGCACCGCCGAACTGGCCGTGCGCACACTGTTCTGAGGCAGAAAGGAACACGACCATGAAACGCAGACTTTCCCGCGTCGCGGGCACGATGGCCGCCCTGGGCCTGCTGGCGCTGCCCGCGCTGGCGCAGGACCACTCCGGCGCCAAGGTGCTGCCGCCCGCGGCGCTGGCCTCGGCCGCGATCCGGCAGGACATGATCCGCGGCGTCTACGAAACGGCCGAGGCGCCGGACCTGGGGGCGCTGTTCGTCGCCTCGACCCCCAGCTTCGATGCGCGCACGCCGGGCTATGTGGACCTGCTGGACGCCGCCGACCTGCGCCCGATCCGGCGGATCGAGCTGCCGCGCCGCGCCTTTGCGCTGGCCATGGACCACAAGCGCGGCCGGCTGATCGTCGGCAATACACTGGACGGCTCGCTGAGCGTGCTGGACGCCAGAAGCGGCGTGCTGCTGGAGGTCATCCAGCTGGGCAAGCCCGAGGGCGACGGCTTCGAACACACCCGCATGATCGAGATCGACGGGGAAAGCGGCCGCGTCTTCGTCTCGAGCCCCTCGGAAGCGGGGACGCTGTGGATCGTCGACACCGCAGCGGGCAATGCCGTTACCCGGATCGACGATGCCGGGCTTTGGGCGGCGGGACTGGCGCATGACCCGGCCTCGGGCCGCGTCTATGTCAGCGGCGGCGGCATGAACGAGATCCTGATCGTCGACGGCCGCAGCGGCGCGCGGGTCGGCACGCTTTCGACCGGCGACACCACCGAGCCGGGCCAGGACGCCTCGAAGCATTTCTTCATCAACCTGGCGCTGGACGCCAAGGGCGAACGGCTGTTCGCCGCCGATGCCAACAGCGGGCAGCTTTACGTCTTCGACATCGCCAGCGGCAAGGCGGTCAAGACCGTGCCCATCGGCCTGGGCGTGCTGGACGTGACCTATGTCGCGCAGTCGGACCAGATCTTCGTCACCTATCGCGGCGTCGACCGCGAGCATCCCGAGGGCAGCGGCGGCCTTGTGGTGCTGGACGGCAGCGACTATGCGCCCCAGGTCAGCATTCCCCTGCCCGTCCATCCGAACAGCCTGTCCGTGGGCGACAAAGGCAAGACGCTGTTCGTCACGGTGAAGGCGCCGATGGAGAAAGAGCATCCCGCTTATCGCGAAGGCGCCGCCGACAGCGTCCTGCGCATCGACCTGGCCGCACTGAACGCCGCGATCCGCTAGGACCGCGGCGGACAGGCGCCGCGGGGGCGGCCGCCCCTTGCCGAAACCACGGTTTGCCCGCGCTGCGGGCAGGCGCTCAGGCCTCGCCCCCGCAGCGGCCCTCACCATCATCCGGCGCGGGGAGTAGAGCGATCACTGTACTTTCTTCTTGCGAAGTAGAATGATCGCTCTACACTGGCCCCATGACCGACACGAAAACCCGAATCGCCAGTGATCTTGAGCGCAGCTTTTCCGAGCAGGGCTTTGCCGAACAGGGCGTCGAAGCCCTGCGGGCCGAGGCCGACGTCTCGTTGCGGACGCTCTACAAGCACTTCCCCAGCCGCGAGGCGATGATCGTCGGTGCGCTCGAACACCGCGACCGCACCTATTTCGACTGGCTGGCCGGCGGGCCCGAGGACGGGGTGGACCATGTCCTGCACCCGCTGGTGCGCCTGGGCGACTGGCTGGCCGAGGTCGCCAACACCGGCTGCCTGTTCCTGAACGCGCTTGCGGAATACCCCGACAGCCGGCCCATCGCGGACACGGTCCTGGACCACAAGGCCCGGCTGGCAGACGAATTCCGCCTGCGCCTGGAACGTGTCGCACCCGGTCGCGACACCCGGCACCTGGCCGAGACGCTTTTCCTTTTGCACGAAGGCATGACGCAGGCGGCACGGCTTCAGGGGCGCGACAGGGCCACCCGGGCGGCGATGCGGGCGGCACGCGCGGCGCTTTCGGCAGAGGGCATCTGCTGACCTGTTCGGAGAGCTGAATGAAGATCCGTGAAATCCACGCCTACGCCCATGACCTGCCCGATGATTCCGGCCTGGGCGTGGTGCCCGACAAGGACATGTTCGGCGACCCTGTCGCCAGCTTCTGATCCCAGGGAGGGACAATCATGAGATTTGAAGGCAAGGCCGCGCTGGTAACGGGCGCGGCCGGCGGGATCGGCGCGGCCATCGTCAGGCTGCTTGGCGCCGAAGGGGCGCGGGTGGCCGCAGCCGACCGCGATACCGGCGGCATCGCGGCCGAGGCGCATCTGCCCGGCGACCTTCTGGACCCCGCCTATGCCGACGGGCTGGCGCGGGCGGCGCGCGATGCCCTGGGCGGGCTCGACATCGTCGTCAACAACGCCGGGGTCATCACGCGCGGCCCCGTCACCGACAGCACCGACGCCGACTGGACCCTGTCCCTGGGCGTCAATGTCGAGGCGCCGTTCCGCATCTGCCGCGCCGCCATCCCGCTGATGGCGGAAGCGGGCGGCGGTGCCATCGTCAACGTCTCGTCCTGCTGGGGCGGCAAGGCGCCGGGGCCGAACCATGCGCTCTATTGCATGACCAAGGCGGCCATCGCATCGCTGACGCAATGCATGGGCATGGACCACGCCCATCAGGGCATCCGGGTGAACGCCGTCTGCCCGAACGAGGTCAACACCCCCATGCTGCGCACGGGCTTTGCCCGCCGCGGCTTCGACCCCGACACGGCGGTGGCCGAACTGGGCCGGACCGTGCCCATCGGCCGCATCGCCGAGCCCGAGGACATCGCCGACGTGGTGCTGTTCCTGGCCTCGGATGCCGCGCGCTACATGTGCGGCGCGCTGGTCGAGATCAATGGCGGGAAGCCCGTGTCATGATGCGCTTTTCGGACAAGGTGGCCCTGGTCACGGGCGGCCGCTCGGGCATCGGGCGGGCCGTCGCCCGGCGGCTTCGGGACGAGGGCGCAAGGGTCTTCACCGCCCAGCGCGGCGGTGACGGCGAATTCGAGGCGATCCCCGCCGATTTTGCCGATCCCGCAAGCCCCGCCCGGGTCGTGGCCGAGGTGGCGCAGCGCGCCGGGCGGCTGGACGTGCTGGTCAACAACGCCGGGATGATGCAGGAATCCTCGGTCGAGGCGATGTCGCTCGAGGACTGGCAGCGCAATCTGGCGGTCAACCTGACGGCGCCCTTCCTGACGATCCGGGCCGCCCTGCCCCATCTGCGCAGGACGCGGGGCAGCATCGTCAACATCGGCTCGATCGAGGGGCTCGGCTCCAATCCCGGCCACGCCGCCTATTGCGCCTCCAAGGCCGGGCTGCACGGGCTGACCCGCGCCGTCGCCGTCGACCACGGCCCCGAGGGCATCCGCTGCAACGCGGTCGCGCCGGGCTGGATCGACACCGACCTGAACGTCGCCTTCATCGAAGGCATGCCGGATCCGGTGGCCTTTCGCCAGAACATCGGCCGCATCCACCCCGTCGCGCGCACCGGACGGCCCGAGGAGGTCGCGGCCCTGGTCGCCTTCCTGGCCGCCGACGAGGCGGGCTTCGTCACCGGGCAGGTCTATACCGTCGACGGCGGCCGCATGGCCAAGCTGAGCCTGCCGTAAACCGTCAGGACGGCGGGCGGCGGTCGCGAGCCGCCATGCCTCCTCACGGCCTCATTTCTGGGTCATCGCCTCGAACGTGGGGGAATAGCGGCTTCCCGACACCGCCTGGGCGGCGAAGGTCCGCGACAGCAGTTCAAGCTCGGCGGCCTCCAGCACAAGATCGACCGCAGCCGCGTTCTGTTCCAGGTGCGGGATGCGCTTGGCGCCCGGGATCGGGACGATATGGTCGCCCTGCGCCATCACCCAGGCCAGCGCGACCTGCGCCGCCGTGGCGCCGCGCGCCTGGGCCACCTGCTGGACCACCGCGACCAGCCTGCGGTTCGCCTCGGCATGTTCGGGGTGGAAACGCGGCACCTGATGGCGGAAGTCGCCGGGCTCCAGCGCCGCCGATGAGGCGATGGTGCCGGTCAGAAAGCCGCGCCCCAGCGGGCTGAAGGGCACGAAGCCGATGCCGAGTTCGGCGCAGGTCCGCAGCACGCCGTTCGCCTCGACCTCGCGCGTCCAGAGCGAATATTCGCTTTGCAGCGCCGCGATGGGATGCACCGCATGGGCCCGGCGCAGGCCGTCTGCGGAAACCTCGGACAGGCCGATGGCGCGGACCTTGCCCTCGGCCACCAGATCGGCCATCGCGCCCACGCTGTCCTCGATCGGCACGGCGGGATCGGCGCGGTGCAGGTAGTAAAGGTCGATGACCTCGCGCCCCAGCCGCTTCAACGAGGCTTCGGCCACCCGGCGGGCATTGGCGGGGCTGCCGTCGGTGCCCGTCACCTCGCCGAAATCGTGGCGGTCCTGCCGGTAGGTGAAGCCGAACTTGGTCGCGACGATGGCCTTGCGGCCCTTCAGCGCGCGGCCCAGCAGCGCCTCGTTGCGATGCGGGCCATAGACTTCGGCGGTGTCGAAGAAGGTGATGCCCAGGTCCAGCGCCCGGTGCAGGGTGTGGACCGAGGCGGCCTCGTCCTGCGCGCCATAGGCCTGGCTGAAGCCCATGCAGCCAAGCCCGATTGCCGATACGTCGAGGGGGCCGAGTGTCCGGTGTCGCATGATCGTCTCCTTGTTCATGCAGGCATCCTAGCGGCGGGCCGGCTTGCGGATAATCCGTGCAATCCTGCGCGGCCCGTTCTATCGAACAGAACAATGGAGCGCGCGCATCTGTCCCGTCTGGTCGTCCTTCGCACCGTGGCCGAGCTTGGCAGCTTTCGCGGCGCGGCGGATCGCCTGGGCATCGCGCCCTCGGCCGTCAGCCAGGCCGTGGCCCTGCTCGAGGCGGATCTGGGCGTGCGCCTGCTGGCCCGCACCACGCGGTCCACCCGCCCGACCGACGAAGGCGCCCGTCTGCTGGAACGGGTGGGCGGCGCGCTGGACGAGATCGGGGCCGCCCTGGCCGAGACCGCCGCCCGGCCCGAGGTCCCCTCGGGGGCCCTGCGCATCACCATGCCGCACCTGGCCGCCGACGAGGTGGTGATGCGCCGCATCCCCGAGTTCGTCGCCCGATATCCGCTGATCGAACTGGACATCCGCACCTCGGACCGTTTCGAGGATATCGTCGAAAGCGGCTGCGACGCGGGCCTTCGCCTGGGCGAAAGCCTTGAGACCGACATGATCGCCGTCCGTGCCAGCGGCCCCCGCCGGGGCGTCATCGTCGGCGCGCCCGACTATTTCGCCCGCCATCCGAAGCCCCGGCATCCGCGCGACCTCAAGGACCACAACTGCATCCGCCGGCGCTTCGCCAGCGGCCGCCTCTATCGGTGGGAACTGGAAAAGGACGGCCGCGCGCTGAGCGTGAGCGTCACCGGCAACCTGATCCTGCCGCAGCAGGACCTGATCCGCCGCGCGGCGCTGCAGGGCCTGGGCCTGGCCTTCCTGTTCAAGGACGTGGTGGCCGGCGACCTGCGCGACGGCCGGCTCACGGCCGTGCTGGACGACTGGTGCCCACCCTTCGAGGGCTTCTACATCTATTATCCCTCGCGCCGTCAGATGCGGCCCGCCCTGCGGGCGTTCATCGACTTCTTCCGGTGCTGACGCCGCCGCAGTCCGCCCCCGCATGCTTGCGCTTTGGATTGTGGAATCCGTCAGGAAGGCGTCAGGATGTTTCTGAATTTCGACCCAGCCACTGCCGCACATGCGGCACAGCCAGGACAGGACATGACCTTCGATCTTTCTTCCGACCGCCTGATGATGGCGTGGACCCTTGCCACCGTATTCGGCATGGGGCTTGCCGCTTTCGGCGCCTTTGTCGTTCCCGGCCTCTGGGGGGCTGCGGGGCTTTTTCTGGTCTATCTGGCGGGCGGGGTGCCGGCGGGGCTGCGGGCGCTGTCGGTGCTGTGGCGGGACCGGGTGCTGGACATCGACCTGCTGATGGTGGTCGCGGCCCTGGCGGCGGCGGGCGTCGGCGCGCCGCTGGAAGGCGCGGTGCTGCTGACGCTGTTCAGCATCTCGACCACGCTGGAACATCGCGCCATGGGCCGCGCCCGCCGCGCGGTCGAGGCGTTGATGGCGCTGCGCCCCGACACGGCCCTGCGGCAGGCCCCGGACGGCAGGGTCAACGAGGTGCCGGTGGCCGACCTGGTGCCCGGCGATGTGGTGGTGCTGCGCCCCGGCGCCCGCGTGCCGGTGGACGGAGTGATCCTGGACGGCGACGGCGCACTGGACGAGGCAACGATCACCGGCGAATCCATGCCCGTCCACAAGGCCCCCGGCGCCAAGGTGTTCGAGGCGACGGTGAACCTGAACGCCGTGCTTCGGGTACAGGTCACGCAGGCCGTGGCCGACAGCACGGTGGCGCGGATGATCGCGCTGGTGACCGAGGCGCAGGCCGCCCGCGCGCCTTCGGAACGCTTCAGCGAATGGTTCGGGCAGCGCTATACCGTTGCGGTGCTGGCGGGATCGAGCCTGGCGCTTTGCGTCCTTCTGGCCCTGGGCTGGTCGTGGAACGACGCGCTTTACCGCGCGGCCACGCTGCTGGTCGCGGCCAGCCCCTGCGCCATCGTGATCTCGGTTCCCGCCGCGATCCTGTCGGCGCTGGCGGCGGCGGCGCGGGGCGGCGTGCTGTTCAAGGGCGGCGCCGCGCTGGAGACGCTGGCCGACGTCCACACCTTCGCCTTCGACAAGACCGGCACCCTGACCACCGGCAAGGCCGAGGTGACGGGGCTGATCGCCCTTGGGGACGAGGCGGCGTTCCTGGCGCTGCTGTCCGGGATCGAGGCGCAATCCGAACATCCCATCGCCGAGGCGATCCGCCGCCACGCGGCCGAACGCGGCATCGCCCCCGCGCCCGTCCATGACGTGCAGGCGATCCCCAGCGAAGGGATCACCGGCACGGATGCGGGCGGCACGGTCTGGGCCGGAAACCGCCGGCTGGCGGCGCGGATGGGGGCCCAGGTCGACGGGCCGGAATTCTCCGCGCTGCGCGACACGGCGCAGACGGTCACATGGCTTGGTCGGGGCGGCCGCCTGCTGGGCGCCGTCACGGTGGCCGACCGCCCGCGCGAAAGCTCGGCCGCGGGGCTGGCGGCGCTGCGCGGCGAGGGGGTCGGCACGATCAGGATCATGACCGGCGACCGGCGCGCCGTCGGGCTTCGCATCGGGGCTGAACTGGGCTTTGCGCCCGACGAGGTGATGGCCGACCTGCTGCCCCAGGACAAGGTTCGGCTGGTGGGCGAACTGGCCGGGCGCGGCAAGGTGGCCTTTGTGGGCGACGGGGTGAACGACGCCGCCGCCCTGGCGCGGGCCGATGTCGGCATCGCCATGGGCGCGGCGGGCAGCGAGGTCGCGCTGCAGGCGGCGGATGTGGCGCTGCTGTCGGACGACATGGGCCGGCTGGCGGCGGCGCACCGGCTGGCGCGCCGGACGCGGCGGGTGATCCGGCAGAACCTGATCTTCGCCATGGGCATGATGGCGCTGCTGGTCGCCTCCAGCCTGTTCCTTTCCCTGCCCCTGCCGCTGGCCGTGATCGGGCACGAAGGGGGCACGGTGCTGGTGGTGCTGAACGGGCTGCGCCTGCTGGCCGATCCGATCCGCAGCGACCGGGACCAAAGGCAGGCGGCGCGGCGGTCCGGGGCGGCGCAGCCGAAGCCCGCCCGTGCCTGAGTTGCAGCTGTCAGAAGATCCGGAACCCGCGCGCCAGCCCCGCGTCGTGAAGGGCGCCGATCGCCTCGGCCACGGGGAAGGCCGCGACAAAGACCAGGGCGTCGGCCAGGTTCGTGCGCAGGGCGTTCAGGTTCAGCATCAGCCCCGGTCCCGCCCGGAACAGCGAGGGCCGGGGCAGGATGCGCGGCACGCGGCCGGCATAGTCCTCATAGGCAGGTCCGAACATGGAGCGAAGATAGTCCTCCTCGCGCCGGGCGGTGGCGGACAGGATCGTAAAGGCGCCCAGCCCGAACAGCGCGGCCAGCAGCAGGCTGTCCAGCAGCAGGCCGAACCCCGTCGCGCCGATGGTGGAAAAGAAATACAGCGGATGGCGGCAGATCGAATAGGGTCCGGTCTGCATCACCTGCGCATTCTTGCGCCCGCCGATGTAAAGGATCGCCCAGAACCGCCCCAGCACGGCCGCCACGATGCACAGGCTGCCCGCCGTGCGCATCAGCGCCTGGACCGGAACGGCCTGCCAGACGGGAACGCCCCACAGGATCGGGATCAGGGCCGCGACGAAGAAAAGGCGCAAGGTGGCGATGCGCAGCCGCTGGTTGGCGGGACGAACGGCAAGGGCCGGTTTGGACATTATGTCAGAACCTGTGGTTGCGGACCGGGGTGCGCCTGCGCGGGCACGGGTGCCGGGATCTGTTCGCGCATGGTCCGTTCCGCTAGTTTCGGTGCTGCCCTGTCGCGCGCGGACCTTACGGTTGGCTGACGGGCAGGTCGGGAGAGGGCGTGACATGCGGCTGCTGGTGGTCGAGGACGAAGGCGATCTGGCATCGGCGGTGGCCGATCATCTGGCGGCGCAGGGCCATGCCGTCGATCTGGCGGCCGATCTGGCCACCGCCGCCGATGCGCTGGCGGGGGTGGATTACGATCTGCTGCTGCTGGACCTGCACCTGCCCGACGGCGACGGCATCGCCTTCCTGCGGGGGCTGCGGCGGCGCGGGGTCCGGGTGCCGGTGCTGATCGGCACCGCGCGCGACCGGATCACCGAACGGATCGAGGGGCTGGACGCCGGCGCCGACGATTACCTAGTCAAGCCCTATGACCTGGACGAGATGCTGGCCCGGATCGCCGCCATCCGCCGCCGCATCGACGGCCGGGCCGAGCCCGAGCGGCGCTTTGGCCGGCTGGCTCTGCTGCCCGAACGGCAGGCGGCGCTGCTGGACGATGCCCCCGTCCACCTGACGCGCAAGGAATGGGCGGTGATCGAACGCATCAGCCGCCGCCCCGGCATGATCGTGACCCGCGACCAGCTTGAGGAGGCGCTTTACGCCTTCGACGCCGAGGTCGAAAGCAATGCCATCGAGGCGCATGTCAGCCGCCTGCGCGCCAAGCTGGGCCGCAGCGCGGTCGAAACGGTGCGCGGCTTCGGCTATCGCATGGGGTCCGTGTGATGGCCGCGCGCCGCCCCACGCTGGCGCGCCGCCTGGCGTTGCTGGTCAGCCTGGGGCTGGGCGCGGTCTGGGTGGTGGCGCTGCTGACCATGGCGATGGTGCTGCGCCATGAACAGGACGAGCTTTACGACCAGCAGCTGAAGGTTTCGGCCGAAACGCTGCTGCCCGTTCTCAGCCACGCATGGCGGGCGGGCCTGCTGCCGCCGGACGGCGGAGGCGATCCCGCGCAGGCGGTCGATCTGGACGAGGCGCTGCTGTGGCGGCTGATCGACCGCAGCGGGCGGGTGGTGGCCAGCGCCCCGGTGGCGGTGGCGGCGATGTTCCCCGACCGGATCGCCCCGCTTCGCCATCGCCGGACGGCGACGCATATGGTCTATGCGACCGGATATGACGCGGCGGGGTTCGCGCTGGAATTCGCCGATCCGCTGGCGGAACGGGCCGAGGCCTGGCGCGACAGCTATCTGGCGTTTCTGCTGCCGATGCTGGCGATCCTGCCCCTGGGCTATATGCTGGTGCGCTGGATCACCGCGCAGGCTTTGCGACCGCTCGACCGCATGCGGGCCGAGGTGGAACGGCGCGACAGCCAGATGTTGTCGCCGATGGATGCCGAGGCCCATCCGGCCGAGCTTTCGGCGGTCATCGCCACGCTGAACGGCTTCATGGCGCGGCTGGCGCAGGCGCTGGAGGGGGAACGCGCCTTCGCCTCGAACGCCGCGCATGAATTGCGCACGCCGGTGGCCATCGCGCTGGCGCAGGTGCAGCGGATGCAGCACGAGACCGCCGACGACGTGCAGCGCGACCGGCTGGCCGCCGTCGGGCGGGCGCTGGACCGGATGTCGCGGCTGGTCACGCGGCTGCTGCAACTGGCGCGGGCCGAATCCGGCATCGGCCGCGGGGCGGCGCCGGTCGATGTCGCGCGGCTGCTGCCGCATGTCCTGCGCGACGCGCATGGCGACGGATCGCGGCTGCGGGTGGTGCTGCCGGAGGGTCCGGTTCCGTCGCAGATGGACGCGGACGCGCTGGCGATCGTGGTGGGCAACCTGATCGACAACGCCCTGCAACACGCGCCCGAGGGAACGCCGGTGGATATCGTCCTGGACGATGCGGGGGTGCTGGTCGTGCGCAACGGGGGGGCGCCCGTCGCGGCGGCGGATCTGGCGCGGATCACCGATCGGTTCGCCAGCCGCCGCAGCGGCGGCTTCGGCCTTGGCCTGCATATCGCCCGGCAGATCGCGCAGCAGGCGGGCGGGCGGCTGGAGCTGCACTCTCCGGCGCCGGGCCGCGCGGACGGGTTCGAGGCGCGGTTGCATCTGCCCTGACCAGTAAGCCTGGCGTAAGGATCGCCTGCCACACCGCCCCCATCGCACCCCTGACGATGGAGGTTTCCCGTGCGCACCCTTCTTGTTGCCCTTGTGATGGCCGGCGCCGCGCTGCCCGCCCTTGCCGCCGACCGCTGCGACGTTCCCAAGGAAAAATGGCGTCCCGTGGACGAGTTGAAGGCCGAACTGACCGCCAAGGGCTGGCAGATCGCCAACGTCAAGACCGAGGACGGCTGCTACGAGGTCTATGGCAAGGACGACACGGGCAAGCGGGTCGAGATCTTCTTCGATCCCGCCACGTTCGAGGCGGTCGGGTCGGATGACTGACGCCCCGGACGCGGTCCCGGTGACGGTCTGGGATCCGTTCGTGCGCCTGTATCACTGGTCCCAGGCCGCGCTGATCGCGGCGGCCTGGATCACGGCCGACGAATGGAAATGGCTGCACGAACGCATCGGCTATGCGGTCATGGCGCTGGTCGCGCTGCGCCTTCTGTGGGGGATCGTGGGGCCGCGCCACGCGCGGTTCGCCGATTTCGTTCGCGGGCCGCGCGCGGTGCTGCGCTATCTGGGCGATCTGCTCCATGGGCGCGAGCGGCGCTATCTGGGCCACAATCCGGCGGGCGGCGCGATGATCGTGGCGCTGCTGGCGGTGATCGCGGCGACGGCCCTGACTGGCTGGTTGCAGACGACCGACGCCTTTTTCGGCTCCGAGACGATGGAGGATGTCCACGAAAGCCTGGCCACGCTGATCCTGGTCCTGGTCGGTTTCCACGTCGGCGGCGTGGCCCTGGAAAGCCTGCGCCATCACGAGAACCTGACCCGGTCGATGATCACGGGCCGCAAGCGGCCGCTGGGCGCCGGGCCGGGCGGCGAATGAAGGACCGGCGGGGGGATCAGCCCGCCGCCACGCCGAAGACCATGCCGACGGCCAGCGTCGCGATCAGCGCCAGCGCGCCCCAGAAGGCGACGCGCATGGCGCCCTGCCGGATGGGCGCGCCGCCTGCATGGCTGCCAAGGCCGCCCAGCACCAGCAGGACGGCCAGCGTCGCCACCGAGACCCACAGCGCCACATGCGACGGCGCCAGTGCCGCGACGCCCAGCGGCAGGGCGGCCCCGACCGAAAAGGTCGCCGCCGAAACCGCCGCCGCCTGAAGCGGGCGCGCGGCCAGGCTTTCGGTGATCCCCAGTTCGTCGCGCAGATGGGCCTTCAGCGCGTCCCCTGCCATCAGCTGTTCGGCCACGCGGGTGGCGAGTTCGGCATCCAGGCCGCGTTCGACATAGATGTCGCGCAATTCGGCAAGCTCGGCCTCGGGCATCGTCGCAAGCTCCTCCTGCTCGCGGGCGCGATCCGCGGCCTCGGCATCGGCCTGCGAACTGACCGAGACATATTCGCCCGCCGCCATCGACATTGCCCCCGCGACCAGCCCCGCCAGCCCGGCGATCAGCACCGTCCCGCGATCCGACCCCGCCCCGGCGACGCCCACGATCAGCGCCGCGGTCGAGACCACCCCATCGTTCGCGCCCAGCACGGCGGCGCGCAGCCAGCCGATCCGGTGGGTCCGGTGGTTTTCCGCATGAATCGCCCGCATGATGGCCTTCTAACCTGAATGAACTGTCTTGACCCGTGTTCCCGCTTTTCGACCGCAGCCGCAAGGTTCATGGCCCGGGCCGTCCGGGCGTTTGGCCCAGGGCGGCAAAATACACCTGTCCCACCGCTGTTCTCACTTCGGATGAAGGGATGCCAGGGAGAGGCCGGTCTTGGGTGACGGGCTTCAGCGTCCGGGATCACGCCCCGTGCGCAACACCGCTTTCAGCCGCTCGACCGAGCGCAGCAGCGCGTCCTTCAGGACCGTCTCGCATTTCTCGCGCGAGGCGATATCGACAATTCCGCCGCAGGTCAGACCCATCAGCGGCGATCCGTCCTCAGGGCGGAAGGCCACTCCCACAGCGTTGATGTAGCTGTACCACACCCCGTAGGAGCCGATGAACCCCTTTGCCTCATAGCTTTCGATCGCCGTATCGATCTGGCGGCGCAGGTCATCGGCCTGATCCGGCTGCTGCGCGATTATCCGTGCAGAGACTTCCTCGCGCTTGGCCGGGCTCATCGCCGCGAGATAGGCCATCCCCATCGCCGTGCGCAGCATCGGCAGGCGCGAGCCGACGTTCAGTTGCAGCGACACCGGCCCCATCGCACGGGAATTCGCAAGATACACCATCTCAAGCTGGTCGCGCGTACCGATGGCGGCGGCAAGGCCGGTCTGTTCCGACAGATCCTGCAGAATCGGCTGCGCCATGCGCACCACGGCAATGGAACTCAGGCCGTTATAGCCAAGCGACACGGTGGCCGCGCCGATGCAGTAGCGGCCGAGCGATTCAATGTAGCGCAGATAGCCGAGCTGGACGAGCGCGAGCGTAAGACGCGAAACGGTGGCCTTGGGCAGGCCGGTCCGGTCGATGATGTCCTGATTGCCCAGCGTCTCGTCTTCCGGACCGAAGGCGCGAAGGATCTCAAGACCCCGCGTCAGCGAGGCTGCGCTGTTCGGAGCCTGGTCCGCGTCTTTTTCCTGCGTGGATTTTGCTCTTTTTCTCATCGCTGTTCCCGAACGCTACCCGCAGGCGGACGCTAGCATCAAAGCGCCGCGTGCGGTAGATCGGGCCATGCAAGCCCCGGATCACGCCGCGCCGCAGGCATTACCCGGCGGTCATCTCGCGGGCGATGATGATCTGCTGGATCTGGGTCGTGCCCTCGTACAGCCGGAAAAGGCGCACGTCACGGTAGAAATGCTCGACCGCGCTGTCCTGCATGTAGCCCGCGCCGCCATGGATCTGCACCGCACGGTCGGCCACGCGCCCGACCATCTCGGTGCAGAACATCTTGCAAGCCGCAGCCTCCTTTACGATCCGCGCCTTCTCGTCGAAGCGGCGCGCGGTTTCCAGCACCATGCATCGCCCGGCCCAGGTCTCGGCCCCGCTGTCGGCCAGCATGGCTTGAATGAGCTGGTGATCCGCGATGCGCTTGCCGAATTGCTGCCGGTCGCGGGCGAAGGCCACGGATTCGTCGCACAGCCGCTCTGCCGCGCCCACCGCCACCGACGAGATATGCAGCCGGCCGCGGTTCAGCACCTTCATCGCGGTCTTGAAGCCCTGGCCTTCCACGGCGCCGATGACCGCGTCGAGAGGCACGCGCACATCCTCAAGGATCACGTCGCAGGTCCGGGTGCCGCGCTGGCCCATCTTGCGATCCACCGTGCCCAGGGTGATGCCGGGCGTGCTTGCCGGCACGAGGAAGGCCGTGACACCCGATGCTCCGGATCCTCCGGTCCGCGCCATCAGCGTAAAGACATCGGCCACCGGCGCGTTGGTGATATAGCGCTTGGTCCCGTTCAGCACATAGCTGTCGCCGTCGCGCCGCGCCGTGGTCCTGACCGACGCGGCATCGGATCCCACATCGGGTTCCGTCAGAGCGAACGAGCCGATGACCTCGCCCGAGGCCATGCGCGGAAGCCAGTAGTTCTTCTGCGCCTCGGTGCCGTCGATGATGATCCCCTGCGAGCCGATGCCGTTGTTGGTACCGATCACCGAACGGAAGGCGGGCGAGGTATAGCCAAGCTCGAAGCCCACCAGAACCTCTTCTTCCATCGTCAGGCCCAGCCCGCCATATTCCTCGGGGATCGACATGCCGAACAGGCCCATGGCCCGCATTTCGGCAATGATCTCTTCGGGGATCGCGTTGGACTCCTCCACCCTCTGTTCGGCCGGGACCAGTCGCTCGCGCACGAACCGGCGAACGGTCTGTAGAAGGTCGGAGATCAATTCGGGGTCGCGGATCATGGGATTTCCTTCACATGCGGACAGGGGCGCGGATGGCGTGGATTGTTGACGGGGAAACAGGACGCAGCGGCGAGCCCGTCATTCGCGCGGCGCATCGCGGCTTGCCAGAAACATCGGCCCGCCCTTGATCCTGGGAAAACCGTAGCCATGCACTTCGGCCAGGTCGATGTCTTCGGGCCTCGTGGCGATGCCTTCGTCCAGGATCGCCCTGCCCTCCTCGGCCATGGCGCGGACAAGACGGTCGGCAATGGCAGTTCCTGAAAGCGTCAGTTCCCCCGAAACCAAGGGAGCGATGATCCGCGCCGCCTCGGCAGAGGGCTGCGGGGTCCGGTCACCGGGCCGGTAGTCATACCAGCCTGCCTGGGTCTTTTGCCCCTTGCGACCCGCCGCGACCAGCAGGTCGCCGGCTTCCTCGGGCACGGTCTCGCCCCTTTCGCGGGCGGCCTGACGCAGCATCCAGGAAATATCGAGCCCGGCCATGTCCTGCATCTCGAAGGGACCCATGGCACAGCCGAAAGCCCGCATCGCGGCATCGACATCGGCGATCGGAACGCCTTCGCGCACCAGCGCCTCGGCGGCGGCGCGATAACGGCGCAGGATGCGGTTGCCGATGAAACCGTCACAGATACCGGCGCGGACCGGGATCTTGGCCAGCCGGCGTGCAAGATCGAAAGCCGTGGCCAGCACCTCGGGCGCGGTGCGATCGGTCGGAATGATTTCCAGAAGCTTCATCACATGCGCGGGGCTGAAGAAGTGCAGCCCCAGGAACCGCTCCGGCCCCGGCAGGCCCTCGGCTATGACGCGTGGGTCAAGATAAGAGGTGTTCGTGGCGAATATCGTCCTGGGCCCGCAAAGACGACCGAGTTCGGCAAAGACCGCGCGCTTGACCTCGAGCTTTTCGAAGACCGCCTCGATGACCAGATCGCAGCCGGCCATGGCGGCCAGGCCGACGCAGCCTTCCAGCCGGTCCAGCCGGTCGCGCACGGCGGCGTCCGGCAGATGGCCGCGCTTCGCCACGGCTTCGACCAGCCCGCGCACGGTTTCAAGCCCGCGCTGAAGCGCCGTGTCGTCGCGCTCGGACAGCGTGACCCGAAGCCCGGCGGCCAGAAGGGCGGCCGCGATTCCGGACCCCATGGTGCCGCCCCCGACGAAGCCCACCTGATGCAGATCGAGCGGCTGTATTCCCTTCAGCGCGGCCGGACGGTGCGCACCGCGCTCAGCGAAGAAAAGGTACCGCAGGGCCGCCGCCTCGTCAGCGGCGCGCAGCCGCAGGAATGCCTCGCGTTCATGGGCCAGGCCGGCGGCAGCCCCTTCATCCACGCCCAGGCGCATGGCGCGAAGGGCTTCCAGCGGAGCGGGGTTGCCCTTCGCCGCGCGCGCGATCCGCGTCTCGGCTGCGGACCACAACTCCGCATCCGCCGTGACATTCCGTGCGATGGCCGCAGTCGGGCGCGGCCGATCCGCCCACTCCCGCGCCAGCGCGCAGGCCTCTTCGATCAGGTCGCCTTCGGCCAGGCGGTCGACCAACCCCAGTTCCACCGCCTGCCGGCCATCCAGCGCCCGGTTTTCCGCCACGATGCCGACGGCCGCCTCGACGCCGATCAGGCGGGGCAGCCGCTGCGTGCCGCCCGCGCCGGGTATGATCCCGAGGTTGACCTCGGGCAGGGCAAGACGCGTATCCGGCGTCGCCACCCGAAAGGCGCAGGCCAGCGCGATCTCCAGCCCGCCCCCAAGCGCCGCGCCGCGCAAGGCTGCGATCCAGGGCTTGCGCGCGGTTTCGATGCCATGCAGCAGGTCGGGCAGATGCGGCTCCTGCGGGGGAAGGTCGAATTCGGCAATATCCGCGCCGCCGACGAACAGCCTGCCCGCTCCGGCCAGAACAACCGCCCGGACTTCGTCGTCCGCGTCCAGGTCCGCAACCGCCTGCACAAGCGCCGCCCGGACCCGCCGTGACAGGGCGTTCACCGGAGGGTTGTCTATCGTCACGATGGCGAGTCCTGCCTCGGTCCTGATCGAAATGCCCATTTCCCTGTCCTCCTTCGACGATGCCGGGCGGCGCGCCACAGGCCATTTCATCGCAACTTTCCAGACCAAGGTCAATGAAATGAAATTTAGTTCCATTTATATTTTCGGCGGCTCGAGACGTGCCGGCAGCAATCATTATAGTAAATGAAATTATATTCTAAAAAATTATTGATCTTCATCGGGGGTCGTGCCAACCTTCCATTGCCACTTCAGGAACCACGGCCACATGTCGGACGTGTCAGGCACCAGGCCGGCGTGCTCCGCGCGACGCACCAAGCCCGTCCTCACCCGAAACCGGCCGGCCCTCGCGACGGTCCGCCAGCCACCCAAGGAGATCCCATGCGCAAATCCCGCTACACCGTCACCGAAAGCACGTTCGATGTCGGCGACGGTCTCGATATCGCCTATACCGATTACCGGCCTGTCGAGGACAAGGGCCTCGCGCCGATCCTCTATCTGCCGGGCTTCATGCGCACGGCCCGCGACTTCGACCGCGTGGCCCCCCTGCTTGCCGACGAGCGGCGCATCGTCACCATCGACACGCGCGGAAGGGGCAAGGCTGCGCGGGCGCGTGACGCCTCGGCCTATCATTTCGACAGGCTGATCGAGGATGTCTGGGCGCTGGCAGGGCATCTGGGAATCGAGCGGATGGTCCTTGCGGGCCTTGCGCTTGGTGCATTCATGGCCTGGCGCATGGGCGCGGCCCAGCCCGACCGGGTGGTGGGCATCATCGCCAACGATACCGGCACCGAAACCAGTTCTCCCTCGGGCAAGAAGATGATCGCGAACGCCGATCACGGCAGCTACACGCTGGACGAGGCGGCAGAGAAGCTGCGCAATGCTCTGGCGCCGCATTTCCCCGACTTCGGCCCCGAGGACTGGCGGGTCTATGCGCGGCAGATCTATGCGGATCGCGGCCAGGGGTATGTACGCGATTTCGACCCCCTGTGGCTTGAGGAGCTGAAGCGGTTCAAGGCCGACACCCCGACGCTCTGGCCGGAATTTGCGCGGCTGACCTGCCCGGTCGCGCTGCTGCGGGGCGAGAATTCGGACTATCTTTCACGGGAGCAGGCCCAGAAGATGGCCGATGCGCTGCCCGATTGCACGCTGGTGCATGTGCAGTGTCGCGGTCATTCCAACCTTCTTGACGAACCGGCGTCGCTGGGCACGATACGCGCGGTCCTTGCCCGCTGCGACCAGCGCTGAAATCCTTCCGCTGCGCCTCTCGCCCGGGCGCGTGTTTGTTCCGAACTGACCGGATGCAGGCGCGCGCTCCGACATGTTCCGGGGATGACTTATGGCGATGGCCTTGCGCTGCACGATCCGGGCCGGGACGATCTTTGCTGGAAACACCCGGCACGCCTGAACGACGGCTTCGATGCCGGGATTGTCGTGCATCGGCGTGACCCTTGGCGATACGGCCAGATCATCGGCGCGGATCGTGGACAGCGATCTGCCGCAGCGGCCAATAGGCGGGGCGGAGCGCCGTGCAGATGAAGGCGCCTGTGGCCGTTTTCAGAAAGCGGTTGCGGCAGACGGTTTCAACCGTCTGCCAGCCGCGTGGCCGTGGCCAGCGCCATCATCATGACCACCGCATTGATGTTGCCTCTTGGCAGCGCTGGCATGGCCGAGGCATCGACGACGGACAGCCCCGCGATCCCCCGCACCGACAGGTCGGGCTCGAGGACCTTGCCCATCGCGCAGGTGCAGCCGGGATGATACTGCTGGAACGATGTTTCGCGGATATAGGCGTCGATCGCCTCGTCTGTGGCATGTTCGCCTCCGATCACCGTCGATCCCTTGCGGAAGGAGGCCATCGCCCGGCTGTTTCCCAGAGCAAGCGAAAGCCGGTAGCCGCGCCGCATGGCCTCCACATCGGCGGGATCGCTGAGGCTTTCATAGCGGATGGCAGGGCGCGCCATCGGATCGGCCGATCGCAGGCGGACCGTGCCGCGACTGCGCTGGTTCACCAGGTTCACCTTGAGCGAATAGGCCCCGCGCGCAGGGCGGTTCCAGGGCCACCATACATCCGCCTCGGGCGACATGAGGGGGATGACAAGCTGGATGTCGGGCTCATCGACACCGGGGCCGGACCGCACGAACGCCGTCAACCCGCCCGGCATTCCCGCCATCGGCCCGGAGCGCAGGAACCACCCGCGCAGGGCATTGAAGGCGGCGCGGTCAAAGCGCAGGAACATGTGGAACGGATCGGGTTCGTTGCGTTCCCATACCATGGGGAAAGCCAGATGATCCTCGAGCCCCTCTCCCACCGGCAGATCGGCATGGACCGGCAGCCCCAGTTGGCGCAGGTGATCTGCCGGGCCGATCCCCGAAAGCATGAGAAGCTGCGGCGTGTTGATCGCGCCAAGCGACAGGATGACCCTTTGCCGGGCCTCCATCCGACACTTCCGGCCGCCGCGACGGTATTCGACCCCCGTCGCCCGTCCACCCTCCAGCACAAGGCGCGTGACATGAGCGCCGGTCAGCACCGTCAGATTGCGTCGCTTGCGGGCAGGCTTCAGATACTCCGTCGCCGAGTTCGACCGGCGCCCGCGCCGCACCGAATATTGCAGGCGCGACATCCCTTCGGATGAAGGACCGTTGTAATCCTCGACCACCGGCAGGCCGATCTCTTGCGCGGCGCTCAGCCAGGCGTCGGCAATCGGGTCCTTCGTCGCCGGGCGTTCGACATGGATGGGGCCGCCCGCACCCCGCCAGGCCGATGAGCCGCCCTGCCAGTCCTCCAGTCTGCGAAACCACGGCAGAACGGCCTCATAGCCCCATCCCGTTGCGCCCATGGCCTCCCATCGGTCGAAATCCACAGGACTGCCCCGCACGAAGGCCATGAAGTTGAGCGAGCCTGTCCCGCCGATGACGCGACCATGCGGGACGGGCATCCGCCGGCCACCCGCCGATGGTTCCGGCTCGGACAGATCCCCCCATTGGTACTTGCTGTACTGGAACAGCTTGCGCGCGCCCATCGGCAGGTGGATCAGCGGATTCCAGTCCCACGGCCCCGCCTCCAGCAGGGCCACGCTGACATTCGGGTCGGCAGAGAGCCGTTCGGCCAGAATGCAGCCAGCCGAGCCCGCGCCGAGAATGATGAAATCATGGCTCATGAGATTGCTCCCACTTTCAATTCGGATCCGAGGCCGCAGGCTGCCTGCACATTCGTGCCTTTCTCCGGCCTTGCCCGCAGACGCGGCGCGGTGCAGACGCCGGGCAACCCGTCATTCCCACCCGGGTTCGCGGCGCTTTTCAGGCCGGACCCAGCCGAAAGGGTGCGGACCCGACAGAATTTCCAGAAGCTCTATCGCATTGCCATCGGGGTCGCGCAGATAGGCGATCCTGTGATGGATGCGATCCTGCGGTTCGGAATAGAACCGGCAGCCCGCAGCCGTCAGCCTGGCGTGGTCGGCCGCAATGTCATCGGTCACGAAACACAGATGCGATACGCCCGTTTCGTGAAGCCCGCGTTCAGCGACCGGCGCGCTCGGCAGGGGGGCATCGAAGCGGAAGAGCTCGAGGCAGATGTCGTCGCGGGTCAGCAGGCGGACCTCGGCGCCCGAACCTTGCAGACCCATGAGCAGGTCCGCGACCGGACCCTGACCGACCTGCCAGCCGAAGGTCGGCCCTGCGGCGAAGCCGAAATGCGCGATGTAGAAATCGCCGAGGCGGTCCAGGTCGCGGGTCGCAAGGGCCACGTGATGGAAGCTGCGGATCATGGGAATACGTTCCTGCCGACGGGATGACTTCCGGCGCGGGCGTACCGGGCGCGCGCTGTCACTTACCAGCCCTGGCCGCAAGGCCGCGCTCTTCCTCGATCGCGCGGTCCAGCATGTCGATCACCGGCTGCAATCGCGCCACATCCAGCGCTCTGCCCATGTAGGTGATCGGATAGGTCACCGCGTCCTGTGCAAGAAAGCGCCGCTTGCGCAAAAGCTGGTCACGCAGGAACTGCAGGTTCGCGACGTGGTCGGCATCCTCGCCCCCCGCGCTGGCACGGGCATATTCTTCCTGATGGGCCAGCACGTCGAAGCTTTCGGCCTTGGTCTGTTTCATGGTCATGGCATTCTCCGAAATCGGTCCGTGATGGGCGGATCAGGCTGCAAGGTAGGTCATGAGAGCGGGGTCGTATTGCTCGGGTTCGGGCCGTCTGACGCCGCGGTCGGCATCGGCCCAGATCTGCGCCAGCGGACCGCCCAGCCCGAAGAACGGGTCGAAGGATTCGAGCGGCACTTCGGCGGCGCGGCGGGCACAGTCGTCGTATTCGTCGGGCAGGCCGTAGCGGAAATCCACGATGCCATTCGACAGCGGAAAGCCGCCGGTGACCTTGAGATCGTCGCTGATGCCCCGCCCCATATGCCCGACGCCTGCGGGAATCACGATCACGTCGCCGGCATGAAGCGTGGCTTCCCGGCCGTCATGGCCGCCGAACTTGCCCTTGTGCGTGCCCGCGGTGACCATGATGATCTCATGGGCTTCGGAATGGAAATGGTGATGCGGCCACATGCCCTCGCCGGAGTACCAGTTGGGCACCCAGCGGTTCAGCCGCAACGCATCCTCGATGGCCTTCTCGGGACCGCGCAGAACCTGTCGGTAGATCAGCAGTGGCAGGCGCGAGTTCGGCACGCGACCATTGCCGGTAAAATAGTGCTTTTCGATCGTGACGCTCAATTCTGGCTCCTTCCCGAAACTCCAGATGGTTGGTCAGAGGGCGGCGGCGATTTTCAGCCCTTCCAAGACGGCCTCCTCGGCCGTGCGGGGGGGACCAGCAATCGCCGATGACATGGGTTTCGACGACACAGCCGGCCAGGTCGCTTTCCAGCCCCCGCTCGGCGATGGCGCCGTTGCAGATGACCAGGGTGTCGACACTCTCGATTTCGATCGGGCGAAGCGCGACGACATGTTCGAAGAAGACGGAACCGGCCATCGCGCCGAAAAGCCGCGCATAGGGCACGACATCCACCCCGGCCTCGAACAGGCGGCCGTTCGTCGCGTCGCGCACATAGGGAGGCACAGCCTCGGCAGCCATCGGGCCGGTGACGGCAAGCGTCACCTTGTGCCCGGTCGCCGCAAGCTGCAACGCCACGCCCGATCCGACCCAGTCCGAGGTTGCATCGGCGATCACCACCCGGCCACCCGGGCGCACCGTCTCGGCAATGATATCGTTGGCATGGACAATCTGCATGTCCTGCAGCATGTCATCCTGCGGCACCTCGGCCTTGCCGCCGGTGGCAATGATGACCGCATCCGGGGCCATCGCCTCGACCATCTCGCGGGTCACATGGCTGCGCAGGCGTATCTCGACCTGATGCTGTTCGAGTTCGCGCTGAAGGTTCGTCACCAGGCCGCCGAACTCCGCCCGGCCGGGCAGCCGTGCCGCCAGAAGGGCCTGGCCGCCGAGTTGCGGTCCGGCCTCGCACAGCGTCACGCGATGCCCCCGGCTTGCCGCGACCGCCGCGGCCTTCATGCCCGCGGGCCCGACGCCCGCCACCAGAACCCGGCGCGGCGCCGCCGCCTGTCCATAGGCCCCGAGCGTCAGTTCCCGCCCGGTTTCGGGATACTGGATGCAGGACACCGGATAGCCCTTCTGAAAATGACCGATACAGGCCTGAACGCAACCGATGCAGGCGCGGACATCGTCGGGCCGTGCCTCCATGAGCTTGATGCCGAGGTCAGGGTCCGAGATCATCGCGCGGGTCATGCCGCAGGCATCCGCCGCGCCCGACCGGATCGCCTCCTCTGCGGCCTGCGGGGAATTATAGCGGCCGGTCGCGATCACGGGGACTCGCACGACCTCCTTCACGCGGCGGGCATAGGGGGTCATGTAGCCCGTAGGCTCGTGCATGGGCGCGACGATGTGCATCGCACCCGCCCGCGTGGCCGGCGTTCCCAGCACGGCATGCAGGTAATCGACCAGCCCCTCCTCATCCAGCCTGCGGCACATGGCGATGCTGTCGTCCTCTCCAAGCCCCACATTGTCCATATCCGAGACCGAGATGCGCACCCCCAGCGCGACATCCGGCCCGATCGCCGTGCGCACGGCCCGCGTCACGTCGACGAGGAAGCGCTGCCGGTTCTCGCGTGAGCCGCCATATTCGTCGGTGCGGGTATTGGTCGACTCGGTCAGGAACTGCGCTGGAAGATTGCCTTGATTGGCGACGATCTCGATCCCCGTCACCCCGGCGCGCACGGCGCGCTGCGCTGCGGTGGCGTAATCGGCGATGGTCTCGCGGATCTGGTCGAGGGTAAGCGCGCGCGGCACGACAAAGAAGCGCTGGCTGCGCACCTCGGAGGCCGAATAGGCCCGGGGACGCGTGCCGTCCGCGGTTTCATAGATCTCGCGGCCGGGGTGCAGCAACTGGGCAAAGATGATGCCGCCCGCGTCAGAGACTGCCCTGACCATCCGCTGGATGCCGGGAATTGCCGCGTCATCCGAAAGACGAAGCTGGTCCTGCGAGGTCAGGCTCATGTCGTTGACGGTGGCCCCGCACAGCACCTGCAGACCGGCACCGCCGCGCGCGCGGCGCACCTGATAGGCAATGTAGCGCTCGCCGATCAGCCCATCGCCTTCCTGCAATTTCGAATTGTGGCCGGTGAAGACCATCCGGTTGCGCAGGGCAACCTTGCCGATCACCAGCGGCGAGGTAAGCAGGGGATAGGGGTTTTCTGCCATCGAGGGGGCTTCCGTCCTTCAGAATACCTGATTATATAAAAATACTGGCGAAGTCATCCGGTCTTGGCAAGATCATTCCGCCTTGCGCCCGAAGATATCGGGCATTTTTTCCATTTTTCGCAGATTTGGAAAATGTTCTAGGTAATTTCACTCATTCTTCTGCCATGATCGCGGATTGTTTCGCCTCATCAAGCCGAATTCCGCCTTGGCCATCTAGATCCCCATCCCGGAATCTCTGGATAGGCCCTTACTTTTTCTGATATAAGTTGAATTATAGCGCCATCCCGCCGTGCGATCGGGACAAGACTGCCGACCACTTACCGGCGCCACCCCAAGATGAGAGGACCACAGAATGCTTGCTGACAGGCCTGAGGCCGCCGGATTTTACCGCTCGCGGTCGCATTGGCACGAGACCGCGGACCCCTGCGCGCCAGAGCCGCCGCTCAGGGGTCACATGCGCGTCGATGTCTGCGTCCTGGGCGGAGGCGTGACCGGGCTTTCGACGGCCTACCATCTCGCCTGCGCCTCCCCCGGCACCCGGGTCGCGCTGCTCGAGGCCGAGGTCGCGGGTTACGGCGCCAGCGGCCGCAATGCGGGGCAGCTTCTGGTCACATTCGGCGGCGGCGATCTTGGCGCACAGGTCAGGCGCCACGGCGCCGAAAAGGTGGGACAGGCGCTGACCTATGTGAATGAAGGCATCGAGGCGATGAAATCCGTCGCCGCCACCGAAGGGTTCGATTACGACTTCCGCGAAACCGGCTATCTGAAGGCGGCCCTGCGGGTCGAGGGAGACGCGGAGATCGAGCGCTACCAAAGGATATTCGAGCAGGTCGGCCATGGCGGGCATCTGCACTATCTGAACCCGTCGCAGGTCGAGGAGGAGTTGCACAGCCCGCTGATCGGCGGTGCGCTTTACGATCCGCGCGGCGGACAGTTCAACCCGCTCAAGCTGGTACGAGGGCTGAAGGCGGCGGCACTGCGGCGCGGCGTACAACTGTTCGAAAACAGTCCGGTTGCGACGATCGGCACGGACGGGCCAAGGGTGCGGATCGAAACCGGACAGGGCGCGCTCGAGGCGGATCGCCTTGTTCTGGCGACGAACGCCTATACCCATCTTCTGGGCGGGGCGCAGGCGCTTGGCCTGACGCGCGCGCAATATCCGCTGATCGTACGCGGCACGATCACCGAGCCCCTGTCCGAAGCCGATTGGCAGGCTGCCGGATGGCCGAGGCGGTCCGGGGTGAACATCCTGTCACAGCTTTTCTTCTCGTTCGCGCCCACGGTGCAGGGTGGGATGCTCTGGGTGGGAGGCTACAACACGCATGCGCCCTCCGATCGCGCCCTGATGCCCGAGGTCCATGCCCCGCTGAGAAGCAGCAAGGTGGTCGGCACGTTCTTCCCGCGGCTGGCGCATCTGAAGACGGCGCAGACCTGGGGCGGCCCGATTTCGATTACGGCCGACTGGACGCCGCACCTTGGAATCGCCCGTGATCCGCGCATTCTTTATGCCTGTGGCTGCTGGGGTCACGGCATGGCGATCGGCTTCCGAAACGGCAGGACCTTGGCCGAGCTTGCGCTGTCGCCCGACGGCGAGGCAAGCCGGCTGTGGCTGTTTGCGCGCGCCAAGCGGCGCTGGCCGCCTTTCCTGCTGAGCTCTGCGGTCGCGCGCAAGGTGATCTATGACCGGCGCCGCGGCAACCGCCGCATCGCCGCGAAGATGACCCCGCGCCTCGATCTCGATGCATGACGGTCGGGCGCTTTGCGCCCGATCTCATCCCCGGGTTTCGATCAGCTCGGCCTGACGGGCCTTGCGCTCGTCGGCGCGGATGCGGCGCTCCACCGACCGGCGCTTCAGCTCATAGGCCAGGGCGCCCAGCACGGCGATGGCAATCAGCACCACTGCCAGCGCGTTGATCGTGGGGGTGATGCCGGTGCGGACCTTCGATCCGACATAAACCATCAGCGTGTCCGAGTTCCCGCGCGTGAACAGGGTGACGTTGAAGTTCTCGACCGACTGAAAGAACTCAACGACCGCGCCGCCGACCAGCGCCGGCATCAGATGCGGCAGCAGGATCCGGCGGATCACCTGCCCGTGGGTTGCCCCCAGGTCCAGGGCCGCCTCTTCAAGCGCCCGGTCGAAGGATTGCAACCGCGCCAGCACAAGAAGCATGACGAAGGTCGCAATATAGGAGGTCTGCCCCAACACCGACAGATGCAGCCCGGCCGACACACCGTAGTTCGCCCAGAACAGAAGTGTTGCGATACCGATGACGGCGCCGGGCGTCAGCATGGGCGCGACCATGAGCCCGTAGCACAGGATCCGCAGCTTCCCACTGACGCTGGTGATCAACAGCGCGCCGGCCGTTCCAAGCGGAAGGGCAAGCACGACCACCGTCAGTCCGACCCAGACCGTGTTCCGGATCGCGCGCCACATCTGCTCATCGTGCCAGAAATCGACGAACCAGCGCAACGTCGCCCCCCGCCAGGGAATTACCGACGGAAAGCGCGAGTCATTGAAGGCGGCGCCGGCCGTCACCACCAGCGGCAGCAGCATATAGGCAAGAAAGAGCGCCACATAACCGTAAAGGACAGCGCGTGCAAAAGTGCTTTTTGTCATCTTGGGTGCCTATTTCGCAATATCGGCAAGCTGCACCCGGAACAGCCGCATCATCAGCGCGACGAAGACGGTGCAGGTGACAAGAAGGATGAAGGCATAGGCCGCGGCGGTATGCCAGTCCTGCGATTCGAACATCCATTGGGTGATGACTTCGGTGAACCAGCGTGAATCCGGCGATGCCATC
Organism: Paracoccus yeei ATCC BAA-599; assembly: GCF_000622145.1. Classification (GTDB taxonomy): domain Bacteria; phylum Pseudomonadota; class Alphaproteobacteria; order Rhodobacterales; family Rhodobacteraceae; genus Paracoccus; species Paracoccus yeei. The sequence goes on along the minus strand of NZ_JHWH01000021.1, from coordinate 28,140 downwards.
ATGATCGGAATCACCACCGAGCCGACCGAGAACATGAAGATCATCGTGCATCCCGAGGCGATCCCGGTCTTGGCATGCGGCATGACGATCCGCCGCTGCACCTGCCAGCCGCTGGCGCCAAGGTCGCGCGCCGCCTCGATCAGGTTGCGGTCCAGCGTCGAGAGGCTGTTGTAGATCGGCAGAACCATCAGCAGGATGTTGGTATAGATAAGCGTCACCACGATCCCGGTCGAGCCGGAGATCCAGCGCACCTTCGGCAGACCGAACCAGGCGCCGATACCGTTCAGCGGGCCCTGGAAGGCAAGGATGATGTACCACGAGAAGGCGCGCAGCAGTTCGCTGACCAGCAGGGGAATGGCCAGCAGCATCAGGATCGTCGGGACGGACCGGGGGGACATCACCAAAGCCAGGCACCAGGCCACCGGATAGGACAGGACCAGGCAGACCAGCGTGACAAGGCAGCTGTGCCAGATGGTCCGCAGGAAAATGAACAGGTGGATCGGCATGTCGATGAACCAGACCCGCGTCGTCGAATTGGTCGAGACCATGATCGCGTAATTGTCCAGCGAATAGACATCGGCTGGTCCACCCTGCTCGCCCGGCGGCAGTGAAGGACGGAACGATTGCTCGAAAAGCTGCAGGTTCGGCAGGACGACAAGAACCAGGATCCAGAAGGCCGCCAGAAGAAGGATGGCAATGCCTATCGGAGTGCCGTAGCGGCGGGTCAGCTCGGTCATGCCGCCTCTCCCTGCGCGGGGCTGCCGTCGAGCACCCGCGCCGCGTCGGGAGCGAAGCCCAGGAAAAGCCGCGCACCGACCGGCGGCACCGACAGACCGACCTCGTTGCGCAGTTGTGCGATGAATGCCTGCCCGCTGTCATGGCGGGCATGGACGTTGATGAAGTTGCCCTCGAAGGCGACGCTTTCGATCATGACCGGAATTGCGTTCCCGGCCGCCGCGCTGTCGGACAGCCGGATATTCTCGGGCCGGACATAGAGGATCGGCCCGGACGACCGCATGTCGGCCCCGCCCTGCCCGCGCAACTGACCGAAAGCGGTGTCGAAAATCACGGTGTCACCCTGGCGGCCTGCCACCTTGCCGGCGATGCGGTTGTTCTCGCCGACGAAAGAGGCGACAAAGCCGTTCTCGGGCCGGTTGTAGATCTCTTCCGGGGTGCCGACCTGAAGAAGGCGGCCCTTGTTCATGACGCCGACGCGGTCGGACATCGCCAGGGCCTCGCCCTGGTCATGGGTGATGTAGATGAAGGTCACACCCGTCCGCTTCTGAATGGCGCGCAGCTCTGTGCGCATATGCTGGCGCAGCTTGAGGTCCAGCGCGGAAAGCGGTTCGTCCAGCAGCAGCACCTGCGGCTCCACTGCAAGCGCGCGGGCGATGGCCACGCGTTGCTTCTGCCCGCCCGACAGCTGGCTGACCATCTTGTCGGCCGCATCCGGCAGTTCGATCAGGTTCAGCAGCTCCTCGGCGCGGCTGCGACGGCGGCGCTTGTCCACCCCACGCACCTCAAGCCCGAAGGCGATGTTTTCCCACACGCTCATCAGCGGGAAAAGGGCGAGATTCTGGAAGATCAGCGCGGTCGGGCGGTTGTTCGGCCCGATCCCCGCCATGTCGCGCCCCGCGATGCGGATCTGTCCCGCCGAGGGCGTGACAAAGCCCGAAACCATACGCAGCAGCGTGGTCTTGCCGCAGCCGGACGGCCCAAGGAACGAGAAGAACTCGCCCGCGCCGATGGTTACGTTGACATCATCGACTGCGCGGAAAGAGCCGAAGTCGGCGCGGACATTCTCGAGACTGACGCCTTCGGACATTCTGCGCATTCTCCTGTTTGACTAGAAAGGATGGGCGGCAGCGCCAAGGCCGCCACCCCACGAAGGTCGGCTCAGGCCGAGCGCCACTTGTCGGCATATTCGCCGCGCAGCTTCAGGAACCAGGTGTCCTGGGGCGGCCACCACCACATTTTCTCGACCGCGTCACCCGGGTAGGCCTTGGCCTGGAATTCCGCGATTTCAGGCGGAAGAAGCTCCGTCGATCCCTTGATGACCGGGCTTGCGCCCTCGGCCACGCCGACCAGCGCCGCAACCGCAGGGTCCGACACATATTTCAGGAATTCATAGACCTGGTCGGTGTTCCTTGCATTTTTCAGCAGCACATAGCCCTGGCTCCATGCAAAGGCGCCCTCTTTCGGTGCGATGAAGGTGAAGCCCTCGGACGCGATGGCTTGCCCCGTCGATTCCCAGTTCAGACCCAAGGTGCAGCCGTTGGCCAGAAACGCGCCCTGCGCCTCGGTCTCGCTGCCCCAGAACTGGCCGACGCTGCGCTTGCGGGGAATCGCCTCGGCAAGAATGACATCCCAGACCTGTCGCATCGCCTGTTCCGAAGCATAGCTGTCGCGGAACGGCATCGGCAGCTTTCCCTGCGCCTCCAGCACGCGGCCCAGCGCGGCAAGCGCGGAATGGGCGCGCACCGTCACCATGCCCTGATAATCCGGCGAGAACAGGTGTTCGAGGCTTGCTGTGCCGTAAGCGCTGTTCGGATCGTCGGCCTGATAGATCAGCGCTTCGGTTCCCCAGGAGGAAGGGACGAAGTGCATCGCGCCATTGTGCCAGCCGACATCCCCTTCGACGGTGCCGGTCATGCCGGGCAGATACTTCGTCACGTCAAAACGCGTGGTGTCGAAGGGTTGGACGATGTCGAGACTGTACCACGAAGGCAGCGACTGGTGGCCAGGCAGTGCGATATCGCCGGACCCGTCCTGCACCGCCAGACGGCATTGCGCCAGCATGGTGTCCTGCTCGGGCTGGGCGATCAGATTGATCCTGATGCCCGTCGCCTTCTCGAACCCGTCGAAAACGGGGGAATAGTCGAGCCCGGCCCAGCCGATGTAGTTGATGACCCCCGACGATGCACGGGCCTCGCGGACCAGGGCCGGGCTGGCCAGGAGCGCCGTCGCGGATGCGGCGGTCGTAAGGAAGGTCCGTCGGTTCACGCTAGCCATGTTCAGATCCTCTCTGATGGTGATTGATCCCGTGCGGCCTTTACCGGCCGCCTTCTTCCCGATCTCGCAATGGGGCCCTGTACTGGTCGCATTGGTGAAATCTGTTTTTAAGCTAGAAAATGGCTGCGGATCGATCAATAGAGAACTTTAGTTCCATTTTTCAAAAATGCCACGACCTGCCGCCCGGGAAGCTCGGTCCGGCAGTCCGGATCTATCTTCAAGACATTGATTTTTTATATGAATGCTTTTGGCCACCACTTTTTCTGCCAAACACCCCCTCCAAAAAGCCAGGTGCTTGGCCAAGCACAGCAGGACAGGCAAAAATTTGACAAAGATCAGGAATGGCTCAGGTGAGTCGCGTCAGCGTCGCGGCAGCAGGGTCTCCGGCAGGATCGTGCGCAGATATGTCAGCTGAATGGCCACCCCGTGACGGAAGGTGTCGTCATCGACATAGCCCCGCTGCGAGTAGGAGCGCGCCCAGAGCGCATCGATGCAGTCCATCGTATATCGCATGTATTCGGCCAGTTCGGGAATATCGGGCATCCGATAGAACTGGTGGAAGGCCGCGCTAATCTCGGCGGCAAGCTGGCGGTTCTGCTCGGCCGCGGCCCGCCGCGTGTCGTGATGCAGCGCCGGGCCCAGGATGATCTCGGCAACATGGCGGTTCTGGTTGCAATGGTCGCGATAGGCGGTCGCCAGCCTGGTCAGCCAGTCCTGCCAGCGCGGGCTGTCCTGCGCCTCGATCTCGACTCTGGTCTGCAGGATGAAATCGGTCGATTGCCGCAGGTAGCGCCCCGCAAGTTCGATCTGGATCGCAGCCATCGAAGGAAAGAGATAGTTGATGGAGGCAGGAGAAATCCCCGCCTTCGCCGCGATGTCATTGAAACTGATGTCTGCGACATGCGCCGTTTGAAGCAGTTCTTCGAGTGCGGCGAGGATCTGATCGAACCGTTCCTGGCTGCGGGCCTGCAGCGGACGCCGGGCCTTGTGTTCCACCGAAAGCGTCCGGCTTTTGCGGCGCGTCACGCGCGGGCGAACCGTGGCGGAGGCAGCGGATTCCGGCTCGGGAGCGTCGGCCTCATCCCCGTCTCGCATGCCGCGTTCCATGATCATCCCCAAGTGTCGGCACCGGATTCGGGCGCCGTCTATTTGCCGGACGACCACGATGCCGAAAGCCCCGCACAAGGTCAACGCCACCCCCGGTTCGTCAGCGCATCACTGTCTACGAAAACAAAATATAATTTCATTTTATTGACCTGCCGATGGAAATCTGCAACGTGTCGTTCAAGTTCGGTCGAGACGGCCGCCGGGAAGGGAAGAACCAAGATGCCAAGACAGGCCGCCCTGCCACTTCAAGATGTGAAGGTTCTGGATCTGAGCCGGGTGCTTGCGGGGCCATGGGCCACGATGAGTCTGGGCGACCTTGGAGCAGAGGTCTGGAAGATCGAGAACATCAGAGGCGGAGACGATACCCGCGCCTGGTCGGTCCCGAGCTACAAGGGTGTCAGCACCTATTATCTTTGCGCGAATCGCGGCAAGAACAGCATCGCCGTCGACCTCAAGGCACCCGAAGGCCGCCAGATCGTGCTGGATCTTGCGGCCCGTGCCGATGTGGTGGTCGAGAATTTCCGCGCCGGCACCATTGACCGGCTGGGGATCGGCTATGACGCTCTGCGGTCCGTGAATCCAGGCATCATTCTCTGCTCGATCTCGGGTTACGGCCAGACCGGCCCCGACCGCAATCGGCCCGGATACGATTTCATCATGCAGGCCGAAAGCGGGCTGATGTCCATCACCGGCGAGAAGGACGGCCCACCGAACCGGCTGGGCGTGGCATTCGCCGATGTGGTGGCCGGCATGGTGGCGACGCAGTCGATCCTCGCGGCGCTTTACCAACGCAAGGCCACCGGCCAAGGCCAGAAGATCGACGTCGCGCTTCTTGAGACGACCCTGACCATGCTGATCAACGTGGGGACAGGCTATCTGAATGCAGGGATCATCCCCGGACGCTATGGCAATGCCCATCCGACCGTCGTCCCCTATCAGCTGTTCGATGCCGCGGACGACACCTTTGCGCTGGCTGTTGGCAACGACCGGATGTTCAAGGATCTGTGCGAAAAGGTGATCGACCGCCCTGATCTGGCCCGCGATCCGCGTTTCCTGACGTCGCACCAGCGCGCCCTGCATCGCGACGACCTGCTGCCGATCCTGGTGGAGATCTTCAGGCAGCGGGATTGCGCATCCTGGATCGACGCCTGCCTGCGCGCCGATGTACCCGCCGGGCAGGTCAAGACCGTGGCCGAGGCGCTTGACAGCCCCGCCGTCCGGGCGCGCGGCGTGGTGCAGACGCTTCAGCATCCCGAACTCGGTCCGGTGGCACTGATCCGCCCGGCCCATGGCCTTGCCGCGCAGGAAGGCAGGGCAGTCAAAGCCCCACCGCTTCTGGGCGAGGATACGCGGAGCGTGCTGCAAGAGGTGCTGGGCTACGACGCGGCGCGGATCGACGACATGGCGGCGCGCGGCGTCGTTCTGTGCCACGGCCGCCCCGCGCCGACTAAATCCGGGGCGGCATGATCCGGGCGCAGCCGGGCAGGACATGATTGGATCGCAGCCAAAGACCGATGGAAGGCGTCAGAATGACCGACAGGCAGAATGGGATGAACGGCGCGCAAAGCCTTGTAAAGACGCTGATCGCCGGCGGGATTGAAACCTGCTTCGCCAATCCCGGCACAAGCGAGATGCATTTCGTCGCGGCGCTGGACCAGATTCCCGGCATCCGCTGCGTCCTTGGCCTGCAAGAGAACGTCGTTACCGGCATGGCGGACGGCTATTACCGGATTTCGGGCAAGCCTGCCGCCACGCTTCTGCATTGCGGCCCCGGTCTCGCGAACGGGTTGGGGAACCTGCACAACGCCCGCCGCGCGCGCAGCGGCATGGTCAATATCGTCGGCGACCAGGCGACCTGGCACCGCCCGTTCGACGCACCGCTGACTGCAGACACCGAGGCGCTGGCCCGCACAGCCTCGGATTGGGTGCGGACAAGCGCCGCCGCATCCGAAGTGGGTCGGGATGGCGCGATGGCGATGCAGATCGCCCGCCGCCATGGTGGCGGCATCGCGACCCTGATCCTGCCTTCGGATGCGTCATGGGACGGGGGCGGACAGGTGGCACAGCCTTTCCCGGATCTTGCGCCGCCGCCGGTCGATGCCAATGCCGTGGATGGCGCGGCACGCATCCTGCGCGAGCACGCTGGGTCGACCCTCATCCTTTTGGGAAGCCGCGCCACTCTGGCGACCGCGCAGGAAGCGGCCTATCGCGTGGCCGCGGCCACCGGCGCCGAGATCCTGGCCGAATATGTCTGCGCCCGCATGAGCCGCGGGCAGGGCCGCGTGCCGATCGAGCGCGTGCCCTATACCCTGGCCGCAGCCAAGGCGCGGCTTGCGCGCTTCACCCACATCATCCTCGTCGGCGCGCGGCCGCCGGTGGGCTTCTTCGGCTATCCCGGCCAACCTTCGATCCACCACGATCCGGCGGCGGTCTTCCATATTCTCACCCGCCCCGAGCAGGACGAGGTGGCGGCGCTCACCGCGCTGGCCGAGGCCCTTGGTGCGCCGAAAGTCGCGCCTCCCGCTGCCGCGCCGCGGCCCGATATCGCCACCGGCGCCCCCACCCCCGAAGGGCTGGCCCGTACGGTGGCGGCGGTGATGCCCGAGAATGCGATCATTTCGGACGAAAGCATCTCTTATGGTCGGGGCTTCTACGCCGAAACGCATGGCGCGCCGCCGCATGACTGGCTGCACCTGACCGGCGGCGCCATCGGTGACGGCCTGCCGGTGGGCACAGGTGCCGCCGTGGCGGGCGGCGGACGCCGCGTGATCGGTCTTCAGGCGGACGGCTCGGCGATGTATTCGCTGCAATCGCTCTGGACCCAGGCGCGCGAGCGGCTTCCCGTCACCACCATTATTCTGTCAAATCGGAAGTACCAGATCCTGATAGGCGAATATGGCGGCGTCGGAGCGGTGGCCGGGCCGACGGCGATGAACATGCTTGACCTGTCGAACCCATCGATCGACTGGCTGCACATCGCCAATGGCATGGGTGTCGAGGCCGCACGCACCGAAACGCTGGAAGGCTGCGCGGACCTGATGCGCCAAAGCTTCGCGCAGCCCGGTCCGTTCCTGATCGAACTTATGATCTGACGCCATGGAAACTCTGCAGGACGAGGCCCGCGCCCTGATCGACCGCGTCTGGGATGCGGTGGTCGTAGGCACCGGGATCGGCGGGGCGACGCTGGGCCATGCGCTGGCGCAGGCCGGCCTGTCGGTCCTGTTCCTGGAGCGCGGACAGTTCAACGGAGCGGCCGGAAGCATCGCGGGCGACTGGCTGGAGGCCCTCGTCCCTGCGCGCCCCGAAGGCCCGAACTCCGAGGAGAGGCGTCGTGCCGGCCGCCTGGACGCGCCGATCTCGGATGTGTCCTCGGGTGAGGCAAAGCCGATCCTTCCCCTGCTGGGCATCGGAACCGGCGGCAGCAGCGCGCTTTACGGCATGGTGATGGAGCGCTTCTTTCCCTCGGACTTCGCCCCCGGCGACTGGTTCCCGAAATCCGGCGGCGCAAACCTGCCAGAGCGCTGGCCGGTCAGTTATGACGAAATGGCGCCCTTCTATGCCCGCGCCGAGGCGCTTTACGGCGTGCGCGCAACGCCGGACCCGCTGCACGAAGGCGCGGGCGCAAGGGGCATCAAGGAACCGCCGCCCCTTCATGCCGTCAGCCGCGAACTGGCCCAGGGACTGCGCGGGCGCGGCCTGCATCCCTATCATGTGCCGATGGCCTGCGAATACCGCGACGGCTGCCGCGAATGTCTGGGTTTTCTCTGCCCAATGGCGTGCAAGAACGACAGCGCGCGGGCCTGCCTGAAACCCGCGCTGGCCAGCGGCAAGGCGCATCTGCTGACCGGCTGCACCGTCGAACGGATCCGCGCACGGGACGGAGAGGCGGTGGGCGTCGAAGCCAGCTGGCAGGGCGAAGCGGTCTTCATCAAGGGCCGCATAGTCGCGCTTGCGGCAGGCGCTGTGCATTCGCCCGCGCTCCTTCTGCGGTCCGGCGGGGCGGGAGGGCTGGCAAACGGCTCGGGTCAGGTCGGGCGCAACCTGATGCGTCATCTGATCGACTACTATCTGGTGCGCACCCGTGCTCGGGCCGAGCCAGGGCCAGTCAAGCAGCTGGCCTTGAATGATTTCTACCATCACGAAGGCACCAAGCTGGGGACGCTCCAGGCCAATGGACGCATGCCACCAGCCCGTATCGTTGCCGCTGGCCTGCGCGCCGACTGGCGTCCGCATATCGGCCCGTTCGACGCGCTCTGGCCGCTGGCCCGCCCGGCGGTGGAATGGCAGGTGGCGCGGATGCTTCGGCGCAGCCACATCTTCGTCAGCTTCCTCGAAGACCTTCCCCATGCGGAAAACCGGATCACGCTGGGCGAGGATGGCCGGGCCATCCGGCTTGCCTACAAGATCCCGCCGGCCGACCAGGAGCGGCTTGCCCGCTTCCGCCGTCTGATCGGCCAGAGCCTGTCCGATTTCCGGGTTCGCCCGATCCATCGCGCGCATCTGAACGCCATGCTGGGCCACGTCTGCGGCACCTGCCGCTTTGGCGATGATCCGGCGACAAGCGTGCTGGACCGCAACAACCGGACCCATGAGGCGGCCAATCTCTATGTGGTGGACGCATCGTTCCTGCCCACGAGCGGCGGCACCAATCCCTCTCTTACCATTGCCGCCAACGCGCTGCGCGTCGCCGACGCCATGCTGCGGACGGTTTTCGCCAGACCTGAGGAAACGCCTGCGACCCGCTGAACGCGGGACGCCGGTATCAGACGCGCGGACGGTTTATGCGCTTCGTTGCTGTCCATTTCGGTCCCGCTCCGGGCCGCAACCCCGGCACTCCTGCAAATGCCCGTGCAACATATCGACGCCATAGGGAGGGCGGAACAGGTCCACCAGCTCCGCGCCGGGGCACACCAGTCGATCCCTTCCAGGAGCATCGACAACTGCGCCGGTGTCAGCGCCACCTTGCCCTCCCTGGCCGAGGGCCAGACGAACCGGCCCCGCTCAAGCCACTTCATGAACATGCAGGCCGCCCGGCCGTCCCACCAGATGACCTTTACCAGATATCCATCGCCGTGAACCTCCGGCGCGAGGTGACGGCGGCGGTGCTTTGGCTCCTGAGCCGCGGGATCGAGGTAAAGTGCGTCAAGGTCACGCCCTTTGAGCTGGAACAGGAGTTGATCATCGACATCCAGCAGATCATCCCGACGCCCATCTGATAGAGGGCAGGGATGAACCTGGGACCCTGCCATAGCCTCGCCCCAAGCAATTTGAGCGAAGGCGTCCCGCTGGCCCTATCCCTCAATCCGGAATCAGCTTGCCCGGATTCATGATCCCGTGGGGATCGAGCGCCTGCTTGATGGCGCGCATCGGGCCCAGCGCCTCGCCGTGCTGGGCGGCCATCAGGGGGCGTTTGCCGATGCCGATGCCGTGTTCGCCGCTGATCGTACCGCCGACCGCCAGCGCGCGCTCGGCCATGCGGAGGGCGACGCGCTTGGCGGCGCCAAGCTCGGCCGCGTCGCCGGGCATCACCAGGATCTGGGAATGGAAGTTGCCGTCGCCGACATGGCCGACCATGGGGCCCAGAAGCCCCTCGGCGCGGATGTCGGCCGCCGCCGCGGCGACGGCTTCGGGCAGATGCGACATCGGCACGCAGACATCCGTCACCACCGCCGTCGCGCCCGGGCGCAGCGCCAGGCAGGCGCGATAGGCGCCGTGCCGCATCCGCCACAGTTGCGCGCGCTGTTCCGGCGTCGTCGCCCAGTCGAAGCCCTGCCCGCCGCATTCGGCGGCAAGCTCGCCGAAGCGGCGCGCGTCCTCGGCCACCGAGGCGGGCGAGCCGTGGAATTCGACCATCAGATGGGGCTGTTCGTGCAGGGCCGCGCCCGAGAAGGCGTTGAAGGCGCGCGCGGCGTCGGCATCGACGAATTCGATCCGCGCCATCGGGATGCCGGACTGGATGGTCATGGTCACGCATTCGACCGCCGCGTCGAGCGTCGGGAAGGCGCAGACGGCGGCGGCCACCTCCTCGGGCTGGCCGTGCAGGCGCAGGGTCAGTTCGGTGATGATGCCGAGCGTGCCCTCGGACCCGACGAAAAGGCCGGTCAGGTCATAGCCGGCGCTGGATTTCGCGGCCCGGGTGCCGGTGCGGATCACGCGGCCGTCGGCCAGGACGACCTGCAGCGCCAGCACGTTGTCGCGCATGGTGCCGTAGCGCACCGCCGTCGTGCCGCTGGCGCGGGTCGCGGCCATGCCGCCGAGGCTGGCGTTGGCGCCGGGATCGACCGAGAAGAAAAGGCCGGTGGCGCGCAGGTCCTGATTCAACGCCTCGCGCGTGAGGCCGGGCTGGACATCGGCCTGCAGATCGCCCGGGCGGATGTCGAGCACGCGGTCCATGCGCATCAGGTCGAGGACCAGCCCGCCCTGGGTCGCCAGCGCATGGCCTTCGAGCGAGGTGCCGGTGCCCCAGCCGATGACCGGCACACGGTGTTCGTGGCAGAGGGCCAGGATGGCCGAGACCTCGTCGGTCGAGAGCGGCCAGGCGACGGCATCGGGCGGGGGCGCGGCATGGGCGGTTTCGGACTGGGCATGCAGGTCCCGGTCGGCCTGGGCCTGCGAGAAGCGCGGACCCAGCAGGCGAGCCAGGGCATCGCTGGCGGCGGCGGGAATCGGCATGGCTGTCCTCCAACTCGTATGGCAGAGGCTTAGGCCGCGGCGGGGCGAAGGGCAAGCGGGGCGGCGCCCGGCCCGGCGCCACCGGGTCGGGGTGGGTATTTGGAAAACGGTGAAAGCGCTGTCTCAGGCCCGGCCGAGGGCGCCGCGGACGGCGCCGATGGCGGGGGTGATGACGTGGTTCGCGACGGGGATCAGGACAAGGCCCAGCATGAGGCCCAGGATGCCGTCGAAGAAGGCCGTCGTCACCCAGGCAGCGACGCCCGGGGCGGCGGGAAGGGCCTGGGCCGCGGCCTCGGCCATGTGGTGGATCCATTCGTAGGGCTGGTGTTGGCCCAGGACATGGAGCCCGTGCACCACGATCTGGCCGCCGACCCAGATCATCGCGGCGGTGCCGACGATCGTCAGCACCTTCATGAAGCCGGGCATGAAGCGCACGATGCCGCGCCCCAGTCCCGCCGTCGCGCCGCCCCGCTGCGCGAGATGCAGGCCCACGTCGTCGGCCTTCACGATCAGCGCGACGAAGCCGTAGACCGCCACCGTGATGCCGATGGCCACGACCGCCAGGATCAACGCCTTTTGCCAGATGGTGTCGTCGGTCGGGATCGTGGCCAGCGCGATGGTCATGATCTCTGCCGACAGGATGAAGTCGGTCTTGATCGCGCCCTTGACGCGGGTTTCCTCGAGCCCGGCCGCGCCTTCGGGGGTGACGGTCAGCTTGGGTTCGTTGACCTGGTGGTGGCTGAGCGCGTGGAGGACCTTCTCGGCGCCCTCGAAGCACAGATAGGCGCCACCGATCATCAGGAGCGGCGTGATCAGCCAGGGCGCGAAGGCCGAGAGCAGCAGCGCGATGGGCAGCAGGATCACCAGCTTGTTGAAGAACGAGCCGCGCGCGATCCGCCAGACGATCGGCAGCTCGCGCGCGGCGGTGAAGCCGTGGACGTATTTCGGCGTCACCGCCGCGTCGTCGATCACCGCGCCCGCCGCCTTGGCCCCGGCCTTGACCGCCTGCCCCGCCACGTCGTCGACAGAGGCCGCCGCGATCTTGGCGATCCCCGCCACGTCATCCAGCAGCGCCAGCAATCCGCTCATCCGTCACCTGTCCCGTTGTTTCCTGTTCCAGAGTGACCACGGAACGCGACGAGGGCAAGACGGGTTCATCCCTGCTGGCGCTTGCGCGCGCTGCCCGAATGCGCAATCAAGGGCCGGATGCGAGGAAAGGGCCCGACGATGCTGGACGTGAACGCGAAACCGACCGAGGAAATCGACCTGCGCGAGGTCTTCGGCCTTGACAGCGACATGAAGGTCAAGGGCTTTGCCGAACGCGCCGACCGCGTGCCCGAGATCGACCCGACCTACAAGTTCGACCCGGACACGACCCTGGCGATTCTGGCGGGCTTTGCCTATAACCGCCGGGTGATGATCCAGGGCTATCACGGCACCGGCAAGTCGACCCATATCGAGCAGGTCGCGGCGCGGCTGAACTGGCCCTGCGTGCGGGTGAACCTGGACAGCCACGTCAGCCGCATCGACCTGATCGGCAAGGATGCGATCAAGCTGGTCGACGGCAAGCAGGTCACGGTGTTCCACGAGGGCATCCTGCCCTGGGCGCTGCGCAACCCGACCGCCATCGTCTTCGACGAATACGACGCCGGCCGCGCCGACGTGATGTTCGTGATCCAGCGCGTGCTGGAGGCCGAGGGCAAGCTGACGCTTCTGGACCAGAACGAGGTGATCTCTCCGAACCCGTATTTCCGGCTGTTCGCGACGGCGAACACGGTGGGCCTGGGCGACACCACGGGGCTTTACCACGGCACGCAGCAGATCAACCAGGGCCAGATGGACCGCTGGTCGCTGGTTTCGACGCTGAACTATCTGAGCCATGACGCCGAGGCCGCCATCGTGCTGGCCAAGAACCCGACCTACAACACCGAGAAGGGCCGCAAGATCATCAACCAGATGGTGACGCTGGCCGACCTGACGCGCACCGCCTTCATGCAGGGCGACCTGTCCACCGTCATGTCGCCCCGCACGGTGATCGCCTGGGCGCAGAACGCCCGCATCTTCGGCGACAACGTGGGCTATGCCTTCCGCCTGACCTTCCTGAACAAATGCGACGAGCTGGAGCGCCAGACGGTGGCCGAGTTCTATCAGCGCCTGTTCGACGAGGAACTGCCGGAAAGCGCGGCGGTCAAGGCGGGGTGATGGGGGCGCAGGACCGTTCGAGCGTCAGCAATTCGAGCCATGCGAGCACGTCCTGTGTTCGCCACATGATTGCAACAGAAGGCCTTCGCGCGATCTAGCCCCTCACGCCCCCGCCCTGTTCCACGGCATCCGCTGCAACAGCAGCGCCATGCCGCACCAGCCGGTGATGCCGGCCAGCGCCAGCATCGCGCCGATCAGCCCGGCCAGGGCAAAGAACGCCGGCGCGACCGCGAACCCTGCCAGCACCAGCGCCAGCACGATCAGCCCGACTGCGATCTGCACCTGGCGGAACAGCGGCAGCGCGCGCGAGGCGGTGACGACCGGCAGGCCGGCGGCCTTCCAGGCCTCGATGCCGCCCTCTAGATTGTAGCTCTCGCCATCGCGGGCGCCCGCAAGCGCGCAGGCCGAGGCGCCGCGTGTCCCGCGCTGGCACTGGAACACCACCCGCCGCCCGGCCAGGGCGGGCAAGGCCGCCGGCAGGCTGTCCAGCGGCACCGACACCGCCAGCGCCACATGCTCGGCGCGGAATTCCTCGGCCGAGCGCACGTCGACCAGCACGGCGCTGCCCTCGGCCAGCCAGCGGGCGACCTGGGTTGCGGAAACAAGCGTCTGGGTCATTCGGATTTTCCTTCGCAGAAGTGGCGGTAAAGCACCTGCATGATCTCGGCCACCGCCGGATGCGCGATGCGATAGTAAAGCGTGCGGTGGTCGCGGCGGACGGCGACGATGCCCTCGGCCTTGAGCCGGGCGAGATGCTGCGACATCGAGGTCTGGCCGATGCCCGTCGCCTGAACCAGCGCGCCGACGTGGCGTTCGCCCTGCGCCAGGCAGCACAGCACCAGCAGGCGCTGCGGATTGGCCAGCCCCTTGAGAAAGCCCGAGGCGCGCCCGGCGCTGGCCGCCATAGCGTCGAGGTCGGAAAGAAGATCCGGTGGCAGGTTCATGGTCGGCCTTTACAATTCATGCTTCCCTTATATCAATGATTAATGAATTGAAAAGAGGAGATTCGCCATGACCCCGGACAAGGACTATCCCGCCATCATCGCCGGCATCGGCGCCTATACGGCCGAGCTGCGTCGCACAGTTCCGCCGGTCATGCAGGGCTTTGGCGCGCTGGCCCGCGCCGCGACCGCCTCGGGCAGCGTCGATGCCAAGACCAAGGAACTGATCGCCCTGGCGATCGGCGTCACGCAGCGCTGCGACGGCTGCATCGGCTTTCACGGCAAGGCGCTGGTCGAACTGGGCGCCAGCCGCGACGAGGTGGCCGAGGTTCTTGGCCTGTGCGTCTACATGGGCGGCGGGCCGGCGCTGATGTATGCCGCCGACGCGCTGCGCGCCTATGACCAGTTCGCCGCCGCCTCCGCCCGCGCGGCCTGAGCGGGACCGACACCGAGGGGCGACTGGCCCCTCGACAGCGGCGGGAATCTGGCCCAAAAACAGGGCATGAAAAAATCCGACAACCCCGCCGATCCGTTCAAGAAGGCCCTGACCGAGGCCACCCGCGCCATGGCCGAGGAGCATGAGCTGAACGTGACCTTCAGCGCCGATCCCTCGGGCGTCTCGGGCGACACCATGCGCCTGCCGCAGGTCAGCCGCCGCATGACCCGCGACGAGGTGCTGATGGCGCGGGGCACGGCGGATGCGCTGGCGATGAAGCTGCGCCATCACGACGCGGCGACGCATGCGAAATACGTCCCCGCGGGCCCGATGGCGCGCGACCTTTACGAGGCGATGGAGACGGCGCGCTGCGAGGCCTTGGGCGCGCGCGACATGCCCGGCGCGCTATCCAACATCGACGCCAAGCTGGGTCAGGAAGCCGACCGCAAGGGCTATGGCCAGATCAAGGCGCCGGCCGATGCGCCGCTGGCGGTGGCGGCGGGCTATCTGGTGCGGCAGGCCGCGACGGGACGGGCGCTGCCGTCCTCGGCCCAGCATGTCGCCGACCTGTGGCGGCCCTTCGTCGAGGAGCAGGCGGGCGCGGACCTGGACCAGGTGAACGGCGTGCTGGGCGATCAGGCGGCCTTTGCGCGGCTGGCCCGCAAGGTGATTTCCGACCTCGGCTATGGGGACCAGTTGGGCGACGACCCGGACGAGCCGCAGGAGGACGAGGCCGACGAGAACGCCGAGCAGGACGAGGAGGCCGGCGACAACCAGTCCCGCGACCAGAGCCAGGACGAGGAGGCCGAGGCCAGCCCCGAGCGCAGCCAGGACCAGACCCAGGACGAGCGCCAGGCCCAGGTCAGCATGGACGACCAGTCCGACGAGGAGATGGCCGACGAGGCCGAGATGTCCGAGGCCGAGAGCCCGCCCGACCTGCCCCCCCCAGTCAGCGAGGCGAGCGCCGATTACAAGGTCTATGCCCAGGACTTCGACGAGGAGATCCGGGCCGAGGACCTGGCCGACCCGGCCGAGCTGGAACGGCTGCGCGCCTATCTGGACAAGCAGCTGGAGCCCCTGCGCGGCGCCGTCAGCCGGCTGGCCAACAAGCTGCAGCGCCGCCTGCAGGCGCAGCAGAGCCGCAGCTGGGAGTTCGACAAGGAGGAGGGCGTCCTGGACGCGGGCCGTCTGGCGCGCGTGGTGGCGAACCCGACGACGCCGCTGAGCTTCAAGGTCGAGAAGGACACCGAGTTCCGCGACACGGTGGTGACGCTGCTTCTGGACAACTCGGGCTCGATGCGGGGGCGGCCGATCAGCATCGCCGCGATCTGCGCCGACGTGCTGGCCCGCACGCTGGAGCGCAGCCAGGTCAAGGTCGAGATCCTGGGCTTTACCACCCGCGCCTGGAAGGGCGGCCAGAGCCGCGAGAAATGGCTGGCCGAGGGCCGGCTGGCGCATCCGGGGCGGCTGAACGACCTGCGCCACATCATCTACAAGGCGGCGGACGCGCCCTGGCGGCGGGTGCGCCCGAACCTGGGGCTGATGATGAAGGAAGGCCTGCTCAAGGAAAACATCGACGGCGAGGCGCTGGAATGGGCGCACCGCCGGCTGGTGCGCCGCCCCGAGCAGCGCCGCATCCTGATGGTGATCTCGGATGGGGCGCCGGTCGACGACAGCACGCTGTCGGTCAACCCGGCGAACTATCTGGAAAAGCACCTGCGCGACGTGATCGCCATGATCGAGAAGAAGAAGCAGGTCGAGCTGCTGGCCATCGGCATCGGCCATGACGTGACGCGCTATTACCAGCGCGCGGTGACGATCACCGACGCCGAGCAGCTGGCCGGCGCGATGACGGAACAGCTGGCCGCGCTGTTCGAAAGCGACCCGCGCAAGCGCGCCCGCGCCATGCACCAGCGCCGCGCCGGCTGAGGGCGTCGAAAGGAAAAGCCATGTTCCAGACCTACGACAGCCATTCGGACCCGGCGGCGCATGGGCCGCGCCTGGCCGCGCTGCGGGCCGAGCTTGCCTCGCGCCGGCTGGACGGGTTCATCGTGCCGCGCGCCGACGCCCATCAGGGCGAATATGTCGCCGCCCGCGACGCCCGGCTGGCCTGGCTGACCGGCTTTACCGGCAGCGCGGGCTTTGCCATCGTGACCGGGGACCGCGCCGGCGTGTTCGTCGACGGTCGTTATCGCGTGCAGGTCAAGGCCGAGATCGACGCGGCGCATTTCATCCCGGTGCCCTGGCCCGAGGTGCGCCCCTCGGCCTGGCTGGCCGAGGCGCTGCCGCAGGGCGGGCGCGTGGGCTATGACCCCTGGCTGCACACGCGGCGCGAGATCCGCGAGATGGAAAAGGGGCTGGCCGGGTCGGGCGTCGCGCTGATCGCGGCCGAGACGAACCCGATCGACGCGGTCTGGAGCGACCAGCCACCGGCCCCGGCCGGCGCGGTGCGGCTGTGGCCCGATGCGGTGGCAGGCGAGACGGCGGCCGAGAAGCGCGAGCGCATCGCGGCCGCCCTGCGCGCGGCCGAGCAGCGCGCCGCCGTGCTGACGCTGCCGGATTCGCTGTCCTGGCTGCTGAACATCCGGGGCACGGACGTGCCCAAGAACCCGGTCGTCCAGGGCTTTGCCATCATCGAGGACGACGCCCGCGTCGCCGTCTTTGCCGAGCCCGCCAAGTTCGGCCCCGAGGTTCGCGCAGCGCTGGGGAACGCCGTCACCATCCTGCCCCCCGAGGCGCTGACGCCCGCGCTGACGAACCTGGGCGGCCCGGTGCGGCTGGACCCCGCCACCGCCCCCGATCAGGTGTTCCGGCTGGTCGAAAGCATGGGCGCGCGCATCGCCGAGGCGCCCGACCCCGTGATCCTGCCCAAGGCCGCCAAGAACCCGGCCGAGATCGCCGGCATGCGCGCGGCGCATCTGCGCGACGGCGCCGCCGTGACCGAACTGCTGTGCTGGCTGGACCGGCGCGCGCCGCGGCTGGAGGACGAGCCGCTGACCGAGATCGGCGTCGCCCGAAAGCTCGAGGAACTGCGCATGGCGCGGGGGATCCTGGACATCAGCTTCGACACGATCTCGGCCACCGGGCCGCATGGCGCGATCTGCCATTACCGGGTCAGCGCCGACAGCGACCTGCGCATCCTGCCGGGCCAGGTTCTGCTGGTCGATTCGGGCGGGCAATATCCGGACGGCACCACCGACATCACCCGCACCCTGCCGATGGGCGACCCCGATCCGGCGGTGCGCCGGCCCTATACCCGCGTGCTGCAAGGCATGATCGCACTGTCGCGGGCGCAGTTCCCGCGCGGCGTCGCCGGCTGTCACCTGGACGCGCTGGCCCGCGCGCCCCTGTGGATGGAGGGGCTGGACTATGACCACGGCACGGGCCATGGCGTCGGCGCCGGGCTTTCGGTGCATGAGGGGCCGGTCAGGATTTCCCGCGTGTCCGACATCCCACTGGAGCCCGGGATGATCCTGTCGAACGAGCCCGGCTATTACCGCGAGGGCGCCTTCGGCATCCGCATCGAGAACCTGCTGGTGGTGCACCCGGTCGAAAGCCCGGACGGGCGCGCCATGCTGGGCTTCGAGACGCTGACCCTGGCCCCCATCGACCAACGGCTGATCGACCCGGCACTGCTGTCGGGGGACGAGGTGGCCTGGCTTGACGCCTATCACGCCCGGGTGCGGGACCAGATCGGCCCGCTGGTCGACCCCGAGGTGCGGGACTGGCTGAACCGGGCGACGCGCCCCCTGGCGGGCTGAACGCCCCTGCTGCGGGCGGCGGTGCCGGTGGCGCGGGCGGCCTTGGGTATTTGGGAAACGGTGAAGAGCCGGGCGTCAAAAAGGGACGAGATGGAATTTCGGCGCTATGCGATCTATCATCTGCCCGAGGGCGCGCTGGCACAGATGGGGACGGCCTGGCTGGGCTGGGACCCGCGCAGGGGGTCACCGGCCGCCCGGCCCGTCGTCAGGGGGCTGCCGGGCGATGCCGAGGCGCTGACCCGCGCGCCCCGGCCCTATGGCTTTCACGCGACGCTCAAGGCGCCGTTCCGGCTGGCCGCCGGGCATGGGCCGGACGAGTTGCTGCGCCGCGCGGCCCTGGTCTGCGACCACCTGGCACCCTTCGACCTGGCGCTGGAACTGGGTGCGTGGCACGGCTTCGTCGCGCTGCGCCCGCGCCAGCAGCCCCCCGCCCTGCTGGCGCTGGAGCAGGCGCTGGTCACGCGGCTTGACGATCTGCGCGCGCCCCTGACGGCCGAGGAGCGCGAGCGGCGGCGTCCCGAGACCCTGCCCGAGACGGCCCGCGCCCATCTGGACCATTGGGGCTACCCTTGGGTGCTGGGCCTGTTCGCCTATCACCTGACGCTGTCGGGAAGCCTGGAGGCCGAAGCGGCGGGGCAGCTGGTCCGCGCGCTGGAGCCGGTCTTTGCCCCCCTGATCCGGGCGCCGATGCCGGTGCGGGCGGTGTCGCTGCTGGGCGAGGACGCCGGGGGCCGCTTTCATCTGCTAGGCGAGGTCCCGCTGCGCGGCTAGATCCAGTTCTTCCACCGCAAAAGCGCCAGCACGCCCGCGACCGAGGCCGCCATCATCCCCAGCGCCATGGGCATGCCCATCGACCATTCCAGCCCCGGGATGACGCGAAAGTTCATGCCGTAGATGCTGGCGATCAGCGTCGGCGGCAGGAACAGGGCCGTAACGACAGAGAGGATGCGGACGCGTTCGTTCTGCTGCAGCCCGATCATCCCCATGGTCGCATCGATGGTCATGCCGATGCGCGAGGTCAGGAAATCGGCATGCACCTCGAGCGCCTGGATGTCGCGCTGGATGCCCTTTGCCAGGCCGCGCGGGGCCTGGTCGCGGGGCGTGACCGCCGCGTGATAGACGAGGATCCGGTCCAGGGACAGCAGCCCCATGCGCACATGGCCCAGAAGCTCGGCCTGCTGGCCGATCGTGACCAGCGCGTCCTGCAGGAACTCGGTTTCGCTGGTGGCGTCGCGCGACAGGACCCGGCCGGCGATGCGGTCCAGCACCTTGCCCACGCCCTCGGAGAGGTCGGCGAGCCGGCCCACGATCTCCTCGACCAGGCCCAGGAACACCCGTTCGGGCGTGTCGCAGCCGGTGCTGCCGCGGTCGGCGCGGCGGGGGAAGGTCTCGAACGGGCGGGGCGCGTGGTGGCGCACGGTGACCAGCCGGCGGGCGTTCAGGATGAAGGTCACCGGCATGGCGGCGCTGCCCCCCTCGGGCAGCTGGCCGGGCAGGACGGCGGTCATGTAGGCGGTGCCGCGGTCCATGTAGAGGCGGTTCGACAGCTCGATTTCCTCCATATCCGCCAGGGTGGGGATCTCATAGTCGAGGGCGGCGACCGCCGTCGCCTGCGACCCGAGCGGGCGATAGAGGTCGACCCAGATCGCCGCCGACAGGTCGGCCTGCGGTGCCAGCGGCACGAGCGCCGTGCCGGTCGTGGCATAGGCGTAAAGCATCCCTTCCCCCTTGCAGGCGATCCGGCGGGCAGCCTGCGCCGGGCGCGCGGGCGGCGTCAAGGGCCAGGCTGGTCCCCGGGACCGGACCGATCCGGCGCCGGAACCGGGCCGGATGTCACGGGCGTTTCACAACCATGGCGCATCATTGCCCGAACCATCGGCACGAGACGGACCATGCCCCACCTGCCCCCGATCCGCCTGACCGGCGCCACCATCCTGCGCGAGGGCGAACTGCGCCAGCGCTCGGTCGCCATTGCGCGGGGCCGCATCACCCGGGGGCCGCTGCCGGCGGTGGACCTGCAGGGCTATCTGGTGCTGCCGGGCATCGTGGACCTGCTGTTCGTGCCCCCTGCCCGGGGCTCCGCCGCCGAGAGGCTGCGGGCCTGCGCCCGGGTCGCCGCCCGCCACGGCATCACCACCGCCTGGCCCGCGCCGCTGTGGGGCTGGCAGGACGACCCCGAGCCCTGCGCCGCGCTGGTCCGCGCGCTGCGGCCCGGGGGGTGGCCGGACCTGCGCCCGGCGCTGCGGATCGAGAGCTATCGCACCGATTGCACCGACGCGCTGGTCGCGCTGTGCCGCGAGGCGCGGCCGGAGCTTGCCTGGTTCGCCAGCGACTTCGGCCGGCTCGAGGACCTGCACCAGCACGACCCTGCGGCGCTTGGGGCCGAGGCGCGGCGGCTGGCGCTGGACCCGGCGGCGCTGGCGCTGCAGCTTGAGGCCGCCGCCCTGCGCCGGCGCGAGGTGCCGCGCCACCTGTGCCGCCTGGCCGAGGCGCTGGACGAGGCGCGCGCGCGCTATGGCAGCATCGGCGACACCGGCGGCGCCATGCGCGAGACGCATTCCATGATCGGCGCGGGGCTGGCCGCCTGCCCGGCCGCCCCCTCGGCCGCCGCGGCGGCGCGGGCGATGGGCGACCCGGTGCTGCTGTCGGCGCGCGAGGACGAGCGGCTGGTCGAGTTCCTGCGCGGCGGCTTCGGCGACGCCATCGTCTCGGACGGGGCGCCGGGGCGGCTGGTGGCGCTGGCGCTGGCGCTGGCGGGGCCGGAACTGGCCGACCTGCCCCGGATCTGGGCGCTGCTGTCGCAGCACCCGGCCGAGATCATGCGGCTGCCCGACCGGGGCCGGCTGGACCAGGGATGCCGCGCCGATCTGGTAGTGGTGGCACAGGACAGCGGTGCGGTGGAGGCCACGATCAGCGCCGGCCGACTGATCCACCTGACGGGGCAGGCGCGCGACCGTTTTGCCGCCGTGCTGCCGCGCGGCCGGGACGACATGGGAATCGCGGCCGAATAGGGCCTAGCGGTTCACCCGGTCGGGCAGATCGCGTCCTTCGGCGAAGGCCAGCAGGTTCGACAGCGCACGCATCGCCATGTCGGTGCGCACCTCCTCGGCCGCAGTGCCCAGATGGGGCAGCAGGGTCACGTTTTCCAGGTCGATCAGGCCGGGGGCCAGGACGGGTTCGCGTTCATAGACGTCAAGCCCCGCCCCCGCGATGGTGCCGTCCCGCAGCGCGGCGACCAGCGCCGCCTCGTCCACCACGTCGCCCCGGGCGATATTGACCAGGATGCCCTGGCGGCCCAGCTGCGCGAGTTCCGCCGCGCCGATCAGGTGGCGTGTGCCCGCGCCCCCCGGCACCGCGACGACCGCGAAATCGGCGGCCTTCAGCAGCGCCTCCAGCCCCTCGGCCTGGCGGGCGGGAAAATCGAGGCCGGTCACGCGCGAGCGGTTGTGGAACGCGACCGTCATGCCAAAGCCGAAATGGCAGCGGCGGGCGATGGCCTGGCCGATCCGGCCCATGCCGATGATGCCCACGGTCTTGCCGCTGACATGGCGCCCCAGCAGTTGCGTCGGCTGCCAGCCGATCCAGTCGCCCCGGCGCAGCAGCCGCTCGCCCTCGCCGGCGCGGCGGGCGGTCATCAGGATCAGCGTCAGGGCGATGTCGGCGGTCGCCTCGGTCACGGCGTCGGGGGTGTTCGTCACCGCGATCCCGGCCGCCGCCGCCGCCGCCACGTCGATGTGGTTGTAGCCCGCGCCGAAATTCGCCAGCAGCCGGCAGCGCAGCCCTTGGGAAAACGCCTCGGCGCTGAAACGATCGCCCAGCGTCGGCATCACCGCGTCATAGTCTCGCATCGCCTGCGCCGCCTCGGCAGGGTTCAGCCCCTGGGTGCGCTCCAAGAGGGTGGTGTCAAAGCGCGCGCGCAACGCGGCCTCGGCCCGTTCGGTCATGCGCCGTGTGACCAGAAGCTTCATCAGAACATCCTTGCGCCCAGGGGGACCGGCTGGTCGGGGCCGATCACCACCACATCGCCCGCCGCGCCGATCATCGGCCCAGCTCCCGCCCGCGGGCCGCAGCGGCGGCGACGGTGCGGCGCATCAGGGGCGGCAGGCCATGGTCCGGGTCCATCAGCTCGGCCAGGCCGGCCGCCGTGGTCCCGCCGGGCGAGGTCACGTTTTCGCGCAGCCGGGCCGGATCCTCGTCCTGGGCGACCGCCAGCGCGCCCGCGCCAGCGACCGTCGCGCGCGCCAGTTCCAGCGCCAGGGTCGGGGACAGGCCCTCGGCCGCGCCGGCCGCCGTCATCGCCTCGATCAGGTGAAAGACATAGGCCGGGCCCGAACCCGACAGCGCCGTCACCGCGTCCATCTGGTCCTCGGAGTCCAGCCGCACGACGCGCCCGACGGCAGACAGCAGCGCCTGCGCCAGCGCCATCTGCGCCGCGCCCGCGCGGGCGTTGCCGATGATCGCGGTGATGCCCTGGCCGATGGCGGCGGGGGTGTTGGGCATGGCGCGCACGATGGGCGCCGCCGGAAAGGCCGCCTCATAGGCCGCGATGGTGACGCCCGCCGCGACCGAGATGACCAGCGTATCGCCGCCGACCGACAGGCGCGGCAGCACCTCGGCCATCATCTGCGGCTTGACCGCGATCAGCAGGACGGCGGGATCGCCGGGCAATTCACCGTTTACCGAAATACCCAGATCCGACAGCTCCGCCCGCGGATTGGGGTCGATCACATGCACCGCGCCCGCCGCCAGCCCGTTCTGCAGCCAGCCGTCCAGCAGCGCGCCGCCCATCCGCCCGCAGCCGACCAGCACCAGGCCGCGCGCGTTCACATCCGAAAAATCCATGCTGCCCCCTCGGCTTGCGCCCCCTGCCCGGTCCTCCCGGGCGGGTTCAGGCGCGACCGTAAGCCTCGGCCAGGGCGATGTCCATTGCCGCCTCGGGCGAGGCGTCGCCCCAGCAGGCCAGCTGGAAGCAGGGATAGAAGCGCTCGCAATTCTCGATGGCGTTGCGGATCATCTGGTTGATCTGTTCGGGACTCGCGATGGCCTCGCCCGACAGGACCAGCCCATAGCGCCAGACCATCAGCTTTTGCGCCGCCCAGAAGGTGAAGCCGCCGTCCCAGACCTGATCGTTGGCCAGGTTCAGGACGTGATACAGCGCCGGCAGCCGGTCGGCGGGCGGGTCCATGTCGAAGGTGCAGATCAGGCGCAGCACCTCCTCGCGCGGCGACCAGGCAAGGGTCAGCGAATAGGTCCGCCACTGGCCTTCGACGGCCATGGCGATCTGGTCCTCGGCCAGCCGGTCGAAGTCCCAGTCGTGATGGGCCGCGACCGTCTCGACGATGTCGATGGGATGGATTTCGTCGCTGTGGATGAAGTCGCCAAGCTGCGTCATCTTCCTGCCTTTCGAAACAGGGCCAGCCCGCCATATGGTGGGCGCCGACTACACCCGGCGTAGTTGCCGGAATGTGCTTACTAGATATCGTGTTCCGGTTCCATGAGGGTGTAAAGAGAAAATTCCGTTACCACCCCCTCCGATTGCTGCATGTGCACAACGATGGGCGCGACAGGCGGGACCGGTCAGGCGCCCACAGGGGCAGGAGGAATGATGCGCGACCACGGCGGCGATCTGGACAGGGCGGCACGCGACTTCGGCGGTGCGGCATGGATCGACCTGTCCACCGGGATCAACCGGCGGCCCTATGTCCCGGCGCCGCTGTCGGCCCATGCGCTGAGTGCCCTGCCGACGCGCGCCGACCAGGCGCGGCTGGTGGCGGCGGCCTCGGCCCGCTACGGCGCTGCGCCCGAGGCCATCCTGCCGCTGGCAGGGGCGTCGGCGGGGATCCAGCTTTTGCCCCATGCGGTGCCGGGCCGGCGGGCGGCGGTGCTGTCGCCGACCTACAACGAACACGCGGCCAGCCTTGCCGCCGCCGGCTGGCGGGTCGAGACGCCCGAGACCCCCGAGGCGCTGGCGGGCGCCGACCTGGGGGTGATCGTCAATCCCAACAACCCCTGCGGGCGGTCGTTCGAGCCCGGGCAGATCGCCCGGATCGCCGCGACCGTGGGCCACCTGCTGGTCGATGAAAGCTTCGCCGACCCCCGGCCCGATCTGTCGGTGGCCGGCGCGCCGCCGCCGAACGTTACCGTGCTGCGGTCCTTCGGCAAGTTCTGGGGGTTGGCGGGGCTGCGGCTGGGCTTTGCCATCGGCGCCCCGGCGCTGCTGGCCCGCATGGCCGAGCGCGCGGGCCCCTGGCCCGTGTCGGGCCCCGCCCTGGAGATCGGGGCGGCGGCGCTGGCCGATGAGGCGTGGAGCGAGGCAACCGTGACCTGGCTGGCCGAGGCGGCGCTGCATCTGGATCAGATCGTCCTGGCGGCGGGCTGGAACCTGGCCGGGGGCACGCATCTGTTCCGGCTGTACGACGCGCCGGACGCTCGGGCGGCGCAGGCCCGGCTGGCCCGCGCCGGCATCTGGAGCCGGATCTTTCCCTGGCACCCCCGCTGGGTCCGCCTGGGCATCCCCGGCGGGCGCGAGGAATTCGCGCGGGTGGCAACGGCGCTTACAGCACCCGGTTGACGTGGCCCATCTTGCGGCCCGGCCGCGCCTCGCCCTTGCCATACAGATGGACCTGGGTGCGGGGGCGCCGCAGCAGATCCGGGATGCGGTCGATGTCGTCGCCGATCAGGTTCTCCATCTCGACATCGGCATAGCGCTGGCCGTCGCCCAGGGGCAGGCCGGCGACGGCACGGATGTGCTGCTCGAACTGGTCGACCGCGCAGCCCGCCTGGGTCCAGTGCCCCGAGTTGTGGACGCGCGGCGCGATCTCGTTCACGATCAGCCCTTGGGGCGTCACGAACAGTTCGACCCCCATGACACCGACATAATCCAGCGCATTGACGATGCGAGCCGCGATCAGCACCGCGTCGGTCAGCAGGCTGGCCGGCAGCCCGCAAGGCACGGTCGTGGTGCGCAGGATGCCGCCCCGATGCACGTTCAGCCCCGGGTCATAGGCGGCCACCTGCCCGTCCGCGCCGCGCGCCACGATGACGCTGACCTCGGCCGAGAACGCGACGAAGCCCTCCAGGACCGAGGGCGCGCCCGTCCAGTCGCGCTGTCCCGCGTCGGAAAAGCGGATCTGCCCCTTGCCGTCATAGCCCATGCGCCGGGTCTTGAGGATCGCGGGCGCCCCAAGGTCGGCCAGCGCGGCGGGCAGGTCGGCCTCGGTCTCGACGTTGCGATAGGGCGCGGTGGTCAGCCCGATGCCCGTCAGGAAGTCCTTTTCCGTCAGCCGGTCCTGCGACACGGCCAGCGCCCGCCGGTTCGGGCGGATCGGGCGCAGCGATTCCAGCAGGTCCAGCGCCGAAGTCGGCACGTTCTCGAATTCGTATGTGATCACATCGACCGATTCGGCGAAGGCGCGCAGGGCGTCCTGATCCTCATAGGGGGCGTTCGTCACCGCATGGGCCACGTCGCCCGCCGGCGCCGCGCCCGGTTCATAGACATGGCAGCGATAGCCCAGCCGGCTGGCCGCGACCGACAGCATCCGCCCCAGCTGGCCCCCGCCCAGGATGCCGATGGCGGCGCCGGGTTTCAGTTCAGTCATCCTTGGGCTCCTCGGGGATGGAATCGGACAGGGCCTGGCGCCAGGCATCCAGCCGCGCGGCAAGATCGGGGTCGGAAATCGCCAGGATCCCGGCGGCCATCAGCCCGGCATTCGCCGCCCCCGCCGCCCCGATCGCCATGGTCGCAACCGGATAGCCCTTGGGCATCTGCAGGATGGAATAAAGCGAATCGACGCCCGACAGCGCCTTGGTCTGGACGGGCACGCCGATCACCGGCACCCGCGTCTTGCTGGCCATCATGCCGGGCAGATGCGCCGCCCCGCCCGCGCCGGCGATGATGACCTTGAGGCCCCTTTCGACCGCCGTCCTGCCATAGTCCCACAGCCGGTCGGGCGTGCGGTGGGCGCTGACGATGCGCGCCTGATAGCCGATGCCCAGTTCGTCCAGAATGGCCGCAGCCTCGCGCATGGTGGGCCAGTCCGACTGGCTGCCCATGATGATTCCGACGGGTCTTTCCATCCGTGCCCCCTTTTCGCCCCGCCCTAGCGCGCAGGGGCGCGCGATGCAATCAGGCGATGATGTCCGGGGTCAGCTCATCCTCCAGCCGGGCGATCCGGTCCTTCAGCGCAAGCTTCTGCTTCTTCAGGCGCTGGAGGGTCAGCGAATGGGTCAGGCTCTGGCTGGCGAGCGCCTCGATCGCCTCGTCCAGGTCCCGATGCTCGCGCCTGAGCACCTCGAGCCGGGCGCGCGCGATCTCGTCATGGGACATTTCGTACTGGGCGTTCATGATCGGGCCTCGGGCTGGACTGCCCCGTTATAACCCGCGGTTTCCGCGGTGTTAATGGCCTTGCTGGAATTGGTTAACGAATGCCGCCCCTTGTCTCGGGGCGGGGCGCTGCCCATATTGCCATCAAGCGGGTCGCCGCATCGGGGCCCGTCCGTAACAGTCGCTGCACGATGGGCTGAACATGACCAAGATTTCGCTGGCCGCACATCCGTTCCTGCTGGGGTTCGATCAGCTGGAGCGTCTGGCCGAACGGGCCGCCAAGGGTGCCGAGGGCTATCCGCCCTACAATATCGAGCATCAGGGCCCGGACGGGTTCCGCATCACCCTGGCGGTTGCCGGTTTTTCCGAGGAAGATCTGGCGCTTACGCTTGAGGACCGGCAGTTGGTGGTGCGCGGCCGCCAGACCGAGCCGGAGGAGGAGCGGGTGTTCCTGCACCGGGGCATCGCCTCGCGCGCGTTCCAGCGCAGCTTCGTCCTAGCGGACGGGGTCGAGGTGGTCGCGGCGAAGCTGGAAAACGGCTTGCTTAACATAGACTTGCGCCGCTCGACACCCGAGAGCGTCGTGCAGACCATACCGATCAGCCGCAAGTGAAAGGGGATCGCAGATGAACGAGAAATTCGATTTCGGCCCGGAAACCTCGGGCAACACCGTCTATATCCGCCGCGTGGCGATGGACACGCTTCCCGACGAGGTTCGCCGGCAAGTGCCTGATGTGGATGCGCTTTATGCCGTCCACGGCGCGGATGGCGAACGCCTTGCACTGGTCAAGGACCGCAGCCTGGCCTTCATGCTGGCGCGCCAGAACGAGCTGGAGCCGGTCAGCGTCCACTGACCCCAGATCCGGCCCCCAGGGTCACGGACCGGCCTTCCCCGAAGGGGGAGCGCCGGTTTTTTCATGCCCGTTTCCGCGCCGCACCATGCGTCCCCCGGCCGTGCACGGGGCGTACACCGCGCGTACACCGGCAACGCGCGCCGCGTTACGGTTTCGTTAACCCCCGCGAGCCGATCATGGCCTTCGGTCCTGGACGGAGGGTGCGCGATGGCGAAGGCGGACGAGCAGCGGCGGATGAACTATCACTACATGGCCGACGCCATGCGGATGCTGGAATGGGACCTGCACCAGCGGCTGATGGAGGAGCTGCGCATCCCCGCCGAATGGCACGAGATCGCGCGCGAGAAGGGCCAGTCGAAAAAGACCCGCGTGACGATCCGGCTGGACGAGGAGATCGTGCGGTTCTTTCGCTCGACCGGGGCGGACTGGCAGCCGCGGCTGAATCGGGTGCTGTCGGTCTGGATGCACGCGCGGCTGGCGGGGATGATCCGAGGCGCCGAGACGATGGACTACATGAAGCGGCGGGTCGAGGAAGGCCACGACGGACGTCGGCCGCGCTGGGGGGACCTGCAGCGGATGGAAGAGGAGGTGCTGGGGGATGCGGTAACCCGGTTCGGCGAGGTGGGGGTGCCGGTAGGGGAGGAGCGGGTGGCCTCGGCGGTGCTGAAGGTGGAGTTGGATGGGAGGCGGGGGCGGTGAGGGGGGCGGACGGAAGGCGGTGACAAGCCAGAGAAAGTGAGAGTGTCCGATCTTCTGTGTATCGGTGATCTGGTCCATGCTTTCTGAGAGGAGCAAGGACGATGACGATTTCGAACGAACTGCTGGACGAACT
>NZ_JHWH01000020.1 GCF_000622145.1 Paracoccus yeei ATCC BAA-599 | reverse complement strand
ATCATGACGATCCGGGTTTCCTGGGCCTGGACGGCCAGTTCGGTCATGATCGTGGCGAACACGCCCATCCGGATCCACCGCTTCCAGCGGCTGCAGAGCGTCTTCGGCGGGCCATAGGCGGCCGGAGCATGCTTCCACATCAACCCATTGCGCTGGATCAAGATTATCCCGCTCAGAACGCGCCGGTCATCGACCCTCGGCCTGCCTCGGAACTTCGGAAAGAACGGCCGCAGCCGCTCTATCTGCGCATCTGTCAGCCAGTAAAGCGCGCTCATGATCCCTCCCCAAGTCGGGAGTTTGAATCATGCCGCCCGCCGGCGCTCAAGGAAATTTATAGGTCCAGACTCTAGGAACCGCGTCCGCCGCCGCGCGGCTTTGTCATCCGCTCGATCCGGTCGAGGATCGGGGCAAGCCGCCCCCGGTGATAGGTCAGGGCTTCGTAAAGCGCATAGGCTCGTCTCGCCCACCCGACATAGATCCGCGGGCGGCCCGTGATCGCCGCCAGCCGCGCCATCCGGTGCGAGCCGCGGCTGATCGCGGCGCGGGTGCGATAGACCAGCTTTCGGCGCCAGCCGATCCCGGCAGCCTGCGGCGCCACGCGCTTGACGGGGCGAATGCCGCGTTTCGCCCAGGTCAGGCGATAGGCCAGCCCCTCGCGCCGCTGCCGGAACCCCGCCGCCTGCGTCTCGGCCACGAAATCGGCATCGACCTGGTCCAGCGCCAGCCGACCCTCGGCGCGGGCCTCGTCGATCAGGCGCTGGATCAGGGGGGCGCGGACGACCACCACATTGGTGCCCCGGCCGTCCTGGGAATAGGGTTCCACCCAGGCATCGCCGAAGCTGACATCGGCGGTCTCTGCCACCACGTCGTCGCAGAAATTGCAGGCCGGGTTCTGGAAATAGCCCGCGCCCCAGTCGCCGTCGGCCAGGTGGAACCAGTCTTTCTGCACCGTGCCGCCATCCTCCAGCGTCAGATGCGCGGTGTACCAGTTGGCCGGGCGGTTCGCGTCCTTCAGCCGGTATTCGACCGCCCGGACGCGGGCCGGATCGGCGCCAAGCTGCCAGGCGAAGCTGTCGACGAAGCGCGCGCTTTTCATATGGCCGCAGAACAGGCCCAGCATGTGGGTGATCCGGTCCGCCAGCACCGGATCCTGCGCGCGGGCCAGATGCACGGCCTTGATGAAACAGGGAATGCCCACCACCGCATAGCGGCCCGGCATGGCGCGGACTTCCCTCAGCACCTCGGCCAGATGGATCGGGTGATAGCGCGACCGGGCGCCCGCCAGCAGTTCCTGTTCCGACCGGCTGATGCGATAGCCGAAGAAGGGCTGGCCCGGCTGCCCCGGATGGACATGCAGCACCCCGTCGATCTGGCCCCGCCGCATCAGCTCGGCGGCGACCCATGTAACCATGCCGCCTGAACTGCCGCGCTGTCGGAAGGGCGGCTCGGCCACGGCGCCGACATGGCAGCTGATATGGCGGCCGAGGCGGGCGTCGTGCTGCGGTGCGTCGGGAAAGCGGGCGGCTGCGATCTGGTCCTCGTTCGCCGCGAAAGGCGAAAACGGGCAGAGCGCGGCGAAAGCCTCGGTCTGCCGCCGGGTGGCGGGACCGTGCGGTTTCAACTGGCCATACGCATCCCAGGCCATCCCCGCCTCGCCGCCCGACGCGCAGACCCCGCAGCCGATGCACAGATCCGAGGCGACGATCTGCGCGGGGCTGAGCGCGCGGCTCATGCCCGCCCCGCAAGCGCCGCGTCCAGCCAGGCCGCCGATTGCGCGCGCAACGCGGCGATGCGGGCGTGGATCGCATCGGAAACCGGCTCGGCCAGCAGCGCGGCGATGTCGGCGGGGTCGCGATCCTCGAAAGTCAGGTGGCGTTCCGCCCCCAGCAGCGCGGTCAGGTCGCGCACCTTGGTCCAGCGGTAATCCGAGGGCGCGCAGGCCAGCGGCTTGCCGTTCAGCAGCGCAAAGCAGCAGCCGTGGAAATAGGTGGTGGCGACCGCCTGCGCCCCCGCCATCAGCGCCGCGAAGTCCAGCGGCCCGGCATCCAGCCGCTGTTCGTCGGCCCAGTCGTTGCGATAGCCCACGCTGACCATGCGCAGGCCCCGCGCGCGGGCGGCAGCCTGCACGCGATCCGCGAACCAGTCGGGGATGTGGTGGCCATAGACCAGCACATAGGGCGACTCCTCTGCCGGCTGAACCTGGGGCGGGTTCAGCAGCACCGGGTCCAGCACCATCGCCGGCTCTCGCCCCAGGACCCCCGCCACCAGCCCGAAGCTGTTGGCGTCGCGCACCGAGACCGCATCCAGCGCACGCAGGCGTTCCGCCCATTGCGGCTCGATGAAGTCGGCGGCGTAATTGCCGAAGCTGGCGGCATAGGTGACGACGCGCGGGGCGGCCAGCCCCTCGCCCCAGAAGATCGGCTTGCCGCCATACCAGGGATGGCTGAGGTTCAGCACCTCGTCGCTGCCGATCACCGCCAGATCCACCGGCGGCATCGCGGCGGGATCATCCAGGTCGAAGGGCGCGGAGAGCGGCAGCGCCTCGAACGCCTGCACGAACTTGCGCAGCTTGCGGCCATATTGCGCCACGTCGGCGCGCGAGGATCGGTCCGGCGTCAGCGGCTGGAAGGCATAGCGCCATTCGCGCGAGGTCACGTCCCGCGACTGATGATCCAGCAGGACCGCCTTGTGGCCGCGCGCGGAGATGGCCTCGACCAGGCAGCGGGCCTGCCAGTAGCTGCCATAGTTGATGCAGCGGTGAAAGGTCAGCACCCCGACGCGCATCTATCGCCCATAGATCCGGTCGATCACCCGCGCGACCGTGACCAGATGCCGCGCGTCATCGTCAAAGCGCCCCCCCGATGCCAGCCGCGCCAGCCAGTCCACCGCCGCGCGCCCGCCCCAGTCGTCGGGCGGCCCGGCCAGGGGCTCGGCGCGGATGTGACGATGCCGCTCGGCCCGCAGATCGTAGAAGGAACCGTTGACGTTGCGCAGGGATGCGCCGCCTTCGGTGCCGAAGAACTCGGCCGCGATCACCGCCTCGCGCCCCGCCTGAAGGCCCCAGGAGCAGGCGAGGCGGACGACCGTGCCGCCCGCCAGATCCAGCGTGGCTGTGGCGTAATCCTCGACCTGCCGCGCCGGATCGGCCAGCGGCGCGCCCTTGGCGTAAAGCCGGCTTTCGACGCCCGCGACCTCGGGCCAGCCCAGCGACCACAGCGCCAGGTCGATCAGGTGGACGCCCAGGTCGACCACGCAGCCGCCGCCTGACAGCGCGGGGTCATAGAACCAGGGCTTGTCCGGGCCCCAGGCGTTGTGGAAGGTCACGTCAACCCCGAAGACATGGCCCAGGCTGCCCGCGTCCAGCAGCGGGCGGATCGCGGCCATGGCGGCGGTGTGGCGATAGGACAGATCGACGCCCAGCAGGCGGTCGGCGCGGCGGGCGGCCGCGACCACCTGGGCCACCTCGGGCCCGGTGCGGCCCAGGGGCTTCTGGCAGAACACCGCCTTGCCCGCGTTCAGCGCGGCGATGGATTGGTCCGCATGGGCCGCGCTTGGGGTGGCGATCACCACGGCGTCGATGTCGGCGGCCAGCAGCGCGTCAAGTCCGTCCACCCGCCGGGCATCGGGCGCAAGCGTCAGCGCCTCGGCGGCGCAGGCGTCGTCGGGCTCGGCCACCGCGACGATCTCGGCCAGGCCGCTGGCGGCCAGGGCCGCCATCCGGTGCCGCCCGATCCAGCCGGTGCCGAGAAAGCCCAGGCGCGGCCTCACAGCGCCACCCAGGCCTTGACGAAGCCGCCGGGCTTGTCGCGGGTCGCGGCCAGGGCCTCGCCCAGATCCTCCAGCGGATAGGAGCCGGTCAGCAGCGGGCCAAGGTCCAGCCGCCCCTGGGCCAGCGCATCCACCGCCGCCCGCAGCCCCGCCACGCGCACGGCCGCGTCGCGTTCATGCGCGCTGGCGATGTCGATGCCCTTCCAATTCCACATCTGCATGTTCACCTGCCGCGGCCCGTCCTGGTGATAGCCCGCGATCACCAGACGCCCGCCCTCGGCCACCAGGTCCCCGGCCAGATCCAGCGGCCATTGCTTGCCCACGCATTCGATCACCCGCTGGGCCATGTGCCCGTCGGTCAGGCGCTTCACGTCCTCGATGATGCGCCAGTGGTCGTCCATGGGGATGGTTTCCGCAGCACCCATTCTGCGGGCCAGGTCCAGCGTCTCGGCCCGGCGCGAGACGGCGATCACGCGGGCTCCCGCATCCGTTGCCAGCCGGGTCAGGATCGCGCCCAGAAAGCCGATGCCGACGATCGCCACCGTCTGGCCGGCGCGGATGTCCGAGCGCGCGAAGATGTTCAGCGCGCAGGCCACGGGTTCGCCCGGGACCGGCATCCCGTCCAGACTGGCGGGCAGCGGCACCACCATCGCGGCGGGGGCCGTGTCGTATTCGGCATAGGATCGTTCGGTCAGCGCGGTCACGCGGTCCCCGACGGACAGGCCCCCGACCCCCTCGCCCAGGGCCGCGATCCGGCCCCAGCCCTCGTGCCCCATGCCGCCGGGCGCGCCGGGCCAGGTGGACCAGGGCTGGCCCTCCCACGGCTCGACGTTCGAGGCGCAGACGCCGCAGCCCTCCAGCCGGATCAGCACCTCGCCCGGGCCGGGCCGGGGCACCGGCACCCTGGCCAGGGAAAACCGCTGCGGTCCGTCCAGAATGGCGGCGCGCATCAGGGAAGCTTCGATCATGGCTGTCCTTTCGGAACCGAATGGGGGGCGGCGCCGCTTTGTCCGGGGTGGCAGAACAAGGGCGGGCAAGGGACATGGACACGAACGCAATCGGCAGCCAGATGAGCGCGCGGCTGGCCGCCAATATCGAGCGGCTGGCCGAACGCCGCCGACGCGAGGCTGCGGCCGCGCCGCTTGGCGCGCGGATCGCGGCCCGGATCACGGCCTTTACCGGCTCCATGACCTTCGTGGTCCTGCATCTGGTGGTCTACGGCTTCTGGATCGTGGCCAACCTGGGCTGGATACCGGGTGTCACGCCCTGGGACCCGACCTTCGTCATGCTGGCGATGGAGGCCTCGGTCGAGGCGATCTTCCTGTCCACCTTCGTCCTGATCAACCAGAACCGGCAGGCCGAGGCCGCCGACCGGCGCGCCGACCTGGACCTGCACGTGGGCCTTCTGGCCGAGGATGAACTGACCCGGCTGGCCGAGGTCATCCACCGCATCGCCGAGCGACTCGAGGTGCCCTTGGACCAGGCCACCGTGGCCGAGGTCGAAAAGACCGTCGATCCCGACCAGGTGCTGGACGCTCTGGGGTCCAGTGAAGGCGATCCGAAGACGGGCGGTCACGGGGCGGGTGCGCCTTCCGCGATGAAGGATTCGACCGCCTCATAGGCCTCGTCATCGGTCATCTGCTGCGGCGGGTGCTTGCAGAACCAGGCGGCGGGCGCCAGCACCGGGCCGGCCAGCCCCCGGTCGCGCGCAATGGCCGCGCAGCGGATCATGTCGATGGCGACACCGGCCGAGTTCGGGCTGTCCTCGACCGAAAGGCGCAGTTCCAGGTTCATCGGCACGCCGCCGAACAACTCGCCCTCCATCCGCAGGAAGCAGACCTTGTTGTCGTTCTGCCAGGCGACATAGTCCGACGGGCCGACATGGATGTTTTCGTCGGCGATCCGTTCGGCGGCGACCGCCTGGACGGCCTCGGTCTTGGAAATCTTCTTGCTGACCAGCCGGCTGCGGTTCGCCATGTTCAGGAAATCGGTGTTGCCGCCGGTGTTCAGCTGATAGGTCCGGCACAGCTTGACGCCGCGCTTGTGAAACAGGTCGGTCAGCACGCGATGGACGATGGTCGCGCCAAGCTGAGCCTTGATGTCGTCGCCGATGATCGGCACGCCGGCCTTTTCGAAGCGTTCCGCCCAGGCGGGGTCCGAGGCGATGAACACCGGAATGTTGTTGACGAAGGCCACCCCCGCCTCGAGCGCGCATTCGGCATAGAATTCGGTCGCCTGCTGGCTGCCCACGGGCAGGTAGTTCATCAGAACGTCCACCTGCGCATCCCGCAGCGCGGCAACCACGTCCTCGCGCGAGGGTTCGGGTTCGCCCGCGGGCAGGAAGGTGCGTTCGGCCGGGTGGTCGGCCATGTGCTCGGCCACGCCGTCCAGGATGCGGCCCATGCGCACCACGGCGCCGGTGTCGGGCACTTCGGAGGCAAAGACGACGGTGCAGTTCGGGGGCGCGAAGATCGCCTTGGCCACGTCGCGGCCAACCTTGCGCCAGACCGCCGTGGACCGGGTCGAACAGGCGCGGGCGGAACTGGACAAGCGCGGGCTGGTGGCGTGATGGCCAGGACCGACGCATCCGCCGATCCGCGCCCGGTGCTGGTCACCGGCGGCGCGGGCTTCATCGGCTCGAACCTGGCCGACCGGCTGGCGGGCGACGGGCACCGGGTCATCGTCTATGACGCCATGACCCGGCCGGGGGTGGAACGCAACCTCGCCTGGCTGCAAGATCGCCACGACGACCGGATCGAGCATGTCCGGGCCGACATCCGCGACGCCGCCCGCATGGCCGCTGCCGCGCGCGAAGCAAAAGCGGTCTTTCACCTTGCGGCCCAGGTCGCCGTGACCACCAGCATGGTCGAGCCGGTCGAGGACATGACCATCAACCTGATCGGCACGATGAACCTGCTGGAGGCGCTGCGCGCCAAGGGCGACGGCACGCCGCTGGTCTTTGCCTCGACGAACAAGGTCTATGGCGACCTGGCCGATCTGGATTTCGCGCTGGAGGGCGAGGCTTACCTTCCGACCGACGTCCAGGTGCGCGACCACGGCATCGGCGAGGCCCGGCCGCTGGATTTCCACACCCCCTATGGCTGTTCCAAGGGCGCGGCGGACCAGTATGTTCTGGACTATGCCCGCAGCTTCGGCGTGCCCACCTGCGTGTTGCGCATGTCCTGCATCTATGGCCAGCGCCAGATGGGAACCGAGGATCAGGGCTGGGTCGCCCATTTCCTGATCCGCGCGCTGAAGGGCCAGCAGATCACGCTGTTCGGCGATGGCTGCCAGGTGCGCGACATCCTGGACGTGTCGAACGCGGTCGAGGCCTATCTGGCGGCCTGGGACCGGATCGACCAGGTGTCCGGCCGGGTCTTCAACCTGGGCGGCGGGCCCGCGAACGCGGTCAGCCTGCGCCAGCTTCTGGCCTTCGTGGGCCGGATCATCGGACGCCCGGTGGACATCGCCTATTCCGACTGGCGGGCGGGCGACCAGCGGTATTTCGTGGCCGACACGCGCGCGGCGGACCAGGCGCTGGACCTGTCGCCCAAGCTGGACTGGCAGGAGGGCGTGACAAGGCTGGCGCGATGGCTGGCTGCCGAGGGCGGGATCAACCTGCCCATCGGCCAGCCCCTGGCGAAGTCGGCATGATGCGGGTGCTGATGACCACCGACGCGGTGGGCGGGGTCTGGGCCTATGCGCTGGAACTCGCCTCCGCCCTGCGGGTCGAGGTGGTGCTGGCGGTTCTGGGCCCCGCGCCCGACCCCGATCAGCGCGCCGCGGCCGAGGCTGCGGGGGTGCGGCTGATCGAAACCGGCCTGCCGCTCGATTGGCTCAGCGACGGTCCCGCAGCGGTGCTGTCGGCGGCCGAGGCGGTCGCGCGGATGGCGCACGAGGAGGGCGCGGATCTGGTGCATCTGAACGCCCCGGCTCTGGCCGTGGCGCGCCATGACCGGCCGGTCGTCGCCGTGAACCACGGCTGCCTTGGCACCTGGTGGGACGCGGCGCGCGGCGGGGCGGTCGATCCGGCGCTGGCCTGGCTGCCCGAACTGGTCGGCCGGGGCCTGCGCGCCGCCGACCGCGTCGTGGCGCCGACCCGCGCCTATGCCGAGGCGACGGCTCGCCGCTATGGCCTGCCCTTGCTGCCGGCGGTGGTCCATAACGGCCGCACCGCCCTGCCCCTGCCCCCGGCGCAGCCGTTTCCCGGCGCGCTGACGGTCGGCAGGCTTTGGGACGAGGTCAAGGATACCGCCACCCTGGACGCCGTGGCCGCGCGGCTGAATGCGCCCTTCGTCGCCATCGGCGCCACCCGCGCGCCCCATGGCGCCACGGTCGCGGCCACGCATCTGCAAGCCACCGGCCCCCTGCCGGCCGAGGTCATCGGCCATTGGCTGGCCCGCCGCCCGGTCTTTGTCAGCGCCGCCCGGTTCGAGCCCTTTGGCCTGGCGGTCCTGGAAGCCGCGCAGGCCGGTTGCCCGCTGGTGCTGTCGGACATCCCGACCTTTCGCGAACTCTGGGACGGAGCGGCGTCCTTCGTTGCGCCTGGCGACGCGCAGGGCTTTGCCGACGCCATCGCCGCGCTTCTGGCCGACCCGGCTTGCCACGCCGCGCAGGGCAACTCCGCCCGTCAGCGCGCCGCCCGCTACACCCCCGCCGCGATGGCCGAGCAGATGGCCAAGATCTATCGCGACGCGCTTGCCAGACGGACCCAGGCCGCATGAAGATCGTCTATTTCACCCATTCGCTGCAAAGCTGCTGGAACCACGGCAACGCCCATTTCCTGCGCGGCGTGCTGCGGGAACTGGCCGCAGCGGGCCACCATGTCCGCGCGCTGGAGCCGCAAGGCGCCTGGAGCCTGGAAAACCTGCTGCGCGATCACGGGCCTGCGGGGCTGGAGCCCTTCCGCCGGAACTATCCCGACCTGTCGGTCGAAACCTATAACCCCGCCGCCGATCCGGTCGATCTGGCGGGCGACGCCGATCTGGTCATCGTCCATGAATGGAACGACCCCGCGCTGGCCGCGACCCTGGGCCGGGCGCGCCAACAGGGCGCCCGCTTCAAGCTGCTGTTCCACGACACCCACCACCGCGCCGTCAGCGACCCGGATGCGATCCGCGCCTTCGACCTGTCGGGCTTCGACGGCGTTCTGGCCTTTGGCGAGGCGCTGAGCGCGGTCTATCGCCGCTGGGGCTGGGTCGACCGCGTCTGGACCTGGCACGAGGCCGCCGACACCCGCCTGTTCCACCCGCCTGCGCAGGAGACCGCGCGCGAAGGGCTGGTCTGGATCGGCAACTGGGGCGACGGCGAACGGACCGAGGAGCTTGAGACCTTCCTGTTCCGCCCAGGCCGCGAGGCGAACCTGCCGCTCGACATCTACGGCGTGCGCTATCCGGCCGATGCCCTGGCGACGCTGGACCGTTACGGCGTGCGCTATCACGGCTGGGCGCCGAACGCGGCGGCACCCGAAATCTTTGCGCGCCACATGGCGACCGTCCATGTCCCGCGCCGCTTCTATACCACGATGCTGCCCGGCATCCCCACCATCCGCGTCTTCGAGGCGCTGGCCTGCGGCATCCCGCTAGTCTCGGCCCCCTGGCAGGACAGCGAAGCCCTGTTCCGCCCCGGCCAAGACTTTCTGTTCGCCCGCGACGGTGCGGAAATGACCGCCCATCTGCGCGACCTCGCCCATGATGCCGACCTGCGCGCCGCGCTGGCGGCGCATGGGCTGGAGACCATCCGCGCCCGCCACACCTGCGCCCATCGCGCGCAGGAACTTCTGTCCATTGCCGGAACGCTCGGCCTGAACCACGGAGCTTCTGCCGCATGAAGATCGCATTCTACGGATCCAGCCTGCTGTCCTCCTATTGGAACGGTGCCGCCACCTATTACCGCGGCATCCTGGGCGAACTCGCCCGGCGCGGCTACCAGATCACCTTCTACGAACCCGACGCCTTCGACCGCCAGCAGCACCGCGACATCGACCCGCCGGACTGGTGCCGCTCGGTCGTCTATCCCGCGACCGAGGACGCCATGCGCGGCGTCCTGGCCGAGGCGGCCGACGCCGATATCGTGGTCAAGGCCAATGGCGTCGGCGTCTTCGACCGGGAACTGCTGGACGGCGTGGTCGCGGGTGCAAAACCCGGCGCGCTCAAGATCTTCTGGGACGTGGATGCGGCGGCCACATTGGACGAAATGCGGGCGGCCCCGGACCATCCGGTGCGCCGGGCGCTGCCCGCCCTCGACATGGTGCTGACCTATGGCGGCGGCCCGCCCGTGGTGGACGCCTATCGCGGCTTCGGCGCGAAGCTGTGCGAGCCGGTCTATAACGCCTTGGACCCGGATACCCACCACCCCGCCCCCGCCGACCCGAAATTCGCCTCGGATCTCGCCTTTCTGGGCAACCGCCTGCCCGACCGCGAGGCGCGGGTCGAGGAGTTCTTCCTGAAGCCCGCCGCCATGCTGGCGGATCGCAGTTTCCTGATCGGCGGCAACGGCTGGGACAGCAAGCCGATGCCGGGCAATGTCCGCCACCTGGGCCATGTCTATACGGCCGAACACAACGCCTTCAACTGCACGCCGCTGGCTGTCCTGAACGTCGCGCGCGACAGCATGGCGCATGTGGGCTTTTCCCCTGCCACCCGCGTCTTTGAAGCCGCCGGTGCCGCCGCATGCCTGATCACCGACGCCTGGGAGGGGATCGAGCAGTTCCTGACCCCCGACGCCGAGGTTCTGGTGGCCCGCGACGGGCAGGACGTGGCCGACCATCTGGCGGCGCTGACGCCGGAACGGGCGAGAGAGATCGGCCAGGCGGCGCTGGCGCGGGTCAAGGCGGAACACACCTATGCCCTGCGCGGTGCGCAGGTGGACGCGCTGTTCAAGGCACAGGCGAAGGGAATGGCGGCATGAAGCTGGTCGTCCTGGGCCTGTCGCTGTCGTCGTCCTGGGGCAATGGCCACGCGACGACCTTTCGCGCGCTGCTGAAATCCTTTGCCCGGCGCGGCCATCAGGTGCTGTTCCTGGAACGCGACGTGCCCTGGTATGCCGGGCAGCGCGACCTGACCGCCCCCGACTGGTGCCGGCTGGAATTCTATGAGGGGCTGCCCGCGCTGGATCGCTGGCGGGACGAGATCGCGGCGGCGGATGCGGTGATCGTCGGCAGCTACGTCCCCCAAGGCGTCGAGGTCGCGCGCCGCGTGCAGGGCTGGGCGGGGGGCGTGGCGGCCTTCTACGACATCGACACGCCGGTCACGCTGGCCAAGCTGGAACGGGGCGATCACGAATACCTCTCGCCCGAGGTGATCCCCGGTTTCGATGTGTATCTGTCCTTCACCGGCGGCCCGACCCTGCGCCATATCGAAACCCGCTATGGCGCGCCGATGGCGCGGGCGCTTTACTGCTCGGTGGACCTGGACCTTTACGGCCCGCGCGACGTGCCGATCCGCTGGGACCTGTCCTATCTTGGCACCTACAGCGACGACCGCCAGCCCACGCTGGAGCGGCTGCTGCTGGAACCCGCCCGGAGCCGCCCCGACCTGCGTTTCGTGGTGGCCGGGCCGCAATATCCCGCCGGCATCGACTGGCCCGGCAATGTCGAACGCATCGAACATTGCCCGCCCGCCGACCATGCGGCCTTCTATTCGGCCAGCCGCTTCACCCTGAACGTCACGCGGGCGGACATGATCCGGGCGGGCTATTCGCCCTCGGTCCGGGTGTTCGAGGCCGGAGCCTGCGCCACGCCCATCATCTCGGACCGTTGGGAGGGGATCGAGACGCTGTTCCGGCCGGGGTCCGAGATCGTGCTGGCCGATGGCCCGGCCGATGTCCTGGCGGCGCTGGACGGCGATGCGGCCGCGATGGGCCGGGCCGCCAGCGCGCGGATCGGGGCCGGCCATTCGTCCGATCACCGCGCCGCCGAACTGGAATCGCATCTGGCCGAGGCCGCACATCGAAAGACCCGCCCCCGGCCGGTCGCAACAGCGGAGGGATGAACGCATGAGAAAGCAGACCGACCTGGATCACGGCCCCCGCGGAACGGTGGAGGCGCTGGCCCTGAACGTCGTCGCCGGCGGTGCGGGCTTCATCGGATCGCACCTGTGCCGCGCGCTGCTGGATCAGGGGGAAGCGGTCCTCTGCCTCGACAACCTGCAGACCGCCCGGCCCTCGAACCTGCGGGCGCTGGAGGGCCAGCCCCGCTTTCGCTTTCTGCACCACGACATCAGCCAGCCGCTGCCTGCCGAGCTGCTGCGGATGGCGCCGCGCATCCACCGCGTCTGGAACCTGGCATGCCCGGCCTCGCCGCCCCATTATCAGCGCGATCCCGAACACACGATGATGACCAATGTGGTCGGCACCAACAACCTGCTGCACCTGGCCGAGGCGGCCGGGGCCCGGTTCCTGCTGACCTCGACCAGCGAGGTCTATGGCGACCCCGAGATCCACCCGCAGGCCGAGAGTTACCGCGGCCATGTGAACTGCACCGGCCCCCGCGCCTGCTATGACGAGGGCAAGCGCGCCGCCGAGACGCTGGCCTTCGACTATGCCCGCGCGGGCCGCGCGCAGGTGCGCGTCGCCCGCATCTTCAACACCTACGGCCCCAACATGGACCCCTGCGACGGGCGCGTGGTGTCGAACCTGATCTGCCAGGCGCTGCGCGGGGACGAACTGACGGTCTATGGCGACGGCAGCCAGACCCGCAGCTTCTGCTATGTCTCGGACATGGTGGCGGGGCTTCTGGCGCTGATGGAGGCCGATTTCGACGGGATGGAGCCGGTGAACCTGGGCAATCCCCAGGAACTCACGGTGAACAAGCTTCTGGCC
Organism: Paracoccus yeei ATCC BAA-599; assembly: GCF_000622145.1. GTDB lineage: Bacteria > Pseudomonadota > Alphaproteobacteria > Rhodobacterales > Rhodobacteraceae > Paracoccus > Paracoccus yeei. The sequence continues at coordinate 80,208 of NZ_JHWH01000020.1, read as the reverse complement.
CATGTTCTGAAGCTAACCGGCACGCGCGCCCCTGTGGTCAATCGCCCGTTGCCGATCGACGATCCGCGCCGGCGCCGGCCCGACATCGGCCGCGCCGCCGCATTGCTGGGCTGGTCCCCCCGCACGCCCCTGGCCGAGGGGCTGGCCGCCACCTGCGCCTGGTTCGCCGAGGAACTGGACGAGCGCCGGCCTGCCGCCAAGGCGGCCGAATAGGCGAAGGGCCCGGCCGTGGGCGATCCCTGGACGCGGGCGATGCGGCGCGGCGATTTCGCCGCTGCCTGGGACATCGCGGCGCAAGGCCTGTCCCTGCGCGACCCGGCCGGGCGCGACGATCCGGCGCTGCCCTATCACCTGCGCTGGGTCTGGGACGGACGCGCCTTCGACGGGCGGGACGTGCTGGTGCGCTGCTATCACGGCCTGGGCGACACGCTGATGTTTCCCGCTTCCTGCCGCTGATGGCCCGCCGCGCCGCTCGCCTGACGGTCGAGATGCAGCCGCATCTGCTGGCGCTGTTCCAGGACGTGCCGGGCATCGGGCGGCTGGTGCCTTTCGATCCGGCCCGGCCGCTGCCGCCGCAAGACTGCGACCTCGAGATCATGGAGCTGCCGCTGGCGCTGCGCGCGGGCCCGGCGGACGCCCCCCTGATGGCGCCGGCGATCGCCCCCGCGCCGCTGCCGCCCGGAACGCTGGCGCTGTGCTGGGGGGCGGGCGACTGGGACCCCGACCGATCCGTGCCCGAGCCGATGTTCGCGCCGTTCTGCCGGGGCCCTGCCCTGTCCCTGATGCCGGGGCCGACCGCGCTGCCGGTGCTGAACCCGCAGGGGTGCCCCCTGGACATCCGGCGCACCGCCGAACTGGTCGCCGGGGCGGCGGGGGTCGTCACGGTGGACACGATGATCGCCCATCTGGCCGGGATGCTGGGGCAGCCGGTGTGCCTGCTGGTCAAGCACCGGCCGGACTGGCGCTGGCCCGTCCGGGGCCGGCGCACGCCCTGGTATCCGACCATGCGCGTCTGGCGCCAGCCCGCCCCCGGCGACTGGGCGGGCGCCATCGGCCCGGCGGCGGCCGCGCTGGACGGCCTGCCCGGGCCTTTGCCCATGGAAAAGGGGATCGCATGACCTTGGAGCCGCGCACCGCGCCGCTTGTCCCGGTGTCCTGGGGCGAGCTGCTGGACAAGATCACCATCCTGGAGATCAAGGCCGACCGCATCGAGGACGCAGCCGCCCGCGCCAACGTCGCCCGCGAGCTGGCCCTGCTGCGCGAGGTCGCGGCGCCGGTCCTTCCGCAGCCGGGCCTTGCCGCGCTGATCGAGGCCCTGCGCAGCATCAACTGCGCCCTGTGGGAGATCGAGGACGCGATCCGCGCCCGCGATGCCGCCGCACGCTTCGACGCCGAATTCATCCGGCTGGCGCGCGCGGTCTATCTGACGAACGACGAACGGGCGGCGCTCAAGCGCAAGATCAACGTCCTGCTGCGCTCGGTCCTGGTCGAGGAGAAGTCGTACGGAAGGCCTCCGGCCGCCGAGCCCGACGCGGGGGGCCGGACGCGTTGACCGCCGCAGCCGCCGGGGTTTTCCGCAGCGCAAGGGGCAACGCCGGGCGGTCCGCCCGGATGGGTCAGTAGGATGCCACCGGGCTTGCCGGCCCATCGTCGCGCTCGGCCGCGCTGGCGCGGGCGCCGGCGATCAGCAGCGAGATGTCGTTCGGCCCGACCATGAAGCGATAACCAAGCGCCCGCAGTTCGGCCCAGCCGCGGCCGGCGCCCAGGATGGTCGCCAATGGCTTGCCCGCCGCCGCAGCCCCCGCCTCGATCCGCCTGAGCAACTCTTGCGGGGCGGGCTCCTCCATGCGCTCGAGGTGGTCGATCGAACCGGCAAGGTCGTTCGGGCCGATGAAGATCATGTCCACGCCCGCGACGGCCGCGATCTCGGGCAGGTTCTCGACCGCCTCGACATGCTCGCATTGCAGCATCAGCAGCAGTTCCTCGGCGGCCTCGTGCCGGGCATAGCCGGGCCGCGCGCCCCAGTCCGAGGCGCGCAGGATCGGCGCCGCATATCCCCGCCGCCCCAGCCCGGGATAGCGGCAGGAGGCCACGATCCCGCGCGCTTGTTCGGCCGTGTTCACCATGGGCACGATCAGCGAGCGGAAGCCCCGGTCCAGCACCCGCTTCAGCGTGGTGTCCGACCCGTCCGGCACCCGCAGCACCACCTCGCCGCCGGCGGCCTCGACGGCGCGGGCGACGGCCACCCAGTCGTCCAGGTCGCCCACGCCATGTTCGCCGTCGATGACCAGCGTGGTCCAGCCATGGCGCACCATGATCTCGGCGACGTCGGGGTTGCCCAGTTCAAGCCAGGCGGCGGCGACCTGTTCGCCCGCCGCGATCCGTTGCTTCAGCCGGTTCATGCCTTGTCCTCCATGTCGAACACCTTGCCGGGGTTGAGAATGCCCTGCGGGTCCATCGCCGCCTTGAGCCGCCGCATCAGCGCCAGTTCCTGCGGGCTCCGCGTGTGGCCGAGATAGGATTTCTTCAGCAGGCCGATGCCGTGTTCGGCCGAGATCGTGCCGTCGAAATCGCGCACCGTTTCATAGACCGCCGCCGAGATCAGGCCCATCGGCTGCCCCGAGGCGCCGCGCGACAGCGCCACCAGATGCAGGTTGCCGTCGCCGATATGGCCGTAATAGACCGAGAACGCATTCGGGACGCGCTCGGCCACCCGTGCCTTGCAGGCCTTGGCGAAATCGTCCATCCGGGCCACCGGCAGGCCCACGTCGAAGGCGACATGCGGGCCGAGCCGGCTGCCGAATTCCGAACAGGCGTCGCGCATCGCCCAGAAGGCCGCCACGTCGCCCATGCTTTGCGACACGGCGGCGTCGCCGATCAGCCCGGCCTCGAACTGGCTTTCGATCCAGGACTGGAAGCGGGGACCGTCCACCGCCTCGGACAGGCCCTGCGCCTCGATCAGCACGTAAAGGGCATGGCGCCCGGCCAGGGGCGCGCGAACGCCGACCGTTTCGGTGACCTCGTGCCAGTAATCGTCCCACATCACCTCGAAGGCCGACAGCATCGGCCCAAGCCCGCGCCGGGCCGCGCCGAGCAGCGCGACCACGTCCGCATAGCTTTCCATGCCGCACAGCGCCGCGTTGACGCAGCCGGGCTTGGGCTGCATGCGCAGGACCGCGCGGGTGATGATGCCCAGCGTGCCTTCGGAGCCGATGAACAGCTGCTTCAGGTCATAGCCGGCGTTGTTCTTGATCATCTTGTTCAGGCTGGTGACCAGCGTGCCGTCGGGCAGGACGTATTCCAGCCCCAGCACCATCTCGCGCGCCATGCCATAGCGGATCACCCGGTTGCCGCCGGCGTTGGTGCCCAGGTTGCCGCCGATCTGGCACGAGCCCCTGGCGCCCAGGTCCAGCGGGACCAGGAAACCCGCCTCGTCGGCGGCGCGCTGGATCACCTCGAGCGGCGTGCCGGCCCGCACCGTCATGGTCGAGGCGGCGGGGTCCATTTCCTCGATCCCGGCCAGCCGCTCCAGCGACAGCATGACTGCGCCGGCCAGCGGATGGGCGCCGCCCGCCAGCCCCGTCAGCCCGCCCTGAGGCACGACCGCGACGCCGTGCCGGGCGCAGATCCGCACCGCCTCGGCCACGCCCTGGGGCGTGTCGGGACGCAGCACGGCCAGCGGCGTCTCGGGGGGCAGATAGCTGGTGTCCTGCAGGTTGCGGGCAGGAATGGCGTCGCCTTGCAGAAGCGCGGCAGGGGGGAACGCTGCCGCCAGGGCAGCAAGGCAGGCATCGGGCTGGGCGGGCATGGTCGGAACCTCTGGCAGGGACGGGATCGGCGCGGCCGGGGAGGAGGCCGCGCCGAACGGGTCGTGGGGCTTAGTTGCCGCGCACCTTCTTCAGCTCTGCGGTCAGCAGGTCGTAGTTCTCCTGCCCGACGGTCGGGATCGCCGCCTCATAGACCGGGGCGACCAGTTCGCGCAGATGGGCGGTGGCCTCGGGGGTCAGCTCGGTCACTTCCATGCCGTGCTCCTTCAGCTCGGCCAGGGCCTCGTCGACGGCGGCGCGCGAGCGTTCGATCTGCTTCACCCGGCCCTCGGTGGCGCAGGTCTGGACCAGCGCCTGTTCCTCGGGGTCGAGCCCGTCCCAGACCTTCTTCGACATCAGCACCGGGGTCGGCGAATAGGCGTGGCGCGTCAGGGTCAGATATTTCTGGACCTCGTAGAAGCGGCTGGCCTGGATCAGCGGCAGCGGATTTTCCTGCCCGTCCACGGCGCCGGTCTCCAGCGCGGTGAAGACCTCGCCGAAGGCCATCGGCACCGGGTTCGCGCCCAGCCGGCGGAAGGTGTCCAGGAAGATCGGGTTCTGCATGACGCGGAAGTTCAGGCCCGCGAAATCCTCGGCCCTGGTGATCGCGTGCTTGTTGTTGGTCGAGTTGCGGAAGCCGTTTTCCCAGATCGACAGCAGCACCAGGTCATGCGCCGGCATCTTGGCCGCCACATGGTCGTAATAGGGGCCGGTCATCACCGCATCGACCTCGGCATCCGAATTGAACAGGAACGGCAGTTCGAAGGCGCTCATCGCGGGTTCGATCCCGCCGATCGCGGCCGCCCCCGTCACCACCATCTCGATCGAGCCCGAACGCACCGATTGCGTGGCCTCGGCATCGTCGCCCAGTTCGCCGTTGTAAAAGCCGCGCAGCTTCATCTTGCCGTCGGTCTTGTCGGCCAGGCATTCCGACATGCCCTTGATCCCGGCCGAGACGGGGTGATCCTCGGCCGCGCCGTTCGACACCTTGAAGGTGTGGCGGCCGATCTCGGCCTGGGCCGGGGCGGCTAGCGCCGCCGCGACCAGCGCCGTGCCCAGAAGGCTTTTCATGCTGCGTTTCATCGGTTTCTCCTCCCAAGGACAGAACAGGGTTTCAGGGCGCTAGCGCAGCCATTCCATCGGCCACAGCACCAGTTGCGGGAACAGGACCAGCAGGAACAGGACGCCGATCTGGGCGATCATGAAGGGCATCGCCCCCAGGGCCGCGCGGTGCATGGGCACGCCCGAGACGCCCGAGGCGACCGACAGCGCGATGCCCACGGGCGGCGTCACCAGCCCGATGGCGCAGTTGATGACGAAAAGGACACCGAAATAGATCGGGTCGATCCCGGCCTCCTTGACCACCGGCAGCAGGACCGGGGCCAGGATCAGGATGGTCGGGCCCATGTCCAGCGCCGTCCCCACGGCCACGATCAGCAGCATGATGACCGCCATCAGGATCTTGGGATGCTCGATCAGCGGCTCGACCAGCGACAGCACGATGCCCGAGAGATCCGCGATCGAGACGAACCAGGCGGTGGCCAGCGCGGCGGCGGCCAGCAGCATCACCACGGCGGTCGTGGTGGCCGCGTTGCGGAACACCTCGAACAGCTGCGAGGGCTTCAGTTCGCGATAGACGACAAGGCCCACGAACAGCGCATAGGCGACGGCGACGACGGCGGCCTCGGTCGGGGTGACGATGCCAAAGCGGATGCCGCCCAGGATGATGACCGGCAGACCCAGCGCCCAGATCGCGTCCCGCGTGGCGCGGCCGCGCTCGGCCCAGGTGGCGCGCGGCAGGGGCTCGACGTTGTCCAGCCGCGACACGACCATCCAGGCCGCCAGCGCGCCAAGGCCCATCATCACGCCGGGCACGATCCCGGCCATGAACAGCTGGGTGATCGACAGGTTCGTCGCCACGCCGAAGATGATATAGGCGATGGAGGGCGGGATGATCGGCGCGATGATCCCGCCCGAGGCCAGAAGCCCGACCGAGCGCGCCTCGTCATGGCCGGCGCCCCGCATCATCGGCAGAAGCATCGTGACCAGCGCGGCCGTATCGGCGGCGGCCGAGCCCGAGAGCGAGGCCAGGATGATCGCGGCAAAGATCGCGACCACGCCCAGCCCGCCCCGGACATGCCCGGCCAGCGAGATGGCAAAGGCCACGATGCGGCGCGACATGCCGCCCGCGTTCATCAGCTCGCCGGCCAGCAGGAAGAAGGGGATCGCCAGCAGGGTGAAGCTGTTCGCACCCACGATCATGCGCTGCGAGATGATCTGCGGGTCGAACATGTCCAGCGCAAGGCCCATGGCGACCGCGCAGAGGATCAGCGAAAAGGCGATGGGAACGCCCACGGCCATAGCGGCGATCAGCACGCCCAGAAAGATGACCAGGCTCATTCGTGCAGCTCGCCATGCGGGGTGGGGGCGTCCGTCAGGCGGCCGGTGGCATAGCCGATCATGCGCCAGCCCGCCATCAGACCGACGGCCAGGCTCATCGGCAGGGCGACGCCGAACAGCCAGCTCATCGGCATTCCGGTGACGGGCGCGATGTTGGTGGCGTTGACGTGCCACTGCATCAGCGTGCCCGCCAGCAACAGCAGGCAGCAGCCCAGGATCAGCGCGTTGGCAAGCGTCAGCAGCACGCGGCGCGCCCTGGGGCCGGCCGAGACCACGACCATGTCGAAGCCCATGTGCAGGTTGCGCCGCATGGCCGCGATCGAGCCCAGGAAGATCATCCAGACGAAGCAGAAGCGCGACATCTCCTCCGAGAAATCCAGCCCCGAGCCGAAGCCGTAGCGCAGCACGACATTGCCGAAGACCATCAGCGTCATCGCCGCCAGCAGCAGCACCAGCGCGATGTCGATGGCGCGAAAGAACAGACGATCAAGGTGTTTCATTTGCGCCCTCCTCCGACGCGAATGGTTTCGCCGGTGACATAGGGGGCGGCGAACAGCAGCCATTCCGCCGCCTCGGCCACCTCGTCGGGGCTGCCGACCCGGCCCAGCGGAATGCCTGATGCCGCGGCCCGCAGCGCGTCGCGGTCGGCGAATACGGTTTTCTGGATGTCCGTGTCGATGATCCCCGGCGCAAGCGCGTTGACCCGGATTTCGGGCGCCAGGTCGCGGGCCATCGCGCAGGTCAGCGCCAGCAGCGCCGCCTTGGTCGCGCCATAGACGGCATGGCCCGGCGCGCCGCCATTGGTTCCGGCGATCGAGGACATGTTGACGATGGCCGCCTGCGGATGCGGGGCGCGCGCGCGCAGAAAGGCCGCGCTGGACAGCAGCGTGCCGGTGACGTTGATCGACAGCACCCGCTGGATTTCCGCGGCTTCCATGGCGTCCAACGTCATGGCCCGGCCCAGGATGCCGGCATTGTTCACCAGATGCGTCGGCGGCAGGTCCGCCAGCGCGGCCTCGGCCCCGGCGATGGCGTCCGCGTCCGCGAGGTCGACCGCAAAGGTCCGGGCGCGCGAACCCAGTTCGGATTGCGCGGCCCGCAGGGCGTCAGGGTCGCGGTCCCACAGCCACAGCCGCGCGCCACGGGCCGCCGCGCGGCGGGCGATCGCAAGGCCGATGCCCGCCGCGCCGCCGGTGATCAGGACGACCGGCGCGCTCACGCCTCGTACTCATGGGCAAAGGCCTGGTGCCCGGCCAGATCGACCAGTTCCGAGAAGCGGGCATAGTCGAAGCCCTCGGCATCGGCGGGGATGCGGCCGGTGCTGCGCAACTGCTGCAAGGCCGCGGCCTGCGCGGTCAGGCTGGCCAGCAGCGTGGTGATGGCGAAAAGGCAGACCGAAAAGCCCATGTCCTGCAACCGGGCCAGGTCCAGCTCGGCGGCCTCGGTGCCGTCGACCAGGCTGACGACCTTGGGTCCGGGCAGGCCGTGGGCCACCGCCTCGACCTGGGCGATGGTGCGGATGCCATCGACGAAGGTCAGGTCCACCCCCGCCCCGGCATAGCGGCGGGCGCGCTCCAGCGCGGCCTCGATGCCCTCGGTCCCCAGCGCGTCGGTGCGGCCGATGACCAGCATGTCGCGGCCGCTGGCGTCCCGCGCGGCGACGGCGGCGCGCAGCCGGGCCTCGGCCTCGGCCGGCGGCACCAGGCGCGCGCCCGACAGCTGGCCGCAGCGCTTGGGCATCTGCTGGTCCTCGACATGGAAGGCGGCGATGCCGGCGCGGGCATAGTCGTCGACGACGCGACGCAGGTTCAGCGGCCCGCCATAGCCGGTGTCGGCGTCGGCGATCACCGGCACCCCGGCGGCGGCGGCCATGGCGCGGGCCTGATCGGCCATCTCGGTCTGGCTCAGCAGGCCCAGGTCCGGCGCGCCCAGCCGGCTGGCGGTGGCGCCAAGCCCGGTCATGTAGACCGCGTCGAAACCCGTCCGCGCGATCAGCCGCGCCGACAGCGCGTCGGGCGCGCCCGGCGCCGCGATGATGCGTCCATGCGCCAGCAGGGCGCGCAGGGTCCTGGCCTGATCCGTCATCCGGGGTTCCGTTCCTGTTGCGATTGCAGGGCTGCGGTCAGGCGCCCGCTCCAGTCGGCGTGCGCCTTCAGCATGGCGGCGAAACCCGCCTCGTCGCCCGAGAGCAGCGCCTCGGCCATGTCGCGGTGCTGGGTCAGGCCGGATTCGCGGCGCTCGTCGAAGGGCGCGGTCAGCAGGGTGCGCAGCGTCGCCAGCTGCGCCTCGGCCAGGCGATAGGCGTCGCGCACCAGGCTGTTGCCGCAGCAGGCAAAGAACACGCCGTGATAGGCGGTGTCGGCATGGCCATAGGCGCGGCGGTCGCCGTCGGCATGCGCCCGCGCCATGGTCGCGACCGCCGCCTCCAGCCCGGCCGCAAGATCGTTCCTGGCAACGCGCACGGCCATCAGCGCCGCTTCGCGTTCCAGCATGAAGCGATAATCGCAAAGCCTGGCGACATCCGCCTCGGTCGGGTTGAAGACAAAGCTGCCGCGCTTGGGCCGCACCTCGACCAGGCCGGTGAATTGCAGCGCGTTCAGCGCGTCCCGGACGGGTGATCGGCTGACCCCGAAGGCCGCGCAAAGCCGCTCCTCCGAGATGTTTTCGCCCAGGGTGAATTCGCCATCGATGATCGCGTCGCGCAGTCGTTCCGCGACCATCGTCGCCAGCGACGGCGGCTGCGCAATGCGCATGGCGGGTCCGGCAGGCATCTCTGGCTCCTCCCCAAGCAAGAGTTGCGTGTTACATGTAACATGTAAGAGCACGAGTCAATCAGCTTCCGCAGCTTCCTGCACGCGGTCCCGGGCTCAGGCGGCACGCTGCGGGGACGGCCGGGCCGACGACGGATGGCAATCCTGAAGAAATTGTGAAATTCTTCGTCCCCCAGGCGCATCGGCGCCAAGTCGAAATTTTCGGCGCCCCATCGCACCAAAAATGAGAAAGGGACGCATGTCACAACCAAGCCCATCCGACGACAAGACGCAGACGGAACGCGACGCCTTGGCCGGCCAGCAGGATGGCAGCGCCGGTATCGAGGCCCTGCCGCTGCCCGAGGGCCCCACCGAGATCATCTCGACCGAATACGAGATCGGCCAGGACAATATCGAGGGCGTGAAGCCCGTCGCCTATGACATCCACAACCCGGTCTTCATGATCTCGGCCGCGGCCATCGTGCTGTTCACCGGGGCGACCTTGCTGTTCCCCTCGGTGCTGGGGCCCTTCTTTGCCGGCCTGCGCGACGTGGTCACCAGCAATTTCGACTGGTTCTTCCTGATCGCCGGCAATATCTTCGTGCTGCTGTGCCTTGGCCTGATCCTGTCGCCGCTGGGCTCGGTCCGGCTGGGCGGTCCCGAGGCGACGCCGGATTTCACCCTGTCGGGCTGGTTTTCCATGCTTTTTGCCGCGGGCATGGGCATCGGCCTGATGTTCTATGGCGTCAGCGAGCCGCTGGGCCATTTCACCGCCGCCCTGGGCGGGCCGGTGGTCGAAAACGGGGTCCGTACCGACTGGGCGCCGCTGGACGGCGCGCCGGGCGACGAACTGGGCGCCCGCCGGCTGGCGATGGCCGCGACGATCTTCCACTGGGGCCTGCACCCCTGGGCGATCTATGCGGTGGTGGCGCTGGCGCTGGCGCTCTTTGCCTATAACAAGGGGCTGCCGCTGACGCTGCGCTCGGTCTTTTATCCGATCCTGGGCGAGCGGGTCTGGGGCTGGCCGGGCCATGTCGTCGATGTGCTGGCGGTGATGGCGACGCTCTTCGGGCTGGCCACCTCGCTGGGGATCGGCGCCGAGCAGGCCACTGCCGGCTTCGGCTTCCTGTTCGGCTGGAGCGCGTCGGACACGTCCAAGATCGTGCTGATCGTCATCATCACCGCCGTCGCCACCGCCTCGGTGGTGCTGGGCGTCGAGAAAGGGGTCAAGCGCCTGTCCGAGATCAACATGATCCTGGCGGTCGTGCTGCTGCTTTTCGTGATCCTGACCGGGCCGACCTGGCAGATCCTGACCGGCTTTTTCGGCAATCTGGCCGCCTATGGCGCCAAGATCCTGCCGCTGTCCAATCCGTTCGGGCGCAGCGACGACAACTTTCGCCATGGCTGGACCGCCTTCTACTGGGCCTGGTGGATCAGCTGGTCGCCCTTTGTCGGCATGTTCATCGCCCGGGTCTCGCGCGGGCGGACCGTGCGGCAGTTCCTGACCGCGGTGCTGATCGTGCCCTCGCTGATCTCGGTCCTGTGGATGACGGCTTTTGGTGGCACCGCGATTTCCGAGACGCTGGCCGGCTTTTCGGGCGTGACCGATGCGGCGCTGGAACTGCAGCTGTTCCAGATGCTGTCGCAGCTGCCGCTGACCGCGATTTCCAGCTTCATCGGCATCGTCCTGGTGATCGTGTTCTTCGTCACCTCCTCGGATTCCGGCTCGCTGGTGATCGACACCATCGCGGCGGGCGGCAAGATCCATGCGCCGGTGCCGCAGCGGATCTTCTGGTGCAGCTTCGAGGGGCTGGTCGCCATTGCGCTGCTGCTGGGCGGAGGGCTCGCGGCGCTGCAGGCGATGGCGGTTTCGACCGGCCTGCCCTTCACGCTGGTGCTGCTGGGCGCCTGCTGGGCCATCCTCAAGGGCCTGCTGGCCGAAAAGCGGGAGCTGGCCTGAGGCGGGCGTGCCCGGCGGTGCCATCATGCTGGCCCGCGCGGGCGCCGGGCGTCAAGGCTCCGGCCAGGGGGCTGATCCTTGCGGGCGCGGCGCCGGCATCGCGGCGGCGTTCAACGCGCCCTCAGCCCGACATCCCGGCCTCGTGGATGATGCGGCCGCCGCAGATCGTCAGGGCCACGCCCAGATCGGGGATCCGGGCCGGCTCCACGGCCTCGATGTCGCCGCCCAGCAGCACGAGGTCGGCGGCCAGCCCCGGGCGCAGCGTTCCGGTGACATGGTCGCGGTGCGCCGCCCAGGCGCCGCCCGCCGTATAGGCGTGCAGCACCTCGGCCAGGGACAGCCGCTCGTCGCGGGCGCCGTCATAGGGCACGCGCGTCAGCGCCGCCGCGATGCCGCGCAGGACCGAGACATCGGCCACCGGCCAGTCGCTGGAAAAGGCGATGGCGGCGCCGGCCCCGGCCAGGCTGCGGCACAGGTAGGCATCCGGCCAGCGGTCCGCGCCGATCCGCGACAGGGTCGGTTGCAGCGGGAAATCCATCGCTCCCGGCGCATGCGGCGGTTGCAGGCTGGCGGTGATGCCCAAGGCGCCCAACCGGGGCACGTCGGCGGGGTCGATCAGTTCGATATGCTCGATGCGGTGGCGGCTGTCGCGGGGACCGTTGGCGGCGCGCGCCGCCTGATAGCCGTCGATCACCGCGCGGACCGCGCCGTCGCCGATGGCGTGCACGGCGATCTGCAGGCCGCGCCGGTCGATCTCGGTGGCGATGCGGTCGAAATCCGCGAACAGCGGCTGCCCGCGGTGGCCGGGCTGGTCGGGATAGTCGCGCAGCAGGTAAGCGGTGCGGCTGTCGATCACCCCGTCCATGAACAGCTTGACAAAGCCCGAACTGATCCAGTCATCGTCGAAATCCGCCGCCATGCGCGATGCGCGCTCCAGCGCCTCAAGCTCCATATGCGGCTTGAAATGGAACGGCACCTTGACGCGCAGGGCCAAGCGTCCCTCGGCCCGCATCTCGGCCAGCAGCTCCAGCGTATAGCGGTTGCCGTCCATGTTCACGAGGCTGGTCACCCCATGCGCGGCGCAATGCTCCATCCCCTTCAGCAGCAGCGCCTTGTCGGCGGCGCGCTCGGCCGGGGTGGGCGCGGAATCGGGTTCCTCGCCGGTGGCGATGCCCAGGTTGATGCGGCCCTCGCCGGCAAAGGCGATCAGCGGGCCGAAGGCCTCGAATTCGCGCAATTCGCCGGTGGCGAGGCCGTCCGCGCCCATGACCACCTCATGGCCATGCGGCATATTCGCGCCATGCAGCAGCCCGGCCGCCCGCAGCGCGGCGGTATTGGCCCAGACCGTGTGCAGGTCCGGCGACATCATGGCGATGGGCCGGTCCGCGATCATCGCGTCCAGATCGTGGCGCGAGGCGGGATGCCCGAGGATGCCGTAATGCGCCTCTTGCGCCATCAGCAGGGCCGCGTCGGGGTTCGCGGCGGCAAAGGCGCGGAAGGCGGCGCCGACCGCCTCGGCCCCGTGCAGGTGACCGATGTGCAGATGCGTCAGGTCCGCCCCGCCCAGCCCGACATGCACATGCCCCTCGAAGAAGCCGGGCAGCAGCGTCGCGCCGCCCGCGTCGATGATCCGCGTGCCCGGCCCGGCCAGCGCGGCGATCTCGGCCGCGCCGCCGACCGCCAGGATGCGTTCGCCGGCCAGGGCCACCGCCTCGGCGCGGGGGCGGTCCGGGTCCATGGTCAGGACCCGGGCGTTGGTCAGGATCAGATCGGCGCGGGGCATGGCCGCGCCTATTTCAGCTTGATGGCGAAGTGCTTGCGCACCGGCTCCTCGATGGTCCAGGTGCCCTTGAACGTCGGCTCGACCACGAAGGCGTCGCCGGGCGTCAGCGTGACGGGTTCGCCGCCCTCGGGGGTGATGGTGATGCGGCCCTCGATCAGGTGGACGAATTCGTAGAACTGATAGCTTGCATGCCAGGTGCCGGTCGTCGCCTCCCAGGTGCCCGAGATCATGCTGCCGTCGGCCGAACTGTGCTGCACCCAGTAGCGCATGGTCGGGTTGCCCTCGCGTTTGGTCCAGCCCTCCAGATCGGTGGTGATGGGCTCGGGGCCCGGCTCGGGAAAGCGGAAAACCGTGTCGCTCATGTCTGTCCTCGTAAGGCGCCGCGTGGATCACCGATCTTGGTAGGCGCCCCCCGCGCGGCGCGCAAGCCAGACGATCGGAGGGGGCGCATGATTGCCGAAGGGGCTGGCGAGCGGCCGCCAGATCGTCAAAGACTGAGGCGCGCAAGGGGCGCAGGCAGGAACGGGAAACAGGCATGGAGATCCGCAGGGCAAGGGCGTCGGACGCCGCCGATCTGGTGCGCTTCATCAACATGGCGGCGGACGACCTGCCGCTGCATTTCTGGCGCAAGTCGGTCGGCCCCGAGGGCGACCCCTGGGCGCTGGGACGGGAACGTGCCGCGCGCGAGACGGGAAACTTCTCCTATCGCAACGCCTGGCTGGCCGAGGTCGACGGCACCGTCGCGGCCTGCCTGCTCGGCTATGCGGCCGAGCCGGCGCCCGGCCCGGTCGACCCGGACACGCCGCCGATCTTCGTGCCGCTGCTGGAGCTTGAGGCGCTGGCGCCGGGGTCGTGGTACCTGAACGTGCTGGCCACCGACGACGGGTTTCGCGGCAAGGGACTGGGCAGCGCCTTGCTGGCCTATGCCGAATCCGTCGCGGCCGCCGCCGGTCACGACACCATCAGCCTGATCGCCGCGGACACGCATCGGGACGCGCTGCGCCTTTACACGGCGAAGGGCTATCGGCAGGTCGCCCGCCGCCCGGTCGTCAAGGGCGACTGGAAGGTCGATGCAGGCGAATGGATCCTGTTCACCAAGCCGGTCGGCGCGGCCCGATCCGGCCCGGGCGGCTTGCCCGGTCACGCGGGGGCGCATCCCGGCTGAGCAGGCCAGCGGCCGTCATTGCCCGCCGAGATGGTCTATGAACCGCTGGAACAGCTCGGACTGGCTGGAAATGCCCAGGCGTCTGTAGATGTTGTAGCGGTGCTGCTTGACCGTGCCCTCGGTGATGTCGAGGTTGCCGGCGATCGAGATGTTGCTGTGGCCGCGCAGGATCAGCTTGGTCACGGCGTGCTGGGCCGGCGTCAGGCTGGCGAAGGCGGTGCGGAACACCTCGTCGGGGTCCGGGCTCGCGACGGGCCGGCTGTCCGAGCCGAGCATGGTCCAATGCAGGCGCAGGCTTGCCGCGACGATCGGGATCAGCCCGTGCAGCCGGTCGATCTCGGACTGGTCAAACAGGGCTCCGCCGCGATTGCGCATCAGCGAATAGGTGGCCGCGAAGCCGTCCGGCAGCGGCAGGACATAGCCGATCTCCTCGACCAGCGTGCCGGCCTGGTCCGAGATGCAGGGATGCACCTCGTGCGAGCCGGAAAAGCCGGCGTCGTAATAGGCGTCGGGGGCCAGGTCGCGCATCCGCCACAGCCCCGGGCGCAGCGGCTGCGCGATACAGGCCGCATAGAACGGGTCCAGCTGATAGGCGCCGCGCAGATAGGACCGCAGCGCCCGGCGGTCCACCGTCTCGCTGTAGCCGTCATGGATCACCACCGGGGGGCGGGTCGCCGAAAAGCCGAAGATGCAGCTCATGTCGAAACCGGCGCCGATCCGGGTCAGCCGGTCCAGCGCCGCGCCATAGCCGGATGTGCCGACAGACGCGAACAGCCCGGCGACCGCCTGCGCCGTCCGCGCGCCGATCATATGACTTTCGCCATATGGAATTTCCACCCCACCTCCCTAGGCTTTTCCCATCCGGCCATGGGAGAGACCGGACCCTTTGGCCATTCACACGGGAAAACGGCCGGGCGCGCAAGCCCGGCAAGGGAGGATGACGTGACAGGACGTTTGCAGGGCAAGACCGCCCTTATCACTGGCGGGGCTGGCGGCTGCGGGCTGGCCGCATCGGAACGCTTCGCGGCCGAGGGCGCGCGGGTCGGCATCGTGGACCTGCCGGCAAGCCAGGGCGAGGCGGTGGCGCAGCGCCTGCGCGACGCGGGGCATCAGGCGATCTTCGCCCCCGCCGACGTGTCCGACGCGGCGCAGGTGGCCGGCGCGGTCGCAGCGGTCGAGGCGGCCTTCGGCCCGGTCACCGTGCTGATGAACCACGCGGGCATCCTGGCCGCCCTGCCCTTCCTGGACACCAGCGAGGAGGAATGGGACCGCGTCATGGCGGTGAACGTGAAAAGCATGTTCCTGGTCACCAGGGCGGTGCTGCCCGGCATGATCGCGGCGGGCGGCGGCAGCGTGATCTGCACCTCGTCGATCTCGGCCGTGGTCGGCACGCCGATGGAGGTGCTGTACTGCACCAGCAAGGGTGCCTGCCACATGTTCGCCCGCGCCCTGGCCGTCGAGTTCCGCGACCGCGGCATCCGCGCGAACGCGATCTGCCCCGGCTTCATCGCCACCGCCCATGGCCTGCGCGAGATCGAGATGCTGGGCAAGCAGGGCGTCGATGTATCGGAAAGCATGATTGCCGCCGCCCAGGGCCGGCTTTGCCGCCCCGAGGAGGTCGCGAGCGCCGCATTGTTCCTGGCCAGCGACGACGCCAGCTTCGTCAACGGCGCCCATCTATTCGCCGACAACGGCTACACCGCGATCTGAACCGGAACCAACAGGGAGAATGACGCCATGAACACCGCGTCGCACGGCATGACCGTCAACGATTTCGGCCTGGAGCACGCGCATTGGCGCAACTGGGTCGGCAACCAGTCCTGCGTCCGCGCCGCCCGCGCCGCCCCCGCCAGCGAGGACGAGCTGTGCGCCCTGATCGCCGGCGCCACCGCCAAGGGCATGAACGTCCGCGTCGCGGGCTCGGGCCACAGCTTCACCCCGGTCGCGCTGACCAGCGGGCTGCACCTGACCCTGGCCGG
This sequence comes from Paracoccus yeei ATCC BAA-599, assembly GCF_000622145.1. Lineage (GTDB taxonomy): Bacteria > Pseudomonadota > Alphaproteobacteria > Rhodobacterales > Rhodobacteraceae > Paracoccus > Paracoccus yeei. Next base: position 64,365 of record NZ_JHWH01000020.1, on the reverse strand, counting down.
CATGAAGGGCGTCAAGCACATCGACCGCGAGCGGCGGCGCGTCACCGCCTCGGCCGGGACCACGATCAACGAACTGGTCAAGGTGCTGAAGGCCGAGGGTCTGTCGATGATCAACCAGGGCGACATCGACAGCCAGGCCATCGCCGGCGCGCTGACCACCGGCACGCATGGCACCGGCGCGACCCTGCCGGTGCTGGCCGATGCCATCGTCGGCATGAAGCTGGTGCAGCCCGACGGCTCGATCCTGGTGGTGGACGAGACGACGCCCGACCTGCTGCTGGCCGGCCGGGTGTCGCTGGGCCTTTTGGGCGCGATTTCAGAAATGACGCTGCAACTGACCGACAGCTATCGCTTGCGCGAACGCATCTGGCGCGAGGATTTCGAATCCGCCATGGAGATGCATGACGAACTGGCCGAAAAGCACCGGCATTTCAGTTTCTTCTGGTGCCCTTACGAGGAAAGCCGGCATTGCTATTGCCTGCCCGACACGGCGGCGACCTCGACATCCGGCCGCACCACCGACGTCTGCGAGATGAAAGTGATGGACATCACCGAGGAGGAGCCCTTCGAGGCCGAGTTCGAGAAGGTCGCCTACAGCGCGGACGTCTATCCCATCGAATATGTCGCGAACTTCCACGAACTGGAATATGCCGTGCCGCGCGAACACGGCAAGGACGCGGTGCGCGCCGTGCGCCGGCTGATGCTCGAGGATTTTCCCGAGGCGATCTATCCCATCGAATACCGCTTCACCGCCGGGGACGAGGCCTGGATGAGCCCGTTCCATCGCCAGGACAGCGTGACGGTCTCGGTCTCGGGCGAGCCGGGCAAGGACTACTGGGACTATCTGCGCGCCGTGGACCGCATCCTGCGCGGCTATGGCGCCCGGCCGCATTGGGGCAAGATGCATTTCCTGACCGGCGAGGACGTGACGGCAATCTATCCCAGGGCCGAGGATTTCCGCGCATTGCGCCGCAAGCTGGACCCGCAGGGCGTCTACCTGAACGACCATCTGTCGCAGCTGTTCCGCTGACGGCGCCGGCGCGGGCGGGACGGGAGGCCCGCCCCTCAACCATAAGGGAGGACACATCATGGCCCAGATCGGGACATTCGTCATCTACATCATCATGATCTGCGCGGTGATCGGGGCCATCGCCTCGATCGTCGACAGCGACAGCCCGCTGGGGCGCGAGTTCAGCGCCGGGCTGCATGCCATCGGTTATATCTTCATCCCGGTGGCGGGGATCATGGCCTCGATCCCCTATCTGTCGGCCTTCGTCGACGCGGTGGCGGGGCCGCTGTTCCATGCGGTCGGCGCCGATCCGGCCATGGCCGCGACCTCGATCATCGCGGTGGACATGGGCGGCTACCAGCTGGCCAGGGCGCTGGCACAAAGCCAGGAGGGCTGGATCATGGCCTCGGTCACCGGCTTCATGGCCGGGGCGACGATCATCTTCACGATCCCCGTGGGCCTTGCCATGCTGGACAAGGACGACCACCAATACATGGCCGTCGGCATCATGTGCGGCGTGCTGGCCATTCCCGTCGGCGTCCTGGTGTCCTGCCTGGCGCTGGGGGTCATGGGCATCGCCGTCCGCCCCGAGATCGCCGCCACCGGCGAGGCCACCCATGCGCTGGCGATGAACACCTTGCAGGTCATGCGCAACATCGCGCCCCTGATCGTCTTTTGCCTGGTGCTGGCGACCTGCCTGAAGCTGTTTCCCAAGGCGATGATCCGGCTGTTCCTGGGCTTCGGCCGGGTGATGTATGCCGCGATCACGCTGGTCCTGGTGTTCTCGATCGTCGAGTATTTCACCGGCTTCTTCACCCGCGTCTTCGGCCACTGGGGCTTCGCCCCGATCATCGCCGATGCCGAGGACCAGTTCCGCGCGCTCGAGATCGCGGGCTATATCGGCATCATGCTGTGCGGCGCTTTTCCGATGGGCTGGCTGATGAACCGCTTTTTGCAACGGCCCATGCAATGGGTCGGGGCGCGGCTGGGCCTTTCCTCGGCGGGCACGGCCGGGCTGCTTGCGGCGGCGGCGAACGTGCTGGCCATGTTCCGGCTGGTCAAGGACATGCCGCCGCGCGACAAGGTCCTGGTGATTTCCTTTGCAGTCTGCGGCGCCTTCATGTTCGGCGATCACCTGGCGTTCTCGGCCAATTTCCAGCCGACGATCATCCTGCCGCTGCTGCTGGGCAAGCTGGCAGGCGGCATCGCCGGCTTTGCCATCGCGATGCGGCTGCAGGGCCAGGCCCGGGTTGCGGCGGCCGAGGCGGGCTAGCGCCCGCCCCACGCAAAATCCCCCGGCAGGGCCAAGGCGTTTCCTGCCGGGCGACGAAATCCGCGGCCCCCTTTCGGCCCGCCACGCCGGCGTTGCCTTCGGCCGGCCGAAGGGTTATCTTTCGCTCCAGCCGCGACCGAAAGGACTAGACCTTGCGCGATCTTCGGATGCCAGAGCAACGCCATCCCGAAAAGGCCCACCGGCCCGATCAGGAACAGCCAAAGAAACCGTCCTGGATCCGCGTCAAGGCGCCCACTTCGGAAGGCTACAAGCAGACCCGCGACCTGCTGCGCGAAAACCGCCTGTCCACGGTCTGCGAGGAAGCCGGCTGCCCCAACGTCGGCGAATGCTGGAGCCAGGGCCACGCCACCATGATGATCATGGGCGAGATCTGCACCCGCGGCTGCACCTTCTGCAACGTGGCGACCGGCAAGCCCAACGCGCTGGACGTGTTCGAACCGGGCCGCGTGGCCCATGCGGTGCACAAGCTGGGGCTGAAGCATGTCGTGATCACCTCGGTCGACCGCGACGACCTGGACGATGGCGGGGCCGAGCATTTCGCCCAGACCATCCGCGCGATCCGCCACCGCTCTCCGTCCTCGACGATCGAGGTGCTGACGCCCGACTTCCTGAAGTCGAAGCCCGGCGCGCTGGAAACCGTGGTCGAGGCGCGGCCCGACGTCTTCAACCACAACCTGGAAACCGTGCCGGGGCTTTACCCCGAGGTGCGGCCCGGCGCGCGCTATTTCCATTCGCTGCGGCTGCTGCAAAAGGTCAAGGAGCTCGACCCGGCGATGTTCACCAAGTCGGGCATCATGGTCGGCCTGGGCGAGGACCGGCAGTCGGTCCTGCAGGTGATGGACGACATGCGCGCGGCGGACGTGGATTTCATCACCATCGGCCAGTACCTGCAGCCGACGCCCAAGCACCACCGGGTGGCAAGCTTCGTCACCCCGGAAGAATTCGCCAGCTATGAAAAGGCCGCCTATGGCAAGGGCTTCCTGATGGTGTCCGCGACGCCGCTGACGCGGTCGTCCTATCACGCGGGCGACGATTTCGCCGCCTTGCGCGAAGCGCGACTGAAGAAGCTGGGCCGGGCCTGAGCGCGGGCTCTTGCAAATTCCCGCCCTGGGTCTTAGGCGAGATGCGACGGGCCCGCAGGGGCGCGCTTGGGGGTTTGGCGGAATGGTAGACGCGGCAGACTCAAAATCTGCTTCCTAACGGAGTATCGGTTCGAGTCCGATAACCCCTACCAAGAAACGGCCTGTCGCACGGCGGGCCTTGTTTCACACAGCGATGTGCCGATGGCCTGGGATCGGCGGCCTATGACGTGATGGCGGCAGGCGACCACGACAACAATTACTCCCTGTGGGCGGCGATGGGTTCGGCCGTGATGACCGGACTGGGGCTTGCCAGGGCGCAGCCCGACCGATCCGTCCTGGTGGTGACGGGCGACGGCGAGGCGCTGATGGGTTTCGGCGCGCTGGCGACGGTGGCGGTGCAGAACCCGCCGAACCTGACTGTCGCCATCCTCGACAACGGCCATTTCGGCGAGACGGGGATGCAGGTCAGCCACGCCGGCCGAGGTCTCGAGTTCGATCGCGTGGCCGCCGCCTGCGGCTTTTCCTGGACGGCACGCATCACCGACCTGGATGGCGTGACGGACCTGCAACGGCAGCTTGCGACACGCGACGGCGTCAAACTGGCGGTGATCAAGATCGCCGCGGCGGAAGCGCCGCGCGTCCTGCCGCCGCGCGACGGCAGCTATGTCAAGAACCGCTTCCGCGCGGCGCTCGGCTTCCAACCGATCTGAAGGCCGGTTTCGGCCCGTCCCTCCGGCGTCCGACACCCTGGCCGGGGGCGCGCGTCGTGCGGCCGGGCCCCAATCCACCGGGCGGGCGCCTTCATGACTTGCGCCACCGCGGGATGGGGCGGCGCTTCTTTCTCGGCGCCTGCCCCGGCGCCGGGGACGGTCATGCGCCGGGACCGGGCCAGCCGAGACGGGCAAGGCCACGCCGACGGGTGCCCGACCTGCGCGTCCGGCGCGATGGATCGACCGCTATTTTCCCGATCACTCGGAACAGATGCCGCCCGGCCCGGTTCCTTCCACTCGCGGCCCGCTTCCGGTCGTGTCGCAACCGATCCACAAAGGAGACGAACAGTGACCACCTCCGCACATGACATTTTTCTTGACGGTCTTCGCAATGCCCATGCCATGGAGAAACAGGCCCTGTCCATCATGCAGCCGCAGTTGAACCGGCTGGAACACTATCCCGAGGTTTCCGCGCTTCTGGACCGCCATATCCGCGAAACCGAGGGCCAGATCCGGCGGATCGACGAGATCCTGGACGGATTGGGCACATCCGCGTCGGGCCTGAAGGACACGATGCTGTCGCTTGGCGGCTCCATGGCGGCCGTCACCCACAGCCTGGCCAGCGACGAGATCCTCAAGAACTCGCTTGCCAACTATGCGTTCGAGCATTTCGAAATCGCCGCCTATACCAGCCTGATCACGATGGCCGAACAGGGCGGCGGCCAATCCGCGATTCCCCTGCTGCAACAGAACCTGGATGAGGAACGCGCGATGGCGGCCGATATCGAGGCCGGCCTGCCCGACGTGGTGCGCCAGTTCATCCGGCTGTCCGCCAGCGACCAGCGCGCCGACGTCTGAGGCCGCGGGTCGGCGCTTGAGGGACGTATCGGATGGACGATCCGCGACGCAAGGGGGACATCGACTGTATCGTCGTCGGCGGCGGCCCCGCCGGCCTGACGGCCGCCATCTATCTGGCGCGTTTCCGGCGCCGGGTCATCCTGCTCGACGGCGGGGAAAGCCGTGCCGGGCTGATCCCGCGCTCGCACAATCATCCGGGATATCCCGATGGCATTGGCGGGCGCGAGCTGCTGGACAGGATGCGGCAACAGCTGCGCAACTATGGCGTGACCTGCCTGCCGGACCAGGCGATGGATATCGCCCGGTTGCAGGACGGCAGATTGGCCGTGCAGGCCGGCAGGACGCTGGTCGCGGATCATGTCATCCTGGCCACGGGATCGCGTGACCGCCTTCCGCCGATCCGCGATGCCCTGTGCCATATCCGCGAGGGTCTTGTCCGGCAATGCCCGGTCTGCGACGCCTACGAGCTGACCGGCAAGCCCGTCGCGGTCATCGGGGACGGGGACTGCGCCGCCGGCGAGGCCCTGTTTCTTCGCCATTACACGTCCGACATCACGGTGCTGACGCTTGGACAAGACCTTCAGGTTTCGGCCGGCGTCCGGTCCAAGCTGGACCGCGCCGGGGTCAGGATCGTCACGGAGAAGGCCGCGGGCTGGGACTTCGGCGGCGACCGGGTCGATGTCCGGCTGGAAGGCGGGCAGCGCCGGTTCGCGGCGGTCTATTCCGGCCTGGGCAGCGATCCGCAAAACACCCTTGCCCGTACGCTGGGCGCCAAGCTGGCGGCCGACGGTCGCATCCTGACCGACGCGCATCAGGAGACCTCTGCGGAAGGGGTCTTTGCGGCCGGGGACGTCGTCACCGGCCTAAACCAGATCGCCGTCGCCATGGCGCAGGGCGAGATCGCCGCCACGCGGATCCACAATCGTCTTCGGCTGGCCGAAGGACGCTGCGTGGCCGACAGTCTCTAGGCCCGATCCCGGCGGGGGTGGGCCGGCGCCTTGGTCCGCCCCGCGCCCGCCGGCCAGACGGTTTCCTTTTCGGAACATTGCCCGTGCAGGGCGGTTGGGACAGACCCTACAGGAGTTCCATGCCATGCATGATCCGGCCCTTGATTTCCTGAAAGCCATCGTCGCGGCCCCCTCGCCCAGCGGTTTCGAGCAGCCGGTCGCCCGGCTTTATCGCGATTACGTCCAGCCCTTCGCGGACAAGGTCACGACCGATATCCTGGGCAATGTCAGCGCCGTCATCCATCCCGACGCCCCGATGCGCTTCATGTATGCGGGCCACATGGACGAAGTGGGCTTCATCGTCCATCACATCGACCAGGACGGCTTCCTGTTCTTCAGCACCATCGGCGGCACCGACGTCGCGACCGAGATCGAACAGCGCGTCTGGGTTCATGGACATGAACGCGTGCCGGGGGTGATCGGGCGCAAGGCGATCCAGACCTTCGAGGCATCCGATGTCAGCCAGACGCCGTCGCTGAAGGATCTGTGGATCGACATCGGCGCATCCTCGCGCGCAGAGGCCGAAAAGGTCGTCCATGTCGGCAGCCCGGTGACGATCGACGCCGGCTTCGCCCTGCTGCGCGGCGGCCTGGCCGTGGGACGGGCCTTCGACAACAAGGTGGGGCTGCTGATCGGCGCCGAGGTGGTGCGCCGCCTGGCCGAGGAGGGCGGCGTGCATCCCGACGTCGGGCTGTACATCCTGGGCACGGTGCAGGAGGAGATCGGCTCTCGCGGCGCCAAGACGGCGGGCTTCAACCTTGCGCCGCGCACGGCCCTTGCGATCGACATGGGCGTGGCCACGGATTATCCGCGTGCGCGGCCCCAGGATCAGGGGCAACTCGATCTGGGCAAGGGACCGGGCATCTCGCAGGGGGCCAACACCAACCCGGTGGTGCTGGACCTTCTGATCTCGGCCGCGCGGGACAAGGGGATCGCCTGGCAGCAGCAGGCGACCGGCGGCACCAGCCCGACCGACGCCCGGGTCGTGCAAGAGCTGCAGGGCGGCGTCGCCACGGGTGTGATCTCGGTGCCGCTGCGCTATATGCACACCCCATCCGAGGTGGTATCGCTCGCCGATATCCAGGCCACCATCGATCTTGTCTGCGAATATTGCCGACGCCTGCGCCCGGATACGGATTTCACCCCGATGTAAGGGACGAAGCCGTCGGAGACCGGCGCATCCCATCTGTCCCAAGCCGGCGCGAGGATGGCTTCGGGAACCAAGGACCGACCTGGATCCGGGCGACAAAGGATTGCGATCTTCCATGGCTGCGACACGCGCGGCCTTCTCGCCCGGAAAGCGATGCTCCGCGCCCCCCCCGCGATCTGGGCGCCGCGCGGACGAGGGTCGACACGAGATATGGCTATCCGGCGCGACAGGGGGCATTCTCTCACGGACTGCCCATCCATCGCGTGGCCCGGACGGCCATGCCACCCCCTGTCAAGGAAGACCATCATGCTTGAAGCCCTGGGCGTGTCGCTGCCGATCATCCAGGCGCCCATGGCAGGGGTCTCGACGCCCCGGCTTGCGGCGGCGGTGTCGAATGCGGGCGGGCTCGGCTCTCTGGGGGTGGGCGCGACCGACGCGGCCGGCGCGCGGGCGCAGATCGAGGACTTGCGCGGGCGCACGGACCGGCCCTTCAATGTCAACGTATTCGTCCATGCGACGCCTGTTCCCGACGCAAAGGCAGAGGCTGCCTGGATCGCGGCGCTTGCGCCCCTGTTCGCGGAATTCGGGGCCGCGCCGCCCAGCCGCCTGCGGCCGATCTATCGCAGCTTCGCCGACGATCCCGACATGCTGGCGCTGCTTCTCGAACTGCGCCCGCCCGTCGTGAGCTTTCATTTCGGCCTGCCCTCGGCCGCGGCCATTGCCGCCCTGCAGGGCGCGGGCATCCTGCTTGTTGCCACCGCCACCAGCCCCGAGGAGGCGCGCGCCATCGAGGCCGCCGGGCTTGACGGGATCGTGGCCCAGGGCATCGAGGCCGGGGGGCATCGGGGCATCTTCGACCCGGACGCGCCCGACGACGGCCTGGGCACCCTGGCCCTGACGCGCCTTCTTGTGCGCGGCAGCCGGCTTCCGGTCATCGCCGCGGGCGGCATCATGGACGGGGCCGGCATCCGTGCCGCGCTGGACCTGGGCGCCGTCGCGGCCCAGCTTGGGACCGCCTTCGTGCCCTGCCCGGAATCAAGCGCGGACGAGGCCTATCGCGCCGCCCTGATGGGGCCGGGGGCCGCGCACACGCTTTTCACCGCCATCGTCTCGGGCCGACCCGCGCGGTCGCTGCCCACCCGCTTCACGGCCCTGGCCGAAAGGCTCGGCGGCCTGCCGACGCCCGGCTATCCCGCCACCTACGACGCCGGCAAGGCCTTGCACGCCGCGGCGCGTGCCCGGGGCGAGACGGGCTTTGGCGCCCAGTGGGCGGGACAGGGCGCGCCGCTTGCGCGCGCCATGCCCGCGGCCGAACTGATGGCGACGCTGGCGCGGGAACTGCGCGGCGAAGGGTGAGAGGGCCTTGGCCGGGGGCGCAGCATCGACGGACCGGCACGCTTATCGGCCGTCCCGCAGCACGGTGCTCAGCGTCCCGTCGCTTTCCAGGATCAGGCTGGCCACATCCTCTACCCCCCTGCCCCCGGCAGCGCGGACCGCGCTCAGCGCCTCGTCCTCGGTGATGCGTTCCCGCTTCATGGCTGCGCGGCAAAAAGCCCCGTCGCGAACCAGAAGCGCCGGCTCGGACCGGACGATCTTGGCGAAGCGTTCCGACCGGACGGAAATGAATGTCACGACGAACTGCATCGCGATCAGAAGCGCCAGCGCGGTCGCCCCCTCCGCCAGCGCGATGGATTCCTGCAAGAGAATCGCCGACAGCGTCGAACCCAGGGCGACGGTCACGACCAGGTCGAAGGCGTTCAGCTTGGCAAGCGTGCGCTTTCCCGAAATGCGCAGGAAAAGGACAAGCGTGACATAGGCCAGAAGCCCGACCGCGACCGTGCGCGCGATCCCGCTCCAGTCCTGAAAAAGCATCTGGGTCCAGTTCATGGGGCCTCCTTACGGCGCGGCAGGTTCGGTTTTCGCGTTGGGCGGCAGGTCGGCCGCATCGGCGGGGGGCGGATTGCGTTCCAGGTCGGCGATCAGCGCCTTCATCTCGCCGATCTCGCGGACCTGGGCCTCGATGATCCGGTCGGCGAGCGCGCGGACGCGGGGGTCGCGTATATGGGCCCGCTCGCTGGTCATGATGGCGATCGAGTGGTGGGGGATCATCGCTTTCATGTAGCTGATGTCGTCGACGGTCTCCTGGCTGCGCACCAGCCAGAGGGCTCCGGCGAAGGCGACGACCGAGGCCGCGATGATCGCGATGTTCAGTCCCCTGTTCTTGTACATGCCCCACATGAAGGACAGCATGATGATCGCCATCACCGCGCCCATCACGACGGCCATCCAGGTCTGGGTCTGGCTGTAATGGATGTGGTCCCACGCGTAGGTGTTCAGATACATCAGGCCGAACATGACGATGGTGGATGTCGCGATCATGGCCGCGAAGCGTCGATAGCTCATCGCCTTTCCCCGGATTTGCCCCTCGATGCCAACAGCCTGCCGCCGTGCAGGTTCCGCATCATCGGCGCTTTCGCGGGGCAGCCGGCGGCCGCGGCTGCCGCTCAGGCCCGCCCGCGGCCCCCGCAAGGGGCGGTGCCCTTCGCTTCGGCGGTCAACCCTGGCTCAGCATCTTCAGCCGGGTCGCCAGGGCGCGGCGGATGTGGTCGCGCGCGGCGGCCTCGGCCGCGTCGGGATCGTGCGCGGCGATGGCGTCCAGGATCAGCCGGTGCTCGGCCACCGCGGGATGCGCCCGGCCGGCGACCGAAAACGTCGTCGGCCCCAGCAGCGCCAGCGCGTCCTGCAATCCCTCCAGCGGACCGTGGAAATAGCGGTTCCTGACCGCGCCCGAGATGGCATCGTGGAACTGCTTGTTGATGCGGGCGTGGTCGGCGGGCTCTCGGGCCTGTTCAAAGGCGCCGTGCAGGTCGCGCATCAAGGCCACCTCGGCCGGGGTGGCGTTTTCGGCGGCCAGCCGCGCCGCCGTCCCTTCGAGGATTTCGCGCATCTGGTAAAGCTCGAAGACCTCGCCCCGGTCCAGCCGCCGCACCATCAGCCCGCGCCCGCCCGACACCTCGAGCAGGCGGCGTTCCAGCAGCCGGCGCAGCGCGTCGCGCACGGGGGTGCGGCTGACCGAAAACGCCTCGGCGATTTCCTCCTCGCGCAGGCGTTCGCCGGGCTGGAACAGGCCTTCGCGCAACCCCTGGCGCAGGGCGTGAAACACGGCGTCGCCCAGGCCGGACCCGCGCAACCCGGCCGGCGCACCATCCCAAAGACGGGCAAGCTTGCCCTTCGACATGTCCTGGCGCGTATCCATGAAGCGGTCCCGTTCGTGTTTCCCCCTGTTCTAGCGCCCCCCGCCGCGCTGCACCATCGGAAAGAATTTTGTTGTATTTTATTGTATACAGTAATAGCCAATAATCCGCGACATTCTGGTCGATTCGACCCCGCATTCGCCAGGGAGAGGAGAAATCATGAGCTTTCAGAAAACGGCCCTCGGCCGGCTGCTTTGTGCTGCCGTCGCGCTGGCCGCACCGCTGCCCGCGCTGGCCGAGATCCCCGCCGGCTATCCCGCAGATTACGCCGATATCGTCGCCAAGGCCGAGGCCGAGGGCGCGGTGGTGATCTATGCCAATACCGAACATGCGGCGGTCGAGCCGATCCTGGCCGATTTCCAGAAGGCGTTCCCGAAGATCCGCGCCGATTACATCGAGATCAAGGCCGCCGACCTGTTCAGCCGCGTCAGCAGCGAGGCCGCGGCCGGCGCGCTGAAGGCGGATGTGGTCTGGTCCTCGGCCATGGACCTGCAATACCAGATGGTCGAGGACGGGATCGCCGCCCCCTATGCCTCGCCCGAGACCGCCGCGCTGCCGGACTGGGCGCACGGTGACAGCATCTATGCCACCACCTACGAGCCGGTGGTGATGGTCTACAACAGCAAGGTCATCGCCCCCGAGGAGATGCCGAAAAGCCATGCCGCGCTGGCCGAATGGCTGGTGGCGAACAAGGACGCGATGCAGGGCAAGGTCGCGACCTATGACCCCGAACGCTCGGGCCTGGGCTTTTTCGCGCTCAGCCGCGACGCGGCGCAGGGCGATGGCATCTGGGACGTGGCCAGGGCGCTGGGGGCGGTCGATGCCAAGTTCTACACTTCGACCGGCACCATGCTGGAAAAGATCAGCGCCGGCGAACATGCGCTGGGGTACAACATCATCGGCCCCTATGCCTATCTGCGCGCCGAACGCGACCCGAACGTCAAGGTCGTGGTGCCCGAGGATTACACCACCGTCCTGTCGCGCCTGGCCTTCGTCACCGAAAAGGCCCAGCATCCGAACGCGGCGCGGGTGTTTCTGGACTATCTGCTGTCGCATCGCGGCCAGACCGTCATCGGCAATGAGGCGCATCTGTTCGCCATCCGGCCCGACGTCCAGGGCAAGGCCACCATCGCCAGCCTGACCGCCGCGCATGGCGACCGGCTGAAGCCCGTGCCCATCGGTCCCGAACTGCTGGACGCGGTGCAGCCGATGCAGCGGCTGGCGTTCTTCCGCGACTGGGCCGCCGCCATCAAGTCGGGGCGCTGACCCATGCGCAACGAGTCCTGGCGCAACGGCGTCGTCGCACTGACGGCGCTGTTCATCCTGGCCCCGGTGGGGCTGATCCTGTGGCAGAGCTTCCTGACCGACGCCTTCTTCAACGCCCGGTCCAGCCTGACCACCGACACCTATGCCTTCGTGCTGGGCGATCCCGGCTTCTGGGCCGCGCTGCGCAACACCGTCACCCTGGCCCTGGGCATGGTCGTGATCGCGGTGCCGCTGGGCTCGTTGCTGGCCTTCCTGATGGTCAGGACCGACATGCCGGGCCGCAAATGGATCGAGCCGGCGATCTTCCTGCCGCTGTTCATGTCGCCCATGGTGCTGGCCTTTGGCTATATCGTGTCCATCGGGCCGTCGGGCTTCTGGTCGGTCTGGTGGGAAAACACCGTCGGGCCGGTGTTCTGGAACGTCTATTCCATGCCGATCCTGGTGCTGGTCGTCGGCCTGACCCATGTGCCGCATGTCTATATCTATGTCTCGACCGCACTGCGCACCGTGCCCTCGGACCTCGAGGAGGCGGCGCGCGTCGCCGGCGGCACGCCGCTGACGGTGGCGACCAGGGTGACGCTGCCGCTGGTCTGGCCCTCGATTGCCGTCAGCGCGGTGCTGGTCGCCTTCCTGGGGTTCGAGCTGTTCGGCCTGCCCTATGTGCTGGGCGACCAGGACGGGCGGCTGGTGCTGGCGACCTATCTGTACAAATACAACAGCCTGCTGGGCCGTCCCGCCTATCAGCTGATGGCCGTGGTGGTGGTCTTCCTGATGCTGGTCACGCTGCCGCTGGTGCTGCTGCAACGGCGGATGCTGCGGTCGGCGCAGCGCTATTCCACCATCGGCGGCAAGGCCACGCGGTCGCATCTGGTGCCGCTGGGACCGTGGAAATGGGTCGCCTTTGCCGGGGTCATGGTCTGGCTTTATGTCGTCGTCCTGCTGCCCCTGTCGGGCGTGGCGCTGCGGTCGCTGGTCACCACCTGGGGACCGCTGGTCGATCTGCGCGACGTGCTGACGCTGGACAACTACCGCAAGCTGACCGAACTGCCGCTGGTGCGGCGGTCCATCGTCAACACGCTGCTTCTGGCCTTTGCCGGCGGCTTCGCCTCGCTCTGCGTCTATGCGCTGATCGGGCTGGCCAGCCACCGTTCGCAAAAGCGCAGCACGCGGGCGCTGGATTTCCTGGTGCTGCTGCCGCGCGCGATGCCGGGCATCGTCGCGGGCCTGGTGGTGTTCTGGATCTTCCTGTTCCTGCCGCTGCTGCGCCCCTTCGTCGCCTCTCTGGTGGCGATGTGGGTCGCCTATACCCTGGTCTGGCTGCCCTTCGGCCTGCGGCTGGTGTCGAATTCCTTCGGCCAGGTCGGGCGCGAGCTTGAGGAGGCCGCCCATGTCGCCGGCGCGGGCACCGGCCGCGTGGCGCGCGACGTGATCCTGCCCCTGGCGCGCCACGGGCTGATGGCAGCCTGGCTGCTGGCCTTCCTGCTGTATGCCCGCGAATATTCCACCGGCATCTTCCTGATGGGCCAGGGCAACGAGGTCATGGGCACCATGCTGGTCAGCCTGTGGAACGGCGGCAACATCGACATCGCCTCGTCCCTGGCGGTCGTCAACACCCTGGTCATTGCGGGCGGCATCGCGCTGGCCCTGCGTCTTGGAGTTCGTCTGGATGCCTGAACTGATCGTCGACAACATTCACCTGAAATACGGCGCCGTCGAGGTGCTGAAGGGCGCGTCCTTCAGCATCGAGAAGGGCCAGATCGCCGCCCTTCTCGGCCCGTCGGGCTCGGGCAAGACCACGCTTTTGCGCACCGTCGCGGGGTTGGAACGCGCCTATCGCGGCCGCGTCTCGGTCTCGGGCAAGGAGGTGTTTCACGGCGAAGCCGGGCTGGACCTGCCGGCCGAGAAGCGCGGCCTGGGCTTTGTGTTCCAGTCCTATGCGCTGTGGCCGAACCGCACCGTGTTCGACAACGTGGCCTATGGGCTGCGGCTGCGCAAGGCGCCCGAGGCGCAGGTCAGGCGCAAGGTCGGCGAGGTGCTCGAGGTGCTGGGCCTGGGCCATCTGCACGCCCGCTTACCCTCGCAACTGTCGGGCGGGCAGCAGCAGCGCGTGGCCATCGCGCGCTCGCTGGCCTATGACCCGCCGGTGCTGCTGCTGGACGAGCCGCTGTCGAACCTGGACGCCAAGCTGCGCGACGAGGCGCGGGCCTTCCTGAAGGAACTGATCAAGCGCGAGGAGCGCGCCGCCGTCATCGTCACCCACGACCAGATCGAGGCGCTGGCCATCGCCGATACCATCGTGCTGCTGAACGGCGGCGTCATCGCCCAGGAAGGCAGCCCCGAGGACCTGTATTCGCGGCCCAAGACCCTGTTCACCGCCGACTTCATCGGCAGCAACGCCCGCCTGACCGGCCGCGTGACCGAGGCGCGCGACGGCTTTGCCGTGCTCGACTGCGACGGGCTGACCGTCACCGGCCGCATGGGCCACGAGGTCCGGCGCGGCGACGAGGCCACCGCGATCTGCCGGTTGGAGCGGCTGTCGCTGGGCAGCCCGGGCGAGCCGGACTGCATCGAGATGGACCGCGCCACGACCATGTTCCTGGGCGAGAAATGGGAAAACGTCTATCGCACCGGGCCGCACAGCCTGCGCGTGCTGACCGAAGGCCCGGTCCCCGAGGGGCGGGCGCTGGTCCGCATCCCGCGCGACAGCGTCTGGGTGTTCTGACATGGAAACGCCCGTCGATTTCACCCGAAGCTATGATGTCATCGTCGCGGGCGGCGGCAATGCGGCGCTCTGCGCGGCGATCGCCGCACGGCGGGGCGGCGCCTCGGTCGCGGTGCTGGAAAAGGCGCCGCGCTTCTATCGCGGCGGCAACACCCGCCACACCCGCAACATGCGCTGCGCCCACGACAGCGCCACGGCGACCCTCTCCGGACCCTATTCCGAGGAGGAGTTCTTCGAGGACCTGCTGCGCGTCACCGAGGGCCAGACCAACCGGCAGCTGGCGCGCATGATGATCCACCGCTCCAAGGACATGCTGGACTGGATCGTCGAACAGGGCGTGCGCTTCCAGCCCTCGCTGGGCGGCACGCTGAGCCTGGGGCGCACCAACAGCTTCTTCCTGGGCGGCGGGCGGTCGATGCTGAACGCGCTGTACCGCACCGCCGAGAGCCTGGGCGTGCATGTCGCCTATGAAAGCGAGGTGACGGACCTGGAGCTGGACGGCACCCGCTTCGTCGCCGCCGAGGTGACGACGCCGCAGGGCAAGCGCCGCCTGCCCGGCCATGCGCTGGTCGCGGCCTCGGGCGGGTTCGAGGCGAATATCGACTGGCTCAAGGAAGGCTGGGGCGAGATTGCCGAGAATTTCCTGATCCGCGGCACGCCCTATAACCGTGGCTCCTTGCTGCGCACCCTGATCGGCAAGGGCATGAAGCAGCTGGGCGACCCGACCCAGTGCCATGCGGTGGCCATCGACGCCCGCGCGCCGAAATACGACGGCGGCATCATCACCCGGCTGGATTGCGTGGTCTTTGGCATCGTCGTGAACCGCGACTGCCAGCGGTTCTATGACGAGGGCGAGGACATCTGGCCCAAGCGCTATGCCATCTGGGGCCGGCTGGTCGCCGCCCAGCCCGGCCAGATCGCCTATATCATCTTCGACGCGCGCTCGCTGAAGCTCTTCATGCCCTCGCTGTTCCCGCCGATCACGGCCGGCACCATCGCGGAACTGGCCGGCAAGCTGGGGCTGGACCCGGCGGCGCTGTCGGCCACGGTGGATGGGTTCAACGCCGCCGTGCAGCCGGGCAGCTTCGACGACACCGTGCTGGACGGCTGCCACACCCAGGGGCTGACGCCGCCCAAGACCAACTGGGCCCGGCGGATCGAGGAGGCGCCCTTCTATGCCTATCCCGTGCGCCCCGGCATCACCTTCACCTATCTGGGCGTCGAGGTCGACGAAGACGCCCGCGTGCTGACCGCCGCCGGCGGGCGCGCCGAGAACATCTATGCCGCCGGAGAGATCATGGCTGGCAACGTGCTGGGCCGCGGCTATGCGGCCGGCATCGGAATGACCATCGGCAGCGTCTTCGGCCGCCTTGCCGGAGAAGGAGCAAGCACCCATGCAAGCCGCTGAATTCGTCCTGCCCGGCGCAGCCCCGCGCCCGCAGGCCGCCGCCACCCCCGCCCAGCAGGACCACCTGGACGAGGCCGCGCGGCTGATGACCGTCTGCAATTCCTGCCGCTATTGCGAAGGGCTCTGCGCGGTCTTCCCGGCGATGGAGATGCGCCGCGCCTTCGGTTCGGGCGACCTGACCTATCTGGCGAACCTGTGCCACAACTGCGGCGCCTGCAATTCGGACTGCCAGTTCGCGCCGCCGCATGAATTCAACGTGAACGTTCCCAAGGTGCTGGCCGAGGTCAGGAACGACAGCTATGCCCGCTATGCCTGGCCGGGGTTCCTGGCGCCGCTGTTTCGCCGCAACGGCCTGGCGGTCGCGCTGATCGCGGCGCTGTCGGTGGCCGCCTTCATGATCGGCTTTGCGCTTTGGCACGACCCGGAGGTGCTGTTCGGCACCCATCGCGGTCCCGGCGCCTTTTACCGGATCATGCCGCACAACACGATGGTGGCGATCTTTGGCGCGGCCTTCCTGTGGTCGGTGCTGGCCATCGCCATGGCCTGCATCCGCTTCTGGCGCGACATCGGCGAGCCGGCCGGCACGCTGCGCGACCCCGCCGCGCTGGCCGAGGGCGCGCATGACGCCGCGACCCTGAAATACCTGGACGGCGGCGGCATGGGCTGCATGAACGAAAGCGACAGGCCCGACGACAACCGCCGGCTTTACCACCACCTGACGTTCTATGGGTTCATGCTGTGCTTTGCCGCAACCTCGGTCGGGACACTGTGGCATTACCTGCTGGGCCGCGACGCGCCTTATCCCTGGTGGGACCTGCCGGTGGTGCTGGGCACGCTGGGCGGCATCGGCATCACCATCGGCCCGCTGGGCCTGCTGGCCGCAAAGCTGCGCCGCAACCGGCAGCTGATGGACGAAAGCCGCATGGGCATGGATGTGGCCTTCATCCTGATGCTGCTTCTGACCGGCGTGACGGGCCTTCTGCTGCTGGTCCTGCGCGCGACGCCGCTGATGGGCGTCACGCTGGCGCTGCACCTGGGCTTTGTCTTCGGCTTCTTCGTCACCATGCCTTACGGCAAGTTCATGCACGGCATCTTCCGCGGCCTGGCGCTGGTGCGCTACTCGGCCGAGAAAAAGCGGCACCTGGGGTAAGGGCGGGGGTGTGCATGACGTTCAGCGCCTCGCCATAGCCGGTGTCGCCGTCGACCAGCACCGGCAACCCGCTGGCCCGCGCGATCTGGCGGATGAAGAAGGCAACCTCGTCCACGGTGATGATGCCCAGGTCCGGCAGGCCCATGCTGGCCGTCATCGCCGCGCCCGACAGGTAAAGCGCCTGGAACCCCGCCGCGCGGGCCTGAAGCGCCGCCATGCCGTTATGCGCGCCGGGCAGTTGCAGGATGCCGGGCCGGGCCAGCGCGGCGCGGAAGCGGGCGCCGGCGGGGGCCTCGGGCAGGTCGGATGCGATCAGATAGGGCATGGCTTACTCCGCCGCGGGGGCGGCCAGCAGGCTGCGCTTGTCGACGTGCAGCTTTTCTCGGACGCGGACGAGGCGCGGCTGCTGACCGACCTGCGCGCCGCGCTGGCCGACCAGGGCGCGCCCGCCTCCATGGCCGAACTGCGGGAACTCGCTGCGAACATGCCCGCCGTTGCGCGGGCCATCGTCGCCATGCAGGCTTGCCTGCGCGAGACGGCCGAGCGGGCCGACCTGCTGGCGGGCCGGCTGACCGAGCCGCAGGCCGCCGCCGCCGCCGTTGAATCGGTGCGCGACTGGTTCTATGCCGCCTTCCTGCGAGAAGCCGAGGCGCGGGCCTATGACATCGACCTGATCGCCCGCCGCTTCGGCGTGGGGATCGAGACCGCCTGCCACCGGCTTTCGACCCTGCAACGCCCCGAGGCGCTGGGCGTGCCGTTCTTTTTCATCCGCGTGGACCGGGCGGGCAATATCTCCGAGCGGCAGTCGGCCACGGATTTCCACTTCTCGCGCATCGGCGGCACCTGCCCCCTGTGGAACGTCTACGAGGCGTTCAGCCGGCCGGGCGAGATCACCCGCCAGGTCGCGCAGATGCCGGACGGGCGCAGCGATCTGTGGATCGCGCGGCAGGTGCAAAGCGGCCAGGGCGGCTATGGTGCCCCGGTCAAGACCTTTACCGTGGCCCTGGGCTGCGATCTGGCCCATGCCGACCGGCTGATCTATGCCCGCGGGCTGGACCTGAAGAACCCCGACCTGGCGGTGCGCATCGGGCCGGGCTGCAAGGTCTGCGAACGGACCGCCTGCCCGCAGCGCGCCTTTCCCATGGTCGGCCGGCCGCTTTCGGTCCGGGACGGAGAGGCGCGCTTTGCGCCCTATTCGGCGGCGGGCTGAACCTGCGCGGCCAGCGCCAGGAAGCCGGCGATGTAATCGGTCGCGTCCTCGCCGCGCCGGGTGCCCAGGTGGATCGACTTGGCCAGCCCCGGCCCGATCCGGGCGGCGCGGATCGGCAGGCCGCGGCCCGCCTCGTGCAGCAGCCAGTCGGGAACCGCGCTGACCCCGCGCCCCGCCGCGACCAGGTGCAGCATCATCTCGGTCGTCTCGACCGTGCGATGGCGCAGCGGCAGGCAGTTGCCCGGCACCAGGAAACGGGTGAAGATGTCCAGCCGGGCCGGTTCGAGGGGATAGGTGATCAGCACCTCGCGCGTCAGGTCCGCGGGCGCGGCGACCGCGCCGATGGCATGGCCTTGGGGCACGGCCAGCACCAGTTCATAGTCGAAGACCGCGCGATAGGTAATGCCCGGCAGGTCCAGCGGGTCGGGGGTGATCAGCAGGTCGATCTCGTGCCCCAGCAGGGCCGCGATGCCGCCAAAGCGAAAGCCGCTGCGCAGGTCCAGGTCGACATCCGGCCAGGCCGCCAGATAGGGCGAGACGACGCGCATCAGCCATTGCTGGCAGGGATGGCACTCCATCCCCACCCGCAGCGCGCCGCGCTGGCCGGCGGCGAAATCGGCCAGCACCGTCTCGGCATGTTCGATCTGGGGCAGCACGCGCTGCGCCAGCGCCAGCAGGTATCGCCCGGCCTGGGTCAGGCGCAGTCCGCGCCCCTCTTTCTGCCAGACGGCGACGCGATGGCGGTGCTCGAACTTGCGCATGGTGTGGCTGACGGCCGACTGCGTCAGGTTCAGCCGGTCGGCGGCGGCGGTCACGCTGCCCAGGCGGTCCACCTCGCGCAGGATGGCCAAGTGCTGGCGGTCAAGCATCCATGATCTCCATTCATTGGTCGATGAGAAATTACCATTTCCAGATCATGGAACATCAGCCCTATTCCGGCCCGGACCCGAACAGGAGGCTGCCATGACCCTTTCCGCCACACTCGGCTTTCCGCGCATCGGCGCGCGGCGCGAACTCAAGACCGCCGTCGAGGCGCATTGGCGCGGCGATCTGTCCGAACCCGCGCTGCTGGCCGAGGCCGCACGCCTGCGCGCCGCGCATTGGGCGCTGCAAGCCGAGGCCGGGATCGACCGCATCCCGTCGAACGACTTTTCGCTTTACGACCAGATGCTGGACACCACGGCGATGCTGGGCGCGGTGCCGCCGCGCTTTGGCACCGTCGAGGGGCGGGTGACGCTGGCGCAGTATTTCGCCATGGCGCGGGGCACCACCGAGGCCCCGGCGATGGAGATGACCAAGTGGTTCGACACCAATTACCATTACATCGTCCCCGAATTCACCCGCGACCAGAGCTTTGCGCTGGCCTCGCGCAAGCCGGTCGAGGACTTCCTTTAGGCCCGCGCGCTTGGCCACCAGACCCGGCCGGTGCTGGTCGGGCCGCTGACCTGGCTGAGCCTCGGCAAGGCCAAGGAGCCGGGCCTGGACCCCGTCGCGCTGCTGCCCCGCGTGCTGCCGGTCTATGCGCAGGTGCTGCGCGAACTGGCCAAGGCCGGCGCGCATTGGGTCCAGATCGACGAGCCGGTGCTGGTCACCGACCTGAGCCCGGCGCAGCGCGCGGGCTTTGCGGCGGCCTATGCTGAACTGGCGCAGGCCGGGCCGAAGCTGCTGGTCGCCAGCTATTTCGGCGCGCTGGACGACAACCTTGACCTGGCGCTGTCGCTGCCGGTGGTCGGGCTGCATGTCGATCTGGTGCGCGCGCCGGGGCAACTGCCGCAGCTGCTGGCCGGGGCGGGCGACAAGCTGCTGTCGCTGGGCCTGATCGACGGGCGCAATGTCTGGCGCGCCGACCTGGCCGCCGCGCTGGCGCTGGCGCAGCAGGCCGTGGCGGCGCTGGGGCCGGGGCGCATCCAGATCGCGCCCTCCTGTTCGCTTCTGCATGTGCCGATGGACCTGGATGCCGAAACCGAGCTGGACGGCGAACTGAAATCCTGGCTGTCCTTCGCCGTGCAGAAACTGGCCGAGGTGGCGACGCTCAGCCGCGCGCTGAACGGGCAGGACGTGGCCATCGAACTGGCCGCCAATGCCCGCGCCGTGGCGGGCCGCGCGGCTTCGGCCCGCATCCACGACCCGGCGGTCAAGACCCGGGCGGCGGCGGTGACGCCGGCCGACCTGCGCCGCGCCTCGGACTATCCGGCGCGGCAGCGGGCGCAGGCGGCGCGGCTGGGCCTGCCGGCCTTTCCGACCACCACGATCGGGTCCTTCCCGCAGACGGCCGAGGTGCGCCGCGCGCGCGCCGACCACCGCAAGGGGCTGCTGGCGGACGGCGCCTACGACGCCTTCCTGAAGCGGCAGACCCAGGATTGCATCCGCCGGCAAGAGGCGCTTGGCCTGGACATGCTGGTCCACGGCGAATTCGAGCGCAACGACATGGTGGAATATTTCGGCGAGCAGCTGTCGGGCTTTGCCTTCACACGCCTTGGCTGGGTGCAAAGCTATGGCTCGCGCTGCGTCAAGCCGCCGCTGATCTTCGGCGACGTGTCGCGGCCCAGGCCGATGACGGTGGGCTGGTCGCGCTTTGCCCAGTCGCTGACCGACCGGCCGATGAAGGGAATGCTGACCGGGCCGGTCACCATCCTGCAATGGTCCTTCGTCCGCGACGACCAGCCGCGCGCGCAGACCTGCCGGCAGATCGCGCTGGCGATCCGCGACGAGGTGGCCGATCTCGAGGCCGCCGGGATCAAGGCGATCCAGATCGACGAACCCGCGATCCGCGAGGGGCTGCCGCTGCGCCGCGCGGACTGGGACGCCTATCTGCAATGGGCGGTGGACTGTTTCCGCCTGTCGGCCAGTCCGGTGCGCGACGACACCCAGATCCACACCCATATGTGCTATTCCGAGTTCAACGACATCATGCCCGCCATCGCGGCGATGGATGCCGACGTGATCTCGATCGAGACCGCGCGCTCGGACATGGAGCTGCTGACGGTGTTCGGCGATTTCGCCTATCCGAACGAGATCGGGCCCGGGGTCTGGGACATCCACAGCCCGCGCGTGCCCCCGGTGGCGGACATGGTCACGCTGCTGCGCAAGGCCGCAAGCGTGATCCCGGCCGAGCGGCTGTGGGTGAACCCCGACTGCGGGCTGAAGACCCGCGGCTGGGCCGAGACCGAGGCGGCGCTGCGAAACCTGGTCGCGGCGGCCAGGGCATTGCGCAAGGGCGACCTGGAGCCGCTGCCCGTCGGGGAAAGGCCCCTGGAAACGACCGATTGCGGCTGCGCCGGCGCGCATCGCTGAATTTGCCTGCCGGCCGGCCCCTGTCCGCCCCCGCCTTGGCGCGCGGTGCGGGTCCTGGCGGCAGGCAAGGAAAAGGCCCGGGCGCGCACCCGGGCCTTTCCGCTTTTCCCGACCGTCAATGCGCGGCGGCGATGCCCGTGGGTCCGCGCAGGCCGTTCAGCGCCGCGTTGGCCCCGATCGCGGTCAGCGCGCCCATGATGACCGGCGAATGGAACACCACCTGCGACCAGTCCGGCATGAAGCCGAAGAAGCCGGGCTCGACGATGGTGATCATCGCCATGGCGACGCTCAGGCCCACGACCATGAAGTTGTTGAAGGTGGTGTCGAAATCGGTCCTTTGCAGGGTCTTGATGCCGACCACGACAAGGGTGCCGAACATCACGAAGCCCGCCCCGCCGACGACGGGCTTGGGCAGCGACGCGATGGCGGTGGCCAGCATCGGCGACAGGCCCAGCACGATCAGGAAGCAGCCGGCCAGGGCCACGGTCCAGCGGCTGCGCACGCCGGTGATGTTGACCAGGGCCACGTTCTCGGAAAACGCGGTATAGGGAAACGAATTCATCACCCCGCCGATCATCGTCGACAGCCCGTCCGCCCGCAGCAGATCCGAGATGGTCCGCTCGGTGGCGGGCCTCTCGACCATCTCGCCCACGACGATGGCGTCGCCGATGGATTCCACCCAGGTGATCGCGACCACAAGGCACATGGTCAGGATCGGCACCAGGTGAAAGCTCGGCATGCCGAAGGCGAAGGGGGTGACGACCGCGACCGGGGCCGCATCCGCGACCGCGCCGAAGTCCAGCATGCCCATGACGCCCGCCAGCACCACCCCCACGATCAGGCCCAGAAACACCGAGATGTTCTTGACGAAGCCGCGCCCGAAGACATTCAGGGCGACGATGGCCGCCAGCACCAGGAAGGCCAGGCCGATATAGGCGGGCTTGCCCGCGTCGGGCACGAAGCCGCCCTGGGCATACTGGATCGCCACCGGCAGCAGGCTGAGACCCATGATCGTCAGCACCGCGCCGACCACCACCGGCGGAAAGGCCCGCACGATATAGCGGCCCAAGGGTGCCATCAGGATCGCGAAGGCGCCCGCCGCGATGACCGCGCCATAGATGGCCTGCAGGCCCGCGTTCGGCCCCGCCGCCAGGATCGCCGGGTTCGACCCGATGGCGATGACCGGCGAGATGGCGGCGAAGGTGATGCCCTGCATCAGCGGCATGCGGACGCCGAAGCGCCAGAAGCCCACGGTCTGGATCAGGGTAGCTATGCCGCAGGTGATCAGATCGGCCTGGATCAGATAGGCGACCTGCGCCTGCGTCAGGTTCAGCGCGCTGCCGATGATGAAGGGCACCGCAATGGCGCCCGTGTACATCACCAGCACATGCTGCACCGCCAGCAGGGACATGCGCCCCGCAGGCAGGATTTCATCGACGGGCGCGACGGCGCGCAGGGGTTCGGGGGCGCCGGCCTGCGCCGCGCCAAGGTCCATCAGGTCTTGTGACATGGGATCGTCCTCTGGCAGGCCCGGCCTTACCAGAACCCCTCGTGGGCGCGGGCGATCTCGTCCTCAAGCTCGGGGACGGGGCCGACGACGGCGACCTTGCGCTGGCCGGCGTCGAAGATGCGTTCGCATGGCATGTCCATGGTCAGGTTTTCGGGATTGTCGCCGGTCAGTTCCGCCAGGCGCTTTTCCGTCATGCCATAGACCACCCGGCCGATGCCCGCCCAATAGGTGCCGCCCGAACACATGCAGCAGGGCTCGACCGAGGTGACGAGGGTGCATTCGGCCAGGAACTCGGGCGCATAGGCCTTGGCGGCGGCGCGGGCGACGTTCATCTCGGCATGGCCGGTGCCCTTGTCGTCCTTGTGCGTGTTGCCGGATCGCAGCAGCACCTCTCCGTCGGGGCCCGCCAGCAGCGCGCCGAAGGGATGGTTGCCGCTTTCGCGGCTGGCCTGGGCGATCCTCATCGTCTCGCGCAGGTTCTTCAGGTCCGTCTCGGATACGGTGCGGGTCAGCGTGTCGGTGGTCATGGGTTGCCTTCCTGTCGGTTTCTTGTTGTCCCCGCAGGATCGCCCCGAACGGGGATTGCGCCAAACAGAATGAATCGCGCATCCTGTTCGAAAATACTGCACACGGAGCCTGCACCGTGTCGGCGTTCTCGCGCGAGTTTTTCACCTTCATCGAGGTCGCGCGCGAAAAATCCATCCGCCGCGCGGCCGAGAAGCTGAACCTGTCCGCCTCTGCCCTGAGCCGGCAGATGCAGATCCTGGAGCAGGGCTTCGGAACGCCGCTGTTCGTCCGCGTGCCGCAGGGCGTGCGCCTGACCGAACCGGGCGAGGCGCTGCTGGCGCAGGCACAGAAATGGCTGGACGACGAAACCGCGCTGCGCGCCGCCATGCGGACGCGCGGCGGCGCGCCGGGGCTTCGGCTGGGGGTGATGGAATGTCTGACGCCGTTTCTGGCGCATGGTCTGGCGGGCGGCGGCGCCCTGACGATCCGCGTCGGCAGCACCGAGGCGCTGGTCGAACAGCTGCGCGGCAACCAGATCGACGCCATGCTGGCCTTCAACGTGCCGCGCCTGCCGGAACTGCGCGTGCACGACGAACGCAGCTATGACCTGGGCGTGGTCTATGCCCCGGCGCTGGCCCCGCGCGGCACCGCGCCCTTCCGGCTGGAGGATTGCGTCCACCATCCGCTGTGCCTGCCCGATACCAGCCTGTCGGTCTGGCCGCGCCTGGATGCCGAGATCTATCGCGTCCATGCCGAACCCCGGATCGTGCTGCGCACCAACGCGATCGCGCTGCTGACCGATTATGTGGCGGCCGGCATCGGGATCAGCTTCCTGACGTCGCTGGATGCCGCTGCAGGGGTGGCCTCGGGGCGGTTCCGGTTCGCGAAGCTGGCGAACCGCAGGCTGGCCGAGCGGCTGTTCTTGTGCAGCGCGGTGAACGCGCCGCTGGGCAAGGCGCATCTGCGGCAGGTCGGCGCGCTGTTCAAGGCCATCCCGTGACCGGGCCGCGTGATGCCGGTGCCGCGCCGGGCACCGTCACGCCAGCAGCCCGCGCGCGATGATGCTGCGCTGGATTTCCGAACTGCCTTCGTAGATGCGAAAGATCCGCAGGTCGCGCAGATAGCGTTCCAGCGGAAAGTCGCGGCAATAGCCATAGCCGCCGTGGATCTGCAGCGCCCGGTCGGCGATGCGCCAGGCGGCCTCGGATGCGAACAGCTTGGCATGGGCGCTTTCGGTGGAATAGCGCGCCCCGGTGCCCCGCAGGCGCGCCGCCGACAGGCCCAGGGCGCGGGCCGCCGCCAGGTCGTTGGCGCTGTCGGCCAGCATCCATTGCAGGCCCTGGAAATCGGCAATCGGATGACCGCCCACCTGCCGTTCCCTGGCATAGGCGACGGCCGCGCTCAGCGCCGCCTCGGCGATGCCGGTGGCCTGGGCCGCGACCTCGATCCGGCCGTTGTCCAGGACCTTCATCGCGGTGCGAAACCCCGTGCCCTCGGCCCCGATGCGGTTCTCCTCGGGGACGAAGCAATCGTCCAAGGTGACGCCAAAGACATGGCCGCCGCGCAGGCCCATGGTGCGTTCGGCAGGCGCGATGCCGATGCCCTCGGTCGCCCTGGGCTCTAGCACGAAGGCCGAGACGCCGCGCGCGCCGGCCTGCGGGTCGGTCTTGGCATAGACCACCATGAAATCCGCCGCACCCGCGTTCGAGATGAAGCATTTTGCCCCGCGCAGCCGATAGCCCGCGCCGTCGCGCCGCGCGAGCGTGCGCATGTCGGCCGGGTTCGACCCCGCCTGCGGTTCGGTCAGGGCAAAGGCGCCCAGGCTGCCCGCCGCCGCGCGCGGCAGAAAACGCGCCCGCAGCGCCGCATCCGCCCCCAGGTGCAGCGAATCCGTCGCCAGGTAATGCGCCGTCAGCAGCGAGGCGGTCGATCCGCAGGCCCCCGCGATCAGTTCCACGGCGCGATAGAGCGCCGGGCCGGACAGGCCCAGGCCGCCGTCGTCCTGGGGCAGGTTCAGGCCCATCAGGCCCAGGTCCGCCATGGCGGGCAGGTGGCAGATGGCAAAGGTCGCCGTCTCGTCCAGTTCGGCGGCGCGCGGGGCCAGGACGTTTTGGGCAAATCGCCCGATCTGTTCCAGAAGCGCGGCTTCGTCCTCGTTCCAATCGGTCATGGTCACTTTCCCAGTTCGGCGCGGATCTCGGCGCCATGTTCATCCAGCCCCGGCGCCGCCCGGCGCATCCCGCGCGGGCTGCCCGAGAAATGCACCGGCTGTTCCGGCAGGCCGACAGAGCCCAGCACCGGATGCGTGACGGCGGACACAAGCCCCCGCGCCCGGGCCTGATCCGACAGCCAGGCGTCGCGCGCCGATGCCAGTTCCGACGCGGGCACCCCAGCCGCCGACAGCGCGGCCACCGCCTGCGCCGCCGTCAGCCCGCCGGCCCAGGCGGCAATCGCTTCGGCCAAGACGGGTTCATGCGCGCGGCGGCTTTCGTCGCTGGCCATGCGCGGATCGTCCCGCAGCCCAGGCTGGCCGATCACCGCGCAAAAGGCCGAAAACAGCTTGTCGTTCAGCACCGCGACCGCGAAATGCCCCTGCCCCGCAGGATAGACGCCGAAGGGCGCGGACAGGGCGTGGCGGTTGCCCGTGCGCACGGGGTCCGCGCCGCAGACCAGAACCCGCGCCCCTGCCGAGGGCATCATCGACAACAGCGCGTCGAACAGCGCCAGATCGACGACCCGGCCCTGCCCCGTTCGGCTGCGGTCGAACAGCGCCACCATGATCCCCCAGGCGGCAAACAGCCCCCCCGCCACATCGGCCATCGCCTCGCCCACCATGGTCGGGGCGGCGTCCGGCTCTCCGGTCAGGGCCATCAGCCCGGACAGGGCCTGCACGATGATGTCATAGGCGGGGCGTGCCGCGTTGGGCCCGCTTTGCCCGAAGCCCGACACCGAGGCATAGACAAGCCGCGGGTTCAGGGCCTGCAGCGTGGCCGCGTCCAGCCCCAGCCGCGCCATCACGCCCGGGCGGAAGTTTTCCACCACCACGTCGGCGCGCAGCGCCAGATCGCGCGCGACAGTCAGATCGCCCGGCGACCGCAGGTCCAGCACGATGGAGCGCTTGCCCCGGTTGGCGGTCTGGAACAGCGCGCTTTCCCCATCGCGAAAGGGACCGATATGGCGGTATTCGTCACCGCCCGGCGCCTCGACCTTGATGACATCGGCGCCGAGGTCCGCCATCAGCGCCGTGGCGTAGGGGCCGGCCAGAACCCGCGTGAAGTCCAGGACCCGGATGCCGGTCAGCGGTTTTCGGTCGTCGGTCATGATGTCCTCGTTCAATGGCGAGGACAGGATGGCACAAGCCGTGATATAGAAAGAAATAATTGCTTTGCATAGATTCGATCAATGGAACCTATACCCTTCGGGCTTCGCCAGATTGCCTACCTGCTGGCGGTCGCGGAAACCGGATCGACCGCCGCCGCCGCGCGCGCGGTGAATGTCTCGCAGCCCTCGGTCTCGCATGCGGTGGCGCTGATCGAGGCGCATTTCGGCCAGCCGATGTTCCTGCGACTGCCGGGACAGGGGATGCAGCCGACCCCGTTCGGGCGGCAGAAGATGGCGGCGCTTGAAGGGCTTCTCGCGCAGGCCCGCGCGACCCTGTCGCCCGCCGCGGGGCCAGAGGGCGCGTTGACGCTGGGGGTCTATTCCACGCTGGGGCCGCGCCATGCGCCGCGCCTGATGCGCGGCTTCACCGACAGGCATCCCGGCGCGCGGATCACGCTGGCCGAGGGCGACCTGGCGGATCTGGAACAGGGCCTGCGCCGGGGCCGCATCGACCTGGCCCTGGTCTATGACACGGGGCTTTCGGCGGATCTGGCGCTGACGCAGCTGCAGGCCGTGCCGCCCCATGCCCTGGTGCCGCCCGGGCACCCGCTGGCCGGCGCCGGGACCGTCTCTGTGGCGGATCTGGCCGCCGATCCGGTGGTGCTGATCGACCTGCCCCACAGCCGGGGCTATTTCCTGTCGCTGTTCCAGATCGCCGGGGTGACGCCGCGCATCGCCGCCGAGACCGGCTCGATCGAGATGCTGCGCGCCATGGTCGCCAATGGCCTGGGCGTCGGCCTGCTGGCGACCGACCTGCCGCACGACCTTGCCTATGACGGCGGCCGCGTCGTGCGGCTGGCCCTGACCGGGCGCCTGCCCCCCAGCCGCATCGCCCTGGCCCGCGCGGCGGCCCTGCCCCCGACCGCCACCGCAACCGCGTTCGTGCAATTCTGCATCGAGGCGATGGGCGGTGCGCCCGCCCCGTCCCATCCCTCATGATGCGCTGTCCTGACCCCTGGCGTTCTGGGCCGGCATCGCGACGAAGGCGGCGACCTTGGGCGGGCGAAAGCGGGCGGTCGGATAAAGCGCGTGGAACCCCCCGGCAGGCAGCGACCAGCCGGGCCTCTCTTTTCGATCCTCTCTGCGGGTGGTGCCAAGGCGCCGCGCAATGCTCGGACGAAACGTCATCGCCAGAGCATGAAATCCAGCCTCGGCAACCGACGCAAGCGGGGACCGCCATCTGCAATCGCGTTCGCGTGACGGGGTCGCGCGGTTGTTTGGACCGAACGCCTGGGGCCATAAGCGCGTTGTGCATTTTCAGCCACGGTCGGCGCGAAGAACAGCCCGCCCGAACCGCATTCCGACGGAGGACGATCGATGAAAATCACCATGCTCACGGTTGCGCTGGCTTTGGCCATGCCGGCCTTCGCGTCTGCCAAGGACACATGTGCCGATGCCGCGGATCAGGCGACGTTGAACCAGTGCGCCGGGGAGTCCTTCGAGAAATCCGACAAGACGCTCAACGATCTCTACAAGCAGATCGAGACCCGCCTGAAGGACGATGCGGATACCCGAAAGCGTCTGATTCAGGCGCAGCGCGATTGGATCAGGTTCCGCGATGCCGAATGCGACTTTCAGACCGCGGGCGCGGCTGGCGGAAGCGTGATGCCGATGCTCGTCGCGCAATGCAGGGATGATCTGACGCAGGCCCGGGTCAAGGCCTTCGAGGGCTATCTGAACTGCGAGGAAGGGGACCTCGGCTGCCCCGTTCCGCCAGCGGACTGACGCCCCGTCCATGCCATCGCCACCCGATTGAGGCAGACGCCGGCCCCGCGATGGAGAATGTGACCTGGCCTCGGCCCGCGAAAGCAATCCGGACGATATCCTGCGCTGCGACTTCATCGGCGGTGCAGTCGTCGATATCGCGAAAGCGCCCGGCACCCCCGCAGTACGCCCTGAGGCAGACTACGACACGACAATGAAGCGATGAGGCTGGACCGGGCACGCCCACACGGAAAGCCTGTCCCGGCATCGATCGCCAGTCGGCTTGCGGGCTATCATCGCCGAAGGCGGAACACGCCCGTCGCGCCCAGGTTCACCAGCAGAATCCGGACCAGTTGGCTGGAGACGACCAGGGCGACATCGGCGTGCAACGCCAGGGCGATCAGCGACATCTCGGTCGTGCCGCCGGGCGCCAGCGTCAGGAAAACCACGCCGAAGCTCTGGCCGACCAGCGGCGCCGCGACACCCGCGACCGACAGGCACACCCCGCACAGGATCGGCACCAGCACCAGCCCGTGGCGCAGGGACTGCCACAGCACGCTCCAGCGGGTGTCGACGAAGTTCGACCCCAGCGCCGAACCGATGACCACCTGGGCCACCACGATCAGGACATGGGGCGGGCTGGCCTGGGTCCAGCCAAGCAGATGAACGCCGGCGCTCAGCAGCAGCGGGCCGATCATCGGCGCGTTGGGCATCGCCAGCCTGCGCGCCGCGCCCCAGCCGACGGCCGCCAATGCGCCGAGCCACAGCCAGTCCGCGCCCGCGATGTCCCCGGCGGTTCGGGTCATCAGCGGCGTTTTCTGGGAATCGACGTGATAGATCAGCCCATAGACCAAGGGCACGATCAGGACCAGCAGCGACACCCGGCAGGCATGGATCAGGGCGATGCGGCGCTCGTCTCCGCCCGCCTGCCCGCCCTGCAGCGCCATTTCCTGCAACCCCGCGGGCATCGCCGCGAAATAGGCTGTGACCGGATCGAACCCGGCGACGCGGCGCAGGTACTGATAGCCCGCAAAGCCGCAGAGCACGGTCGAGACCGTGATCGCGACCAGCAGGACCGCCAGGGTCCCGCCCTGGGCAAAGACCGACGGCTGGAAGGTCGCGCCCAGCGTCACGCCGAGGATCGCGGCAAAGGGCGGGCGCATCGGACGGGTCCGCGCCACCAGCGGCAGTTCCAGCAGCGCGGCGACCATGGTTGCGCACATCGCCCCCAGCATCCAGGCCAGCGGCAGGTGCAGCAGATGGAAGACCCATCCCCCCGCCAGCGCCAGTCCCAGGGTGGCCGGATGGCGCCAGGTCAGATCGCGCAGCACGGCGAGCGCCATTCTTCCGCGCTCAGGACCAGACCGAGGCGGGGATCATCACCTCGCCCCGCGCCAGCAGCCGCGCGGTGCGCATGATCCCGGCCGAGTGCAGCGCCGGCGGCCTGTCCGGACCGGCAGCCTCGTATTCCACCACGACGCCGATGCTGCCCGAGGGATGCTCCAGCACCAGCAGGGCCGGGCTCGGGCCGACCTGCGCAAGGTCTTCGGTCACGCTGCCCGGCACCAGCAGTCCGGCGGCCAGGCATTGCGCCCCGGTCACCGCCATGCTGGGATGGCAGGTCTGCGGCATGAAATAGCGCGCGCTGGCCGCGCCGCCGTGGCGCGCCGGTGCCATGATGGCGAATTTCGGCGTCACCGAGCCGGAAACATCGCCCATGCCCATCAGCGCCCCGGCCTTGATGCGGATCGCCTCGCGCCGGGCGATGAAGCCGGTGTCGGCATCCAGCTCCTCGGGGGTCTCGGTGCCGGTCAGGCCGAAAGCCTCGGCCCGGGCGATGACCACGGGCATGGCGACATCCAGGCAGGTGACGGCGACGCCGTCGATCCCGTCGCGGGGATTTCCGGTGGGCATCAGCTTGCCGGTGACCGAGCCGACGGTTTCGCGGGGCGGCGGTCACGACCGTCAGCAGGCTTTGGCGGACCGAACCGAACAGGTTCCGTTTCAGCCAGTCGCCGGTCGCCATCCGCGCCGAGGGGTCATAGGCCTTGGGCACGGCGGCAGGGGTTGGGGAAAGCGCAGCCATGGCTTACCGCTCCTTGATCGCCACGAGGCGGTTGTAGACGTTCATCAGGGTCGAGGTGACAAGGCTGATGATCAGATAGACCAGCATCATCACGGCGATGGCCTCGACCGCCTGCCCGGTCTGGTTCATCACGGTGTTCCCGATGTTCACCAGGTCGGGATAGCCGACGACGACCGCGATCGAGCTGTTCTTGATCAGGCTGACATATTGGCTGGTCAGCGGCGGCACGATCACCCGCAGCGCCTGCGGCAGCACCACATAGCGCAGGATGAAGCGCGGCCGCAGCGAGATCGAGCGCGCGGCCTCGACCTGGCCCTTGGGCGTGGCCTGGATGCCGGCGCGGACGATTTCCGCGATGAGGCCCGAGGAATACAGCGAAATCCCCAGCATCAGGCCGACGAATTCGGGGCTGATCGACGCGCCGCCGGCAAAGCTGAAGCCCTTGCGCTCGGGGAAGCTGATGACATGGGGGGCGCCGAAGGCCAGCCAGACCAGAAGCGGCAGGCCCAGGATCAGGCCGATGCCCGGCAGCAGCATGTCGACATACTTGCCGGTGTTCTCGCGGTGGCGCTTGGCCATGCGGGTGCCGATCACGGTCAGCACGATGCCCAGCACCATCGCGGCCCCCATCCAGACATGCGCCGGATCGGCGGCCGGGACGGCGAAGGACAGGCCGCGGTTGCTGACGAAGCCCAGGCCGAACAGCTCGACCGCCTGGCGCGGCGCGGGCAGGTTGCGGATCACCGCGGACCAGAAGATCACCTGCAGGATCACCGGGATGTTGCGCACGATCTCGACATAGGTCAGCGCGATGCGTTGCAGCAGCCAGTTGCTGGATACCCGCGCGATCCCCACCGAAAAGCCGATGACGGTGGCGACGACGATGCCGGCGGCGGAAACGGTCAGGGTGTTCAGCAACCCGACCAGCAGCGCGCGGCCATAGGTGTCTCGCGGGCTGTAGGCGATCAGCTTCTCGCCGATCTCGAACTGCGAGACCTGGTCGAGAAAGGCGAAGCCGGTCGCAATGCTCTGGCGCTGCAGGTTCGTGACCACGTTCTGATAAAGATAAAGGCCAAGAAGGACGACGGCGGCAGCCAGCGCGACCTGATAGATCAGGGTGCGAAAGGCTTCGCTGTTCAGGATGTCCTTCAGGCTCCTGGCGGGACGTTTCCCGCCTCTGGCCGGAGTGGCGTCAGTCATGTGTTGTCCCCGAAGGTCGTCGTGAGGCTTGCCCCCGCACCCGAAGGACGGGTGCGGGCACGATGGCAGATGTCCCGGCCGGGCCTTACTGCATCGGGAAGCCGTAAAGCAGGCCACCCTCGGTCCACAGCGTGTTCTGGTCCCGTTCCAGGGCCACCGGCGTGTCGGGGCCGAAGTGCCGCATGTAGATGTCTTCGTAGTTCCCGACCTGCTTGACGACGTTGTAGGCCCAGGCATTGTCGACGCCCAGCTTGGTGCCGTTGTCGCCGATCACGCCCAAGAGGGTCTGGATGTCAGGATCCTCGGAGGATTTCATCTCGTCGACATTGGCCTGGGTGACACCCAGTTCCTCGGCGTTGAAGGTGGCGTAGGTCACCCATTTGACCAGATCGTACCACTGGTCGTCGCCCTGGCGGACGGCCATCGCCAGCGGCTCCTTGGAATAGATGCCGGGCAGCATGACATGGGCCGACGGGTCCTGCGTGTCAAAGGCGCGCACGCCGGGCAGCGCCGCCTTGTCCTTGGTCAGCGCGTCGCAGCGGCCGGTGACATAGGCGTCGACCAGCTGCTTGTTGTTCTCGATCACGACCGGGGTATAGCTCATGCCGCGCGCGGCAAAGATCTGCGCCACGTTGCGCTCGGTCGTCGATCCGGGTGCCATGCAGATGGTGGCGCCGTCCAGATCCTCGATCTTGGCGATGCCGTCGGCTTCGCGGACCAGAAAGCCCGTGCCGGTGTAAAAGACCGGCGGAGCGAAGTTCAGCCCCAGCGCCGTGTCGCGCCCCAGCGTCGCGCTGACGTTGCGGGCCAGCACGTCCACCTCGCCCGACTGGATCGCCGGGAAACGCTGCTGCGAGGACAGCGCGACAAAGCGCACCTTGTTCGCGTCGCCAAAGATCGCGGCGGACAGGGCGTGGCAAAAATCGACCTCGAAGCCGCTCCACTTGCCCTGGCTGTCAGGGGCCGCAAAGCCATGGCGCGCCGGATGCACGCCGCACAAAAGCTCGCCCCGCGCCTTGACCGAAGCCAGCGTGTCGCCCGAATCCGCAACCGCGGCCGGAGCGGCCGCGACCGCAAGCACCAGGCCCGTCACCGCGGACAGGCCGACAGTCTTTACCTTGTTCAATCCGATCTCCTCTCTCTGCTGGAAGGGCTTGGCAAGCTTCGTGCCCATACTTCTGTCAACGCCCATGCCCTATTGTGTACAGATGTATTTAGAAGTATGCAACAGGGAACAGAACTCTAAGGAAGCGATCCCATGAAGAATAAGAATCTCTGTCTCGACACACGGGTGACCCACAGCGGCCGTGCGCCGGAGCAGCATTTCGGCATGGTGAACACGCCTGTGTATCGGGCCTCGACGATTCTGTTTCCGAACCTGGCGGCGCTGGAGGCCAAGGAAGGCGCCAAGCTGCGTTATGGCCGTCGCGGCACGCCAACGACGCATGCCCTGGAGGATGCGATCTGCGCGCTGGAGGGCGCCGAACGCGCGCTTGTCGCCCCCTCGGGCGTCAGCGCGCTCAGCACCGTGCTGATGAGCCATGCCGAACCCGGCGCGCATTTCCTTGTGACCGACAACGCCTATGGTCCGACGCGCAAGTTCTGCGAATTCACCCTGCGCAAGTTCGGCATCGAGACGACCTATTACGACCCGGCCATCGGCGCCGGGATCGAGGCACTGATCCGCCCCGAAACCAGGCTGATCTGGATGGAATCGCCCGGCTCGCAGACCTTCGAGGTGCAGGACGTGGCCGCCATCACCGAGGTCGCCCGCCGCCGCGGCGTCACCACCGCCATCGACAACACCTGGAGCGGCGGCTATTTCTTCCAGCCGATCGCGCATGGCGTCGACATCTCGGTGCAGGCCGGGACCAAGTATATCTCGGGTCATTCGGACCTGATGCTGGGCACCATCGCCTGCAGCGCCGCAATCTATGACCGCCTGCGCGAAACCTACCTGCGTTTCGGGGTCTGCGTCGGTTCGGACGACGCCTATCTGGCGCTGCGCGGACTGCGCACCATCGGCGTGCGCATGCGCCATCACCACGCCAGCGGGCTTCAGGTCGCGAACTGGCTGCTGGAACAGCCCGAGGTGCTGCGCGTCATGCACCCGGCCCTGCCGCAGGACCCCGGCCACGCGTTGTTTCGGAAATACTTCACCGGCGCCTCGGGCCTGTTCGGCTTCGTGATGAAATCGGTCGAGCATGACGCATTGGCGCGGATGTTCGACGGGTTTTCGCTGTTCGGCATGGGGTCGAGCTGGGGCGGCTATGAAAGCCTGATCGTGCCCAGCAATCCCTCGGTCTATCGCAGCGCGACGGAATGGAACCCCGGCGGCCAGACCGTGCGCATCCATGTCGGGCTTGAGGATCCGGCCGATCTGATCGACGAGCTTCGCAAGGGCCTTGATCGGCTGCGCGCATGATCCGCCGTCGCCCTTCCCCGATCCGGGGCAGCCTGCGATGACGGGCCAGCTCCAGGGCCACAGGCAGATCGCCGACCGGCGCAGCCCGTTCGAACACCTGCTGGACCTGATCGAAAAGGGCGAGCTGCGCCCCGGACATCGGCTGCGCGAGACCGAACTGGCAGAGCGCCTTGGCATCAGCCGCACCCCCGTGCGCGAGGCGCTGCACCGGCTGCACGCGATGGGCCTGGCCACGCCCGGGCGGCAGCGCGGGCTGATCATCGCCCATATGAGCTATGACCAGCTTCGGCAGCTGTTCGCGGTCCGCGAGGGGCTGGAGGGGATGGCGACGCGCCTTGCGGCCTCGCACGCGTCCTTCGCCGAGATCGCGCTGCTGCGCGAGATGGTGGCCGAGGACCGGCGCACCGCCGACCGCGAACGCCTGGTGCAGCGCAACAAGCTGCTGCACCGCCAGATCGTGCAGGCGTCGCACAATGATTACATGATCGAGGCGCTGAACAATCTCAGCGTCCATCTCAGCCTGCTGCCCGGCTCGACTTATGCCACGCCGTCCCGCATCCTGACCGCGCAGGCCGAGCACGAGGCCATCGTCGAGGCCATCGCTGCCCGTGACGGCGAAGGCGCCGAACGGGCCGCGCGCACGCATATCGCCGAAGGCTTCGCCATCCGCCTGAAGATGCTGGCCGAAGCCCCCTGACAGGAACGCCCGCAAGAGGTTCGCCATGACTGACAATCCCGTGTCCCCGCTGGTCACCGCCTTTTTCGACCCGGCGACCAATACGGTTTCCTATGTGGTCCAGGATCCGGCCTCGGATGCCTGCGCCGTCATCGATTCGGTGATGGACATCGACTATGCCGCCGGGCGCATCAGCTACCGGCACGCCGACCAGATCATCGCCTTCGTGCGGGACCGCAACCTGCGCCTTGAATGGCTGATCGAAACGCATGTCCATGCCGATCACCTGTCCGGCGCGCCCTATATCCAGGCCGCGCTTGGCGGCAGGCTGGGGATCGGCGCGCAGATCACCGTGGTGCGGGAAACCTTCGGCAAGATCTTCAACGAAGGCACCGAGTTCCAGCGCGACGGCAGCCAGTTCGACCGGCTGTTTCAGGATGGCGACACCTATCAGATCGGCACCATGACCTGCCGCGCGATCCACACGCCCGGCCACACGCCCGCCTGCATGACCCATGTGATCGGCGACGCGGCCTTCGTCGGCGACACGCTGTTCATGCCCGACGGCGGCTCGGCGCGCGCCGATTTCCCCGGCGGCGATGCCGGCACGCTTTACGACAGCATCCAGAAGGTGCTGGCCCTGCCCGACGACACCCGCCTGTTCATCTGCCACGACTATGGCCCGAACGGGCGCGAGATCGCCTGGGAAACCACCGTGGCCGAGGAAAAGGCCCACAACATCCATGTCGGCGGCGGCCGCTCGCGCGAGGAATTCATCGCCTTTCGCACCGCGCGCGATGCGCAACTCGACATGCCCCGGCTGATCATCCCGTCCCTGCAGGTGAACATGCGCGCAGGCGCGTTGCCGCCCGCCGATGACAGCGGCAACCACTATCTGAAAGTCCCCGTCAACCTGCTGTGACGCAGGCGGCCTTTCGTTCGCATCAGGAGGAACAGACATGGATCGCCGCCAGATAGAGCCGGGATTCGCCGTTTCGGGGCAGCTTTTCCCGCAAGACCTGCCCGGCCTTGCAGCCCAGGGTTTTCGCAGCGTGATCTGCAATCGCCCCGATGGCGAGGCTGCGGACCAGCCGGGCTTTCAGGCCATCGCGCAGGCGGCCGCGGCGGCGGGGTTGCAGGCGCTTTACCTGCCGGTCCAGCCCGGCATGGTGCGCGATGCCGACGCCGCAGCTTTCGCCCAGGCCCTGTCGGACCTGCCGGGCCCGGTGCTGGCCTATTGCCGCACCGGGATCCGCTCGGCCAGCCTGTGGTCGCTGGCGCAGGCCGGGCAGCGCCCGATCGCGCAGATCGTCGAACGGACCAAGGCGGCCGGCCTTGACATGTCCGGCATCGTCCGCCGCATCGCCCATGGCGGGCGCACCCCCACCGACAGCGCCGACGCCCATGCCGATGTCGTCATCGTCGGC
This sequence comes from Paracoccus yeei ATCC BAA-599, assembly GCF_000622145.1. Taxonomy (GTDB): domain Bacteria; phylum Pseudomonadota; class Alphaproteobacteria; order Rhodobacterales; family Rhodobacteraceae; genus Paracoccus; species Paracoccus yeei. Next base: position 28,035 of record NZ_JHWH01000020.1, on the reverse strand, counting down.
GGCGGGGCGGCCGGCATCGCCGTGGCGGCCAGCCTGCGCAGGCGGATGCCCGATCTGGACATCGCGCTGATCGACCCGGCCGAGGTGCATTACTACCAGCCCGGCTGGACCCTTGTCGGCGGCGGGGTCTTTCGGGCGGCGACCACGGCCCGCACCATGGCATCGCTGATCCCGCGCGGCGTGCGCTGGATCAGGGCCGCCGTCGCCGCCTTCGATCCCGCGAACGATGCGGTGATCATCGACGCCTGCCGGGTGGTCCGCTATGACCGGCTGATCGTCTGCCCCGGCATCAAGCTGGACTGGGGCCGGATCGAGGGCCTGGAAGCGACGCTGGGCCTGAACGGCGTCACCTCGAATTACCGCTACGACCTCGCGCCCTATACCTGGGAACTGGTCAGCGGGCTAAGATCCGGCCGCGCCATCTTCACCCAGCCGCCGATGCCGATCAAATGCGCCGGTGCGCCGCAAAAGGCCATGTATCTGTCGGGCGACGCCTGGCTGCGCGCGGGCGTGCTCGGCAACATCCGGATCGAGTTCATGAATGCCGGCGGCGTGCTTTTCGGGGTCAAGGACTACGTCCCGGCGCTGATGGACTATGTCCGGCGCTATGACGCGGGCCTGAACTTCTTTCACGATCTGGTCGCCATCGACGGGCCGGGCCGCCGCGCGGTCTTTGACGTCGCCGAACCCGGTCAGCCGGCCCGCCGGGTCGAGCGCGACTTCGACATGATCCATGTCTGTCCGCCGCAGGTCGCACCCGATTTCATCCGCGCCTCGGCCCTGGCGGATGCGGCGGGATGGGTCGACGTCGACCAGGCGACGCTGCGCCACAAGGCGCATGACAACATCTGGTCGCTGGGCGACGTGACGAACGCACCCAACGCCAAGACCGCCGCCGCGGCCCGCAAGCAGGCGCCGGTGGTCGCGGAAAACGTCATCGCCGACATTCGCGGGCAAGGACCGGCCGCGCAATACGACGGCTACGGCTCGTGCCCGCTGACGGTCGAGCGCGGCAAGATCGTCCTGGCCGAATTCGGCTATGGCGGCGCGCTGAAACCCTCGTTCCCGAAGGCGCTTCTGGACGGCACCCGCCCCAGCCGGGCCGCGTGGTTCCTGAAAGAGCGGATGCTGCCGCCGATCTATTGGCAGGCCATGCTGCGCGGCCGCGAATGGCTGGCGCGTCCCGAAAAGCTGCCCACGGCCAGATAGGCCCGCCCCAGGACATTCCGTATGATCGATATATTGCATTACGCGCTCGGCGGCCTGTCGGGAGCGCTGGTCGGGCTGACCCTGGGACTGGTCGGCGGCGGCGGCTCGATCCTGTCGGTGCCGCTGATGGTCCATGTCGTGGGCGTGGCCGATCCCCACGTGGCCATCGGCACCAGCGCCCTTGCGGTCGCGGTCAATGCGGCGGCCAGCCTGTCGCACCACGCGCGCGCGCAGACGGTCAAATGGCGCTGCGGCGGCATCTATGCGGCGGCGGGGATCCTGGGGGCCGTGCTCGGCTCGACCCTGGGCATGGCGATCGACGGGCAGAAGCTGCTGTTCCTGTTCGCGCTGCTGATGCTGGCGGTCGGCGGGCTGATGCTGCGCAACCGTCGCGCCATCGGCGAACCCGGCGCGCAATGCAACCGCGAGAACGCGCCCAAGGTCATGGGCTTCGGACTGGCGACCGGCGTGTTTTCCGGCTTCTTCGGCATCGGCGGCGGGTTCCTGATCGTGCCGGGGCTGGTCGCCTCGACCCATATGCCGATCATCAACGCGGTGGGCACCAGCCTGGTCGCGGTCACGGCGTTCGGGCTGACGACGGCGGTGAATTACGCCTTTTCCGGCCTGGTCGCCTGGGGGCTGGCCGCCGTCTTCGTCGCCGGCGGCATCGCGGGCGGGCTTTACGGGGCGCGCCTGTCGCGCAGCCTGTCGGGCAAGGGCACGCTGAGCACGGTCTTTGCCGGGCTGATCTTTGCCGTCGCGCTTTACATGCTGTGGAAAAGCTGGCCGACCTAGACCGGCGATCACGCCCGCGCCAGCAGTTCCAGCAGGATGCCGCAGCAGGCTTCGACACCCAGGCGGATGCTGCCCTCGTCCGGCTGGTAGTCGGGCGCGTGCACGCGGTCGCTCCGCCCCGGCTGGCCCGAGCCGATGTGGAAGCGGAACCCCGGCACCGCATCCGAGAACAGGGCGAAATCCTCGGCCCCCATGCCGGGTGGCAGTTCGTCGATGACATCGCCGAAGCGCGCCCGCAGCGCGGCGCGCACCGGGACGAACAGCGCCGCGTCATTGACCTGGGCGCAGACGCCGCGCCTGTAGTCCAGCGCGCATTCCACGTCATGGGCCAGCGCCACCGCCCGGCATTGCCGGGCGATGGCGGCCTGCAGCGTGTTGCGCACCGTCTCCGACCGCGTGCGCAAGGTGCCCGACAGGCTGGCGGTGTCGGGGACCACATTATGCGAATGGCCCGCCTGGATCATGCCCAGGCCCAGGATCGCGGGCACCGCAGGATCGGCCAGCGCCGGCACCAGTGCGGGCAAGGCCAGCGCCAGCGAGGCGACGGCCGGAATCGGGCTGCGGGTCTGGTGCATGCGCGCGGTGTGGCCGCCCTGCCCCCGCACCGTGACGACAAAGCGGTCCGACGACGCCGTGGTCGCGCCGTGGACCATGCCGAAGCGACCCACCGGCAGGTCCGGCTTGTTGTGAAAGCCGATGGCCATGTCGACGCCGTCCAGGACGCCGTCGTCGATCATCGCCTGCGCGCCCTCCAGGATCTCTTCGGCCGGCTGGAAGACGATGCGCAGCCGTCCATGCAGGCGCGGCGCGATCCCGGCCATGACCAGCGCCGTCCCGGCCCCGATCGCCGCATGCAGGTCGTGGCCGCAGGCGTGCATCACGCCGGGCGTTTCGCTGGCAAAGGGCAGGCCCGTCGCCTCATGGATCGGCAGCGCATCGATATCGGCGCGCAGCAGGATGCAGGGCCCCGGCGCACCGCCGTCGATGTCCACGACCACGCCCGTTCCGCCGATCCCGCCGCGCGGCTGCAGGCCTGCCGCCTCAAGTTCGGCCACCAGCCGCGCGGCGGTGCGGTGCTCCTGAAAGGCCAGCTCGGGATGGCGGTGCAGATCGCGGCGCAGGGCGATCAGTCGCGGCTCAAGCGCCGCGCTGGCCTGGGCGACATGCTGGTCGAAATCGCTGCGGTTCTTCTGCACGCCGGTCCCCCAGGCTCAAGGCTGCGATCAGATGCCGACATCCATCGCAAGCGTCCGCTCATCGTTGCGTCCGGCATATGTCAGCCCCGACTTGAACGCCCAGACATCGACCGGGTGATACAGCGGGATGATCGCGACATCGTCCATCGCCATCTTGCTGGCGCGGCCATAAAGCGCGGCCCGCTTGGCATCGTCCATGGTGGATTGGCCTTCCAGCACCAGCGCATCCACCTCGGGGTTGGAATAGCGCAGGCGGTTGTTGGCGCCGTGGCCCTTTTCCTTGTCCTGCGTCATCAGCACGTTGCGCAGCGACGGGCCGCTGTCGCCCATGCTGGCGCCATAGCCCACCAGGAAGAAGCTGTAGGTCGAGCCGCCCTCGGGCCCGCCGCTGGTCGCGCGCTGATAGAAGACGCTGGCGGGCATGGTGTCGACCTGCACCGCGATGCCGATGCGGCTGAGCATCTGGGCAACCGCCTGCGTCACCTCGGAATCGCGGATGAAGCGGTCGTTCGGGCCGTGCAGCGTCAGGCTGAAGCCGTCAGGCAGGCCCGCCTCGGCCAGCAGGGCCTTGGCGCGGTCCAGATCGACCGCCGGCAGCGCCAGGTCGGGGCTGGCGCCAAAGATGGTGTCGGGGACTAGCTGCCTGGCCGGAATGCCGTTGCCGCCCAGGATGCGGTCGCAGATCGCCTTACGGTCGATCGCCAGGTTCATCGCCTCGCGCACACGGTGATCGCGCAGGACGTTCGGGATTTCCCCGCCATCCTTGCCGCGCACGAAGGGCGAGACCGCGCGGCTTTGGTCCATGGTCAGGAAGATGCAGCGGTTCGGCGTACCGCGCGCAAGCGCGACGTCGGACAGCGCCTCAAGCCCCTTCACATCCGCCGGGGGCACCTTGTCGATCAGATCGACGTCGCGGGCCCGCAACGCCGCGATGCGCGAGCCGCCGACCGGGATCGGGCGGATGACCACCTGCGTGAAGCTGGGCTTCTCGCCCCAGTAATCCTCGTTCCGGGCCAGCACGATGCGGCTGGTCAGATCGGCCTCGACCAGCTTGTAGGGGCCAGTGCCGATGGCGGCCTTGCCGCTGTTGTAATCGTCGGTCGTGGCCGTGCCTGCCACCGCCTTCGAGACGATGGCGCAGGTGGACAGCTCATCGGCGACCACCGGGTTCGGGATCGGCGTGCGGATCAGGAACACCCGGTCGCTGACCTTTTCCAGCACCTTGTCCTGAAGATAGCTGCGCATGTTGAAGATCGCGCCCGGAACGTTCTGCGCGCGCTCAAGCGTGAAGGCGATGTCCTCGATGGTCAGCGGGTCGCCGTTGTGAAAGCGCACGCCGTCGCGCAAGGTGAATTCCCAGGTCAGTTCGTCCAGCGCCTTCCAGCGTTCGGCAAGGCCCGGCCCGACGGTCATGTCGGGCTTGCCATGCGCCACCCGGTCGAAGATATGCTGCGCCAGGGCATTGTTCTGGCTGACCAGGTGCCAATGCGGGTCGATCGCCGTCGGCTCGGTCGACAGGCCGATGGTCAGCGTTCCGCCGGGTTCGGCCGCCAGCACCCGCCCCATGCCCCACCAGGGCAATGTCGCCGCCGCCCCGGCCATGCCCAGAAATCCCCTGCGCGCGATTGTCATCCTGACCTCTCCTGTTCTCACTGGGCACACATGAAAAATCATATGTATACATGTGTCTTTATGCCGGAAGGCTAGGTCCATCGTCCGCTTGGAGGCAAGAGTTTTTTTATGCTTTTCTTTGTGCTGCCAAAGGAAGGAATACCTACGCGGCCGCCATGCCGGAACAATGGGCGGCCATTGTGCAAATCGTTGTGAAATCGACGGCACTGCGCTTATAGAGGGAAAACTGCCCGTTCCATCCATACTTAAGAGACAGAACCCACATGTCCCGTGAGAAATCCGAAACCTCGTCCCGCCCCCGATCGCGCACGGCCTCGGCTTCGGGAGACCTGGTTTCCGACATCTATGACATGGTGCGCAAGGAAATCACCACCGGGGCGCTGCGCGTGGGCGACCGGGTGACCGAGGTCGACCTGGCCGAGCGTTTCGGCGTCTCGCGTACCCCGGTGCGCGATGCCGTTTCCCGGCTTGAAGCGGACGGGCTGCTGACGAACGAGCCGCGCCGGGGGCTCGTGGTCACCGTCCTGAGCCATCAGCAGGTGGTCGAGCTGTATTTCATGCGCGAGATCCTGGAGGGCGCCTCGGCGCGCCTGGCCGCGCAAAGCGCCAGCGATATCGAGCTGTCCATGCTGGAGGAGCTGAGCAACAAGGAGGCCCAGTCGCTGGGCGACATCGGCGCGCTGGTGGAAATCAATCGCAACTTCCACCGGCTGATGATGCTGGCCGCGCACAACCGCTATCTGCTGCGCAGCCTGTCGCAGCTGACGCTGACGATGTCGCTGCTGCCCAGCCTGCTGGACAAGGGCGACCGGGCCCAATCCGCTGCCGAGGAACATCGCGCCATCGTCAAGGCCCTGCTGGCGCGCGACCGCGAAGGCGCGGAAGAGGCGGCGCGCAAGCATATCCGGTCATCGCAGCAGCACCGCATGCTGTTCAGCCTGGATGCCCGGGCCGAGGACTAGGGCTCGTCCAGGAGGCTGGCGAGCCCGGGCTGACGGCGCGATGCGCACCACAGCGCCAGGATCAGGCACAGCCCGCCGGAGAAGGCCAGGACCAGGCGCAGGCCGACAAGATCGGACAGGCCGCCGATGGCCAACGCGCCCGCCGCCGGACCGCCGCGAAAGATCATCGTGTGCAGGGACAACACGCGGCCCCGACGCGACGGGTCCGCGGTCATCTGGATCACGCTCAGGTTGGACACCGCGCTGACCACCAGGGCCGTGCCCAGCAGGAACAGCAGCGCCAGCGCGGGCACCCGCCCCGGCGCCAGCGCCAGCAGGATGACGATGCAGGCCAGCGCGCCCGCCGCCGTCAGCGCCATCAGCGCCAGCCGGCGCGGCGAGCGTCCGCGCGCCACCAGGATGCCGCCCAGCATCGCGCCGGCGCCCACCACGGCGGACATGCGCGCGAACAGCTCGGCCTCATGGCCGAACAGCGCGGCATAGCCCGGCAGGATTTCCGGGACCGAGCGCGCCAGCAGCGCCGCCGCGACCGAGATGCCCATCATCAACCGCAGCCCGGGATGCGAAAAGGCATAGCCCAGCCCGTCGCGGGACATGCGGCCCAAGGGCTCGGGTGTCGGGGGCCGCGCAAGCGGGGGGTCGCGCAGCAGATGCAGGGCAGCGCAGAACAGCAGCGCGGCCAGCGCATTGGCGATGAAGGCCAGCGCCGCGCCGCCCGACGCCAGCAGCGCCGCCGCGAGCATGGGCCCCGCAAAGCGGGCCAGGTTGAAGAGCATCGAGTTCAGCGCCAGCGCATCCGCCAGCCGGGGACGCGGCACCAGCATCGGCACCAGCGACAGGCGGAACGGGTTGTCGACCGCCGTGGCGATGCCGCCCAGCCCCACCAGGACCAGCATCAGTCCCGGCGTCAGCGCCCCGTCGCCCCACCGCGCCAGGGCGAACAGCGCCAGCGCCTGCCCGGCCAGCAGCAGCTGCACCGCCCGCATGACCCGCAGATAGCGCCAGCGATCCGCCAGCACGCCGGTCAGCGGCGACAGCAACACCATCGGCGCCAGCTCGACAAAGGCCAGCGCGCCGATCCAGGTGCCGGAATGCGTCATCCGCCACATCAGCCAGGCCAGCGCCGTGCGCTGCGCCCACTGGCCCAGCAGCGACGGAACGTTGCCGATCGTGAAATGGCGATAGGCCCGGCAGCGCAGCGCGCCAAGCACCCCCGGCAGAACCGTCATCGACGCCCCGGCATCCCCCGAGCAACGCCCAGCAGATCGGCGGCGAGCGGCGCCACGGTCTCGATACCGGCCGGCGCCTCGCACAGACCGGCGATGCGCGCGGCCCAGCCTTCGGGCAATCCGCCCCTGGCGACGCAATCGTGGAACTTGGCCAGCAGATCGGCGAAATCCGCCGGATTGTCGGCATGCCCGCGCGGACGGCGAACCTCCTGCGCCGCCAGGGACGCGCCCGATGCGTCGAACAGTTCGACCCGGTCGAACAGCGCATAGCCGTCCAGAGCGGGATCGCGATGGTCGGCGATCCGGCGCGAGATCTGGGGCATCAGCGCCCGCACCTCCGGCGCGGCCAGCCCCGCATCGCCCAGTTCGGCCAGCCCCAGCCGTCCCCGCAGCAGCGCCGTGGCCACGCAGAACTCCAGGCTGAAACGCGCCTCGGACACGGTCGCCGGGTCGCGAAAGCGCAGCGTCGTGCTGTGGCGGTCGCTGGTCGTCACCTCGACCCGCAGCCCCGCCTGCGCGGGCAGCCGCGTCGACAGCGCCACCGCCGCATCCACCGCCCGATGCGCCGCATAGCAGACCGGATAGCGCTTCACGCTGGGCTGGCGGCGGGCCAGCATCCAGCCGGGCGTTTCCTCGCAGTTCAGGGCCCGGTCCCGGTCCACGGCGCCCTGCGGCGTGAAGCAGGCCAGAAACCCCTTGGCGCCCTCAAGCGCATCGTCGCTGGCGCCCATGCCGCCTTGCGCCAGCTGCGCGGCCAGAAGCCCGGCCTCGGCCGCGCGCCCGGCGTGAAAGGGCTTGGCCATCGAGCCGAAATTGACCACCAGCCCCGCGGCCATGCTGGCCCCCAGTCCCAAAGCCGCCGCGATCCGCGCCCGATCCAGACCCAGCAGCACCGCGACCGCACCCGCCGCCGCGACCGCGCCCAGAACCGGGGTCGGGTGAAAGCCGCGCCGGTGATACATGTCGCGGTCGCGGGTGGCGAGTTCGGACCAGACCTCGTATCCCGCGACATAGGCGCGCGCGAAATCCGCACCCGAGACCGGCCGGCCCAGACTGGCCGCCAGCAGCGCCGGCACCAGCACGGCGCTGACATGACCGCCGAAAGCGACATCGTCGAAATCCAGCGCATGGGCGGCCGTGCCCAGAAGCATGGCCGCCTCGCGCGCCATCGACGGCCCGTCGGCTGCGGTCAGGACCGGGGCCAGCCGGGTGACGGGCGCCTCGGCGCAGCCCGCCACCATGACGCCGATCGTGTCCAGCAGCGCGCGCGACACCGCCGCCAGCGCCTGCTGGTCAAGATCGGCGCCGGGGGCCAGGCGCGCGGCCAGGACATGGGCCAGCCGCTGCGTCAGCGGATAGGGGCTCGCGGGCTGCATCTTTGGTCAGCCCCGCGCCCGCAGCCGGGCGGTCGCCGCCGCGTCGATCCGACCCGCCGGCGACACCACGGCCTTGTAATCCTGCGCGGCGCTTTCGGGCGTGACATAGCCCAGGGCAACATCCCGCGCGATCTGATCCAGCGGACGCTCGGTCGCGGGGCCGTAGCCGCCGCCGCCCGGCATCTCGATGACGACGCGGTCGCCCGCCGGGATGGTCTGGGTACCCTTGGCCTTCAGCGCCTCGCCCGAGGCCAGCGACACCCGACCGCGCGCTCCGTGATCGCCGCCTTCGCGCCCCCGCGCCGGGTTCACCACCCGCTCGAACCGGGCAAAGAAGGTCAGCGGCTCGCCCGTGCGGTTGCCGATCTCCATCACCTGCCCCAGCCCGCCGCGCTGGCGGCCCGGCCCGCCGGAATCCGCCAGCAGTTCCTTGCGCCAGACCACCAGCGAGGTGATGGACTCGGTGACCTCGACCGGGACGTTGCGGATGCCCGAGGGGAAGGGCGTCGCCGACAGCCCGTCCAGCGCCGGGCGCGCGCCGGTGCCGCCGGAATGGAAGCTGGTGACCATGAAGGCCGGCGCCTTGTCGGAAGCCGCCGCCGCCAGCCGGATGTTCCACAACGTGCCGGTGCTTTCTGCGGGCACGCGATCCTCGAGCGCCTGCGCCAGACAGCCGAAGACCAGATCGGGCAGGAACATCCCGATGGTCGACCGGGCCACCACCGGGCGGGGGAACCTGGGGTTGGCGATGCAATCCTCGGGCGCGCTCAGGGTGATGCAGGCCAGGGTCGCGGCATTGTTCGGCAGGCCGGGCGCGACCAGGCATTTCACCCCGAACGAGGCATAGGCCTCGGCATAGCAGATCGGGCAGTTGATGCCAAAGCGCGACGGGCCCGAGGTGCCCTCCATGTCGATGTGGATGCCTTCGTCGCCGACGGTCACCTCGGCGCAAAGCGTGATCGGCTCCTCGTAGCCGTCGATGGTGATGCTGTTCTTCCAGCTTCCCTTGGGCAGCTTGCCGATGGCTTCGATCATCGCCTTGCGCGACCGGGCCAGGATTTCCGCGCCGATGCTTTCGAGATCGTCCAGGCCGTATTCGTCCATGATCGTCAGCAAGCGGCGGGCACCGACATCGTTGCACGAGACCAGCGCGAAAATGTCGCCTTCGACCTGCGCAGCCTCGCGGACATTGGCGCGCACGATGCGCAGCAGCGACTCGTTCATCACGCCGCGATCCGCGATCTTCATGATGGGAATGAACAGTCCCTCGCCATAGACCTCGCGCGATTCCGGCGAGGGGCCGTTGCCGCCGATATCGACGACATGGGTGGTGCAGGCGAACAGCGCGATCATGCGCCCGGCCCGGAACACGGGCGTCACCACCGTCAGGTCGGACAGGTGGCCGGTCGCTTTCCACGGATCGTTGGTGATGAAGACATCGCCCTCGGCCATGGTTTCGGGCGGAAATTCGGCCAGGAAATGGCGCACGGAATTCGCCATCGAGTTGATGTGGCCGGGCGTGCCGGTCACGGCTTGCGCCAGCATGTCGCCGCGAACGTCGAACACGCCCGCCGACACGTCGCCAGCCTCGCGGGTCGAGGTCGAAAAGCCGGCGCGGATCAGGCTGCGGGCCTGTTCCTCGACTGCGGCGATCATGCGGCTCCAGACGATCTGAAGCTGGATGGTCTTGATGGCTGCGGTCATTGGGCGGCCTCCTCGGCGGTCAGGATGATATTGCCGCGCGCGTCGATGCGGGCGGCAAAGCCGCGCGGAACGGTGGTGTTGGTCTCGGCTTCGGTGATCAGGACCGGGCCTTGCAGCATGGTGCCGGGGGCCAGGTCGGGACGGCTGTGGATCTCCGCCGTCAACTCCTGGATGGTGGCAAGGTCGATCACCTTGTGGCTGCGCAGGGCCGAGGGGGCGGGCTGGGCGGCGGCGTCCCCCAGGGCGGGGGCGGCGGGATGCCGTGGCCCCGACACGGTCAGCGTCCAGGTCAGGCATTCGATGTCCATGCCGGGGATGATGCGGCCGAAATGGCGGACATACTCCGCCTCGAAGCGGCTGCGGATCTCGGCCTGGATGTCCATCTCGGGCAGGCCCTGCGGCAATGCGATCTGCACCTCGTGCCCCTGCCCGCGATAGCGGACGTAAAGCGTCGCCTCCTCGGTCAGCGGCTGGTCGGCGGGCAGGACGCTGCGGACGAAACCGGAGGCCTCGTCGCGCATCTCGTCCAGAACGGCGCTGAGCGCGCCACGGTCGATGCCGCCCAGCAGCATCAGCCGGGTGCGCACCGCCTCATAGGCGACCGGGGCCATCAGGAAGCCATGGGCCGAGCCGACGCCCGCGCCGCGCGGGATGACGATGCGCTCGATGCGCAGCTTTTGCGCGATGCGGGCGGCATGCATGGGCGCGGCGCCGCCAAAGGCGATCATGGTGCGGCCTTCCAGTTCCACGCCGTTGTCGGTGGCATGAACACGGGCGGCATTGGCCATGTTCTCGTCCACGACCTCGATCATCGCGACCGCCGCGCCGCGCACGTCCATGCCCAGGCGATCGCCGATGTGGCCCGACAGCGCGGCTTGGGCCAGGGCCACGTCGGGGCGGAAGCTGCCGCCGGCAAAGCCTTCGGGATCGATCTTGCCGACCACCAGATCGGCGTCGGTCACCGCCGGACGCAGACCGCCACGGCCATAGCACGCGGGCCCCGGCTCGGACCCTGCGCTTTCCGGCCCGACCGACACGCCGCCAAGCGCATCGACCCCGCCCAGCGAACCGCCGCCCGCGCCGATCTCGACCAGGTCGATGACCGGCACGCGCAGCGGCATGCCGCTGCCGCGCAGGAAGCGATAGGCCCGCGCCACCTCAAGATGGCGGCTGCGCTGCGGCGCGCCGTCGTCGATCAGCACCAGCTTGGCGGTGGTGCCGCCCATGTCGAAGGCGATGACCTTGTCCAGCCCCAGTTCGCGCGCGATCTGCGAGGCCAGCACCGCGCCCCCCGCCGGGCCGGATTCGACCAGCTTGATCGGCTGTTCGCAGGCGATGTCCAGACTGGTCAGCCCGCCCGAGGACATCATCAGCATCACCTGGCAGCCGACGCCGATCTGGCGCAGGCTGCTTTCCAGACGGCGCAGGTAGCCTTCCATCACCGGCTGGACATAGGCATTGGCGCAGGCGGTCGAGCCGCGTTCGTATTCGCGCATCTCGGGGCAGATGCGTGCCGAAAGCGTGATGCGCAGTTCCGGCATGGCCGCGCGCAGGATCGCGCCGACGCGCGCCTCGTGCGCCGGATTGGCATAGGAATGCAGCAGGCAGACCGCCACAGCCTCGATGCCGTTTTCGCGCAGGAGCGGGACCAGGGCGGCAACGCTGGCGTCGTCGAGGTCAAGCAGGACCGAGCCATCGGCCGCCATGCGCTCGGTCACCTCAAGCCGCAGGTTGCGCGGCACCAGCGGCTCGGGCCGAACCATATAGAGGTCGGAGACCTCGAAACGGTGCTCGAAGGCGATTTCCAGCGAGTCGCGCAAGCCCCGCGTGGTGATCAGCGCGATCTTCGCGCCCTTGCGCTCGATCAGCGCATTGGTGGCCAGCGTGGTGCCGTGGACCATGACGCCGACCGCCTCGGCAGGCGTTCCCGACCGTTGCAGCAGATCGGAAACCCCGGTCATCACGGCCTGCTCGGGGGCGGCATGGGTGGTCAGATATTTCCCGGACAGGAATTCGCCGGGCGCCGTTTCCAGAACCACATCGGTGAAGGTTCCGCCGATATCGACGGCAAGGCGGGGCGCATAGGGTGATTTCATGGAAACCTCGGTTCGAGTGTCAAGCGGTTCGGCGCAGTCGGCCGGAAGGGAATGTCAGGACCGGCCGGCGGCCATCAGGCTCCAGTTCGGCCCGCGCCATGCGTCATGGCCAAGATGGCGCAGCACGGCCCAGAGCGAGGCCAGGTTCGAGGAGATGACCGGGCGGCCCAGCCGCGCCTCGAGCGTGGCGATGCGGTCCAGCGTCAGCAGGTTGGTGCAGCTGATGAACAGCGCATCCGCCTCGCGGATGGCATCGGCGTGCCGAAAGGCCAGCGCCATCGTCTCGGCGTCCGAGACCGCGCCGATCGGATGATCCGCATCGCAGGGCAGGCTGTCGCACAGGTTCACGACGACGCCCGCCTGCTTCAGGAACGCGATCTCGGCGTGGTTGACCGCGTCGGGATAGGGGGTGATCAGCACGACGTTGCGCGCGCCAAGCGCCTCGTGCGCGGCCAGCACCGCCCCCGCGGTCGTCAGGCAATGCGTGTCGGTTTCGCAGGCGATGCGGATCGGAATATCCTGCGAGCCCTCGATGAAGCTGCCCGAGGTGCAACCGTAAAGAATGACCTCGGGCCGGGTCCGCATCAGGGACCGCGCCGCCGGCAAGGCCTCATCGCCCATCTCCAGCAGCGAGGCGAAGTCGAGCCCGGCGTCGGTCCGGCGCACCGCGCGAGCGGTGTTGAAGGCGAAGCCCGGCGGCAGATAGCGCGAGAATTCCCATTCCAGCGCCATGTTGCCCGCCGGAACGATCAGCCCGATGCGGCGCAGATCGGCATGTCTCATGCCGCGCCTCCCGTGGCGCAGGCGGCGGCCATGCGCGCAAAGCCGCGGTCCAGGTCGTCGATCAGCTCATCGGGGTTTTCCAGCCCGACATGCATGCGCATGGTCTGCCCGCCCGCCGCCCATTCGGTCGCGCTGCGATGCGGACGCGGATCGGTCGGGATCAGCAGGCTTTCATAGCCGCCCCAGCTTGCGCCCATGCCGAACAGGTCCAGCCCGTCCATCATCGCGGCCAGCGCCGGGCGCGGCACGTCGCGGATGACAAAGCCGAACAGGCCCGACGCGCCGCTGAACTGGTCCTGCCACAGCGCATGGCCGGGGTCCTGCGGCAGGGCGGGGTGCATGACGCGGATCACCTCGGGGCGGGTCAGCAGCCAGTTCGCCAGCTTCAGCGCGCCGGCCTGATGCTGGTTCAGCCGCAGCGGCAGCGTGCGCATGCCGCGCAGCATCATGAAGGCGTCGTCCGGCCCGACGCACAGCCCCATGCTGGCCGCCATGTCGCGCATCAGCGGCAGCGCGGCCTGGTCGCAGGCCAGGGTTCCCATCATCAGGTCGGAATGGCCCGACAGGTATTTCGTCCCGGCCTGGACCGAGACATCGACCCCCAGCGCCAGAGGCTGGCAGAAGAGCCCCCCCGACCAGGTGTTGTCCGCCACGGTCATGACGCCGTGATCGCGCGCGACGGCGGCGATGGCGCGCATGTCGGTCATCTCGAAGGTCTGCGAACCGGGCGCCTCCATCCAGATCAGCCGGGTGCGTTCGCCGATCCGGGCGGCGATCCCCGCCCCGATGGCCGGATCGAAGAACTCCGTCCGCACGCCCAGCCGCGCCAGCACGTCCTGGCAAAAGGCGCGACAGGGGCCATAGACGTTGTCGGCCACCAGATAATGCGCGCCGGGCCGGGCATGCGCCAGCAGCGCCACCGAGATCGCCGACACGCCCGAGGGCGCCAGCACGGTTCCCGCCGCCTGCTCCAGCACCGACACCGCCTCTTCCAGCGACTGGCTGGTGGGGGTGCCCCGCCTGCCATAGCGCACCGGCCTGGACTTGCGGTCGGCATGGTCCGCCAGGGTCGGAAACAGGATGGTCGAGGCGCGATAGACCGGCGTATTGACCGCGCCGTGATGCTCGGCCGAGCGGCGCCCGACGTGGCACAGCGTGGTTTCGACCGTCCGCGCGCCGCTGGCTTTCTTGTCGTCATCCTTCATGGAAGCATCCCCTGAAGCGTTCAAAAGGCAGCCGGGACCGGATGAGGCCTCCGGCGGTCATGGCTGCGGGCGACCCCTGCCCGTTCATTCCGGTTCGCGGACGAAATGGCCCGGACCGACCTGCCGCATCGGCAGGTCCGGCACCCGATAGTCCAGGGCCCGGACCGGGCTGCTGATCTCGGAGGCGGAGAAATCGCGCCGCAGATGGCGGTTGGTCGGATCGGTCGCCGGCACGGCCGAGATCAGCCGGCGGGTATAGGGATGCGCCGGGTGGTCAAAGATCGCGGCGCGTGGGCCGATTTCGACGATGCGGCCCAGATACATCACGGCAACGCGGTGGCTGAGCCGTTCGACGATGGCCATGTCGTGGCTGATGAACAGGAAGGACAGGCCGAGGCTGGCTTGCAGTTCCAGCATCAGGTTGACCACCTGCGCCTTGATCGAGACATCCAGCGCCGACACCGCCTCGTCCGCGACGATCAGTTTCGGCTCGAAGGCCAGGGCGCGTGCGATGCAGAGGCGCTGGCGCTGGCCGCCCGAAAACTGGTGCGGATAGCGCCCCGCCATATCCGCCGAGAGCCCCACCTGTTCCAGAAGCGCCCCCACCCGCGCCCGCACCTGGGCGCGCGGCAGGATGGCGTGCTGGAGGATCGGCTCGGCAATGGCGTCGCCGATCTTCATCCGCCCGTTCAGGCTGGCATAGGGGTCCTGGAACACCATCTGGCAATCGCGGCGCAGCCGCACCAGCCCCTTGCCGTCGAGCCTGGAGATATCCTGCCCCGCGACGCGGATCCGGCCCGCGCCGGGCTGTTGCAGCCGCATCACCGCCCGCGCGGTGGTGGACTTGCCGCAGCCGGATTCGCCGACAATGGACAGGGTTTCGCCGGGCATGACGTGAAAGCTGACGCCCTCGACGGCGTGGACGCGCGCCGAGACCCGGTTCATCAAGCCGCCGCGCAGGTCGAAGCGCACCACCAGGTCCTCGACCTCCAGCACCGGGGGCTGGTCGGCCCGCACGGTTCGGGGCTGCTCGGCCGCCGGCGCCGGCCGGCCGGTTTCGGGATCGAGCCGGGGAAAAGGCTGCGGCGTGTCGCACCCCTGCATCGCCCCCAGCACCGGCACCGCCGCCATGAGCCGCCGGGTATAGGCCGCGCGCGGGGCGCGGAACAGATCGGCGGTGGGCGCGGTCTCGACGCAATCGCCGCGCAGCATCACCAGCGTCCGGTCCGAGATTTCCGCCACCACCCCCATGTCATGGGTGATGAACAGGACCGACATCGCCTCTTCTTCCTGCAGTTGCTTGATCAGTTCAAGGATCTGCGCCTGGACGGTCACGTCCAGCGCCGTGGTCGGCTCGTCCGCGATCAGCAGGCGCGGCTTGCAGGCCATGGCCATGGCGATGGAGACCCGCTGCCGCATCCCGCCCGACAGCTTGTGCGGATAGTCCGCCATCCGCCGCGCGGCGGCCGGGATGCGCACACGCTCAAGCAGCCGGGTCGCCTCGGCCCTGGCTTCGGCGTGGCCCATGCGGCGGTGCTGGCGCAGGGTCTCGATCAACTGGAAGCCGACGGTATAGGTCGGGTTCAGCCCGGCCTCCTGGAAGATCATGCCGATCTCGTTGCCGCGGATGCGGCGCATCGCGCTTTCGGGCAGTTCCAGCAGCGACCGGCCGGCGAATTCGACCTGGCCGGTGATGCGGCTGGAATGCTGCGGCAGCAGGCGCATGATCGAATTCGCGGTGACGCTTTTGCCCGAACCGGATTCGCCCACCACGGCCAGGGTCTCGCCCGGGTCGATGTGGAACGAGATGTTGCGGATCACCTCGGTCCACATGTCATCGCGGCGAAAGGCGGTCGTCAGGTTCCGGACCCGCAGCACCGGATTCGTCACCGCATCGGCACGACGCTCTGCGGCGGGCGGCGGTTGGTCATACATGGGCCACCTCAGGCATTGTTCTGCGGATTCAGGATTTCGCGCAGCCGGTCGCCGACCAGGTTGATCGACAGGATGGTGACGAGCAGTGCGATGCCGGGGAAGATGCTGAGCCAGTAATGGCCCGCGAACATGTATTCGTAGCCGTTCGAGATCAGCAGCCCCAGGCTGGGTTCGGTGATCGGCACGCCGACGCCCAGGAAGGACAGCGTCGCTTCCAGGGAAATCGCGCGGGCGACCAGCATGGTCACGATGACGATCAGCGGCGGAATGCAGTTGGGCAGCAGATGCCGCGTCAGGATGCGCCAATGCGACAGCGCCATGGTCTCGGCGGCGGCGATGTATTCCTTGCGGATCTCGACCAGGGCGGCGGCGCGCGCGGTGCGCGCGAAGGTCGCCCATTCGACGATGATCAGCGCCAGGATGACGTTGCCGACCCCCTTGCCCAGAAAGGCCAGGATCATCAGCGCGACAAGGATGGTCGGAAAGGACAGCTGCAGATCGACCAGCCGCATGATCGCGGTTTCGGTGCGCCCGCCGGCATAGGCCGCGATCAGCCCCAGCGAGGCGCCGACCAGCGCCGCGAACACCGCCGAGGCGAGCCCCACCAGCAACGAGATGCGCAGTCCGTAGACGATGGCCGAATACATGTCGCGGCCCTGGCTGTCGCTGCCCAGGATGAAGGTATAGCCGCCCATCATCGGCGCACCCCCCGGCGGCTGAAGCCCGTCCAGCACGCTGAGTTGCTGCAGGTCATAGGGGTTCTGCGGCACGATGAAGGGCGCGAAGACCGCGACAAGACAGATCGCGACGGTCACGACCAGCGCCACCGCCGCCACGGGCGAGCGGATCAGGTCGCGCAGGATCTTGCGGGCCACGGCCAGGGCGCTGCCCTCTTGCAGGGCGGGGGCTTCGACGATGGGATTGACGTTATCCGACACGGGTTCAGCTCCGTCCGCCTGCGGTCCTGACCCGGGGGTCGAGCAGGATGTAGAGAAGGTCGACGATCAGGTTGATCAGCACGAACAGCGCCACGATCATCATCAGATAGGCGATGATCACCGGACGATCGAGCGAGCCGATGCTGTCGATGATCAGCTTGCCGATCCCCGGCCAGGCGAAGATCTTTTCCGTCACCACCGAAAAGGCCACGACCGAGCCGAACTCCAGCCCGATGATGGTGACCACGGGGATCATGACGTTCTTCAGCACATGTACCCAGACCACCCGCGCCGGGCTCAGGCCCTTGGCGCGCGCGACCTTGACGTAATCCTGCGGCATCACCTCGCGCACGCCGGCCTGCGTCATGCGCAGGATCAGCGAGGTCTTGAACAGCGCCAGGTTCAGCGCGGGCATGATGATATAGGCCAGCCCGTTATGGCTGAAGATCGACCATTGCATGCCAAGAAGGCGGACCGTATCGCCGCGCCCGCCGCTGGGCAGGATGCCCAGGTGGACGGCGAAGACCATGATCATCAGGAGCCCGACCCAGAAGGTCGGCAGCGAAAACCCCAGCACGCTGGCCGCCATCAGCAGCCGCGACAGCACCGCGCGCGGATAAAGCCCCGCGTAAAGTCCCGCCGGAATGCCGATGACGATGGCGATGACCATCGCGGTCGCGGCCAGTTCCAGCGTCGCGGGCAGGCGTTCCAGGATCAGGTCCAGCGAGGGGCGGTTGTAGACGTAGCTGACGCCCAGATCGCCGTTCAGCAGCCCGCCGACGAAATTCAGATATTGCCGCCAGATCGGCTGATCCAGACCAAGCTCGGCGATGATCCGTTGACGCTCGGCCAGATCGGCCTGCGGCGAAATCATGATGTCGACCGGGTTGCCGATCACATTCACGCCGATGAAGACGATGATCGTCATGACAAGCATGACCAGAACGGCCTGCGCGACACGGCGCAGGATGAAAGCAATCATATCCCTGTTACTCCCCACGGACAGGAGGTGGAGTCGCGAGCACTCTGCCTGCCCCTTCGCTGTCCGAAGTGGGCTGCCTTTGCCGACCGCGGCAAGATGCTTCTGGTTTTTTCAGTATCAGTACAGATTCGATTGCATGCAATAGTTTTTTTATGTTCTTTTTAGGCGCCGCACCTGTGCTTTTTTATGCCTCCGCAGGCCGTCGGCACCATGAAGACCAGGGTGACGGCGCAGGGTCGGAGCGGCGGTGTCGGAAAGCTCGGACATGAACCGCCTGATCCCGCCGGTTCATGGGAAGCGCTCGTGAGGCGCCAGAAGAATGCCGGCGCGGCGTCGCGTCACCCGACCCGCGCTTCGGCCCCAGGCGGAACTGGATCGCCATGGCGGAAATGTCCGGGGCAGGCCCTCCTCAGGCCGGGGCGGGAACGGCCGTCATCCCGGCGCCCGAGATCGCCTGCCGGTCAAAGCTCAGGACCGCGGCGCAGCCGGCCTCGCGCGCGGCCAGCGCGATCATCTGGTCCGAGAACCCAGCCCCGCCCTGGCGATAGCGGTCGTTGGCAAGCCCCACCCGGTCGGCCTGCTCGACCACGATCTCGCGCGATGCCAGCAAGCCGTCGATGGCGCCGGCGATATCGGCGCGCGGCAGGCGATAGGCGCGCTCGAGCACCCAGACCAGTTCGGCCAGAACCTCGCGGCACAGAAAGGCGGGCTCGGCTTCGGTCAGGGCGGCGAAGACCGCGTTGGCCTGCGCCGCCTGCTGCGCATCGTCCTGGACAAGGAAGCGGACCAGGACATTGGTGTCCAGCGCGATCATGCGTCGCGCGCGCCCTCGGCCACGGCGCGGTCCATGTCCTCGACCGTCAGGGCGGGTTGTCCGGGACGGCGCAACAGCCCGGCCAGTCCAGCCACCGGCACCCTGCGCATCAGCCGCACCTGGCCGTCGTCCAGGATGACATAGCGCAGCCGGTCGCCGGGCGACAGGTCCAGGGCCTGCCGCACCGCCTTGGGCAGCGTGGTCTGGCCCTTGATGGTGACGCTGGATTCGGACATGACGGTTCACAATGCATTTGGCTGATCCTCCTTGCATATAGCAAGAACGCATTGCCAGATCAAGGCCTTGCCCTGAAGCGACCGCCCTTATGGGAATAAAATCGGGCGCTTGGCGGTGAAAGTTGCTTGTCAGAATCGAAAAAAGCGCCGATTAATTTACGGCATAAACAGAATAAGACGGGTCAAAGCGTAACAACAACCGCCCCGGAACGAGCAAAGGACACCGACATGGGCAGTGCCGGGCCAAAGACACGCATCGACAAGCTGGTCGGCGACCATGCCGCCGCCCTGTCCGAACGCTTGCAGGCGCATCGCGAACAGCTGTTTCCGCCGGATGCGCGGCGCGAGCTGCGGCGCTTCACCTCGGGCGAGGTGGCGGACCTTCTGGGCGTCAAGGACGCCTATCTGCGCAAGCTGGACCTCGAGGGCAAGGGCCCCTCGCCCGAAACGCGGGCCGGCGGGCGGCGTTATTACACGCCGGCCGACATTCAGGCGCTGCGAGAACTGCTTGAAAAGGGGGCGAAATCCGCTGGAACCTATCTGCCAGGCCGGCGCGCGGGCGACCATTTGCAGGTCATCACCGTCATTAATTTCAAGGGCGGGTCGGGCAAGACCACCACCGCCGCGCATCTGGCGCAAAAGCTGGCGCTGGACGGCTATCGCGTCCTTGCCATCGACCTGGACCCGCAGGCCAGCCTGTCGGCCCTGCACGGCGTGCAGCCGGAATTCGACCTGCGCGACGGCGGCACGATCTATGATGCGATCCGCTACGACGACCCGGTGCCGCTGCGGCAGGTGATCCAGCACACCTATTTCACGAACCTCGACCTGATTCCCGGCAACCTCGACCTGATGGAGTTCGAGCATACGACGCCGATGGCGTTGCGCGAACGCTCGGGTAACTACTTCTTTACCAGGATTGGCGACGTTCTCGCCGAAGTCGAGGCGGATTACGATGTCGTGGTGATCGACTGCCCGCCGCAGTTGGGGTTCCTGACCATGTCCGCGCTGTCGGCCGCCACCGCCATCCTTGTCACCGTACATCCGCAGATGCTGGACGTGATGTCCATGTGCCAGTTCCTGTTGATGACCTCGAACCTGCTGGGCGTGGTCGCCGAGGCGGGCGGTAGCATGGATTACGACTGGATGCGCTATGTCGTGACCCGCTACGAGCCGGGCGACGGGCCGCAGAACCAGATGGTCAGCTTCATGCGCTCGATGTTCGGCGATCATGTGCTGAACCATCCGGTGCTGAAATCCACCGCGATTTCGGATGCGGGGATCACCAAGCAGACGCTGTACGAAGTCGAAAAAGGCCAGTTCACCCGCGCCACCTATGAGCGCGCGATGGAAAGCCTGAACGCCGTCAATGGCGAGATCGAGGGCCTGATACAGGCGGCCTGGGGCCGCAAGGGGGGATAATGGCGCGCAAGGACCTGCTCAAGAACCTGATGGCCTCGCCCCCCGTCCCCGAGGAGGCGCGCACCCCCCTGCCCCGTTCGGACCGCGGCGCCATCGGCGCGGTGTCGAAGTCGATCAACGAACTGAAAAGCCGCGCCATCATCGAGGTTCCGGCCGGGCTGATCGACAATGCGGGCCTGGAGGACCGGCTGGACGACGATCCGAGCGGCATCGAGGCGCTGATGGATTCGATCCGGGAATACGGCCAGCAGGTGCCGGTCCTGTTGCGCCATTCGCCGAATTTCGAGGGCCGCTACGACGTCGTCTTCGGCCGGCGGCGGGTGGCGGCGCTGCGGCTGCTGGGCCTGCCGGTCAAGGCGATGGTGCGCCACCTGAACGACCGCGACCTGGTGGTGGCGCAGGGACAGGAAAACTCGGCCCGCAAGGACCTGAGCTTTATCGAAAAGGCGAACTTCGCCCGGCAGATGACGGCCGCCGGCTATGACCGCAAGCTGGTCTGCGATGCGCTGTCGATCGACAAGACGGTGATTTCGCGGATGCTGTCGGTGACCGAGGCGGTGCCGGAACGGCTGATCCGCGCCATCGGCGCCGCGCCGTCGGCCGGGCGCGACCGCTGGTTGGCGCTGGCGCAAAAGGCGCGCAGCCGCCCCTTGGCCGAATTGGTCGCCGCGGCGCAGGGGTCCGATTCGGACACGCGCTTTGCCGCAGTGTTCGCCGCCGTCAGCGCCCCCCCTGCCCCACGGCCCGCGCGCACCCTGCGCGACGATCAGGGCACGGTGCTGGGCCATGTGCGGCAAGGCAAGACAAAGACGGTGATCGAACTGGGTACCGAGGGACGCGATTTCGCGGACTGGCTGGTCGATCACCTGGACGAGGTTCACCGCAACTGGCTGAAAAGCCGGAGTTGATTGCGGGACGGACAGCATAACGGCAACACAAGGAGGCACGGCACGGCAAAAGAAAAGCCCCCCAGGACATGACATCCCGAAGGGCCGCTTCTCGATCTAGCACCTCGAAGATAGCGGCAATCGTTGACAGCTGTCAACAGCGTCGGTCCCCGGCGGATGCAATTCTGTTGCCTTGTGAGATCACGAATGAGGCATATTTCCACGACGCCCTTCGGGCGGCGGCCGGTGACGGCTGGCCTGCTGGCGCACCACGCGCTGGCCGAGGCGCCTACCCGTCTGGACCCTGCGGACAAATGGGCCGTCCTGCAGGATCTGACCGAGGCCCGCGCGGCCTTTGGTCTGACGGACCGCAACCTTGCGGTTCTGTCGGCGCTGCTGTCCTTTCATCCCGACCGCAAGCTGGTCGATGGACCGCTGACGGTGTTCCCCTCGAACGCCAGCCTGGGCGCGCGCCTGCACGGGATGCCGGAAAGCACCTTGCGCCGGCACCTCGCCGCGCTGGTCGACGCGGGGATCGTGCTGCGCCACGACAGCCCGAACGGCAAGCGCTATGCCATGCGCGACGGCCGCGGCCAGATCGACCGCGTCTTCGGCTTTGACCTGCGGCCGCTGCTGCTGCGGGCCGATGAGATCGCCGCCGCCGCCGAAGCGGCACGCGAAACGGCGCGACAAGTCCGCCACGCCCGCCAGACCGTCATCCTGCTGATGCGCGACCTGACCAAGATCCTGGACATGGCAGACGCCGCTGCGGACATCACCGCCGACCAGCGCGCCCGTCTGGCTGCCCTGCAGCCGATGCTGCGGCGGAAACTGGATGCCGAGGCGCTGTCGCGGTTGGCGGGGGGCCTGCGTTCCTTGCGCGACGAGATCCTGGCCGCGCTGCCGAACACGCCAGAAATGGGCGGCAATGACAGCCAGAATGAGCGGCACCATTATAATACAAACCCTGAATCCTTTGAATCTGAACCGGCGCAGACCACGCCAGAAACGGAGACGCTGCCGCTGGAGATCGTGTTGAAGGCGGCCCCCGAGATCCAGGACTACAGTCCCGACCCGATCCGGCACTGGCACCAGTTGGACGCGCTGGCCAGCTTCGTGCATCCCATGCTGGGAATAACCTCGGAAACCTGGCGGCAGGCGGGTCAGCACCTGGGTGCGCAAAACCGGGCGATTGCGCTGGCCTGCATCCTGCAGCGCGCGGACCGCATCCGAAGCCCCGGCGCCTATCTGCGGCGGCTTGCGACAGGCGGAGACTTTCAGCCCGGACCGATGGTGCTGGCGCTGTTGCGCAGCGATCAGATGGCGCGGGGCTGAGTTGACAGCCGTCAACTTTCCGCTGGCATCACGGATCAGCGCCTTGGCGGAACACTCCGGCATCGCGTCGCAGCGGACAGAAATCCTTGGCTGCATCAAGTGGGCAGGGCAGGGCGGCAACGCACCCCATCCGACGGCAGGGCATTGACGATTCGATGCCCCGTGCCCTATGCCAGACGCAATCTAGGACAACTGACCTACAATGACCGCGCCATCCACTCGTGACCTGATTGTCGAAAAGGCAGACGCCCTGTTCTATGAGGGCGGATACGAGGCCACCTCCTTTGCCGCAATCGCGGCGGCCGTGGGCATCTCGCGCGGCAACTTCTATCACCACTTCAGGACCAAGGACGACATCCTGGAGGCGGTGATCACACGCCGCATGGTGCAGACACGGGCGATGCTTGACGGCTGGCAAGCGGATGGGGCCGATCCGCGCGACCGGATCCTGTCCTTCATCCGCATGCTGATCGCCAACCGGGCCAGGATCATGGCCTTCGGCTGTCCCGTCGGCACGCTCTGCTCGGAGCTCGCCAAGCTCGATCACGATGCGCAGGGCAGGGCGGCCGACATCCTCGGCCTGTTCCGCGACTGGCTTGCCGGGCAGTTCCGGGCGCTTGGCGCCGGCGACCGGGCCGCGGCGCTGGCGATGCATCTTCAGTCCTGGTCGCAGGGCGTCGCGGTGATGGCCACGGCGTTCCGGGACGAATCCTTCATCGGCAGCGAGGTGGCCGGCATCGAGCACTGGCTGACGAACTTGCCGGACATTTCTGCATCCGCCAAAAAGGAGCGCCCATGTTCGTCACCATCCTGAAATTCGCCCAGAACCGCGCCGCCGCGCCGGACGTCATGGCCGCGCATAACGACTGGATCGCCCAGGGCTTTGCCGATGGCGCCTTTCTTTGCGTGGGCGCGCTGCAGCCCCCGGCCGGGGGCGCGATCCTTGCCCACGGGGAAAGCCGTGCCGATCACGACGCCCGCATCGCCGCCGATCCCTTCGTCGCGCAGGGGATCGTCACGGCGGAAACCCACGAGATCGACCCCAGGCGCACGGTGCCCGCGCTGGATTTCCTGAAGACACCGTCATGAGCGGCACCGTTCCCGGCCCGGACGGCCGCCCGCGCTGCCGCTGCTGCCCGAGTTTCTAGCCTATCACGACCGGGAGTGGGGCTTTCCGGTGGTCGACGACATCGCGCTGTTTGAGAAGCTCTGCCTTGATAGCTTCCAGTCGGGCCTGAGCTGGCGGACCCACGGTTTATGCCTTCATGCAGGCAATAGGCCGATCAACGACCATGCAGAGGGTTGCGTCATGCGGTCCGAGGTCGATCAGGCACGGAAGGCCCTGCAGCGTCCGTGCTGATGAATGGCGGTGGCGGATTGTTCATGAT
Source organism: Paracoccus yeei ATCC BAA-599 (assembly GCF_000622145.1). GTDB lineage: Bacteria > Pseudomonadota > Alphaproteobacteria > Rhodobacterales > Rhodobacteraceae > Paracoccus > Paracoccus yeei. The sequence continues at coordinate 3,911 of NZ_JHWH01000020.1, read as the reverse complement.
GTGGGGTCGACCGGTTGCCGGCTGTCACGCACCGTGGCGCCGGGACGGGCGGTATCATGGCATACCTGCCGCAGCATGAAGGCCTCGGGCACGGCGGGCAGGGGACATTGCCGTTGCGCGGGCGGGATGGGGCGCGGTATCTGTCGGCAGGGATGGGACGGCTCTGGGGGGAGGGGACATCATGGCGCTCCGCAGGATGCGGTATTTCCTGGCCGTGGCCGAGGAGCTTCACTTCGGGCGTGCGGCCACCCGGCTTGACATCGCGCAACCGCCCCTGTCGCGCCAGATCGCCGCGCTCGAGGCCGATCTGGGCGTGCAGCTGTTCGACCGCAGCCGCAGCCAGATCCGGCTGACGCAGGCCGGGCTGGTGTTTCAGGAACATGCGCGCCGCATTCTGGCATCGCTGGACGCGGCCTGGCGCGAAACCCGGCTGGTCGGGGCAGGGGGCGCGGGGCGGCTGCGGATCGCTTTTGTGGGCTCGGCCTCGCACGGGGTGCTGCCGACGCTGATCAAGTCCTACCGCTCGTTCTATCCCGATGTCGAGCTTGCGCTTTCGGCGCTGAACAACGCCGAATTGCAGCTTGCCCTGATCTCGCGCGAGATCGATGTGGCCGTGGCCCGGCCGGAACTGAAGGACGAGGAATTCCGCAGCGAACCCCTGTGCCGCGAACGGCTGATCCTGGCCTTGCCGGACAATTCCCCGCTGGCCGCCCTGTCCGAGGTGGCTTTCGCCGACCTGGCAGGGCAGACCTTCGTGCTTTATCCGCGCCGACCCCGGCCCAGCTATGCCGACGTGGTGCTGGGCATCTGCGAACGCGAGGGCTTCACGCCGGGGCGGCTGGAGCTGACGCAGGATTTCCAAAGCGCGATCAGCCTGGTATCGGTTGGCGTGGGCCTGTCGGTGGTACCCGAATCCGTGGCGCAGACGACCCGGCCCGGCGTGACCTATCGGCCCTATGCGGGTTACAACCCCGGCACCGGGCTGACCGTCCATGCCCGGCTGGACAACCGTTCGCCCCAGGTCATGAACTTTCTGGAGGTCACCCGGAAATTCGCCCGCAACGCTCAGGTCGCGGGGCGGGGGTCGTCGCGAAAGGGCTCGGCCTGAACCGAGGGCCGGGCGGCAAAGCCGCGGTGCCAGGCGGCAAGCCGGGGGCGTCCGTCGCGCCAGCCCTCGTCCTGGAAGCGGAAATCCAGATAGCTCAGCGCGACCCCGATGCTGAGATGCCCGATGTCGAAGGGCCGCTGCTCAAGCCGGGGCACATGGGTTTCGAGCCAGTCGCCGATGCGGTTCAGCTTGGTGCGATAGACCGCGATCATCTGCGCCGAGCGCTGCGCCTCGGGGCGCATCCGCGCCTCGACCAGCCAGGGCAGCGCCACGTCCAGAAGCCCGGTGCCAAGCGCCTCGTCCCGCTCGGCCTCGAGCCCGGCGGCGCCGTCGGGAAACAGACGCGGGCCGGTGCCGCCCGTCATGTCGGCCCAGCGGCAGATCACATGGCTGTCGAACAGGCACCGGCCGTCCTCAAGCTCCAGGGTGGGGATCTTGGACAGCGGGTTGACCGCCATCAGCCCCTGGTGCGGGATCATCGGATCGGCCTGGGTGCGCAGCGTCGTCACCCTGTCGGCAAGCCCTTTTTCCCGGATCGCCACCATCGCCTTGCGCACATAGGGCGAGCGCGGCGACCAGTGCAGGATCGGCATGGTCAGCCCTTTCGCGCCAGCGCGGCCAGGGCGTCGCGGTCGATCGCGATGCCGAGGCCCGGCCCGGCCGGACAGTGGACATGGAAATCGCGAAAGACGATGGGGTTTCGTACCAGGTCGGTCCGGACGATGCGGGGGCCGAAATGCTCGCAGCCCCATTCCAGCGCCGGCAGCGTCGAGAACGCCGCCAGATGCGCCGCCGCGCCCACGCTGGTTTCCAGCAGGCAGCCGCCGTAAAGCTCGATGCCGAAGGCCTGCGCAATGCCGGCGGCGCGCTTCAGCTCCATCAGCCCGCCGCTTTTCACCAGCTTCAGCGAATAGACGCTGCCGGCGGCGGCCATGCCGTTCGCGACCAGTTCGGGGCCGGTGAAGGCGGCCTCGTCGATCATGATGGGGATCGGGCTGCGCGCGGCGACGCGGGCCGTCGCGGCCAGCAGGCCCGGGCGCAGCGGCTGTTCGATCAGCACGACGCCCAGGTCCTGCAGGCGCGGCAGGTAGCGGATGGCGGTCGCCTCGGTCCAGCCCTGGTTGACGTCGCAGACGATCTCGCAGCCGGGCAGGGCCTCGACGATCCGGGTCAGCCGCGCCATGTCGTCGGCGGGGGAATGAAAGCCCAGCTTGATCTTGAAGCGGCGATGTTCGCGCGCGGCCAGCTTGCGCCGCGCCTCGTCGATTTCCTGGTCGGCATCGCCCGAGGCCAGCGCCCACAGCACCTCGATCCGGTCGCGCACCACGCCGCCCAGCAGGGTGCTGGCGGGAAGGCCCAGCGAATGGCCCGCCGCGTCGAACAGCGCCGCCTCGACCGCCGCGCGGGCCGCGTTGTTGCGGCTGGCGGCCCTGGTCATGCGCAGGCCGTTGGCCTCGAATTCCAGGGCGCTGCGGCCCAGGATGGCGGGGGCGATATAACCGTCGATATTGGCGCGGATCGCCTCGACGCTTTCCTCGGCCCAGCGGGGCCCGCCCAGGGTCGCGGCCTCGCCCCAGCCTTCGGTGCCGTCGCCCAGCACGACCCTGACGATCACATAGGACTGGGCGCTGATCTCGGTGTTTGACAGGCGGTGGCGGCGCGTCGTCGGAACGTCGACGATTACGGTTTCGACGGCCGCGATGGACTGGCGGCGACCGGGTGCGTCCGGCAGGGCCTGGGCGAGGTCGTAGACGGCGGGCTGGGTCATGGCAGATCCTTTTCTGTCCCCAAAGGGTGGCCGGATGGGCCGCGCGGCGCGGCGCGGCCCCCGTGCCGTCACTCGGCGGCGACGCGGCCGCTCGCCTCCTGGCGGGGCAGCACGAAGTCGAAGCGCAGCACCAAGTCCGTGTCGGCCCCTTCCGGCGCCTTGCGGAATTCGCCGATCAGCTCCTCCTTGACCGCGAAGACCGAGTCGTTGTCGAGGTATTCGCTGCTGGAATCGTAGATCTGCGAGATCAGCGGGCGATAGCCTTCGCGGTTGACCATCATGTGGATATGGCCCGGGCGCATGCAGTGATGCCCCATATAGCGGATCAACTCGCCCGCCGTCTCGTCGCCGGGGATGGGGTAGGGCACCGGGCGGATGGCGCGAAAGGCGTAATGCCCGTTCCGGTCCGTCTCGAACCGCCCGCGCAGGTTGTAGTCGGGCTGCTCGGGATCGTGGTTTTCGTAAAGCCCGTTCGGGGCGTCCTCCCAGACATCGACGATGGCGTCGGGGATCGGGTTGCCTTCGGTGTCGCGGACATAGCCTTCGACATAGACGGTTTCCTGCCCCTCGAACGCCTTCTGCACGGTGCTGGCGCCCTTGGGCATGACCGGCGCGTTCTCGCGGAAGAACGGCCCCAGCACCGTCGAGATGGTCGCGTTCCCCTGCACCGGGTTCGACAGCATGTCGACCAGCACCTCGACGCCCAGGATGTCGGCCAGCAGGATGAATTCCTGGCGCTTGTGCGAACACAGCGCGCCCGCCCGGCCCAGATAGTCGCAGGCCTGCATGAATTCGGCGTGGGTCAGGTTCACGTCCTTGCAGAACCCGTGCAGGTGCCGGATCAGCGCCGTCATGATCTCGCGCTGGCGCTCCGGGATGGGCTCGTGCTGGCCGAGCGACCCGATCACCAGGTCGGTGACGTTCTCGATGGTGACGTTACGCATTCTTTTCCTCCTCCTCGACGCGCGGTCCGGCTGCTGCCGGCCCCTGTTGCGGGGATGCGCGGTCGCTTTGTTCGACAGGGCGCAGGCTGGC